>NZ_AP043830.1:0-1597500 GCF_055379195.1 Salinicoccus jeotgali | reverse complement strand
AGGTGAATACATAGCCTGAGAGAGGTAGACCCGGGGAACTGAAACATCTTAGTACCCGGAGGAAGAGAAAGAAAAATCGATTCCCTGAGTAGCGGCGAGCGAAACGGGAAGAGCCCAAACCAGTCTTTGACTGGGGTTGTAGGACACCGAAAAAGCAGATTGAAGCGAGCAGAAGCGACTGGAAAGTCGCACCATAGGGGGTAACAGTCCCGTATGCGAAGCTTTGATGTGTGGCGGTGTATCCTGAGTACGGCGGAACACGAGAAATTCCGTCGGAAACCGGGAGGACCATCTCCCAAGGCTAAATACTTCTTGGTGACCGATAGTGAACCAGTACCGTGAGGGAAAGGTGAAAAGCACCCCGGAAGGGGAGTGAAATAGAACCTGAAACCGTGTGCTTACAAGTAGTCAGAGCCCGTTAATGGGTGATGGCGTGCCTTTTGTAGAATGAACCGGCGAGTTGTGATTGCATGCGAGGTTAAGCAGCGAATGTGGAGCCGTAGCGAAAGCGAGTCTGAATAGGGCGTCTAGTATGGGGTTGCAGACCCGAAACCAGGTGATCTACCCATGTCCAGGCTGAAGTCCAGGTAACACTGGATGGAGGGCCGAACCGACTTACGTTGAAAAGTGACCGGATGAGGTGTGGGTAGCGGAGAAATTCCAATCGAACCTGGAGATAGCTGGTTCTCTCCGAAATATATTTAGGTATAGCCTCGTGTTAGCATCGTGGAGGTAGAGCACTGTTTGGACGAGGGGCCCATCCCGGGTTACCGAATTCAGACAAACTCCGAATGCCACCTATGTGATGCACGGGAGTCAGACAGCGGGTGATAAGGTCCGTTGTCGAGAGGGAAACAGCCCAGACCACCAGTTAAGGTCCCAAAATATATGTTGAGTGGAAAAGGATGTGGCGTTGCACAGACAACTAGCATGTTGGCTTAGAAGCAGCCATCATTTAAAGAGTGCGTAATAGCTCACTAGTCAAGTGACGCTGCGCCGAAAATGTACCGGGGCTAAACATATTACCGAAACTGTGGATCAATTATATTGATGGTAGGAGAGCGTTCCGATTGCAGCGAAGCATGATCGTGAGGACATGTGGAGCGATCGGAAGTGAGAATGCCGGTGTGAGTAGCGAAAGACGGGTGAGAATCCCGTCCACCGAACGACTAAGGTTTCCAGAGGAAGGCTCGTCCGCTCTGGGTTAGTCGGGACCTAAGCCGAGGCGAAACTGCGTAGGCGATGGATAACAGGTAGAAATTCCTGTACCGGTGATGTGTGTTTGAGCGATGTGGTGACGCAGGAGGAGAAGCAGAGCGTGCGGAAGGAAGTGCACGTCCAAGCATCGAGTCGTCAGGGTAGGCAAATCCGCCCTGTGTAACGACGAGATGTGATGGGGAGCCGAAAATAGTAGGCGAAGCTGTGGGTTCACACTGCCAAGAAAACCCGCTAGTGAATACATTACCGCCCGTACCGCAAACCGACACAGGTAGTTGGGAAGAGAATTCTAAGGTGAGCGAGCGAACTCTCGTTAAGGAACTCGGCAAAATGACCCCGTAACTTCGGGAGAAGGGGTGCTCATGAAAATGAGCCGCAGTGAATAGGCCCAAGCGACTGTTTATCAAAAACACAGGTCTCTGCCAAACCGAAAGGTGACGTATAGGGGCTGACGCCTGCCCGGTGCTGGAAGGTTAAGAGGAGCGCTCAGCGTAAGCGAAGGTGCGAATCGAAGCCCCAGTAAACGGCGGCCGTAACTATAACGGTCCTAAGGTAGCGAAATTCCTTGTCAGGTAAGTTCTGACCCGCACGAAAGGCGTAACGATTTGGGCACTGTCTCAACGAGAGGCTCGGTGAAATCATAGTACCTGTGAAGATGCAGGTTACCCGCGACAGGACGGAAAGACCCCGTGGAGCTTTACTGTAGCCTGATATTGAACCTCGACCTCACTTGTACAGGATAGGTGGGAGCCGTTGATGCGTGGACGCCAGTCTACGTGGAGGCACTGGTGGGATACCACCCTGGTGATGTTGAGATTCTAACCCGCACCCGTAATCCGGGTGGGAGACAGTGTCAGGTGGACAGTTTGACTGGGGCGGTCGCCTCCTAAAGAGTAACGGAGGCGCTCAAAGGTTCCCTCAGAATGGTTGGAAATCATTCATAGAGTGTAAAGGTATAAGGGAGCTTGACTGCGAGACAGACACGTCGAGCAGGGTCGAAAGACGGACTTAGTGATCCGGTGGTTCCGCATGGAAGGGCCATCGCTCAACGGATAAAAGCTACCCCGGGGATAACAGGCTTATCTCCCCCAAGAGTTCACATCGACGGGGAGGTTTGGCACCTCGATGTCGGCTCATCGCATCCTGGGGCTGTAGTCGGTCCCAAGGGTTGGGCTGTTCGCCCATTAAAGCGGTACGCGAGCTGGGTTCAGAACGTCGTGAGACAGTTCGGTCCCTATCCGTCGTGGGCGTAGGAAATTTGAGAGGCGCTGTCCTTAGTACGAGAGGACCGGGATGGACATACCACTGGTGTACCAGTTGTCGTGCCAACGGCATCGCTGGGTAGCTATGTATGGTCGGGATAAGTGCTGAAAGCATCTAAGCATGAAGCCCCCCTCAAGATGAGATTTCCCCATTAGATCCCTCAGAGATGATGAGGTAGATAGGTTCGGCGTGTAAGTGTGGCGACACATTGAGCGGACGAATACTAATCGATCGATGACTTATTCAAATGAAGAAAACCGTGTATGGTTTACTACGCAAACGCATTGCTTCTATCCGGTTTTGAATGTCCAAGGGGCATTCAAGCATGCCATATTGTCCGGTGGCAATCGCGGAGAGGCCCCACCTGTTCCCATGCCGAACACAGCAGTTAAGCTCTCCAGCGCCGATGGTAGTTGGACTGACGTCCCGTGAGAGTAGGACGCCGCCGGGCAGTATTTGGAAATGCAGAATGAAAAATGATTTGAGGAGAATTAGCTCAGCTGGGAGAGCATCTGCCTTACAAGCAGAGGGTCGGCGGTTCGAACCCGTCATTCTCCACCATTTTAATAAGCCGCTCTAGCTCAATTGGCAGAGCAACTGACTTGTAATCAGTAGGTTGGGGGTTCGATTCCTCTGGGCGGCACCATTTTTTGAAATATCTTGAGCCATTAGCTCAGTTGGTAGAGCATCTGACTTTTAATCAGAGGGTCAGAGGTTCGAATCCTCTATGGCTCATGACTTGCGGGTGTGGCGGAACTGGCAGACGCACTAGATTTAGGATCTAGCGCCTTCGGGCGTGGGGGTTCGACTCCCTTCACCCGCATCATCAGCGGAAGTAGTTCAGTGGTAGAACACCACCTTGCCAAGGTGGGGGTCGCGGGTTCGAATCCCGTCTTCCGCTCCATTGTTTAGTTCGCCGGGGTGGCGGAACTGGCAGACGCACAGGACTTAAAATCCTGCGGTAAGTAATTACCGTACCGGTTCGATTCCGGTCCTCGGCACCAGTATAAATATCATATGCGCCCGTAGCTCAATTGGATAGAGCGCTTGACTACGGATCAGGAGGCTAGGGGTTCGAATCCTCTCGGGCGCGCTTTAAAAAAACGGGAAGTAGCTCAGCTTGGTAGAGCACTTGGTTTGGGACCAAGGGGTCGCAGGTTCGAATCCTGTCTTCCCGACTCTTATTAAATGCGGGTGTGGCGGAACTGGCAGACGCACTAGAATCAGGGTCTAGCGCCTTCGGGCGTGGGGGTTCGACTCCCTTCACCCGCACTTACACAGATTATATGGGGGCTTAGCTCAGCTGGGAGAGCGCCTGCTTTGCACGCAGGAGGTCAGCGGTTCGATCCCGCTAGTCTCCACCATTTATTCTAATATGTTATTATGGCGGTGTAGCTCAGCTGGCTAGAGCGTACGGTTCATACCCGTGAGGTCGGGGGTTCGATCCCCTCCGCCGCTATATTGGACCTTTAGCTCAGTTGGTCAGAGCAAACGGCTCATAACCGTTGGGTCGCAGGTTCGAGTCCTGCAAGGTCCACCATGTTTTAATTGCATAGTTTCATACGGAGGAATACCCAAGTCTGGCTGAAGGGATCGGTCTTGAAAACCGACAGGGGCTTCATCGCCCGCGGGGGTTCGAATCCCTCTTCCTCCGCCATTTTTATTATTCTATTATCGCGGGATGGAGCAGTTCGGTAGCTCGTCGGGCTCATAACCCGGAGGTCGGTGGTTCAAATCCACCTCCCGCAATTATTTAAGTGGTCCCGTGGTGTAGCGGTTAACATGCCTGCCTGTCACGCAGGAGATCGCGGGTTCGATTCCCGTCGGGACCGCCATTTTAAATTTAAGTGGTTCAGTAGCTCAGTCGGTAGAGCATGTGATTGAAGCTCACAGTGTCGGCGGTTCGATTCCGTCCTGAACCACCATTTGTTATGTTGTGGCGCCGCTCTAGCTCAATTGGCAGAGCAACTGACTTGTAATCAGTAGGTTGGGGGTTCGATTCCTCTGGGCGGCACCATCATATATATATAAGCGTGGAGGGGTAGCGAAGTGGCTAAACGCGGCGGACTGTAAATCCGCTCCTTCGGGTTCGGCAGTTCGAATCTGCCCCCCTCCATATATTTAGGGGTATAGTTCAATGGTAGAATGAAGGTCTCCAAAACCTTAGATGTGGGTTCAATTCCTACTACCCCTGCCATGGCGGTTGTGGTGAAGTGGTTAACACACCGGATTGTGGTTCCGGCATTCGTGGGTTCGATCCCCATCAGCCGCCCCATTATTGGGCTGTCGCCAAGCGGTAAGGCAACGGTTTTTGGTACCGTCATGCACAGGTTCGAATCCTGTCAGCCCAGCTTTAGGGCACCATAGCCAAGTGGTAAGGCCGAGGACTGCAAATCCTCTATCACCGGTTCAAATCCGGTTGGTGCCTCCATAATTTACTAAGCGGAAGTAGTTCAGTGCTTAGAACATGCTTCTTCCTGAAGCAAGACATAGGTTCAAATCCTATCTTCCGCTCCATTTAGTATCCTGGTCTTATATAGGTCAGAGCATCGTAAGATGTAAAAATCAATTCAATATTTGCGGAAGTAGTTCAGTGCTCAGAACATGCTTCTTCCTGAAGCAAGACATAGGTTCAAATCCTATCTTCCGCTCCATTAAAATAATACTGGGCCACCGTGGCGGAATTGGCAGACGCGCTGGACTCAAAATCCAGTTCCCATTGCGGGAGTGCCGGTTCGATCCCGGCCGGTGGTATAATCGATTAATCAAATAATGTGATTTTAGTACGCGCTGCGAGCGGCCGGATGAAACATTTCATCGGGCCGCTATTTTTATGGTTGAAATTAAAGGAGAAGGTATTACGATTAGCAAGAATAAGCCAAAGAACATTGCAACAACAGTAAAAGAAGTACTGGCAAGACGATAAATCAAATAGACAGTTAACAATGGTCTTTAAAAGAATGTTTCCCATTCATGACTGTATTCAAAAGCTCTTCTGTTTAACGGCTTATGCCGTAAGCAGAGGGTTTTTCTTACGATTAGTCAATAGATTACAAGCATATATTCCATATTTTTCATCCCTATCCAGCGGGGCGCCCCGCTGGATAGGGATGTCGGCATGCCAAATAGGCCCTGCTTTTTCAGTTTTTTCGGAGCAGGGGCTGTGGTATACTTGAGTTACGAATTGACGCAGTGGTGGGTGGCCACAGCGTAATCATATCGCTGTCCAACGGTGACAAGATGGAAGAGGCACTTCAAAAACTTGTTCACACAGGCGATGCAGGCAACCTTATGGTGTTTACCATGGGGTTGCTTTTTTAGTTTCCGATAGTAGTCCACCAGATGGTTATCCGCGTGCCTCTGGTTCCGGATCATATTCTCGATCATGTAGTACAGGATTTTCCTTAGATGCTTATTGCCGCGCCGATTGATCTTATCCTTGTACAGAAGGGTGCCGGATTGATGGCGGCGGATGTCGATGCCGGTATAGGCATTCAGCTGATTGGCCGTGTCGAACCGGCGGATGTCTCCGGCTTCAGCGATGATACGGACCGCTGTAATGTCTGCAATCCCTGGAAAGCTCTTCAGGATATGGTATTCCGCCTGTTCCTGAGACATGGCGACCATTTGCTGGATGAGCCGGTGCTTCAGCTCCAGCAGGGTCTGACAGCGTGCAGCATAGTTTCTGAGCTGTTCAATTCGGACGTCATCTGTAGACAGTGCCGGATAGGCATCTGCGGCCGCCGACATCAGCTGATCGGCTTTCTCTTCTGCGCGTTTTCGGGACTGGCGCTTCCCGGTGCTGCCGAGGATCATATTCTTCACTTTCGTTCTGGACAGCACAGTCACCCGATCCGGATGCGGAAACAGTTGGAGGATGGAAAGATACAGGTCGGAAGTTCGGGTAAAGAGCTGCTCCAGTTCCGGGAAGGTCATCTGAACCAGGGCATGGATCCGGGTTCTCAGTCGGACAATCTCCTGCTCCAATTCAGCGTAGTGGCGGGAGAGGCTGCGCATTTCTTCGTAATACCCTTCTTGAACCTGCTTGTTGCGGGGCGGATGGGTAAAACAGGCCTGGGCGAGTTTATGGGCATCACTCCGGTCCGTCTTGTGCATCCGCATGGACAGGCTCTGCATCTTGGCCGCCAGTGGATTGAGCAGCGCATACTCGAACCCGCATGCCTGCATGAAGCGTTCCAATGCCTTTGAGTAGACCCCTGTGGCTTCAAATACAATATCAGGCAGGACGCCATCCTGTTTCCGTTGCGTCTCAATCTGGATCCGGACATTATCAAAAGCCGATCTGGTATGCGTGATATCCCCTTCAAATATACAGTGCTGCCAAGCATCATAGACGACCATGTAGCTGTGTCCCATACTGACATCAAATGCGATGACACTTTTCATTTGGTTCTCCTCCTTTGTTTTAAGCAGAAGTGACCACGTATCCTCATCGATTCCCTTTTCTCATACTCGATCTCGAAGATCCCACATACTGAACCTGATTCAGATAAGGATAGTGGAGCTGGCCCGTTTTTATTCCGGATTCTAAATCCTAAAACCTCGTCGACCTGATCTCCACTCCTACTATATGAAAATAGTACCACAGGACCTGGCCGGGTCCTGTGGTACTAATCTTAGTATGTTTTTATTGGTTATTTTAAAGGTGAAAGTTGATTCAGTTAAATGTTATGGTGGCACGCACTCTACATTTGATTAAATTAATTTCATTCTAGAAAGTGTTTGATATGGGGAAGATAGGGAAGAAAGTAACAACTCTGAAATTAAGAAGAGTTGCAATATGAGGTTCTTCATCTTCAGTGCATTTTAGGTTTGCATTTCTATGGAGCATGAAGTGTAATCATATTATCTCGAATCAAAGATAAATTTTACTACATGGAGGTAATTGACAATGACAGTTTATGTATCTGATCAAGCGCATTCAGAAGTTGCATTTCAAGTTAAGCATATGATGGTGTCAAAAGTAAGGGGAGGCTTCGAGAACTTCCATTTCGAAATCGAAACAGAAGATCTGGAAACTTTTAAAGATGCCAGCCTCTATGCGGAAATCCAAACAGAGAGCATCAACACTAAAAACACCTCACGAGATGAGCATTTGAGGTCCGAAGATTTCTTCAACGCCGAAAAGAATCCGAAAATCACATTCCAGTCTAAAAGTATAAGTAAATCGGGTGAAACGATTTCAGCTACTGGCGATGTTACGATGAATGGTGTTACAAAAGAGAAGACAATAGAACTTGAATATAATGGCAAAGCGATGGACCCTTGGGGCAATGAAGTGCACGGTATCCAAAGTGAGTTCGTCATCAACCGCGAAGAGTTCGGTCTGACTTGGAACCAGAAATTGGAAACAGGCGGCGTCATGGTAGGTAAAGAAGTCAAAGCGATGGTTGAACTCGAGTTTACAGAAAAGACAGAGTAGTATTATTCCATAAAAGCCTCTATGAATTCATAGAGGCTTTTATTAATGCTTTTTATAACGGCTAACTCAAATGCTATAATTGGATCATCTGGTTCACGATGTATACATATGGAGGTTCGATAATGGATAACGAGAAGATTATTGTAGAAGCAAAGGCCATGGTGGGTGAATTTCATGGAGATGACATGACGGGACATGATTATTGGCATGTGATGCGCGTATATAATAATGCATGTATGCTGCAGTCGAAAGAGGGCGGAGACCTCTTTACAATCCAGATTGCAGCATTGTTCCATGATATGATCGACTATAAAATGACAGATGATGAAGGGCGAGAGTTGAAACGCATAAAAACTTTCCTGAGAGAGCATGGTGTGGCTCAAGGCACCGTCGATAGAATCATCCATGCTATGCAGGCCGTATCTTTCAAGGGAGGAACGAACCCTGTAGAGGTTGAAACCATTGAGGATGCCATCGTTCAGGATGCAGATCGACTCGATGCATTGGGCGCAATCGGCATTGCACGTACGATGGTTTTTGGCGGAAGTAAAAACCACAAGCTCCATGATCCAAAAATGCATGCCAGGCAAAACTTGACTTTCGAGCAGTACAGTAAGGAAGATAACACTATAATCAATCATTTCTATGAAAAACTGCTTAAACTGAAAAAACTGATGCATACTAGATCAGCCAAACTACAAGCTGAAAAAAGACATCAATTCATGGAAAGATATCTTGAACAATTCTATAATGAATGGGACGGAACGCTCTAAAATTGCCTTCTTGCCTAGAAAATCTGGAACAGTCAAAAGAATGGAGTGGATGTATTGGATTCTTTGTATACACTAGCGGAACAATGGCCGCTTATAACAGAAATGTCGCGTAAAAAAGAAGTTTTCTGGGAAAATCCAGTATACGGAAAAACCATTGAAGAACCTCAAGGTTTTGAGCTGACCCTAGAAGATATAAAGGAAGCAGATGCACGGTTGAGACGATTTGCACCGTTCATACAAAAAGCCTTTGATGAGACTGTGAAGGATGAAGGAATCATCGAATCACCATTGTTGCCGGCAGATCGGTTCCAAGCGCATCTAGAGAGAGAGTTTCATAAGATGATCAGGGGATCATGCTTCATTAAAGCGGATAATGCTCTGACTGTATCCGGTTCTGTCAAAGCACGTGGAGGCATCTACGAAGTATTGAAGTATGCAGAGGAATTGGCGGTAAATGAAGGGTTGATTGGACTGGATGGAGATTACAGTCGCTTCTCTTCTCTGCCATTCAAGAAATTCTTTTCAGACTACACAATAATTTGTGGTTCGACTGGAAATCTCGGACTGAGCATCGGCATCATCAGTGTAGCACTTGGCTTCAAAGTGACGATCCATATGTCGAGTGATGCAAAACAGTGGAAAAAAGATCTTTTAAGGGAACATGGGGCTGAAGTCGTCGAACATGAAGATGACTACAGCAAAGCTGTGGATGTGGGCCGTCAGGTGGCAATTTCCGATAGGAATAGCTATTTCGTAGATGACGAAAATTCAAAACCACTCTTTACAGGTTATGCAGTGGCGGCACTGCGCTTGCAGAATCAACTGGATGAAGCAGGCATTACTGTAGATGAAAAGCATCCTTTATATGTTTATCTGCCGTGTGGTGTAGGGAGTGCACCAGGCGGCATCAGCTTTGGTCTGAAGCAAGTCTACGGCCAACATGTCCATCCGGTGTTCGCTGAGCCTGTAGCGGCCCCCAGCATGCTTTTAGGGGTGATGACGGGACGGCACGATGCATTGTCGGTAAAAGACATCGGATTGGATAATAACACGGTAGCGGACGGGCTTGCTGTGGGGAGGCCGTCGCAATTCATCGGCAAGCTTTTGGAGAATCAGATCCATTCCTTCTATACCATTGCAGACGAGCAGTTGTATCAGCTGCTTGCAACGGCCTACGACACTGAGGGGATCAAAGCTGAGCCATCTGCGGCAGCAAGCTTTATAGGCCCTATCAAAATGGATGTCGAAGAAGAGGAAGCAACGCATGTTTTGTGGTGTACAGGCGGAAGCATGGTGCCTGAAGAAGTGTGGCATTCGGATTACCAAAAAGGAAAAATATAGATAGCCGAGGGTTGTGGCTAACGTCCGTCTGATAGTATAATATCAAGCGGCATAATAACGTGGTCGAAGAAAGCAGGTGACGAAATGGACCGTGTTGAATTTAAGAAAAAAATCATTGAGTACGCCCATTCAATCGGCATTGATGATATAGGGTTCACCCATACCGAGCCGTTTGTGGAATATAGGGAAAAATTGATTGATTATCATGAGAAAGGCTTTGAATCAGGGTTTGAAAAAGGGACCATCGAGGAGAGGACGGATCCTGACCGCACATTGCAATCAGGGCGCAGCATAATCTCCATCGCGGTGGGATATCCGAATAAACTTCCTGATGCACCTAAAAGTAAAAAGGGTGAGCGGCGGGGCATGTTCGCCCGCGCATCCTGGGGGATGGACTATCATACCTTGCTCAACTCAAGGCTTGAAAAACTCGAAGCCTATATAAAATCCATCGACGCTTCAATCGAATGCAACTCGATGGTGGATACCGGGGTGTTGAGTGATCGTGAAGTGGCGCGGCGGAGTGGTCTTGGTTTCATAGGGAAGAATGGCTTCGTCATAAACCCCACACTCGGAACGTATACTTATCTTGGTGAGATGATCACCAGTTTCCCATTTCCGCCTGATGAAGAATTGATCGACTCTTGCGGGGACTGCAATATATGCGTGGACAGATGTCCTACAGGTGCCCTCGTCGGAAATGGGCAGCTGAATTCAAAAAAATGCATTTCTTTCCTGACACAGACAAAAGGCTTCCTGCCTGATGAATATCGCGGTAAGATCGGCAACAGGCTGTATGGCTGCGATACATGTCAGCAGGTATGCCCGCGCAATAAAGGCATCAATACAAACCACCATGATGATATTGTACTGGAACCTGAAATATTGAAGCCTGAACTTACTGGACTGCTTGAAATATCAAACAGGGATTTCAAGGAGACATACGGGCATCTTGCAGGAACCTGGCGCGGCAAGAAACCCATACAGCGCAATGCGATCATAGCCCTGGCACATTTCAAGGAAGTATCGGCTGTAGATGTATTGAAACGTGTAGCGGAAAATGACCCGCGTCCTGTAATCAAGGGGACCGCCTACTGGGCGATAGGCTGCATACTGGAAAACGATGCACTTGGCTACATTGGAGAAAGATTTAAAATAGAGACGGACGAGACAGTAAAGGAAGAGATGCTAAAAGGCATCCAAGAGAGCGCTTAGGAGGAACATATGGCAAACCATATCGTATTATATCAACCCCAGATCCCGAACAACACGGGCAACATAGGAAGGACTTGTGCAGCAACGGGTTCGACACTGCATTTGATCCACCCACTCGGCTTTTCTACGGACGATAAAATGCTGAAGCGGGCTGGCCTCGACTATTGGCCACATATAAATGTCGTCCACCATGATTCGGCAGAAGCGTTTTTTGAAGCGACTGAAGGGAACTATTACCTGCTTACGAAATTTGCGACAAAACCTTATACGGATATGGACTTTTCGAGTGACGAAGAAGCCCATTATTTCATTTTCGGACGGGAGACGACAGGGCTACCCGACTGGCTCAAGGAGCAGTATGGCGATAGTGCCTTAAGAGTCCCGATAACAGATAAGGTGAGATCTTTAAATTTGGCTAATACAGCGGCGATCCTCATATATGAAGCATTGAGGCAACAAGGTTTTCCGCATATAAAATAGGAGGAGAAAAATGAATTCAGTTACCGAGCTACTACAGGCGCACAGATCGATCAGGAAATTTAAGGAGACGCCCCTGGATCAGGAGACGATTCGGGAGCTGGTGAAATCTGCACAGGCGGCGAGTACATCCAGCTATGTGCAGGCCTATAGCATCCTGGGTGTCACCGATAAAGACAAGAAAGCGGCTTTAAGGGCAATCAGCACCCAACCGTACGTAGAGGATAATGGCCACCTTTTTGTATTTCTAGTTGATTATCACCGCCATATCGAACTGTCAAAAGACAAAGGGACACCGATTTCGCACGATAAGACAGAACAATTTGTTGTAGGTACCGTCGATGCCTCCCTAGCAGCTCAAAATCTTGCTGTGGCGGCAGAAAGCATGGGACTTGGCATGTGTTATATCGGCTCACTGAGAAATGATATGGCGGAGGTCATAGAAATACTTGAATTGCCTGAAGGTGTATTTCCGGTTTTCGGCATGGTAGTCGGTTATCCGGATCATGAGGGCAGTCAGAAAGAACGCCTGCCTTTTGAAGCGGTCTATCATGAAAACACCTATACTCCAACGGCAAAAGTGAAACCGGAGATCGACGCCTACGATGAGAGGATAAGGAGTTATTATGAAGGTCGTACCGGGGGGGAACGGCGAGACAGCTGGAGTGACCAGGTGATCGGCATGCTCGGCAAAAAGCAACGGCTTGATGTGGATGCTGTCGTAAAGAGGCAAGGCTTTCTCGGCCAATAAAAAAAGCAGGCCATGCTATACATGACCTACTTTGAACTTAACTTAGCTTTTCTTCACCGTCATCCTTATATCCATATTCGGAATCACGGCTTGAAGAAAGAATGGCAGTGATAAAGGACATACTGACCATCAATATCAGAAATGCTTTCATAATTAGCGCCTCCTATATTTCCATACATGATAACATTATAAACCATCCAGAAGAAAGAAAAAAGCTGAAAAGGGATAATTTTTGTTAGAATCGCTACTCACCAGGGTAGAATAATATAGATGTTTATAAAACAGAGAAAACCGGGAGGAATTTATATGGCAATGAATTTTAAGATATTCAAGGATAAGACTTTGGTAAACGACTATATTGCAGACATCATAAGAAAGCAAATCCATAACAACCCGACAAGTGTGCTTGGTCTGGAGATGAGCAGTGAATTGGAGGGGAGCTATGGCAAGTTGGTTGAAGAATCAAAAGAACACCCGGCCAACTATTCCCAAATCTATATTGTAGCCATCAATCGGGATGGAAATACTGAAGTATTCAATGAATTGGACATTCCTGAAAGTCAACTGAAATTAGAAGGCACCAAAGAGTCGATGAAATCGGTCCTTGATGACAAAAAACAAGCAAACCTTACAGTGTTATCGATCGGAGCCAATAAAAAGATTGGCTACAACAATGTCGAAGGGAATGAACAATTATTTGAATCACGGGAGATGATTCTTGTGGCCACCGGAAACGATAAGGCTAAGGCAGTGAGAGATCTGTACGACGCGGCAGAGAACGGTCAGGAAGATTTCGCCAAAGTTAAGAAACACCGCATGGTGACTGTTGTCATGGATTCAGAAGCGGCATCCCAGCTTGACCACGATATCGTCGACTACTACACATCAGAGTTTGCGTAAGGTGGGATATGATGAAAAAAGATGAAGAAGTGGATTATAGGAAAGATATCGAACCTGAAAGTAATGAGATGACAGAGGATATGGAAGATGTGAAAGCGCTGGGAAAAGAAATGGAACAGATTTCTCAAAATGAAGATTATCCGATTGATTCCTCGAACGATGAAACACATGAAGAAGACTTAGATGATGAAAATAATGGATAACTGATGAATCCTTCTGTAAATTAGTATAAAATATTCTATGAATACTAATTTTCAGGAGGTTTTTTAATTGTCATACAGGATAGAAAAAGATACGATCGGCGAAATTAAAGTTCAAAGTGACAAATATTGGGGTGCACAGACAGAAAGAAGCAAGCAGAATTTCCCAGTAGGAAAAGAAAAAATGCCTATTGAGGTCATTACAGCATTTGCACACCTCAAAAAAGCTGCGGCAGTTTCCAACCATGCACTCGGCAAACTTTCCGAAAATAAAAAAGAAGCGATCATCCACGCGTGTGATAAAGTAATCAATCGTGAACTGGACGACCATTTCCCTCTTGTAGTATGGCAGACTGGAAGCGGTACCCAGAGTAACATGAACGTCAATGAAGTCGTCAGCTATGTCGCGAATGAATATCTATCTGAAAAAGGTGTAGACGAAAAGGTCCACCCGAACGATGACGTCAACAAATCCCAAAGCTCCAACGACACATACCCAACGGCAATGCATGTCGCCCTCTATCAATCTGTAGAGGAACAACTCATACCTGCCCTCGAAGGTCTTAAAAAGACATTCAAGGAAAAAGAAGAGCAGTTTGAAGACATAATCAAAATCGGTCGCACGCATCTGCAGGATGCCACTCCATTGACATTGGGCCAGGAAATCAGTGGTTGGAGATACATGCTCGAAAAGTGTGAAGCACTGATAGGTGAATCCAAAAATCAAATCAGAAACCTTGCAATCGGTGGTACGGCTGTAGGTACAGGCATCAACGCCCACCCTGAATTCGGCGACCGTGTAGCAAAAGAAATCTCCAAGCAGACCGGTTACGAGTTCGTCTCCTCCCCAAATAAATTCCATGCTTTGACGGCGCATGATGAAGTCGTCTATCTCCATGGTGCATTGAAGGCGTTGGCTGCGGACCTCATGAAGATAGCAAATGACGTCAGATGGCTTGCCTCCGGTCCACGCGCTGGAATAGCAGAAATTGAAATCCCTGCGAATGAACCGGGCTCATCAATCATGCCAGGTAAAGTCAATCCGACGCAGTCTGAGATGCTGACGATGGTTTCAGTACAAGTCTTCGGTAATGATTCGGCAGTCGGGTTTGCAGCCTCCCAGGGTAATTTCGAGCTGAACGTATTCAAGCCAGTCATCCTTTATAATACACTGCAGTCCATCTACCTGCTTGCAGACGGCATGCAGACATTCAACGATAATTGTGCTGTCGGAATAGAACCGATTGAGGAGAACATCAATAAATTCCTAAACAATTCCCTTATGCTGGTCACGGCACTGAACCCACATATCGGATATGAAAATGCAGCGAAAATCGCCAAAAATGCCCATGAGAAAGGTTTGACCCTCAAAGAATCCGCAATTGAATCCGGACATCTGACCGAAGCTCAATTCGACGAATGGATCAAACCAGAAGAGATGACCCAATCCAAAGATTAGGAGACTGTATATGATGAAGAGAATCGGACTTGTGGATATCGGATCTAATACTGTACGCCTTGTATTGTTTGAATATGATGAGGAGACCGGTCTTAAAGAGCTCCAGAACATCAAGACACCAGCACGGTTGGCGTGGTACCTCGATGAGGACAAAGTCATGGCAGAAGAAGGGATCGATAATCTCATTTCCATCCTGAAAAGTTTCCAGCTGATCAGTGAAAAATACAGCGTCAAGGAAATCCATCCGGTCGCAACAGCGGCCATCAGACAGTCCGTCAACGTGGATGACATCCTCGAACGGGTAAAATCAGAAGTCGGTATGGAAATCAAAGTCATCACTGGCAGGGAAGAAGCATTCTACGGCTATCATGCAGTGGTTCATACCATCAGCAATATGGACGGCCTCATCATCGATATAGGTGGGGGGAGTACTGAACTGACATATTTCGAGAATAAGGAACTCATCCATTCGGTCAGCCTCCCATTCGGTGTCGTAACATTGAAAAGCATGTTCTTTGATGATAAGAAACATAATGATGAAGAGGCGTTGGAAGAGACGGAAAAGTATGTCAAGAAACAGCTTAAATCGATCAAGTGGCTCTCAAAGCGTAAAGTACCGATACTTGCGATTGGAGGAAGTGCGCGTAATATAGCACGTATCCACCAATCTTCAACCAATTATCCCATAGCAGGCGTCCACGGTTACTCCATGGATCGGAATGATCTACAGGATGTATATGATCTTCTTGAGAACACAAAGGAAGATAATCTAGATGACATCGATGGGTTGAGTAAGGACCGTAGCGACATAATCCTGCCGAGTACCATCGTCTTCAAATCGCTTTACGATATCTCAAGAGCCCAAGAATTCAAGTTCAGCAGGCAGGGGATACGGGAAGGTCTGGCGATGTCCATGATTACCAGAGACTACCCGGCGGCCTTTAATAAATACCATATTTTCAGGGATTCATTGAAGGAACTTGCCAGTGATTTCCAGATCGATTTCGAGGAAGGGAAGAAACGTCAGGAGATCACTGAACGCCTTTATCATGAATTGGAGCGGTATGATTTCATCTCCATCAGCAGACATGAGAAATACCTGATGAAGAATGCTGCATATATTTTCTATCTCGGGTCGTTCATCGACCGGGATGCGACAAGTCAGCACACCTACTATCTGATCTCAAACAGCAACATCAACGGCATTGTCCATAGAGACCGGGTGAAGCTGGCTCTGCTTGCAAGCTTCAAGAACAAGACGCTCCTGAAGTTCTTTGCGGATGAATCCGGATGGTTCAATAGCGAGGAAATGAGCATTCTCATGAAGCTCGGCAGCATATTGAAGTTTGCGAATGCCCTGAACATCTCGAACACAAGCATTGTAGAGGATCTTTATCTGGATGATGAAGAAGATGATATGACTCTCACAATCAAATATAAAGGGGATCCGATTGCAGAAGAGTACCAGGCAGCGAGACAGAAGAAGCATATCGAAAAGATTATGGATGGGCATCTGGAAATCAAATTCATAGAAGCATGATAACCAGTTTCATCTTAGAGGAAGTAGGAGAATAGTAATGACATATCGATTGAACAATAAAGAATACTACAACAATCGAGAGCTCAGTTGGCTCAGCTTCAACTACCGGGTGATTGAAGAGGCAGAGGACGATACGAACCCGCTACTTGAAAAGCTGAAGTTCCTGGCAATTACAAGTTCAAATCTGGATGAATTCTTCATGGTACGTGTTGCAGGGCTGAAAGACCAGGTAAAGATGGATTATCATGAACCGGACACCAAGACGCAGATGACGCCTGGCGAACAGCTCAAGGGCATCAGTGATATGAACAGGCGGAACTGCGATGCCCAGTATGCCATCTTTCATCGTCTGATGAAGGAATTGGAAGGCTATGACATCATCCTGAAGCGGCCGGATGAACTTCCGCATCATCTGCAGGAAGAACTCGGCACGATATTCAGAAATGAAATATTCCCTTCCCTTACTCCTCTTGGAATGGATGCCTATCGCCCATTCCCAAAATTGATGAATAAGAAAATCAATATTTTCGTCAACCTTTCGAATGAATTGGGTGATCAGACCGCCATCGTCCAACTGCCGACTGTTATCCGCAGGTTTTATGAACTTAAGGAAGGGGACAGAACCTATATTGTCCTGACTGAAGATATCATTGAACAGCACATCAGTGAATTGTTCAGAGGTTATAGGATTGAACGGACCTTCCCGTTTAGGATAACGCGCAATGCGGACCTGACCATCCATGAAGAAGGGGCTGCTGATCTCCTGATAGAGATCGAGCGTTTCCTGAAGGAACGGACAAAAGGAGCGGCCGTCAGGCTGGAGATAGACACAAGCAAGGACGATTCCATCAATGGCTCCTTTCTGAAAAATGAATTGAATCTCGAGGAGCAGGATGTATATAGGTTCAACGGGCCATTGGATTTAACCTTCCTGTTCGACTTGACAGCGAGGTTCAAGGAACGCCATCCCAATCTTGCATACCCGCCATTCGTGCCGCAAGAACCAAAATTCCTGAGAGGAGAGAACATCTACAAGCGTGCCTTGAAAAAAGATGTCTTCCTACATCATCCTTTCGAAAGCTTCCAGACGATTGTGGATTTTATGCGTGAGGCGGCAGAGAATCCAGATGTCCTTGCGATTAAACAGACACTCTACCGGGTCTCAAGTGATTCTCCGGTGATTGCAGCACTGAAGCATGCTGCTGAAAATGGTAAGCAGGTGACTGTGCTCGTAGAGTTGAAGGCACGCTTCGATGAAGAAAATAATGTCCAGTGGGCAAAAGAACTTGAAGATGCCGGATGCCACGTCATTTACGGCATGAATTTCCTGAAGACCCACAGTAAAATTACTTTGGTGGTCAAAAGAGTCAAAGGCAGATTGATCCGCTATGTCCACCTTGGTACCGGCAACTATAATGACTCCACTGCGAGACTGTATACGGATATGGGGCTGATCACAACGGACGAGGCCATAGGGAATGATGCGATCAACTTCTTCAACTACCTCAGTGGCTATTCCCTAAAGCCCGACTACCAATCACTCCATGTCGCTCCGTTTGAAATCCGGGATCTATTCGCGGATCATATCGATAAGGAAATCGAACTGCATCGGACATACGGCAAAGGTTATATATTCGCCAAAATGAACTCGCTTACAGATAAGAAAATTATCAACAAGCTTCTTCAGGCTTCCCAAGAGGGTGTGAAAGTAGATCTGGTGGTGCGGGGCATCTGTTGCCTTAAACCAGGAATAGAGGATGTCAGCGAAAATATCAGAGTGGTGAGCATCGTCGGAAGGTTCCTTGAGCATTCAAGAATCTATTATTTCAACCATAATGGTGAAGGGAAGATGTTCTTATCTTCTGCCGATATGATGACGCGGAATATGATCAAGCGTGTGGAAATATTGTTCCCAGTCAAAGATCCAGCAATCATCGAAGAGATCAAAGCGATTGTCAGGTTGTATCTGATGGATAATATCAAAGCGCGTAGCCAACGCGCTGACGGCACTTATGTTTATGTTGAAAACGAACATCCTCCCATCAGTGCCCAAGTGGAATTGATGCGCCGCTCTGAAAGAAGCGGTCGCGAACAGATCATCCAACATGAAAATCAGCTGTTGCTTAAAGTAAAAGATCGTTTCAGAAGACGGAAATGAAACGATACAGGCTAAAAAAACCTTCACCCCGTAATTTCTTGGGGTGAAGGTTTTTTCTACAATGTCTTTCTGTCGAGTTCTACGCGTACAGTTTTTTGAAGCAGGGGGTGGATGAATTCGATTCTATAGCTGAAGAGTTGCAGGTCCCTAAGCGTCGAGTTCCCGTACAGGGGATCACCGATGACTGGGGAACCGATGTGTGCCAAATGTACTCTAATCTGGTGGGTGCGGCCTGTCTCCAATTCAATTTCAAGCTCGCAATAATCCGGTGTAACATGCGACTTGGTGATATGGGTCACTGCTTCTTTCCCTTTATCAGTAACATGGTATTTATTGCGCTCTTTTGGATTTTTGGCTATCGGGGCACTGATGGTTTGTTTTTCAATCAACCTTTTTGTATCAATGCGTGCAATATAAGTCCTTTTGATTTCACGTTCACTCAACATATGGTCAAGCATCTTCTTGACTAAAGGGTGCTTGACGACAAGGAGGACGCCCTTGGTTTCCTGATCAAGACGATGGACTGGTTCGAGGTAGTCGGCCTCTAGAGTATAGATGGCATGGTTCATCAGTGTATTGGTCTCAGACATCTCGTTCGGATGTGTCTTGACGCCGCGAGGCTTGAAGAGTACAGCGAGATAACGATCTTCATATAAAACATCACATGTCCGATAGCTTGGTTTGTACTGGCTTTTGGAACCGTCATCTGGGAGAACGACTACATCTTCTGCATGGATGGGTGAATTGAGACGGGCTGGTTCACCATTTAGCGTTATCTCTTTCGACATGCGCAGCAAATGAAGTTCTTTTTTGGGTACATGAAGGGTCTTCAGCATTTCTTCAAGTGTTGACCCGTCAAAATTCTCATGTATTGTGAATTTCATCTATTTGTCCCCTGTCATATCTTCAATGAAAGATTTGTAGTCATCAGAGTTTCCGGGATTACCATAGAGGCGATCGACTTCCTTGCCATCTTCAAAATAGATGAGGGTCGGTGTCCCTTCAATTTCAAATTCCGACCATGCTGCGTCATATTCCAAGACATTCAATTGCGTGACTTCAGCATCCGTCTGTTCAAATGCATCAGCTAAAAATGGCGTGGCTGCGATGCAGTGTACACATGTCGGGCTCCATAGATAGACGAACGCGTTATCTTCTTCCTCTATAATCTTCTTTGTCTCATCGAAAGTTTTATTGAAGTGGTAATTCTCATCATCCAACTTGTCGATGGTTGCGCCTTCAAGCTCCTCCGGCTCAAGGTCCGTGTAGGGATAGTATCCCGAATCGCTGATTTTATCAGGATCATTTGATGCACTGTTCATAAATATAAAAATGCCTACAAATGCCACGATGATAAGTGCTACAATGCCGTAGAATATTTTATTTCCCATGGTTCAGTCTCCTTCTTATTTTCTTTTTGAAATAAATGATAGTATAAAGATGAGCGCAAATGCAATGAGCGACAAGAATGGAATTGTAATGAAGCCCAGCCAGTCTATATACTGGATGGTACAGGAAACTCCGGTACAGGCTGTAAATCCATCACCGAGGAAACTGATTTTCTGCAGGGCGTAATGGTAAGATGCGATAATGAGACCAAGCAGACTCATGAATCGGATATAGTATACGGCACCATGATCATTACGGATGACTGAAATGATGGAAATCAGTACTAGCGGATACATGAGTATGCGTTGATACCAGCAGAACTCACACGGTTCATACTGTCTGATTTCGCTGAAATAAAGCGAACCGAGAGTGGCGATCAATGAGATGAGGAAAATGGATTGCATATAAAACTTGTTTTTTGACATGGCTGCCCTCCGATAGACGAGTGATTCGAACCCATACTGTATCATTATAAGTGAAAACGGCCGTTGGATGTGGAAGTTAAGGTTACAAAGCTGTTAATTTTTAAAGTGGGGTGATCCTTATGAAAAGTAAACTTCAGTTGTTGAAAGACATCGCAGAGTTCCTGAATGAAGAGACGGATAGGCCGACAATGGTCGAAGGGGCATTGAAGATGCTGGTCGATCACTCGGAATTTGATACGGGGTGGATATTCTTCATAAATGAAGCGGGCCAACATGAACTCACCACGCATTACCGTCTCCCGTCCTCCCTAAAAAATAACAATTATCATTATTTATGTGAGGGCAAATGCTGGTGTGTCAATAAATATAACAGGAAAGAACTTAAGACGGCAACGAATATTTTTGTATGTTCGAGGCTTGAACAAGCCCGTAACGAGTACCCCAATGAAAATAATGGGATCACTCATCATGCTACTGTCCCACTTATTTCTGGGGACGAATCCTTCGGTCTATTGAACGTGGCAAGCCCTTATCGTGAGAAGTTCGCCAAGGACGAGCTGGATCTTCTGGAGTCGGTGGCATTTCAGATAGGATCTACTTTAAAACGCATAGAACTGACGACGCGTGAGCAGGAGAATATGCTCATAAAAGAGCGACAGCGACTCGCGAGAGATCTGCATGATTCGGTCAATCAAATGCTGTTCTCGATAGGCATCACTTCGCATGCTGCAAAATCATTGAATGATGCGGACAAGGCGAATGTGGCTTTTGATTCCATAGAGCGGACTTCGAAACATGCGATGAAGGAAATGAAAGCCTTGATCTGGCAACTGAAGCCGATAGGGCTCGAGAACGGCATCATCGATGCTGTCGAAAAGTATGCAGGGCTGCTTGGCCTTGAAGTTGAGATTGGTATGGAGGGCTTCTATGATGTGCCAGACCATGTGGAAGTCGCCATTTATAGGGTTATACAGGAAAGCTTGAATAATATACGCAAGCATTCGGGTGCTGAACATGCGATAATTAGAATGATGGCGAAGGACGATGTCTTCTCCGTAATCATCGAAGATCGAGGCAGCGGTTTTGAATTTGAGGAAAATCATCGGTCCAGCTATGGCTTGTCGAATATGACCGAACGGATCCATAAGCTCAATGGAAATATAAATATCGATACCGGGAAGGGGAGGGGGACCCGCATCATGATCACCATCCCCATGAAGGAGTGAAGCATATGTACAATATCATATTAGTGGATGACCACCATATAGTAAGGGAAGGCATGAAGTTCCTGTTGTCGACTACAGAAGATATTCGCGTAGTCGAAGATTTCGGTACTGGTAGGGAACTTCTTGAATATCTGAAGAGTGCCAAAGATATAGACTTGATCCTTTTAGATCTTGTCATGCCCGAGATGGATGGTATAGAAGTCACACGTGCAATCAAGGCATATTACCCTGAAATTAAAGTTCTGGTGCTCTCCAGTTATACTACCGAAGAGTATGTGAGGCCGGTCTTTTCGGCGCATGCTGATGGTTATATCATAAAAGAAATGGAAGCAGAGGAACTCATTGCCTCGATTAAAAGTGTAATCGAAGGGGAGAAGGTCATCCATCCTGATATACTTGAGGTAATAGATAGGGAAGGGCATATGCCGCATGAAAAAAATGCGCTGTCCGCACGTGAAATTGAGGTGTTGAGGGAAATCGTTCGTGGAAAATCAAACCGTGAAATTGGTGAAGCCTTGTATGTCAGTGAAAAGACAGTCAAGACGCATGTCAGCCATATTCTCAACAAGCTTGAGGTGACAGACCGGACACAGGCTGTAATATACGCCATCAAGTACAATATAATCAAATTGTAAGGTGTTTTGGAAATCGTTTTCAATTATTGTTTACAAACGTTTGCATCAAACAGTATAATTAGCACAGACATTTCAAAGTTTGGAGGCATAATATGAAAATAGGAAATAAACTTACTATACAGATTGTAGTTGCACTAATCCTTGGTATCATCATCGGCTCGATACTGAGCCCGATGTATGACAGCCAGCAATGGGTGCAATGGGTCGACCAGTACATATTCAATATTCTCGGCCAGCTTTTCCTTAATATGATCTTCATGATGGTGGTACCAATAGTCTTCATCTCCATCGTGCTTGGCGTTGTAAGTGTAGGCGACCCTAAACTGCTTGGAGGTTATGGTCTGAAGACGCTGCTGTTCTATTTGGCGACCACCGCCATTGCAATCACCATCGCAATGGTCGTTGCGAATATACTGGATCCGGGTGAAGGGCAGTCTGCTCTACTTGGTTCAGACGAAGTCGCTGAGTATCGCGAGACCGAGCTTGAAGGTGGAAGCACGGGGGAAGCACTGCAGCAAGGTTTTGATCAAACTGTCATCAATCTGATCCCAACAAACGTCGTCGAGGCGATGGGTACACAAAACATGCTTCAGATCATCGCATTTGCGATTTTCATCGGTATCGCGATAATCGCCAAGAAGGATAAGACGGCGGGCCTCGTCAAATTATTCGAGGAAGCAAATGAAGTAGTGATGTGGATAGTACTCGCTATAATGAAATACTTTGCAGCCATCGGTGCGTTCGGGCTGGTTGCAACAGCTTTCGTCCAGGCCGGATTCGGAGCGATACAGCAACTCGGCATGTATTTCATCTGTGTACTGTTGGCACTCTTCATCCATATGTTCCTGGTTTACGGTGCTGCAGTGAAGTTCTTGGCAAAGAAGAGCTTCATCTGGTTCATTAAAGGTTTTGCTCCCGCAATGGGTGTGGCGTTCAGTACATCTTCGTCCAGCGCAGTGCTGCCGATTTCACTGAAGTCAGCTCAGGAGAACCTCAAGATCCGTAAAAGCATCTCCAGTTTTGTGCAGCCGCTCGGTGCCACGATCAATATGGATGGGACGGCAATCATGCAAGGTGTCGCGACGGTATTCATCGCACAGCTTTCAGGCATCGACCTGACGATCATGCAGATGGTTACAGTCGTCTTGATTGCGACGATCGCAAGCATCGGTACAGCAGGGGTGCCGGGCGTCGGGCTTGTCATGCTGGCAATGGTGCTGACTGCAATCGGACTCGATCCTGCAGCAATCGGAATCATCATCGGTATAGATAGGTTGCTTGATATGACGCGGACGATGGTCAATGTTACAGGTGATGCGGCAATATCTCTGATCATCAACGAACAGGAGAACCGTAAAGAAGGCAAAACCGGACAGGAAACATGATGATTAGTGACAATTAAATGACGGGCATATATTGAACTCTTGGTGAAATTCAATATATGCCCTTTTAATTTACATGAAAATATACTATTATATTAAAAGTGTATTATTATAGTAAGTGGTTTTTATAATAACCGAAACGAGTGAAAGGAAGAAAAGAATGGATAAACAGACTTTTACGGAGTTACTCCAGTCCAAGTTCAAAATGGTAAGGACCGAAGCGGGCTATACTCAGGACTCCATGAGTCAGACGATCGGCCTATCCAAAAAGACGCTTGTACAGATAGAAAAAGAACGGATCCTTCCTAACTGGACGACATGCATTTCGCTTTGTGCCCTGTTTAGGGATAGTGATGTCCTGACCAACAGTTTCGGCGGTGACCCTCTGGAGTTGGCACAGCTGATCTCAAGAGGCCATTGTGTCTACCCGAACTATGAAGGGGAAGCGGTCTATTGGGATGACCTTGAAAGAAAGAATGGCTATCGCCTGCAATATAATAAAAGCAATAAAATCTATCGGGTACTGAGCCCGATGAACCGACCGCTCCATGCATCATATATCGAAAGGGAGATCAGAACGTACTTTAACAGACAGTCTGATCTACAACCTGTCTAAGGCACCTCATGGTGCCTTTTCTTATTTATACATGACGGTAACAGGAAGGGGTGTTTTTCATGAATGATGGAATCCAGATCGTCCTGATGATGATCATCGGGGCTCTGATAGGCGGATTGACCAATATGCTTGCCATAAAGATGCTGTTCAGACCCTATGAACCTAAATATATCTTCGGCAGACAACTGCCATTCACACCAGGTGTAATTCCGCGCCGCAGGGAAGAAGCGTCAGTTAAGATGGGGGAGATCATTACCCAACATCTGCTGACGCCGGACGCTTTCATCAACAAAATCGACAGTGATGAAACGAGGCGCTTCATCATGCTGTTCATAGATCGGCAGATAGAGACAATAGAATCGGAGAATTTGAGCCTTCGCTATTTCCTGGAGCGGATCCATGAAGGCTTGTCAGAGAAGGTGATGAGGAGCTTCAACGATGCCCTTGATGTAAAGGTGGCTGAAGAAGGCGGCAAGCTATATGGCCGGAGCATCGAGTCACTGATTCCTAAAGCCGCGCTCGCCACACTCGATGGAAAGGTGGATGGACTCCAACCCCAATTGACGAGGAAAATTTCAGCCTACATCAATTCTCAGAAAGGGTATGAAGACCTGTATACGATGGCTGACGAGTTCGTTCAGAACAGAGGGAGGCTCGCACGCTCCCTGAAATATATAATGACGACGGAATCCATCGTACGTAATATCCAAAAGGAATTGAACAAGCTGATATACGACCCGAAATTGACCGATATAGAGCTGAGGATCATCAATGAAGAATATGAACGCCTCAAAAAGACCCGATTGGATGAAATCGTCACAGAAGGTGACCGGGATGCTCTGATTGACAGCATTGCGGAGACATTGAAAAGGCGGATAGATATAGACGGCATACTGGATTATCCGATTAAGGACTTCAATCCCGAGATGTTCAATACCTTCAAGGAAACCGGCAAATACAAATTGGGTGGTAATATCATTGAATATCTGAAAGCGAATACCGGAAGGATTGTCGAGAAGCTCCATTTGGCCCACGTCATAAAAAATCAGATTGACAGCTTTGAATTGAGTCATATCGAAAAGCTTGTCATGGAAATATCTGATAAAGAGTTCCGTATGATCACATTGCTTGGCTTTTTCCTTGGTGGCATGATCGGAATCATACAAGGGCTGATTGTTGTATTTTTATAAGTGCCGATTTTATGTTACAGTATAGTTATCTTTATTAAAGGGAGTTTTTTATCAATGTCAGTCAACGTATACGATCAGGCAAATGCATTGGAAGATGCATTGCGCAAATCAGATGAATTCAAGAATATGAAAGAGTACTATGAAAAAGTAAATGCTAATCCAGAGTCGAAATCACTCTTCGATGAGTTCAGGGAAGTACAGATGAACCTGCAGCAAAAACAGATGCAAGGTGAGGAAATCCAGGAAGAAGATGTCCAAAAAGCACAGAAATCCGCTGAAGACATCGAAAAGGACGAAAACATCAAAGCTCTTATGGAAGCAGAACAGAAGATGAGTGAACTCATCCAGGATCTGAACCGTGTCATCATGAAGCCGATTGAAGAACTATACGGTGTAAATAACGAAAACTAATTGCTAAGAGGTCTGTTGAGGGCCTCTTTTCTTTTGGTTTTTGGTATACTGTAGATATAATGAGCAGAAAAGTCAGGTGAGGAATATTGTTTAAATTTATACATTGTGCAGACCTGCATCTGGACAGTCCATTCAAGTCCCGCTCGAAAATGATTCCAGGAATCTTTGACGTGCTTACAGAAAGTACATATATCAGTGTCAAAAGGATGATTGACTACGCGATCCAGGAAAAGGTCGACTTCCTTGTCATAGCAGGAGACATGTTCGATGCAGCGAACCGTACACTGAAATCCGAAGTGTTCATGAAACGCCAATTTGAACGTTTGAAAGAAGCCGGCATCTTCGTCTATATCATCCATGGCAACCATGACCCGTTGACAGATGGCTTCAAAGCGGAGTGGCCGGACAACGTCACGGTATTTGGTGAAAATGTAGAAACGTATGAGATGGTGAGTTCACACGGAGAACGTATCTTCCTCCACGGTTTCAGCTATTTCATGGATGATACATATGAAAACAGACTGGAGGAATATCCAGTCAATACAATGAACGAAGGCATACATATCGGCCTGCTGCATGGTACTTATTCCCAGAGTCAGTCCACCCAAAAACGATACACGGAATTCAATCTACGGATGTTGAATGAAAAACTGTATCATTATTGGGCGCTTGGCCATATCCATCAGCGTGAAGAATTGAGTGATCTGCCACCTGTGCATTACTCAGGTAATATACAAGGCCGCCATAAGAATGAGTATGGCGAAAAAGGCTTCCTTGTGGTGGAGGGCGATGATGTATATCTTACAACACGGTTCATCCCTGTACAGGAAATCATTTTTGCCGAGTATGAACTCGAAGTGGCAAACCTGAGCAAGCAGTCCCTTTACCAGGCAATTGCAGAATTCAAAAATCGCTTAAGGGATAAAGGAAAGCACATCATCCAGTTGACTACCGTCTATGATGGAGACGAGGAACTGACGGGTGCCGATCTGACTGAAGTAATTGAGTTGTTGAAGGAAGATGAGAGGGATATAAAAGAGTTCGTCTGGATTGATGACCTTAAGGTGAGGTACCTGCAGCAAGACAACATCGCCTTGATCAACGACATCAAAGCAAGTCATTCTTCCGATGAAGAACTGTTCAAAGAAGCGGTCAATGCGCTCTACATGGACCCGAGGCTGAACAGGTATCTGGACCCTGTGCAGGATATCATCCCGGAAGCGCTGCTTGAAGAGGGTGAAGAACGACTTAGAATGTTGATGAGGAAGTAGTGAATATATGAAAATTATTGGACTCGATATATATGGCTATGGAAAAATAACAGAAACAAAATTTGATACCAATAAACAATTAGTTCAACTCTTTGGCGAGAACGAGGCCGGCAAGTCAACGATGCAGTCGTTCATCCACTCCATTCTATTCGGATTCCCGACCCGTAAGGAACAGGAGCCGAGAAGAGAGCCGCGCATGCACAATCTATATGGGGGAAAGATTACAGTCGAATTTCCTGATGAGCCGGGCACCGTAGAGATCGAACGCATAAAAGGTAAAGTGCAGGGTGACGTCAAAATTTATTTTGAAGACGGGACTGTGCGTGGTGAAGAATGGCTCATCAAAAAATTGAATTTCATCGATAAAAGAACATACCGCTCGATCTTTTCCTTCGATGTGCTCGGACTGCAGGATATACACAAGAATATGACTGAAGACAAGCTGCAGGAGTACCTGCTTCGTGCAGGCGCGCTTGGCTCCCATGAATATGATGAGATGCTTAGTGCAATCGATTCCGAGCTAGGCACGATCTATAAGAAAAATGGTTCAAAGCCGGAATTGAATAAGGAAATTGCTGAAATGTCAGAGCTCAACGATAAGATCAGGGCGCTTGAGCAGGTGGAGGAACGGTACGATACTCTAACCAATGAAAGAGTGAAGAGTGAAGAAGCATTAAACTTCACCAAAGATGGTCTGCATCAGCTGGAATCGATAAGAAAGCAGAAAATGAAAGAAGTCGTTTACCATAAAGACATCAAAGAATGGAAGAATCTTGAGAGTCAAGTGAACATCGAACCGATCAATTTTCCTGAAAAAGGGATCGAGCGATATGAGAAGATGAAGCATCAACTCCAACAGTCCGATCAGGATATTGCCTTGCGTACAGAAAAATTAAAAGTTCTGGAAAAAGAGTTGGCAGGCATCAAAAAACCTGATGGAGAAAAAATCGCCCATTTGGAAGGTATATTGAAGAAAGAGCCTGAAATCAAGCAGAAGCGAATGGAGCACAAGCGTCTCGCTTCAGAAATAGCAAGCAATGAAGAAGCCATCGGCCTGCTCATGAGGGACGTAGGCTGGAGTGAGGAACATCATGAGGTCGATGATTCCAACATCGTGAAGGAGTCTGTTCAGTCGCTCCTTTCGAAATTGGATGAAGTGGCGCTGGAGGAACAATTTCTGGTGCGTGAATTCGATCAGGTGAAGTCCGACATCAGTCATTACGATAAGGAATTGGCACAGTTGGAAGCGGATCAGATCAGTGAAACGCGCATCAGAAAAAAGCAGGAACTGATGGACAAGGAATTTGAACTGAAGGAAAAGGAAAAGATGTTCAGTCTGATCGAAAAAGACTATGAACGGGAAAAACGTAAACGCAATAGATCCAGCAGGATGCAGCAGATGCTCATCATTGGGGTCGGGATCATTGCCCTGTTGGTTGGCATCTTCTATCTTGTCGGGTCAGAATGGGTGATAGGAAGTGCATCGGCCGTGGCCGGCGCACTGATATTGCTGCTACTTACCTTGAACAGGGAAAAACCGGATGAATCGCTGAAGGAGGACTATCAAAAAGAGGTCGCGGAACTTCAAGAAGCGATTGAAACCATCAACAGGAACCACAACATGGAGTTTGAGCTCAGTACCGCAAGAGAACTCAAAATGGATCTTAAGGAACTCAAGGCGAAACGCATTTCGACCCATGTCCGTCTTGAAGAACTGAAAGAAACTTTATCGAACAAAGAAGCACTGCATGATTCATTGAACACCGATTTGTCGAAGATGAAAGCAGATCTGAAGATAGATATGGACATGGAAAACAAATCAATGCCTGATGCCATCCACACGATCAGGGAGATAAAACAAAAGAGGAACCAGATCAACAGGTATCAAGTCGAGATGGATAATCTCACCCGTGAACTCCAGGAATTCAAAAGCAGCGTCAAGGAGGATCTGATGCATTACGGTATCCACTATGACGACGCGAGTGTATTCCATGATGTAAAGAATGCAGCATCCGACATGTATAAGGATGAAGCTGACCATACTCGATTGAATGATCAGATTACTCTCTTGCAGAATGAGAATAAGGTGCTTCAGGATAGCGTAAAAGAAGCGCACTACGAGATCAACTCTCTGTTCGACCAGGTTTTGGCAGAGGATGAAGAGACATATTATTACTATGCGAGAAAAGACGACGAACATAGAAGGAATGTCCGCCGTTATAATGAATTGGATGAGAAGTTGGGTGAAGAGCATTTCGATTATGATGCACGGAATGCCTTGGCCGATATCCTGATGTCTGAGCTGCGGGAGGAAGAAGAAGACATTGTCGAACAGATCGAAGCACTTAATGATAAGGTTCATGTGGAGCAAAAAACGCTGGCTGAACTGAACTCGGAGATCGCGATGATGGAGAGCGACGGTAAGTTAAGTGAACTTCATCACTTATATGAGATGAAAAAATCATATATCCAGAATATATCGAGAGACTACATGTCATTGAACTACATCCGGATACTGATTGAAGCGCACATCCGAAAGATTAAAGATGAACGTCTGCCTGTCGTCATCGAAGAGGCAAGGACTATTTTCCAGAAGATAACAAACGGACGTTATATCAACATCATCTATGATGATGACGGAGTGAAGGTCAGGCATGACAACGGTCAGCTCTTCCATCCGCTTGAACTGTCACAGTCTACAAAAGAAATGCTCTACATCAGTTTAAGGCTGAGTCTGATCAAGGCGTTGAAAGGGTATTATAAGTTACCTCTCATCATCGATGATGCCTTCGTGCATTTTGACAAGGAGAGGAAAAAGATCATCATGGATTATTTGAGGAATGAAGTGCAAGATCAGGTGCTGTATTTTACATGTAACCTCGATAACTCAATTCCTACGTCCCAAACCATCAAACTTAAAGAGAAAGTCAAATGAGGTGAGTGCACATGAATAATATATCGAAACTGAAGGCTGGAGATTCCGTCGACACTTTTTATCTTATAAAAAGGAGCCAGCAAGGCGTCACATCACAAGGTAAACCCTATATGACCCTGTTCCTGCAGGATCGCACGGGAGATATCGAAGCCAAGCTATGGACCGTTTCAAAAGAAGATATGGAAGTCCTGAAGCCAGAAACACTGATCAAGGTGAAAGGGGATATCATTGATTACCGCAACAAGAAACAGATGAAGATCGCTACCTTCAGATTAGCTACAGAAGAGGATGGGTTGAATCCTAAAGACTTCGTCGAGAAAGCGCCGATCGATGAAAACACCTTGTACGAAAGCATTATGGATTATGTGATCAAGATTGAAAATGGCAGTCTGCAAAGGATTGTAAGGCAGATGCTGAAGAAATATGGCAAGGAATTTTTAAGTTATCCGGCTGCAATGAGCAATCATCATGATTTCGTCTCCGGACTTGCCTACCACGTCCACTATATGCTGAGGACAGCAGAAGCGCTCTGCGACATCTATCCTTCACTGAACAGAAGCCTACTTTACAGCAGCATCATCCTTCATGATATAGGAAAGGTTAAGGAACTGTCTGGTCCTGTCGGTACAACCTATACGACTGAAGGAAATCTGATAGGGCATATCGTGATAGCGAGTGAAGAAATCTCCAAAGTGACAGCTGAACTCAATATAGAGGGAGAGGAAGTCCTGCTGCTTAAACATATGATTTTAAGTCACCACGGTAAGCTCGAATACGGTTCACCTAAGCAACCAATGCTGAAAGAAGCAGAAATCCTCCATTTCATCGACAATATAGATGCGCGCATGATGATGATGGATAAACACATAGACAAGGCGGAAAAAGGTCAGTTCACGGAACGGATCTTCCCTCTTGAAAGCCGCTTCTTCTACCGCCCGGAACATTTGGAATAAAAAATACCGGGACGCTAATTTTAGCGTCCCGGTATTTTTTTATTCTTCCGATTCCTCAGTCGGTTCTTCTACAGAAGTGTCGTCACCTGGTTTTTCAACTGGTTCTTCTGATTCCGGATTCAGGTAAGTATCCTCGATGTACGTCTTGATTTCTTCGTTTTTGAACTCTACATTATATTCTTTGAGCAATTCTTTGTAATACTCAAGGACTTTATCTGGGTTTTCTTGAATCTTCTCGTTGATCAGTTGACCTTTTATGGAATCGAGTTCTCCATCAATGTCTTTTTCTTCATGACGTTTGATGATGTGGTATCCGTATTCAGATTCGACAACATCCGAAATCTCACCTTTTTCGAGTTCGAATAGTGCATCTTCAAAACCTTCAACCATTTGTCCCCGTTGGACGTAGCCGAGTTCGCCGCTGTTTTGGGCACTACCGGTATCAGATGACTCTTCTTTGGCCACTTCTCCGAAGTCTTTGCCATCTTTGATTTCCTTAAGCAACTCTTCGGCTTTCTCTTTGCCTTCTTCGTCACTTAGGGCGTCCTCTCCATCTCCAGTCTCTATCAATATATGAGAGGCTTTACGGACGGATTTTTTTGCTTCTTCATCAGTGATATCAAATTTTTCACTGAAGAATTTATCATGGAAGGCGTTGTTGATCCGTTGTTTTTTGTATTTCTCGACGGTCATGCCTGGTTGTTGCTGCTGAAGCAGTGCGGCAAATTGATCTTCCCCGCCCATGCCTTCTATTTCTTCATTGATCTGTGATTCAATTTCTTCTGTGTCGATCTCATCAGCATATTTCTCTTTAAGTATTGTATCCAACGTCAGTTGGAATGTCTGGTTGGCTATACTGTCTGTTCCCAACTGGTTAAGTATGTCGTCTGTAGTTACATCACCTGCATCACTTGTGGCAAGGACGTCACCATATTCTGTTTCACTGGATGAGCTGTTTTCACTGTTATCGTCTGAGCATCCGGCCAGGCCGATGAGACCAAGTCCGAGCACCATGGGCGCTATTATCTTCTTCATTGCACAAATCTCCTTTGATAGTGGATACAGGTGCTAATATATCATAATAAAGCGACGAGGCACAATTGTAGTCCCCCGCCGCTTCATCAGATTGATTTTATTTGTCGCTGTTAAAGGTGTCCTGGATCTCTTCGACACGATTCTGTATATTATCCACATCTTTTTTGATATGTTCAATATTTGGATTGATATCCGCCTGGAAGTTGCTGATCATTGTTTTGACTTCGTCCCCAAGCGTTTCAAACACTTCCTGTGATTCGCGCTTAGTCTGGAGGAAAGAGGATTTCACTTCATTCGCTTCCATTTTAAGCTGATTCATCTGTGTCTTCATATTTCCGGACCCGGATTTAAGGGAAGATTGCAATTCAGCTCCTGACTTCGGGGCATTCAAAACAGCGATGAGTGTACCGCCCGCTACACCGACAGCGAAGCCTGCCGCTAGATTTCTGAATTTCATACAGTGTCACGTCCTTTTTGATTTATATTACATTACCCTCATGTTCTCGGGTTCATGCATCCAATTGTTCACGGATTGAGCGGGCGATTTCTTTTTTCTCTTCATCAGAGTGCAAGTTCTCATCAGACTGCCATTCATATCCGAACCCATCATATTCTGCCTTGTAGCGTGGGATGAGGTGGAAGTGTAGATGGAAGACGGATTGGGAAGCGTAGGAGCCGTTATTCTGGATGACATTCAGGCCATCGGGATTAAAAGTACTCTTCAACGCATTCGCCATCTTCGTGACGACTTTCATGATGTGCGCGCCGGTTTCTTCATCGAGATCATAAATGTTTTCAATCGGTTTGCGGGGTATGACCAGCGTATGCCCCTTTGATAGGGGGAAGGCGTCCATGAAGGCGATGCATGTTTCATCTTCATATAGGATGTTTGCTGGAATTTCACCGTCTGCAATCTGTTCAAAAATGGTTTTACTCATTCATTGTACCTCCATTGTTCTCTTGTGATATATTTACTTAGTATCAGTATACAAATAATAACCTACATTTAAAAGGAAGTTGAATATGGTACTTCAAATAGATCAATTGACCGGCGGCTACTCCAAAGTCCCGGTTATACATGATATTTCGTTCAATATCGATAAAGGTGAAATAATAGGTCTGATCGGATTGAACGGTGCAGGGAAAAGTACGACTATCAAGCATATATTGGGTCTGTTAAGACCGCACTCCGGAGAGATCAGGGTAGGGGGTGTGACTGCTGATGAAGATATCGAGGCGTACCGCAGGCAATTAGCCTACATTCCGGAGTCACCGGTCCTCTACGAAGAGCTCACCTTGAAAGAACACATCAATATGACAGCCATGGCTTACGGGATAGATGAAGCAACTGCGATGCAGCGTGCAGACAAACTGCTTAAGATCTTCCGGCTGGAAACAAAAATAGATATGTTCCCGACACATTTCTCCAAAGGCATGAAACAAAAAGTCATGCTGATCTGTGCTTTCTTGTCCCACCCTGAACTTTTCATCATCGACGAACCGTTCCTTGGGCTGGATCCACTTGGCATAGAATCACTCATACAATTGATGGTAGAGGAAAAGGAGCAGGGGCGCTCGATACTGATGAGCACCCATATCCTTGCCACTGCAGAACGCTACTGTGATCGATTCGCTATCGTCGACGACGGGCATTTGACTGCAATCGGCACACTGCCGGAGTTGCGGGAGGAGTGGCATATGCCAGGGGCGACTCTTGATGAGGTCTACCTCAAAATAACAGGGGGAGAAGTCTACGATGACTGATCGACTGTTCAGAATGCGGATGAATGAGGATGTTGCAAGGCGCAGCCATTACGGGAAATTCATATTCAACAGCCATTTCCTCATATTCTTATCGATAGCAATCGGATTCTTCCTATATTCCTTATTATCGCTCGTCCAGACACTCACCCCATCCTTCTGGCTGAATGTCATCATCTCATTTGTACTCGGCATCACGCTGCTGCCGTCCTACCGAACTTTATTCAAGCAGGCGGATGGAATCTTCCTGTTGGCCTATGAAGCGCAGCTAAAAGACTATCTTAGAGCGGTAGATCGCTACTCTCTGACACTTGGGCTATGGAGGCCGGTTGCAGGTGGCGTTGTTGCGTTGATTCTGATGACGGCAGGACACCCGGCCATTGAAATAATCATTGCACTGCTAGCCTCAGTTTTTTTCTACGTGATGAATTTCATGATCAGAAAAGAAATCATCAATTCAGAGTGGCCTGTGCTGCCCGTATCATTCGGATTGATCGCCCTGACCATCCTCTCGCTTATCTTGATCCTTACAGAGCCCATCCTGATTGTATTGCCGTTCATCGTCTACGCGCTCCTCCTGCTCTTTGCCAAAAAGCATAGTCATGCAAGTATGGATTGGCGAAAACTGATCGGTTACGAAGAGGAACAGCTGAACAAGTATTACCAGACGGTCTCGTTGTTTACGAATGTCAGTCATATAGATAAGCAGTTCAAGCGTAGAAGATATTTGGACCCGCTACTCTGGAAACCAAAAGAAGCTTCCTTCAACAAAGAAAAGATGTATGAATACCTTTTCTACCGGACGTTCGCCCGAGACCATGATCTGCCTATGATCGTCCTAAGATTACTGGTTCTGTTCGGTGTCGTTATGGTATGGATCGCCAACTTGTATCTATCTGTAGTCATCGCACTTTTTGGCATATACATCATCGTCCTTCAGATGTCTCAGATCTATACAGCACAGGCATACTTGCTCTGGCCGAAGGTCTGGCCGGTGGATCGGTCATATATACAGAAGAGTTATGTAACCTATTCACATAAATTGGTGTTCGTGATAGCGCTGATTTTCAGCATCCTTTTCATATCAATCCACCCGGGATATTTCTACTTAGGGATCATGTTCCCGCTCTGGGGGTACATCATCAACCGAAGCTTGAGCCGGGCGGTCTACAGAAAAGAAAAAGAACTAAGCGACTGAGTCACTCAGTCGCTTAGAAGTCGTCCTCTCCATCTTCTTCATTGTCTTTCAGCGGGAGATAGAATTTGGAAGAAATCGATTTATGGAAAAGCGATTCCTCCGTCCTGAATTTTGCCAGGGCATCGGTGCTCAGGAAGTCGGAGTAGCCATCGGTATCCTTGAAGTCGTAATAGGTTGAGGACTGGGCCCAGCCAATCATTACTATGAATTCGTCTTCGCCGAGTGCTTCGCCGATACGGTAGAACTGTACGCCACGCGTGTTGTCAAGCACTTCTGAAAGTCTAGACAGATGGCCATGCACAGGGCCTTTACTGTCTCCGGGCACAGGAATGAAATGGATTGAAACCGGAGAGTGTTCATCAAGTTCACTGGTCGAATGACTCAAATTATATGAATGCCTTGAACTGAACATGCTTTCCTTTTCTTCGGATTCATAATATAGGAGGGCGTCTTTGCCGATTGCTGCGATGTTGAGCCCTTCATTATTCTTTTTCAAATCAATCATGTAGGATATTGTTCCTGTCGTCAGATGTAAGTTCATCTATTTCACCTCGTCGTTAGTCTTATTACAGTTATACCTTAAACGCTAATGTCTTAAACCTGGTTCAAATGAATCGAATTTTTGACATTATGCCACTTATTTCAATTCGCCTGCTTCAATATGTTAAAATACTGGGTGGATATATATATAAATTGGAGGAGAATGATGTGTTCAACGATACAATATTGAAAGCAGCAAGGGGAGAGAAGACGGATCATACCCCTGTATGGTTTATGCGTCAGGTTGGTAGGAGTCAGCCTGAGTACAACAAGGTGAAAGAAAAGTACTCTTTGCTTGAAATCACAAGACAACCTGAGCTGACAGCTTATCTGACAGGCACACCGGTAGAAAACTATAATGTCGATGCGGCAGTACTGTATAAGGACATCGTATCACCATTGGCCCCGATGGGCATCGATGTCGACATCAAACCTGGTGTCGGCCCAGTCATTTCAAATCCAATCAGAGACATAAAAGATGTAGAAAAACTTGGAGAGCTGGATCCTTATAAAGATCTCGACTACATCTACAAGACAATTAAAATATTGACTGAAGAAAAACTCCAAGTACCGCTCATCGGCTTCTGCGGTGCGCCGTTTACTGTAGCAAGCTATATGATTGAAGGTGGACCAACCAAAAATTACCATAAGACGAAGACGATGATGTATAATCAACCAGAAACTTGGTTCAAGCTGATGGATAAGCTGACTGAGATGAGCATCCGTTATCTTAGTGCCCAAGTGGACTCCGGAGCGAAAATGATACAAATCTTCGACTCATGGGGCGGGGCGTTAAGTAAAGAAGATTATGCATATTATCTATCCCCTTCGATGGACAAGATCATCAGAGCCATCCAAGAAAAGGGTGTACCAGTAATCGTCTTTGGAATCAGTGCCTCCCACCTTATTCCCGAATGGAATAAACTCAGCATGGATGTGTTGGGTCTTGACTGGAGAACGTCAATCAATGAAGCGAGGGAAATGGGTGTCAAAAAAGCACTTCAGGGCAACCTTGACCCAGCATTGTTGCTTGCAGATTGGAACGTCATCGAAGCGCGGGCGAAAGACATCCTAGATCAGGGGAACAATGAAGGTCATATATTCAACCTCGGACACGGGGTGTTCCCAGCAGTTGAGCCGGACACATTAAAACGTCTTACGGCTTTCGTTCATGAATACAGTAAAGGAAAGTGATAGTGATGAAAGAGAAAAAAGGATTGCTTGTCATGGCGTACGGTACGCCTTATAAAGAAGAAGATATTGAACCATATTACACGCATATAAGGCGTGGCAGAAAACCTTCTGAAGAAGCGCTCCAAGATTTGAAGGACCGCTACGAAGCGATCGGTGGCATTTCACCGCTTGCTGATACGACAAAAAGGCAGGCAGAAGCGTTGGCAGCTAAACTCAACGCTTCGCAAGATGCAGTGGAATATGAATTGTTCATTGGACTCAAACACATCGACCCATTCATCGAGGATGCGGTTGAAGCGATGCATGACCATGGCATCAAAGAAGCTGTTTCAGTCGTACTGGCACCTCATTACTCGAACTTTTCAGTCGGTTCCTACAACAAGCGTGCTCATGAAGAGGCCGAGAAGTATGGTATTTCAATCAAATCGGTGGAATCTTATTATGAACAGGAACCGTTTATTGATTTCTGGACAGAAGCAGTGAAATCTTCCCTTGCTGAAGTACCGGATTCCGAGCTAGATGAGACGGCGGTCATCGTCAGTGCACATAGTCTGCCTGAGAAGATTAAAGAGCATAATGACCCGTATCCGGATCAGCTTGCTGAAACTGCAAAATTGATCCAGGATAACGCTAATCTAAAGAACGTGCATATAGGTTGGCAGTCAGAAGGAAACACCCCGGATCCATGGCTTGGTCCGGACGTCCAAGATCTGACACGTGACTTGCATGCCGAATACGGTTACAAGCATTTCGTCTATCTGCCAGTCGGCTTTGTCTGCGAGCACCTTGAAGTGCTGTTTGACAATGACGTCGAGTGCAAAGTGGTATGTGATGAAGTCGGTGCGGGCTATCATAGGCCAACGATGCCGAATACTGATGAACGCTACATCCAAGCAATGATAAACGAAATAAATAGATTGTAGTAAAGGCGGATTAACTTGAAGAAAATTGCAGTTATAGGCGCAGGTATAACAGGTTTATCAGCAGCGTACTATCTCTCGAAGCTGGAAGATGTCGAAGTGGACGTGTATGAAAAGAGTGACCGTGCAGGCGGTAAGATCAACACGTACCGAAAAGACGGATACGCAATTGAACTTGGTCCTGAATCCTATCTTGCCAGAAAGCAGAGCATGACGGATTTGGCTGAGGAGATCGGCCTCGGAGATGACCTTGTGCGAAATTCAACAGGAACATCCTATATTTACGTGAACAACAAGCTCTCATCCCTACCAAAAGGTTCAGTCCTCGGGATGCCAACCGAGCTTGTACCGTTCATGACGACAGATCTCATCTCTGCTAATGCCAAACTGCGTGCCGGTGTTGATTTCCTTAAGAAGCCAACCCCCGTATATACAGATATCTCTGTCGGCCACTTCTTCAGGGGACGGCTGGGTGATGAGGTTTTGGAAAATATCATTGAACCATTGCTTTCTGGCATCTACAGTACAAAAATAGATGAACTCAGCCTACTGTCGACCTTCCCTCATTTCAAGGAACTTGAAGAACAGCACGGTAGCCTGATCAAAGGGGTCTATCATCAAAAGAATCAAAAAGCCGGAGGTGCCAAAACCCCTACCGGTAAAAAACAGGGGCAATTCCTACAGTTCAAGCATGGTCTACAGTCCTTCATAGACCGACTGAAAGAGACCACTGAGCAACAAGGTGCCTCGATGCATTTCGGATACGATGTCAGTGCCATCAAAAAACATGGCAAACGCTATCGCCTGACCGCAAACGAACGTACAAAAGAGTATGACAACATCATCGTGACGACGCCACACTTCCAATACAAAAGGTGGTTCAACGACCTTTCGCTTGAATATTTCAAGCATATGGAAGCCACAAGTGTTGCGACAGTGGTCATGGCCTTTGATGAGAATCAGGTCAAAAATGATATAGATGGTACAGGTTTCGTTGTCAGCCGCAAGATGGATACGACCATTACAGCATGTACGTGGACCAGCAAGAAGTGGACGTATTCCGCTCCGGAAGGCAAAGCACTTCTACGCGCTTATGTCGGTCGCCCGGGCGATCCGATCGTCAACGAGAAGGATGATGATGAAATCATCCGCTTGGCTAGAAAAGACCTTGATGATATCATGACGATCAATGGAGAACCTGAACTATCCATCGTAACCCGCTTGAAAAACTCCATGCCACAGTATAAAGTCGGCCATAAAGAAATGATCGCCGGAATCAAGGAATATATGGCCAAACAGTATCCAGGAATCATCCTGACAGGTGCTTCGCATAATGGGGTAGGACTGCCGGATTGTGTGGATCAGGCCATAGAAGCAGTAGAATCAATTTCAGAATAAATGTAAAAAAATGCCCCGGATGTTATTATGATAATATCAGGGCATTTTTAATAAGGAGGCACCAGTTGAATGAAATTCATTTCGAATAATGACATCAAAGATCCAATGATCAATCTCGCTATGGAAGAATACGTGTTGCGTGAAATACCTACAGACGATTCCTATTTCCTGTTCTATGTAAATCAGCCTTCCATCATCATCGGCAAAAACCAGAACACGATCGAGGAGATAAACGAACCTTATATACGTGAAAATGACATAAAGGTTGTACGTCGTGTATCGGGAGGGGGCGCGGTCTATCATGATGAGGGTAACTTGAACTTCAGCTTCATAACAGAAGACGATGGAGAGAGTTTCCATAACTTCAGCAAGTTCACTCAACCTATTGTGGATGTACTGCAGAACATGGGTGTCAATGCAGCATTGTCTGGACGTAACGACCTAGAGATTGATGGAAAAAAAGTCTCGGGGAATGCTATGTTTACACAAAAGGGCCGGATGTTCTCTCATGGCACGCTGATGCTAGATAGTGACATCTCAGAAGTCCAGAATGCGCTCAGGGTGAATAAGAAGAAGATTGAATCAAAAGGAGTAAAATCAGTAAGAGGCCGTGTCGGCAACATCAACGATTTTATGGAAGAACCTCTTGATATAGAAACATTTAAACAGAAAATACTCGAATCCATATTCGATGGCAGCGAAAATATTGAAGAATATGTGCTGACTGAAGAGGATTGGGAAAGAATCTATAAGTTATCGGAAGAGAAGTATCAGACGTGGGATTGGAATTATGGCAAAAACCCTAAATACAATTTTGATGTCTCCCACAAGTTCGATGCAGGTTTGTTGGACGTCAGGCTTAATGTCAAGAAGGGCAGAATAGAACAGGCAAAAATATTCGGCGACTTTTTTGGCGTAGGAGAAGTGAATGTCATCGAAGAACGACTGATCGGCACCGAGCATAATCGTGAAGCCATCGACAAAGCGTTGGCGGATGTCGATATCAGTTTTTACCTCGGCAGGATCACCAGAGAGGAATTTCTCGATCTAATTGCATAAAAATAAGCTGACTGTTAACCATATGTATAATCTACCGGTTAACAGTCAGCTTTTTTTATATTGATTACTCTTCAGCAGCATCTTCATTATCCATTTCCTTTAGCTTTGATGTATATATCATAAACTTCTCTTCATCTTTTTCTACAAGTGATGCTTCAATCTTTTCAAGGTATAGCTTGCGATTATAGTCGTCAATCGCTTCTTGGAGAAGAAGTTCGGCAGAAAGGTCGTTTATGGTGTTGATGAAGACTCTCAACTGGTTCGCCGGGTATACTTGCTTATTCATCTCTACATCCCCCTTCATCATTTGGTTGTTACAAATTATATAACACGAAATGCCATAGGTCAAACAACATTTCGAATATTCCGTTAATTTAATAATGTAAAATTACATTAAAGCAATTTATTTAACATTTTGTTATATTATAGTTAACAAAAATAAATGCATGTGCTATTATTTAATTAACATAAAGCAAAGGGGAGCATGCGATGAAAAGACTTCATTACCAGATACACGAGGAAACGATGTATATCGTGCCGATCGACAATGATGGGATGATCGAAAGTCGGATTGGAGAAGCGTACGGAGAGGGGATCGAATGCAGACTCAATCCAAATAAAGTGATAGAGAGGAATTGCCGTAGCCATTCGCAGAACTATCATGCGAGAAAAGATTTGAGCAGGACGTTGACCGGCATCTCAAGCAAAGTACCGATCATCATCGATCTATTCGGATCTTACATATATTTCTGCACCCATTCCGATCGGATTAGTGAAAATAACTGGTTCAACATCAATCATATTCAATCCTATATGAATGATGAGGGCATGACACGGGTGCTATTTTCAAATAATGAAGAGCGGATAATAGACATTTCATATACATCCTTCAACAATCAATACTTGAACGCCTTGAAGCTGCATTATAAATTCAATCAGCAGAAAGAGAAGTATCAGAAGAAAGAAATGAGTATGCAGTTCCAATATCCTACCATGGGACGGGGAGAAGCGGCACGAGTGAACGAAACGATCTATCATTCTTATATAAGTTACATAAATGGGTTGGAAGTTAAGCGAGAAGTGTAATAAGAATATAAAACATGTGCTCAAACGGTTGAAATACTGTGTAAAGTTGTTATAATTGTAAATGTTCGATTGAAATTGACAGCATTCCACAGTAGCTCAGTGGTAGAGCTATCGGCTGTTAACCGATCGGTCGTAGGTTCGAATCCTACCTGTGGAGCCATGGAGATGTACTCAAGTGGCTGAAGAGGCGCCCCTGCTAAGGGTGTAGGTCGGTATTCCCGGCGCGAGGGTTCAAATCCCTCCATCTCCGTACCAATCCCGTAACCCCTGTGGTTATGGGGTTTTCTTTTTGTGTGGCCACGCTATGGCCACGGAATGGACACCAAAACGTATTTATAGGCCGGATATGGCGTCCTTTTCTGTGCTTGGATAAAGATGGCCATACACCTTTTCGATGGTAACTGATGAAGCGTGTCCGAGTCTTTTGGCCAGTGTCTCCCGGTCCATGCCCAACCGATTGATGCAGTCGGATGCATGGGAGTGTCTGAATTCATGTATCTTGATTCTTTTAATATCTGTCTGCTTCACCAGCGCATCGTATTTTTTCCCCACTGTTGTTTCTCCAATGGATTGGTAAAAGGAGCCGAACACGACATAATCCTCTTTATATGGTTGATTCTCCTGATACCATGCTTTATACTCCTGCAGCACCTCAATTACGTGGCCCGGAATGTACACTTTCCGTTTGGAAGTCTTGGTTTTTGGCTTGTGGACTTGGCCATTGTAGTTTGTCTTATCTATATTAATATACCCTTCCTGAAAATTGATATCCCGCCAGGTCAGCGCCCGTTGCTCTCCATGTCGCACACCACTGAAGTATAGCAACCTGAAATAAGCCCTGTATCGTAAATCCTCTATTACACTATAGAAATGTTCAAACTCCGCTACAGTCCAATAATTCCACGTATAGTCCTCATCATTCTCAATGTTGCCTGCTAGTGCCGCGACATTGGATTTTAAGTCATAGAACTTCATGCCATGCGACAATATGCTACTGAGCGCAGTATGGATATCCTGAACGTACCCCTTCGATAGCTTCTTTCCTCTAAACTCTTTTTCCTGCATATGCTTATGAAAATCCAATATGTCCTTTGTGGTCATGTTATAGACATCTATGTTCCTGAAATATGGATCCAGATGATTATTGATGTAATTCTTCATGGTTTTAATACTGGACGGCTTTCTACGATCCGCGTACCATTCCAGATAATCATTGGATAGATGAGTGAAGGGGAGTGCATCTTTGATTGCCCCTTCATCCAAGCTGATGAAGAAGTCATCTTCATACGTTCGAGCGTCCTTGCGGCGTCTGAACCCTCTTTTCTTGTGATATCTCCGTTCTCCAAACTTATCCATATAAGACAAACTGACATAGTATGTCTTTCTGCTTTCATCCTTGTATATCGGCATGTTTATTCCTCCTAGTTATAAATGGTCATCCGCGTGTGTTCAATCAGCATCTCGATGCGTTTCAAAGCAAGATCAAATGGTACATTAAAGTAGCTTGTCACTTCCTGCGCCGTATATAATTCATACTTCATGATTAACTTCTCCGGCATCATCAACAGAATAGCGAACTTCTCAGCCTCAGCTTCCTGCATCTGATTAAACGCGCGTGGCATGTGGCGTTGATCTGTACAATGCAGGAACATATGGCCGGCTTCATGGCAGAACGCCTTCCACATTTTAAATGATGCATCGATTTTAAGTGCTATGACATCTATTCCTCGTTTTGTCATATAAGCGTTATCAATATGGTTGTAGAGTATGTGTGCTGAAAACATATAGGACAGGTGCGAGATGTTCAAATCCAACCGATCCGTGACGCACATATCTACAATGTCATTAACCCTTTTTTCAATTCTCATAAAATCCCCCTTAGTTTAAGAACGTGTGTTCGGTTTCAAGTTTAAAAAATTACTGACCACCAAAAGTGCCAGTGGTCAGCTGGTTATATTACTACTGTAAATTGATGATGCCTGTCTGTGTGCCCCAGAATCCGGATTGTACTTGCAGCTGTTTAGTGTCACTGTCAATGACGCCAGGTGCTACATCATAAACTACATACGCATTTCTGGAAGATCCCGGGTTGACTTCTTCAGCCAATAATCCGAGATTGTCCGCTGCAACTTCCTGATTCATATAAGTAGAAGCAGTCGTATCTGGTTCATATACCACTTCACCATCGGTGATTTTAAAGAAGTCGCTCGTTAGCATTACAGCTTCATTTTTATTATTGGTTACTGATACATCCAAAACAAGATAGGTGTCGTTTGCTGTTGATGATAAACCAGTGCCGACGGAATCGCGTTGGAACCATTCATTCACAACAAAGTCGATTTCATCCACTGTTAAAGCTTCACCTACACTAGCCGTTTCATCAACTTCTTCTTCAACAGTCTTTTCTTCTGTCGGTTCCTCCTTTTCAACCGTCTCTTCTTCGGTTGGTTCCTCTGTATTTTCCTCAGTTTCTTCTTCCACCGTCGCAGGTGCTGAAGTAGCTTCTTCACTCTGTTCGGTACCGGTGGCGACTTCTGTGCCTGCGGTGTCTGTTTCATCTTCTCCAGTGATTAAAGATGATAAGCCAATCACTGCAATTGCTGCTGTGACGATCCATTTCGCCGCCTTATTCCAATTTGTGTGCGCCCACATCAGGTATAAGCCGATCGGAAAGAAGATAATCAACATAATAATGACGAACCACGACTTCTTGTAAATTGGCGTCTTTTGTTCTGGCATACTAAATCCCCCTATAATTCTAAAATATGTAACTTAAATCTATAAATAATAGGGCAGTGCCCTAATTACTTCCCCTTGTTCTTCTTATCAATCCAATACTCTAGTTGATCGTTCAGCAACTCCCTTAACTCCTGCTTATCCTCTTCGGAAAGATTATCGAAGCCTTCCTTATCAGAGAACATTAAAGCGTCCACATCATCGAGAGGGGTTTCCAGCTCTTTTCTCTTACCTAATAAATCATCAGTAGAGCAGTCGAGCGCATCGGATAATTTTATTACATCTTCATAATTTGGGTTAGTGTATCCTCTTTCCCAATTAGATATAACTTGTGAAGATACCCCGATTTTATCAGCCAGTTGTTTCTGGAGTAAGTTATTCATTTTTCGATATTTTTTGATGTTATCGGAAACACTCATATAACCCCCTCCAATCATCTTTAATACTATCAAAAATAACGGTATATGTTACCTTACTAACGTAATTTGATAATTTTTTATCTAAAAGTGTTGACATTAACTAAAAACGTTAGTATAGTCTAATTAACGGATAGCGTTAGTGGGAGGTGAGGCAAATGATTAACAAAAATATCAGATCTATCCGTCAAAGAAAAGGGCTCACTCAGAAGCACGTTGCAGAACAACTGGGGCTCTCCCAGATGCAGTATTACAGGATTGAAACAGGCGTAGCGAAATTAGATGCCAATCTCCTTCCTGAATTAGCGAAAATACTGGATGTAGACCCATCAAATTTTTTTGACATTATAGTAACGGATAACGTTAATTAAGGAGGCATAACATGGAAGAACTAATGCAGGAAACAGTCAAAGCACTACTTGAAGAAATTAAAGAAGGTAGAGATCCGCAATTGGTTGAAGCAACTGCGAATCTCATTAAAGCCATTACGGATTACAACATCAATGCTTAAGGCTTGGCATATCGCCTGATTTAGGTTCATCAAGTTTCAGATAGTCGATTCTATCCTTGTTTATAAGAAATCTTGATTGATTACCTAAAATCAAGAGCGTGTCGTCTGTTTCGTTAATAACTTCTTTGATTCTTAGAGGCTTACCGTTGACGTAAGCATGTACTCCTCTATTCGAATCAAGAACGCTTTGGATTTCAGCAGAATAATTCATTTAATCACCTCCCATCTAAAGGGAGTATACCAAAGAAAGGAGAGACGACATGAACGAGAAACAGCTATCTAGAAAATCTATAAAAAATAAAAAGAATTCTTTATTAGAAATTATTGAGTCCTGTGAGATTTGCGGTTTCGATTTTAAACCGACATTAGAAGTGCATCACCAAATACCTGTCTCTCGAGGAGGGACGGACGATATAGAAAATCTATCTATACTGTGCCCGAATTGCCATAGTTTAATTCATGCCATCACAAGTGACAATTCCAAAAAAGTATTTAGTTGCGAAGAGATGGATCAATGGCTAAAAGAGAATTTTAATAGAGTGCAAAGGGATAAGGTTTTTTATTACTCCATGCGACTATTACGGACAGGTGATGAAAATGAATGAAATTCAAACGAACAACTTCGATTACTCGGTTTTGGATTCTTCCACTGCTGAATATCTGAAAGATAGAGAAAACAGCATGAGTAAGACGTTGGAAAACGCAGCCGAAAAACTCGGAGAAGATTTGACTAAAGCGAAAGAGAAACTATCCAAAAAAGGATATGGATGCTTCGAAGACTGGTACACGTCATTAGGCTTAAAAACTACTAGCGTTTATAGATATATCAACCGTTACGAATTCGTTTCTTCCAAATTGGAAGATTCAAAAATGCTAGAAACATTCCAAGAACTCACACCTAGTTTACAAAACGAAATGTCCAAACCATCAGCGAATCCTGAAGTTAATCAGAAAGTATTCGATGGTGATATTAAAACTCACAAAGAATACAGGGAGTTAGAAAAGCAACTCAAACAGCAGGAAGAAGCATTAAAACAACGTGACTCTGTCATCCAATCCACCCAAAGAGAGAATGAGATTCTTCAATCAAAGGTGGATGAAGCCGAGAACAAAGAGCCTGAAATCAAGACCGTCTACAAAGAGAAAGTACCGAAGTATATTGAGCAACAGATGAGCGATAAGGAAAGAGAACTCCTTGATTCCAAGCGCTCCATTGCCCAACTTGAAAGCGAATTGCGGAAGGCCAAGGAGAATCAGGAAAAGATGCAACGCGTCGAAGAAGTTGACGAAGAGACGCAGATTGGATCAAGACGTTTCCAAGCGGAAAGCAACGTCCTCTTCCTGAAGGAAAACATAAACGATTTCCTTGAAGAAAACTCCGTCAACGCCTTTAGAGAAGGTGCAATTGCCACAAGTAGCCAGAGAACGAAAGACAATCTATTGCAGGGCGTAGAAGAATTGGAAGCCTTCTGCCGAGCAATGCGTACAGCATTGAACAATAGAATCACAGTAAATTAATGGAGGCGGTTCACATGAAATTTCAAGAAATGTTCGGAGTTAGAAAGCAAGAGCAAGCAATGGAAGAGTACAACTTGACGGTAGCTGACCTAGATAAAGGGATCATGGCGGTTTTAGAAGCATTCAAGGAGCGAAACGACGAACTGGTCAGGCATCTGAAGATGAACGATAGACGCGAGGAAAGAAGGCATGAATTGAACAAAGAGGAGTTCGGCAAAGTCAGGAAGGACATCGAAACCGTCGATGAAAAGCACTCAAAAAAGTATGCGGAACCTTGGGAAGTGGACGCTATAAAAAATGCAGTATCCGATAAAGCGGAGCTTTTTGTCAGACGCAACGGGGTTCAACTTACGTTAGATGCAATCACACCAGTCGGTCATATGACCCTAGAAGAAATTACAATCAAGCGAAATGCGGCAGAGAAGCAATTCAGGAAAGACTTAAGAGCTGTCAAAAGTAAGATTCTTGTCTCCACCAAGAAGTATCTGGGGATGAAAGGTAACGCCCGAAATGACCATATCAGAAGCGTGGATGTAGATAGGGCGACACGGTACATCAAATCACTTACAGCAAAAGATATTCAAATTTAAAGGAGAGTTCATAATGAATCAACATACCTACAATCGACTAAAATATCTAATCGACCTAATTGAACAGGCGCGGCTCAATAAAGAGAAAGTATACACGATTCCCGAAGAATATGAAGGTGCAAAAATCAAGTCGCTGACGGATAGAGAAGGATTCCTGGAATACATTCTTTCTCACGTGCAGGACGTACTGATCGATGAAACGACCGTTAAAGAACTGGAAGATCAGCTTGAAGCGCTCAAAAAAATAGATGTATCTATGCTGCGAGATGCCCAAAAGAGGAAAGGGTTCACAGTTATGAAAGGCGGTAAGGACTAGCGACCAACTAGCCTTACCAGTGAGTTATCAATTATGCGACTGATTAACTCTAACTTAATAATAACCGTAGACACTGACAACATTCAATAGATGAAAAATGACAGGGGGTCAACTTATGAAATCATCAATTGTCAGGTATCGAAAACGCACCGGAGCCACCCAACAAGACGTTGCAAATATGCTTTTCACGGACAAGTCCCAAGTCTGCAAGATTGAAAAAGGCGACCGCACCATGACCGTTTCAATGTATGAAGCAGGCTTCAACAATGTACCAGATCCACATCTACTCAATGACATGGCCCATGAAGTCACGGGTGGTTATACCATGCCAACACCATCTAACAGAGTGTACGACGACCACCGCATGAGCTTCAGGTTCCGCATTCAGAAGGAGATTGAGGAGTTTACAGACATGTTGCCTCAGATCCGTTTGGACAAGCACCCAGAGTTCCTGACAAGAGAAGAGAAGGAATCCGTCACTCGAATCGCATCGGAGCTGCAGGACGTTCTGTTTGAAGGGCAAGGCATGCTCATGAAACTGCTGGATGACTACGGTATTCCACCAAAAGAAATCAACCAGGGTCGGGACGCTCGACTCAGAATGGAGCGACGTATATGAAGAAGTTCTACACACTCTACATTGCACGAAACGAAGCCGGCGACTCTATAGCAGATACCGCCAAGCTGCTCGGACTCACTAAAGGGAACTATTGGAACCGTGAGAATGGCATCACCGATTTCAAGTTAAAAGAGGCCTTCAAGTTGGCTGAACATTATGGCTTGTCTGTGGATGAACTATTCCAAGAAGCGCCGAAGATCAGAAGGGAAGTGGGATAGATGGTATGGCTTGGCATCTTCGCGTTTGGTATTGTCGCTACGCTTTCCGCACTACAAGTCATCAGTACAGGACAGATACTTTTCATTAGTTTCATCGCAGTCGCGCTACTCACGATGGTCGCACCTGTAATAGCAGGCAAAATGGCGCAGAAGGAGTGATTACATGCATGCAGATCCAACACTACCAGTCGTCAAAGTGAAATCCATCGAAGTCACTGTAAACGCCACTGTCGATGTTGCTTATGTCGAAGATTTCAACGATGTACGCAACGAGGATTACATCCAGCAGCAGATCAAGGATGCCGTCACTAAAGCTAATTATGAAACAACTGAGCTTGTGGATTTGAAGCTCGAAGATTACTGAAGGGAGGTGATGGAATGGATCAAATCAAAGTGAAAGTTATCCAGCATGATAGCAAGAAAGTCTTTGAGAGGGATGTTCAGTCGCTCGTGAACACTACGAATATCGAAGTGGTAGACATTGAGTTTTCGCCGATACTGCACGACCGGAAAAGAACAAGGTTCCTAGCAATTGTTCTTTATAAAGTAAAAACGCCCTGACTGCAATCAGGACGAGTAAGGAAATTATACCAACTTAATTATATCACAGGAGGTCTATCATGGTACAACCAATCAATATTAAGCAATTGACCCACGAAGAATGGCTGCAACACCGTCAGACAGGCATTGGCGGCAGCGACGCGGGCACAATCCTTGGCGTGAATAAATGGAAGTCCAAGACGCAGTTGTTCTTCGAGAAGACGAACCCGGAGCTCAGGCAGGGCATCGACAACGAATATATCTATTGGGGTCATGTGCTTGAAGACATCGTAGCCAAAGAGTTTGAGAACCGCACAGGCAAGCGCGTGAGAAGAGACAACAGGATGCTGAGGCATCCAGAGCACGACTTCATGCTCGCCAATATGGATCGTGTGGTAGTGGGGGAGAAAGCACTGCTCGAATGCAAGACTACTTCACAGTACAACAAGGACCAGTGGGAGGGTGATGACATCCCGGCACAGTACCTTTGCCAGGTGCAACATTATATGGCCGTGACAGGCTATGAAAAAGCCTACATCGCCGTTCTATGTGGGGGTAACACCTATATCTGGAAAGAGATTGACCGTGATGAAGAACTGATTGACATCATCATCGAAGCCGAAAAGGACTTCTGGGAGAACCATGTGCAAGCTGGCGTCATCCCTGAAATCGATGGAAGCGATGCAACGAGCGCCTTCATCAATCATATGTATCAAGACATCGACGACGAAGAAGTGGCGCTCAGTGACGATGCTGACACACTCTTGAAGGCCATCGAAGCATGTAAACGGGACATCAAAGAGACGAAGGAGCTCCAGTCGAAGTACGAGAACCAACTGAAGGACCAGCTTGGCCATAACGTAGCAGGTAAGACATCAAACTTCTTGGTGTCCTGGAAGCCGCAAACCAGGCGCACGATTGATAAGAAGGCGCTTGAAGAGAAGTACGGTAAGGACACACTCGATGCATTCCACAAAGAAACGACGTTCCGCAAGCTCGCTATCAAAGAAATCAAGGAGGAAGAGTGATGAAGTTTGAGATCGGAGATTATGTTGAGATATCCAAACGTTGGACAAAACCGAAAAGAGGAGTGCCTGTATTTGAAGGCCAAAAAGATTTCTATGAATGGTGCGAAAAACACAATGATGATGATTCAATGGTTGAAATAAAAAAACTCGAGAAAGTAACAGCGAAAGAAAAGGGTGTTATATGCGGATTCAGGAATAACGTAAAAACGGACTACACACTCTCTTATGAAGAAGGAGTTGATACCGGGTTCGGTATAGCGGGAGAAGGTATTCATCAGATTGATTCAAAGCACATTGATGTCTATCTAGTCGCTACGAGAATGAATTGTATCAGACGCGTAAGCAAAGAAGATATTCAATTAATCGCTGATTCCAGCAAAATCAAGGAGGAGAAATAATCATGGCGACAAACGAAACACTCAAAAATCAAGTAGCAACTAAACAGAATAACGAGGTGGCAAACGGCAAGAAGCCAATGACCATAAACGACTATATCGATCAGATGGCACCTGCAATGGCACAAGCGCTGCCGAAGCATATGAGCGTTGAACGTATGACAAGAATGGCAACGACAGTCATCAGGACTACACCACAACTGAAAGAGGCGGATGTGACAAGTCTCCTGGGCGCCGTTATGCAGTCTGCACAACTTGGCCTGGAGCCGGGTCCAATGGGGCACTGCTACTTCTTACCATTTAAGAACAATAAGAAAGGGACAACGGATGTCACGTTCATCATTGGCTATCGCGGCATGATTGACTTGGCCAGGCGTTCTGGTCACATCCAAAGTATCTACGCCCATGCAGTGTATGAGAATGATGACTTTGAGTATGAGCTTGGCTTGCATAGCGACTTGAAGCACAAGCCGGCAGAAGATAATCGTGGACAGTTTAAAGGGGCTTATGCAGTAGCACACTTCAAAGACGGCGGCTATCAATTCGAATACATGCCGAAATCAGAAATTGAGAAACGCAGGGCGCGTAGTAAAGCAGGCAACAGTAAGTACAGTCCTTGGGCGACGGATTATGAGGAAATGGCGAAAAAGACTGTGATCCGTCACATGTGGAAGTATCTTCCGGTATCAGTAGAAATGCAGAATGCTGTTGAACATGACGAAGGCACTGGAAGGAATATCAAAGATATTACGCCAGATGATGAAGCATATGTAGACATTCCTGAGATGGTAGGGGACACACCTGCAGATGGAGAAAACGAGGGGGAATAACTCCCTCTCTAATTAGGAGGATAAATCATGATTAATAGAACAGTACTTGTGGGTCGCCTTACTAAAGATCCTGAACTCAAAGTCAGTCAATCCAATATATCCGTGGTCAACTTCACCTTGGCAGTCAATCGTCCATTTACCGACGCCAATGGCGAACGGGGTGCAGACTTTATAAACATTGTTACTTTCCGCAAGCAAGCTGAGAACGTGAATCAGTATCTAAAGAAGGGGAGCCTGGCTGGTGTAGATGGCCGACTTCAGTCCCGCGGTTATGAGAATAAAGAGGGGCAACGAGTCTATGTGACTGAAGTGGTCGCTGACAGCGTGCAATTCCTGGAGCCTAAGGGATCCAATGGCTCCGGTGGCCCATCGACTCCCCAAGACCAAAGAAGCGCCTCAGGTAGCAGCTACGGTGGCGAGAGCAGGGGGCGGAACAATTCGAATAGCTACACCAACGCTTATGGCAGTCAAAATAAACAACAGGTAGAAGATAATCCCTTCCAGGGTGATGGCCCGGTGGATATCAGTGATGATGATCTGCCGTTCTAAACAAAAAAAGAGTGCCTACTTGGCACTCTCTAATCCTTTATCAACCAGATCTCTAATCGCTTCAGTGCGGCTGGGGATGCGGTTTTCAAATTGATAATCTTCAATTCGTTTCAATTGTTCATTAGTGAAAGTGACGAGCACCTGCCTGTTCTTCTCTTTATCAACCGCCATGACAATAACCTCCTAAAGTTATATTGATAACCATTATAAGTTATATAACCCATATTGACAAGAGATGGTGGAAGCAGTATATTAAGCATATAAGTTATATAACTTATATAATATATATGAATGGAGTGATCTGGTGAACAGATGTAAAACAGATCTTCAAAATCAGTTTAAGACAGAATTATTTAGGCTCTTCGAACATGCAAGAGTGGCGGCAGAAAATCAAGTTGGATTGGATGTATACGAACAGTACGAGTTTTATCACGAAGATAAAATGTATTTCGCAGACTTTATGGTGACATTGAATCAGTACAAAAGCGAACCGAATCGATTGTTGTACAGAAAAGCCTCAGTTGCAGTGGAAATAGACGAGAGTCGATTGATGCAAGATCCAAAGAATCAGAATATCGCAGACTACATTATTAACTCTAACGGTGTGGATTGCATTAGATACAACGGAGTGACTGTTAAAAATCATAAAGAAGGTGCGGCACTAGAGGTATTAGAAGAATTATTCGAGGACTTATACGAGCGCGAATTCGAAACTGCATGAGAGGTGGAAACAGTGAATAACGACAAAAAAATTAAGACAATAATATCTTCGCTTTCTGGCCAGAACAACATCATCAGCTTCCCAAAAGTGTATTTGATTTTAACTGAAGATATTAACGCAGCACTCTTATTAAATCAAATAGTTTATTGGAGTGATCGGACGAAAAGAAAAGATGGCTTTTTCTACAAAAGCTATAAAGACTGGACAGACGAAATTATGTTGACTCAGTACCAGGTGAAGCGAGCAGCGACGAAATTGGAGCAATTAGGTTTCATCTCGACAAAGATAAAAAAAGCTAATAACGCGCCGACAAATCATTACAGGGCGAATATCCAAGAGATAACAAACTCGATTATGAAGAAACTTGATAATAAAGAAACTTCACAATCGGATTATCAAGAAACTTCATTTTCCGATTATGAAGAAACTTCATTTTCTTCAATAACAGATGATTACAAAACAGTTGACTACACAGTTGACTACAGCGAATCTCCGCATCCTCCGGATGCTATCGAATCCGACTTCGAGAAATGGTGGAATCTTTACGATAAGAAGCTCGACAAGAAGAAAGTCAAATCAATCTTTAAACGCTGCCACAAGAAACATGGCTACGAAGCGATCAAGAAAGGAACGGAAGCATATCTCAGAACTGTCACAGATAAGCAGTTTCAAAAATATCCGACAACCTTCTTAAACGCAGAAAGCTATCTGGATATCGAAGGGTATCAGCAAGAAGCGAAGAACATGGTGTCGACTTACAAAGCTAACTCTCCCTCTCGGGACACCAGTCGTCAAGAAAGGCAAATCGCAGAAATGAACGCAAGACTCGAAGAAGATGAGAAGACGGGCTACACGCCATTTTAAAGGAGGCACAGCATGGAAGAGCTGAGTAAATTATATCGCGATGTCGAGAGCAAGGTGGCTGTTCCAACCCGGAAGCCAGTTGAACGAACGTTCAGTCATAGATGTGACGGATGCAACCGAAGGGTGCAACTGGTGACATTCGATGATGGCAACAAAAAAGAAATCGGCTGCCACTGCGATAAAGTGCAAAGTGACAGAAAGAAAATAGAGATACGGAAACAGAAGGAATACTGGCGCGCGTCCATGTTCCCGTATTCTCATAAGCGCGCATCCTTCGATAAATTCAAAACCTTCGACAATAAAAAGATGGAGCGTGCGCTGATAATTGCCAAACGGTATGCAGACAAGTTTGCGGAGAATTTCAAACAGAAGCGTCTGTATGAACGCTATGAACGATCAGATCTGACACTCGAAGAATTCAACCAGGAGTACGGTACAGCCGTGGAAGAGGACGCTGAAGACATACTGACCAACCTCATCATGAAAGGCGCACCTGGCACAGGAAAAACGATGCTGGCCAATGCGATATACCATCAGCTGCATAAAGAAGGGTTCAAATGCTTCTTCATCAGTTCGAGCGAATACCTGGAGCGCGTCAAAGACGGGTTCGATGATTCAGCTGCAAAAGTGCAATTAAGGAAGTATCGAGAAGAAGCTGACTTATTCGTACTGGATGACATCGGCACCAGTTTTGACAAGCCATGGAAGGTGGATGAATTTTACAAGCTGATGGAAATCCGCAAAGGAAAATTCAATGTATTTACAACCAACTTATCAGACGAGGAATTCGTTAGAACGATTGAACTGGAGCGTATTCACTCTCGAATGAATCAGGATGCTTACACGATCCGAATGGACTTTGAAGACTACAGACTGAAAGGAGATAACCGATGATTGCAACTACAGAGAAATCAATTGTCTACAAGCTGCTGGATGGCGACGAGATCACCAAGCGAGACATACAAAGCATTGGCATGTTCAACGACCATTACATTGACTTACTGCTCCGAGCTGGCCAACAAATCGCTCGGCAGAAGGTCGCAGAGGCATTAACGCGAAATGGCATACAAGAAGTGTGAGAAAGGAGAAAAGAACAGTGAAAAGGACGTACAGAAGTGAGGATGTAGCAGAAGCAGAGCGTAATGGTATCAACTATGAAACATTTACCAGGCGCGTCAGGAACGGTTGGACGGTAGAGGAAGCCAAAACAAGACCACTCAGCGGCCGTCGGTCAATGGAAAAGGTGCGCTATGCCCAGATGGCTGCTGAGAATGGGGTATCAGACAACACTTTCGGTGCACGATTGAAAGCGGGATGGACGCTGGAAAAAGCAGCGACAACCCCCATTCTGAATCAAAAGAGCTTGGACGCGGACTTAATCCAGAAAGCAGAGCGCAACGGGATCTCCTATGCACTCCTCTACAACAGGATTCGTAAAGGGTGGAACGAAGAAAGAGCAGCGACAGAAAAAGTGGAGAAGCCTAAAGAGGATATGACGGATGAAGAAGTGCTGGAAGTGATCGGCAGAATTAAGACAATGCGCAAACTAAACAAAGAGTTCCCAATGACATACCCGGCTCCGATGGTTGAGCGTATTACTGCAATGGGGATGACCGTGGATGAAGTCGAACCTAGGAGGGTGATGGATCTTGGCTAGTGGAGCGAAGCGTAGAAAGAAGAAGGTATATCGGTATCTACGACACGGCAACATTATGGCAGAAGGCACTGTGGAAACGATAGCGAAAAGAATGGGGAAGTCCGAGATGGGCATCTATCAAATTGCATATCGGACTAAAAAAGGTTTAATAAAGGGTGCAGAAAAGGTGGTCGAATACGGTAAGTATGAACCTGTGTATGATCTAATCCGGGACGGCGCCCTTGAATCGACAGGGACGATTGAAGAGCTTTCTGAAGCGCTTTTCCTTTCAAAAGAAACGATTAAAACTTATGTGAGCAAAAAGGAGCGTCATAACATAGAAGTAAAATACCGTGGGACTAAGTTAGTCAAGCTGGAGGAGATGAGCGAATGATTCAAAAGAAAGCACACAACAGACATGCTCCAATACCAACCAACGACCAGCAAGAACCGGACGCGGTTAAAAGTTATATCCATCGACCAGTGGAGCATAAGCCGTTGCGGCTATCTGATTACTGGATGGATTGCTTTCATTCAATGTTTAAGGAGTGGAGATAATGACTGTAACAGACAAGTATAAAGTTGCCTACAGCGTATACGAAACCGATCAGTACGACGACTTCAGCTTCATGGAAGAGAATAGAGGGATTTCAGCGAACCATGTAAAGGCGCTGGTCAAGAATATCAAAGACGGATATGAGATGCCGCCAATCATCGTCAACGAACATATGGAAGTAATGGATGGTCAGCACCGGTTGATGGCACATAAAGAGCTGGACGAGCCCGTTACCTTCATCATTCAGAGAGACATGAAAGAGAATGCCATACAACGTGCGAATACCGACGTCAGCAAGTGGACGACGCCACAGCATATCGAGTATCACATCAAACGCGGCAATGAACACTATGCCAAACTGAACGAGTTTAAAGAGTACAGTGGTATGCCAGTGGTCCAAGCGATGCGCATTCTCGGTAAAAGCGCAGATTCAAGAATCAAGTCATCTGCAAAGATTATCCAGCATGGCGTGTTCGTAGTTACTCACGAAACAGATGCGTATAGCTTTACTGATGAGGTGGTGCTGCGTATGAGGATGGAAGCGCCGACCGGCAAGATAATCTCGGCTTTGAAGCGTTTGTATGACGCAGGTGTCGATACAAAGCGGCTGGTTACTGCGGTCAACGTAACAGAAGATGAATTAAAGTTGCTGAACACTGTGCCAAAGATCATTGAGACGATTGTCAAGGTCTACAACACGGACTTAAAGCGTGCGGACCAGGTCAAAATGAAAGAGTACGGTAAGAATCAATATAAAGTGTATATCTAAGGGGAGTGATGACATGAGTGCAACCATCATGATTTTAATGGCAATTATAGGCGGCTTGGTTGGTACATTGATCGCACAGATACAAGCGGCTAAAGCGTGGAAAGAATGGGCGCGAGAACTGAGTGATGAAAACCTTGAAATGCATAAAGAATTAATGAAGTTAAGGAGGCTGTAACGTATGAGCTACTTCCTCAACCTCCGTCATTTGTACCAGGACGGCGAAAGGTTTGCCACAGCCATTCCTAAGGCAGATCATGTCGCAGTCATTAAGCATATGTACCAAACAGTCCTGACGGAGGATATGGAATTAACGTATGTAGAGTATCGAAGCTTTATAAAACAGCACAGCTTCAGCGAGAAGACGCCACAGGGCGTTGAAAGCAGTTTGCCCGACCTAAGTGTCCAAAATGAAGAAAACGCGCGACAGGCTACGCTATTTGACTATATATAAGGAGCTGATTTAATGCATTACAATCATCACTGCAATGGTACATGTGGAGAACGGCTCGATGCACAAGCAACAACGATACGACGGGAAAACCTACTAAAAAATAAGTGGCGCAAGAAATACCATGAACTACTTATCGAGAAAACGCATTTGGCTATAAAAGCAGGCAAGCAAGTGGCACAGCTCCAGAGAGAAAAACGAGAGCTGACAGCGTTGGTCAATAAGTTGGGCGAGGAAAATAAACGCCTAAAATGCAGCTACACTAAAGCGGCTGCTCGATCGGATGCCAATTGGGATGGCGGTAAGAGAAGGGAGAGGGTTAGATGACAGGACTCGTATTGCTCGGCTACACAGCATTCATACTGCTGATTATTGCAACGTTGATGGTGATTATCGATTTAGCTGTAAATTGGATTGGGAGGTTGAGGAAATGATGACTATTTTATTAGCAACAACTATTGGACTGCTTGTCGTATCGGTTGGGCTGAATGCATTTCTGTTCATAACATCTTTCGCTTTTTATAAGAAAATCAATGAGCTTGAAAAATGATGGAGGAGGAGAAGGAATGAGTGAGCATGAATATCCTTACTTGGAAAAGGCGGTTAAGTATTACGAAGAGCGTTTCGAGCGAAGAAACCCTATCCGAGACGAGCGTGACGAGTACAACGATTTGAAGACGGCTCTTCGCAAAGCTAAGGCGTTTGATGAAATCGTCGAATTAGAACCTAAGAATTTAAAGTACGTCGATAGACCACATCTGTTAAGGAATCAAATCATGGATATTATTTGGCAGTACGAAAGCGAGGAATTGGAATGAAAGCAGCCGTCAGCGATTTCGGAAGTAAAGACTTCTTCATGACCGTAAATGCCAATTTCATTAGATTAGGCCAGGACGACATCAGAGAAGACTTCCTGCATATTGCAGATAAAGTCATTATGCCAGGTGATCGAATCACACTAATCGGTAAGGCGGACAGAAAAGCGAGGAGCATTCATCTGAATGAAAGTGACTTCCTGGAGTATAGAGGCACATTCACTGATGGCTTTCACACGCTTGCTGTATTTGCAGTCAATGGTTCAGCGCCAGAAGGATTGTATGAATCATTCTTTTACCTAGATCATAAGCAACTATGCATCATGACAAATTACGGTCAGTCTGCAACTGATATTCAAGCGAACGAAATACATGTACTGGAGGAGATTAAATAAATGAATCAACTAATACAGCAAGTAGAACAGTGGAGCAAAGACAAAAACTTACACGAAGGTAACTCAGACAGACAAGCGCTTAAATTCTATGAGGAAGCCGGAGAAGTGGCTGCTGCATTATCAAGAGGCAACACAGAAGCACTAAAGGACGGCATAGGCGACACGGTGGTCACACTGATTATATTGGCTCAACAGCACGGTATGACGTTGGAGGAGTGCTTGCAGTACGCATACGACGAGATTAAAGGACGGAAAGGTAAGACGATTAATGGCACATTCATCAAAGAAACAGACCTCTAAAGACATACTGCAGCAAGTGAAAGAGATACTGGAGCGTGATAATGATTGAATTTAAAGTAGAGGGCAAACCAGTACCACAGCCAAGACCGCGTGTGTATCAGGCTGCTTCGGGTAAATCAAAGGCAGTCAATTCTAGGCGAAGCAGAACATACAAGCGTTTAGTGAAACTGACAGCCAAGAGCTACATGAATAGACAGCGACTGACCATTGCTGAGTGTCCTATAACCGTTCATCTGACATTCGTTTTTACTCCGCCTAAGTCTTACACCAAAAAGAAGTTAAAGGCCATAGAAGACGGTTCGCTGGTGTATCAGAAAAAGCCAGACCTGGATAACTTGGCCAAAGGCATACTGGATGCACTGAATGAAACGGTATACAAGGATGATTCACAAATTGTAGAGCTTAACGTAAGGAAACAATATGGGGACACTGACCATGTGCTCATAGTGATAGACAAACTATAAAACGGGGAGCGAGTTTTAATTATGCGACTGATTGAACCGACAAAAGACGAGGTGCTTGTGCTGATAAACGAGTACAACAAAAACATCAACACGATTGACCAGCTGCTACGCGCACACCAGGAATTATCGAGCTCCGGGCTCGTCTCTCAATACGGGGATGAAGCAGGAATGCCAAAAGCCGTAGGCGGCGCAAGTGAACCGATACTGTTTGAAGTGGACAGGCGTATCAAGCAAGACCGGATGATTGACCGTTACAAGGAGAAGGTGCAGTACATTCAAAATCGTCTGGACTGGATTATAAACGAACCACAAGCCATCGTCCTGCATCATCGCTTAAACGGCACGAGTATCAAGGAGATATCGAAAATAGTTAACTTGTCGCCAAATAAGGTAATGCAGCTACTGGAAGAGTGCGCAGAAATACTTACAGACAAATAACAAAAATAACGAAAATAACAAAAATAATTAATTTGGGGAGTCGCATGTGCAAAGTGTAAACTGTGGGTAGGAGCGGACGGCCCACTCACACCGCTCAACGACAGACCTCCATAGTTAGAAAGCTGCTCACAAACGTGGGTGGCTTTTTTCAATGTTTGCTGAAAACTGGTGCTGATCCATATAGAGAATCCACAAATACAGGTGGCAATCAGCGCTGGTTTTGAGCAAGACAATACATAAATAGAGAAAGTAGGTGAGATATGAAGTGGCTAAAAGGAAAATGACACTGAAGCAGCAGCGCTTTGCTGATGAATATGTTATACATGCGAATGTCTTCAAATCGGCGATCAATGCTGGATATAGCGAGAATTATGCAAAGACGAATGCGAGTAAGTTGTTAGAAAATGATAGTATAAAAGCTTATATTGACGAGCGTTTGGCCGAATTGCAAAGCAAAGCCGTTGCAGATCAGCAGGAGGTCATGGAGTATCTCACCTCTGTCATGCGTGGGCAAGTTGAGGATGAGGAGTTGATGGTTGTTCCGCTAGGTGATTTTGAAAGCGAAGTGCAGCGCCATGAGCGACGATCTGATACTTCACAACGTACTAAGGCGGCTGAGCTATTAGGCAAGCGCTACAAGCTCTGGACGGACAAGCAAGAAGTCGAACACACCGGCGCCGTTCAGTTTGTGGATGATGTGGAATGACAACTGCGATTAAGATATCAGAGCTACTGCCTACAGCTTTTCATCCGGTGTGGAAAACAGCGAAGAATCCAAACATCCTCAACGTCGTCTGCAAGGGGGGCAGGGGCTCCGGCAAGTCATCAGACATCGCTCATATCATCGTACAGATGCTTATGCGCTATCCAGTGAACGCTGTTGGCATCCGTAAGATAGATAACACCATTGAGCTTTCCATCTTCGAACAAATCAAGTGGGCGATATCAGAACAGAAAGTGAGTCATCTGTTCAAGGTCAATAAATCCCCCATGAGAGTCACATATCTGCCGCGTGGAAACTATATGGTCTTCAGAGGGGCAAAAGAGCCGGAGCGCATCAAATCCTTGAAGAGTGCTGAATTCCCATTTGCAATCGCTTGGATTGAAGAACTGGCCGAATTCCTAACTGAAGATGAAGTCACGACCATCACCAACTCCCTGTTAAGAGGAGAACTGGAAGATGGTCTTTTTTATAAATTTTTCTATTCGTATAACCCGCCAAAGCGTAAGCAATCCTGGGTGAATAAGAAGTATGAATCAGCATTCATCGCAGATAACACATTCGTGCATCACTCAACATACCTGGACAACCCATTCATCTCTAAGCAGTTTGTTGAAGAAGCAGAGGCAACCAAGGCAAGAAATGAACGTAAATACAGACATGAATACTTAGGCGAAGCCATCGGCTCTGGTGTCGTGCCATTCGACAATCTGCAATTCAGGACCATTACCGATGAAGAGGTTGCAATGTTCGACAATATTCGACAAGGCATTGACTGGGGCTATGCTTCAGATCCATTCAGCTTTGGACGGTGGCATTACGATAAGAAGCGCAGAACGATATACGCCATTGCAGAAATACATGAAGTGAAGTTAAGCAACAGAGCAGCTGCTCAAAGAATTAAAAGTAAAGGATATGATGATGAATCAATTACTGCCGATGGTGCAGAGCCAAAATCAGTGGATGAAGTAAAATCATACGGATTAAGAGTGAAAGGCTCGAAGAAAGGTCCTGGTTCTGTTGAGTTTGGTGAAAAGTGGTTGGATGATTTGGATGCAATCGTGATTGATCCTAAACGGACGCCAAAGACAGCGTATGAATTTGAAAATATAGATTATCAAACAGACAAAGACGGCAATGTTTTGCCGAGGCTCCAGGATGTCGATAACCACACAATCGACCAGTTACGCTATGCAATGGAACGCGATATGAAGCAATCATCATTATCAATACTCAAATAAAGGGGGCTTCCCATGGATCCATTCACAAAACCGCATGGTGAGGTGCTGACAGACAGTGTCAAGCCATCTGAAGAAACACAAGAAGAAATGATTATTCGTCTTATTAAAGAAAACGCATCAAATATTGAAATCTATCGAACGGGCCAACGGTACTACGATAACCATCCGGATATCATAGATGAGCAAAAACCCACAGACCATGAAGGGAACTTTGATCCCTTAAAGCCGGACTGGCGGTTCGACCACAATCCCCATGCTAATCTGGTAGACCAGAAAGTGGGCTACATCGCAGGAGAGTCCCCCAACTATCAACATAAAGACGAAACGGTCATGGCAACCATTGAGAAGCATCTTGACTATGATTTTGATGATGACCTAAACGACATTCTCACTGCTGCTTCTAATAAAGGGGTTGAGTGGGTGCATCCATACGTGGATGAAGAAGGTGACTTCAAGATGCTGGAGATTCCAGCTGAGCAGATTATCCCCATTTGGCAAGACCGCAAGCAGCGTGTGCTTAATGCTGTCATCCGTCATTACACGGTGAGGAATGAATACCGGGTCGAGTACTGGACGGCTGATGATGTGACTTACTATCTCTATGTAGATAGTGGCTTGGAGCTTGCCTGGTATCATGGCATGAACGAGGACAACCCAACAACGCATCTAGATGGTGAGAGTTGGGGCAGAGTACCGTTTATACCATTCAAGAACAACAGTGACTCCACAAGCGATATATGGCGCTATAAGACATTTATTGATGCAATGAACCGACGGTCCTCTGACACACAGAACATGTTTGATGAATCGACTGAGCTTATCTACATTCTTAAAGGTTATGAAGGCACAGACTTATCGGAGTTTATGAAGAACCTGAAGTACTACAAAGCCATCAACGTGGACAGTGAAGGCGGCGTTGAAACAATACGCGTAGAGGTGCCCGTGACATCTTCTAATGAATGGCTGGATAAACTGCGCGGCTATATTTATGACTATGGCAGAGGCGTGGATTTCAACCGAAACGAACTCGGCAACAGTCCTTCAGGTATTGCACTACGTTTCTTATATACCGGCCTAGATCTTAAAGCCAAACAGTTGGCACGGAAGACCATCCCGGCCATCAAACAGCTCCTGTGGTTCATATTCGAGTATGAAGGCATTGACAGCAACCTTGCTGAAGAAGTGGATGTCACATTCAACTACAACCGTATGGTCAATGAAAAAGAACAGTCAGAGATTGCATCGACATCTCAGTCTTATCTATCCGAGGAAACAGTCCTGACGCACCATCCTTGGGTGGATGATGTAGAAAAGGAGAAGGAACGCAAGGACACGGAGGGTATCGTGATGGGCGGTGAGGGCGATGGTCCAGAACCAGAATGACATCGATAAGCATATCGACAAACTCATTGCCGAAGCTGAACACGAAGCTGAGAAGATACTAGCTGCCCGTCTGAAACACATCAAACAGTCTTTCGCTGAAATGTTGGATAAGTATCAACACGATGATCCGCATATTACTTGGACGGAATTCAACAAGTACAACCGATTCAAAAAGGAGCTGCAGCGCATTGAAGAGCTTCTGCAGGATGACTACAGCGAAATCGTCAACCTGATTGTGTTCAGTCAGACAAAGATTTACTTGGACAACTATATGCGCCATATGTATCTATTCGAGTATTCTAGTGGTATTCAGATGAGTTTTACGGTGCCATCGACTGAGCAGATTAAGAAAGCACTGGAGCAGCCGATCGAATTGATTAAGCTGGCACCGACGTTTCAAAGACATCGTAAACAGGTCATTCAGAAGCTCCAGGGGCATATTGGAGAGGGCATCCTGGCAGGCAATAGCTACAACCAGATAGCAAACCGCATCAACCAGGATGTCGGACTGAGCATGCGACAGGCTCGAATGGTGGCACGTACAGAAGGTCATCGGGCACAAACGCAATCCGCAGATGATGCAGCAGATAAAGCGCGTTCCTTCGGCGCTCGTATCAAAGGCTACTGGGATGCAACGCTTGACCGCAGAACCCGAGCATCGCACCAGAAGATGGACGGCAAGTCAGAAAATGAGACCGGCATGTTTAAAGTCGGCTTATCCGTTGGACCGTCTCCCGGGAATCTGGTAGGTGTGGACAGTGCCAAGCAGAATATCAATTGCAGATGTAAGAAGTTATATAAGGTCAATGGACAGTTACCCTCTGTCAGACGGGCAAGGAATGATGATGGTAGTACAAGCCTGATACCTTATCAAACGTATGAAGAGTGGGCTAAATCTAAAGGAGTGGATGACTGATGGCAAAGTACAGAAAGAAACCAGTGGAGGTTGAGGCCATGAAGTTCACCGATAAAGACAAAGATAGAGTATTCATGTGGATGTATTACGACCCTTATATAAGCCTCAATGCAACATACGAAGACGGCAAGCCTGTTTTAAAAATAAGGACGCGAGAAGGTATTATGACCGCTTGCGAAGGCGATTATATTATCAAAGAACCGAGTCCCACGGAAAATAGACGATTCTATCCTTGCAAACCCGACATCTTCCATGCGACATATGAGCTGGTCGAATGAACATCTCAGTCGATTTAAAACAGATAAGACCGAATGTATATGTTATCAAGAACCCATTTACAGGTGCTCTAATGATTGTAAGGAGGTAGTCAGCATGGGAAGTGTTAAGGGGTTAAACATAGCCATATTCGCATTCTTTGGTTTAACATCAATTCTTTTCTCCATTGCACATTTCGGCACGGAAGACCCTGTTAGAGGCACAGCATATGCTGTGTTCACAGTACTGAGCATCTTGCTGACTATTCGTGAGATAAAGCTGTGGAAGAAAGAGCGCAATTCAAGAAGGTTCTAGGAGGTCAATTATGGATAAATCAGAACGCTACTTGAAAGACATTGCCAAGTCACTACAAGCTGTTGAGAAGAATACAGCGGAGATTGCTCGAGAACTCAAAAGCAAGGACGAAAACCAACCATCGATGAGAGAACAACGGAGATTGCAGATGCGATTAAGAGTCGACAAATAGACCACCGAAGGGAGTGATGCCAAGTGATTAATTTCAGTTGTAAACATTAACGAGGAGGTGATCTCCCATGATGATAAGAGTGGGAATATCTTGATGGCACTACACCGTGCTTAACGTTTATCCAGTCGGGTAAGCGTATTTATTTTGCCCAAACTACTCATGGCGTTAAAAGGTGTATAACTCGTGCTGGATTAGACCAGTGTTAATAAAAAATGTGAGGATTGATTTATATATGAAAAGGCAATTTTTGAGAGATTTAGGCGTTGACGAGGAGCATATCCCGAAGATTATTGATGAGCATCACGACACGGTGAGGGAGTATAAGGAGTCTGCAAGTAAAGCAGATGACCTACAATCCCAACTCGATACAGCGAATGAAGAAATCACTGAACGGGATAATCAAATCGAACAGCTTAAAAACTCGACTGACAACGAAGAACTTCAGAAGAAACTGAACGAGTACGAAACTTCTAACGCAGACTACGAAAACAAACTGAAGCAAGTACAACTGGACAGCGCCATCAAATTGGCAGTAGCCAAAGAGGCGAATGATCCATCCGACGTACTGGCATTCATCGACAAAGACGGCTTGGAAGTCGCAGAAGACGGTACTATCAAAGGGTTGGATGATAAGTTGTCCACACTCAAAGAGAATAAACCGTACCTGTTCCAAGCGCAGAAGAAGACAGGCAGGACACCACAAGAGGGTGGGCCTGCACCAAGCATCACGAAAGAGGACTTTGACAAGATGTCCTACACGGAAAAGAATGACCTCTACAACAATAACAAACAGCTTTACGACGAATTTACCAAATAATATTAATGGAGATGATTGAATATGGCTCAAACACAAGCTGCAAACCTAGTAAATCCACAGGTAATGGCAGATGCAATTTCCGCAGAACTGCCTAACAAAATCAAGTTTTCACCTTTCGCATCCGTAGATAACACACTCGTAGGCCGTGGTGGCGACACAATCACTCGTCCGAAGTATGCTTACATCGGCGCCGCCGAAGACCTCACTGAAGGCGTACCAATGGACCCGACAGCAATGAGCATGACGACTACACAGGTCACTGTCAAAGAAGCTGGTAAAGCGGTAGAGGTTACTGAAACAGCCATCCTTACTAATGTGGATGGCACACTTTCAGAAGCACAGGCGCAACTCGCTAAAGCGATGGCGGACAAAATCGACATCGACTATGTAGCGGCGCTCGCTGGTACAGCACAGTCCTTCGATGGCGCACCGAACACGGTTGAATCCGTACTGGGCGCACTGAAGACTTTCGGTGATGAAGATGCAGAGGATTATGTTCTCTTCATGAATCCATCCGACTACTACGACCTCATCCAAAGCCTGTTCACCGCTGGCGGTTCCGTACAGGACAGAGCGCTCACTAAAGGTCAAGTATCCGAAATTGTCGGCGTAACTTCCATCGTGACATCCAACCGCATCACAGCTGGAGAAGCCTACCTCCAAAAGCAAGGCGCTGTGGAAATCGTCTACAAGAAACAACCTGAAATCAACGTTGACCCGGACATCCTCGCACGTACAGTTGTGCTTGCAGGTAACGAGTTCTACGCTGTCAACCTCAAGAATGACAATGGTGTTGTAAAAATCGCTTCAGCAGGCGTCTAAGGGGGCTGGTATAGATGATGCTACGCAGACACAGAAGGAAGGGGCAGACGAAACAGTCTGACCTCTCTCCTAAACAACAACTCGACGACATGAAAGTATCCGAACTCAAAGACCTTGCTAAAGAAAAGGGTGTCGAAGGCTATTCTGAAATGAAGAAGCCGGAACTGATCGAAGCACTCCAGGAATAGGAGGTGCAGTAAATGGATGCAACGAAAGTAAAAGCAATCAATAAGTGGGATATCGCGGACACATCAAAAGATATGCACATCGAAACGCTTATCCCACACTATCAGGGCATGGCAGAAGAGTATTGCAATCGGACATTTAGCCCACAGCTGCCATTTAAAGTGGAGCAATACATTGCCAAGTCCATCGCACGGGATTTCACGCAACAGCAGGGCATCTCTAGCCGTTCTATGGGCTCGGTCAGTTATAGCTATGATGCTGACACTGATGAGAAGCTGAATGCGATCATTAAACCGCTGCGTAAGCTGAATTGGGGTGGCGCACATGTTCATGAGTGAATTCCCACATGAGATCAGCATCATCACTCGAAAGACGATTCAATCTGGCTCCTATCCGTTTAAGGAAGAAGTCGTGGAGACGGTAATTATGGTCAACGGCTTCATGGACACGCCTTCTACATCTGAAAGGCTAACCTTCCATAATATGCAGAAACAGCTCACACGGGCGCTCTATGTGCCGTACAGGGTGAAGCCCAAGCACACCGACATCATCATGCATGATGGGAAAGAGTACGAAATCATCGGCGATGTCGAAGACCAGGGTGGACAGCATGAAGTCAATCGGATTCCACTGAAAGAGGTGGACGAATGAAGAATTTAGCAAGAGCTTTGCAAGCCTACAACGATGAAACGATCGAGAAGGTTCAAAGAGGTGTTACTGAGACCGCTGTATTACTCGATACGGAAGCAAGCAGTCGTGTAGCAGTCGATACTGGTATGACAAAGAACTCCATACAGTCTGACATCGGCGGCTTGGAAGCGACAGTTAGTGTTGGTACGTATTGGGCAGTTTTCCTGGAGTTTGGGACTGGCATCTACGCTACAGGCCCTGGTGGCTCTAGAGCAAAGAAGATCCCGTGGACCTATAAAGGGGATGACGGCAAGTGGTACACGACTTATGGCATGGTCGCCCAGCCATTCTGGTTCCCTGCCATAGATGTCGCGAGAAGATACTTCAAAAATTACTTTAGTTAGGAGGAGATTGGATGAACTGGGTGAGTGCTCATGAGGAACTATATAACGGCTTATTCAATACGGTCCTGCAGTCGCCTCTGATGGCTAAAGTGAAGGGTGTCGAGGATGGCGTGAAGAAGGAACTCGTGACACCGTACATCGTCATCGGTGAGACGAATGTCACTGAAGAGGTAACTTCCACATCCATGCGTGAGGATATTGCCGTACAGATGCACGTCTATGCAGACGGTAAGCCGGAATGCCGGGAGCTGATGAAGTGGCTGAAGTTCTACACCCGTGTAAAGATTCCGATGGCGCATTATGAAGTCGAGAAAATCAGATTAAGCAATGAGCAGGTGATGACGGACATTGACCAGTACACATCTCATGGTGTGTTGCGCTTGGTCTATACAGTCCGACATCATGTGTTATACAGAAACGAAAAATAAGGAGATGAAGTGAATGGCTAACAATTATGCAGTACTGGTACAGCCTGCCAATTCAGAGTTGGGCGCTGAAGGAATAGTAGTTGGCGACATTACAGAAGGCGGTCACACGATTACAAATGAGGTTGTTGATAAAATCAGAGGTGGTAAAACAGATCGTGACTACGGCGCACATGCTGAAGAAGTCACATTTACTGCCAATCGTGTAGAAGGCGACGTAGGGCAAGAAGCCTTAGATGACGCCATCCGAAACAAAGAGCAGATTAAGATATGGCTCATTGACAAACGCGTGAAAGAAGTGACGATTGATGCAGCTCAGGTAGATGGACATGATGCCGTATTCGGCTACTCTGTTGTTTCTGAAATCAGCAAGTCATTTGACGATGAAGAAGATACCATCGAGCACACACTGGCTATTAAAGTCGAGACGGCTAAAGGTGCACTGCCGAAGCTACCGGATGCGGTACTGAATCCATCTACAGCCGCAATAGACTTCGAAGCACCAGGTGAATTCACAGGCTCACTCGAGAATAGAGATAACGCATCATCAGGAGTATAAAGCACACCGGACGGGCAATCGCTCGTCCTTTTTATTTATCTATTTTATCTATAAAGGAGCAATTACATTATGACTGAATCCATTAAAGAACTTGTGATCAAAGATCAACAGGTAGAAGCGAAGGGCTCATTCCTTTTCGGAGAGCGTGCCAAAGAATATGCGACGAAAGACAAGGACGGCAACGAAACGCCCGGTATCAATGCCATCTATCTTGGACTGGTGCAACGCCGTACGGATGCACTGCTGAACTTCTGGGACTGCGCCACGGCTCATGTAACCCGCTTTAAAAAAGGTGACATTCAAAAAGCGTTGGGCGAAATCATCGATGAGAAAGAAGATACGATCGAGCTCATCCGGGGTGCCATCGAAACCCTAGAAAACTCTGGTTATTTCAAGCAGGAAATCAGGGGGTTTTGGCTGAACGTGAGGCAGAGCTACAAACAGGCGAAGCCGGAAGATGGCCAGACGAAGGAAGAAGCGAAAGAGGCGGCCAAGGAGAGCGCTCAGTCTCTCGTGGACATGTACGAAGCAGTGATGGATCCAGCGAAGGAAGAAGAAGCAATGAAGTAATTGACATGGATTATGTCTTTGCCACCACCCAGCGCATGCTTGGCTATATTCCAGAACACGAAATATGGCAGATGACACCCCGGTATTGGCGCAATTTAATTAAAGGCGCCAGACACCGGCGATTGGACACTCTTGAGGACGGATTGTTCACTGCCAACGCAATGGCTCGGATGAACAACGGCGCCAATGTGAAGCCGCAAAAACGATATATCGAAGAACAGCGTGAGCTCATCGATAAAGACAAGGAGCAGGTTAAGTACGAAAAGTGGGTGGATAAGCATCGACGCAAGCATATCCGCAAGAAGCAAGTTGCAGAAATGGACGAATGGCTCAAAACAGTCAATAAAAATAGATAAATAAAAAGGGGTGAGCAGATGGATGATGTGCAGAGCTTTGTAGCGCGCATATATGCGAATATCCGTAACTTCGAGCGGAACATCAATAAAGCGGCAGCCCAGGCGAATAAAGTGCCGGATGAAATCAATACGGATGTGGATGCAAACATCTCCAAGTTCCGTCGTGGCTTGCTGCAAGCAGAAGCACTCTCAAAAGCATTTGAACGGAGGATAGTCACCAGAAAGATAAAAGCAGATGTGGACCATTTCAGTTTCCGTCGTGCGTACCATGCCATACAGAAGAATTTTACGGATCCATTTAACAGGCGAATGGGTGAGCTGGCCACTAACATCCGGTCAGTCGCGACTGTCATGGCGAATGTCTTTAAAGGTGCGTTGTTCGCATCACTGGCGGCAGGTATTCCGATCATAGCTGGATTGACGTCAGCCGTTATGGCACTGGGCGTTGCGCTTGGTACTGTCACAGGGGGCCTCCTGGCACTGGTTGGAGCATTCGCAATAGCTGGCGCAGGTGGTTTGGCCTTTGGAGGCATTGTTGCCACAGTGCTCAAACGATACAACGATGAGGCATTTCGGGCGACAGACGCATCAAAACGATTTACATCAGCGTTAGATGGCATTAAATCCACATGGAGCGATATAGTCGATGCGCATATGGATGCGACCTTTGACATCATGTCGAATGCGATTAACGGCGCTAACAGTGCATTGCAGCAGATGCGCCCATTCATTGACGGAGTGGTCGATTCCATCTCTGGCATGTCAAAGGAGTTTCAAAACTTCTTGGACAAATCACCGACAATGACACGGTTCTTTGACAATCTGAATTCAACAGGCGTTCGGGTATTCGAAAATATCATGCGAGCGGCCGGTCAATTTGGCAAGGGCTTAATCGACATGATGAACGCTGCCATGCCATTGATTGATTGGGTTGCACAAGGATTTAATAACCTAGGCGAGCAGTTTGCGAACTGGGCCGCTAAAATGGCTGAAACGAACGGCTTCCACGACTTTACGAATTATGTGATGGAGAACATGCCGAAAATTGGACGCATCTTTGGCAATACATTCCTCGGCATCATTGACCTATTCGCTGCATTCGGCGCAAACAGCAGTCATGTATTTGATGGCTTGGAGCGTATGACGCAACGCTTTAGAGAATGGGCAGCTGAGTTATCCAATAACAGAGCCTTCCAAAACTTTGTCGAGTACATTGAGCGAACCGGGCCGGTAGTCGTCGATTTAATCGGCAATATCATCGGAACACTGGTCAACCTCGGTATTGCCATGGCGCCGCTTGGTGAAGCTGTACTTAACGTAGCTAATGAAATATTCAAGTTTACGAAAGAGTTGCTGGCGAATCATCCGGTAGTTGGCCTACTTATCGGTGTCATTACAACATTGGCTGGCGTATTTATGATGGCCGTGCCAGCTGCAATGGCAATATGGACCGGTATTCAAGCGCTCACTGGCGTATTCAGTGCAGTGACTTTGAAAGTATTTGCCGTGATATCTGTATTCGCGACATTAGTCGGCTCATTTATATGGCTATGGCAGACCAACGAAGAATTCAGGAACAGAGTCGTCAATATCTGGAACCAAGTCAAAGAACATATCTCCAACGCCATAACGGCAGTGAGTAACTTCATCATGTCCGTATGGGGCATGCTGGTCGCTTGGTGGGATGCGAATCAACAGAACATCCTAACGATAGTCACAGGTGTATGGAACGCTGTCCTGACGGTTGTGCAGTACGTGATGGACACGCTGGTACCAGTTATCGTGAACGCTTGGAATTTCATTAAAAACACCATTTTCACAGTGCTTGGCTTCATTTTGGATATCGTCTCCACAGTGATTACTGCAGTTGCGAACTTCTGGACGAATAACCATGAAACAATTGTCAATGTGGCAATGCGAGTGTGGGACATCATACTCAATACGATCGTTACAGTGGTCACAGCGATATATAACATCGTCTCAACCATTGTCGGTGCAGTCGTTGCGTTCTGGCAAGCGAACCATGAAACAATCATTGCTGTCGCCAGCATGGTGTGGGAGGCCGTTTGGGGCCTTATCTCCACAGTAGTTGGTGCTATCTGGAATACTGTTTCAAGCATCTTCGGAAAAGTTCGCGAGTTTTGGAGTAACAACAGTGAGCAGATTATGCAGATTACGAGCGTAGTATTCCCTGCAGTACTTACAATCATCGGTGGCGTCCTCGGTGGCATCATTGCCGTTGTAACAGCCGGACTGCATGTCATCACAGGCGCTTTCGAAGTCGCTTGGGCGTTGATCTCAAACGTCGTGCAAATTGCAGTTACGTTGATACTTGGCATCATTGAGCTCTTTATCAATGTGGTAACTGGTCAATGGACAGCAGCATGGGAAGGCATCAGAGCAACGACTGAAGAAATATTTGGCTCTATCGGAGAAACCGTCGGTACGGTGCTCGGCGCCATTGGTGAAACAGTTGGAAAAGTATTCGGATTCATCGGTGATACGCTAGGTCTTGCAAGCAGTGACACAAGTGCCAAAACATCTGAGATGGCCAACAGTGTCAGCACGAACACAAGTACAATGAGCGCCAATGCTACGAACAATACAAGCAGCATGGCTTCTGGTGTCAACAGTAATACCAGTGCGATGGCGAGTAATTCGGCATTTGATTTCGAGAGCTTGATGTCTTCAGGTACAACGAATGCAGCAGCGCTCAACACTGGCGTCACCAGCGAAACAGGCTACATGCGTGACCATGCGACGCAGGACATCAGCGGCATGAATCAGATGGGTTCTGCAGACATGGAGAGCCTCCACAGTACAGGCTCAACAGAAGCCTCTGGCTTGAGCAGTGACTTTACAGCGGCCATTCAAGAAATGTCCAGCGGCTCCACAGCAGAGACAGCGAATATGGATGCCATAATGAGCGGCGACTTCGAAAGTTTGGCCAGTACGGGCAGTAGCGAAACGGCCGGATTGAGTAGTGATGTGCTAAGTGAGTTTGAAGGAATGAGTAGTGGCTCCATGTCTGAACTCGACAGTCTCCTCAGTAATTCAAACAGTAACTTTGCTGATATCAGCAGCACAGGTACATCCGAAACTTCCAGTATGAATAAAGCAGCTACGCAGAGTTACAGACAGATGCAAGTAGCCGGTACAAACAGTATGCAAGCGATGTCTCAGGCTACGAGTGCCGGTATGAGTCAGATGGTCGCCGCAACGAATTCAGGCATGAACGCTATGGTCAGTAGCATCACAAGTGGCGGTGCCCGTGCAGTCGCGAGCATTCAGTCCACGATGTCACGGTCTATCGCGACAATCCGGGGCAGTTACGGCGGCTTTTACAGCGCAGGCGCATACACAATGGGCGGCTATAGAGCCGGTCTGCAAAGTCAGGCAGGGTCTGTATATGCGACCGCAAGAGGCATTGCCAACAGAGCGGCTGCTACCATCCGGAGCGCACTGAAAATTAAGTCACCATCCCGTGTAACCATGGCAATGGGTGAATATACAGCCCAGGGCTTGGCAATTGGTATCGGCAATGAATCTGGAAGAGTCGTCAATGAAATACTCAGGATGACTGATAAGATGCAGAATGCGTACCAGCCAGAGTTTGATCCTATTGGATTCGATGTGGATGGTAAAGACTTAAACAATAGCATTACGGCGATTGGCGATGCGGAAATCAAGCATGACTTGGAGAATGGTCTGGATGTCAAACAGTCCGCCAATATCCGGTTTAGTCTTGGTGATAAAGAATACAGAGGATTTGTCGAGGATATCAATGATGAATCTGTCCGTGTCACCAATCTCGAAGAGTCATATCTAGGAGGTGTGTATGAATGATAGAGTTTGAACTGCCAGGAGAACGAACGGGAGGGCTACATCTCCCGTCTCCTCATCAGTTGATTGTAGAAGGTACGAACATTGACGAGACGCTAAGCGACATCAACTGCATTGTAGAAACGACAAACGTCACTGGCCGTCAGTTGAACAGTTACGACATTCAGACATCCACACCAGCTGGATATGATGGGCTGATGGTGCTCAGTAAGCGCATGGCGTCTAAAACCATCAGTGTGACGGTCGAAATCGATGCAGTTGATACAAGTGTCCTCAAAGAAAAACTGAGCGCCTTGAATGGCTTGCTGAAGCATGCAAAGCATATCCGATTCAGTGATGAAGCGAACTTAACCTACTATGTGGTGTATGAAGGTGGCTCGATACCAGATGATGAAGCTGAAAAACAGTCATTCGTCTTGGATTTCCTATGGCACGATCCATTGAAATATCGGGATGAGCACACAATCAACTATACTAGCGCTCAAATACTTTCTATAGAGTCTTCTGAACCTGTCCAACCCTATATCGAAATCAAATTTGATACAGGTATCAAGGAGTGGAGTTTGAGGAATACGACAACTGACTTGAATATCAACTATTCTCATGAGAACGTTTCTTCTGTGTATCGTCTGTATTTGGAAGACCAGACATTGACCAAGAATGTGACAGAGACGGATGCAATGGACGGTTTGAATATAGAAAGCGATATGGAAGAATTCACAGTGAAGACAGGGGACCAACTGGTCGTCACACCGACGCCTGCAAGTATCACCATCAAGTATAGAGGTGTGAGCCTATGATTTATCTATTCGACAGACAGAAAAAGCTACAGAAGATTATACCGAAGAAGCACTTGCTATCCGCAATTCAAACAGTGGAGCTCAATGGACTGTATCAGTTGTCCGTTGAAGTTCCTCTTTTTTATGAAACGAAAGAGGGTACGCAGTACAATCACAAGAAGAATATAGAACGGGCATGGTTTGCAGGGCACTATGACCGACATAAACGGTTCCAATTGTATAAAATCCACGCTCGAAAAGTAAGGGCGGATAACAAACGCATACTGCTATTTGATGGCGTGCATATCTTCTTCGATGAAGCCAAGGCAATGGGCAACATACATGATAGACGCTTCAGGGATTACGATATAAAGCCCGTGGCAGATGCCGCTTTCAATCCGATTGGGTGGTATGTAAAAGACTATGATGTAACGGGTACCGCAGATATCAACTTTTATCGAGACAGTGTTGCCAATGCCCGCAGCTTAATCATCGAGAAATTCGGGGTCGAGTTTGACTACGGCCTGACATTTGATGGACGCAAAATCATTAGCAAAGATCTGTACATTAAAAAACGCCTTGGCAAATGGACGGGTAAGCGATTTGCTTATGGCACTAACTTGTTGAACCTGACGCAAGAGCAAGACGAATCGGAAGTCTATACCGCAGCAGTCGGACGGGGACGTGGTGAAGAAGCTGGTGACGGTTTCGGTCCACGTCTTGAATTCGGCGACATCGAATGGTCGAAAGATGGCATCACAAGTCCGGTCGGGCAAAATTGGATAGAGATTCCATCAGCTACTGCAGAATATGGCTATTTTGAAAACGGCGAGATTCATCCTCGTGTAATGCCAGAAGTCATTTTTGAGAATGTAGAGAATAAGCAACTGCTTGCTGATTCAACCTATCAATGGCTCCTTGAAAACTGTGTACCGAAAGCAACATGGAAGACTGATGTTGCCAGAGTAGGGGCGCATGACCTTGGTGATAGTGTTGGTGTGATTTATAAGCAAGCTGACATCATCAAAAAGGCGCGCATACACAAAATAGAGAATAACCTACTCGATGACAACCTCAGTAAAATCACTTTAGGCGACTATCAGCATTTCAAGACTGACCGTCGGCAGCAAAATATTACTGCTCAGATCAAACGGAATCAGAGTGATACGCAAAGCTACATCACACAACTCAAAAATGACTTTGATGCCCGGTATGATGCCCAGACGACAGCCATAGAGAACGCCTATCAGCAAGCCGTCATCGACGCCAAAGCGGAAACACAAGCGGCTGAACAGCGGATGAGTACGGCACTGAATGAGCAGAAGACGACGCTGGAAGGACAAATATCCACGGTGAGAACTGGCGCAATAAATGCGGCAAACGACTATTCCGACGATGTGGAAAACAGGCTGAACACCTCAATCTCCACTCAAAGAACGGAAATTGAATCGGCTATCAGTACAGCGAAGACAGACGCCATCTCTCAAGCGGAATCAGATGCCGCTCAAAAGGCGGGCGCTGTGCAGGATGACCTCGAGACTTATAAGCAGACCTCACAGCAACGGCTTGAAACGCTGGCCGGTGGTGATGTTGAAACGGTCACTAAGAATCTCCGGGAAGTCATCAGTGACTTGAAGAGTAAGGTCGGGAGTATTGAGTTCGGTGAGACGAAGGAGAGCCTTCAACAACAGTTGGATGCGGCGAAAGCTGAACTGGATGGATTGGAAGTTGGTGGGCGGAATTTACTGGTTGGCAGTAAAAGCATTTATTTAGAATCAAGTGATAATTCAGATGTAACCGAAAGGTATTACGATGAAGAAAACAAAATGTCTGTTACCGAAATAACAGCGGACACCCCTAGATTCAACGCATATCATTGGATTCAATCCGATATGAGCATGCCTGACATCATATTTGAAGAAATTCAAAAAGGTATACCTTATATATTGTCTTTTGATATTCGTACTACGGTGGAAAACGGTGTTCGATTGAGATTCGACACAAGAACGCCTGACGGAGCATTGTATAGCGAAGATAATGCAATTTATCCTAGCGATGGATGGCAAAGACATTCGACACTTAAAGTGGAGGGTGGCTCACGTGGTATACAAACAAGAAGTTTATTAGTTTTATCATCATTAGATGGCGCATTACTTGGAGATAAAGTTGAGATAAGAAATTTACAATTAGAACAAGGGAATAAAGCGACTCCTTACGAACCCGCCCCCGAAGACACCGAAGCGAAAATCACAACGTTGAATCAACAAATCGAATATATTGATGGACAACTTGAAGCGAAACTCAATCGAACAGAAATCGAACCTATCCAGAATAAAATCACAGAGTATGGTACAACGTTAGATGCCAATGCAGAATCTATCGGATTGTTACAAGATAAAACTCAATTGCATGATGATGATATTGAACAGTGGAGCAATCAAGCGACATCAACAGCAGAAGAAGTCAGTAGAATCCTCACGCATAACAGTGAACAGGATGATTTAATTACATCAGTCACTAATGAATCGAGAGAAACAGCAGAGGGATTAGAACGTGTCATCAGTAGAGTATCAGAAACTGAATCAGATATATCTACTGCAAAAGTTGACATCATTGCAAATGCAGATTTAATCGGCGCAACGATGACAAGGGTAGATAAAAATGACCGAGCAATTGGTGAATTTCAAGCTACGGCAGATGGATTGAAAGCGGATTTTGCACGATACCAATCTGATTTTGGTGATGACATGAGTGCTATACAGTCACAAGTTGCATCATATGAAGCAAATGTGGATGGATTTAGGACTGAGGTTGTCACATTGCAAGGAGATATTGATGATGCGGATAGTTGGATGGCAGATAAAGGTGCTATTATAGATGGTAATGCGGATGCGATTCGCACGAGGGTGTGGCAGACGGATATAGATGCGATTGAGATTGGTGGAAGGAATTTGTTTCAACAATCTAATTATTCTAAACATCTTCATAACCAAGGTACAATAAACAATTCAGCTACATCAGCTGTAATAAAAGTAGAACCAAATACGACTTATACGATTAGTTATACTGTAACTGAGTCTAATAGATTTGGTATATATCAAGGTGATTTACCGAATGGGGATATCTCAAAACCTTCTCCTAATATCTCTACAGTAATAGGGTATATAAACACAGTTGAGGGTTCAAAAATTAATAGGACTTTTACAACTGGTTCGGTAGGAGAATTCATATTTGTGTACCTAGATTTCGGTAGTGGTTCTGTTAAAGAACCTTATTTAAAACTCGAAAAAGGCAACAAGGCCACAGACTGGACACCCGCACTAGAAGATACAATCCAGTTCACAGATTTCAAGCTGCAATCAGATGGCTTCCTGCTAGGAACCACACACGTCGGCGGTGAAGACTTTGCGACAGCCATTGTCGGGGATGCTACCGGCATGTCGATGATTGCAAACAATGTGGATTTCTCGAACAACATCACCGTGCAGAACCAGATCAAGTCATGGAGCATTGAGTCGGTCAAAGCAGACTTTGCATCAGCAACGATTGATTACCTGACTACGGGTGTTATTAAGAACGCGATGCTCGATTCGGAAGTGGTTTCCGCAGATAAGTTGCTTGTTAATACGGCACTTGTAAACAAGTTGACTGCAAACACAGTCTTTGCTGATGATGTCAAAGCACTCTCCGTTGAAGCCGCTAAAGCAAACTTTGGGGATATCGTCGCAGGAACAGCAGACTTGCAGTTTATCAAAAACAAACACTTGGCTACTGAATCGGTAGATGCGGATAAGCTGAAGGTCAACGCCGCATTGGTCAATAAGTTGGTCGCTGATACAGCGTTTATCAACGAAATTAATACCATGTCCATTGACGCAGCTAAAGCGAATTTTGCATCAGCTACATCTGAGTGGTTTGGTGCGAACATGATTGAGTCAGATTGGCTGAAAGTTGATACAGCGTTATTTAATCGGTTCACATCTGATGTTGGGTTCATTAACAGTCTTACTGCTAAGAGTGCGTTTATTAGTAATTTAAACGCCTTAGACCTGTCGGCACGTCGCATTTACTCACGAAATGGAGCGCACGAACTGAATATTGAGGGCGGGTTCATGACAATTACCCGAGACGATAATGCGAAGATGGATATGAATATTGACGGCATTTCTATGTATAATAGTAATGGCTCGAAAAGATTCAGTATGGACAGTGTATTGGTTACAAGTGCTGCGCTCGGTACATCTAATGCCAACGTGTACTTAGCTCCTATGAGTAACGGCGAAGTGCGTGTCAGCCCATACCCAGACATTCCGGGAGATGGCTTTGTTGACAGTTACAGGTACCTCCCTATCAGAGCAAGCGGATTATATGCAAATTTTTGGAACATAAACTCAGCGTCCACATTGGGAGGGGCGCAACACCTTTACGCTCGACCGTTATCAGGCGGAGAACTACGTATCACGTTAAACGGTCAAACCACGAACTATCAGAATTTAAGAGCTGATGGAGCTATTGTAAATAAAGTAGTTGTGAATAGCCTACATGGTAATAGTAGGCATCTGTTCTTGCAGACTTTAACAGATGGAGAAGTACGCACAACTATCGCAGGAAACACTAGCTACTACATGCCTTTACGGACTGACGGTGTATTTATAGAGGGCGGAAAGATAGGATTCAACAATGACGGTAACTCCTATATTGGAAGTAACAGTGAGGTAAGATTCACTAGCAATAGATTTTATGAAGGGGACTCTACCGCTTATCGAGATATTAGATTTGCCAACTGGCGTGCAATGTCACACGAGAGATATAAGAATAGCATTGAAGAGTGGAATCTTGACGTTCTCGAAATATTCCGCACCGAGTTACAGCTCCACACTTATAAACTAGATTCTGAAAAAGGAACTGAAAAAGACCTGATTCATCAAGGCATTGTCATCAGGGAGAACAGCAACTATGATCTATTTCCATCTGAGTGGCGTGAGGGCGATGGATTCAATGGCAATAAGGTGCTGTGGTGGGCGGTGCAAGGCGTTAAGTTGCTTGCGATAAACGACTATGAAAAAGACTTAAAAATACAGACGCTATTTGAATTGGATAGCGACAAGGACAAGCGGATCAAAGCGTTGGAAAAAGAAGTTAAAATCTTAAAAGAAGCCGTGGCTTAAATGCTTCGGCTTTTTATATTGAGGAGAATGATTATGAAAATATCAGAACTGCAAAATATATTTACCGGACTATCGCAGTTGGCGGCAAAAGAGTTCCCCGTCAAGACATCACTCAAGATACAACGGAATTATCAAAAGGTGCAGGATGCACTCAAACCGTCAGAAGAGGTGAATAAAAAACTTGTTGAACAGTACAAAGAATCAGATGACGGGCAAGGGGGTGTGACGCTAAAAGCCGAAACAGCTCCAGAGTTCCACAGAAAAAGGGCGGAACTCATGGATGAAAATGTGGAAGTAGAGCTGGAAAGCATCGGCACCGAGGAAATCGAACAAGTCGCAGAAGGTACGATCAAAACACAAACACTCATTCTATTGGATGAGATTATCAAGGAGGAAAAATAATATGGCAAAACTGACAGGTAAAGATACAAGGTACTTTGTAGCACGTGAAAAAGAAAGTAATCAAGAGGAATCTCTCGTCAGAGTAAATACATTCAACGGCATGACAAGTAGTGTGACAGAGTTTAGCCAAGCGGACGCATACAGCACATTTGAGGAGGCGAAAGGTATCAAGGATTGGCTCAACAGCGCCCCGCCGTTTATCAAGCAAGACTACGACTACTATGTCATTCAAAAAGATGAGGATGCCTTTCGATTAGACGATACAGGCAATCGAGTAACTGGAGACCCTACACCGTAGAGGTCTCTTTTTTATGTCTAAATAAAGGGGTGATTAATATGTGCCCGAACATCGATGAAAGGATGGGTTTGATGCCGACAGAAGACAAAGATATTGCCATTAAGATATTTGATCGCTTAGGGCAGATTGACGGCAAGCTAAGTGGACTAGAACAGATACGGCAACGGGCAGATGATGCGTTTGACAAGTCTAACAAAGCATTCGATATGTCTGAACACAATGAAAAGAAGTTAAAGGAACTCAAGGTGACATTGAAATGGGTGGCTGGATTTACATCTGGAATATTAGTGCCGTTCATTATATTTGTGCTTGGGTTCATATTCACGTAATGAGAGGAGGTGAGACATGATGGAAGGCATACTATTATTCAGTGGTGTTATTGCAGGCATCACACTCGGCATCGTGGAGGTATTGAAACGGACGCAGCGCATGCCGAAGAACTATCTGCCACTGATCAGTGTCCTGATTGGTGCAGGGCTTGGCGCATTGACCATCTTCGTACCCGAATTGGGCGCGGAATTATCAATGGGTGGCAGAGTCGTTGCTGGGCTTATCAGTGGCTTGATGGCAACCGGCGCATGGGAAGTGGCGAGCAAACGAGAAGGGCAGACGCAAGGGCCTAGAAACGTAAGGAAATAAGGTGAGGCATCTCTTAACTGAGGTGCCTTTTTATTTTATATAAGGAGTGAGTGTAATGTCCGAAAAAGACAATAAAAACAAATCCAATCAAAAGAACTCCGATAAAGAAAAAGAAGTGTATACAGATCCGACCATCTTGAATAGTGATACTCAATTTGGTGGAGGAGGCAGTGCCGATGGCAGTAAAAAATAATCCGATTAAGTATCTGAATGATGACGGTTTCAGGATTACTTCAGACCCTAATAAATACTTTGAATCTTATGATCCCGACAAAGGCAAAAAACCTTGGGGGAAACGAGACCATTATGAATACGGCATGAATGTCGATTCCTATTGTGGCGGCTACCATAGAGCATATGATGTGTCTAAAAAGCATAAAGCACCGATTAAATCTGTCGCCAATGCGCTTGTTGCACCAGGCACCGGCTGGAATACATTTGGCTGGACGTTAGTATTGACTTTCTTTGATGCTAATGGCAAGCACTACCAGGTTATTTATGGTCACTTGGATCGTAATCCACTTGATTATTTGAAGATTGGGCAGAAAGTGAAGAAGGGGCAAATTGTCGCATATCAAGGCAACTCCAATAATATCAACGCAGATGATATGAACAGCCACCTGCACATTCAATTCCAGCCATACGGTGCGCTAGACGCAAAAGCGTTCACGTGCAATGGCATTGACCCTCTGAACATTAACGTGAGCAAGACACACGCCACACGACCGCCTAAAACGAAGACAGCTGCCAAGAAGACAAAGCCGAAGAAGAAAAACGGCAAAGTCATCGCACTCGATATCGGCCATGGTGTCGATACCTTCCCTGGTCGAGGCAAGGGCGTATTCAAAAATGGCAAAGGCTATGCGGAATTCACGTTCAATAATGAGTTGGCCAAAAAGACGAAACAGATCCTGGAGCATAACGGCTTCACAGTCATCATGGCGCAGCCGTTCGATGGCAAAGACGTGCCGTTGATGGACCGGACCAACTACTACGACAGCAAGCGTCCAGACCTCGGCATATCATTGCACGCAAACGCAGGCAACCCTAATGTGGGCGGTCGCTGTGCATTCTATTGGCATAGCAGTAAGCAGGGGAAAAAGTTTGCGACTAATATCATCAACAACATGATTAATAAAGGGTATGGCATACACGGTAATGGCCTGCACGCCTCTCAGTATAATTCATGGACCAATCTTCACATGATCCGTGAGTGTACGACATTCCCTATGGTATTAGTCGAACATGGTTTCATGACAAACAACTTGGATTTCCCATTGATTTTTGGCAACAGACAGAATCAATATATCGAGGATATGGCGGACTGTGATGTGAAGGCGGTATGCGACTACTTCGGTGTGAAATTCAAAACGCTCGACAGTAAAGTGGACGCACCTGTTGCGCCAGCAAAGCCGAAACCAGGCAAGAAAAACGATGCTAAATGGAAAACAAACAAGCACGGTACGCAATGGAAGAAGTTAAGAGGCGTTTGGATTAACGGCAATGAGCCAATTAAAAAACGTAAGGGCAGTCCGAAACTTGCCGCTAAATCCACTGGATGGATGAAGCCTGGGCAACGCTTAGACTATAGAGAGATTGCACGTTCTGATGGTCACATCTGGCTACTCGACTTGAAATCCGACCAGTGGGTTCCGGTCAAGAAATGGAATCCAGTCACTGGTGAAGTTGGCGATGACTGGGGTGCGTGGAAGTAGAGTAAAGTAAGAAAACACTATATGTGTATTGCAAACCTCCACAGTCTTTCTCTCTGTCCTGTGGAGGAGATACATAAAACCCCTATAAGATGAATCATTTTTGTACGAAAAGGGTATTTAATAATATAAGCTTTTGATAACGAAATTATGACATTTCGAAATTAGCACTAGAATACCAATCATATGTCGTGTAAAATGTGGTTAATTGTATTAAACTATATGTACAAGATAAATGTGTGAGTGTGCACACTAGGGGGAGAATCAAATGGCTACTAAAAGCTTTACTACAGAGTTTAAGTTTAATAGTAAGTCAGCAAGAGTGCTTGCCAGAGCATTGGAAGAAGAACGCTACCAAAAGGTTAGAGACACCAAAACAATCACGGAAGTGAAAAGCAAAGAAAGATTATCTTCAATAGTAGGTAGCTTTTCTAAATAATGGCATTAGAAGTAGTACCCTTGATGCAAATTCTTGATGAGCATGGTGAAGAGGTAGCGCAAACCATCCTTAACACGTTTGAAAGCATCACAGTAAGCGGCAAAGACACTGCTCACGATGTGGAATTCTTTCTGAAAAGTAAAGCGATTGAGTTTTCAAAAGCTGGTATTTCTGCAACTCATCTTATTTTTGGATCATATAGAGGAGAATCTATATTAGTTGGCTATTTCGCAATAGCTAATAGACCTCTAGTCATCCCAAGCAGACATTATAAGAAGCTGTCTAGCGCTATTAGAGGTAAGATAAGGTTTGGTGGAGGAGTTGTGGAAGATAACTCAACTATCATTACAGGTTATTTAATTGGGCAGATTGCTAAAAACTATTCTGATGAATGCAAAAAAGCTAAGCTTATATCAGGAGTAGATATTTTGCAGAGTGCTTACGACCATATAATGAAAGCAAGCAATATAACCGGTGGGAGTATCGTTTATCTAGAATATGAAGATGTTGATTTTCTTCACAAATTCTATTCAGATTTTGGATTCACGAACCTTAAAGAATATACGACCAAAAATGGTTTGCAACTTGCGCTCAAAAAACTGAAATAGAAACCACCTCACTGTAGGTGGTTTTTTATGTTATAATCATCTAAAAGGGACACACTATGAAACTAAACATTATTGAGCACTACGTCATACTTAACCACAAACTGCAGCAAGCCATTGTATCTGGTGAAATCGACAAGTACCAATCGCTCTATTACACGATGGAGAATGATTTAATTGTCGATTACTACACAGATCTGAATGATGTACCAGGCGCCGTCGCAGGCATGCTGAATGCGATAGAGTTGAGTGAGACATTGTTGATATCTCACTTCGAATAGTAGACATAGTTAAAGCCACCCATGAGGTGGCCACATAATTCATCTTTTTGGATTTAAAAAACATTGTATATTTTATGATATGTTTTGCATCCCTTGAAAACACTGATTTCACAGTTTATATATTTAAGAGGAAATCGCTTATCAAGATTCCCTCCATCTCCGTACCAACCCCGCAACCATAAGGTTGCGGGGTTTTATATTAAGTTCACTTCAATAACGCAACAATTGATGTAAAGTTAATAAAGAACACATGACCGTACGGTCATGTGTTCTTTATTTGCCTTCTAGGAATTCTTCTTCTTCTTTGTCGCTTTTTCTGAAGTAGACGGCTTCGTCATTATTATAGTCTGCATTTGATGGATCATTATTCTTAACTTTCATCATGGAACGTTCGCCTGTATTTGTATCTACAATTTCAGTATCGTACTCATCACGTGGTTTGACGTTGGTCTGCTTCTCACTGGATTCATCTTGTTCGGTTTTTAATGAATCTGTTTCATCAAATCTTTCGAAAATGATGACTGCGCCTGCATCATAATGCTTCATGAAGTCATCTTTACTTCCTGCGTCAAACTCCAGTTGTGTCACCTTATCGTCGAAATCATTGCTCTCACTATCGACAATTTCCAATTCAGGGAATTTGTCTTTAAGATCTGCAAGATTCTGGTTTGAAATGACTACATACTATTTCAAGTCGATGTAGTTATCCAAATAGAGTTCTGCATCCTTCTCTGTTTCAAATGGTTTGTATTGATTTTTATACATATACAATGCCTCCTAAGTTTTACATAGTTATTCCCTTTGGTATGGTGTTCAAACTAAATTAGAGCGATTATGGATAATGTAGAGGGGATTTGTTATCTATGGACATTATAAAAAGCAGGAGAGAGGTTCTCCTGCTTTTTGGCAACTTATTTTTCCATGCGTTCGGCGTTCAGAAATACAGGACGTTTTGCCCTATAAGTTTTTCTCTTATATGATTTTGGTTTGAATAGATAATCTTCTTTATCGACATCATCTACACGTGTTTTAAGGTAAAATTCACCTTTTGTAATAATGGCAATCAGCACCGTCAACAAGGCAGCTAGAAGAGAAGCGAAAAAGGCTGCAGTGTTGGCCAGGAATGGCCCCATATAACCTAATGCCGCTACAGTGCCGAGTACGCTTGCGATGATCAATGATACTACCCCGACAGGGTTCCATTTATACAAATTGTCTTGTCGGGCTTCATAGAATGCAGGCCCGATCTTGAGCAGCATCTTAACGATGAGAGCATCGGTTATAAGAACAGACGCCCAAGCGAGGAGGAACACCCCCTGGAATGTAAGTGCTGCATCGAGGTGATCGACGATGCCACCAAGCATTAGTGCCATAGCAGTCATCCCGGCTACAACAATCCAGAATCTACGTCCCGGGGTGAAACGGAATACGTTTTCGAAGAAATTGGATAAGGATAGGGAACTGCTGTATATGTTCGTCACATTGATGCGAACTTGTGTAAGCATTGTAAACAATGCCCCGCCAATACCGAGGAGCTGTACTATATAGACACCAGGGTTTGGTTCTGCAAGTCTTACTCCGAACCAGATACCTAAGCCGCCCATTACTCCGTAGCAGAAAATCTGCGGGATGAATCCGATAGCGACCGATCCAAGCTTGATGTGTTCAGGTTTCAAGAACCGTGCATAATCGGAAGCGAGTAGGGCAGTGAGCCCCATGATACCATGTTGCATACCAATGCACATCAAGAGTGCTGTGCCGCCTACTTGGACGCCTTCAGGCATGTATGTCCAGAATGCCCCATCATAAAGTGATGTTGTAAAGAGAGCGACTGTAATTGCGCCAATCAAAAAGGCGAAAAATATAGGCAGAGACCATTTCTGCAGCTTATCCAATTGTTTGATTCCAAACCAGTTCAAAGGAATGACGAGGGAGCCGAATACCACAATCAACAACCACTTCGGTATGGCCGGGAAAAATTCGTGCACCGCGTAGACCAGTATCATCCCTTCAAAAGCACAATACATAATAAAGTTTGAAGCATATATCAAAGAGGTCAACGAGGCGCCTATGTAGCCAAATCCGCCACCTCTGGACATCAAGTTCACATTCATGCCCGATCGTGCAGATAGATAAGAGATGATTGTCGCCATGATACCAGCGACTACAATCGCATAACCTGCTGAGATAAGGGCGTTGATTGCACCAAATTGCAATGCCATTACACTGCCAAGCTGGAAATAGAAGATAGCAGTTGCAATCCCGAAGGTGATATTGGTTATGCTTAACCAGTCCATGTTCCGTTCTTTATAGGGAACTTTGTTCAGTGAGTAGTCACTTTCTTCGACATTATGAGTGTTCTGCTGATCTGTCACTTGCACAGATCCCATAAATATCCTCTCCATTCTTTTGAAATTTTATAATTAACCGACATTTATACTATATAGAAGATTGAATGGTATTTCAAACGCGTACACGGCTTTCAGAGGGTTCAATGTGATTTATTTCATATTTATACAGTATATAAAGTGAAATATTAATTGTATAATGTTTGAAAAATTAGTTTCAGAAACCATTATGAAAACACCGTGAAAACGTTGATAAGAGTTAGATGGCAAGGGTGTGAAATATTTAATACCAAGTTCTGTTTGACAATAATATCAAGGAGTTGATATAAAGCGAATGTATATCTAAATTTTTTTCATTTACAGCCTCTATATTAAAGAAAAATGATAGAAAAGTTGATAGGGGGAGAGAATTGAGGATTAAAGTGTAAATTTTACTCAAGTAAATTGATGAAATAACTTGAAAATAAAACAGAAAACCTTTAGTATATATATCAGGCGTTAAAAAACGTAATAATATTATCGCGGGATGGAGCAGTTCGGTAGCTCGTCGGGCTCATAACCCGGAGGTCGGTGGTTCAAATCCACCTCCCGCAATTTTTTTCTGTCTACATATAAAAGGTCCCGTGGTGTAGCGGTTAACATGCCTGCCTGTCACGCAGGAGATCGCGGGTTCAATTCCCGTCGGGACCGCCATTTTTTTGATTATATACAACTTAAATAGAGCAAGGTTCAGTAGCTCAGTCGGTAGAGCATGTGATTGAAGCTCACAGTGTCGGCGGTTCGATTCCGTCCTGAACCATCTTTAAATAATGGCGGTTGTGGTGAAGTGGTTAACACACCGGATTGTGGTTCCGGCATGCGTGGGTTCGAAACCCATCAGCCGCCCCATTTTTTAAAGCGGGTGTAGTTAAATGGTATAACCTCAGCCTTCCAAGCTGATGTTGTCGGTTCGATTCCGATCACCCGCTCCAATTTATTCCACAGTAGCTCAGTGGTAGAGCTATCGGCTGTTAACCGATCGGTCGTAGGTTCGAATCCTACCTGTGGAGCCATGGCCCGTTGGTCAAGCGGTTAAGACACCGCCCTTTCACGGCGGTAACACGGGTTCGAGTCCCGTACGGGTCATACTGAAGTGAGAACTCTCACTTCTTTTTAAATCTTGGACAGTTGGCCGAGTGGCTTAAGGCGCACGCCTGGAACGCGTGTATACGGTAACCCCGTATCGAGGGTTCGAATCCCTCACTGTCCGTTAAAACTTATTGATATAGCAACGTTTAAGGCGGACACGTTTTCAATACGTGTCCACTTTTTATTTTCTTCTATAAATTTTTCTTCATCATGTTTCCCTGAGCTGGTCTATGTTCATCGAGCGAATGGCTCTAAGTATAGTATTATGCTTCTTTATTCAGCAGAAGGGCTCAAGGTACAATTAAACTGTGAGATTAGATGTATCGACAACCATATCAGTCCTGTCACTGTACTCAAAAATTATGAGCTGGCCTCAACCTCATTTATGTACATCTGCAAAATATTATTCTACTTAGTATATTTTCTATGATTTTATGCCTTTTCTGTATTTGTTGCCGTTAGATTTAATAGAGGTAATGAGATGAGAAATTTATACTCTAATAGAATAACTTTGACTATAAAGAGATTAGTCATACCTGTCTAATAGGCTACTCATGCTATAAGACAAATTATACATAGATTATTCCGCGAAATGGATATTCAATTATACGTGGCATTATTCAACTTCTAGGTACAGTTAAAAGATTGCAAGGAGTCAGTCCCTATATTGCTTGGTTTAAACAAACAGAGTACTCGAAATGCGCCGTGTTGATCTAGACCATAGTAAAAGCCACTCATGAAGTGGCTTAATCTTATTCTTTCATTATTTCAATACGTTGTTTGTATTCTTCAGACACTATATCGTAATTCTCATCACTCAAACTCGGGATAATAATATCTACCCATTCAATATCGTCCGCATCACTATTTCGCAGTAAAAAAGTTACGTCTCCTGTCGACTTAACAGCACCTAGCATTTCAGACTGTAAACCACTGTCCATTAACCACTCGCTTTCTATTTGTTCGCCCGTGCTTGTAATAAGTGTTGTCTGGTTAAGATAAAAATCTCTTGGATCCTCCACAGTATTTTCGACTGTGTACTCGATAGTTATCATTTGTACTTCGTCTCCGAGTGAGTAACCTTCATCTTCAAAATACCATGCTGTATCTTCATCTAATTCCATGCCAAACACAACAGCGGAATTACGTGTAACAATTAGGCTACCTATTTCTTCAGTAACTTCTTCATCATTATATCCGTATATTTCTGTCAACCCATCCTCGCCGGCAAGTTCTTCGTTTGCCTCTGCAAGTGAATTTGGTTCCTCAACTTCATCAACCACTTCATCAACCTCGTCTTCAACTTCAGCAGCTTCTTCAGTAGTCTCTTCCCCAGTTGTTTCCTCAGTGACCTCTTCAGTTGGTTCGGATTTCTCAGTTTGTTCTTCTGTCGTTTCTTCAGCTACAGTTTCTTCTGACTGCTCTTCATCGGTCCCACAAGCACCAAGTAATAGTGCAGTGGCAAAGCCGCCAGTTAATAGATACTTTTTCATGATATGTAACCTCCTAGATTAAATTACATTTATTGTAACATAGGTTGCTTGTTGGCTAAGTTAGATTTCATTCATATTTTTTTATAAAGTTTAAATATCAATTTTATTTTAATTTAAGCATCGTTCGCTCAAACATATATTACTTATGCAACTCAAATATCAAATTCGAAAACTTAAAGATTCAACTAAATAGTGTATATGGAATTAAAAACACAGGCACACCCATTTAGGGTGTGCCTGTGTTTTGCAGTGTGTTTATCTGTATTGATTGGATGGGTTTTCGCCTTTTTCCAACTCTGCCTGATCTTCTACATCAGGGGCTCTACCTTGTGTTTCAACATGTTTAGCAAGATCTTTTGATTTCTCATCTCTATAATCACTTTGTTTGGCTTGGGCTTTTTCCTTCATCTGTTCTTTCTGTCTTTTGCCTTCTTCTGCCTTCTGCTCTGCTACTTCTTTCATCTGTTCCTGTTGGTTCTTATTTTCTTCTGACATGATCAAACACTCCTTTGTCTGTTCATTTAATTATTATTACCATATTATCCATGCTGTTAAACAATTACAGCATAATGAAATCAAATACGGGTAATTGAAAAGGACATTAAATGTATAATCCATCCATAATTTGGGTGCGATGGGGAGGATAAAATGGAAAGTCTGCTTACCTATATCATAAATAGTTTCGGTTATCTCGGCATCGCCTTTTTGATGGCTTTAGAAAATGTTTTTCCACCCATTCCTTCCGAAGTGGTGCTGAGTTTCAGCGGTTTCATGACGACCCAGTCAAACTTGAGCGTAGCTGGTGCTGCCATTTCAGCGACCATCGGTTCCGTCGGTGGTGCTACTGCATTGTATTACTTCGGAATATCTCAAGGCCAGAAGCGGATGGAAAAGGCTGTCGACAAGTGGGGGCATATCTTCCGTCTGGATCAGGAAGACCTCCGTAAATACAATGACTGGTTTAGTAAATATGAAATAGGGGCGGTCCTCGTAAGCCGCTTCATTCCCTTGATGCGCAGCATCATTTCGATTCCTGCAGGGATGGCGCGCATGAATATTCTGCTGTTTCTTGCGTTGACCACATTGGGTACTCTAATTTGGAATACGGTCCTTGTGTACTTAGGTGCTTCGGCCAGTGGCTCGTGGCAGACAATTGTCGAGTATATGGATATCTACTCAAAGATCATTTATGCCATTCTTATTGCAGTGGTGATTATCTTTATTTTTATATTAATAATAAGAAAAAAGAAATGATGATTTTATCACTTACTCGCCCATAATAATTTTAAACCTCCTAGTCAAAGGTATTCGCACGCGTATATTCTATCAGCATTTCCATGCGCAGCATGGCCAAATCGATTGGGACTTCAAAATAATTAGCAATATCTTGCGCTTCATATAATTTATGACGCATAATCAGCTTTTCCGGCATCATCAACAGCAATGCGAATTTCTCTGCTTCAGCCTCCTGCTTATAGTTGAAGGCATGAGGCATTACCTGCTGATTGGTGCAGTGGAGGAACATATGCCCAACTTCATGGCAAAACGACTGCCACATCTCGAAGGGGTCGCCAACCTTAATGGCGATGATATCTACCCCCTGCTTATTGTAGTAAAAACTTGTATGATCGTTATACATGATGTGTGCAGAGAACATAAAAGATAGGTGAGGGATGTTCAAGTCCAGGCTATCTGTAACGCAAGTATCAACCAGCTCGTTGACGACTTTTTCAATTCTCATAAAATCCCCCTTAAGGAACGTATGTTCGATTTTGACTTTAAAAAATATCTGACCACCTAAAACCCTTGTGGTCAGTTGAGCATTGTTTTAAATGCTGAAGTAGATTAAAAGCACTTTCTAGCGAAGACTAATCGTTATAATTCACTTAGAAAGCATTGCTTCTACTCATATTCACAGCTGCCTATGGCAGCAAGTTATTTCCCCTTGTTCTTCTTCTCAATCCAGAACTCCAACTGATCATTCAACAATTCCCTTAACTCCTGCTTGTCAGCTTCTGAAAGATTATCAAATCCCTCTTTATCAGAAAACATCAAAACATCTGTTTCATCGAAGAGATTCTCTTTTTCCTCCCTATCATTTCCCAGCAGGTAGTCGGTGGACACATCATGTAGTTTAGCTATTTTTACAAGCATTTCACTGTCGGGCTTTCGATGGCCATATTCATAGCTCGAATAAGTGCTGGTAGCTATGCTTAATCTACGGGCACTCTCGGCCTTAGTCCATCCTTTCTTTTCCCTCAGATGTATCAGACGGTCTTTATTCATGGCACTCCCCGCTTTCATAGATGTTGCTCACATGATAAGTATATGTCATTTACTCTAATAGAGAAAGTTATTTATACATAATGAGTAAATTATTTATTGACTTACTCATAAGGAGTATTATAATGAAAGTTAGCAGGATGCTTATTTTAATGGTCAAAAGTATATTTATTGTATTCGAAGCCATAGCAAGCAAATAAAATTTTTTGATTTAAATTTACTCACTAAGAGTAACTTATCAGCAGCTTACCTTAAACTAAATCGAAACGGAATATGCAGTTGTTTCTGGAAAGAAGTCACCGATGAACTGGTTGCTGAATAGATAACTGAAGAAATGAAGTAAGAAGAGTGGGGATGATTGCATGACTGGTTGGATCAGTCTACACCGGAGTATAGAGGATCATTGGCTTTTCCAGGAAAAACGAAAATTTTCTAAGTTTGAGGTTTGGGTGGATTTACTGCTGATGGTCAATCATAAAGACAACAAAGTGGTGTGTGATAATGAATTGATTCGAGTCAAGAGAGGACAAAGGATTACCAGTATACGCCAGCTTGGAGAACGTTGGGGCTGGTCGAGAACAAAGGTTGATGGCTTCCTGAAATTATTGGAGAGCGATGGGATGATACTTACAGAAAAGGACACCAAAAAGACGCTACTGACTGTCGTTAATTATGACGTCTATCAAAATGGAGATATACAGAAAAGACACAGGAAAGCATCTGAAAAGATACAAGAGGGACACACTGAGTGCGCACAAGTGACAGAAAGAAGCACAAACAATAATGACGATAAGGTGAATAACGAATTAATAATGAACAACAATGATGATAAGCAATATACATCCAAAGTCTACGAGGAACGGATTGGGAAGATATATCAAGCATATGAGTATTTCGGTTTCGGGGTAGTGGCTGCTGCTTTAAATGCACAAGTGGATGAATGGTTAAAAAGACATTCTCCAGAAATCATTATCGAAGCCATGAAAGAAACGTATGATGCAGGCAAAAAGCATCACAGCTATATCAACGGTATTTTATCCCGTTGGCAGGCTGATGGCTTGGATACTATAGAAAAAGTCAAAGCGGACAGACAACGGTTTGAACGTGCCAACCTAAAGCGCACGAAGCCTTCTTACCAACAGAGGCAGCGTGAGCGAATGGGTGAGGTTGCACCATCCTGGTTGAATGATGAAAACAGATCAAAATCGGAGGGAGCACCAGAATCAATCAAGACAGCTGGTGAGGATCCTGAAATTCAGAAGATGATTGCGGAATTCAGAAGCGACGGATAGGCGAGATGTTAAAAGAGCATATGTGCAATAACAAGAACTGCTTATAAAAGAAGTGTTTAGCCATTACAAAACTTGCTCGTATTTAATAATGGAACGATATATAGAAGAGATGCAGAATGTACAACTCAATCTGCAGAACGAGCGGGGGTGTCTCGTTTACTTAAACACTAATCAAATTTTAAAATGGGGTGTAGCTGAATTATGAAATATGAAACTGAAACATACTCAACAGAAAAGATTATGGATATGATCAATAGTTATCCGTACTATATCTCGAAAATAAAAGAATTGCGCGCGCAATATAAGTCAGACGTGGGTGGTGGTGCGACTGCCCAGTATGGTATCGAATCCGCCATGCCAAAAGCACAGGGTACCACCAGTGACCCGGTACACAATGAAGTTGAAAGACGGTTGAGGATGGATGCTGAACTATCCCGTCTTGAAGCGAAAGCACGATATATCCAGAATAGGTGGAGCCGTATTACAGACGAACGTATGGCGCTAGTCTTCAATCTAAGACTCGATGGCATGACGTACCAAAGCATCGCAGAAGAAGTTGGGGTGTCAACGACACGCGTCTACCAGATCATGAAGGATGCATGTTTGTTGATGAAGGACTGAAAAAGTTGAAAATGATGAAATTGTTATAAAAATGATGAGGATGTAGGGGGGACTACTGTAGAATTAAGGGTGGATAGAGAAGATGAAATGCTTGGCCGCACAACTTTTCTTCATTGACCTCGTTCTAAATACAGATACTGTGAAGACACTCATATGAGTGTCTTTCTTGTTTGTCGCCAAACATTAACGATCTTGAGTAGAACAATACACAAAAAGTAGGGGGCGTGAAGCGGTGAGGAGAAAAGTTTGAGGGCCAAGCTAGCTCTGATGATCTATCTGCATTACTGGAAAGAGCATTTTAAAGATATGGGTCTGCTGAGAAGCGGCCTCTTTTTTATGGAAAAAGGGGGTGGTCAATATGCGCTTGAATATAAGTGAAGGGGTGATTTGATGCCAGTAGATGAAAAAGATATCGCCATTAAGATATTTGACCGCTTGGGACAGATAGATGGCAAACTGAGCGGGCTGGAGCAGATACGGGAGCGTGCGGATGAGGCATATGACAAGTCTAATAAGGCGTTCGATATGTGCCAACATAACGAGAAGAAGGTGAAGGAGCTCAAGCTGACATTGAAATGGGCAGCCGGTTTTGCAGCCGGCATATTGGTGCCGTTCATTATATTTGTGCTTGGGTTCATCTTCATATAATGAGAGGAGATGAAAAACGATGGAAGGAATACTGTTGTTCAGTGGAGTTATAGCAAGCATCACACTTGGCATCGTGGAAGTGTTGAAACGTACCCAAAAGATGAAGAAGAATTTTCTGCCCTTGATCAGCGTAACAATCGGTGCAAGTCTTGGTGCCTTGACCACATTCGTGCCTGAACTGGGTGCTGAATTATCAATGGGTGGCAGGGTGGCCGCAGGGGTGATCAGCGGTCTGATGGCAACAGGTGCATGGGAAGTTGCGAGCAAAAGAGAAGGATTTACAACAGACACTCTGAAATAGGGTGTCTTTTTTATGCCGAATTTTAAAAATAGATTAAGGAGTGGTAAGTATGAGTAAAGTAATTGCATTGGATATTGGACATGGGAACAACACATTCCCACCAGGTAAAGGTGTCTACAAAGATGGAAAAGGCTATGCGGAATTCGATTTTAATAATAAGTTGGGGAAACGTGTAAAGCGTCTGCTTGAACATAACGGTTTTAAAGTCATAATGGCACAGCCATTCGACAGCAAGGATGTATATCTTGTGAATCGCACCAACTACTATGACAGCAAGCGCCCAGATCTTGGAATATCCCTGCATGCGAACGCTGGGACATCAAGTGCAAACGGCCGTTGTGCATTCTATTGGTATACCAGTAGCCAGGGCAAGCAGTTCGCAACCAACATCATCAACAATATGAAAGGGAAGGGTTATAGTGTCCATGGTAATGGACTGCATGCAGCCCAATATAACTCATGGACAAACCTTCACATCATCAGGGAATCCACTACTTTCCCGATGGTCCTGGTCGAGCATGGGTTTATGACGAACAACTTAGATTTTCCATTGATCTTCGGAGATAAACAAGGTCGGTACATTACAGATATGGCGGACTGTGATGTCAAAGCGGTATGTGACTACTTTGGCGTGCCGTTCAAGACACTATCAGATACAGGGGCACCCGCGCCTGAAGAAGAATGGCAGACTAATCAATATGGCACACAATACCTTAAAACAAATGGAACCTTTAAAGTAGGAGGCACGCGGATCATGTCCCGCATTGGCAGTCCATTCCTGTCCGCCCCTGAAGGCGGCTACGCAAATCCAGGATGGTCAACAGAGTACAGTTATCTATTGAGGCAGGATAATCATATCTGGATTGAATACTATGTAAATGGTCAGACAAAATATCTGCCAGTCAAAACATGGAATAGTGTTACTGGTGAGGTCGGCACAGATTGGGGTACGTTTAGTTAATAAAAATGCCTCCCACAGTTGAGGGAGGATACATAATGGAATAAATTTTTGCTCGCTTAAAAACTTTTGAAAGTAGTACAAAATTTTGATAATGCTTACAATGAATCATTTTTTGAAATGTATTATTTATCTCTCGTAAGATATTTATAAAAATTAACAAAAAGAGGGGCACAATGCCCCTTGGAAACTAGTTGTCTAAGTTGTCTATAGCGTATTGGGCTTCTTCCTCTGTGTATTGATCTCCTGCTGCACTTGTTAATTGATTAAATAGTTCACTGTCAGACATCGGCATGATATCTTGATAATTTTGGGCTGATTTTAAAGCGTTCTCTTTATAATCGACATCCAAATTATCTATAGCATATTGAGCTTCTTCTTCAGTATATTTATCGCCGGCTGAGCTTGTTAATTGATCGTATAGACCGGCTTTTGACATTGGCATGACATCTTGGTAGCTTTGCGCTGATTTCAAAGCATTTTCTTTATAATCAGCATCCAGATTATCTATGGCGTATTGGGCTGCGTCTTCTGGATAATCTTCGCCGGCTGAGCTTGTCAATTGATCGTACAAACCAGCTTCTGACATCGGAATAGTGGTATTATATTGTTCTGCGCTTTTTAAAGCATTTTTAAATTCCCGGCTTACATCGTCATTATTTTCTTCTTCTTTCGCATTATCCTCTTCAGGTTCTTCAGATTCTTCAGTTTCGTCTTTAGTGCTGGCTTCTTCTGTGCTTTCATCTGAGGTATTATCCTCAGTTGTTTCTACCGTCTCCGAATCATTATTACTGTTCGAAGTCTCAGTATCTTCTCCATCTCCTTCACTCAATAGAGCGCTACAAGCACCAAATAAAATTATGACACCTATAATGATAAATGCCCATTTCAGGCAACCGCCTTTTTTCTTTGGTTGCTGCATAATAACTCTATTGCCATCCTTGTCAAAAAATTCTTGTTCCTCTTGCTTTTTCGCCAACCTAAACATCCCCTTTTCTGAATTATGTAATATGATGTGTGCACTCAATCTCAATCGATAAAATCACCCCCTTTATATGGCTAAATTTTCAATAGGATGTTATATAACCACTATAATTCATTATTATCTGATCAGTTAGGATGTTGTAATGGTAAAGATTCTAAGTAGATGAAGGAAGTTTACAATTTTTTCACCTCATTTGCTACAGTGGTAAAATCGATAGATTAATTGTTGATTACTGGCTAAAAGTTTATTGGAAGTAAGTAATTCATCTTATGTAAAAACTTTCATTAATATTATAATTACATTGTATCCTAATATTGGTAATAATTGTTGTTACTATTTAATTTTTCCTCTTGAGAAATTTACAGGCTCTTAAATCTAAACATAATACAGAGACCATATAAGATAAAACCATCTCTTCTACTGTTTAATAAAGAGGATAAGAGTTAGCGATTGGGAAAAATTTAATACATTGGCATTCTATTTTAATTTCGAAATCTTTCATCAACTAAGAAACGCCCATTAGATAAATATCTAGTGGGCGTTTCTCTCGTATTTATTGAAGTATGGTTGACGCAAAGGGTGTATATATCTTGCATCTAAGGTTCATCATCCTTTAAGTCTATCCAGGACAATCTCACCAAGCGTTTTTGCACTGATCAATAAAGAGTCTTCGTTTATCAAAAATTTAGGATGATGGTTGGGGTACGGGTCTTCCATGCCTTCAGGTCTGGCACCGATGTTTATGAAAGTGCCTGGTATCTTTTCGAGATAGTAGGAGAAATCTTCCGAGCCGCTGAAAGGTTTGGGATGGGTTATCTCATCAATGTAAGATCCAACGCTCTTTTTGAGGATATCTTCCACAAGTTGTGTTTCCCTGGGGTGATTATATGTGACGGGATAATCATAAAGATAATCGAGCGTGCACTCGACATCGAAAGAGGTTTCGATGCCTCTAGTGATCTTCTTCATTGCTTCGTATGCAGGCTCTTTATTATCTTCGTCCAGGTAGCGGACAGTCCCGCGCAGTACGACTTTATCCTGTATTACATTAAACCCTCCAGGTGCATCGAATGCTGTGATGGATACGACTACTGAATCGTTCGGGTCCATGCGTCGCGACACGATGGTCTGGGCTTCTGTGACGAAGTACGAGCCGGCAACCAGGGCGTCACGGGTCGTATGCGGCATGGCGCCATGACCACCGGAACCTTGGATGGTCAAAGTGAAGTTCGATCTGCCGGCCATTGCGTTGCCGGGAACGAGGGCGATGGTACCGGTATCGAATGCTGGGAAGATATGAATGCCGTAGATTTCGTCCAAATCATCGAGCATCCCTGATTCGACAATGCTTTTTGCGCCGCCAGGCGGGACTTCTTCAGCATGTTGATGAATCAGTTTTATGGTCCCTGGCCATTCTTCCTTGAGTTCAATGAGCGCTTCACCCAAGTGGAGCATATAGGCAGTGTGTACATCATGGCCGCAAGCATGCATCACACCTTCATTTTTGGACTTGAAAGGCACATCTGCTTCTTCCTCTATGGGAAGCGCATCGAAATCAGCGCGCAATCCGATTACCCGACCCGGGCCCTTGCCACTGATTTCAACGATGATGCCGTATCCATTGCCCACGTTGCTTGTAACTTTGACATCCTTATCGTGATAGAAGTCTTCGATGAACTTCGCAGTGTTATGCTCTTCGAATGACAGCTCGGGATTTTCGTGCAGAAATCTTCTGGTTTCAATCATATCCTGCTTTTTATCTTCCAGTTTCCTAAAAAGTTTATCCTTCAAATCCACTATTAATACCCCCTAATATCTTTTGGTGTAAATTCTAGCATTCAAGTGCCTGAAAGGAAATCATTAACACAGCCTGCAAAAATACTTTAGTAATTTTCAGGATATACGTAAGCGGGTCAGAGAGCGGTAAAATTTCAATTAAATATTTTATTGGCCATTTTTTTAATTAAAGGTCAATATTTACTTATTTCATATTTACACTTTTAATTCTATCCTTAAATGTTATACAGATAGACTTGTTATTTTTTCCTTAATTGCTTGTATCATTAGGCTTTAAGATGTTTTTAGTACTAGGTTATAACATCAGATATAAAACTTTATAATGAGAAAATTTAAATATTTCTGAAATGAAAACGTTTACAACTAATTGTCGTAGTGATACATTTAAAATTGTAAGGTCAACATAAACAGGGGGATGTTATATGTTAAAAGTGTTGTTGGAATAAATAATGTCGGGAGAATGGAATATGAAGATTATTTCATACAATGATTTGGAGCATATCGTTAAAACAGGGGATGTCATTTCGATAGCTGCTCTATCAGTGGGTAATCTGCCAGTCGAAATACTTAAAAACTTGGCAGAACAGCATGATGAGAATAAGAAAGTAAATAGTCTTACGTTTGTCGTCTCGAACGACATCAGTGATTTTGATGATGGATTCGATCTGGATTCCTTTGTAACACGGGGGATGGTCAAATGCATCATCACAAGTTTGGTGATAGCATCGCCGTTTACAGTCAAGGCGGTTAAAAATAATGAAATAGAAATGTATTTCCTGCCACAAGGCATCATCGCCACCCAGTATCGCCATCAATCATCGGCTTCACCGGGCATGATCTCTAAAATTGGCTTGAACACAGTTGTTGATCCAAGGTATTCGGGTGGTAGAGCAAATGATGTGACTGGGGAAGATATAGTGTCAGTCATTGATATCAATGGTGATGAATATCTGCACTATGATTTCCCTAAGATTGATATTGCTTTATTAAGGGGGACTTATGCGGATGAGAAGGGCAACATCTACATGACTCATGAATCCCATCTCGGAGAAGGGTATGCTGCAGCTGCTGCAGCACGCAGTAATAACGGCAAGGTAATCGTCCAAGTGAAAGAGATCATCAAGAATGGCAGCTATAATCCAAAGGACGTATTCATACCGGCCGAACTTGTAGACTACGTAGTCGTCAATGAAGACCCCAAATATCATAAGCAAGTGATACAGGATTATTATGATCCTGCTTTGGCAGGGCACCACAGGATTGCAGAGTCTAGACAAAGATTCCCGAAATTCGATGCACGGAAAATAATTCTTAGACGCTCAGCCCAGTTCCTTTCACCGGGAGATGGTGTGAGCATCGGTTATGGAATCAATAACGAGCTCTCCAACCTGCTACGTGAAGAGAAGGTGAGCGAGCTTGTGAATTTGAACATCGATACCGGTATTTTTGGCGGCATGTTCGGCAGCGGCAAGCGTTTCGGCATGAATTATAACTTGGATGCGAGAATACGCCATGACATGACTTGGGATTTCATATTCAATGGTGGTCTCGACATCGCATACTTGAGTTTTGCGGAAATCGACCAACACGGCAATGTCAATGTCTCGGCTTTTGGGGAAAGGCTGAACGGCAGCGGCGGCTTTATAGACATCAGTCAAACTGTCCAGACATTGATCTTTTCAGGCACCATGGTCGTGGGAAGCGAGACAGCGTGCCGCGATAAAACTCTTGAGATAAAAGAGGAGGGGCACACCAGGAAGTTCGTGGACAGCGTCAAAAGCATGGATTTCAATGCAGCTTATTCCAGACAGCTCGGGCAGCAGGTCTACTATGTTACGGAACGTGCGGTCTTTGAGTTGACTGATGCAGGATTGAAAGTCATTGAAATCGCACCAGGGCTTCAATTGGAAAAGGATGTACTTTCTCAGATGGATTTCAAACCGATCATTGCAGAAGATATAAAAGTAATGGATCCGGAAATCTATCAGGAAACATGGGGGAAACTGCAATATTCCATAAAGGGAGAATAATTACAAACAAAGGGGAAGATAGACATGAATTATGATTGGATCAAGACACGGGCGGACTATGATGAAGTGAAACCAGCAATAATAGATCCTCTGAAGGGGACAGAGTGGTCTTATCAGGATATGGACAAACGCGCTGAAAACTTGGCGAATCACCTCAGGGAACAAGGTATTGGCCACGGGGATGTAGTCGGGATATTTGCGCCCAACGATGTAGCAATATTCGACCTGTTATTCGCGACATTCAAGATGGGGGCGGTATTTCTACCGATGAACTGGCGTTTGAGTCCAAAAGAAATACAAAGCGTCATTTCAGATTCTGGCGTCAAACTAATCTTGTATGCAGAAAAGCATAAGGAAAGCCTGACCGGCACTCCTGAAGGTCTACTTCATATGAATATCGATTCAAAAGAATATGATGACATATGCAACCCTGATAACCATCGACCTTTCAAAACCGTCGATGTTGAAAGTGATGAGCTTGCAGCACTAATCTATACAAGCGGCACGACTGGACTCCCTAAAGGAGTGATGTTCACATATGATTCATTCATCAGCAATATCGTGAACACGGCCTTGACCTATAAGATCAATGCCTCGTATAAAACAATCCTTACGACGCCGTTGTTCCACGTCCTCGGGCTGAATGACACCGCACTTCCGGCAATCATGGTAGGGGGTACACTCGTGCTGCACCGCTACTACGATGGGGCACAGTTGAATGATCTGATGGCGGAGCATAAACCAGATTACCTCACATTAATACCGACGATGTACTACGGCATGATTTTTGCGGACAACTTTGATATTAAAAACTTTGAAAATATAAGGTTCCTGATCCAGGGAGGCTCCTCTCCGCTACCAGCTGTCCAGAGACATTTTGAAAGCATGGGCCATACATTGATTAATGGTTATGGTCTGACTGAGGCACCTCTAGCAATGGTCAATACGCCAGAGAATGCCAAAAGAAAACCGATGAGTATCGGTAAGCCGATCATGTATGTCGATATGAAGCTGCTCGATGATGATTGTAATGAAGTTGGAACGAATGAAATAGGGGAACTGGCGATTAAAGGTAAAAACGTAACACCAGGCTATTGGAATAGACCGGAACTGACTGAAAAGTCATTCCACAACGGCTATTTCCTAACTGGAGACCTCGCCCGCAAAGACGAGGATGGCGATATATTCATCGTCAACCGTAAGAAAGAACTAATCATCACCGGTGGTGAAAACGTATTGCCGTCTGAAGTCGAGTCTGTATTATCCGAGCATCCATTAGTGAGGCAATCAATCGTAGTCGGCTTCGATCACCCGAAATATGGTGAATCGGTCTCTGCAGCAGTCGTCTTGACGGAGGATGAAGAAGGTTTTGAAGAGGTCTTGAACGCACATATGAGGGAAAGATTAGCAGGTTATAAAGTTCCGAGGATGTATCTGAAACTGACGGATATCCCGTTGAACTCGACTGCAAAACCGGACAGGATGGCCATCCAGAAACTCATGAACGAAAAAGCACAGGAGAATGGGCTTGTGCACTAGACGATCAACAGCGATTTTGGAAGCGGTATCATAAAATGATGGGGGAAATATAATGGCAACTAAAGATGAACTATTGAAGGAACTATATCCAGAAGATCTACTGAATGTGTCTAAAGAGCTCACTGAAGGAGAGGTGAAGTTTTTAAAGCAACTGAACGACCTGCTTGAGAGTAAATACCGGGATTCCATCAATGACCATTGGATAAATGCAACCATTCCAGAGGGATTCTTTGAAGAGATGGGCAAACTTGACTATTTCAATAATCCTTTGTTGTTTGAAGGTCGGGAAGGCGCCAGGATGGCAAGTCAGATGTTCCAGTTCTTCCTATCCTACACAGTAGCCAGGTTTGATGTATCGTTGGTGACTTTGCTTGGTGTCCATCAAGGACTTGGTCACAATGCCTTCTTGTTTGGAGGGAGTAAAGAGCAGGTTGCGCACTATATTCCAAAACTACAGTCCCATGAACTCAGAACGTGTTTTGCATTGACTGAACCGGAGCACGGATCCGATGTGGCGGGAGGATTGGAGACGACGGCAAAACGTGAGGGTGACAAATGGATTATAAATGGCGCGAAAAAATGGATTGGGGGAGCGAATGTATCAGATGTCATCCCTTTGTTTGCGGTCGATGTTGAAACCGGCAAACCGAAAGGTTTCATCATCCGACCAGAACAGGAAGGTGTCGATATCGACATCATAGAGAATAAAATTGCACTCAGGATCGTACCCAATGCCAACATCCATTTAAAGGATGTCGTAGTGGAAGAGGCAGATCGACTTCAAAATATCAACAGCTTCAAAGACATCGCCAAAATCCTTTATTCGACACGTGCAGGCGTGGCATATATGGCGACTGGCGCAATGGCAGGGGCACTGCGTGCCACACTTGATTATGTGACTAAACGTAAACAGTTCGGCAAGGAAATCAGCAAGTACCAATTGATCCAGGAAAAATTGGCCATGATGCAAGGTAACCTATCGCAGGCAATCACTTTATCTGCACAACTTGCACGTATGCAGGAGAAGGGTGAATACGACGAAGTGGCGACCTCTACTGCGAAGATGATGAACGCGTTACGCCTAAGGGAATCTGTGGCTATGGGCAGAGGCATTACAGGGGGCAATGGTATCCTTGCCGAGTATGATATCGCCAGGTTCTTCTCGGATGCTGAAGCGGTCTTCACATACGAAGGGACCCATGAAATAAATGCATTGGTGATAGGCCGTGCATTGACCGGCGACTCTGCATTCATCTAAAGTCCGTAGGGCAAAAGTACATCGGAGATCAAATAATTTGGAGGGTATTTCCATGACGATAAGAAAAGCAACCGTTCTAGGTGCTGGGGTAATGGGCAGTCAGATTGCTGCACTGCTCGTCAATGCCGGCTTGAAAGTGAAATTATTGGATATAGTGGCGGATGACAAGGATCGCAACAAGATTTCAAAAAAAGCATATGAGATGATAACAGATAAAAAGCGTCCACAGCTGTTCGACCTGGATTTTGCATCAAACTTGTCCTACGGCAACTTTGAAGATGACTTGAAGGGGCAGGATGATTCGGATATCTTCATCGAAGCTGTTAAGGAAGAGTTGGAGATTAAACATGAAGTGTGGAATAAGGTGAAGGGTGTTGCAAAAGATAACGCACTATTTGCAACGAATACTTCCGGCATACCGATTGCTTATATCGCAAAAGTATTGGGTGAAGAAGAACGCAGAAGATTCTTTGGAATGCATTTCTTTAATCCGCCAAGGATAATGAAGCTTGTGGAAATCATTCCGCTTGAAGACACTTCTGAACAATCGGTCGATAAAGCGCAAGCCTTCGCTGAAGATAAGCTCGGTAAAGGTGTAGTGATTGCTAATGATGTTCCAGGATTTGTCGCTAACCGGGTTGGCACACAGACGATGAATGACATCATGCACCGGGCTGAAACCCAAGGTATGTCGATTACCGAAACGGATGCTCTGACAGGGCGCAGCATCGGCAGACCGAGTACGGGGACCTACGGGTTGAGCGATTTGGTCGGATTGGACATTGCAGTCACTGTAACTAAAGGACTGCAGCAGATTCCTGAGGAAAAAGAATTTTTCCATGACACCAAAGTAGCCGAAAAACTAGTCGGACAGGGTGCACTCGGCAGGAAGACCAAGCAGGGCTTCTACAAAAAGGACAAAAAAGAGATTCTCGTCTTCGACCCGGAACAGAATGATTATGTCTCCCAACAGCAACCACAGTTTGAAATCCTGGGGCAGTTCAGCAAAGATCTGAAAGCGAACATGGATGTAATATTCAATGCTCAAGATGAAGCGGGGCTGTTCATGTGGGAGACACTCAGAAACAACTTCTATTATTCTGCTTTGAACGTACCGAAAGCGGCTTCTGACTATAAAGATATAGACCGGGCGCTTGTATGGGGGTTCAACTGGAAGAAGGGGCCGTTCCAGCTCTGGGATCTTATGGGATTCGATCGCGTTAAAAACCGCATGAAGGAAGAACTTGAAGAATTACCTGATTGGATCGAGAAACGTGCTTCAGAATTCTATGAAGCAGGCGAGACCATTGAACGGATAACTCCAGTGGCATCGTTTATAGACAGTCAGATATGGGACCGGGAAGATTCCAATCTCTCGGTAGCCCATTCCGATCAGTTGTTGTTGAAGCTGCAAAGTGCCAACAATATCATCTCAGATGGTTTTTCAAGCGATCTGATCGAAGCCATAGACTTGCTCGAAACTGAGGATTTCTCAAGTATGGTCATCTATGCAGACGGCCGGAACTTCAGCGTAGGGGCAAATCTATATATGATGAAGAAAGCACATGAAATGAAGCAGGTGGATGATCTGGTCGGCCCAGCCATAGATCAGCTCCATAAAAGCTTCAGCCGCTTAAAATATGCATTGAAGCCGGTTGTAACCGCTGTCCAGGGCAAGGCGCTTGGTGGTGGGTGTGAGCTGGTGCTGCATTCACCGTTCGTCGTAGCTGCAAGCGAAACTTATATGGGTATGGTGGAAACCGGGGTTGGTCTATTACCGAGTGGTGGTGGACTCGCTGAAATGGCAGATCGTATATTAAGTACATCCCATAAACAAAATGACAAACAGGAATTGATGACGGAAGTACTGATGAATATCGGCCTGGCTAAAGTTTCGACAAATGCTTATGAAGCGAAAAGGTATGGTTACTTGAGAGATACAGATTCCATACTGCTTAATTCAGAAAAGCGTATTGAAGTGGCGCTTGAAAAAGCGCGATTTGAAGCCAAAACCAATTATATACCTAAGACAAAAGGGCAGTACATCGCCTTAGGTCGGGATTTCATTGCACTTGTCAAAGGTCAACTTGATGCACAGCGTCTCGGTCATTTCATCAGCGACTATGATCATGAGATTACTTTGAAAATTGGAGAAGCATTGGCAGGTGGAAATCTACCGCGAAACACCTATGTAAATCAAAGGTATATCCAGAAACTGGAGCGCGAGCGTTTCTTGAGCCTGCTCCAAAATGAAAAGACGCATGCAAGAATCAGTCATATGCTTGAAACAGGGAAACCACTACGCAATTAATGGATCGGCTAAAAAGAAAGGATGAGTCTTAATGCAGGAAGCATATATAGTGGCTTATGGCCGTTCTGCTGCAGGCAGAGCTAAAAACGGCGCGATGTTCCACGATAGGCCAGATGAAATAGCGGCACAAGTACTTAAAGGCGTGCTGAAACGTGTGGATGGAGGATTTGAATCTTCCATGGTTGAAGATGTCATAGTGGGCAATGCTTTTCCAGAAGGACTACAGGGGCAAAATATAGCCCGTTCCATTGCATTGCTTGCGGGAATGCCAAACAGTGTACCGGGACAGACTGTAAATCGCTACTGTTCATCGGGGCTTCAAACGATTGCGATTGCAGCAAATCAGATTCAGGCAGGCCAGGCAGATGTCCTGGCGGCAGGTGGAATTGAGCTGATGAGCGCTGTACCGATGGGTGGGAATGAGCCTACGAACAGTCCCATTCTTCAAGATGCAGACTCAGGCGTCTCCTATCCGATGGGACTGACCGCAGAGATGGTGGCTGAGGAGTTCGAGGTCTCCCGGGAAGATCAGGATGCTTACGCGGTGCAGAGCCACCAGCGTGCCAAGGCGGCACTAGATGCGGGCCGTTTTGAAGATGAAATTATCCCGATTGATGTGACAAGAGTATCTTATGACAAGAATGGTCCCGTCGTCACTAAGGAAGAGTTTAAAACGGATGAACATATACGACCGGACACTACAATGGAGGGACTGGCGAAACTGCGTACAGTATTCAAGGCAGATGGTACAGTGACTGCAGGTACATCAGCGCCATTGACCGATGGTACCGGGTTCGTCGTTCTGATGTCAGGTGATAAGGTGAAGGAGCTCGGGGTGACACCAATCGCGAGGTTCGTCGGGTTCAAAGCTGTAGGCGTCGACCCTAAAATAATGGGGATTGGTCCGGCATATGCCATTCCTGAAGTGCTGGAGCAGGCCGACCTATCAGTTGAGGATATGGACCTGGTGGAATTGAATGAAGCATTTGCTTCTCAGACCGTCGCCTCGATCCGTAAAACTGGCTTGGACATCGATAAGACGAATGTAAACGGCGGTGCGATATCGCTTGGACATCCGCTAGGCGCTTCTGGTGCAATGCTGACGGCACGACTGTTGTCGGAAATGAAACGCAGAACCGATTCGAAATATGGCATGGTCACCATGTGCATTGGAGTCGGCATGGGCGCAGCAGGCATCTTCGAATATGTAAGATAATCCAAAACCCTCCCGCAGATAAAATTTCTACGGGAGGGTTTTTTGCTTTTGAAACAATCAGTCAATGATTTCAAACTCGGCCGCAAGCCAAGTAGTCTCTCCCGTGTCCTCATCACTGAACGCCTTGACGATTCTGTATGTACCCACGTCGAATGTTAGTCCATAATCATCCAAGATCACTGTAATATCTGCTTTGTCTTCCGGTCCAAGTCGACTGCCGTAGTTATCGAATGAGGTGAAGTCGTCAAAGACGGAGTCCTCTATTTCCAGCATATGCCATTTATCTTCGAATTGCTTTTCTATATAGAAGAACTCACCGTATGTATACACGGTATCACCAGCATTATGGAGGTGAAGTGTCATTGTCTGCATGGGTAGGTCGTATGTAGTTTTATCGAGGGAAAGGGAAACATTATTTGAGGTGCCGGATAGATTTTGTCTGGGTGAGGGATCTTCCAACAGTTCTGATGTAGGCGGTGTAATACAGGAAACCAGAAAGAAGGAGACGGATGCCAGCAGCAGTACCAGCTTCTTGTAATGCTTTTTTTCCATCAGGACGACCCTCCTATCGAGCTGCAAAATTTTAAGCATCAAACTGTAGAATCCAGGATGGCAAACAATGAATTAAGTCCCATCTCAAGTGACAGGGCTTATTGGACAAAGCCGAATTATGCGCCTCTGCATATTCAGCACATGTTTTTCCACATCTTTGGCAATGTTCATGGTCTTTTTTTCGCATTCTTCGTCGTACGCATCACACATTGAGGCACATACTACTGCAAGTGCTTTGATGAATGGAGAAATTCTGGAGATGGCCTGTTCCAAGTACCCGCACATATCGGCGCATTCCCTGTCGAGTCGTATGCATTCCGCCATCATCTTGACATCGTCTTCCTTAAGACAGGCATCGAAGCAGCAGTTGCGCTCGGTCATGCATTGCTGCAGCGTTTCAAGCGGATGATTGCATTGAATTTCCATTGGAAATCTCCTGCTGGCAAGTAGTCTAATACGCTCTATTCTTTCCTCTATGTTGCATGATGAAACGCATACATAAGCGATATCATTCGCTAAGATCTATGTTGATATAGCCATAATGAAAAAGGCTGGAAGGTCTTTTCTCTTGAACGAAACCCAAGTCATGAAACCGGCTGCTCTGCCAGTGGTCTTTCATGACTATGCGTTCTCTGGCGACGCGTCTGGCTTCAGTGATGGTATCAAGTGACAAATCCGATTTATCTGTCTGTTCATGAATAACCTGCATTGCATCTGATGTTTCGACGGTTTCGGTGAACATCGGATCGAAGTAGATGACGTCAAAAGAATTGTCTTCCTGCCTCTGTAGGAATTCGTGGTGCACGGCGTGCAGTGCTTCTATTCGACTCATCGCCTCTCTGATTTCTACGTGTTGCGTGGTAAAGTGCTTGAGGCCTTCTGATACGGCCAAGTAGAGGAGTGGATCGCTTTCGAGCGCGGTTACCCGCCCATCATCGCCTACAGCAAGGCTGGCAATCAAACTGTCGGCAGCGAGTCCCATTGTACAGTCGAGTACATGCATGCCAGATTCCAGACCAGCTGTTTTGATGAAAGGATCGGCTTTCCCTTCCAATATTCTTTTGGCCCTTACCATCGCCATATTGGGATGGAAATGAATCGGCTCGATTTGAGGGAACGGATGGATGATGATTCCGCTCCTGCTGACGACCACGACATCCTGATGATAATGCCTCTTTAGGGTTTCAATCGATCTCTTCGAACGCTTGATATAGGGGGCATCATATTTATCGGCAAGGGAATATGCGTACAAAACGGTCTGTTCATCCGTTCTGCCGCCGGTAGTTATAATCATCGCGGAGACTCCTTTAGTAAGAATGGATAAAATCACCGGCCCCCAAAATTGTATATTCTGGGGGCCGGATTAAAATGCCTGAAGCATTTTTATATTATTTTACTCATCATTCGGATTTTTCAAGTTCTATCTTATGGTCAAGTGGTTCCGACTGCTCTTCTGCCATCGGATTTTCACGGCTTTGGAGAACTGTTTCAAGTTCCGGGTCGACTGATCCATAAGCTAGTACGGCTGTAGCACTCTCTCCAGGCTCGACTGTCTCGGTGGCGGCTGCCGCCTCTTCACTCATTTCGAAATCTTCCGGAAGGCTTGTGGTCATATTTTCAAGTGTCGATTCACTTCCTTCAGCTACTTGTCTTACCGCAAGATCCAGACCAAATGCTTCTTGTGGTGCAGTCGGGACTTCGGAGTTATTCGTGAATTCGAATTCTATGACTACAACTTCTGAAGGTTGGGGTTCTTCGGCACCTTCTTCAGTCGACTCTTCTTCGTTCTCTTCTGGCTCGATGGTGAATTGACTGAATTCATTGAATGCATAATCCCCATATTCTCCGGAGTATGAAACTGCACCCTCTTCAGATGATCCGTTTTCATTTGATTCATCAGAGGCCTCACCGCTTGATTCTTCCCCCGTTGCTTCGTCTTCTGCTTGCCCCTCGTCAGAACCGCCATCATCGCTGCAGGCTCCAAGGAGCAGTACAGCAGAAAGGCCACCCGTAAGCAGGTACTTTCTTAGACTCATTTTATTTCCCCCTATTAATTAGATACAGGTTAATTATAGTATACTATACGGAATAATCAATATTATTTCGGTTATTGAAATAAATAAATATTTAAAACAACATACTCGCATATAGTGAAGGTTTTAAAAGGGCATCCTTCAAGTTGGATATGTATCGATAAAATAAAAACTCCGGCATAAGTGCCGGAGTTTCTAGATTCCCGTCAATCCATAGAGGACAAGACCCAATGTCAATAAGATGCCGAAGATCGAATTCAATTTGCCCATAGCTGCCATCGCGGGAATCAATTCCTGCGGCGTGTCTCCCTGCCACATCAACTTCACGGTCTTTATGAACTGTGGTATGGAGAGGAAGGTGAGCAGCATAAATAGGGAGCCGTAAGGTTTGAATATCGCTATCCATGTGATGAACAGGTAGGCGAATGCCAACAGCACTCCGGTAGTCATGACGGCTAACGGTTTGCCGACCAATATGACGAAGGTCTTACGGCCACTTTCCTTATCCTTTTTACGATCCCTTATGTTGTTCGCCATGTTCAGAAGTCCGATTGTGATGGCTACAGGAATCGAGATGAGAAACGGGAAGATGTGCAATATACCCGTATGGATGTAGAAGGTGATCATGATGATGACGGTACCCATAAAGAACCCCGCAAACACTTCACCGAACGGTGTCCATGATATGGGGAACGGGCCGCCGGTGTAAAGGTAGCCGACGGCCATCGATATGATGCCGGCTATGAGCACCCATACCGAGCTGTTGACGGTGATGTATATGCCGATCACTGCAGCAAGGGCATAAAATATGACTGCAATGGTCATGACGATGCGCGGGGACATACCGTTCCTGACGATGGCACCTGCAATGCCGACCGAATCCTCACTGTCCAGTCCTTTTTTGAAGTCGAAGTACTCGTTGAACATATTGGTTGCAGACTGTATGAGGAGTGTTGCGATCAGCATGGCGAAAAACATATCCCATCTGATCGACGAGAATAACAATACGCTTGCAGTACCCACAAGCACGGGGATGAAGCCGGCGGTCAGCGTATGTGGCCGTGTCAGGCTTATATATTTCCTTATCCCAGTATGTGTATCTGTTCCTTGCATTTTTTATCTTCCTTTGTATCTATGATGATAACAATTTTATCACAATTAACCTGTTATCATACACAGGGAAATAAATAAATGATAAAATGGTATTAATTATGCAGAAAGAAGTGTGTAGCAATGAATTTGGAAGCTTACCAGCGTATTCTGGATGACCTCAAACTTGATACTGATAAAAAGTACTTGAGTCTGCAAATGCCAATTGACGGATTTGATTTAAATGAGCGGAAGATATTTTCGCATTTCCATGATGCACAAGGGTCCAGATATTGGTTCCGTTCGAAGGATGGCCGCTATGATTCCATAGGCATCAAATTCCAGGAAAGCATAAAGCGGGATAAGTATTCGGCGGAAGTCCTTGAGGAGCAGAAGACATCTCTATTTCAAAAAATCCAGCAAGTGGCTGTGAAGGATGGGATGGCTTCTTCTTTAGGTCTGTTCGGAGGTACACGCTTTGATGATAAGGACACGACGGACGAATGGAACGATTTCGGCATGGTGGAATTCCATCTGCCGAAGTGGCAGTTTGACTTGGCGAATAGTGAGTTGTTCTATACGGTAAGGACAGACGAAGTGGATCTTGATGAGATCCTTATAGATATCAGCGACAAGCTTCGGGAGATTGGAGCCATCACTCCAGAACCAGCTCAGGCGCCCGAAGTCCATATGATGAAAGATATCTTCCCGGAAGAGTGGAAGGCGTTAGTGGATGAGGCGCTTGGGGTCCTGGACGACACCGACTTCAGGAAAATTGTACTTGCCAGGCAGAGGTTGCTGACATTCAAGGCGCAGGCTGATCCGCTCTACCTCCTGGATAGGTTGAATGATGAATCGGGCACTTATACGATATATTACGAAAAGGGTCAGTCGATCTTCATCTCCAAATCCCCAGAGAAGCTTTTTGACATCAAGGACGGCGTGCTCCGTACTAATGCGATTGCCGGTTCGGCAGAGCGCACGGGTGTAGAAGCGACTGATGAGCAGCAGAAGGCGTTCCTTCTGAATGATGAGAAGAACCGTTACGAGCATGAATTGGTCCGGGAATCGATTGTCCAGAATCTGGAGCCATATACAGAGGATATCGAATTTGCTGAAGGTCCGGCCATACTGTCAAATAGGTACATCTATCATCTCCATACACCGATCAGTGCAAAACTTGCTGAAGATGCGAGTTTATTTGCACTACTTGATGCCATTCATCCGACTCCTGCTGTTGGAGGGATGCCGAAAGATAAGGCGCGGGATTACATCATGGAAAATGAATACGGTACTCGGGGGTTGTATGCGGCACCGCTTGGTATGATCCATGAAAATGACGACAGCGAATTTGTCGTTTCCATAAGATCAATGCTCCTTAATTCGAAAAGCGCCACGCTGTTTGCGGGCTGTGGAATAGTCAGAGGGTCTTCCAGTGAGAAGGAGCATGAGGAGACCCGGATTAAATTCACCCCGATGCTGAATGTGCTGGGGGTGGAACCGGAGTGATGACTAAAGATCATAAAGACAATATGACATATCAAGTCTTTACTCTGATTGACCTGCTATATGCCCAAGGCGTCAGCGAATGCGTCATCAGCCCAGGCTCGCGCTCGACACCTCTGGCCATCGGAGCAGAAATGCACCCGGGCATGAAGACGCATGTCCACCCGGATGAACGGAGCGCGGCTTTTTTTGCGCTTGGAATCGCCAAATATTCAAGTGAACCTGTGGCTTTGATCTGTACATCAGGTACAGCGGCTGCAAACTATACGCCGGCAATCGCAGAAGCAGGCCTCAGCCATGTGCCGCTCGTTGCCTTGACGGCAGATCGGCCACATGAGCTGAGGGATGTCGGGGCACCGCAGTCGATCAGTCAGGAAGATATGTACCGCAACTATACGAAATACTATACGGAGTTGCCGATTGCTGATGGTCATTTGAGCAGTCAGAACTTATTGGAAGCCAAGGTACTCCAGGGAGCCCAATACTTTTTTGGTGCCAATCGGGGCCCTATTCATATCAATGTACCCATCCGCGAGCCATTGATGCCTGATTTGACGCGAACAGACCTCTTTTTCAGGAGTAGATCGGAGCCTCCTGCCCAGATTACAGGGCCAGTGCCAAGCTTCACCTTTAAAGGAAGTGGCATCGTCTTCATAGGGGAGACCATCGAAGATCTCGAGGGTCTTTTACCGTTGATGGAGAACAAGGGGCTGACGGTCATCACCGATCCGAGGCAACATATAAGAATGAAGGCTGCGACAGTCACACACCATGATCTTCTGTTCGGCAGCCTTTCTGAAGAGCAGAAGGCTTGGCTTGATAATGAAGTCGACTTCATTATCAGAATCGGCGATCCATTCACTTCAAAGGCACTCAACAGCTTCTTGTCCCAGACATCCATCCCACAATATCTGATCAGTGAGCATCAACAGTTGAAGACTTATCCGAAAACGCCGGAAAGGGTATTTGTCGGTTCTATCGGACACATACTCCGTTCCATGGATTTTGAAGGGGGAAGCTCCACCGTCAAAGGGTGGTTCGCTGGGGTCGATGCTGCCATCCGTGACTACATCATGACGCAGATGCCGGATTATAAAGATGAAGGCAGATTCATGTACGAGATGCTTGAACGATTGCCGGAGGACCGCACACTGTTCGTTTCCAGCAGCATGCCGATACGGGATGTTGAACGGTATGATGTTGGCAATCGCCACAAGATCTTAGCCAATAGGGGCGCGAATGGCATAGACGGTGTCGTTTCGACCGCTTTAGGTATGGCTACAAAGACACCAGTCACTCTGATCATTGGTGATATTGCCCTTTACCATGATATGAACGGATTGCTCATATCAAAGCTTGAATCGATCGACATCAACATCATCGTCTTCAATAATAATGGTGGCGGTATCTTTGGCTTCCTGCCCCAAAAGCAGGAAGCCACCCACTATGAACGCCTTTTCGGTACGCCGATCAGCATCGATTTCTCACACGCTGCTGCCATGTACGGTTTTAACTACCGATTGGTGGAGGCGGCAGAGGCAATCACTGAAGATGATATGTCGGCAGCTGGCCGGAATATCATGGAAATCAGGACGGATAGAGATGCTAACGTGGAGAGTCATCAACAACTGCGGTTCAAGGTGCAGGAGATGATCCAATCTTATGGAACTTAATTATCATTTTGAAGATAACGGTAAAACAGAAACTATAGTGATCCTGCACGGCTTCCTCTCGGATAAGTCGAGCATGGCACAGATATCGACCGAGCTCGATGGCATCCGCAACATCATCACTGTAGACTTGCCAGGGTTTGGGCAATCAAAGAGCATAGGACAAGACTACGGTATCGAAACAATCGCGAATGCTTTGGCTGGGATGCTTGAGTCACTCTCAATTACCCAAGCGGATATCTACGGCTATTCGATGGGCGGGCGTGTGGCGCTGTCATTCGCAATCAACCACCCGGGTTATGTGAAGCGGCTGATATTGGAAAGCACTTCACCGGGCATAGCTTCCAAGGAAGATCGTGCTATACGCCGACAGGTGGATCAAAGTCGTGCTGATGAAATATTACGGGATTATCCCGCCTTTATCTCACAATGGGAAATGCTGCCCCTCTTTTCGAGTCAAGCAACAATGACCCGTGATGACCAGGCCAGACAGCGTGAAAACCGGTTGGCCCAAAAACCGGAGGAAGTGGCTGACAGCCTGTTGAAATATGGGACCGGGGTGCAACCTTCCTACTGGACAAAATTATCCCGGCTCCACATGCCGATTCTTTTGGCGGTAGGCAGTAAGGACCAGAAATTCATCGATATCAATACTCGCATGTCTCTGCATATGCCTGATGCCCGACTGGAGATCATAGATGGGGCAGGGCATAATATTCATATGGAAGCAGGCCCGAAGTTTGGTATACTACTATTAGACTATTTATCAGGAGGAATGAATGATGGCAAGAGAATGGCAAACGATTCGCGAATATGAAGAAATTAAATATGAATATTATAATGGCATCGCTAAAGTGACAATCAATCGTCCTGAAGTACGCAATGCTTTTACACCACTGACAGTAAATGAAATGATTGATGCATTCACTAGAGCGCGGGACGATGAAAAAATCGGTGTCATCGTGCTGGCTGGGGAAGGCGATATGGCATTCTGCTCAGGCGGCGACCAAAAAGTACGCGGACACGGTGGTTATGTAGGGGAAGACAACGTTCCAAGATTGAACGTACTCGATCTGCAGCGACTCATCCGGGTCATTCCGAAGCCGGTAGTGGCGATGGTTTCAGGCTACGCAATCGGTGGTGGACATGTTCTGCACGTGGTGTGCGACCTGACTATTGCAGCAGATAATGCACGCTTTGGCCAGACAGGCCCGAAAGTCGGTTCATTTGATGCAGGTTACGGTTCCGGTTACCTTGCACGCATCGTCGGCCATAAGAAAGCGAGAGAAATCTGGTACTTGTGCCGTCAGTACGATGCCCAGGAAGCCCTCGATATGGGACTCGTCAATACTGTAGTGCCGCTTGAACAGCTAGAAGACGAAACAGTCCAGTGGTGTCAGGAAATGCTCGAGCACTCCCCGACAGCACTACGCCTGCTAAAAGCTGGAATGAACGCTGACACAGACGGTTTGGCGGGTATTCAGCAGATGGCTGGGGATGCGACACTCCTTTATTACACCACTGATGAAGCAAAAGAAGGACGCGAAGCATTCAAAGAAAAAAGAAAGCCTGATTTCGGACAATTCCCGAGATTCCCATAAGAAATCGTAAAGCCCATCATATGATGGGCTTTCTTTTGAGAGGTGAGACATTTATGTATGAATGGCTGAAAGCACAAGCAGAGGAGCAGCCCGACAAAACAGCAGTAGTCTACGAAGGTCAGCATTTAAGCTTCAAAAGTCTCTACAAAGAAGCTTTGAAACTGAGCAGACACCTGAAAAGGCTCGACCGTAATCGAGTGGGACTCTATATCGGTAATACACTGGAAGCAGTCGTTCTGGTACATGCTTCAATGATTGCGGGAATTGAAATCATCCTGATCAATACTCGTCTGACAGCACGTGAAATTACAGTTCAGCTTGGAGATATTAATGTGGACACGGTCATAACAACAAAGCCTTTCGAATTGGAAGGGCACCGTCTATATGATCTCACTGATTTATATGAACTGGAGCCACTCGATTACAAGGTCGGTTCCCCAGCCGGTGAAACAACATTATCCATCATGTTCACCTCGGGCACCACAGGCCGGGCGAAAGCCGTACCCCAAAGTTACAGGAACCATTTCACTTCTGCCAAGGGATGTGAACAACGATTCGGCTATGGGCATGCGAGCGTCTGGATGAACGTCAATCCGATCTATCATATATCGGGGTTTTCGATTCTTATGCGGTCCGTCATCGCGGGATGTCCGATGGTATTGGTCGACAAGTTTGACGAAGCGCGCATCTGGCAGAAGGTTGTCGAATATGACATAACGCATACGAGCATGGTTCCGATAATGCTTAAGAGACTGATGGCACATTCTATTCCTGACCATAGGCTTGAAGGCATATTGCTCGGTGGAGCAGGCGTGACCAGAGAGGTACTGAAAGAGGCATTATCAAAAGGGCTGCCGGTCTACAACTCTTTTGGCATGACGGAAACATGTTCGCAGATCGTCTCGATTGGAGCCGACGACCCGAAAATCCTGGAAGGCACTGCAGGGCGGCCATTGGATAATGTGGAAGTGGCAATCGACCATGCAAACGATGGAGAAATACTGGTCAAGGGCGGCCCTGTCATAGGACATTACCTGAATGCAGATATCGAAATCACTGAAAAATTCTTTAGGACAGGTGATATGGGATATTTGGATGAAGAAGGCTACCTCTATATCCTTGATCGGCGTAAAGATCTGATCATCAGCGGCGGAGAGAACATCTATCCGAAAGAAATAGAGGACGCAGCAAACGCATATGTAAAAGTTGCGAATTCCGCTGTAGTGAAGCGTCAGGATGATGAATGGGGCGAAGTGCCTGTTCTGCTCGTAGAAGCAGCAGGTGAAACGATACAAGAAAGTAATCTGATGGGGCATCTCGAGGCAAGGTTAGCCCGCTACAAGCTGCCGAAAGAAATAAAAGTGGTTGAAAATATTATAATGACCTCGACTGGCAAGGTTTCACGGGGACAAAACCAGCAAGTTTACGATCAAAGTAAAAATGGCAGTCATTAAAATGACATGACCCTGAAAACCTGCATCATGCGCAGGCCCTCAAGGTCATGTCGAACTGTCGCTTCTTTTTTTATTTTTTACCGGCACAGGATCAAAACCGCCTTCATGGAACGGGTGGCATTTGAGTATGCGTCTGACAGCCAGATACCCGCCTTTTAAAGCGCCATGTTCCTGTACAGCATCGATGCTGTAGTTCGAACAGGTCGGATAGAATCTGCAGCTTGGTGGAAACATCGGGGAGATGGCCTTCTGGTAAAAACGAATCATGGATAGAAGGATTGATTTCATTTGTTATCACCGCTCTTTTATTTATAACTTCCATAATATAAGGTACACTGGATTTAATCAAATTTAAGACTCAAAATCGATTTGGAGAGGATGCAATGCTGGAATTTACAGATCATCATGAACGCAAGGTCACTTTTGACCCAAATAGTGCAGAAGATGCAGACCATGTGCTGGGAATCTGCAAGATGGATGGAAAATATCTATTCACAGAACATAAGGTCCGCGGCATTGAATTCCCGGGTGGCAAGTTGGAAGATGGTGAGACGCTCAGAGAAGCATTGCAACGGGAAGTGTTTGAAGAGACGGGCGCGAGCCTCGCCGAACTCAAGTATATGGGGGCATATACTGTACATGGCACCCAACCATTCAAAAAAGGAGTCTACTTCGGCATCGTCGATGACCTTTTCTTCAAATGTGAATACATGGAAACTTATGGCCCTGTCGTCTACCCTTCGATAGAGGCAGTGCCAGAAGAAAAGCGGAGTTTCCTGCTTGATGACCCGTGCATCCACTACATATATGAAATCAGTAGAACTGATGGCTTTTTCAGTTGAGCATTCCAGATGACAAATAAAAGATCAGGTCGCAATGCGACCTGATCTTTTATTATGGTGCAGGCAGCTTCATCAGACTGTGAAGCCACCTTTTTGTGCGATATGTTCGGAATCTTTACTGAACTTTTTGAAGTTCTCGATGAATGATTCCTTCAGTTGCTTCGCTTTTTCATCATATGCTTCTTCGGATACCCATGTATTGCGCGGATTCAATATCTCCTTCGGTACACCAGGTACAGAAACCGGTATACTTAGACCAAAAACGGAATCTTCTTCGAAATCATTGAGGACAAGTTCTCCACTGATGGCGCGCCTTACCATGGAACGCGTATATTTGAGATCCATACGCTTGCCGACGCCGTATTCTCCTCCGGACCAACCGGTGTTTACGAGGTAGACATTGACGTTATGCTTATCGATGAGGTCACCCAACATATTCGCGTAAGTTGTCGCATGAAGCGGCAGGAATGGAGAACCAAAGCATGTAGAGAAGACAGGCTGCGGAGAAGTGACGCCGCGCTCTGTACCTGCAAGTTTGGAAGTGAAGCCGCTTAGGAAATGATACATGGCCTGTGACTTAGTCAGCTTAGAGATGGGAGGCAACACGCCGAATGCATCAGCAGTCAGGAATATAATCGTATTCGGGTGGCCTGCCACTGAAGGGATGCGTGCATTGTCGATGTAATCAAGCGGATAAGCTGCACGTGTATTCTCAGTCAATGAATTATCATCATAGTCCGGAGTGCCTTCTTCATCTACTGCCACGTTTTCCAGAACCGTTCCGAAGCGGATTGCCTGGTAGATTTCTGGTTCCTTTTCAGCAGATAGATTGATCGTTTTGGCATAGCAGCCACCTTCGATATTGAACACACCATTTTCATTCCATCCGTGCTCATCGTCACCAATCAGTTCCCGTTGCGCATCTGCAGACAATGTCGTCTTTCCGGTGCCTGAAAGGCCAAAGAACAGTGCAACATCCTTATTCTCACCGACGTTGGCAGAGCAATGCATGCTCATGACTCCTTGTTCTGGAAGCAGATAATTCATGACCGAGAAGATGGATTTCTTCATTTCACCAGCATACTCCGTACCGCCGATGAGGATTATGCCTTTTTCGAGGGAAACGATGATGAACGTTTCCGATTTGGTACCATCGACTTCAGGGTCTGCCTTGAATGTCGGGGCGGATACGATGGTGAAGTCAGGATTGATGTTAAGAGCCGCTTCTTTCGTTTCCGGTCTGATGAACATGGTGCGGGCAAACATATTGTGCCAGCTGTATTCATTTATTACTCTAAGATCAAGGCTGGTTGCCTCGTCAGCACCTGCGTGCCCGTTGAAGATAAAGACTTCTTCCTTCTTATCGAGATAGTCGACGACTTTCGCAAAGAGGTTGTTGAAGACTTCTTCGGAAATTGGCTGGTTGACTTCTCCCCAATCAACCTTGTCCCTGGAAGTGTCATCTTCGACGATGAAGCGATCCTTAGGACTTCTGCCGGTATACTTTCCGGTTTCTGCACGCAAAGCCCCCGTATTGGTCAGTTTTCCCTCTCCTCTTTCCAAAGATTTTTCGACAAGTTGGGAAGTGGGGAGTTGAATGTGTGCCGCATCCTTCGACACGAGATTTTGAATTAACTCGGAATGGTTTACCATTGTTTATGCCCCCGTTTTATAGATTATGCATAGATGAAGCTTTTCATGAATTAGTATAACACATTCATAATTGAGGTGACATAATAAATATCAAACAAGAATGGCTTGATTTGAAACCTCTCATCTAGTATATTATAGGTTAAGTTATCTCTTATCAAGAGCCGGTGGAGGGAACATACCCGATGAAGCCCAGCAACCTCTTTACTGAAGAAAGGTGCTAAAGGATGCAGAAGTGATTCTGATCGATAAGGGGAAGAGCGGAGCCTTTTCTCGTCTTATGGAGAAAAAGGCTCTATTTTTTTGCAGTGGGAGATAGCTAATATACTTAAAGGAGATAAAGTTAATGGCAGAGCGTAGACTTTTCACTTCGGAATCTGTTACTGAAGGTCATCCCGACAAGATTGCAGACCAAATTTCCGATGCGATACTTGATGAGATACTGAAAGGTGATAAAAATGCCAGGGTGGCCTGCGAGACGGTGGTCAATACTGGTATGGCACTGATTGTTGGAGAGATAAGTACAAATACTTATGTAGATATTCCTAAAATCGTCAGGGAAACAGTCAAAGATATCGGCTATATCCGTGCTAAATATGGTTATGACTATAAGACGATGTCAGTACTGACGGGAATTGATGAACAGTCTGAAGATATCGCCCAAGGTGTTGATGACGCTTTTGAAACGCGCGATTCGTCAACCATTTCAACAGGGGCAGGCGATCAAGGTCTGATGTTTGGTTTTGCGTGCGATGAGACAGAGGAGTTCATGCCGCTGCCGATCGCCTTGGCACATCAGCTTGCCAAGCGGTTGACGGATGTACGTAAAGAAGAGATCATCAATTATCTGCGACCGGATGGTAAGACTCAGGTGACGGTGGAGTACGACGAGGAAAATAATGTAAAGAGAATCGATACCATCGTCATTTCTTCACAGCACCATGAAGAAGTGGAGACGGAAAAGATCCGCGAAGATCTCATTAACCATGTCATCCGTGAGGTGGTGCCTGAAGAACTGCTTGACGCAGACACACGTTACATCATCAACCCGACGGGCCGTTTCGTCATCGGAGGTCCTCAAGGTGATGCAGGGTTGACTGGACGCAAGATCATCGTCGACACATACGGAGGATATGCCCGCCATGGTGGAGGGGCTTTCAGCGGTAAAGACCCGACTAAAGTCGACCGTTCTGCAGCCTATGCTGCGCGCTATATCGCAAAAAACATCGTGGCGGCGAAAGTTGCCGCGAAATGTGAAATTCAACTGGCTTATGCGATAGGGGTCAGCGAACCGGTCTCGATCTCAGTAGATACATTTGGAACCTCTGAATATAGTGAGTCGGATATCGTTGCGGTTATAAGGAAGCAATTCAACTTGTCGCCTGACGGCATCATAGATATGCTTGACCTAAAGCGCCCGATATATAAAGCGACGGCGAGCTACGGCCATTTCGGCCGTAACGATGCTGAATTCCCATGGGAGAAGATTGATAAGGCCGCTGCCATAAAGACAGAACTTGAGAGTGTCACGATGAAATAAATGGATAGCCCCCTATGAAACAGGGGGCTAAATTACATAAGTACGCTAATCCGGGATATTTAGATGCATGTGCATTATTTTCCCTGAAAAGCTCACTTTTTCTATGTAAAGATATAGCATTTCCGGTATAATGAACGGAGTCTTAATTAAGACGGGAAAGTCAAACAGGAAAGGAATTGAGGAAAGTCCATGAATACAGATATTTTTACCAATCCGATATTCATCGTGGTGGCAATTCTACTTCTTATCGTTGCAATTGCGTTCCTGGTCTATTATTTCAGGAATAGAGGTAAAGTGAATACGCTCCGGGAGGAGTATGATAAAGAGAAGGATGCACTGGTCGAACAATATGAGGCTGATAATGCAGCCGAGCGCCAGGAACATGAAGAGAAATTGTCGTCAGTCAATGAAAAATATCATGAAGAAACGACATTGCTCAACAATAAACTTTCAAGCCTGCGCCAGTTTACTGTAGACAAGGGAGAGTACTTGACTGATCTATCGCTCATACAGCTGAAGGACCGCCTTGTGGCAGATGAAAAGATCAGGGAGACGGATATGTACATACTCTCCAATGTGTATCTGCCTTCACGCAATTACACGAACACCCGTAAAATCGATCATCTGGTACTTACGCGGACGGGCATCTATTTGATCGACTCCAAATATTGGAGTGGGCATATACTGCATGGTGTCAATGAAGAGAATTTTGAACAGTTGCCTTATGTAGAACATTTCTTTGATCTTCTGGATATTGACAAGGCAAAAGAACAGACGTTGATATTCGAAAAGGGAAATGAGCAGAATGTGGCAGTCAACCATTATAATGAAACGATCGAAGAAACTAAAATCTCTGCTGAAAAACTCAAGAATATCTTCAAGCTCCAGTACGACGTTGTGCCGATCATCTACTTCAACCCTGAAGACAACGGCAACTATTCCATCGCGAACTACTCCAATGACCCTTCCATAAAAGTATTGGTGGGCGAGGAGGAACTTGAAAATTTCTTCATGAAATATGTCTTCCACGGCCGGTTCCAGTATACGGTTAAAGACCTGGATGAAATTGCAGAAGCGATATTCCAACTGAATCCATAAGCGAAACTTTTGTTTTGATGGACTGAAAGCCTTATAATTTTCTTATAAGGCTTTTATTCTTTCGTTTGTCAAAATAAGCTAGACAGTTCCTTTTCACCCATGTAACTCAAAAAGACTTCCAATGGTGTCCGGTAGTTCAATGATTTTCTCGGTATGTGGTTTCTTCTTGAAGCGACAGACGAGACAAATATCTGATCGACCGTGTTGAAATCCATGTCTTTGGGCAGTCCATCCTTTCTGAGCAGGCCATTGGAATGTTCATTCAATCCCCGTTGAGACGGTGTCCCTGGGTCGGCAAAGTAGATGGACAGATCGTTCTGGTTGCTCATCGATTGCCAGTTGGAGAATTCCTTACCACAGTCGAAAGTGATGGACTTGAACAGGTTTCTGGGCATCTCTTGACACCACGTATTGATGGCAGACTCGATTGCCTGTGCCGTCCGGCCTTCAGGCTTCAAGGTGATAATGACCTTAGATAGGCGTTCAACCAGCGTGATGACGGCACTCTTGTGGCGGACACCGACGATGGTATCTCCCTCGAGATGGCCGAATTCTTCATTGAACGCCGGGTAGTCAGTTGTTCTTTCAGAGATGTTTCGCCTGAAGGCCTGTCTGCCCCGGCGTTCCTGATGGCCATTTGGTTTTCGCTTGCCTTGCATCGGCAGTGTGGCTACATCAAAGGTTTTTCGTTTGAACATTCGATACAGTGTACGGCCCGAGCAGTCAATTGGCATCTCCTGCCGACCGACAATCACATCCGGTGTCCAGCCTTGCGCCACCTGCTTTTCAACATGTTTCTGCTGATCGGTCGGTAGAACAATCCGTTTTCTACCACACCGGCTTTTGTTTTCCTTATAGCGCCGATAATACTCCAGCGCAGTGTGCCCGTCCTTGAGATATGCGATGACATTATGGACCGTCTGACGGGCACGCCCAATCCGTTTCGCAATCTGTGAAGTCGGGGTCTCTTGATGGAAATAGGCTTCTATGATTACTAGCTCGTCCGTGGTAATATGGGTGTAGGTCATGCGTGATCACTCCTATGATTTTCTTTGGTCGGAAAACTCATTTTGAGTGTATCACGCGTGACCCTTTTTAGGTGTCTAGCTTAATTTTACAATCGGCGTTCTATTTAATGGGAGGCAATCATTTATGTCTGAAGAAATCATTGTACTGAACCCTGCAACAGGTCAGGAAATCGACAGGGTGAAAAAAGAGAATAAAGCAGATATTGACAAGAAAATTGAAAAAGCGCATAAAACATTCAAAAAGTTCAAGAAAAAGAATCCTCATGACCGCAGTGCACTACTTACAGAGTGGTCCAAGCTGATAGGTGAACACAAAGAGGAAATCGCTGAATTGATAACAAAAGAGAATGGTAAGCCGCTACAGGAATCACGCGGTGAGGTCGACTATGCACGCAGTTATGTCGATTATTATGCTGAAGAGGCAAAACGTGTATATGGCCGCACCATACCACCGCACGAAGATGATGTGCGCATGGTAGTGACCAAACAGCCGATTGGCGTCGTCGCTGCCATTACGCCATGGAACTTCCCGATTGCGATGATGGCCCGCAAAGCAGCACCTGCAGTTGCAGCTGGCTGTACTTTCCTGGTTAAACCTGCAAGTGCAACCCCATTATCTGCAATGAAATTCCTTGATCTGGCATTGGAAGCAGGATTCGATGAAGGTGTCGTCCAATACGTTACCGCCTCTGGTAAAGATGCCGGTGAGGCTTTCACAGAGTCTGATAAAGTAATGAAAATAACATTCACAGGCTCCACCGCTGTCGGAAAGTCATTGATGGAAGGTGCTGCCTCAACAGTCAAGAACATCACCATGGAATTGGGCGGACATGCCCCTCTGGTCGTCCACAAGGATGCGGACATTGATATGGCCGTCGAGCAGGCGATTGCCTCCAAATTCAGAAACTCCGGACAGACATGCGTATGTGCCAACCGCTTCTATATCCATGAAGATATTGCCGACGCTTTCAGCAAAAAATTTGCAGATGCTTCGAAGAAGCTGAAGATGGGCAACGGTCTTGATGAAGACGTCGCAATAGGACCGATGATCAACGAAGATGGCTACGATAAGGTAATGCGACACATCAACGATGCCGAGGAGAAAGGTGGTAAGATCCTAACGGGCGGTAAGGGTTCAAAGGATGAAGGATACTTCATCGAACCGACAATAATCACCGGTGCCACTGATGAAATGGTCATCATGAATGAAGAGACGTTCGGACCGGTGGCGCCAATCCAGACATTCTCCACTTTGGATGAAGCCATTGAAAAAGCAAATGATACCGAGTATGGTCTGGCAGCTTATTTCTTCACAGAAAGTTACCGCGATGGCATCAAGCTCCAGGAAGGTCTTGATTTCGGTGTGTTGGGCTGGAACAATGGTAAACCGAGTGCAGCACAGATTCCATTTGGCGGACTCAAGGAAAGCGGGATGGGGCGTGAAGGCGGCCCTGAAGGCATCGAACCGTATCTCGAAACGAAAATCACATCCATGCGCGTTTAAAGCAAAAAGTCCGTCCCATGCCGGGGCGGACTTTTTATGATGGAGAGGAAACGTAAAGGCCGAGTAGAAGGGCCAGGGAGGGCACGGTAAACATCAAAAGCGAATATGCGATGAATGCTTTATAGCGCCTTTGCTCATATAACTTCAATTGGTCGAGGGTGAACGATGAATACGTGGTGAACCCACCTAGGAACCCTGTAACTATGATTGAATAGAGTGTCCCGCCTGTACTCAGGAATATGATGATGACCCCCATCAGAAAAGAGCCGACCGAATTGATGATGAGGGTCCCGAGAGGAAAGCCGAAACTCTGCAGTTTCGGGCGTGTTGATATATAACTTCTCAATGAAGCTCCAAGAGCGGCACCAATACCGATAAATATTATTGTAATCATGAAGCACCTCCAGATTTCATCCCAAGAAATGCAAGCATGAATCCACCAAACAAATTGATTGCCAGATAAATGGAAAGTGTAAGGAAGTCTCCAGTATCCGCCAGTGTATAATTTTCATAGGTGAGCAGGGAAAAAGTTGTAAAGCTGCCGAGGAGACCAGTAATCAAAAAGTCATGCCACAGTGGATTACGCTCCACCAATTTCTTGAAGATGAAGCCTATACAAAATGCCCCAAGAAGGTTGACGACCAATGTGGCAGTAAAGAAAAAGGGTGTCAGTGAGGCCAAAGACAACGCAATCGCATACCTTGAAATGGCCCCGATCATTGCGCCACATGAAATGGCAATATACTTTTTCATACGCCCGACCCCCTTAAAACAAGAATGAAAATGCAAAATCTTTCATATACCTATATAATGTACCATAAGTAAAGAAGGAAGAGAGTGTGGGTGTATGAAGCAGACTAAAGTGGCGATTATAGGTGGTGGCGTAACAGGGGTATCCATATTAAGCCATCTTGTGCACGATGAACGATTCACTAGTGAGATTACAGTTGATATATACGATAACGCGTATACGATGGGCAGAGGCCAGGCTTATCAGGAAGATAATGAGCATCTGCTCATTAATGTTCCTGCTGATGAAATGTCGCTAGGAGAGAGCCACCCGGATTATGAAACCTGGCTTAGAACAGAAAATGGTAGAAGAATGTATACCAGCCGTCAACAATTCGGGGATTATGTTAAAGATCAGTTGGAGGGGATTGGGTCCGCACACGGAGGAGTACATTTGAAATATACAAAAGTTGACGGGATTGAATATGATTCCGGTAGCGGGAAATTCACGCTTTCCATAGAAGGGGAAGAAGTGTTATACGACCGCGTCTTTCTGACCATCGGACAGCTCAGTTACGGCGATCCCTATGATCTTAAAGGGAGTCAGGGTTTCCTCTATGATCCCTACCCCCTCTCAAGAAAGCTCGCAGACATTGAAGATGACAATATAGGAATCCTCGGTGCAGGCCTTTCGGCGATTGACTGTGTGCGTTATCTGATTATGGATAAACAAGTGGAAAAAGTTTCTCTATTTTCCCGCAGTGGTGAAATGCCTTCTGTCAGAGGAGAGCAGACAGAAATCAAATTGAAGTATTTTACTGAAGAAATTCTGAAAAATAGAATCCGGAATGATGAAATAGCGCTCACAGATATCATTACACTGTTCAAAAAGGAATTGGAGCATCAAAATATTGATCAATCACTATTCTTCCGTCGTACAGGCAATACACTACAGGACTTGAATTATGACCTTGAACATCAAGAGACAGTGGGACAGCTGCAGTACCTCATCATCAAAGTCAATCCGATTTTCAGTGATGTCTATCAGTACCTCTCCCGCAATGATAAAAAAGCCTTTCTTGAAAAGTATCATCACTTGATTGAAGAGAACCATTCACCCATGCCTGCTGAGGTAGCGCGATTACTGGTGCAATGGGGCGAAGAAGGTAGGCTGCATATCATAGACGGTACAGAACACATAAAAAAAGAGGCTGGATTCACCATTCTGACTAAAGAAGGTGAAAAATATCAAGTCGACACATTGATTAACGCCACAGGGCCTGTCAAGGATGTGCGCAGAGGGGATTCGAAAATCATCCAATCGTTGATGAACCATATGATCATAGCACCAAGTGAGTTTGGTGGCATCATGGTGGATGCAAGCAGGCATGTCATCAGTCCGAAGGTCGGCACGGTTCAAGGTATGTATGCGCTCGGTGCTTTGACGATAGGGTCGGATTATCTTTCGAACTCTGTACAGTTACTTCAAAAAAATGCGCAAAAGCTGATTAATAGTTTTTATGAAGACATGTATTAAAAAAAGGGGTGCAGCTGCACCCCTTTTTTTGGTTCGTTTCATAAACTATTTTCTGTTGAAAAATTTCAGTGCCGCGGCACCAAGTGCCAGAGCACCTACTACTTTTACTCCCGTCTGGAACATCGGGTCTTTAGTTACGGATTTGACGATAAGGTTGATGTTCTGTGGACGTTCAGCGAGACGTCTCATGAAGTAGGCGTACCAGTCATTGCCGAACGGAATGTAGATGCAGACATTGTATCCGCGCTCAACAAGCTCTTTCTGGAGTTCTTTCCTGAAACCGAACAGCATCTGGAATTCGAAGCGGTCGTTCGGAATATCATTCTCCTTAATGAACTCAATTGATTTCTCAATGATATTATGATCATGGGTGGCGATTGATGTAAACCCATCACCCTTTGTCAGGTGGAGTCTGATGAGCAGTTCGAATGCTTTATCGATGTCTTCTTTTTCCTGGAGGGCGACTGCAGGCGCCTCTTTGTAGGCCCCTTTGACAAGACGGATTCTCCTGTCCTTATATTTATAGACGTCATTCTTCGCATCGAAGAGGTAGGACTGCAAAACAGTACCGATATTATCATAACGCTCCATCAGATGATCGATGACACGTACGGTATCTTCATATGATGCATAGTTCTCCATATCGATATTGACGAACATATTGTGTTTTTTCGCAGCATCCATTATCTCTGTAATATTCTCTATACAGAAATCATAGTCTATATTGAGTCCAATCTGGCTGAGTTTGATGGAAGCTGAGGCATCCACACCGTTCTCGCCGATGGCATTGATCATGTTTAAGATGATGTCTTTCTCATGTATTGCATCAGAACGTCTCGTTACGAACTCTCCAAGGTTATCGAACGACACGCTCATACCTTGTGAATTAAGATCTTTGATGCGTTCAATCGTGTCATCGACGGAAATGCCGCCTACGACCTTGTTTGCACCGAATTTAAGTCCCATCTTTTTTGTTGCATCATTCAAAACCTGATTCTCTGATAGTTTGATGAAGACATCCCTAAGTAGTGGCATAGTGTACCTCCTGAATTTTATCTTTATATTATCATACGTGAATCTCGAGTTAGAAGAAACATATAGTGTCATTTGTAATACGGGATATGATTCACATATGTTTCATTTATCCTCTGCATCTCTTCTTTGTCTTCCTCTGTGAGTTCCCTTACCACTTTTGCAGGCCGTCCAAACGCCAATGTACCTGGAGGGATTTCAGTCCCGGGAGTAACTAGGCTTCCAGCGCCGATAAAAGCACCTTCGCCGATGACGGCCCCATCCAGTATTGTAGAGTCCATTCCAATTAAAGCATGTTTTTTGATTGTACAGCTGTGCAACGTAGTCTTATGGCCTACAGTGACGTGATCTTCTATGGTCAGGGGCATATCAGGAGTCTCATGAAGAATCGATAAGTCTTGGATGTTGGTATGGCTACCTATCCTGATCGGAGCGACATCCCCCCGCAGTATGGAGCCAAACCACACAGAAGAGTGGGCGCCGAGCACCACGTCACCGATGACGGTGGCATCCGGGGCGATAAAAGCGCTTTCATCAATTTCAGGGGTATATCCCTTATAGTCCATTATCATTTCATATTTCCTTTCTTCCAAGTATTGTTATAATAAGTTTATCATATAAGAATGAATTTAAGTATGTTAGGAGCTTTGTAATGTGGAAGTGGGAAACTGATAAACGGCCGAAAGGGGTCGTCCTCGTCATACACGATATGATGGAGCATCATGATTATTATGCCGGTCTGATCGCACAGCTCAGAAATGACGGCTACCATGTGGTCACAGGTGATCTGCCGGGCCATGGCCAGACGACACGTATGAATAAAGGGCACATATCCGACTTCGCCCAATATCTGGATAGGATGAAGGAATGGCATGAGGTGGCACGGGCCTATCGACTGCCAACATTCATCCTTGGACAAGGGCTTGGGGGGCTTATTGCAATTGAAGCACTGAGACACAATATGGTCAGGGCAGATGGATTGATAGTGCTTAATCCGCTGCTTGCATTCAAGCAATCATTCATCAACCGCAAAAACACAATCCGCTCGAGCATCAGAATGGGAAGTGACACCCAACGCTTTGACCCTGGGCTCGAACCCGGGTATTTTACGACAGACAAAAAATATCTGGAACTGTACGAGAATGATGAGCTGTTAGTGCGTAAAGTGAGCCATCATTGGTACCGCACTGTCGTCAATCAGATGAAAGATACTTCTGAGTACATTGATGATATGCCGGATGTTCCCATACTGGCGATTACAAGCAAGGAAAATGACATCATTGAAAAGTCGTTGACGGTTAAGATTCTAAAAGATATAAATACAAGCGAGATGACACTGCTGGCGTTAGACAATGTCCAGCACAGCGTGTTCCAAAGAGACGACATTACAGAGCCTTACCATTACGTGGCGCGTTTCCTCGATGATCAGCTGTTCCGGATCGGCGTACTTTGACTTTCCGGAGACCTTCATCTTCTCCAATACCATAATTCCATAAACTGACTGTCCAAACGTTGGCGTCGCAAGGAGCTGGCTGTCGCTGAACCGGGATAATAAATGTCGTCTGCATGCATTTTATTTGATTGCGCTTACATCAATCGTTATCATTATAGTGTAGAACTTAAAAAAGTATTAGGAGAATGAACATTGAAACAAGTACCAGAAACAAAAATCAAATTGACCGAAATCAAAGAGCTGATGGATAAAGGCTATGGCCTTTTAGAGGAACTTCGGCAGGATGTAGGGGCGCCGGTAGTAAAAGCGGAACTTTTGAATGAAGAGATGATAATCACTTACGGGAAAGAAGCGGCACGCAAATTCTACGACCCGGAAAACTTCAAAAGGGGCGGCGCAATGCCGACCCCCATCCTGAAAACATTGTTTGGAGAAGATGGTGTCCAGACACTCGACGGTGAAGCGCACCACCATCGCAAAAATTACTTCATGGATCTGATGAAACCTGAACGCATGGAGGACTACCAGAAGATATTGGATAGGAACCTGACGGCGGAACTCGACAAGCAGCACGGAGAATTCGAGTTGTTCGACCTAGCCAACAGAGTACTGTTCAATTCCATCGCCGAGTGGTCAGGCATCAATCTGGAGAGGTACGACGACAAGACGCTTGAAGATCTGGCACAGAACCAAATATCCATGATCAGTGGTGCAGTCACTTCACCTAAAGATCATATAAAGGGAGTCACAGACCGCAATGAATCGGAAAAGTGGGCACGCGGATTGATAGAAGAAGCTCGCGCCCATCCGGTGAAGGGCAAGGAACATCTTGCATTGTATACATTTGCTCAGGCAACTGATTTGGATGGCAACCTGCTGCCTGTGGAAGTGGCTGCTGTTGAACTATTGAATATCATCAGACCGACAGTCGCCTTGACAGTCTGGATTGCGCTGATGGGACATGCGTTGTTCTCATACGATGACATTCGCACGGCACTAAAGGAAGATTTTGATGCCCTGCAAGACCCATTCATCCAGGAAATGCGCCGCTACTATCCATTCTTCCCGATGCTGCCGGCGATCGCAGTGCGTGATGTGGAAATCGACGGCTATGAAATACCTGAAGGCAGTTGGGTAGTGCTTGACCTCTACGGCAGCAACCATGATGCGAGAACGATTGCAGATCCTGAAAAATTTGAGATCACTCGGTACAAGGACAATGCGACATCGCTCTCCTACGAAGAAGAGTATGAAATGATTGCCCAAGGGGGCGGGAAGTTCAGGGAGATGCACCGGTGTGCCGGAGAATGGATCACCCTCCACAGCATGAGGGTATTCTCCGATCACCTAGTCAATAGATATGATTTTTCTGTACCAGAACAGGACTGGACCATTCCCTTCAATCAATTTCCGACTTACCCCAACAGCCGTGCATTACTATTCAAAGATTGATTAAAAAAAGCCTCTAAAGAGGCTTTTTTTAATTTGATTTTCCTTTTAAATAATAATGATGCAGAAATAGAAAACATTTACTCTATATAGACAAATTAATGAAAATTGACAAAATAATAATGTTACTGTAAAGTACTCTAATTGTCTTTTTTTAAATTGGTTATTAAAAATCGCTTAAGAGGTGCAGAGAATGTCTGTAGAAGTCTTCAATAGAAGAGAACAGAAATATCTTATTACAAAGAAACAATACGAAAAACTCTTGGAAAAAATATCGCCTTATATGAGGGCGGACCGATTGGGAGATGAGGGGAGGTACACCGTCACCAGTCTATATTTCGATAGTGTCGACCATAAAATATATTTTGAAACCAAAAATAAATTGCCATTCAGACAAAAACTTCGCCTTCGTATATATGGTCAAGCCGGATTAGAAGATCCTTCTTTTTTTGAGGTGAAGCAAAAGCATAGTCAAGTGGTGAATAAGCGTAGGACATCCCTGCCACTTCAACAAGCGTACCGATATATTTCCATGACGAAAGATGGATCAAAAGAAGAAGTGAAGGAGATGCTTCGCGACTCGCAAGTTCTTCGTGAAATAGATCGTTTTCGAAGCCTGTATCAGTTGAGGCCTGAGATGATAGTCAGTTATGATCGACTCGCTCTGTTTGCCGTCGATGATCCACAACTCCGCATTACTTTTGATTTGAACTTGCGGACGCGCAGCGAGGACCTTCACCTTGAAAACGGTCCAGACGGGGTGAATTTTATTGATCCCGGGTTGGTCGTGTTAGAGGTGAAAGTGAACAACAGTGTTCCTCTGTGGTTGGCACGCATATTGCAAGAGCTTGAGTGTGAACAACGCAGCGCATCCAAATACTGCACCAGTATGGAACTACTGCGCGGCCATGAGCTGCCAAACGGAATAAATAAAGAAAAAGTTGTATTGGAGAGATGATATAAGTGGATTTCATTACAAATTTATTTGAATCACAAGCTGGGAATTCAGAAAGCATTTATATGGTGATGGTCGCTTTGGTTCTTGCAGCTTTACTGAGCTTGATTATTACGCAAGTATATATGATTACTTTTACTGGAGAACGATATTCACAATCATTCGTCCATACTATCGTTATATTGAGTGTCTTGGTCTCGGTGGTCATGAATGTCGTCAGTGACAATGCTGGAGTAGCGTTTGGTTTGTTTGCGATATTTTCACTGATTCGTTTTAGAAGTGCTGTCACGAACGTTAAAGACATTGCTTACATATTTTTTGGCCTGTGTGCCGGCATGACAAGTGGACTTTTCCAATTCAAATTGGCCATCCTACTGACTTTATTTGCAAGTCTGGTTTTGTACCTGCTTTATAAATTCGAATATGGGAAAGGTAAGGATACTCAGATACTTAAAGTTACTGTTCCAGAAAATCTGAATCATGATGGGCTGCTTGAGGATGCTTTCAATGAGTATACACTCAGCCACTCGCTTCGCCAGATTGAAACGACGAATCTGGGGACGATGATTCTGTACACTTATGCCATCCGCAGCAAAAACACGACAAGTGATAAAGAATTATTGGATAGGATACGCGAAGAAAATGCAAATTTGAAAGTGTCCATCACCTATATGGATGACATGCAGTAAAGTGACATTTAAATTAGATAGTCTACGCAGTAATTCCTATTGTGCACAAATATAAAAGAGACAGTGCCTGGTCAATGAAAGAAATCCTTCAGCCCATATTATTGGGTTGAAGGATTTTTTAGTTGTACTTTCACTTGAACCGTTAAAAAGCTTCAGGAATATCAGTTTCAGCAGACGGTGTGATCTTCATCCACCTCCGAATTCACACAATTAAAAGGCACCCACAAGTTAAATTCCCGCATGTATCCCCCGGAGGAAGTGAACAGAACACACCTATCTCCGGTTCATATCTTCATGCTACAGGCCGAAGTTATCGTTTGAGTATATGACGGGAATGTCATTTTCCTTGGCTCTACGTTTCAGTTCGGGAAGCATTTCAACGATCATCATGGCATAAGTAGAGCCGTTTTGTATTCCATATTCATCTTTCTTTTCGAGCTGTAAACTTCTAATATAATAAAAAAATGTTTAAGTCCCTGTATATACTCGGATAGGCTGAAGATAACATCGAAACTGCGGTTTCTACTTGTTGGGCATACTTCTTTGATGAAGCGGAAAATAATCTACCGTTAAGGCATGCTGATTTTTTCCACACACAGCAGGAAAGGGGCATCATTATTCTGGTTGATGAATTGGTACTTGAGGACCTGCGCTTCCTTTTGGGACCAGTCTGAAAGGGAGGCGAGCAGTTTATCGCGTTCTATTTTCCCGGACGGGTGCCCATGGTAGACCACGATGATGATTCTCCCCCCGACAGTGAGACGGTTGAATATTTCATTTAAGGCGGTGAAGGTGGACTCATAGACAGTGGTGATTTCTTTATCACCTTTTGGCAGGTAGCCGAGATTGAACATTGCGGAACGGATTGGCGTGCCTTTTGGTATATAGCGCCCAAGGTTTGCATGCGAGTCCAATATGAATTCTATATTGTTGTGGGAATGACATAAGTCTTTGGCGGTTTCGATCGCCTGGGCCTGGATATCGAAGCTGAACACTGCGCCGTCTGGTCCTACCGCTTCTGCCAGAAATTTCGTGTCATGACCATTCCCGCACGTGGCGTCTATGACAGTGTCGCCAGGCTGAATGACTTCTTCTGATAAATGCTTTGCTTGAGGCAATATACGTCTAAACATCGACTCTCTCCTCCTTCTTATATTTCAGTCCCTGATGCGTATTCCTCACCTTCAACTCGGTGTCTATACTATTGAGCACATTCCACTTATCTGTGCTCCACATCGGTCCGATCATCTGGTCGATCGGGCCGTCACCGGTGATGCGATGGATGATCATTTCTTCAGGAAGCACCTCAATCTGGTCACAGACCAGATTGACATAGTCCGCCTGGGTCATGAATTCGAGTAACCCTTTTTGATACTGTTTGACCATCGGCGTTCCATGTAGCAGGTGGAGCAGGTGGATTTTGATGCCTTGAACATTCATATCGGCCACTGCCCTGGTGGTTTCCATCATCATTTGATAATCCTCACCAGGAAGGCCATTTATTATATGGCTGCAGACATTGATGTTGTGTCGCCTGAGCTTATCGACCCCTTCACGATAGCACTTCAAATCGTGGGCGCGGTTAATCAGTTTTGAAGTACTTTCATGAATCGTCTGAAGACCCAGTTCAACCCATAGGTAAGTCCGTTCGTTGAGTTCAGCTAAGTATTCGACGACATCATCAGGGAGACAGTCGGGGCGTGTGCCGATCGACAATCCGACAACTCCTTCAATTTCAAGCGCCGCTTCAAATTTCTCGCGCAGCACCTCGAGTGGTGCATGGGTATTGGTAAAAGACTGAAAATAGGCGATGTATTTGCCATGCCTCCATTTTTGTGACTGCATTTTGGATCGGATCTTTTCAAATTGGACCGGTATCGGATCCACCCGATCTCCGGCGAAATCGCCGCTGCCAGCGACGGAACAGAAGGTACATCCACCATAGGCTACGGTGCCGTCCCTGTTTGGACAGTCAAAACCAGCATCTAGTGCGATCTTGAATATTTTTTCATTGAATTTATTTTTAAGATGATAATTCAAAGTATGGTATCGTTTATCATCAAAACTGTACTTAAAATCCATCGTTCATCCACCTCTCATCCTGACATATTGAGAAGTGTACCATATGTCGTGGATGGTTTTACCGGGTCTCCACAGAATTGAAGAAGAAATGCAAAGTTTATCATAGGGCGTAGATGAGGTATGATGGAATTATTAATCCAGAGTGTGGACGATGAGGAGATTCTATGATTAAAGTAAAGCGGTTGAATAAAAACTATAGCGCACATAATGCAGTGACAGACCTCGATTTTGAAGTGGGGGATGGCGAGCTGTTTGCGTTCATAGGCCCGAATGGTTCCGGCAAATCCACAACCATCCGTATGATGACGGGCCTGCTCGAACCCTCATCGGGTTCAGTTGAGCTATTTGGTGAGGAAATGCGCCTCGATAAGGTTGCGCTAAAGCAGCGTATCAGTTATGTGCCGGATACCCCTGACTTGATAGGCAGGCTCAATGGCCATGAGTATTTGAATTTTATAGCGAGTGCCTACCGTATGGAGCAATCTGTATTTATGGAAAGAAAACAGGAACTGCTGGAACTGTTTGACCTAGAAAGCGCTCTCGGGACCTTGATAGAAGAATATTCCCATGGCATGAAACAAAAGTTGGCTCTCGTCGGTGCCTTGGTCCATCAGCCGGATGTCCTATTTCTGGATGAACCAACCGTGGGGCTCGATCCTAAAAGCAACAGAAATCTCAAGCAATACTTGATGGAGTACGTAAAGAGCGGCAAAACGGTTTTCCTGACGACCCACAACCTTTCCCTTGCTGAAGAGATTGCCACGGATATATTGATTATATATAACGGGAAGAAACGTGCCCATGGTTCGCTCGATTCCTTGAAGCAGGAAGCGGTTGGCGCGACATTGGAAGATATCTTTTTGGAATTGACTGATGGAGAGGGCACACGATGATTCGTCTGATACTTAAAACTGAAATGCGTTCTGCCTTCAACTATTGGAAGTCAATGGGAGAAACAAAGGTGATTTTATACATCATCATGGCGCTTCTATTCATGCTTCTGCCATTACCGTTGCTCGGATCATTACTTTTTACATTGACGCTATCGCTGAAAACGGATCATTTGAGCAGTTACATAATGATCCTGTCGCTGGCCGCGATAGTCATATTGACTCTGCTGTCGATACATTTCATCATCAAGGACATGATTTTAAGTGCCAATGTACCGATGTATCTCTCCTTTCCCATCTCGGCCGGGGAATTGTTTTGGGCTAAGTTCATCAAACATGCATTTCTTCATGCGGCCATTATCCTTATGCCGATAGGCATGATAGTGGGGGTGGCCCTAGCCATTCGGTTCGAGGAATGGATGCTGCTCGTAAATAGCGCGGTATACTTTCTGGCAGTAGGCGTAGTAATCACATCCTTGGCTTATTTATGCACTTTTCTGACAGCCCATATCCTGCCAGTCAAAAAGGTCAGCGGGGTACTCTCATTCGTAGGAGCTGCATCCTTCATACTGGTCTATCTCGCTTTCTTCGCTCTTGGGGATTCGATAGAAGGATGGACGAAGAGTATGCCTGGGAGTCCTGTGTCATTCGACGGGTTCCTTTACGGGTTTGATGGATTAAAAAGCATCATAGTCATATTGTCTCTAGTCGGGCTTGCGGTCGTAATGGCCAAATCAGCCAGCCATGTGACAAGACGGGCGATGGTCCGGGGTTGGAATTTTTACGGTCATTCCGGCAAGAAAATGAAGTCAGGAACGAAACACGAGCAGGTCATGCATCCAATCGTTACGCTGATGCGCAAAGACTTGAAAGTGACAATGCGCGACTTTAAGGAGCTGGCTGTACTATTGCCATATTATCTATTGCCACTATTTCTAATATACATCTCTGGATTCTCAAAGCAGACCGAGGCGGGCACTCTGGATATGACCGACATCCTCATATCGGCAGTTGGAGGGACATTGGTGATGTCTTTATTTGTCGGAGCATATAATACTGCGCGTGATGCTGAACATTTCGCCATGCTGAAAGCTCTGCCGCTTAAAGGCTCAAGCATTGCGGTCTCTAAATACCTTTTCACTCTGCTGACCACTGTACCTGTAATGATGGCGGCCTTCACTGTGGTCTGGTACTTATCCCCAGCGACGCCAGCGGACCTCGTCCTCCTAATCATCATGATATGGCTGTCCGCCTTGGTAGCAGTGCCGATCGGCATGATGATAGGCAGCAAAAACCCTGTGGTCAGCTATAGGAATCCGAGGAAAAGGCTTGATACCCTAAGCAATGTAATGATCAGCTTCTCCCTCGTGGTCGTACTTATGCTGACAGGAGTGGCTACAGGGCTGATGGACGGGTCAACTGGAGTGGACCGGCAAGTTTTGGTAGCTGGTTCACTCATATTACCAGCAGTGGTTTCAATATGGCTGCTACGCAAAGTGGCAGAGCGCTATGATAAAGGATTCAAAATCACCTATAAGGAGTGAAGGAAATGCAAAACATCTATTTTATGGATGCACCAGTAGGATGGTTGAAAATTCGTTCTGAAGATGGGGTGATCGTGGAACTCGATCATGCTGATGGACCGAAAGTCGGTGGGGATTTATCGGAAGTGTCCGGAGTCATCCGCCAATGTGTAACGGAGCTTGAAGAGTATTTTTCAGGAGAACGCCGTACTTTTGAAGTGCCTGTAGATATCACCCGCTCCGGCACGGTCTTCCAGAGAAAAGTATGGCGCCGGCTCAGCGAGATACCTTACGGCGAAACCATAAGCTATAAGGAATTGGCAGTCGACTGCGGTGGACCAACCTATTCACGCGCAGTAGCCAATGCGAACGGTAAAAATCCGATATCAATCATCATCCCATGCCATCGGGTCATTGCCTCAGATGGGTCGCTTGGGGGGTATACTGGTGGAGTAGACAAAAAAACAAAACTTCTAATGATTGAAGGGACGGGGCTATAGCGAGGTTGCGTCTTGCTTATTGGCGGTTTATAATCTATATTTATAAGTATAGGAACTAGTATTGTGCATAATCATTTCCAGAGAGCCGGTGGATGCTGCAAACCGGCAATGCGTGCATAGGAACTCATCCGGTACGAATCAATTCCATGTAGTATAAAAGAGCTGCACTATCAAGTGAATGCGGGTGGTACCGCGGTCGTATACATATATGATCGTCCCATGCCTTATATTGGCATGGGATTATTTATATTCAAGGAGGATTATCATGACGTTCAACCACAAAGAAATTGAAAAGAAATGGCAGCAATACTGGGAAGAGCAGAAAACTTTTAAAACTGAGGATGAAATCGGGAAGGATAAATTCTACGCGCTGGATATGTTCCCATATCCTTCAGGAGCCGGCTTGCATGTGGGACATCCGGAAGGATATACAGCAACCGACATAATCTCAAGGATGAAACGCATGCAAGGGTATAATGTGCTGCACCCGATGGGTTGGGATGCTTTCGGTCTGCCTGCTGAACAGTATGCCATCGATACGGGGAATGATATCCGCAGCTTCAATGAAAAGAACATCGATAATTTCAGGCGTCAGATAAAAGAGCTCGGCTTCAGTTATGACTGGGACCGCGAAATCAATACGACGGATCCGGAATACTATAAATGGACACAGTGGATCTTCATCCAGCTCTATAAAAAGGATCTCGCCTATATCGATGAAGTGCCGGTGAACTGGTGCGAGGCACTCGGTACGGTACTGGCGAATGAAGAAGTCATTGATGGGTTGTCGGAGCGCGGTGGACACCCAGTCGTCAGAAAACCGATGAAGCAGTGGATGCTGAAGATCACAGAATATGCCGACCGACTGCTCGAAGATTTGGAGGAATTGGATTGGCCAGAGTCTTTAAAGGACATGCAGCGCAACTGGATCGGCAAATCTGAAGGCGCCAACGTACGCTTTGACATAGCCGGCACCGAGGAATCCTTTGAAGCATTCACCACCCGCCCGGATACCATCTATGGCGCGACGTATGCCGTCCTTTCCCCTGAACATGCACTGATTGAAAAGATATGCTCAGATGAACAGATTAAAGCGGTCAAATCATATCAGGAACAAGCAGCAATGAAAAGTGAACTTGAACGGACTGACTTGGCAAAGGAAAAAACAGGAGTGTTTACAGGCGCTTACGCCATAAACCCGCTTTCTGGCGAAAAAATGCCGATATGGATTGCAGATTATGTATTGGCGAGCTACGGCACAGGTGCGATCATGGCTGTACCAGCTCATGACGAGAGAGATTACGAATTTGCCCATGCTTTCGACCTGCCTGTCAGAGCAGTTCTTGACGGCGGCGATATTTCAAAAGAAGCCTATACGGGCGACGGTTTGCATATCAATTCTGGAGAGTTGGATGGCCTGGATAAAGATGCAGGAATCAAAAAAGCAATCCAGCTCCTCGAGCAAAAAGGAGTAGGGGAGCAGAAGACGACTTACAAGCTGCATGATTGGCTCTTCTCCCGCCAAAGGTATTGGGGCGAACCGATTCCAATCATCCACTGGGAGGACGGCACAATGAGTGTCCTGGAAGAGGATGAATTGCCACTCACCCTTCCACAGATGGAGAAGATCAAACCGTCCGGGACAGGCGAATCGCCGTTGGCAAACAACGAAGAATGGATTTCCGTCACACGTGAAGATGGTGTCAAAGGCCGGCGGGAAACGAATACGATGCCACAGTGGGCCGGCAGCTGCTGGTACTATCTGAGATTCATCGATCCCCATAACCCGGACGCCCTGGCTTCCAAGGAGAAGATCGAGCACTGGCTGCCAGTCGACTTATATATCGGCGGGGCAGAGCATGCCGTACTTCATCTGTTGTATGCGAGATTCTGGCATAAGGTGCTGTACGATATCGGCGTCGTCAATACTAAAGAACCTTTCCAGAAACTCTTCAACCAAGGGATGATACTTGGGGAAGGTAACGAGAAGATGAGTAAATCCAAAGGGAACGTGATCAACCCGGACGATATCGTCGCTTCCCACGGGGCAGACACGCTGAGACTCTATGAAATGTTCATGGGGCCGCTCGAAGCGTCGATTGCCTGGAGTGATAAAGGATTGGATGGCGCCCGCCGCTTCCTGGACCGGGTATGGAGATTGTTCATAGATGAGGATGGCAGTATAAGGGACTTCATAGTCGATGGAGAAACCGCCGATATGACTAAGGTCTACCACGAAACAGTCAAGAAAGTGACTGATGACTACGAGACGCTCAACTTCAACACGGCAATATCCCAGCTTATGGTATTCGTTAACGAAGGCTATAAAAAAGAACAGATAAACAGGGATTTCGTCGAAGGCTTCATCAAACTCCTGTCTCCGGTCGCACCGCACATAGCGGAAGAACTGTGGGAAAAGATGGGATATGATACTACAATCGCCTACGAAGATTGGCCAATATATGATGAATCAAAACTTGTTGAAAAAGAGATTGAAATCGTCATTCAGGTCAATGGTAAAGTGAAACAGAAGATGAATGTACCAACAGGCGCTTCAAAAGATGATCTGGAACGAATTGCAATAGAATCCGATGACGTCCAACAGGCGATCAGAGATAAAACGGTACGTAAAGTAATCGTGGTTCCGGATAAACTTGTGAATATAGTAGCCAATTAATAGAAAACCCGCTTCCAAAATACCTTGGAAGCGGGTTTTCTATTGTGCTGTACTGTTGCCGGCGACGTAGCCCGTGACAAGTGCACTTGTAATATTGTAACCGCCTGTGTAGCCATGGACATCAAGCACTTCTCCAGCAAAGTACAACCCCTTCACCAGACGACTTTCCATCGTTTGGGGCACGATTTCCTTGAGGCTTACACCCCCACCGGTCACAAAGGCTTTTTCAATGGACTGGGTACCATCTACATCGAACTCAAAACGCTTCAGGAACTGGATGATTGCATTGATATTTTCCTTGGAAACATGATGGCCGCTCAGCGCTGCATCAATATCCAAAAATTCAAGCATGAAGACTACCATACGCTCCTGCATGAGCGGCTTCAGGATGTTTTTCAAGGAGCGGTCCCGATTCTCCCTGATGGCACGCTCCACTTGTTCCTTCAATTGGCCGACAGTTGCATCGGGATGGAAATCGATCGACATTTTTATGGTCTCTGACTTCTGGCTCTGCAGCTCTTTATGGACGAACTGGCTGCACCTGAGGCTTGCCGGGCCACTGATGCCAAAGTGGGTGAAGATCATATCCATACGATGGGTCACCCGCGGCTTGCCGTTCTTTTTCAGCACAGAAAGGGCGACGTCCGACAAGCTTAACCCTTTCAACGCACCTGATTTTATGAAAGGTTCCGAAGAAGTGATGGGAACTTCCGTCGGAAAGAGCTCAGTGATTTTATGGCCTTCCTGTTCTGCAAAGCGGTGCCCGTCACCAGTGGAGCCAGTGTGCGGTACGCTTTTGCCGCCTGTGGTTACAATGACTGACCTGGCATTCATGGTACGGCCGTCAGTGAGTCTGACTCCCTGCACCGTACTGTTGTCGGATATGATTTCATCTACGATCGTTTCAGTCATGATTTCCACACCGTTTCGTTCAAGGGCGTCCAGAAATACTTGCAGTATGTCTTTTGCCTTGTCCGTTTTCGGAAACATGCGTCCGTGGTCTTCTTCTTTTAACGCCACCCCCCTGGTTTCGACAAATTCGATGATGCTCTCATTATCGAATGTAGAGAAGGGCCCATAGAGAAATTTGCCGTTACCGGGGATATGCTTGATGATCTCCTCATAGGGAAGGCGGTTGGTGACATTGCATCTGCCGCCCCCCGAAATGAGCAGCTTTCTTCCGAGAGTTTTATTTTTCTCGATCAGCAGCACTTTTTTTTGGGTCTGGGAAGCGGCGAATGCCGCCATGAGCCCACTCACACCGCCGCCTATTACAACTGTCTGGTACATCTGTTGTTCTCCTTTTTGTTTAAAACTGTTATGCTTTCGATTATAATGAATATTATTCTTAAAATAAGAGGGTTATAAAATGTCTGATTCAAATAAGCTGGTGCGCGGAACATTTCTGCTCACTATCGCGACAGTCATCACGAAAGTCCTTGGTATGCTTTACCTGATACCATTCTACAGCATTATGGGCGGGGAAGAAAATCTTGCCCTCTACGGTTATGCGTATACGCCCTACACAATCATGCTGTCTATTGCTGCAGCCGGAGTGCCGGGGGCAGTGTCCAAGTACGTCTCCAAATACAACGCATTAGGGGCGTATGCCACAAGCCAGAAGTTATACCGGTCAAGTCTGATCGTCATGATGGCGTCAGGGTTCATCGCTTTTTTAATTCTTTTCATGGCGGCACCCTATATTGCAGAACTGCAGACGCTTGCTGCCGGTGATGGTGAGCATCGTTGGTCTACCGAAGATATCACCCGCATCATCAGGGTCGTGGGCGTTGCGGTGATCATCATCCCATTCATGGCGACTTGGCGTGGTATTTTCCAAGGGTTCGAGTCATTTGGACCAACAAGCGCCTCTGCAGTCGTCGAACAGATCTTAAGGATCGCTTTCCTGCTCATCGGTTCTTCTCTTGTACTCTACGTCTGGAGTGGATCTGTACAGACGGCCAATGAACTTGCAGTGTTTGCAGCATTCATCGGGGGACTTGGTTCACTGGCGACACTGTGGTTCTTTTGGCGCAGAAGAAAGCCTCATATCCAAAAAATGGTCGAGTCGGATGAGACGGACTATGATTTCTCATATAAGGAAATGTACTCTGAAATCATCAGATACGGTATTCCATTCATCATAGTCGGCATCAGCATCCCACTTACTCTATTCATCGACCAGTTGACCCATAATAATGGTCTTGCCCTTGGAGGGGTACCTGAAGAGTTTCATGATGCATGGTTTGGCATGCTGAACTTGACGACGCACAAACTCGTCATGATTCCGACGGCCTTTGCCTCTGCATTTGCTATTACGATCTTGCCGTTCATCACGAAAAACTACCATCAGAGCAATTTGAAAGGCGTACACCACCAGATCAAGATGATGGTTTTAATGTTGCTGTTCTTTGCAGTACCTGCAGCAATCGGCATGATGATCCTGGCAGCACCACTGTATACTTCGTTCTACAGCTATAATGAAATGGGCATTAAGATTCTGATGTTCTATGCACCGGTCAGCATCGTCATTTCATTATTCACAATCACATGCTCCATCCTTCAGGGCATCGATAGACAGAATCTGACGCTTTATGTCGTTCTGACGATGCTTGCCATCAAGGCGGCAATCAATATTCCGCTTATAATGCAGTTCGGCACGGTCGGAGCCGTCATGGGCACCGGCATAGCGCTTAGCATTGGTGTCGCAATCAACTTCTACATCATCAGAAAGCACGGTGGGTTCAGCTTGAGGACGTTGTTCAGACCACTGGTGGAAATAATGGTCTACAGTCTCGTGATGCTTCTCGCAGTCGAAGTTGTATACTATATTTTCATCCTGAATACCGAGGTTGAGCAGAAACTCAACTCCATCATCATCATGGCCGTCGCAGTTCCGGTGGGGGGAATAGTCTATATGATACTATCCTTCAGAACCGGCCTGGCTGATGAAATACTGGGAAGTAGAGCAGATAAGATTCGCAAAAGATTGAAGGTGTTATAAATGAGACTCGACAAGTATTTGTCGAATGCCGGCGTGGGCAGTCGGAATGATGTTAAAAGATTCATCAGAAAAAAACATGTCGCAGTCAACGGCAAAGTGGTAACCGATCCGAAGTCATCCGTTTCAACCGAAGATACAGTCGAGATGGAGGGAGAAACAATCCAGCTCGAACAGTACATCTACTTTATGCTGAATAAACCTTCAGGTGTCATTTCTTCCACTGAAGAAGGTGCCACGTCAACTGTTATCGACCTGATCGATCACCCGCAAAAAGAAGAACTCTTTCCAGTAGGAAGACTCGACAAAGATACAACCGGTCTGTTGCTGATCTCCAATGATGGCAAACTCGCCCACACTCTTTTGAGTCCAAAGAAAAAACAACCCAAGACATATATCGCAACATTGTCAGAAGTACCGGAGGAAAAAGACCTGGAGCTGCTCAGGGAAGGGATACCTCTGAAAGATTTTACGAGCGCTCCGGCTCAAGCACATAGGTTGTCTGAGAAGGTCGTTGAGTTGACGATCACCGAAGGCAAGTTCCATCAGGTGAAAAGAATGTTCGGCTACCTGGGAAATGAGGTCATTGCCCTTGAGCGCAGCTCCTTTGCCGTCTTGGAGATGGATAAGACTTTAGAACCTGGAGAATACAGGCGACTCAAAGAAAATGAAATTGCTTTGTTGAGAAACGTTTAACAAATATGCCAATGGGTAAATATCAATCAGTAGACAACTACAAAATAATATGACAAGAGGTGTTTTAAATGGCTAGAAAAACAGGTGGATTGCTGAAAGTTGCAGCTATGCTTGGCCTGGCGGTAGCTGCCAAACAACTTTCCAAGAAAGAAAACCGTGATGCAGTGAAGAATGAATACAATAAAGTGAAAGAAGATCCTAAAAGCTATGCCCAAGATGTTCAGGACAAACTTTCAAAACAGGCTGGAGAATACCAGGAAAGAGCGAAAAGTGAATATGATCGGGTGAAACAAGATCCGAAAGGCTACGCTCAAAATGTACAGGAAAAAGTGAATAAACAAGCTGCTGAATATCAGGAGCGGGCAAAATCCGAAATCGAGAAAGCTAAAGAAGATCCTAAAGGATATGCCCAGTCAGCGCAGGAGAAAGCCAAATCAAGAATGAACAAAGATGAATCAGCAAGTTCAGACGATGGTTCAGATGATAGTGACAAGGTTTCTGCAAGCCAGGGCAAAAGTAGTGTTTCCGGTGAACACTCCACAAAACCTGACAGAATGGATGCAGAAGGTCAGCTGACAGACGAACAGATGAACAATGAGTGGATTTCAGAAGGCGGCATCCATCCGCAGGAACATTTGCAGGACGATGTCAGTCACGGTGAGTTGAATAAGGATGAAGCAAAAGTGATTGAAGGGCTAGAAGACGAGGAAGATGTTGATGTGGTACAAGACGAAGGTGAGATGGACGGCAACCATAATATCCACGTCGTCACAGATGAAGGTCTACAATCAAAAAAGAAAAATAAGTAATAATAACGGGGACGCGTGATATACACGTGTCCCCTTGTTTTTGTGGTTCCTTTTCTTTATCATTAAGCTAAAGATTGCGTCATATTTTATGGGGGTTGTCATCGATGGATTATAAATCATTAGTAGAATCGCATAGTGAAGCACTGATCAATGATCTCAAAGGGTTGCTTGAGATAGAAAGTGTAAAGGGAGAGGCCGTAGAAGGTGCACCAGTCGGTACTGGACCGAAACAGGCATTGGACTACATGATGGAACTTGGTGAGAGGGATGGTTTCCTGACTAAGACCGTCGATTCGATAGCGGGACATATCGAAGCAGGGAAGGAAGGGCCGCTGTTTGGAATATTGGGGCATGTTGATGTAGTTCCGCCGGGTAGCGGCTGGGATTCCGATCCGTTCACGCCAAAAGTCGTGGATGGCACAATTGTCGCGCGTGGCGTGCAGGACGACAAAGGGCCGACAATGGCTGCCTATTATGCAATGAAAATACTCAATGAACAAGAATTGCCCTTCAAACACCGGACACGTCTAATCATCGGCACTGATGAGGAATCCGATTGGAAATGTACAGAAGCCTATTTCAAGTCAGAAGAGATGCCTGAGGCAGGGTTTGCGCCGGATGCTGCATTTCCGCTTATACATGGGGAAAAGGGCATCTCTACATTCAATCTTGTACAAAAGAATCTTCAGGTTGATGAAACTGAGCCGAACATCGAATTGAAGGTTCTGATTTCAGGCGAGAGATATAATATGGTGCCTGAAGATGCGGAAGCCAAACTCAAAGTGCTCCAGAACATGAGTGAAGTGATCCAGTCGTTTGAAGACTTTTTACGCGAAACTGAGGCAGAAGGGAATTATGAAGTGGATAACGGATTCCTGAAGCTCGGGGTCCAAGGAAAAAGTGCGCATGGGTCTACACCAGAAGCAGGAGTCAACGCCGGACTTATACTGCTTGACTTCCTATCGAGATTGAATCTGGATGATAATGCGGAGAGCTTCGTAAGTTTTGCCACTGAAAGACTGGCCAACAGCACCGATGGTTCATTACTCGGCATGGATGCCTCCCATCCGGAACTCGGGGAGACGAGCGTCAATGTCGGAATGATCAACTATACCGAAGTCGATGGCGGCGTCTTTGGTGTCAATCTGAGATATCCCGAAGGCCTCGATTTTGAAGCAAGTGTGGAAAAGTTGGATGCGGAGATCATGGAACAAGGCTTTACTGTCGAAGATGTCGACTTTCAGCCTCCCCACTACGTGGATAAAAATGATCCTCTAGTTAAAATACTTACAGATACATACCGCAACCATGTAGAAGATGATTCCGAACCATTCACGATAGGTGGGGGTACATATGCGAGAGTCCTCGAGAAGGGTGTTGCATATGGTGCCATGTTCAATGATACGGAAGATACTATGCATCAGAAGAATGAACGGATGAAAATAGAAGAACTGCTATTGGCCACTGAAATCTATCTGGAAGCGTTGCATAGAATATGTATAAAGGGTGAATTGAATGAAAATTAGTTATTATAACGGTGAATTCAAGCAAGATTCTGACATTTCGATTGACTATAATGATAGAGCATTTTATTTTGGGGACGGCGTTTATGAAGTCATCCGACTTTACAATGGCGTTTTCTATACACTTGAAGCACATATCGATCGGCTTTTCAGAAGTATTGAAAAGATAGGGATCAAAGGGATCGAACGTAATGAAATCATGGAGATCATAGCTGGGCTGCAGCAACAGAACCAAATAAGCAATGGCTATATCTATCTTCAGGTATCAAGAGGTATAGATCGCAGAAACCATTCTTTCCCGGTTAACACGCCTCCTGCAGTTATGGCATATATGAATACGATTGAAGGCTCTGCCGCACATAGTAAAGAAGGAGCGGCCATCATCACATCTGAAGACTACCGCTGGCTGAAGTGTGATATCAAAAGCCTCAACCTGCTGCCGAATGTACTGGAAAAACAGCGTGCTGTAGAGCAGGGGGCCAAAGAAGCGGTATTGCACCGCAATGGCATCGTTACGGAAGGAACCTCAACGAATGTATTCATCGTCAAGGAGGGTGTCTTATATACTCATCCAGCGGACAATTTAATACTGAATGGCATTACCAGACTTTCAGTACTCGAAATAGCTGGTGAATTGGAGATTCCAGTAAAAGAAGAAAGTTTTACATTGGCTGACCTCGCTGCAGCTGATGAAGTATTCATTACAAGCACAACTTTGGAAGTGCTGGCGGTAGGCAGAGTGGATGGACAGACGATCGGTGAAGGAAGTAAAGGTCCGATGACGATGCGAATCCAAGAAACCTTTCAAAAAAAGACCCAAAAATTAAACATGTCCAAATAATGTTAAACGGAAAAATTACTCTAATTATTTTTTATTCCTTCAACGCTTGCACTGTATGGATTTGAAGGTGCCGGACATCCAGTTATCAAAATCGGTTCGACGATAGTTCTTGAAATAACCGAAGAAACACTATAAAATTTATAACACGAACAGAAATCTGCGCTATCTTATTCTTGAATATTTAGCGCTTTTTTCTTTGATGATGAAAAGAGGTGTGGAATTTGGAGCATTTCTATCAGCTCGGCTGGACACTAGACCCCGTCGGTGGTGCCTCCGGTGAAGCCTATAAGGCGGAACAGGATGGCAGGAAACTCTTCCTGAAACGAAATGCCAGCCCTTTCCTTGCTGCGTTGTCTGCTGAAGGCATCGTTCCGAAGCTGGTCTGGACAAAAAGAATAGAGACCGGCGAAGTAGTGACGGCACAGCATTGGAAGAATGGCCGGGAGCTGACTCGTGATGAAATGTGCTCGGAGAGGGTCGCTTTATTGATGAGTAAGATACACTCATCCAATCCTCTCCGCACCATGCTGAAAAAATTGGGCATGAAACCGATGTTGCCGGATCTCCTCCTCAATAAGATTCAAACGTCTCTTTCACCTAAGGTGAATGCCCATCATACTGTGCGGACGGCCATTCAATATCTGGAGAATGAAATGCCAAAGATTGATGAATCCTTCTGCACAGTGTGTCACGGGGATGTCAACCATAATAACTGGTTGCTGTCTGAACAGGATGAACTTTATCTGGTGGACTGGGAAGGCGCGATGATAGCCGATCCGGCCATCGACCTCGGGATGCTGCTGTATACTTATGTGGAGCCGGAGGATTGGGAAGAATGGCTTGAGGGTTATGGTAAACCGCTCAATAGAGATTTAAAGAAACGTATGAAGTGGTATACTCTGGTCCAGGCGATCACTATGATCCAGTGGTATGAGGACCATAAGCGGTTTAAGGACATGAACGACTGGATTATCTTTTTGAACAAAGTGATAGAGAGGGACCGCTTCATATAGAGTCACGTTTTATAAGAATCGGTAACAGGTGGTATATAATGAGGATGCGTAATAAGCCATGGGCTATGGATTTTCTGAACGAACATGGGCATATCGTGGATACGGATTCGTCCTATGCAGGAAATATTCAAGGGTTTTTCCCTTCAAAGCAATCGATTCATATGGAAATCGGTACTGGAATGGGGAGCTTCATCATAGAAATGGCTAAAAGAAACCCTGGAATAAACTACGTCGGCATCGAGCTCGACAAAAATGTTCTGATCCGTGTAGTCGAGAAGGTGAAGGAACAGGAGCTTGATAATATCAAGCTTGTCCTTCTGGATGCCCGTAAGCTGGAAGAATATTTCGGGGAAGAGGAAGTGGAAAGGATATATCTCAATTTCTCCGACCCGTGGCCGAAAAATCGACATGAGAAGAGAAGGCTTACCCATGAAGGGTTCCTTGATGGATATAGAAAAATAATGCACAGGGAAGGCTACGTTGAATTCAAGACTGATAACAGGAATCTGTTCGAGTTCAGCCTGAGAAGCATGAACAATTATGGAATGGCATTTGAAGAAGTCATCCTGGATCTTCATGCTGATGAGCCTCCTGAGAACATACGTACTGAATATGAGAATAAGTTCTCGGCTCAAGGAAATAAAATATATCGGTTAAAAGCATCTTTCTAGGATGCTTTTTTTATGTCGTGTATTTCCTCAATGAATAATGATAAAATGTAAATGGCGCCATTGTTTCTCAAGGTATGGAAAAATAAAAAAGCTGGGGAACTACAGTTCCACAGCTTCCATCATTTCACCTGTATAAGCATCGGCAGTAAATTGGTAACGCCTTGTCGCATCTCCTTCTCCTGTATGGAAACGGCCAGTGTAGACATCGCGTTCGAGACCGAGGAACTTCTTCTTTGAAGGGCTATAGTCAAGTGAGATAAATGTAATGTCATCATATTGAGCACGTAACTCTGCTAGGATGGCATGGGGGTGGATGTTTTTGTTCATCCTGATCCATATAAGGGCGGGAAGCAGCGCAAGAAGAATAGCTATGGAAATCTTTATGTTTCTAGATGGCATGGTATGACCTCCTATCGCAATAATTTTATCATATTTATGTGTCAAATGATCATGAAAAGGGGAATTGTAATGAAAGTCACAGACAACACTCTCGAGAGAATGAAAATATTGACAGAACTTCATGGCGCACCGGGATTTGAAGATCAGGTACGCGCTTATATGAAACAAGAAATGGCACCTTTGGCGGATGACATCATCCAAGATGGTCTAGGAGGCATTTTTGCACTTAAAAAATCCAAAGTGAAAGATGCGCCTAAAGTGATGATAGCAGGCCATATGGATGAAGTGGGCTTCATGATTACCCAAACGACCGACAATGGTCTATTGAAGATCACTCCGCTTGGGGGATGGTCGAATGATGTACTGCTTAGCCATAAGTTTAAAGTGAGGGCTTCTGGGGACAGAGAGATTCCAGGGGTTATAGGCAGCGTGCCCGTCCACTTCAGAAAAAGGGACGATAAAGGCAATATGGTGAAGATCGAGGATATGTTGCTTGATGTCGGAGCAGATAGCCGGGAAGAACTAGAGGAAATGGGCATCTATCCAGGAGATTCTGTTGTACCAGATGTGGATTTCCAAGTGATGGAAAATGAGGACAAACTTCTCGCCAAAGCCTGGGACAACCGCTACGGCTGTCTGATCGCGATAGAGACGCTCGAGGCACTGGCGGATGTTGAGCTTAATTGTGACTTATACGTCGGCGCGAATGTCCAGGAAGAGGTAGGGCTCAGAGGGGCAAAAGCAAGCGCCAACATGATACAGCCAGACATCGCGTTTGTAGTGGATTGTTCCCCGGCGAATGATATGATGGGTAAAAATGATGACATTGGGAAACTGGGTGAGGGAACCCTCCTGAGAATAATGGACCGCACAATGATCCTATCCAAACCGATGCGCGACTATATGATCAGCACGGCGGAAGAGAACGATATCAAATATCAATACTATCAGTCCCCAGGCGGCACGGACGCAGGCAGCATCCATGTTGCCAATGATGGAGTGGTGAGTGCAGTGGTTGGGATTGTGGCACGTTACATACACACGAGCCACTCAATCATCAATAGGAATGACTATCTTGAAGCGAGGAAGATGCTGATGGAGCTTGTGAAGGGTATTGACGCCCAAAAGGTTGAACAGTTGAGAGGACACTGATGAGGACGCTTCTTAGGAGATGGTTCATAGATGGCATGAGTTTTATGGCACTCGGTCTGTTCTCATCACTGATCATCGGCCTCATCATTGATACCATCGGCACATATATCCCTTACCTTTCAGGTTTTAGGGAGATAGGGGCTGTGGCGATGAGCATGGCAGGAGCTGCCATAGGGGCCGCAATCGGATACGGCTTGAAGGCGCCACCTCTTGTCATCTTCACTGTGGTGGCGATCAGTTATGCAGCCTATGACATGGGTGGGGCTGCAGGTAGTTATATTGCGAGCATCGCCTCTATAGAGATTGCCAGACTATATGCTGGAAGGACCAGAATAGATATTATATTGACACCGCTCTTCACCCTTATCATCGGATACGGTGTGGCGCGTTTTATTGGACCTGTAATCGGTGATTTCATGACTGGCATGGGCGATGTAATCGTCTTTGCCACGGAACAGCGTCCATTTGTGATGGGTATGCTGGTAGCAGTCATATTCGGCATTACATTGACGGCCCCATTATCGAGTGCTGCCCTTGCCCTGATGCTTGATATAAGCGGACTTGCTGCGGGAGCTGCAGTCATTGGCTGTTGCTGTCATATGGTGGGTCTTGCTGTGACGGGGTATCGGGACAATGGTTTTTCTGGTGTATTATCCATCGGCCTCGGCACATCAATGCTCCAAGTGCCTAATGTATTGTTGAATCCATTTATCCTTATGCCTCCAATCCTTGCGAGTGCAATCATCGCCCCTATCATGACCGTATTCTTTCCGATGGAAAATAATGCTGCCGGTGCCGGGATGGGCACAAGCGGGCTTGTTGGACAGATCATGACCATAGAAACCATGGGGCCGACGATGGAAGTACTGTTACTTATCCTGATCTTCCAAATTATTTTACCAGCCGTTGTAACTCTGATATTCTATATCCTGCTTAAACGTATAGGCTTGATAAAAGAAGGGGATCAGACACTTAAACTGGGAACATGAGATTAGAATCAGATGTGGAGGTTTTTTTATGAATATTTTTCAGCTTAGAGACAGAATCATCGAGAAATTAAAGGAGAAGCGTGATGATTTTCAGACAGCATTTGATCGCGAAGAGGAAATGCTGAGGGTGGAGCGCATTGACAATGGCAAAGGATTGGATATTGCGTTATCAAAAGCCGTGGACAAAGCAAAGAAGGATGATAAATTCGTCGATGAAGTGGTGTATTATATCGATGAAACTCTCGAGCGAATGAAAGAAGGCGAATTGACACTCGATGAGAATGCCATCTATCCTGTTGTAAGGTCAACGAGTTTCCATAAAGAAACTAAAAGTGGATTGCCTTTCATAACAGATGACCATACAAATGAAACAAATATCTATTATGCCCTCGATTTTGAGAAAAGCTACCGTCTGATTGATGAAGAACTGCTCAACTCCTTAGGCATCGATAAAGCAGCTTTAAAGAAACTCGCTTGGAAAAACCTTGAGAAATTACCCATCAGTTACAAAAAGGATACAATCCAGGAAAATGATTTCTATTTCATCAACCACAATGATGGCTATGATGCGACCAGGATCCTGAATGACGCCTTCCTCGGAGAAATGTACCACAGTATGGAAGGTGAAATGATGGTCGGTTTACCGCATCAGGACGTCCTTATAATCGCAGATGTCAAAAATAATGTGGGCTATGATGTGATGGCACAAATGATGATGCAGTATTTCGCCGAAGGGTTGACACCAATCACTTCGCTGTCCTTCTCCTATGATGGCGACAAACTGCAGCCGGTATTCATACTCGGGAAACAACAGAACAATAAAAGAGGTAGAGAAGAATGAAATTGACATATAACAGGAAACACGTCGGTGATGTACTACTTGTTACCTTTGAAAAAGCGGATGATCCAATCTATGAGTATCATGATGATGTTACAATCATTAAAAGTGGGAATAGGATCATAGGATTGAATATATTCAATGCTTCAAAACATATCACTATGCCCGATGATGTCAATATAGAGCCTGATGAAAATATTGTTCAGGAAATCAATAACCTACTTGAGAAGGACGGACTGGAAACAATCCAACCAGATCTATCACCAAAGTTCGTAGTCGGAAAAGTGATACAGAAATCAGCTCATCCCGATGCTGATAAATTGAATGTATGTCAAGTGGACGTCGGTGATGAAACGCTGCAGATAGTATGCGGGGCACCTAACGTAAGTGAAGACCAACTTGTAGTGGTCGCTAAAGTCGGCGCAGTGATGCCGGACGGGATGTATATCAAGCCTTCTAAATTAAGAGGCGTGGAATCATCGGGGATGATCTGTTCGAAGAAAGAACTCAACCTCGAGGATGATGGTGTCAAAGGAATTTATGTGTTGGACGACAGCTATGAAGTATCACAACCATTTGAAGTTAAATAAGGGTGATGAAAGTGGATAGAGGAAGAAGGAGAAGACGATTCAGTCGTGATTTCGAAGACAGAAATCCAAGCAGCGAAAACTTCAGGTTTCCGCTGGATATAGGCGACGAGGCGAAGGGTAGCGAAAGCAGCCCAGATGATTTTGACGAACCTTCAAAAGATCTGATCAGACAACAGCAACAGAAGATTCTGTTGGATGAGCATAATTCCAGGAAACGCCGTGCATCGAAGTTCACGATAAGTAAAGCCCGTGAAGTGCCTTCTGCGATCCATGGAACAAAAAAAGGTCACGAACCGGATCAGAAAGAAGAATCCGAGGCAAAAGCAAAAGAAAAAAAAGATGGAGGCTATGTGTCTCCACTCGTCGAGGAATTGAAACGCCAGCGCGAAGAACGGGCACGACGCCAGAAAAAGAAGGCGAAAATTCAGCATAACCAATATCAGGGCCCGCTACAAAAGAAGGGAATGCGAACTGCTCCTGGAAAGTTGACCTATAGTTCATCTGGAGAAAACGATGGTAAAGAGGCTGATGAACAAAACTCGGTTAAAGCATCAACTCCTTTTAATGTCATCATGACGCCCTATGATAAAAAGAAATCACAAAGCGCACCTAACCGCCCTGTGAAACGCAGTGGACCAAAAAACACCTTGCCGCCGCTCGAAATTCTGGGACAGCAAAAGGATGGCCAGTATGAGTTGAGGGATGAAGGCCTGGGGGATGTCATCGTTTCAGCGTTCCAGGCCATTGGTGTGCCGACCCGTCTGCGTGATGTCAAGACGAATGGTGTAACCGCCCGCTATGAACTGTCTTTGGACCGGAATTTCAGGCTGAATGTAGTCGGTAAGCTTAAAGAACATCTACTGCCATATCTACCATTTGATGATATGAAGATAATAGCACCGATTACAGGCACATCGAATATCGGGATAGAGTTCATGCTACCTGAACCTTATCCCATTTCCTTCGCCACACTCTTTACATCCAGCAGCCTTAGACTTCGCAAAAATGATTACAAGTTCGTCATGGGCAAAACCGTCGACGATCAAATTTTCAGCTTCCTTCTGCCAAAAGCCGGACATATCCTGCTTTACGGTGGAAATGAAGCAGAGACCTCATCAGTCATCGACAATATACTCGTCTCCCTACTGATGAACCATAGCCCCGATGAGTTTCGGATTCATGTGGCTTCTGATAAGGCGCATTATGACGCCTACAAAGATTTGCCCCACATGTTCAGCACACCTAAGTCAATTGGGGACAAGACGGTACTTGAAGATGCCCTCAATGAACTGAACGACAGGCATAACCAGTTCAGAAGAGCGAATGTGCGGAACTTGAGCAGTTATAACCAAAGGGTCAGCAATGATGCTAAAAAGAGTGTCATAGTAGTAGTGATTGATGATTTATCTGACTTGTTCGAGTACAATAATCCTGAAGCGATACGGGCAATCGTCCAACTGCTTAAAAAAGGCAAACCGCTTGGAATGCACTTGATCTTGAACCATTCAAGAAGTGATGTTGGAATCCGATTCGAGCTGCTTCAACAGATGCAGACGCGTCTGTCGTTTAAGGATGAAAAATCGAAGGTGATCGATGGCAGTAATGAACTTGCAGAAGGAAACGATATGCTGGTTCAAATCCCAATTTCCAATCAGCCTGTACGAGTCAACGCAGGCGTTCTGACCCCGGAAATCAAGCAGAGGATATTTTCCCACATCAAGGGAATGAGAAAATGAATAGATTTTATGAAAGTGTGGTGGTCTCATGGAAAAATATCATTTTATAGGAATCAAAGGAGCAGGCATGAGTGCCTTAGCACAAGTTCTGCATGATATTGGGCACCAGGTCCAAGGATCAGATATAGAAAAAGAAGTGTTTACAGAGTACCAACTTAGAGATAAGGGCATCTTGATATTGCCTTTTAGTGCCGATAACATTGTCGAAGGTGTGACGTATATTGCCGGCAATGCATTCAATGACGAGCATGAAGAAATTAAAAAGGCTCATGAACTCGGGTATCCAGTCATCAGATACCATAAATTTTTATCTGAATTCATGAATCAGTTTACATCGATAGCAGTCACGGGGGCCCACGGTAAAACATCGACCACGGGACTTCTCAGCCATGTTATGAATGGGGATGTGGACACTACATTCCTGATAGGGGACGGCACAGGTTTCGGACTTGAGAGTAGTGAATATTTCGCTTTTGAATCGTGCGAATATAAACGTCATTTCCTAAGCTACCATCCGGATTACGCAATTATAACCAACATTGATTTCGATCATCCCGACTACTTCACAGACTTGGATGATGTTATAGATGCATTTTCCGATATGGCTTCCCAGGTGAAAAAAGCAGTCATTGCTTATGGTGGAGACCATTATGCGCAGCAGATCGACTATCAGGTGCCTGTCTACTTCTATGGGATAGGGCAAGAGTACGATTTCTATGCTGATAATATAGAGTCAAATAGCAATGGGACGGTTTTTGACGTCTATTTTAAAGGAGAATTCCTGAACAACTTCCTTATTCCCCTCCATGGAGACCATAATGTTTTAAACGCTTTAGCTGTCATAGCCGTCAGTTACTTAGAAGACTTGGATATGACCAACATTAAAGAAGCATTCACCACTTTTGGGGGGGTTAAAAGGCGTTTCAGCGAAACCTACCAAGATGGAATGGTGATAGTGGATGACTATGCACACCACCCCCGTGAAATCAGGGCTACTTTGGAAACGGCCAGAAAAAAGTATAGCGGAAGGGAAATCGTTACGGTGTTCCAACCGCATACATTTACAAGAACCGAAAAATTCCTTAAGGAATTTGCAGAAGTATTGTCCGGCTCCGACAAGTCCTATATAGTGGATATCTTTGGTTCCGCACGTGAAGACGCGGGCAGCCTATCAAGTCGGGATCTTGTGGCGCTCATACCAGGAGCTGAACTCCTTGATGAAGAAGATATCGGGAAGTTGAATATGCACAAGGAAGCCGTAATAATATTCATGGGTGCGGGAGATATACAGAAATATGAGAAGAGATTTACAGAGTTATTATCATAATAGGGATGAATCATGTTTACACCCGTATGTTTTGGGTTAATCTTAAGTATGACTAATCAAATATAAATGAATATGGAGGCGTTGGAATGGATTGGCAAATAGTTTTATATATTGCTGCAGGCATTGCTGCAATTGCTTTTCTGATTCTTTGTATCGCACTGGCGGTAGTACTGTTTTCAGTGAAGAAGAATCTGGATCATGTTGCAAAAACACTTGATGGTGTAGAAGGTCAGATACAAGGCATCACTAGGGAATCGACAGACCTGCTTCATAAGACGAACCGTCTTGCTGAAGATGTTCAGGGTAAATCTGCAAAACTCAATTCTGTAGTGGATGCAGTCCAAGGCATCGGTAATTCCATGGGGAATCTTAATGAATCTGTAGATAGAGTGACAAACTCCATTACACATAACATTTCCCAAAATGAAGATAAGATTTCGCAAGTCGTCCAATGGTCAAACGTAGCGATGGAAGTTGCCGACAAATGGCAGATGAGACAAAAGCGCAATAGTGCTTTTAACACGAAATATTCTGCAACAGCAGAAACAGATCCGGATAATCTTCCGGTCGCTGTAAATCGAGCGGTAACAGAAAGCGATAATGTAGATGAAGACCGCATCAATGCAGGTCTTGAACAAGATCGTAAATAACAGGAGGTTTATATATGGAAACCTATAACCGTGACCGTCACCTTCATGGTGTTGAAGAGTATGAAGAACAAGTCCATCAATCGACCGGCAGGGATTTCACTGTCGGCCTGGCTGTCGGTTTAATTGTAGGTACAGTCGGCGGTTTATTACTGGCACCAAAATCTGGCGATGCGCTTAGGGATGATATCTCCGAGCAGACCCAGAAGCTCTCAGAAGGCCTGAACTCTGAAACCGGTGGGGGACAGGGTGGTCTGAAGGAAAAGGCTCAAGAAAAAAAAGAAGAGCTCAGCAATAAAGTTAATGAAACCAAAGATGAGATAAAAGCAAAAAAAGGTGAGCAAGAGGAAAAGCAGAGAGTCAAATCCCTTGACGAATCTGCCGTCAAAGCTCAAAAAGATGCAATTCAGGAAGAAGTCCAAGAGCCTGGCCGTGACGATGTAAGAACGGTTGATGTATCTAAATTCGAGGAAACACTTGACGGAGATAAGAAATAGTAATAATATGATGGCATTCTTCTACTAACCACATGTACATGCATGTGGTTAATTTTATGAGGTGAAAACATGAATGGACAAAGCAAGGATATTGAAAAAGCCATTTTGGATACGGATATTGAATTGCTTGAACTTTTTCAAAAACGGCATGAATTAATGCTAGACAAACCAGAATCCTTCAACATGACTGATCATTTTAAAAGGTTGGAACAGTTGGCTGGCGAGCTCGGTTCACGAGAAGGAATGGAGGCGCTCCTGAATCTTACAGCCGAGTCTAAAGGGAAAACACCTTTGTTGGTGTCAAGATCTACCAAAGCTACGGACACTGTTGTGAGAGTAGGCGATGTGTCGATAGGTGAAGGTTCTCCTGTACATATTTTCGGGCCGTGCGCAGTAGAATCGTTCGATCAAGTGGCGACAGTAGCAGAACACATGAAAAGTAAAGGTTTCGATATTTTAAGGGGAGGGGCGTTCAAACCGCGTACATCTCCCTATGAATTCCAAGGTCTTGGCAAAGAGGGTCTGGAAATATTACTGAAGATCAAGGAGACTTATAATCTGAAAGTGATCAGTGAGATTGTAGCGCCTGAACATGTTAAACTGGCCGAGCCTTACTTGGACATGTTCCAGATTGGTGCACGCAATATGCAGAACTTCGAATTATTGAAAGCTGTTGGAAGATCCGACAAACCAGTTTTTCTGAAAAGGGGTCTGAGTGCAACAATAGAAGAGTTTATGATGGCTGCCGAATATATACTTTCAGAAGGCAACAGTAATGTCATATTATGTGAGCGTGGCATAAGGACTTATGAAAAGATGACACGAAACACCCTTGATATCTCTGCTGTACCACTGCTTAAGCAAAAAACTCATCTTCCTGTCATGGTTGATGTTACGCATTCAACAGGAGTTAAGGAAATCATGGCAGACTGTGCCAATGCTGCCCTTGCAGCAGGTGCGGATGGCATAATGGCTGAAGTGCATCCAGATCCTGTAAATGCCCTTAGCGATCAGGCTCAGCAGATGACACTTGAGGAGTTTGATAAATTTCATCAAAACATCTCATAACAGTGACTAATTGCTGTTCTTCGTGTTATCATAATACAAAAAGCGCTTTCAGAAAGCGCGCGGGGGTGCAATATGACGGTTACAATATATGATGTTGCCCGGGAAGCCAAAGTCTCGATGGCGACAGTCTCTAGGGTATTAAATGGGAATCCCAATGTTAAACCAGATACCAGAAAGAAAGTCAAAGACGTCATCGAGCGTCTTGATTATCGACCTAATGCTGTAGCACGCGGTCTGGCAAGCAAGAAAACGACAACAGTCGGTGTCATCATTCCTGATATCTCCAATCTATACTATTCCTCTTTGGCAAGAGGATTGGATGATATAGCAGAAATGTATAATTATCAGGTCATCATCACCAATACAGATAATGATCCGGAAAAGGAACGCGATGCCTTTTTGAGTCTCATCAGTAAACAAGTGGATGGCATCGTCTTTTTGGGTGGTGCATTGAATGACGAAACTTTGGATGATATCAAGCGCTCGCATCTTCCTGTAGTCATCTGTGGAACAAGTGAGAAGGATGAGAATCTGCCTTCAGTCAATATTGACTATCACAAAGCAATTAAAGAAGCATCCTTGAAGTTTTTTGAAGAAGGAGCCGCCCAGATCAGTTTTGTCAAAGCTTCCTATTCTGAGCAGCTTGAACAGCATATTGAGGAAGGGCTTAAAGCTGCCTATAAGGAAAAAGGAAAAAATTTCAGAAATGAATTGATATTCTCGACTGGTGAAGACTATCAGTCTGGAAAAGAAATATTCGAGAAATTGCGTACTGTTGAATCTGATGTCATCATTACCATGAGTGATGAGACTGCAATAGGTATTCTTCATGCCTATATGGATGAAGGGTTTAAGGTGCCTGCTGATGTACAAATTATCAGCTGCAGCAACACAAGACTGGTCAATATGTCGCGTCCATCCTTATCAAGCATAGCTCTACCGCTTTACGATATCGGAGCTGTCGGGATGAGGCTGTTGACGAAGTACATGAAGGATGAACCGATTGAAGAAGCGAATGTCATCCTCCCATACAAAATTGAATATCGGTCCACTACAAAGTAAACGCACTGAGGCAAACTCTGAAGCGGAAAACGGCTTGGAAATCCTAAATTAGGATTTCCGAGCCGTTTTTTTGATGGTGAATGACAAAATAAGGTTCAAAATTTTTCTTATGCCCATCTGTCGTAATGGGTATGAATATTCGGTATAACCATATCACAGCTAAAAAATACACATAAAACACATATATCCGAGTATCCTTACTGATCTTCTATATGAAGCATGGCACGTGAGAGCATACTCCTGTTTTTTTCATTGATATCTCGCCGCCTGGGTATATCATCATAATCACTGAAATCGTCTTCCCAGAGGACTGGGAAGTCAACTGGACATTTGCTTTCATACTTGGTGATGAATGCTTCAGGCAACCGCCCCCGTAAAGGAGGAATATCATTCATGGCAAGCCATATCTGCGCCCACATCCTGGGTACGACCTGCCATAGGTTATAACCGCCACCACCAACTGCGATCCATTTTCCATCCGTATACTTATCTGCCATCTCATTGACGAATCTTGGAATCTCCTCAAATGTGTTTGAAGTCACTGAAAGATGCGTCATCGGATCCCTGTAATGTGCATCCACACCATTCTGACTGAATAATATGTCCGGTTTAAATTTAATGATGGCAGCCTCCAACGTTTCCTTGAAGATTTCAAGGAAAGATTCATCTTCTGTAAATGCATCAATTGGAAGATTGACGGCAAATCCAAAACCTTCTTCCGTGCCACGTTCTGTAAGGCTGCCAGTACCCGGGAATAGGTACCGTCCCGTTTCGTGGATGGAATAAGTCATGACTTCATTGCTGTCATAGAATATCCATTGGACACCATCACCGTGGTGGGCATCCGTATCAATATACATCACACGCTGATTATATTTTTGGCGCATATACTCTATAGCGACAGCCGAATCGTTGTAGATGCAAAATCCGCTTGCTCTACCGCTGAATCCGTGATGGAGGCCACCGGCAAGACTTAAGGCCTTTTTGGCACGCCCCTCCATCACTGCATCAACAGCAGTCAATGTAGCACCGACCAGCATACGGCTTTTTTCATGCATTCCCTCAAAACTTGGTGTGTCATCTGTGTTCAAGCCATAACTTTCCATTTTTTCAGGAGACAATCTGCCTTCCCCCGCCTGTTTGACCGCATCCATATAATCCTGCTTATGAACCAGGCCAAGTTCTGCGTCAGTGGCATCACGAGGTTTGATAATGTCAGCTTCATTGAGTTGTGAGGACATGGTGAGTAGGTCGGTTGTCATCTTGACCCGCATTTGATTGAAAGGGTGGGTGGAACTAAAGCGATATTTCAGCAATGAATCATCATAGATATAGATTGGTTTCGTCATTGGCCCATCTCAGAAGGTTCAAGCACTGAAAACCCTTTACCTTTAAGAGTATCTATGGCTTTTTGTGGATTCATCGCCTGCACCCTGAGAACAATTGTCTTATACCCTTTCTTTTCCTTATTTCCATAGACGGAAATGCTGATTATCTTTATGTTCAGATCCTTAAAAACTTTACCGATATCGTAGATGACGCCAGTCCGGTCTTCAATGTCCACTTCAATGATTGAGCCGGGTTCAGTTATACCCGTAAGTTCCAAGTAAGTGTTTAGCATGTCCTTTTGCGTGATGATGCCGACAACCTGCTCATTCCTGAGCACTGGTATCGCCCCGATGGAGTAATGATAGAAATCGAGGGCTATCTCTTCAACAAAGTCCAAAGGGTGGCAGTAGGTTACCCTTTTTCGCATAATTCTCGATATCGGAACTTTCAACGTAAAGTCAGGGTCATCATCAGACAGTACTGAGGGTAGTGTCAGCTTCACATCGCGGTCGGACACTATACCTTGAAGGCCTCCATTACCATCGACAATTGGAATATGTCTAAATGAATATGTGCTCATCATATTCAAGGCGTCTTCTATAGTATGCTCCGGTGAGAGTGTCTTAACCGGGCTGGTCATAATTCTTTCTACTAGCATGTTTAACCTCCTAGAAAAAAAATCTATTTTTAAATCTGAGCTTGTCAAACTCCATCATCTGATCATTGGTTATATTTTCACCGATGCGTGCCATGAGTGTATTGGCCGGGTGGCCTGTTATTTCGGGGTCATTCGTCTGAAAGACTTCAAAACCGGAACTTGCCATAAAATCAATCATGAGCTTTTTATATTCATATACATCGAGGCCACTATTTTTGAGGTCCCAATGCCAATAGTACTCTGTAGTCAATATGATGTAATTTTCCATGAAATTGTCTTTCATGGCATGTTTAAGCATCTGTTTGCCAAGGCCGAAACCGCGATAGCTAAGAGTGACTTCAACCGCTCCAAGTTCCATGATATAAGGCAGATTACCATCAGACCAACGTTCCATGGGATCCGGGTGATGGAAAGTCACATAGCCTAAGATATGGTCTTTAAGGCGTGCGATTATAATCCTTCCTTCCTCAAGCTCTGCAATTTCCTTTAATGCATCGAACTGTTCAGCAGGACGGCGGAATGCATCAAGACCATCATCATATGTGAACTGCTCAAGTTCTTTTTCGGTCAGCGGTCCTTCTATGATAAATGATTGGTTTTGCGTGTCATATTCTTCTTTATTGTATGCCTTTATGTGACGCAAAAAGAAGACCTCCTGGAAAGTTATTTTAATTATTTTGAAATATGCTACTATTCTATTATATAATAAGAATTGTAAAAGTGAAAACACAAAAGGGGAGTTAAGATTATGGACGTGGAACTTTATGAAGCAACAGATCAAAATCCTAACTTGAAGGATTATGAAGAAGCGGTAAAAAACCATGATTGGAAAGAAGTCGAGAAGAACTTCTCCTGGTATGAAACGGGCAAGTTCAATATGGCTTATGAAGCAATCGATAAGCATGTGGATAACGGTCGTGGTGATAAAGTGGCGCTCCATTATAAGAATGGAGATAACAAATCATCGTTTACCTTCGAAGATATGAAGAAGGCGTCGAACAAAGCTGCGAATATCCTAAAAGATGAGGGTGGAGTCGTGAAAGGGGAGAGGGTCTTCATCTTCATGTCAAGAAGCCCCAAACTCTACTTCACGCTGTTGGGCGCACTCAAACTCGGTGCAATCGTTGGTCCATTGTTCGAGGCTTTCATGGAAAAGGCGGTAAGGGATAGACTTGAGAACAGTGATGCTAAAGTCATTGTAACAACACCTGAGCTGCTACCAAGAATCCCAGTCGACGATTTGCCTTCTTTAGAAAAAGTCATTGTCGTAGGAGACGATGTAGAAGATAAATACATCGATTTCAATAAAAGTTATAATAATGCTTCAGAAGATTTTGAAATTGAATGGCTGGATAAGGAAGATGGTATGATTCTCCACTATACAAGTGGTTCTACTGGTCAGCCAAAAGGTGTATTGCATGTACAGTATGCAATGATCCAGCACTATATTTCAGGCAAGTATGTACTCGATCTTAAAGAAGATGATGTATATTGGTGCACAGCAGATCCAGGTTGGGTCACGGGTACTTCTTATGGAATTTTTGCGCCATGGTTGAATGGTGCCACAAACGTTGTAGTAGGGGGAAGATTCTCTCCAGAAGCATGGTATGGTGCCATCGAAGACCTCAAAGTCACCATCTGGTACAGTGCACCTACAGCATTCCGTATGCTAATGGGGGCAGGGGATGAAATCATCAATGATTTTGATTTATCTTCCTTGCGCCATGTCCTGTCCGTTGGGGAACCGCTTAATCCGGAAGTCGTCAAATGGGGGATGAAAGTATTCAACTTAAGGATACATGACACATGGTGGATGACCGAAACGGGTGCGCATATGATCGTCAACTTCCCGTCCATGGACATCAAAGGCGGCTCGATGGGTAAACCATTACCTGGAATCGAAGCTTCCATCATTGACGATGAAGGCAATGAACTGCCAGCAAACCGTATGGGTAACTTGGCAATGAAGAGTGGCTGGCCAGCGATGATGCGTAAAATATGGAAGAATGATGCCAAGTATGAATCCTACTTCATTGGAGATTGGTATGTTTCAGGAGATTCTGCATATAAGGATGAAGATGGCTACTACTGGTTCCAAGGGCGCGTGGACGATGTCATCATGACTGCTGGTGAGCGTGTTGGGCCATTTGAAATAGAATCCAAGCTGGTGGAGCATCCAGCAGTACAGGAAGCGGGAGTCATCGGCAAGCCAGATCCTGTAAGGGGAGAAATCGTCAAAGCATTCATTGCATTGCGTGAAGGGTACGAACCGACAGACGAGTTGAAGGAAGAAGTCCGTAAATATGTCAAAGAAGGTTTGGCGGCGCATGCTGCACCAAGGGAAATAGAATTCAAGGATAAACTGCCGAAGACACGTAGCGGTAAAATCATGAGACGTGTCCTGAAGGCTTGGGAACTTGATCTACCTGCAGGTGATTTATCTTCAATGGATGATGATTGATCATTGATTGCCTCTGATGATATCAGAGGCAATTTTCTGTGAATTATGGCATAATGGATATGTAATGAGGATAAGATAATACTTAAGAGGGAGATGTAAATATGGCACAATTGACTGATCAACAAATTGCCGCAGAAGTGGATATCAAAGGTATCGAAGAGATAGCTGAAAATGCAAATATTCCCCACGATGCTCTCGAGATGTATGGAAAATATAAAGCTAAAATTGATATACATAAAATAGAAGGGAATGAGAAGGATTCAAAAGTCGTACTTGTTTCAGCAATGAATCCAACCCCGGCCGGGGAAGGGAAATCGACTTGTACTGTAGGTTTGGCGGATGCATTCAATAAGCTCGAAAAAAATGTGATGGTTGCATTACGTGAACCTTCACTCGGACCTGTTATGGGCATTAAAGGTGGAGCTACTGGAGGCGGACGTGCACAAGTGCTTCCGATGGAAGAGATAAATCTTCATTTCAACGGGGACCTTCATGCAATAACTACTGCCAATAATGCACTTTCAGCATTCATCGACAACCACATACACCATGGAAACAAGCTTAATATCGATCCAAGACGCGTAACATGGAAGCGTGTACTCGATATGAATGACCGTGCCTTGCGGCAAGTGGTGGTCGGACTCGGAGGCCCTTCAAGAGGGGTGCCGAGGGAAGACGGTTTCGATATCACTGTAGCGAGTGAAATCATGGCGGTACTCTGTCTTGCGAGTGACCTGATCGACTTGAAAGATAAATTATCCAAAATTGTTTTCGGCTATACTTACGACAGGGAGCCGGTGACAGTAGGACAACTTGAAGTGGAAGGTGCCTTAGCACTGCTGCTGAAAGAAGCAATCAAGCCGAATCTGGTGCAGACGATGGAAGGTACGCCGGCATTGATCCATGGCGGACCGTTCGCAAATATCGCCCATGGGTGCAACTCGCTCATAGCAACGAATACTGCCAGAAAACTTGCAGATATAGTAGTTACTGAATGCGGATTCGGTTCTGATCTCGGTGGGGAGAAATTCATGAACATAAAAGCCAGGAAGGGCGAATTCGCTCCGGATGCCATTGTTCTGGTAGCGACCATCCGTGCATTGAAGATGAATGGTGGAGTAGCCAAGAGTGATCTTGGGGAACCGAATGTCAATGCTTTGAAAGAAGGGATCGTAAATCTCGAAAAGCATATAGAAAATGCGCGCAAATTCGGGGTGGAACCAATTGTGGCATTGAATGATTTCGTCACTGACACAGATGAAGAAAGGGATTTTGTGCTATCCTGGTGCAAATCTAAGGATGTGAGGGTTTCCTTGACGAAAGTTTGGGAACTTGGTGGAGAAGGGGGCGTCGAGCTTGCAGAACAGGTGATGGAAGTACTTGATGAGCCTCAGAACTTTAAACAGCTATATGAAAATGAACTGCCGATTGACCAGAAGATAGAGAAGATTGTCACCGAAGTCTACGGGGGAGACGGTGTAATCTTTACGGACAAGGCTAAGAAGCAGTTGGCTGAAATCGACCGTCATGGTTGGGGCGATTTCCCTGTATGCATGGCCAAATCACAATATTCGCTAAGCGATGATCCCTCACTCCTCGGTCGTCCAACTGGATTCAAGGTTACTGTTAGAGAAGTGATTGCCAAGACAGGAGCGGGCTTCGTAGTAGCCCTAACAGGGGATATCATGACCATGCCAGGACTTCCAAAAGTGCCTTCTGCAGTTAACATGGATGTAGATTCGGAGGGAAATTCAAAAGGACTTTTCTAACACTTGAAAATGTGGCAAACATTGGAAAACAAGTTTTGGAACCATTGATATGAAAGAAATGTTGTGTTGAAGGGCTGGTAAATCAGCCCTTCTTTTTATGTAATTTTTTAGTAAAAATTCTCTCTATATTATAATTGAAAATCCTCCGGGCCTTCTAGATACTTCACTTCATCTGGAGGGCCCGGAGGCAGTTTTACGCTATGAACTTTTAATCATCTTCATTATCTTCATCTTCATCGTCGCTTTTACTTTTTGATTCGCTTCCACCGACCCGATATATGTCGTCATAGGAGCGTGTCACAGTACCCATCAGATCCGATGCACTAAGGCCGGAGTCAAAGTCATCTCCCATGCGGTCCATGATTGCTGGGTCATTCAGGCTGCTTTTATCTTCAAAACGTGTGTCTTCAGCGATAAGCCCTTTAATCGGCTTATCGAGTTTCTTCTCACAATCATCTTCAAGTTCCATGGTAAGGGCACAGAACGTTTCTTCCCTGACCGAATCAGGACGTTCAAAGCGTTCGTAGGCGCCCATCTTATCAGGCGCTATTTCTGTGAGTGCCTGTGCAAGATTCCTCCAATTATAGATGTGGAGATGCTGTTCGGCATCCTGGTTTGCAACTTGTGGGATATTACGGTCATAACCCATCCACACGCCAAGGGTTACTTTCGGGTTATAGCCCATAAACCAGGAGTCGACGAAATTGTTCGATGTTCCGGTTTTAGCTGCCCAATCATAGGTGCCCTTAACACTATTATAATAATCTTTTATATAATATGCGGAACCTGTTTGGAGGGTCTCCTTCAATATATCCGTCATAAGATAAGCGGTAGAATCTTTGAACACTTGTTCTGATGTGCTTTCATTTTCATAAATCTTTTCGCCTGAAGGATCTGTAATGGATTCGATCATATAACTTTCAACAAGCTCTCCATTGTTGGCGAACGTTGAAAAAGCGTTAGTATTATTCTCAACGGAAATGTCGTTGGTGCCAAGTGGAAGTGAAGGATTATTGGTCGCCCCGTCCGGTAGAGGGATGTTCATCTTCTCAAAGTATTCTTCAGGATTGTGCTTTTTGACTTCGGCCCACAACCGTAATGTACTCAAGTTATAGGAGTTGCTTAAAGCATGTTTCGCTGAAACGAGACCGAATTCCTTGTCTGCGTCATAGTTTTTTGGGCTATAATTCAGACTCTCTATAGTAAAGAATTTATCCAACAATACAGTATCAGGAGTGATCAAGCCTTTATCCAGCGCCGGGCCGTAGTTGATCAATGGCTTCATCGTCGATCCGGCACTTCTTGAAGTCTGGGTTGCATGATTGATGGATGAACGGTCGTGGTCGCGCCCACCAATGAATCCGAGTATGCGCCCCGTCTGATTATCTTTTAATATTGCACCAAGTTCATGCTCCAGAGTTTCTTCTTTTGTCTCTTCTGTGGCATCCGTCGAATCAAGGCTGCTGCGGGAACCATAAAATTGGGCGTTATCTTTGACTTCCTGCATCTTGTCATAGATTGACTTATCGATGGTGGTGTCGATATGATACCCCTTGTTGCGGAGCGCAGAATCTGCCTTAGTGGTATATTCCTGGTTGATCAGGGGTGTGCTGTCGACATCATCCCGAGTCAAACCATCTTCTTCTGCAAGGTAATACTTGAGGATGTCCACGCTGCGCCTTTCGATTTCATCTGCCAGGAAAGGATAGTTCTGGTTCGGTACCGTCACACTGTCCGTCAAGGAACCATAGATGTCATATTCGACTGCCTCATCATGCTCCTCCTGAGTGATCTTATCTTCCAGAAGCATGCGCTTCAAAACAAAGAGTTGCCTGTTTTTACCTGGTTGCAGATACTCCTCATCTTTTACCTTACCGCCTTGCATGAAAGGAGTGTAGGCATAGGGGTTTTTAGGAAGCCCCGCTATGAAGGCTCCTTCAGCAAGGTTCAATTCATCTGCATTTTTGCCGAAAATCCCTTCAGCAGCGGCCTGGACCCCTGCAATATTCTGACCGTTTGCATTGCGGCCGAAAGAAACTGCATTCAAGTAGGATTCGAGGATCTCTTCTTTTGAGAGCACTTTCTCGACACGGAAAGCGAGAAGCAATTCAGTTGCCTTACGGTCGAAAGTCGACTCATTCGTCAGCAGTTGGTTCTTTACAAGCTGCTGGGTGAGTGTACTGCCTCCTGTACCTGATTCAGAGCCTCCCAATTCCTGAAGCGTGGCCCTCAGAAATGCTTTCGGGACCACGCCATTATGTTCGTAGAAGTATTCATCTTCAGTCGCCACAAGAGCTTCAATGACATTTGGACTGATATCTTCATAGTCGACTCGCTCGCGGATGAGGTCTGCCCGTAGTGTACCGAGCGATTCGCCGGAGCCGAAAGCCACGGTAGTACTTTCAGTCATTTCAGTGAGCGCAGTCTTCATCTCATCTACCGGCTGGATCTCTTCATCGTTGACCAAAGAAGCGAAGTAGCCTACTCCGATACTGAAGGCAAAGATGGCTATCAGGCTTACTGCCAATACGGTAAACAGAATAATGTTCCAGATGGTATCGTAGGCGGTGAAGAATGATATTCTTATTGGGGAACCCGCTTTTTTGAAGCGGGTTTTGGTATGGCTCAATTTTTCTTTGAATGTAGTACTTTCAGCCTTTTCCTTGTTGGAAGTCTTTTCTCCTTTGGAAAAGAGGTGTTTAATATAATCTAAAAAGTCGTTAATCTTATTCATTTTTACCTCCTATCATCGGTCATTATAACACATAAAAAACAAAGTGAGTTAATGTTAAAAGGCTGTAGTTGCAGTAATATCGATACAGAAAATAGATTTTGCCCTTGACTTTTCACAATGGGAAATATATCATTTCTGTAAATTGATATTATTCGATTGGCAGAGAAGTAGTCGGATTTGTGGAATATAGAGAGCTGATGCTTGGTGGAAATCAGTGCACACTCCCGATGAATACACTGCGTATAAACATTCGAACGTCTGGGCAGACGTCCCTGTCCCTCAAGTAAAAAAGTTTGGTGGTACCGTGTATTCAGCACCCTTACGTCATGTAAGGGTGTTTTTATTTTATATCAAATTAGGAGGAAGTAAAATGAACGCGTTGCTTGAAGATTTGGAGTACAGAGGCATCATCTATCAGATGACCGACAAAGATAAAATAAGTGAACTATTGGATAAGGAACAAGTAACCCTCTACTGTGGGGCCGATCCAACAGCTGACAGCCTTCATATTGGACACCTCGTCCCATTTTTGACGATGAGGCGCTTTCAGAATCATGGACATCGTCCAATTGTATTATTAGGTGGAGGTACAGGCATGATTGGAGACCCTTCATTCAAAAGTGAAGAAAGAAAACTTCAAACGGAAGAACAGATTGAAGAGAATGTTCAAGGGATCAAAAAGCAGATGGAGCGTGTTTTTGACTTTTCGGATGAGAACGGGGCCATACTTGTAAACAACAGGGACTGGCTTAAAAATATTAGTCTGATCAGTTTTCTTAGGGATTACGGAAAACATGTCAGCTTAAACTATATGCTTGCGAAAGACTCCATTCAGACGAGGCTGGAAACAGGGATCTCATATACGGAATTCACATATACAATTCTTCAGGCTATCGATTTTGGACACCTCAACAAAGAATACGGTTGTAAATTGCAAATTGGCGGTTCAGACCAGTGGGGCAACATTACAAGCGGATTGGATCTGATGAGGAGAATGTACGGGGAAACAGAAGCAGAGGGAATGACTATTCCACTTATTACCAAAGCCGACGGAAAAAAATTCGGTAAAACGGAATCCGGTAACATCTGGCTTGATCCAGCCCGCACCTCACCCTATGAATTCTACCAATTTTGGATAAATCAAAGTGATGCAGACGTCATCCGTTTCATTAAACTCTTTACATTCATGGAGAAGGAAGAAATCGAAGCACTTGAAGAATCATTGGTGTCAGAACCACATCTCAGGAAAGCGCAAAAAAGGCTTGCTGAGGAAATCACAGCTTTCCTCCATGGTGATGCTGCATTGAAAGAAGCGCAAAATATAACAGAAGCACTGTTCAGTGGAGACATTAAAGCATTGTCTGCTGACCAACTTAAAGACGCATTCAAAGATGTGCCGTCAGCAATCTACCAGGACGATGACAAAAATCTTGTGAAAGTATTGGTTGAAACCGGTGTCTCACCATCACGTCGACAAGCAAGGGAAGACATCAAAAACGGCGCTATCTATATCAACGGAGAGCGTAAGCAGGATGTCGACCATGTCCTCCAGGATGAGGATAAGCTTGATGATGAATTTACGATCATCAGACGTGGTAAGAAAAAATATCACATGATTCGTTATAAATGATTATTAAAAAAGCCGGTCAGACCGGCTTTTTTAATATCTGCATCTGCTGCTTTCATAAACATGGAAAGATGGTAAAATATTAATGGAAGACAGTTCATTTGAGACAGGAGAGGAATCATGAAAAAATTACTTATACCCTTAAGCATCATCATCGGGCTGTTCATTATTCTGGCCCTCATTTTCGCCCCTAAATATAATCAATTCGTAAATCTTGAAGAAGAGGTCAATCAGCAGGAATCACAAATCGAAACCCAACTCCAGAGGCGTGGTGATCTGATTCCAAACCTAGTCAGCACCGTCCAAGGATATGCTTCCCACGAAGAGGAAATCTTCACGGATATTGCTGAAGCAAGGAGCAAATTGTCTGGTTCGGAAAATGTAGAAGAAATGGCGGAAGCAAACAATGACATGACTTCTGCACTATCCAGATTACTGGCAATCTCTGAAAATTATCCTGATTTGAAAGCAGATTCACAGTTTACGGGCCTCCGGGATGAATTGGCGGGTGCGGAAAACCGCATTGCAGTGGCAAGAAAGGATTATAATGAAGCAGTCCAGGAGTACAATAAGAATACACGGACATTCCCGGGCAATATGGTTGCAGGTATATTGGGCTTTAATGAGAAACCTTATTTTGAAGCAGAAGAGAGCAGTAAAGAAGTTCCGGAGATTGAATTCAATACTGAACAGGATGATGAGTAATGAAACGTTTGGTCATGCTTCTGCTGGCCGCATTCATTTTTACAGCTGGTCCTGTACAGGCGCGCGTTCAAGTTCCGGAACTCAACACCGATCATCATTTTGTACAGGATAATGCAGGGGTGCTCAGTGATTCAACGATTACTGAACTCAATGATAAAGGCACACATCTAGAGGAAGGAACAGGAGTCGAAATGATGCTGTTGACCATGCCTTCAACAGGTCAGGTACATCGCCAGGACTTCGCCTTGGAGGCTCTGAGGGAATATGGCGTCGGTAAATCCGAAAGTGACAATGGTATCGTCATACTGCTCAATCTTGACAATGGAGATGAGTTTGATAACCGGGGTGTTGAAGTCCAAGTCGGCTACGGTGTGGAAGGGTATCTCAACGATGCCAAAATAGGCCGCATCATAGACGATGTCGCGATGGAGCACTTCACTGCAGCAACAGAGGAAGAAGAGGGGTCAAAAGCCGCCTATGCCGAGTACGAAGAGGGGTTGACCAACCTCTATAATACATTATACGAAGAATCCCTTGAAGCTTTCGAATATAAAGATGGCGAATTCACAAGGGATACCCCTAAAGGGGAGGCATCAAACGATGGACAACCTGCCGGCATTGGTGAGAGTATTTTCAAATTAATATTTGCCATGATTGTCATCTATGTCCTCTTTAAGATTATGGGGGGCGGAGGGCCGCCAAAAGGCGGTTCCAGAAGACATGGAAGAGGCGGACCGACCATCTTCTTCCCACCGTCAGGCGGTGGAAGCTCAGGTGGCGGCTTTGGCGGTGGCGGCTTCGGCGGCGGCTCTGGCGGCGGCGGTGGTGCCGGACGCGGATTTTAATGATACAGCATAAAAAAACTTCTGTTCATATTGAACAGAAGTTTTTTTTTAGAAAATCATGTGTGCAATTATTGTAATGATTGGAAGCGTGATGATCGTCCTGAGCAGGAAGATTACAAAGAGACGGCCTAGACCGATAGGAATCTTTGACCCAAGGATGACGCCTCCCACTTCAGAAAGGTAAATGAGCTGGGTGATGCTGAGTGTACCAATTATGAACCGGGTCATATCAGATGCGACATCTTCTATCAGTATGGATGGCAGGAACATATCAGTAAATCCTATAAATAAGGATTCAGATGCAGCTCTTGCTTCAGGTATACCCATCATTTCCAGAATAGGTACAAATGGCGCTCCGATCCAGGAGAAAAGAGGGGTGTATTCTGCAAATATGGTGCCGATCGTTCCGATTGCCATGACTATCGGCAAGACTGCAAACCACATGTCTCCAACAGTCTTTATGCCGTCCTTGGCAAAATCGGCAAAGCCTTTGGCTTTTGACGCTCTTTGAAGCGCCTTGTTATAGCCCCATGAAAACATATTGTGTCCTGAAGGTATGCTTTCATCAAGTTCCCTACCTTCTACATGGTAATTATCCTGTGTTCTGGAAAGAGGGGGAATCCTCGGCATTATCAGCGCGGCTATCACACCCGCTATTATAATTGTCATGTAGAAAAGACCAAAATAATCCATAAGTCCGATCAAATCGAGTATGACGATAGAGAAAGTGATGGATACTACCGAGAATGTCGTGGCAATGACAGCCGCTTCCCTCTCTGAATAGAATCCCTGCTCATACTGTTTGCTCGTCAAGAGTACGCCGACCGTGCCGTCGCCAACCCAAGAAGCGAGATTGTCTACAGTAGAGCGACCCGGCAATGTAAAGAGGGGGCGCATTACTTTAGCGAACAAGGTTCCGACAAACTCCAACAGACCATAATTCAACAGCAGGGGAAGAAGTACGCCGGCAAACAGGAAGATTGAAAACAGCGTCGGCAATAAGTCATAAAGCATCAAACTGCCTGTCACCTCTGAATTGATCACTTCTGGTCCGAAAACGAAATAGGCCATCAATGAGAATAGTGCACCAAGAAAACGTAAAACGACCCAAATATTATTGGTTTTGAATAGACTGCCTATAAATTCAGAACTTGGCGTGATGAACCAGCTGAAAACAATCGTCAGCAGACTGGAGATATTGATCAGTATGACAACAATTAAAACAACATTATCCAATCCAATCATTTCGTTCATAAGATTGGCGAGATATGCTACGGGTATAGTAGTCCCTCCATCGACCTGGAGAGGGAAAAGAAACATTAGCACTCCAATGATGGATGGAATGATAAATTTTAATAAACTTGCATTTTTTTGCATAAATTAACCTCCTAGTACTATAATTATACATGTTGAAAGGTATTTGTAAATCTTGACTTAATAAGATAACGCTTTCAATATAGCATTTAGTTTATACTGTTATTTATAATTATGAAAATCTAACTGAGTGCCATTAACTTACATGCACTGTACATAAAGGAGAGGGAAAAATGGATATAATAGATACACACTGTGACGCACTTTTGAAATTACAGCAGGATGTCAGGAAAGCATATGATGATGGGGAGAAAACGCTTAATTTCTACGATTCTCCTGAAATTGAAACGAATGTATTGAGGCTGAAAGAGGGGGGAGTGAAGGTACAATTTTTTGCGATTTTCATTCCACCGGAAGTTCCTGACAATGAAAAATGGCAGCATGCGTTGGAACAGGTGGATTGCTTCTATAATGAAGTTCTGAGTCAGGAGAACTTTATCCATATAAAGAATCTTATAGAAATTGAGAGGCTAAAACCAGAAGAAATTGGGGCGGTCCTTACACTGGAAGGGGCGGATGCAGTAGGTAATGATCTGATGAAACTCCGTACACTATTCCGATTGGGAGTACTCTCTGTAGGGCTGACATGGAACAATGCCAATCTGGTGGCTGACGGCGTCGGGGAAAATCGTGATGCTGGATTGAGTGAGTATGGAGAGAGGTTTGTGGCCTCTTGTAACGCCCATGATGTGCTTATTGATATAAGTCACCTGAGCCCTAAAGGAATCACGGAGGTCATCGAGCAGGGGGATCGGGTCATCGCGACGCATTCGAATGTACAGAGTATATGTGACCACAGGCGGAATCTTACGGATAACCAGATAAGGAAGGTGATTGAGAAAGGGGGGATGATCAACATTGTATTCAACCCGCCATTTATTGGAGAGGGGAAAATAGAGATAGAAGACGTATCTCCCCATATAGATAGGATCATCAATCTCGGCGGTGAAGATGCTATTGGACTCGGCTCTGACTTCGATGGGATTGCATATCATGTTGAACGCCTTGGAAATGCCGGTGAATATGGCAATTTAATCGAAACATTAAAGAGAAAGTACGGAGAAACGTTCACTGAAAAGATTGCCTATAGGAATTTCTTTGAAAAATATTGTAAAAGAGACCTGTCTTAGACAGGTCCCTTCAAGAGGAGGACGATGATAGTGCCTCATATGTTTCATTGATATTTTCATATCGCTCATCAAGCTGTTTTTCCTGGGCTTCTATTTCTGACATGATCTCCTCGATTTCACCTTTGAATTCATCTTCCCCGAGAGGATTATAATTTATGAAAGTACGGTTGAACTCGCCATGCAGTTTAACGAGAGTCTCTAGGGAATCGATGTATGTCAATATATCTTCCTTGAATTTTTCATGTTCATGCCCTGTTACAGTATGATTATGGATGGTCCTTCTGAAGTCTTCGATTTTGGGCAGCATTTCATCGTATATGATTTTAAGTTGTTCTTCTCGATCGGATGTTTCTGAACTCTCTTTATACATTTCTTCAAATTCTGTTTTAAGCTCGTCGTGATTCCTATCAAAAGCTTCATAGAGTGCATCTAGGGATTCCTGGTCAGGCTGACTGCAGGCTGTCAGTAATAATAGAATCAAAACGGGAAATAAATTTTTCACAATACCACCTCTATTTAATATTAACACGTTTAGGTTTGATTGAAGGCCTTTATGTTGTATAATAGTCAAGTTGACTTTTTGAATGGGTGGTTATCATGAACAGGAAACTATTAATAACTTTTACTGTCGGTGTGTTCCTTCTTGGAATGATGGAGCTTATCATATCAGGCATATTGGAACTGATGAGTGCTGATCTAAACATTTCGAATGCATTGACCGGGCAGTTGATAACGGTCTATGCCGTCAGCTTTGCCGTATTCGGCCCATTGCTTGTAAAGATGACTGAAAAAATCAGGCCGAAACCGGTCATAATGGCTTCATTGCTCGTATTTATAATCGGAAATATAATATTTGGGCTATCAACTACATTTTTCATGCTTGCCATCGGGCGAGTTGTGACCGCACTTGCTGCTGCAGTGTTTATAGTCAAAATTATGGATATGACAGTGCTGCTTTCCGCACCGGCAATTCGGGGACGGATGATCGCTCTGGTCTATATGGGATTCAGTGCCGCGAATGTATTCGGGATTCCACTCGGCACCATCATCGGCCAGCAATTTGGCTGGCGTATCATATTTTGGATTGTCATTGCATTAGCTGTTCTGGTGGGTACCGGCATACTCGCTCTGGTGCCTAACAAGAATGCTGAAGAACTTGGTGATACCGAGCCGGATAAAATTCTGGACAGGAAAAATATCCTGCTTTATATTGGAGTAACAATGTCTGTTCTTATCGGTAACTATATCGTCCTCGGTTATATATCTCCGTTGATGACCACAAATGGATTCAGTATTGAGAATGTCTCTGTTGCTCTATTGATAGCGGGAGTCGGCGGCATGCTTGGTACATATCTTGGGGGCAATATGGTGGATTGGATCGGGACGAAGCGCACACTTCTCATCATGCTGACTTTATTTATGGTGGCGATGGCAATAATGCCGCTCGTTTATGGCAAACCAGTTCTTTTCTATATTACTCTATTCATATGGAGTCTGTTCCAATGGAGCACGAGCCCAGCAGTACAAAGTGGTCTGGTGGAGAATGTGCAGGGGTCTGCAGCACTGGTGTTCAGCTGGAATATGTCCGGGCTGAACCTAGGTATCGGCATCGGAGCTGTAATCGGCGGCATCTATATCAGCAACTTTGATATCAGCTATGCACCGTGGCTCAGTGTCTTCATCATTGCACTCGGCATACTCTGCACTGCTTTTGTAACTGAAGTCAAAGAAACGAAGTGACAGTAAGTTAAAGGGTGTGAAAAAATGTTCATAAGACTGCTACTTACTATAGCACTCTCATTTTTCGTCATTTACGGCATAAATTATTTTGATATAGCCGATCTCGACTATAATTTTAAGACGGTGGCTGCCACTTCCATCGCCCTGGTTCTACTGAGGGTGGTCTATTATATATTCACCAAATTTTTAAAGGTGTTCCTGTTCATATTCGTATTTCTACCGTTATTGGCACTCTTCATCAACTATATATATTCCTATATGACAGGTGCTCCGGTGGAGTTTATGGATCTGGACTGGCTGCAAAATTTCATAGATCTGGATTGGCTGCAGAAATGGACTCAAAATCTTTGAGTCCATTTTTATATGCCCCGATTTTTGGGTGATCCGGAAATGGACTGTGGTATGATTGGGTAAATCATTTTAGTTTTGGAGGAATGTCATGAAGCGGGAATATCTGCCGGTTGGATCATCTGACAGAGTCCATGAAATTGATGCGATACGCGGGTTTGCACTGCTTGGGATCTTGATGATGAACATAATGAGTTTTGCCGGCCCTCAGATGGAGAATCAGCTGACATTTGATACAAGTGAGATATACACAGGTTCCAATTCGATCATCATACTGCTGATAAACATATTCGTCACGGCCAATTTCTATACGATGTTCTCCTTCCTATTCGGGCTTGGCTTCTACATCTTTTTATCAAGAGCTGAAAATAGGACACATCAGGTGAACAGGCTATTCGTAAGGCGCATGTCGATACTGCTGATCATCGGCCTGCTCCACGCCATTTTCATCTGGTATGGCGATATCCTGACCGTCTACGCTGTGACTGGCATCATACTACTTCTCTTTTACCGCCTGAATCCTCGCTTTAATCTATTTATTTCGACTATGATACTATTGCTGGGTTCAGTGTTCGTAATATTGATGACGATGCTTGCTCTATCCTTGCCGGACATCAGTGCAGAAGCGACGGGCAGCTCCGCCTACGGCATTGACATGATCGGCGCAGCGAAGGGATCCTACTGGGACATCGTTTCCCTGAATCTATCTATATTAGCTCTCATGTCAGTCAATAATATAGCGATGACACCACTTATCCTGGCAATATTTCTCCTCGGGCTGTATGCTGGACAAAAAGCTTACCACACAAGGCTGGGGTCACTCAAAAAGGAGTTGTGGAGAATTGCAGCAATCAGCATCGGAGTCGGACTCCCTGTCAAAGTGGTCACAGGATATACCATGACGTACGGCATGGGGTCTCCAACACTGTCCATCTTATCTATGCTCGCCTATACATTAGGCGGCCCTTTGATGTCACTTGGCTATATTGCGCTGTTGACTCTGATGTTCTTGAAAATCCAATCCTTCACCAAACTGCTGCAGCCTGTCGGACAGCTCGCACTGACCAACTACATCATGCAAAGCGTATTGATGATCACATTGTTTTTTGGCTTCGGCCTGTTCAATGAAATTGGAGCAGTATGGTTTCCCCTGATTGTTGCAGCAACTTTTGCAATTCAGGTCATGGCGAGCCACTTTTGGGTGCGACACTTCAGATATGGACCACTCGAATGGATATGGCGCATGTCAACCTATGGGAAAATTCTGCCCATAAAAAAATAAGACCAGCTGGTCTTATTTTTTTACGTCCTCGAAAAGAAGCGTCATATCTGAGTTTTCCTTATCATGATTCTGTCCTATGACCGAGATGCTGCCATCAGTCTCAAGAATGACAGCCAGTACATCAGACATATCATTTTTTCCGTCTGCCCGGACGGCTTGCCTGATTTCTCTTTCCAGAATGCGCTCCTTGGCCATATTATTTTCAAGAAACTGGTCTTTGAAGTAGAGCAGGATAGGCTGTGATTTCACCAGGTTACTGAAAAAGAGACTTTTTACAGATAGTTTGGTGAATATATACTGCATGACGACCAGAACAAGGAAAGCGGTCACCCCCTGCATCAATGTGATGTCCTTGGTGGTGATGATGCTCGCGAGGATTGAACCGAGGGCTACTGTCACTACAAAGTCGAAAGCGTTCATTTTAGTCAAAGTGCGTTTACCACTGATCCGGAGGATGATGACGAGTGAAAGGTAGGCCATGATGCCTACAATCACGGTCCTCAGGATGACATCGAAACCGCTGAATATCAGGTTATCGAATTCAAGCATTGAATCTCCCTCCATTCTATTTTATAGGTTTCAGCCGCCAATCGGCAGTGGTGAAGGGGAGTTCAGTAGCGAGCTGTCCTGTGATGGTCTGTTGGCCGATCGCTTCACCGGCAAGCCAACCGGAAAAGTCGAAATCGTACATATCACCTGAGCCGAGCTGGATTCCAGCCGTCAGGTTCTTTTTATCGTATCGGGTAGTGTGGATGGTCCCCGCCCAACTTCTGTAGTTGTCGACGAAGAGACCTTCACCAGGTTGGGTGAAATAATCGAGCAATTCATCTTCAGAAGGGGAACGCAACTGCCTCAGAATATCCAGCCGTTCCTTTGAATCGACCAAATACCTCCTGTTTTCGTGCGCCAGTGCTTCATAATGGTTCGTGCAGATGTTTGCTTCACGAAATGCCATCCCGCGTGCAGAAGTTTCTGCGATGAATGAATTGTTTCCCTTATCCTGGATGACGTAGCTGAAGCCGCCTCTATGGGGGAGCGCTTCCAATAGATCTTTCGCATCTTGTGCTGTCCTGCAAAGTTCAAGTATGAACCGTCCAATGATGAAGCATGTAAATCCATCGAATGGCTGTTTTCTATTCATAAAATTATAGGCCATGATAAGACCGTGCTCATTCATGCCGTCCATTCTCCCGGTTATTCTTGATGCAGGGCCGATGTGCGAATAGCCATCATCAGGTTGGAAAAGTTTGTATATACCGTCATAAGTGTTCGGATGATAATCATAGTTCCTGATGAATGTATCATTATCCAAATAGACGCTGCACCCACTGTCTTTAGGGGAGATACGGTAATGGGCGAGATTTAGTAGGACCTCATGGTCGGTGATTTCGAGTGATTCCTGTAAACCCATCAATTCCTCCCAGATACGCGGTGCAAAATGCTGGTACAGAGCTTTTGTCTCCCTATAGTCCAAATTGAATTTTGGGCGTCTTTTGATCCATTCGTAATTTCTGTTCTGCATATAGTGGGTCTGTTTCAAAGATTCACCCTGCATTATACCGTAGCTGTAGTGATCGCCTCTATAAGCAAGGATGGTGGATTCGATGTTCTGCATGGTTTACAGCTCCTATGATGACCCGTTGGAAGGGCCGCAATATTTTAGCGTAAAGAAGATATCTATTCATGGGTGGATCCGGACACCGCCGTGGAAATATTATAGTCGATCACATGCCAATTGCCATTCACCTTTTGGATGATGCTTAAGCTGCAGTTATCCAATTTGGTTTGTGCCATATCAATTTCATCGCTATAGAGGGAGAGGATTGATTTGATTGTACGGGAATGGGCTGTAAGCAATACGTATTGTCCATCATATTCTTCTGAAATTATGTTCATTGCCTTTTCGACACGTGCGGAAAGCGATTCGAACGTTTCAATACCAGGTAGGTTACCATCTGGATACTTATCCATTATATTATCGATATGCATCCCTTCAAGATTGCCAAAATGTTGTTCCTTAAGTTCGTCCATTGTTGTGATCGGCAGCCCATGACTCTGGTTGATTATTTCTGCGGTTCGGAATGCCCGATTCAATGGACTCGAAACGATGGCGTCAAAAGGCTCGTCTTTAAGGTAGAGCGAAGCATCGATAGCCTGTCCTTCCCCTTCCTCATTGAGGGGAATGTCAGAAAACCCTTGTAGTTTCCTTAATCTATTGAAATCAGTCAGACCGTGTCTGACAAGTGAGATTTTAGTCATATTACACCTCTTAGTCATAATACATATATGATAACATGGGAGTGAGTGGTAGGTGGTATAAAGGGTTTTTGGTAACATAAAGGGCAAAAGGAGCGTAAGGGAGATGAACGCATGACCATGAAAATCGCCGTCATTTCCGATATACACGGGAACTACGAGGCGTTGGAGAAAGTAATCGAGGATATGGAACAGTTTAAGATAGACGAAGTTTATTGCTTAGGCGACGTAATCTCCCTTGGCCATCAGACTAATGAAGTGCTCAGTGTGCTGTCTGAAATGGAGAATTTGACTATGATTACGGGGAACCACGATGACGAAGTGATAAAAGCACTAAAAGGCATGAAATCCCGGGTGAATGGTCCTGAACATGAACATCATCTATGGGTTTCGCAACACATCGACCCTGGATATATCCACATGCTGGAAAACCTCCCTCTGACTACCGAAAAAAGGATGGACGGCCATAGAATATTGTTGACCCACTATCATCTGGATGGTTGCCGGTACCGATCAATCGAAGAATCTCCTTCACTTGATCTACTTGAGGAAATCTACGGACAGGAAGCATATAGCGTAGTGCTGTATGGACATGACCACATCATCCAGCACTTCAAGACTTCAGGGCCTGTAATGGTCAACCCAGGAGCACTCGGTGTAACAGAGACTCCCTTTGCACCTTATGCGATACTCGAATTGAAAGACGATGGCGCAATAAACACAATGTTTAGGAACGTCCCCTATGATCGTCGGAAGTTCATTGAAGGACTTAAGAATGAAAATCCACCGGCTTTGGATTTCATTATGGAATTCTTGCTAAAGGAATGAGGATGAAAATGGAGATAAGACCAGTTGAAATGAAGGACAGTGAAAACTTCTTAAACTTGATGATGTCCCTCGAGTACAATACTCAGGATGATCTATATGTCGAAAAGAAAATAAATCTCAGCAACACCGAAGATATATTATCTGATATGCTTCAAGATGGCAGAAGTCAAATTTTCCTGGCACTGGAAAACCAGGAGATGCAAGGGTATATCAGTATGAGAGGGAACCACAGCGAGACGACGAAACATCGTGCAGTCGTTTCTATGGGGGTACTTAAGTCGGAACAAAAGAACAGCATAGGCAGGAATCTATTGAATGCAGCCATCAGATGGGCAGAAGATATACAGATCCATAGGTTGGAAGCGGCAATTCGGGATGACCATGAAGAAATGATTGAATTGTACAAGATGCTTGGATTTCTTGAGGAAGGCGAGCGTGTAGATGCCGTGAATATAGACGGGATTTATAGAAATGAGAAATATTTATATAGACTGATCAACTGATAGGGAGGACGAACAATGAATCTTCAAAGTTTTTATATCGGGGGTAAGCATGCAGAAGTAACGATGATGCTTGGAGAGAGCGGCTTATATGAAAAGGAAGGTCGCCCAGCAGTCGTCATATGTCCAGGTGGCAGTTATATGTATGTATCGGATCGGGAGGCTGAGCCAATTGCCTATGAATTCCTTGCGAAAGGCTATCATGTATTCATATTGAGGTATTCGACGCTCGGTTCGGCGATGCGTAAAGAGGGCAATGCTGTAAACAGGGATGAACTTTATCAGATCGCGTCTTTGGTTGAAGCAGACGAAACCCTCGGTTCCGAGTTTCCAGGCCCGCTGGTTGAATTGGCGGAAACGATGACTTTCATCCGGGAAAATTGTCATGAATTCAATGTGAATCCCGATAAGATAGGGGTCATAGGCTTTTCAGCCGGGGGACATCTGGCTGCGAGCCTGGGTGTGCACTGGAATACTTCGTGGCTAAAAGAATTGACGGGCACTGAACCAAGATGGTACAAGCCGAACTTCCAAATTCTATCCTATCCGATACTGGATTTCATGATGAATAAATCTATAGCCGAAGAGCGTGGTATAGGCGATCCGAAATATATGACGACGGCATCCAGGATGATTTTCGGACCGCATGTGACAGATGAGCTCCTGGATAGGGCAACGTTAGCAAAAAACATCTCTAAGGATGTGCCCCCGACTTTCATCTGGCATACTGTTGCGGATCAATTGGTATTCGTACAGAATAGCCTTGATTTTGCTAAAGGACTTGAAGCGCATCAAATACCATGGGAACTCCATACGTTCAAATCGGGTGGACATGGTTTAAGCTTGGCCACAGAAATGACCGGCATTGAGGACGTAAGGGCTGCAAACTGGACAGGGTTGATGTTCAGCTGGCTTCAGGAGACGCTGAAAGAAAAATAAAGACGCTGAAATTTTCAGCGTCTTTTAACATAATCGATTTTGAATTGTGTAAACACTTCAGTATGATTTGGGTAAATGAACTGGATATACTTATGATCGTCTTCAGAAGTCATTTCCTTCAGTATATATTCAGTCTTATCAAACTGATTCATGCTGTCTTGTCCTACATAATCAAAATCCGTCCTGTTGTTCGTGCTGTCCTTAACCTTAACTAAGATTGCCATATGCACCAACTCCTCATCACTATATAACCCACTGTCGCTAGGGTTAAACCTAAATATTTAGCGCACAACATAAATCGTAAAGGATGGTTGGATGGATTTGAGGACGATACATCTCGGAGAATTACCGGCATTACTTGAACTGCAGGAAAAAGTATACAAAGGGCTCGAAAATAAAGAAGTGCTTCAAACGTTGACACGTGCTGAATTCAAAGCGATCATCCAACAAGGTTTCATCATAGGTGCATATGATGAAGGGAAGCTGGCCGGCACTAGGTCAATGTACATCCCGTCCCCTGACGAAGAAGAGCATCTGGCAGAGAACGCGGGGATAGACGACAGGGATTCGGTCATCTATTCCGAAATCAGTTTCATCAAATCCGCCGTAAGGGGGCAGGGCCTCCAGACTAGGATGGGGGAGCGTCTGCTTGAAAAAGTGCGGTCTGATGGTCGTTTTGAATACGTATTGACGACTGTCATGCCAAATAATATTCCGAGCCTGAAAGATAAATTCAAACTGGGTTTCAGAATTGTGGATACAGCGTATAAATACAACGGCAAAAAAAGGCATGTTATGCAGTTGGATCTCTCCGAAGGATATGAACCATCGGGGGCACCACGCTTCATTCACTATAAGGACACAGAATGGATGCTTTTAAATGGTGCAGATTATGCAGGGTGTGGTTTCGATGGAGAATATATAAAATATTATAGGAAATGAGTTTAAAAAAGGAGCGCTCTTGAAAGCGCTCCTTTTTATGGGGCCGGCCACACTATAATCCGGTTTTTTCAAAACGTGCTATATCATCATTCCGGCCGATTATAATCAGTATATCTCCTTCAAAGATCTTAGCATCGATGGGTGGAGAAATATTGAAACCATCATCCCTGTGTATGCCGACGATTATGCAGCCATATTTAGCGCGAAGATTCAAAGATGAGACCGTTTCACCATCGATTTTTGATGTGGCAACAATTTCGGCCATGCTGTATTTGTCGGAAAGCTCGATGAAATCGATCATTTTATCAGAGTTGATATGCCTGGCGATTTTTTTAGCCATATCGTGTGATGGCTGGATGACGCGATCGACTCCAATCCTTTTTAAAACTTTCGTATGATGGGAGTTTTGAGATTTTGTCCATACTTTTGGTACGCCGATATCCTTCAGAAGCAGGGAAGTGAGTATACTTGCTTCAAGATCATCGCCGAATGATACGAAAGCGTGGTCGACGTTCCTGACACCCAGGTCATTCAACAGACTCTCATCCATATTTCTAGTGCATACTGCGTATGTCGCAAGTTCAGAGAACTCCTTCACTTTGTCCTCATCCTTATCTACTGCAATCACTTCGATTCCCTGTTCATGAAATTCCTGTACGAGGGTACCTCCGAAGTGGCCGAGACCGAATACAGCAAATGACTTATTCATGCTTATCCCTCCAATCCACACAGTTAACTCTTATATCCATCGTTATACTACGCCTTAAACCGCAGGATGTAAAGTGCGGATTCAGCGCATGGTAATAAATGCAGGTAGTACTACGTTATTCACGGTTTTGGAACAAAGGGTAAAAATAAAACTCCCCATATTCTGCTTGAGAAATTGGGGAGTTTTGATGATAGCCTATTATCTGGAGTAGAACTCTACGATAAGCTGTTCATTGATATCAGCGGAAAGTTCAGAACGTTCCGGTTGACGTACGAAAGTACCTTCAAGTTTTTCTTCGTCGAAAGAAAGGTATTCCGGAACGAAGTTGTTGTACTCGATGGCTTCTTTAACGATATCGAGATTCTGTGATTTCTCACGAAGCCCGATCGTTTGGCCTGCTTTAAGTGTGTAGGATGGGATGTCCACACGCTTGCCATCAACAGTCACGTGACCGTGGTTGACAAGTTGACGTGCTTGGCGGCGCGTCCTTGCAAGGCCGAGTTGGTATACGACTGCATCCAGGCGGGAAGCCAGGAGAATCATGAAGTTTTCACCATGAACGCCTTTCATGTTTGCAGAGCGATCGAAGATCTTGCGGAACTGGCGTTCGTTGATGCCGTACATGAAACGGAGCTTCTGCTTTTCCTGAAGCTGCATTCCGTATTCGGAAAGTTTTACCCTTTGTGTAGGTCCATGATCACCAGGGGCGTATGGACGGCGTTCCAATTCTTTTCCTGTGCCTGTCAGGGAAATTCCAAGACGGCGGGACTTTTTCCAGATTGAACCTGTAAATCGAGCCATAATGACTCCTCCTTATTGTGTTTGTATATGCAAAAAACATCATAAGGGTGACGACCACTTACATGGGCATGCGGTTTTAAGTACCTTCGCCTTATAGCATCAGTTACGCAGCACACCAACAAGGGAACCACATGCTGACATGTAATGATCATCCGCTACTTAATCCGTTCATTTACACAATGACTGATTATACATGTAGAGTTAAGGTTTGTCAACGTGGATGTAATTATATATACTGTTTCAGTACTTCCACAAAATTGCTGAGGCCGGCCCTGTCTTCTTCTTTGAAGCGGTCGAAGGAAGGCGAGTCAACGTCGAGCACACCGATTGGCCTTTCATCAATATATATTGGAACTACAATTTCTGAACGGCTTGCCGAATCACAGGCAATATGCCCAGGGAACTGTGTTACATCATCGACTATGAAGATATCGTTACCACGGAGTGCAAGGCCGCATACTCCTTTGCCGTTCCCGATCCGGACGCATGCAGGAAGCCCCTGGAACGGACCGAGGACCAGTTCATCCGCTGCCTCGTCATAAAGGTAGAAGCCAACCCAATTGATGTCTTCGAGAAACACATTGAGAAGACTGGCAGCATTTGACAGATTGGCGATTCTATCGCTTTCATCTTCAATGAGACTTTTCAGCATCTGATTGAGCTGAGTGTAATCTTTAATCTGTGTTTTTGTAAACAATGAAATCACCCTATCTTATATCAATATTAGTGAATTATACATTTTAATGTTTTTTCTTTCAATTTTTTAAGCTATAATCTAATTATATACTTAGGAGGTAAATGTATGTGGGTCTATGTTTTAATTATTGTTATTCTGGCCGTCGTCATCGCGATCGGTGCGCTGTTATACATGCGCAATGTCAGAAAAGAAGATATCAAAGCACAGCAGGCGAAGCTTGAAGGAGTGCGCAACCTGCCATTTCAGGATGAGCTTGTTAAAGTTAAAGACTACAACCTTCACGGCGAAGCGCAGACCCTCTACAAAAAATGGCAGGCTGGATGGCAGGATGTGCTGAAGACCGACTTGGCGTTTGTAGACACTCAACTTTCTGAGGCAGAACAGGACGCAGAAAAATTCCGCTTCAACGATAGCCGTGAAAAGAGTGACTCTGCGAAAAAGAAGATAGAAGAAGCAGAGGCTGGGTACACGACGCTCACTTCGGAGATCGGAAACTTCTTTGAATCGAATGATATCGGGGAAAGGAAATTCAAAGAAGCTGAAAGGATCTATCGCGAAGCAAAACGTGACGTACTGGCGAACGGCCATCAGTTTGGAGATAGTCAGCCTTCCCTTGAAAAGCTGATCGAAACTTATGAACCTGAACTGAAATCCTATGAGAATCACGTCAACGAGGGGAATTATATTACAGCCAATAAAGAAATTGACGAAGTACACGAAGAGCTCAGCATCCTAAAAAAGAGCATGGATGAAATTCCGGTGATGATCAAGGAAGTTCAGAAGGATCTGCCGCAACAGTTCCAGGAAGTCCGCTTCGGCTGCAGGGATCTCAAGGCGGAAGGATATGACCTGGAACACATAAAGGTGGAAGGGAAGCTGTCGACGCTAAAAGGCAAGCTCAATCTCGTCGAGCCCCTGATATCCCGGTTGGACCTGGATGAAGCGAAGGATATATTGGATGGCATCAATGCTGAACTGGATGACATGCTCGAGCTGGTTGAACATGAAGTCAAATCAAAAACCAAAGTCGATCACGAAAAGGACATCATCACAGACGATCTCTTCCATGCAAAAGATTTGAACTACACATTAAGGACTGAAATCGATTATTTGAAAGAGTACTTCCATATCAATGAAACGGATATGCATAGAGTCCAGAAGTTCGAGCATGAGATTGAAAATATGATTGATGTATACGACGACATCATCTCGGAGACTTCCAAATCCATGGCACGTTTTAGTGAGGTACTGGATAATCTCGAATACATCAAACAGAACATCGGTTCAATCAATGAAGAACAGAACCAGATCCAGCAATATCTCATAAACCTCAGGGAAGATGAGACGGAAGCAAGGGAGAATGCCCTTCTGATCCAAGATCGCAAAGAAGAGATCCACCGGGAACTCTTCGGTTCCAATCTGACAAGTGTTCCGGAAAAATTCCTTGTAATGAAGAATGAATTGGATATTGAAGTTCAGGAAATCCATAAATATTTCAAACGCCGTCCTCTGAATGTCCAGTACATTAAAGATAAGGTCAATAGGGCAGTCATATTGATGAATAAATATGAACAGGAATCCTATGAAGTGCTTCAAAATGCCCGTTTGACCGAGGTTATGGTACAATACGGCAACCGCTACAGGAAAGATGACCCGGATTTCAGTCAGATGCTGAGTGAAGCGGAGCGCCTATTCCGGGAGAACAGGTACAAGCGTGCATTGGATATCGCACGGAATGCACTCGAGAAAGTGGAACCGGGTGCGGCACAACGTATCGAAAAAGAATTTGATGAGCATTAGAATACAGATGACTTGGGATTTATTTCCCGAGTCTCTTTTATGTAGGGGGAGAAATTTGTGGTCTATATGGATAATGCTGCAACGACAAAACCGTACAAGTCTGTCATGGAGACTTATATGAATACTGGTGATGACTATTACTTCAATACCGCCAGCATCCATACGAAAGGCCGTGAAGCGGCGCGGCTATTGGAAGCTGCACGTGCCCAAGTGAAGGGACTGATTGGTCTTGAGGAGTATGACTGTATATTCACCTCAGGTGCGACTGAAAGCAACAACCTTGCCATCCAAGGCATCATTGAAAAAAAGAAAAGGTCTGGCACAACGATACTTGTCAGCGAGATTGAGCATCCAAGCATCATGAATACCCTCGAAGCGATGAAGGAAGAAGTCAGGGTCAAATACATTCGGACCACTGCTGGAGGTATGATAGACCTTGCCCATCTGGAGGAGCTGATTGATGAGGACGTGATTTTTGTAACCATCATGGCCGTCAATAATATAATAGGGAGTGTGCAACCCATACAGGAGGTGGCCAGGCTGCTCGAAGGCCACCCTAAAGCACATTTCCATGTGGATGCCACCCAGGCAGTAGGGAAGATTCAAATGGATTACCGAGGGGTGGACTCAATCAGCTTCAGTAGTCATAAATTCCACGGTATAAAAGGGATCGGCGCCTTACTCTCCAGAGATGGAGGGAAATTATCCCCGATCATTTACGGCGGGGGCCATGAATACGGCAAAAGGAGCGGAACCGTGAACCTTCCTGGAGCAGTTGCGATGGCCAGGGCCATGCGCATATCCGGGGAGGCCATGAAAGAGAATACGGCGCGGCTAAGCCGCTATAATGAACAGGTTCAGGATAAGGTCAGAAATCTTAAATCAATCCATATCCACCCTGGGGGAGTGCCGCACATCTTGAACATTTCTTTTATCGGGGCGCAAGGGGAAGTTGTCGTCAACGCTCTCGGAAAACGCGGCATCATGGTGTCCACGACGAGTGCATGCGCGTCTAAGTTGAGGAAATTGAATGAAACCTTATCGGCAATCGGATCCAGTAAAGAGAAGATAGAAGGCAGCATCCGGATTTCCTTCGGCAATATGACTGCTCAAGCGGAGGTCGACCAGCTGTGTGATGCTTTAGGAGCTGTATATGAAGAAATAAAGGAGGTCCTGGAATGAACTACGATTATATATTGGTCCGTTACGGAGAAATCACGTTAAAGACAAAGAACAGGAAAATGTTCTTGAATGCACTTGAGAGAAGTATTGAAAGGGCCATGGAAGGATATGATGTGGCAATAGATGTGCAAAGAGACCGCGCATATATCCAAATAAAGGATGAGTCACATGAGTTGGTCATGGACGCTCTGGAAAACATAAATGGTATATTGAGTTTTTCCCCAGTCGTCAAAATTGGAACGGATGAAGAGAGCATGCTCAAAACTGCGATTGCTCTTGGGAAGAAGTTCAAGCACGGAGAAACATTTAAAGTTGAAGTAAAACGCGTGGATAAGACGTATCATTTGAACACTTACGATATACAGCTCCTGCTTGGTGGATATATCTTGGAAAATATCGAGGGGATAAGTGTCGACGTCAAGCATCCAGATCATCAACTCAATGTGGAAGTGCGGCCCGAGGCCATTTATATGTACTATGAAGTAAGGCAAGGCGTGGGTGGACTTCCTGCAGGCACTGGAGGGAAAAGCCTCCTCATGTTGTCTGGGGGCATCGATTCCCCTGTTGCTGGATTGGAAGTCATGAAAAAAGGAGTGGAAATTGAAGCAATTCATTTCCACTCCCCACCTTATACAAGCCCTGAAGCAACAAACAAGGTGAAAAAACTCGTGGAAATCATGTCCCGGCGCACCGGCACCGATATAAAACTCCACATAGTACCTTTTACAAAGTTGCAGACTACGATATATGAGTGGATTCCCGACAATTTCAGTATGACGACCACACGGCGCATCATGCTTACGATTGCTGAGGAGCTGGCACGTACCGTCAATGCCCAGGCGGTCATCAACGGCGAGAACCTGGGACAAGTCGCTTCGCAGACACTCCAGAGTATGCATGCCATCAATGCGGTTACCAGTTTCCCGGTTCTGCGTCCGCTTCTGACTCTGGATAAGAACGAAATCGTTGAGAAGGCACGTGCATACGGCACTTATGAGACGTCCATCCTGCCTTATGAAGATTGCTGTACGATATTCAAGCCGAAAGCTCCTAAGACAAGGCCCTCCCTTGAGAAGGTTGAGAAATTCGAATCGAAAGTCGACTTCCGTCCGCTTATTGCAGAAGCGCTTGAAAACGTCGAATGCTTATCTGCTGACGAAGCAGAAGAAAAAGAAGCATTTGCCGGGCTCCTGTAGAAGATATGGCAGAAGTTGATGTATCAGTCATACTGCTTATCATCGTCCTTGGTTTTCTGGCAGCATTCATCGATGCAGTAGTGGGCGGTGGCGGGCTTATCGCCATCCCCGCACTGCTTGCTACAGGCATCAGTCCAGCGACGGCCCTAGGCACCAATAAGCTTGCCTCCTCTTTCGGATCTCTGACCAGTTCCCTGAGGTTCTTAAGGGCACGTCATGTGGACTTTAAGATGGTCATGAAACTGTCCCCGATCAGTTTCATCTTTTCAATTTTAGGGGCACTTACAGCTGTATATACGCCCGGAGAGGTATTGAAACCACTCGTTCTGGCCATGCTGTTCATCGTCCTCATCTATACCCTGTTGAAGAAGGATTGGGGAGAGGTTGAACGTCATGCGGTCTTTACGCCCAGAAAAATAATCCTGCTCATCATTTTTGTAGTGTTGATCGGTTTCTATGACGGCTTCATGGGAGGAGGCACAGGGTCGTTCCTGATGTTTTTGATGCTGTTTACCGGGTTTGACTTTTTAAGGTCGGCCGGCAATGCAAAAGTGTTGAACTTCGCAAGTAACATCGGCGCCCTCATCCTATTTATCGTGATGGGGGAGGTCAATTATACTTATGGTCTGATCATGGGGGCAAGCATGATCCTCGGTTCGTATGCCGGTGCCCATATGGCCATCACTAAAGGCTCTGGGTACGTAAAGGGGTTGTTCATCATAGTGACTGCTGTGCTGATAATCAAAAACTTGTATGATTTTCTCCAAGCCTAAACACAAAGAAACTTCCTCTGATCAGAGGAAGTTTCTTTGTGTTTTGTGCCAGAAAGTATTATCTTTCAGCTTCAACGTCTGAATATGTTTTTTGCTGAGCCTCAATTCAACCTTTTCAGTGTTTTGAACACTTATCGCTTCATTATCAAGCGACATGACAGGGTAGTAGTCGGTATTCTTGTCGATCAGTAGAGTGAGTGGCCGCTGTCTGTTGAGCAGGAAACTCGTTCCCAGAGTCCGATACGTATTATTGTTTACACTGCCGAGTTCGGTGACCTGCATCGATTCAATGAGCGGATCAACCACAGCCCCTCCTACTGATTTGTTGTAGCCTGTCGATCCAGTAGGAGTGGAGACCAAGATGCCATCACCATTAAAGTGTTCAAAGAAGAAGTCACTGATATAAATATCCATCTTCAACGTCTTTACAATGCTCGAGCGCAACGTGAATTCATTCAGGCAATAGCTCGGGCTATTATCGTTTACCTTAACTTCTATTGTGGGATATCTTCTGACATCCATATCATCTTTTTGGAACGCTTCTTCAAGCGCTTGGATGTCCTGGTAATGAAAATCGACATAGAAATGTCTGTTGCTGTCTGCGGCGATTCCGAGATAGACGCAGTCATCCCGGAAATTACTCCGGCGCACAGCTTGTAGGAAGGCGCCGTCACCGCCGATGGAAGCAATGATGTCTGCTTCCTTGTCAGATTCCACGGTCCGAATATCGAGGCGATCGAACAGTTTTGACAAATCTTGCTTTATTTTTTTAGTCTCATCTCCGTGCGGGGCAAAGAAATATATCGTCTTATAGTTGATCAAAGGTTTCACTCCCAGTGGTTGTTTATTATGACTATATGGTATCATAATAGAAGTATACAGCATATTCGGAAAGGAATGTTAAAATGAAACGGATAGTCGCGGTTGTAGTGGCATTGGCCTTGTTTTTCTTTGGTGTAATGGCTTCATTATTCAATGTTTTATGGGCCAGTGACTGGCAGGACACCATCAATGAATACACTAGCAGTGAATTCCCGCCGTCCTTCGTCGTTGAAGAAGGCAACACTAGCAATAAGATTGCCATATTGAACATAGAAGGCACCATTATGGATACGGGTTCACAAGGCGTGTTCAGTTCAGAAGCATATAATCATGAATTGACGATAGAAGCTTTAAAGGAAATCATCAGCAGTGACGATATAAAAGGCATACTACTCAATGTCAATTCACCAGGCGGAGGAGTCTATGAGAGCGCAGAGATACATAAGTATCTGATGGAAGCCAAAGAAGCCGGCAAAACAATCTACAGTTCAATGGGCGGCATGGCAGCTTCTGGTGGCTATTACGTCTCGGCCCCCGCCGATAAGATTTTTGCTTCCGATGAAACGCTCACCGGTTCGATTGGTGTAATCATGCAGAGCATCAATTACAGTCAGCTTGCAGAGGATTATGGAGTAGAGTTTGAAACGTATGCCAGCGGAGATATGAAGGAAATGCTCAGCGGCCATAGAGACCCGAGCAAAGAAGAGCAGGAATACGTACAAAACATGGTCGACAGCATGTACCAGGATTTCGTTGATGTAGTGGCTGAAGGACGGGGCATGGACCAGAAAAGAGTTAAGGAATTGGCCGATGGCCGGATTTATCTTGGCGAAGACGCAATGGATAATGGCCTCGTAGATGAGATGGGTTATCTTGAAGATGCGATGGCATCAATGAAGGAGAGCATTGGAGGAAACCCTCAAATCATCGAATACGGTCAGGGTCAAGGCAATCGACTCTTGCTTAACTATGGAGCTGCCAGTCTGATGGATCGCCTGATGGGGAAAACTGAAATTGCACAGATTGAATCTCTATTAAAAAACAGGCAGGGCATAGAACCTATGTACCTGTATGAGAAGTAGGGGGTATGGATGTGGAACAGATTGTCAGGGATGATTACAGAGAGACGGACACATTGGACGACAAACTGGATTACATGGCCACGGCACATTTTTTCACAAGATTCATCAGTTACCTGATTGATATCATAGTGCTGTGGTCAGTTTCCCAAATGATCATATACCCGATTTTAAACGTGTTTGACATTAGAGACTTCCAAATATGGATTCCGCTGTTCAGTGCAGAAAACATTTTAAACGCAACTATCTATTTCACCTATTTCATTCTTATGACATACTACTTCAGGCAAACGCTCGGCAAAATGATTACAGGCATCAGTGTGGTCTCGGAATTCGGAGAACGCCTCTCATTTGGCCAAGTCATATTCAGAGAACTGATTGGCCGCTATATCAGCAACCAGTTGTTCTATCTCCCATACTTGATTGTACTGTTCACAAAGGATAGAATCGGACTGCACGACTACTTCGCAAATACGCACGTAGTCAAGAACAGCTACCAAGATTATAAAAATATGATTAAAGCACGTTATTTCAGGGAAATATAATAGCATAAGCAATCTACCTAGGAGGATGATTCATCAATGGTTAACGTTACTTTTAAAGGCAATCCAATGACATTGCGCGGTGAGCAGGTAAAGGTTGGAGACCAGGCGCCTGACTTTACCGTACTGAATACAGACCTTGAACAAGTCAGTCTCAATGATTTTAAAGGCAAGAAAAAACTGATCAGTGTAATACCATCGATAGACACTGGTGTGTGCAGCACCCAGACCAAAACATTCAACGAGCAGGCAACAAGCGTCGACAATGCTGCCGTCATCACCATTTCGAATGACCTTCCTTTTGCACAGAAAAGATGGACAGCTGATGAGGGATTGGAAAATGCAGTTACATTGAGTGACCATAGAGATTTATCATTCGGTGAAAATTACGGCGTGGTGATGGAGGAGTTGAGACTTCTTGCACGTAGCGTCTTCGTGCTTGATGAGAACGACAAGATTCAATACGTCGAATATGTTCCCGAAGGAACAGACCACCCTGATTACGACAAAGCGATTGAAGCATTAAAAGCATTGTAATATAATGTAGAAAGCATTTGGACTGCCGATGGCAGTCCATATTTTATTGGGGGATAATATGGAACAGACAAAAATGGAAAAAACATACCATGGGTTGATTCAGGAGACAGACCGCCTGATAGAGAAAGACGAAGCGCTCTCAAGGCTTGAAGCATTGAGCGAAGCGCTTTTGACGGTTGAAGCGGAAGGCAGTATGGACGAGAAGAGGAAAGCATTCCAATTCGCTTATCTGCAACAGGCACAGAAGGAACCTGTTCAACCGAATCATCAGATGACACCAGACAGTCTCGGCTATTTGATATCTCATCTGATACAGCTGTTTAATGACGATTCCATCCGCCTCCTGGACGCCGGTAGTGGAACCGGTCATCTATCAATGACAATGAAGGAACGCATGCCTGAAATTGAATTGAATGGGATAGAAGTTGATCCAGTCCTCGCCCAGCTCAATGCAAATCTATGTGAATTCCTGAAGGTACCAATGAATATCTATCCTCAAGACATCATAGAACCTTCTAGGGCAGGAGAAGTGGATGCAGCAGTCGGTGACCTTCCGGTAGGACATTATCCTCTTAAAGTAGAGGGCTTTACAACAGCTTTTGAAGAAGGTCGGAGCTACGCGCACCTATTGATGCTTGAAAGTGCCATGGCCTATGTGAAAGATGATGGAATTGGAGCATTCATTGTCCCTTCGGATATGCTTGAGAATGATAATGAAACCATCAAGAAGTATCTATCAGAAGAAGCGACATTGTTGATGTTCCTGCATTTGCCGAAAACAATCTTCAAGACTGAGAAGCAACGGAAATCCATCATGGTCATCAAAAAGAAATTCTCTCCACTAAAAAACAACGAAGTGCTGATAGGCGAAGTGCCGGACTTTAAGAATGCCACACAGTTTAAAAACTTTTTGCAGCAGACCGAGTCATGGTATGATAGCTATGTTGGGAATTAAAGAATCAGGAGGGCGTTATGTCAAAGATTATAGCTATTAACGCAGGCAGCTCATCATTTAAATTCCAATTGTTTGAAATGCCTGAAGAAAAAGAGATAGCCAAAGGCCTTGTCGAGAGAATCGGCATGGACAACGGTATATTTTCCATCACAGTGGATGGACACAAAGACACACTGAACCAAAATTTCAGGGACCATGAAGAAGCCGTTCACCTCATGTTGAAGAAACTAGTTGAATATAATGTGCTTAAGGATATAAATGATATAGATGCCAGTGGGCACCGTGTCGTCCATGGTGGCGAAGTTTTCGATGACTCGATTCTGATAGATGATAAAGTCGTTCAAGAGATCCAGGATCTGAGTGAGTTGGCACCGTTGCATAACCCAGCGAACTTGATGGGAATCAACGCGTTCAGGGAACTTCTGCCAGACGTGCCACACGTTGCTGTCTTCGATACATCTTTCCACCAGACCATGCCAGAAAGTTCCTATTTATACAGCTTGCCCTATCACTATTATAAAGATTACGGCATCCGTAAATACGGCTTTCATGGTACAAGCCACAAATATGTAACCAAGCGGGCAAGTGAACTCTTGGACAGACCGCTTGATGAGTTGAGGATAATCAGCTGCCACTTAGGAAATGGTGCCAGCATAGCGGCTGTGAAAGGCGGCGAGTCGATCGATACGTCAATGGGATTCACTCCATTGGCAGGCGTCACCATGGGTACACGCTCAGGTAATATAGATCCGGCGCTCATTCCTTATATAATGGAAAAGACGGGCAAGTCCGCCGCAGAAGTACTCAATGTCTTGAATAAGGAATCAGGTCTACTTGGTGTGAGCGGGTTCTCAAGCGACCTGCGTGATATCGAGAATGAAGCTCAAAAAGGCAATAAGAGGGCAGTCTTGGCACTCGAAGTGTTCGGTGAGAGAATCCACAAATATATGGGCTCCTACGCCACACGCATGGGCGGCCTCGATGCGATCATATTTACAGCAGGCGTTGGAGAAAACTCCGACATTGTGCGTGCAAAAGTACTGGAGAACCTTGAATTCATGGGTGTCTATTTTGATCCGACCATGAATGATGTCCGTGGGGAAGAGAAGTTCCTCAACCACCCATATTCTCCTGTAAAAATAATCGTCATTCCAACAGATGAAGAAGTGATGATTGCACGGGATGTAGCTAGAGTTACGGGCGTATAGAGAAAAGGCTCCTGAAACCAATCGGTTTCAGGAGCCTTTTCTACTTAATTGGGATTACTTGTTTTCATTCATGAATTCTTCAGTTGCAACTACAGGTTCGAAATCATCAGGCAATGTTTCAGTTCTTACAACTAGTACATCACACGGTGCGTGACGAACAATTGCTTCAGACACTGAACCGATGATGAAGCGCTCAACAGCGTTGAGACCTGTAGCACCACACGCAATCAGATCTGCGCCGGTCTTTTTAACAGCCTTTTTAGGGATGATTGACTTTGGTGATCCATAGTCGATTATCTTATCGACTTCGAGTACACCATTCTTCAATGCGAGATCTTCGTAACCATCCAGCAACTTTTGTGCAAAGTCATTGGCACGTTGGGAAATTGTACGGTCGTAAGCTTCTACTGACGCGAAAGAACGGGTGTCGATGACGTTGATGATTGATAGTTTCGAATCATTCCGTTTTGCGATGTCGATTGCTTTATGGAATGCCCATTCCGCTTCTCTCGATCCATCAACCGCGATAAGGATATTTTGATACTTAAGCATTTTGAGAACCCCTTTCGATGTGATATCTTCTTCACATCAATTATATCACATTTTGAATATTTTATATATTTCTACATTGATAAAGTCATATTTACGTCATAACTTTTCAATATCTTTATGATACAATTAATAGGGTGAAACATTCAAAAATGAAAGGGGTTTCTAGAATGATTATTGGTGTTCCTAAAGAGATTAAAAACAACGAAAGTAGAGTTGGTCTGACACCTGGCGGTGTTCACGCCTTCGTCGAAGCAGGACATACAGTCAAGGTGGAGACGAATGCAGGAGGCGGCTCTTATTTCGAGGATGCCGACTACAGCAATGCAGGAGCTGAAATAGTAGACTCTGCAGCAGCTGCTTGGGATGTCGATATGGTGGTCAAAGTCAAAGAACCTTTGGCAGAGGAATTCGATTATTTCAAAGAAGATCTAATCCTATTCACCTACCTCCACTTGGCACCTGAAACAAAACTTACAAAAGCGCTTTTAGATAAAAAAGTAACGGCAATTGCTTATGAAACGATACAACTGCCGGACGGTTCACTGCCGTTGCTTTCCCCTATGAGTGAAGTGGCTGGACGCATGGCGGCTCAAGTCGGTGCAGAGTACCTGCAGAAGATCAAAGGCGGCAAAGGTGTGCTCCTGAGCGGAGTGCCAGGCGTCTCCCGCGGCAAGGTCACCATCATCGGTGGCGGAATGGCTGGAACCAATGCAGCCAAAATGGCAATTGGCCTGGGTGCAGAAGTGACGATTCTAGATCTTAACCCTAAGCGGTTGAGGGAACTCGATGATCTGTTTGGACGCGATGTCCAGACGCTCATGTCTTCTCCATTAAATATCGCGCAGGCAGTGAAGGAAAGTGACCTTGTCATCGGTGCAGTGCTGATACCTGGAGCGCGTGCGCCTCGTCTTGTAAGTGAAGACATGATCAAATCGATGAATGCCGGTTCTGTTATCGTGGACATCGCAATCGACCAGGGTGGTATCTTCGAAACTACAGATAAAGTGACGACACATGATGATCCGATCTACTTCAAGCACGAAGTCGTCCACTATGCAGTTGCGAACATGCCTGGTGCGGTACCGCGTACGTCTACAATCGCTTTGACGAATGCGACTATGGCTTATGGCCTGCAAATAGCGAATAAAGGCTGCAGTAAAGCAGTTGCAGATAACCCGACATTGATTGGTGGATTCAACACGTACGGCGGCCATGTGACTTATAAAGCAGTTGCAGAAGCGCAGGAACTAGAATATAAAGATGTAACAGAATTACTGTAGTAAACCAATATTAAAACCAAAAATCCTCCGCCTTAGAAAATGGCGGAGGATTTTTTCTTACCGTGTCCGGGCAATCTTTATCTTATTATGGATTCAGTCTGCAATGCAGACGACATCAAAAGGGATGGTGTCGACTAAAGCATTCCGCTGGTGTTCATCCTTCACCACGGGAATGATGGCGATCCGTTTCTTTGCATGGATCTTAAGTTTCGCAAGTGGCTGTAATGCAGCAAAGTCATCGATGTCCATGCTCCTCACATCGAACATGATTCCTGAAACATCGGCGTCTACCAGCTCATCCAATAGGCGGCTTTGCAGAAAGGACGGTACACGACTGAAACTCGGCCCTATTATAAGGTGCCGCTCACCCGTCTGTATGGATATTTCATCAAGAAATCTATGATTGATGTGATGATGATCATTTGTAAAGATCTGGTCAGTCACGAAACCATCAGCACCTTCTATCATGCGTATGGTTTCTATGACGAGGTTCTGTAGAAGGAAAGGATCATGTTCATCCATATGGTTCAGTGAAACGAAATATTCTGTTTCCGGATGAAGGGCCTTCTTCATCGGAGGCAATGCGAGATTGGGTATATCAAAATCATCTCTGGCAATGATTTCAGAGAGATGATTTTCAGATAATGCATGGCTGCGTCTAATTGTCTTCATTTGATTCACCTCATGAAAATTGTATCATAAATATGAATGGTTGCCGCGGTTTTAGGGTATAGTGAAAACATATGATATTCATTTAGGAGGTATAGGATTATGGAACTCAGCTATCATGGACATTCGATCATCCAACTTGAGAATGATGGTTCAAAAATGATCGTCGATCCATTCATAAACGGCAATGAATTGACGGACTTGAAAGTCGAAGATGTGAAAGTTGACTATATCGTATTGACCCATGGGCACAATGACCATGTCGGTGATACCGTGGAGATCGCCAAAGCCAATGACGCGACCGTGGTTGCCCCTGTAGAGTTGGCAGATTATCTGTCAGGGCAAGGTGTGGAAGCTATGGGGATGAATATTGGCGGTAAAAATTCATTTGAATTCGGGACAGTCAAATATGTCCATGCATTCCACAGCTCCAGCTTTACAGAGGAAGATGGGAATGCAATATATACAGGGATGCCGACAGGAATCATTATTGAAGCAGGCGGCAAAAAAATCTATCATCTTGGGGATACTGGGATATTCGGTGATATGAAACTCATTACGGAACTCAATGGCCCGTTTGATGTCGCCTTCGTCCCGATCGGCGACCATTTCACAATGGGCATAGATGATGCGTCTTATGCAGTAAATGAATTCATCAAGCCGGACGTCACAGTTCCTGTTCACTACAATACTTTCTCACCAATCAAGCAGGACGCACAGGCATTTGCAGATAAAGTGGAGGGAGACTGCCAGACACTGGAAGCAGGACAAACTGTAAAGTTCAAGGCATAGATTTTAGATGTAATAGGGCATCAGGGGCAGGGTTCTGCCCCTTTTTTTATAAAGCAGGTAGCGGAGGTAAAGAATGTCAAAACATGATGAAATCATAGATTATATATATCGCCTGCCGGAAGGTGCCAAAATTTCCGTGCGGCGAGTATCTGCCCATCTGGGTGTTTCAGACGGCACAAGTTACAGGGCAATTAAAGATGCTGAGAAAGAGGGTCTTGTAAAGACCATAGAGCGTGTAGGCACGATAAGGGTTGCGCCGAAAGAGGAATACATAGAAGGAAAACTTAGTTTTGAACAGGTGAAGCGGGTGATTGAAGGTACTGTCCTGGCTGGTTCAGAAGGGCTTGATGGAGAAATCAGCAGATTCATCATAGGCGCAATGCGTACCGAAGCCCTCGAAACATATCTTGAGGAAGGTGCGCTCCTCATCGTGGGGAATCGTGAAGATGCCCAGCGGAAAGCATTGGAAAACCATTCGGGTATTCTGATTACTGGAGGTTTTGGGGCCGATCCGAAAATATTGGAGCGGGCGGACGCATTCAGTCTCCCTGTCCTGTCGACGACTTCTGACACATTTACTGTTGCGTCGGCAATACAGCGCGAATTGTACAACAGATTCATGACGACCAATGTCATTACTGCTGCCGACCTTCTGGTGCGTCAGGAGGAATATGTGTATGATATTAAAAATGATTTTGGGAAGGACTTTTATCCGGCAGATAAGGTGACGATCATTCTAGAAGAAGGATTCTATCTGGGCCTCATCCGTTCTAAAGATCTCATGAAATTGAGGGAGGATGGACCGGAAGGCTTAGTATTCGATGCCTCAGCAAGACCACAGAGTACAATCCAGCGCCTACGCCAAGCCATGAGTTGGCACCATCTCAACATCATACCGATTATTGACGATGAAGGCAGATGGCTCGGTGTTGTAGATAGGAGGGATGTATTCAAGCAAAGAGAGCTGCAGAAACCTGAAGGGTTGTCCTCAGCAGAACCAGACCTCGGCAGGAATGTGCATATAGATGGTAATAGACTTCATATTAAAGTCATGCCATTCTTGACTGATGAACATGGCAGTATGATACAGTCCGAGTTCATCAGACTTATGGAGCGTCTGATAGATGCGATGCTCAAGGAGAGGAATATAGCCAGTTATCACATAGATACGATGAACATCATGAATATGAAGCTGATGCAATTGAATCAGGAACTTGTGATAGAAGGAGAAGTCCTGGATGCTGGGGAGCAGTTCCTTAGGATGGAAGTCATTACTAGGGCAAATGGAGAGATTCACATGAAAGCGGTGCTGCTGATCCAGCATTATAAAGAAAAATAGACAAGTGAGCTCACTTGTCTATTTTCCATTCTGCCGAGTTTTACGGTTGAACTCCGCCCAAGCCTTCTCCTCTATGGGGAGATTTCCTTTAAAGTACTTTCGGGCAGCATTGAAATGCCATACATTGTAGAGGCCGATGATGATGAACAGACCACCGACTATATATGATACTGCCGACGAAAATTGTATGATTGTATTAAGGCCGAAGACAGCGATCAACAACCCGAGCCAGATTCTCGATATGCTGTTGAAATACGCCTTTCTGACGTCCCGTTCCGTCCTGATTTTCCTGACCTTATAGAGCAGGAACATAAAAAAGCTCAGGAGCAGCAGTGTGACGAGAAAGGATACTGCAATCTGATAGGATGTTTCCATCGTTACAACTCCATTCCAATATGTAGTATAATTTATTATGCGAAACAAGTAAATCAAATAAGGGGAGAATGAGAATTGTTCACAGAATATATAAATGGATACCCGACTCTAAAGGACAACTATAAGGCGTTGATAAACAAGATCAACACCTATGACGAAATCATCATATTGAGGCATGTGAGACCGGACCCTGATGCGATAGGGGCCCAACTTGGATTGAAATCCATCATCCAGCACATGTTTCCAAATAAGAAAGTGGCGGCGCTTGGAGAGACTGAACCATCTCTTTCTTTTCTCGGTGAGATGGATACTGCCGTTACCCTAGATCACCCACTTGTCATTGTAGTGGATACAGCCAATACTGATCGGATTGAGGGAGATGTATCGATGGGTGCTGAAGTGGTCAAGATAGACCATCATCCGAACCACGATCCTTATGGCACGATCAATATCGTTGAAACGGGTGTGTCGTCCACTTCCGAGCTCATCTTTCTGCTGGCATCAGCATGGGGATTCGACAACGACTATATCAATGATGAGTCGGCACGTCTCCTGTTTGCCGGAATCGTTGGTGATACTGGCAGATTTCTCTTCAATAACACTACAGAATTGACCCATAAGGTCGTAGCCGAACTCAAGCGGTTCAAGTTTGAAGCTGCCAAAGATATGAATGAAATGAATAAGCAGAGTCTGGAACAATTCAAGTTCAAAGGTCATCTGATTGATGCATTCAAAATCACCGATAAAGGTGTACTGTCTATTTATATAGATGAGCCTACGTTGGAGAAGTACGGTCTATCAAGTAATGAGGCGAGTATGCATGTCAACATCTATCGTGAAATCGATGAAGCTAAAATATGGTTTATGGCCATCGAGGAAAATGATGAAATCCGCGTAAGGTTACGCGCCAAGGACACTGTCATCAACGATGTGGCAGAACGGTTCGGGGGAGGCGGGCACCCCCTCGCAAGCGGAATTACATTGAAGGATAACGAAGAAGTCCAGGAACTGATCAAAGCGCTGGAGAGTAAACTGTAGAAAGGGTTTTGCCTAATGATCAATTTAAATGTGCATAGCTGCTATGAATTTCTGGACAGCAATATCAAGATCGGCCCGCTTCTTGATAAAATTTCCAGAGATGGACAAAAGGCAGTTGCACTTACTGATTTCAATCGTCTACATGGTGTATATGAGTTCTATACCCATGCGTCGAAGTCTGGCATTAAACCCTTGATCGGGATGGAAGTTTCGGTAGATGATCAGATGTCGGGCATCCCGTTGGTACTCATCGCTAAAGATCTTGGAGGCTATAAGGAACTGATCCGTCTTTCGGCCATGCTTTCCTATAAGAATCTGGAATTTACGCCGGTCCAATACCTCAATAAAAATATCCAGTCGTGTGTAGCGATCGCAAAGAATGAGCAAGGCATCCCACTTTTGGACGGCATGGCCATAAAACCTGGAGATAAGTACATATCCCACCACCTCTCGCACCCGGAGTACGGGACAGTCTTCATCAATCCGGCCCACTACATGGAACCTGAAGATCTGCCGGTAAGGGTTACATTGAATGCGATACGGGATAATGAGAAGCTGGATACGGCCTCCGTGCATGACGCCACGGGCTCCGATCATATCAGAGTGCTCTCGGATCTCACTGAGATTGAAGCTTCCCACCTTAAAAACAATCAACGCCTCGTAGAGAAGTGTAATGTCGAAATACCGAGGACGGAACGGACTTTGCCACATTTCCCCAATCCCCAGAATGAAGATTCAAAATCCTTTCTATGGCAAATGCTGAAACAGCAGCTCGAATCCAAGACGGATGGTGGAAGCGTCTATAGAAAACGGCTCGAGTATGAATATGGTGTAATCGTGGATATGGGATATGAAGATTATTTTTTGATTGTGCAGGATGCAATCAACCATGCAAAACGAAATGGGATTTATGTAGGACCAGGACGGGGATCCTCAAGTGCGAGCCTTGTATCCTATCTGCTGAACATTACTGAAGTCGACCCGCTTCAGTATAACCTGCTATTCGAACGCTTCCTCAACCCTGAACGTGTGACGATGCCTGACATCGATATTGATTTTGAGGATGCCAGACGCGATGAGGTAGTCGATTATCTGATTGAGAAGTACGGTACGATGAATGTGGCGCATATAGTCACATATGGCACGTTGAGTGCCAAGATGGCAGCACGTGATGTTGGCAGGGTACTCGGTTTTAAAGATGATGAACTGAAAATGATTTCAGGACTTATTCCAGAAACCCCTGGGGCAAAACTCCAGGAGGCGTTTCAGAAAGATGCGTTCCGGTCGCTTTCAGAAGCGGATCCCAAGTATGTTACATATGCGAGTCTGTGTAAAAGAATTGAAGGGTTGCCGCGGCATACATCCACCCATGCTGCCGGCATACTGCTCAGTGCGGAACGCCTTACCGAGAACATCCCGGTGACCTTCAGTGACGGACACACATTGAGTCAGTGGACGATGAATGAGGTGGAGCCTTCAGGACTTCTGAAGATAGATGTTCTGGGACTTAGAAATCTGACGTTGTTGAAGTTCATGGTCAATAAAATAGAAAAGTCCGGAATTTCATTCAACTTGGATGAAATTCCGGATGATGATCCAGCAGTCTATCGGTTGCTCGGGAAGGGAATGACCATCGGCATCTTCCAGTTGGAGTCGGATGGCATAAGCAAAGTAATCAGGGAAATGCAGCCTGAAGGATTTCTTGACCTTGTCGCAGTAATCGCTTTGTACCGGCCAGGGCCGATGAAGGAAATCCCGAATTTCATCGCCGGGAAGCAAAAACCAGACGCAGTCAGATATCCGCACGAAGACATTAAAGATATACTCAAAGAGACGTATGGCGTCATCGTCTATCAGGAACAGATCATGCAGATCGCTTCAAGGATCGCAGGCTACAGTTATGCGGAAGCGGATATATTGAGGCGGGCAATGAGTAAAAAGGATAGGGAAACGCTTGAACATGAAAGGGGCCGCTTTGAGAAGGGGGCAGAAAGTAAAGGATACGCAAGCCAGGTGGGCCATCATATTTTCAACCTGATCTTGGAGTTCGCCGACTACGGATTCCCAAAAAGCCACGCGGTGGCATACAGTCGGATATCCTACACCCTTGCCTACATCAAAACCCACTATCCTGAAGTGTTCTATTCCGTCATACTTACCCATCATTTCGGCAATGAGCATAAGGTCAACCAGACCGTAAGTGAAATCAAGCGGCGTAGAATTCCGTTATTTCTTCCGAACATCAACAGCTCCTTATGGAATAACAGAAGCGATGAAGGCATAGAACTCGGTTTCTCGATGATCAAAGGCGTCACTTATCGTCATGCCGAGGCAATTATAAAAGAACGTGAAAACGGCCCGTTCAGCGATATATATGATTTGAAGACTAGGGTACAGGACGTCAATCTGGATAGGAAAGTGCTCACGCGTCTCGTCCAGTCGGGCGCTTTGGATGTTTTTGAGGAGAATAGAAAAACGCTCCTCAATACGCTACCCATGCTTGATGAATTGAATGCTGAAGAATATGCTCATGATTCGTTCCTCAGTACGCTTGGCTTCAATATAAAGAAAGAATACCACCACGCTGCTGAAATGGATGATATGGAAAAGGTCGAAGGGGAGAAGGACGTGTTCGGATTCTACCTCTCTGACCACCCCGTCATAGCACTAAGGAAATCTCTCCAATTCATTCCGTTCAACCTTCTCAATCAAAGTAAGGGGATTTATCTTGTTTTTTTGGACGACATTAAAGTAATCAGGACAAAAAATGGACAGAATATGGCGTTCGTCAAGTTCACCGACGGGCTTCATGAAATGGAAGGAGTCGTTTTTCCAAAGGTCTATTTCAATGTCCATCCGAACTTGACAAGACAGATTGCTGTCGTGGAGGGAAGGGTAGAAACGCGCAGATCACGTCCACAACTCATCGTCGACTCACTAGAAACCGTAGATGCATTCAAAAAGATATACTATGATCGGGCAAAACAGATTGTCATCCGCAATGCCCATGCATACAACCTGACTGGTTTCATGAGTGACTCAGGCATACCGGTCAAAGATTTTGACAAAAAGAAGATAATTGGCAAAATAGGAAAAGAAGGTATTGAAGGTATATTGGAAGCGGTCGAGGCAGCCGACATACGTATATTGAACTAAAGAAGTTGTCATGTAAAACTGATAATGTTACTATATTTATATTGCGGTGGTATGACCACTAGGAAAGGGAGATTATATGTCCTTGAGAGATGATGCACTAGAGATGCACAGGGAAAAACAAGGAAAGCTAGAAGTAAATTCAAAAGTGGAGATCAAGGACAGGGAAGCCTTGAGCCTTGCATATTCACCAGGAGTGGCTGAACCATGCAAAGAAATATATGAAGATGAACGCACAGTATTCGATTATACGATTAAGAGTAATACTGTCGGCGTCGTTACGGATGGTTCCGCTGTTTTAGGCCTGGGGAATATAGGTGCTATGGCAAGTTTACCTGTAATGGAAGGTAAGAGCGCGCTCTTTAAGAATTTTGCCGGAGTGGACTCCTTTCCGATTGCACTCAATACTAATGACGTCGATGAAATCGTGAATACAGTCAAACTGATGACACCCGTTTTTGGCGGCATCAACCTAGAAGATATCTCAGCGCCTAGATGTTTTGAAATTGAAGAACGCCTAGGACGCGAGACCGATATACCTGTTTTCCATGATGATCAACACGGCACGGCAATCGTCACCTTGAGCGGCCTGATGAACGCCCTTAAACTCTCGGGGAAATCTCTGAACCAGATTAAGGTTGTACTGAACGGAGCGGGGGCAGCGGGTGTAGCCATCATAAAACTCCTGCACAGCTTCGGCGTGAAGGAAATGATCATGTGTGACTCGCGCGGTGCCATCTTTGAAGGTCGTGAAGCAGGGATGAACGATATCAAACACGAAGTGAGCAAGTTCAGTAACCATCATCATAAGCAAGGGGAATTGGCTGATGTGATTGAAGGGGCTGATGTATTCATCGGTGTTTCGGTAGAAGGTGCCCTGACTGCCGAGATGGTCAAGACAATGGCAGAAGATCCAATCATTTTTGCCATGGCCAATCCGAACCCTGAAATCATGCCTGATGAGGCGAAGGCTGCGGGAGCTCTTGTAGTCGGCACAGGACGAAGCGATTTTCCAAATCAAATCAACAACGTGCTTGCTTTCCCAGGTATCTTCAGAGGTGCGCTTGATGTTCGGGCGACACATATAAATGACGAGATGAAAAAAGCTGCCGTCCTTGCTATCGCAGAATTGATTGAAGATGATAAATTGAACGCCGAAAACGTCATCCCGGAACCTTTCAATAAGGAAGTTGCACCAAGTGTAGCGAGGGCTGTAGCGAAAGCGGCCATGCAGACGGGCGTCAGCCGCATTAAAGTCGACCCTGAAGACATCTATCAGAAAGCACGCAGTTTGACGCTGTGATCCTATAAGATGACTGAAAAAAAAGGTTTGGAAAATATTATTGAAGAAATCCACAATGTCATCGAAAAGGAAGAGATACAGGTAGGTGGAAAGCTGCCCAGCGAGAGATATCTGAGAGACGAATTGAATGTCAGCAGGCAAAGTGTAAGGGAAGCACTCAGAGCACTTGAACTGCTTGGCATCATCTATGTGAAGCGGGGCGAGGGCACCTTTCTTGCTGATATCGATAGCCATCAACTGTTTCAGCTGATCGGCAAATATCTCATCAAATCAGAACGTCAACAGAATGAAATTATAGAAATCAAAGAGATGATAGAAGAATATGTCAGTGAAAAGAAAGGAAATGCTGATGTACTAGAAGACGAGAACATTATAATGAAAAAAATCTATGTGTTGCTCGATAAATATTCGCAGGCATTCAAATAATAAAGAAAACAGGGAGTTTAATATGCTGAAAGACTTGTTCTCTAAACTGAATAAAAAAGTCAATGAAACAGACCGTAATGATGGCACTTTCGAAAAAAGTGAATCCATCATGACAAAATGTCCAAGCTGCAAGAAGATATTATATTCAAAAGACTTATATAAACGTCTTAATGTATGTGCCAACTGCAGCCATCATCTGCCTATTTCAGCCCAGGACCGTCTGGAAGCGTTGATGGATGAAGGGGAAGTCAATCTGTTGTTCCAAGACATCACATCTGCCAATCCACTGAACTTCCCTAATTATGAAGCCAAGATTTCGAACGATAAGGAAAAGACGGGACTGAATGAAGCGGTGTTATGTGCAGATGGGAACATCGGAGGTGAGCGTGCCGTTGTAGCCGTCATGGATGCCCGCTTCAGAATGGGCAGCATGGGCTCTGCAGTCGGCGAAATACTCGCCCGTGCTTTTGGGTATGCAACAGAACACAGATTACCTGTCATCATCTTCACAGCCAGTGGGGGCGCACGTATGCAGGAGGGCATCATCTCTCTGATGCAGATGGCTAAAGTCAGTGTTGCGATAGAGCGCCACAATAATGCAGGTCTGCTCTACATCGCCTATATGACCAATCCTACAACAGGTGGGGTGTCTGCAAGTTTCGCCTCAGTCGGCGATATAAACTTGGCAGAAAAGGGTGCATTGATTGGGTTTGCCGGCAGGCGCGTCATCCAGGAAACAATCAAGGAGAAACTGCCGGATGATTTCCAGACTGCCGAATTCCTTTTAAAGCATGGACAGCTGGACGAAGTTTTAGACAGACGGGATATGAAAGATTATCTCGGCCGAATCCTGAAATTGCATAGTGGGGTGTAGATAGGAATGTTCGATTTCGAAAAACCAATCTATGAATTGGAAGAGAAGATTGAAGAATTGGAAAAATATGCAGCAAAAAATAAAGTAGACCTCACAAAGGAAGTCAGTTTTTTGGAGAAAAAGGTCAGTGATAAAAAAAATGAAATTTATGATAACCTCACTCCCTGGCAGCGTGTGGAGATTGCAAGATATATAAAGCGTCCAACTACCTATGACTATATCGAAGCTTTGTTTGAAGAATTTACAGAGTTCTATGGTGACCGCGTACATAGCGATGACCCTGCCATTGTAGGAGGTATTGCTGCCTACAAAGGGCGTCCTGTGACGGTTATCGGGCATCAACGTGGCCGGGATACAAAAGGCAACATCCACCGTAATTTTGGCATGGCCCACCCCGATGGCTACCGTAAGGCGCTTCGCTTGATGAAACAGGCTGATAAATTTAACCGTCCAATCATCTGTTTTATCGATACTAAAGGTGCATATCCAGGTAAAGCTGCTGAAGAACGGGGACAGAGTGAATCGATCGCCCGCAATCTTGTCGAAATGGCAGGTCTCCATGTACCGGTAATAAGCGTCGTCATCGGAGAAGGTGGTTCAGGTGGAGCTTTGGGACTTGGGGTATGCAACCGTCTGATCATGCTGGAGAATGCGACATATTCTGTAATCTCACCAGAAGGTGCTGCGAGCATCCTGTTCAAGGATGCATCATTGAAGGAGATTGCTGCAGAATCGTTGAAGATAACAGCAGCCGATCTGAAATCGTTCGGCATAGCGGATGCAGTGATAGAAGAACCTCAAGGTGGTGCCCATAACGACAGGGACAAGGTATTTGAGAATCTCGATGGCATCCTGGAAGAACATCTGGCAGGACTCCTTGCACTTGATCGCGAAGAAATGGTGGCCGACCGCTACGATAAATATGTGAATATCGGAATATATGATGAACAGCTGTAATTTCATGCTGTTCATTTTTTTTGGTTTCATAAAACGGTTTCATCAACCTTAATGATGGATAAGGAATATAAGTTATGCTATTTTAAAAATAAGAGATTGTTTTAACGGAGGGAACCCATGAGGAAAATTGGAGTACTTACAAGTGGAGGCGATGCGCCCGGTATGAATGCTGCCATAAGGGCCGTCGTCAGAAAGAGTATATATGAAGGCATTGAAGTCTATGGTGTTTTCCAGGGCTATCAGGGCCTTGTCACTGATAATATCCATAAGCTGGAACTTGGGGATGTCGGTGACATCATCCAAAGAGGAGGGACGAAGCTCTACTCGGCCCGGTGCCCAGAATTCATTGAACCCGCTGTACGCAAAAAAGCCATCGAAAACCTTAAAGCTAAAGGAATAGATTCGCTTGTGGTCATAGGGGGAGATGGTTCCTACAGAGGTGCACAACGACTCGATGAAGAAGGCATCAAGACCATAGGAGTACCCGGTACCATCGATAATGACATCAATGGCACGGACTACACTATAGGGTTCGATACTGCCTTAAACACCATAATCGATGCCGTAGACAGGATCAGAGATACAGCAACCAGCCATGAGCGCACCTTCATTATAGAAGTGATGGGCAGGGATGCTGGAGACTTGGCGCTTTGGGCCGGAGTCGCCGGGGGCGCAGAGACCATACTCATTCCCGAATCCCCCTCTGACATGAAAGAAGTTGCAGAGCGGATTGAGTCGGGTATGAGCCGCGGTAAGAAACACTCGATCATTGTTGTAGCTGAAGGTGTCATGAGTGCGTCACAGTGTGCAGATGAGTTGCATAAGTATATAAACGTAGACACCCGTGAGAGTGTGCTTGGCCATATGCAGCGTGGAGGAAAACCGACCGGTCAAGATCGAGTGCTGGCTTCACGCCTTGGTGCTTTCGCTGTTGAGCTTCTTTTAGATGGTGTGCATGGAAAGGCGGTAGGCACTGAGCACAATAAACTGTCCGCAACCCGTTTTGATAAAGTGTTTGAAGAAAGTCATATGATAGATGAGGGTCTGTATAGACTTTCGAGAGAGTTATCCATTTAGGAGGAATCTAGTTATGCGCAACACTAAAATAGTATGTACAATCGGTCCTGCATCGGAATCACCGGAGATGCTTGAGAAATTGATAAAAGCTGGCATGAATATTGCACGATTGAATTTTTCACATGGTGATCATGATGAACATCGTGCCAGAATAAACAACATCAGAAAAGTTGCCGACAAATTGGATCGTACAGTAGGCATTCTACTCGATACAAAGGGACCTGAGATTCGTACCCACAGCATGGAGAATGGTGAAATTGAGCTGACGAAAGGGCAAAGCATCATAGTTTCTATGGAAGAAGTAGTGGGTACGCCAGAAAAGATCTCCATCACATACTCTGGCCTCATTGAAGATGTGGATAAAAAAGATCGCATCCTTCTTGATGATGGTTTGATAGAACTTAAAATTGAAAGCATCGACCGGGAGAATGGTGAAATCCATTGCCACGTCCTGAATGATGGTGTCCTCAAAAATAAAAAGGGTGTCAATGTGCCGGGCGTCTCTGTAAAAATGCCGGGCATCACTGATAAGGATCGGGAAGATATCATCTTTGGTATTGATGAAGGCGTCGATCTGATTGCAGCAAGCTTTATCCGCACGAACAGCGATGTTCTGGAAATACGCAAGTTGCTTGAAGAAAAGTCGGGCGAGCACATTGAAATCATCCCGAAGATCGAAAACCAGGAAGGCATCGACAATATAGACGATATACTCGAAGTGTCTGATGGACTTATGGTGGCGCGCGGGGATTTGGGTGTTGAAATTCCACCTGAGTCAGTACCTATGGTTCAAAAAGATCTGATCAGGAAATGTAATCACCTTGGTAAACCGGTCATCACTGCTACCCAGATGCTTGATTCTATGCAGCATAACCCACGCTGTACACGTGCGGAAGCCAGTGATGTGGCGAATGCCATATATGATGGTACAGATGCTGTAATGCTGAGCGGCGAAACAGCTGCTGGCGATTATCCTCTGGAAGCTGTCCAGACGATGGCGAGCATAGCTGTTTCGGCTGAAGATGCACAGGATTACAAAAAGTTACTTTCCACACGGACTAAGTCGCTGCAGACGAACTTGGTGACGGCAATTGGCGTGTCGGTCGCACACACTGCACTGAATCTAAATTGCCGTGCGATAGTAGCAGCCACAGAATCAGGGCACACAGCAAGGATGATATCAAAATATCGTCCTCATGCAGAAATCGTGGCAGTTACTCCGCACCATCATGTAGCCAGACAACTACAGCTTGTATGGGGCGTACACCCTGTAATCAAGGAAGGGAAGCGGGACACTGATGAACTTCTGAACATCTCTGTATCAGCAGCAATGGAAAAAGGTTTTGCAGAACAGGGAGATTTATTGATCATCACAGCAGGGGTTCCTGCAGGAGAAGCAGGTACCACGAATCTGATGAAACTCCACATTGTCGGAGATAAGCTGATCCGAGCTCAGGGCATAGGCAGGAGAAGCAGCGTCGGTGAAGTGATGTTCGCTGACTCTGCAGAAGCCTTAAAAGATAAAGATCTGGAAGGAAAAATCATCGTAACCCAATCTGTAGATGCTGATATGACACCTTATCTCGAAGAGGCTGCAGGTCTTGTCACCGTCGAAGGAGGACTCACTTCGCATGGTGCGATTGTTGGCCTGAATCTTGATCTGCCGACAATAGTCGGGGCGTCAGCCGCATACGAAGTATTGGAAGAGGGCGCAGTCGTCACAGTCGACTCAGAGCAGAACTGTATATTCGATGGACATGCTAATGTACTATAATCCAGTAAAAAGGCACTTTTTTTAAAGTGCCTTTTTATGTTGTAGTCACAGATGCTGCACAGTATAATATTAGATGAGGTGGCACATATGAAAAAAATGTTACTTATCATGCTCCTGTTTTTAACAGCGTGCACTAACGACGGGCCTGTGGATGACTCATCTGATGAAAATGCAGATCAGAGTGAAGAATCGACAGAGTCCGCTACAGAAGAACAACAGACGACTGAAGAGCCGGAAGAAGAAATGTCAGCAGCAGATATCATTAAAAATGCACAATCTGAAGAAAGTAAGGAAACGAGCTATGAAGAGCGGCAGACGACTACAATTTCCACAGAAGAAAGCCAGCATGTAATCCGTACAATAACCACCAGAAGCAAGCAGGATGAAATTAAAATCGAAGTTGATGATGGAACTGATATCAAGACCCATTACATCTTTGAGGGAGAACACTTCATCTATCAAAATGGCGACGTGGAAAGACAGGATGACGGACGTAATATTGAAGGCAGCAGCTATGGAGATTTAATCAGTCAGCTCGAGCCGTTCAAAGAAGGCACAGCCAAGCAACTCGAATCAGGTTATGAAATTCGTTATGAAGTAGAAGGTGAAGCCGGCGTAAAGCCCTTTATAAACGACGATCTGGAGTCGTCACTTGAAGCGGTGGATAACATCAATGGTCTTGTGCTACTGAAGTTCAATGAAGATTATCAGTACGAAAGTGCTGAATTGACACTTACTATGGAAATGGATGATCAAACCATTAATGTTTCATCAAATATCACAATGGACAAAATCGGGGAGATCAACGTGATAGAAAAACCAAAGGGAATGTAGTGGGGTAATTGGATAGATTTCAAACGGGAAAACCAGCCATACATCATTTAAATGATGCATGGCTGGCTTTTTTTATTTTCTATACCATCAATAGTTCGGAAGAGGAATATTTACAATAAAAATAGTTGTCGAAAAATTGACATATTTCTGTCAAATAAATACAATGTAGACTATAAGGGGGAATAGAAATGGCAAAAATCGATTACGCATTAATTGCTTCACAACCTGAATTTGAAGAACTGCTTAAGAAGCGGAACAGGTTCATTTTACCGATCAGCATCTTTTTCATCATCGCAACACTGCTTTTTCCGATACTGACAGGCTATACCACTCTGCTTAGCAACGAAGCATTCGGAAATATTTCATGGGCTTGGATCTACGCATTCTTCCTATTCATAATGGTCTGGACGCTGGTCACGATCTATATGAAGAAAGCCAAGGAATTCGACAGGGAAGCCGATGAGATAATCAGAAAGTATCGGGAGGGAAACTATAAATGAATCTGACCGTCATTATCATGTTCATTGTATTCGTTGGTTTAACGTTGGTGATTACATACTTCGCTTCGAAAAGGACGCAATCCACTAAAGATTTCTACACGGCAGGTGGGGGGCTGACTGGTTGGCAAAACGGTCTCGCAATCTCCGGAGACTACCTTTCAGCCGCTTCATTCCTTGGTATTGCAGGGGCGATTGCATTATGGGGGTTTGATGGATTTTTCTACAGTGTGGGCTATCTCACAGCTTATCTCGTTGTACTGTACATTGTTGCAGAACCGCTTAGAAACCTCGGGAAGTACACAGTTGCTGATATGATTGCTGCCCGGTTTGAACTTAAGAAGGTGCGCGCCTTCGCCGCGCTTTCTTCTATTACGATTGTCATCTTCTATATGCTCGCTCAACTTGTGGGGGCGGGAGCCTTGATTCAACTGCTGTTTGATATACCATACAGTGTGGCTGTCATAATAGTTGGCATAATGATGACGATTTATGTATTATTCGGTGGCATGACCGCAACAAGCTGGGTGCAGATGGTAAAGGCAATCTTGCTGATGGTTGGTACAGTCATCATTTCTGTACTCGTACTGTTGCAATTTAATTTTAATATTTTTACCATGTTCGGTGAAATGAAGAACATAACGGCACCAGAGCTTGAAGGCCCGTTCTTGAATCCTGGGTCTCAAGGCGGATCTCCTCTGAATAACGTGTCGCTTATCATCGCATTATTGTTCGGTACGGCCGGCCTCCCGCATATCCTCATGAGATTTTTTACAGTTAAAGACGCTAAGACAGCTCGTAGCTCAGTCATGTGGGCAACTTGGATCATCGGCATATTCTACATCTTGACGATATTCCTTGGATTTGGAGCTGCAGCGATGCTGACAAGGGAGGAAATCATCGCTGCGAACCCGGCAGGCAATATGGCTGCACCATTGCTAGCAGAAAAGCTCGGTGGCGATCTGCTCATGTCATTCGTGTCTGCAGTGGCATTCGCGACAATCCTCGCAGTAGTAGCTGGTCTTGTGCTGTCGGGGGCAAGTGCATTTGCGCATGATATCTATGGCCAAGTAATCAAAAAGGGCAACATAACAGATAAACAGCAGATGCTGGCAGCTAAAATTGCGGCCTTCAGTGTAAGTGTCCTGTCTATAATACTGGCGATCTTCGCCCAAAACCAAAACGTCGCATTTCTGGTTTCATTGGCATTCTGCGTGGCAGCAAGCGCCAACTTGCCGGTCATCATCTATACGATTTTTTGGAAGCGTTTTAATACGCAAGGGGCAATTACTGGAATTATAACAGGCCTTGCGGTATCTCTTATACTTGTTATCATGAGCCCGAATGTAATGGACCCTTCAGGCAATGCATTTATTTCAATGGAACCATTGTTCCCTCTGACGAATCCAGCAATCATCTCAGTACCAGCCGGATTTTTAGGTGCTTTCTTAGGCACTTTCCTCGGTAAAGCCGAATCACATGAAAAGTACCGCGAAGTGAAGGTTAAATCAGTGACAGGTATTGATACATCCGAAACGACACATTAATCATAAGATAAACTTATGCATATCAATAAGATAATTAACTGACCCTTATAAAAGCCTCAATTCAGCTGAATTGAGGCTTTTATTGTTAGTATAAGCGTCCTCTAGAAGGTTAATGGTATTAATTTCACAAAGGAATAAATGATACTGTATTATTCACAAAGTTCTTTAATTTGATATAATGGCAATAAGGCCGACTGGCTATACTAAGAATTAACTAGAAGGAGAATCGATATATGTCTGAGAAAAAAGGTTTAGAAGGTATAGTTGCAACCGAATCACGCATCAGTTCAATCATTGGTTCGCAGCTCACTTATTGCGGTTATGAAATCGATGACCTTGCAGAAAATGCACTATTTGAAGAAGTCGTATTCCTATTATGGAACGACAGATTGCCGAACCAGACTGAGCTTGATGATTTCCAGGCGAAATTATTTGATCATATGACGCTTAATCCTAGAATCTACACCCATTTCGAGGAATACGCAGCGGATAAGATCCATCCAATGGCAGGTCTGCGTACAGCATTGTCATATCTTTCTCACTTCGACGAGAATGCTGAAGACATGAGTGATGAAGCGAATCAGGAAAAAGCCATCCGTATCCAAGCTAAAGTGGCTTCACTCGTTGCAGCATTCTCAAGGATAAGAAGTGGCAAAGAAGTCGTCAAACCTAAAAAAGGACTTAATTACGCTGCAAATCTTCTGTATATGATGAAAGGCGAAGAGCCTAACAGTACAGAAGTCGAAGCAATGAATAAAGCCCTTGTGCTTCATGCAGACCACGAACTGAATGCATCAACATTTACGGCACGCGTATGCGTCGCGACCCTTTCAGATATGTATTCCGGCGTGACAGCTGCAGCTGGCGCACTCAAAGGACCACTTCATGGTGGAGCGAATGAACGCGTAATGAAGATGCTTGGTGAAATCGAGTCTCCTGAATCTGTAGAAGACTACTTGAAAGAGAAATTCGAAAATAAAGAGAAAATCATGGGAATGGGACACCGTGTCTATAAAGACGGCGACCCACGTGCAAAATATTTGAAAGAAATGTCCAGACAGTTGACTGAAGAAATCGGAGAGCCTGAACTCTACGAAAAATCCATAAAGATCGCAGAAGTTGTAGAACGTGAAAAGGGGCTTCTGCCAAACGTTGACTTCTTCAGCGCCTCGGTCTATCATGCGATGGGGATTGACCATGATTTATTCACGCCAATCTTTGCTGTCAGCCGCGTGTCCGGATGGATTGCACATATTCTGGAACAGTACGAAGACAACCGTCTGATCAGACCAAGAGCTGAATATGTTGGACAAACCGGCAAGAAATATGAAGCAATCGAGAAGCGCTAAAACAAATTTTCGAAATTATTAACCAGGAGGAATTTTATTTATGTCGAGTCAAAAAATCACAACAAACAACGGAATTCTGAACGTACCTGATAAGCCAATCATCCCATTTATAGAAGGGGACGGCATCGGACCGGATATTTGGAAAGCTGCTAACAAAGTACTCGATGCAGCAGTTGAAAAAGCATATGACGGTAAAAAAGCGATTGAATGGAAAGAAGTGTTGGCAGGTCAAAAAGCGTATGACAAGACCGGCGAATGGCTGCCACAGGAGACTTTGGATACAATCAATGAATACCTACTCGCAATCAAAGGCCCTCTCACGACACCAATCGGTGGCGGTATCCGTTCATTGAACGTTGCACTGAGACAAGAACTGGATCTGTTTACATGCCTCAGACCAGTAAGGTATTTTGAAGGTGTTCCATCTCCATTGAAGCGTCCTGAAGAGACGGACATGGTCATCTTCCGCGAAAACACAGAGGATATCTATGCAGGAATCGAATTCCAGGAAGGCACTGATGAAGCGAAGAAGGTAATCGACTTCCTTCAAGATGAGATGGGCGCTAAAAACATCCGCTTCCCAGAAACTTCAGGAATCGGAATCAAGCCAGTATCCAAAGAAGGTACTGAGAGATTGGTGCGTTCTGCCATCAACTATGCGATTGAAAACAATAGACCTTCTGTAACTCTTGTCCATAAAGGGAATATCATGAAGTTCACAGAAGGTGCATTTAAAGCTTGGGGCTATGCACTTGCTGAGCGTGAGTTCGGGGATAAGGTGTTCACATGGAATGCTTACGACAAGATCGTTGAGGAAGAAGGAAGAGAAGCAGCCGACAAAGCACAATCAGAGGCGGAAGCAGAAGGCAAAATCATCATCAAAGATGCAATCGCCGACATCTTCCTGCAGCAGATCCTTCTTCGTCCAAAAGATTTCGGTGTTGTAGCGACAATGAACCTAAACGGAGACTATATCTCTGATGCATTGGCAGCACAAGTTGGTGGAATCGGTATCGCTCCTGGTGCGAACATCAACTATGAAACAGGTCATGCAATCTTCGAAGCAACACACGGAACAGCACCTAAGTATGCCGGCTTGGACAAAGTCAACCCATCATCCGTCATCCTCTCAGGCGTTCTTATGCTTGAACATATAGGTTGGCAGGAAGCGGCAGACCTTGTAACAAAAGCTGTCGAGAAGACGATTGCATCTAAAGTCGTGACTTATGACTTCGCCCGCCTGATGGATGGTGCCAAGGAAGTTAAATGTTCCGAGTTTGCAGACGAACTTGTCAAAAATATGTAGTTGAAGCCACCTTTTAAGGGGGAATAGCATGAACAGGAAAAAAATATCAGTCATAGGCGCCGGGTTCACCGGCGCTACGACTGCCTTTATCGCAGCCTCTAAAGCGCTTGCAGATGTGGTTCTCGTCGATATTCCGCAAGCGGAAGATCCGACACGCGGCAAGGCACTTGATATGCAGGAAGCGACACCAGTTCTTGGAGTCGATGTAAATATCACCGGTACAAGTGATTATGCAGATACTAAAGATTCCGACATCGTCATTATTACAGCAGGTATTGCACGGAAGCCAGGGATGAGCCGGGACGATCTCATCAAGACTAACCAAAAAGTCATGAAAGCAGTGACACGGGAAATAGTCGAGCATTCACCGGACTGTACAATAATTGTGCTGACAAATCCTGTAGATGCTATGACGTATGCAGTTTATAAAGAGTCCGGTTTTCCAAAAAACCGGGTTATCGGTCAGTCGGGAGTACTCGATACTGCCCGTTTCCGGACGTTCATAGCTGAAGAACTGAATCTTTCCGTCAATGATGTACGCGGTTTTGTTCTTGGGGGACATGGAGACGACATGGTACCTTTGATTCGTTATTCTTCGGTTGGAGGTGTGCCACTGGAAAGTCTTATGGACAAAACCAAGATAGACGAAATCATCGAACGTACAAGAAAAGGCGGAGCTGAAATTGTAAACTTGTTGGGCAATGGTTCTGCCTATTATGCCCCTGCCGCCTCTTTAGTGGAAATGGCTGAAGCCATCCTCCATGATAAAAAGCGTGTGCTTCCATCCATTGTGTATCTGGACGGAGAATACGGCTACAGTGACATCTATCTTGGTGTACCGGCAGTGATAGGAACAAATGGTGTAGAGAAGATCATCGAGCTGGATTTATCAGAAGATGAAAAGAAACAACTGGATAAGTCCAGGGACTCAGTTGTGAATGTAATGAAATTGTTGAAATGAGATTTATGATTCTGTAATGGCATTAAACTGAAAAGATCACCTGACTAGGGGACCTTTTCAGTTTAGTGTATTTTGGGAGGAAATTTTGGGAATGGAAAATGGCAAAAAGAATAAAGGTTTTTTTCAGAAATTTCTTGATTTTGTAGAATGGCTCGGTAACAAACTCCCTCATCCCGTCACCCTGTTTGCGATACTCGCACTTCTTACGCTCGTTGCATCTGCAATCTTATCGGCGTTTGAAATTTCAGTGGAACATCCAGGAGAGAATCAAGAAACCGTTACCATCAATAACCTGCTGGATGGTGAAGGGATAAGTTACATATTCTCCAGCATGACTGATAACTTCATCAACTTTGCGCCGCTTGGGGTCGTTCTCATAACGATGCTTGGTATTGGTGTTGCTGAACGTTCAGGTCTGATAAGCGCAGCTTTACGTGGATTTGTATTGTCCATACCTAAGACCCTGATCACAGCAGGCCTTGTCTTTGCAGGTATCATGTCTTCACTTGCATCTGATGCAGGATATGTAGTGTTGCCGCCGCTTGGTGCAGTGTTGTACCTTGCCCTCGGAAGGCATCCACTAGCTGGTCTTGCGACTGCTTTTGCCGGGGTTTCCGCTGGATTCTCGGCCAACCTGCTTCTGAGTGGTACAGACGCAATGCTGGCTGAACTTTCTATTCAGGCAGCTTCCGTCATCGACCCGCAGTACGCCGATGGCATGAATGTTGCAATGAACTACTTCTTCATTGCGGCAAGTGTTTTCTTGTTGACTCTTGTAGGCTGGTTTGTTTCAGACAAGATTGTAGAACCTCGCTTGGGGACTTACAATGCTGAAGATGAGGATTCAACTGCCGTTACTGATACGGACGAAATGAATCCACTAAAACCAATCGAGAAAAAAGGATTGGCATGGGCAATCATTTCGATGATAGTAGGCGCGTTGCTTGCATTGCTTCTTGTCGTACTGCCAAATTCACCGATGCGTGGAGATGATGCAGTCGGATCCTATATGGATACAATCGTCCAATCGCCATTTATGAGTGACGGACTTGTACCGATCATCGCGATCCTCTTCTTTATACCGGGGCTTGTCTATGGCTTGATCACACGCTCAATCAAGAGCGATAAGGACGTAGCGAATCAGATGACTGAAACGATGGCATCGATGGGCATGTTCATCGTGTTGGCATTTACTGCCGGCCAGTTCGTCTCTTATTTCGCAGAATCCAATATGGGTCTTGTTATAGGTGTGTATGGAGCTGAGTTGCTGGAAACCCTCAAATTGACCGGGATTCCATTGATCGTAGGTTTCATGCTCGTCACAGCAATCGTCAACCTGTTCATAGGTAGTGCGAGTGCAAAATGGGCGATGATGGCTCCGATATTCGTACCGATCATGATGCAGCTTGGATATTCACCGGAGTTGACGACTATGGCGTACCGTGTTGCGGATTCATCGACAAACATCATCACACCTTTGATGACATACTTTGCGATCATCATTGCCTTTGCGCAGCAATATAACAAAAACGTGGGAATCGGGACATTGATTTCTGTCATGTTGCCTTATTCCATCTTCTTCTTTGTTACTTGGGCACTGATGCTGATCGTTTGGATGCTTCTCGGATTGCCGCTTGGACCAAACGCACCAATTGAATATACACCGTAAAAATAAAGGTACAGCATGAGCTGTACCTTTTTTCATGGATTAAGTTTGGATTGGAATGTATAATTCTTAATGAAGCAATGGTTTAATAAGACCATTGGAAGAGAGGGGTAATGGAATGGATAAGTTGATTCTGATAGATGGCAATAGTGTTGCCTTCAGGGCGTTCTATGGTCTGCCGCTCCTCAGTAACCAGAGCGGCCTGCATACGAATGCGATATTTGGTTATGCAAGACTGCTTGAAAAAATCATTACGGATGAAAAGCCTACCCATTTTCTGGTAGCCTTTGACGCCGGCAAATCTACTTTCAGGCATAAACAATATGAAGAATATAAAGGAGGAAGGCAGAAGACGCCTCCCGAGTTGGGTGAACAGCTGGCACCCATCAGGAGATTGATTGATGTCTATGGCATCAAACGTTACGAACTTGATGAATATGAAGCTGACGACATCATTGGTACCTTAAGCACTAAAGCCGATAAGGAAGGTCTGGAGACAATCATCATTACAGGGGACCGTGACCTTACACAGCTTGCCAGTGACCACACAACAATCTACTACACTAAAAAGGGGATATCCGACATAGACCGCTATACCCCGGCCTTCATCGAAGAACTATATGGTCTCAAGCCAGAGCAGATCATCGACCTTAAAGGCTTGATGGGCGACAAGTCGGACAATATACCTGGGGTTCCTGGAATTGGCGAAAAGACCGCACTCAAGTTGCTTAAAGAACACCATAGTGTGGAAGGTGTACTTGAGCATCTTGATGAAGTGAAAGGCAAGAAGCTTAAAGAAAACTTAACGGAATATCGGGAAGATGCTCTAATGAGTAAGGATCTGGCAACGATCTATAAAGAGGTTCCTATCGATTTCGATATTGGCAGCCTGAAGTTTGAACAGGACCGGGAAGAAGATAAATATGAACTGTTCAAAGAGTTGGAATTCGAATCCCTGCTAAAAAATATGGATGCAGCTGAAACAGAAGACAAAGTCGAATTCGAAGATGAACTAGTGGATTCGCTAGAAGAGTTGAGCGGTGATGTTTCATTCCATCTGGAAGTAAGGGCAGAAAATTATCTTGTCAATGCGCCTGTGTATCTTGCTGCAACAGATGGAACACATACATTCATAAAGCCGCTTAATGAACTGGAATCGTCATCAATTGAAGATTTCCTGACATCCAGGAATTCCATTAATGTATATGACATCAAGCGGCAAATGGGGCTGCTTAGGCATTTGGACATTCATTTCAAAGGGTTTGATTCCGACATCATGCTCGGCAGTTTTCTCCTGGATCCTTCCAAGAAGATTATTGATGTTGCGGAAACTGCTGCTGACTTCGCGATCAATATAGACAGCGATGACTATCATTACGGCAAAGGGAAGAAAGCTGTAACCCCGACCGGTGCAGAACATGAAAAGTTTCTTAATAGCAAGGTGATGGCCATCCATAAGGTCAGAGAACCGATGGAGGAATATTTGAGAAGAGATGAGATGCATGAACTCTGGGCAACACTTGAAATACCATTGGCTAAGGTCCTTGCTGATATGGAATATAGGGGCATCAAAGTAGATGCTTCTCGCCTTGAGGAAATGGAGAAGGACATACAGAAGCGGCTGGATGAAATCGAAAGTACCATATATGAGATGGCCGGAGAGTCGTTCAATATCAATTCGCCTAAACAGTTGGGGCATATTCTGTTTGAAAAACTGAATCTACCTGTCATCAAAAAAACTAAAACGGGCTATTCCACTGCAGTAGACGTTCTGGAACAGCTGCAGGATAAACATGAAATCATTGAGCATCTACTGCATTACCGTACCTTGGCCAAACTCCAATCCACATACGTGATTGGACTCCAGGGAGAAATTAAAGAAGACTCGAAGATCCACACTCGATTCAATCAGACACTGGCCCAAACAGGCAGGTTGTCGTCAGTTGAACCGAACCTTCAAAATATCCCGATAAGGATAGACGAAGGACGTAAGATCCGTAAAGCTTTCGTTCCAAAAGATGAAAATCATGTTCTGTTGGCTCTTGATTATTCACAGATTGAACTGAGGGTGCTTGCACACATTACTCAAGATGAAACGATGATCAATGCCTTTACAAGTGATACCGATATCCACACCAAAACTGCGATGGAAGTATTTAAAGTCGATAAAGAGGATGTTACGCAGAACATGAGGCGAAATGCGAAAGCGGTGAATTTTGGCATCGTCTATGGCATAAGTGACTATGGATTGAGTCAAAACCTTGGCATCACCCGTAAAGAAGCCAAAACCTTCATTGATAATTACCTGAATTCATTCCCGCAGGTCAAGGCGTTCATGAAGTCGATCATACAAGATGCCAAACGTGATGGTTATGTGAAGACAATGCTCAATCGCAGAAGATATATACCTGATATCCATAGCAAGAACTTCAATGCACGAAGCTTTGCAGAACGCACTGCAATGAACTCCCCAATCCAGGGTACAGCAGCCGATATAATAAAATTGGCAATGGTAGAATATGACAGATCTGAAGAAGCGAAAAAATATGATGCAAAACTGCTGCTTCAAATCCACGATGAACTGATTTTCGATGTTCCAAAAGATGAAGTGGAAGATTTCATCTCAATTATTCGGCGCATTATGGAGAATGCGATTGAACTCAGTGTACCGCTCAATGTGGATTATGGTTATGGCAGTGATTGGTATCAAGTGAAGTAGGTGGTAGAATGCCTGAATTACCAGAAGTGGAATTGGTTAAGCGTTCTCTAGAACGAACGGTAGAAGAGAAGGGAATCGGTGCCATGTCTTTTTCTGACCATATATATAAAGGACATGAGGTTGGCCGAAGAACCATAATAAAAGAAGATCTTGAATCATTTAAAAAGAAAATCGATGGAGGCCGTATTAAAAAGGTGGGAAGACGCGGGAAATATCTATACTTCATCATGGAAAAAGATGGGGACGTCTTCCATCTGATTTCCCACCTCGGCATGTCGGGTGCTTTCTTTGTGGCCGACTCGATAGAACAGATCAAAGACTTGAACTACCGTAGGCATTGGCAAGTGTCCATGCCGCTGTCAGATGGGCAGTCCCTTGTCTACAGTGATATCAGACGTTTTGGGGAAATGTCGACCATTAAAAGGATAAATGACTTTCCTCCCTTTAAAAGGATGGCCCTAGAGTATACGCATCCGGATAGTCTTGCTGAATTCATTGAAAAAATCAAAGATCCCAGCAGAAGCAATAAAGCGATCAAAGCGTTGATAATGGATAGCACGATCATACCAGGTGTCGGCAACATCTATGCTTCAGAAGCATTGTTCATGTCAGGGATCTCCCCTGTGCGGAAGGCGGGGAATATTTCAGTTGAACGGTTAACGAAGCTGCACCAGGCGATTGTTGAAGTGTTTGAGCTGTCATTGAGCCGAGGTGGTTCCACAATTTCGGATTATAGAGGGATATCCGGGGAGAGGGGCAGCATGCAGGACCGGTTTAAAGTCTACCAGAAGAAGGTATGCCCGGACTGTGAAGCGCCCCTCAAAACAAAGACTATAGCAGGAAGAAATACATTTTATTGTACAAATTGTCAGAGGTGATCCAATGAACTACATTATCGGTCTGACCGGAGGCATTGCCAGCGGCAAGTCGACCGCTTCAGAATATATTCAATCAAAAGGCTATCCGGTACTTGATGCGGATATTTATGCCAAAAAAGCGACTGCACAAAATGGCCCTGCCTATAAAGGGATACTCGACCACTTCGGGGAGGACATTGCAAGGTCGGACGGGGAAATAGACAGAAGGAAGTTGGGTGCAATCATTTTCAATGATCCAGAAGAACGGCAAATATTGAATGGTCTGGTCCATCCTGAAGTGAGACGCATGATGAATGAGGATAAAGAACGGTTGAGCCTGGAGAGTCATGTATTTTTGGATATCCCGCTGTTATTCGAAAATGGACTGGATGAACAATGCGACTTGACTGCAACAGTCTATGTCGATGAAGAAACGCAGAAAAAGCGGTTGATGGACAGAGACGGCTTTACAGAAGAAGAGGCGTTGTCGAGAATAAGAAGTCAAATGCCGCTGTCAGATAAGCGCGATAGAAGTGACGTTGTGTTTCAGAATAGTGGCTCTATTCAGGAATTGAGGGGCCAGATTCAAAGCTTTCTAGACAAGATTGAAAAGTGAACATTTTATGCAGAATACACCTTTAAACACGCTTTCAATATGTTATACTAATCAGTGAAAAGTATAGCATAAAGGGGCAATCGTCATGAAAAAAGTAGCAATCAATGGTTTGGGAAGAATTGGAAGGATGGTATTTCGCATCGTTGCCGCTTCAGATGAATTGGAGCTCGTAGCGGTGAACGCCAGCTATCCTGCTGAAACACTGGCTCATCTCCTCAACTACGACACCACACACGGGAAATTCGAAAAGCAGATAGAAGGCAATGGAGACAAGCTGGTCATGGATGGCAAAGAAATTCTGATCACGACAGAAAGAAATCCAGAAAAGCTGCCATGGGGAGACTTGGGTGTGGATATTGTCATCGAAGCGACAGGCGCCTTCAACCATGGTGACAAAGCAGCAGCCCATGTTAAAGCAGGGGCCAAGAAAGTATTGCTGACTGCACCGGCCAAAGGCGGAGATGTAAAAACAGTGGTTCTTGGTGTAAATGATGAAGAATTCGATATAGATAAATATGATGTATTTTCCAATGCATCTTGTACGACAAACTGCCTGGCGCCGGTCGCCAAAGTGCTGGATGAGGAGTATGGCATCGAAAATGGTCTGATGACGACTGTCCATGCCTACACAAACGATCAAAAGAACATCGATAACCCGCATAAAGACCTTAGACGGGCACGTTCTTGTGCAGACAACATCATACCGACTTCGACTGGCGCAGCAAAAGCTTTGGGTGAGGTTCTCCCCCAATTGAATGGCAAACTCCATGGCTTGGCATTGAGAGTGCCTGTATCGAACGTATCACTTGTCGATCTTGTGGTTGATCTTAAAAAACCTGTGACGAAAGACTCACTCAATGAAACATTCGAGAAATTCGCTGATGGTGCGCTAGCCGGTATCATGGGTGTCACTTATGAGCCACTTGTGTCCAGTGATTTCAACACTGACAGCAGAAGTTCAATTATAGATGGGTCGTTGACGATGGTCATGGACGACAATAAAGTTAAAGTCCTGGCATGGTATGACAATGAATGGGGTTATTCGACCCGAGTGGTGGAATTTGCTGAAAAAATTGCGGAAAATCTATAGAAAGAAAAGAAGAAACGGGAGTTTCTTCTTTTTTTATGTTCAATGTATTATAATGGTATACCAAACTGGGTAGGAAGAGGTGGTCATAGTGAAATGCCCGAATTGTCATCATACAAGTTCGAGAGTGGTCGATTCCAGACATACCGATGAACTGTCTGCGATACGCCGACGTAGGGAATGCGAAGAGTGCGGTTTTAGGTTCACGACGTTTGAACGTATGGAATTATCACCGCTGGTCGTAGTTAAAAAGGATGGAAACAGGGAAGTTTTCAGCCGGGAGAAACTGATGGATGGATTGCTCCGTGCATGCGAAAAGCGTCCAATCTCTTATGAGACGTTGGAGAAGACAGCAGCCCAGATAGAGTCGGATCTCAGGAATTTGAATAAATCGGAAGTTTCGAGCAATGATATCGGAGAACATGTCATGAAAGCGCTGATCACCTTGGATCAAGTGGCATATGTAAGGTTCGCTTCGGTCTATAAGGAGTTCAAGGACATCGACCAGCTCATGGAGACCTTGAAGCATCTGGCTAAAGGCAGTGACGATAATGAACTTCAATGAAAGACTAAAACCAAATACCGAGTTCATCGTTTATATGCCATCATCGTTCGAAAAGTCCCATCTGAACATCATCAATGAACTGTATCTCCCCCTGATTGGACAGGAAGCGACCATTTCATATATCTACCTCCAGGAATCTTCAAACCATTACAGCAAACTTGAAACAAGACTCCACAGAGAAGTAATGGATGAATTGAACATGCCGCTCTCAGGCTTCTCAAGTATACTCGAGAAGCTTGAAGCGATTGGACTTATCCGCACGTTCGTGTCCAATAACGCCCATGAAGATCGTTTCATATACGAGCTGTTGTTGCCGCTCACACCAGATGCCTTCTTCAAAGATCCGATGCTTAGCCTCTATCTCTATGGCCAAGTGGGTTCTGTGGCTTTCAATAAAAAGAAGGGTCGACTCCAATATCCGCCCATGCCGGAAAACTTCACCGAAGTAACGCGTAAGTTCACCGAAGTGTTCCACACAGGGAGTGGTGAAGGTTTCGAAGTACCCACTGAAACCTTCAGGAAGGAAAACGAATCTGCAGGGCCGCAGGTCGATCTTGAGGACTTTGACTTTGATGTACTTTTTACACATCTGAAAGGGACACGCATCGACCGTGCTTTCTTCACTAAGGAAATACGCATGCTTATCGTTAAATTGAGTATCCTTTTTAATTTTAATGCCTATGATATAAAACAAATACTATTGCCATCTACAACACAATATGCAGGAATAGATAAAGAACAGTTGAAGTATGAAGCGAGGAAATACTATCAGAAAGAAAACAAGGGTAAAGTCCCCAAATTTGATGGTCCGGCGAAACAGACGGCTGAAGATAACACTGGTAAGGAATCATATATAGAGCAGCTCGAATCCATTAACCCCTTAGACCGGCTGAATGATATACGCGGCCAGCGGCCAAGCGACAATGACGTGAAGCTTGTCACCGACATCATTGCCCGTACAAGCCTTCCAGGCGGTGTCATAAACCTACTTCTTGAGTATGTTTATCAGCAGAAGGGTGGAGACCTGAACTATCCGTATACAATGAAAATTGCAAGGGACTGGGAGGAGAAGGGGATACGTTCGGCTAAGGAAGCTTATGAATCGATAATGGAATACAGAAAGCAACGCAACTCGAAAAAAGGCGGACGCAAAGAACGCCAAGGTGAAAAGAAACCTGCATGGATGGATAAGCCATCCGCTAAACAGAAAAATGATGCGAAAAAAGGCAGTGAGAAAAAGACAACACCTGCCCAAAAGACAGCAAAAGATGATCCCGAGCTACAAAGAATGATAGATGAATTCAGAAAATCTAGGTGATTTTAATGGAACCCATAAACCAATTTTTAAAAAACTCAAAGAAACTGCAGGAGAATAATGAGCGCCTTTATGAATCGCTCATCAAGCATCCGCGCATTATAGAACTGATCGAAAACAGCGAGCATGAGATTACGCGTTCTATGATTAAAAATGATCTGCTTCAATTGAAACGCTACTCCGAACAATCTTTAGCCTGTGAGAAATGTGGCTCGCTGAGTGGGTGTGTGAACCATCCACAAGGTTATGTACCTTCGATAGATGTAAGGGACGGGCGGATACATGTAATCTATTCCCCTTGTCCTACAAAAATCAAAGAAGACCGCTTCCGGGAAAAGGAGAAGATGATTGAATCCTATCATGTACCTAAAGATGTCAAAAATGCGACATTTGATACGGTTTTTCTGGATGGGGACTCCAACAGGCAGGAAATCATCAAAAAGGCAATTTCAGCAAGCAAAAAGATAATCGATGGGGAAAAGACAAAAGGGCTTTATATACATGGTAGTTTCGGCATCGGCAAATCCTATATGCTAGGGTGCATCGCCAATGAATTGAAGGAACAGTCGGTCTCTTCGATAATCGCCTATGTACCTGAAATCATCCGGGATCTCAAATCAGGTTTCAAAGATGGGACGACGGATATCAAATTTAAGACACTGAAAACGGCGCAAGTGCTGATGCTTGATGATTTGGGGGCCGAAGATGTGACCCCTTGGGTGAGGGATGAAGTCATTACAAGCCTGCTCCACTACCGTATGGTCGAAGGCCTACCGACGTTCATCAGTTCAAACTATTCGATAGAAGAACTGGAGTATCGTTATAGCCGGACGAAGGAAAACGGTGTGGAGGAGACTAAAGCCCGAAGGATGACGGAGCGGTTGCGCTCATTATGTGAAGAAGTCCAGCTTGAAGGCAGAAACTACAGAAACGGTTGAGGCTTGATAATTGAATCGGCCTTCAGTATAATCAATATATAATTCCATCAGTAAACGCCAAGGACAATGCTTTTTCGTATTCATTCAAAGAGAGTGCATGAAGTGCTGGAACATGCATAATGAAACGACTGAGATACTCCCTTGATATATGCCGGGCCAAAACCCGGACGGCGCGGACCGTTATCTCCGGCTGAAGGCGGGTTATATCTCGTGAATCAGGGTGGTACCGCGGTGTCAATCGTCCCTCTATTAGTAGAGGGGCGATTTTTTTCTGGTGAGACTATGATGATGAAAGGATGGAAAACATGACGCAGATAGAAATAAAATTTCCAGATGGCAATGTCCAAAATTTACAGTCGGGTGTGACTCCGGAAGAAATTGCACAATCCATAAGCCCAGGCTTGAAAAAAGCGGCCGTTGCCGCAAAAGTGAATGGGGAAATGTATGATTTGCGAAGACCGATTAATGGAGATGCTGATTTGCAGCTTATTACCAATAAGGACGAAGAAGGACTTGAAGTCTTACGCCACTCTACAGCCCATCTTATGGCGCAAGCACTGAAACGCCTTTACGGCGATGTGAAATTCGGTGTTGGGCCTGTAATTGAAGAGGGCTTCTATTATGACTTTGATACTGACGAGAATATTTCCTCGGATGACTTTGAAAAAATAGAGAAAGAAATGCAGCGCATTGTAGATGAGAATGTGGAAATAGAGCGTAAGGAACTCACAAGGGATGAAGCGCAGGAATTATTCAGGGATGATCCCTATAAGCAGGAGCTCATCGAGGCGATTCCTGAGGATGAGACTGTAACAGTCTATTCGCAAGGTGAGTTTACAGACCTGTGCCGCGGTGTACATGTTCCGTCCACATCAAAAATAAAGACCTTCAAACTCCTATCTACAGCCGGTGCTTATTGGCGGGGAGACAGCAATAACAAGATGCTGCAGCGCATATACGGCACTGCATTCTTTGATAAGAAAGATTTGAAATCCTACTTGAACCTATTGGAAGAACGTAAGGAACGTGACCACAGAAAAATTGGTAAGGACCTGGAATTATTCCAAAACAACCAGTTGGTGGGTGCAGGCTTGCCATTATGGCTGCCTAACGGTGCAACAATCAGACGCGAAATCGAACGGTACATCGTCGATAAGGAAGTTGCTTTAGGTTATGACCATGTCTATACACCTGTACTGGCGAATGTCGACCTGTATAAAACAAGTGGCCACTGGGAACACTATCAGGATGACATGTTCCCGACGATGGATATGAATGGGGAAGAGTTGGTGCTGCGCCCGATGAACTGTCCGCACCACATGATGATCTACAAGTCGAGCAAGCACTCATACAGGGAACTGCCGATACGGATTGCAGAACTCGGTACGATGCACAGATACGAAGCAAGTGGTGCTGTGAGCGGACTTCAACGCGTCAGGGGAATGACATTGAATGATGCCCATGTGTTCGTCAGGCCGGATCAGATAAAAGAAGAGTTTAAACGTGTCGTCCAACTGATAATTGATGTCTATGACGATTTTGGCTTCGAGAACTATTCATTCCGCCTGAGCTATCGCGACCCTGAAGATACTGAGAAGTATTTCGATGACGATGAAATGTGGAATAAGGCGGAACTGATGCTAAAAGAGGCAGTAGATGAAATGGAACTCGAGTACACTGAGGCTGATGGGGAAGCTGCCTTCTACGGGCCGAAGCTTGATGTTCAAGTACAAACTGCCCTTGGCAAAGAAGAAACCCTATCAACAGTGCAGTTGGACTTCCTGCTGCCGGAACGGTTCGAATTGACCTATACGGGCAGCGATGGCGAACTGCATCGCCCTGTAGTGATACACCGCGGAGTAGTTTCTACCATGGAACGCTTCGTTGCGTTCCTGACCGAAGAATATAAAGGTGCATTCCCACTCTGGCTCGCCCCGCAGCAAGTGGAAATCATTCCGGTCAACCTTGATCTGCACTATGACTACGCCCGTGCACTCAAAGATGAAATGAAGAGCCACGGCATGCGAGTCAGCATCGATGATAGGAATGAAAAGCTTGGGTATAAAATCAGAGAAGCCCAGATGAGGAAGGTGCCTTATCAGGTGGTAATAGGGGATAAGGAAATTGAAGAGAACCAGGTGAACGTCAGAAAGTACGGCGAGAAGGACCAGAACACTTATGATAGGGAAGACTTCATCTGGGAACTTGTTGATGAAATCAGGCTGAAAAAATAACTGCTTGACAAAGTCTGGGAAAGACTGTAGAATTATAAGAGTTGATAAGAACGGACAAGAAGAAGCTCCCGCTTCTCACCCGCAAACACCTATGAGGTAGTGACCGGGTCACGCAGTGAGATAACGACGGATTGGCATATTACCATTCCAGAATTTCTCATTACTGGTTGGCGGGCGCATATATGTGCCCGCCCTTTTTGTTCGTCTTCAAACTATATGGAGGTGTCAAAGATAGCAAAAGATCAAACATTAATCAATGACAAGATTCGCGCCAGAGAAGTTCGTCTCATCGGACAAGATGGTTCACAGCTTGGGGTAAAACCCACCCGCGAAGCACAAGAGATGGCTGAGCGCGTAGAACTTGATTTAGTATTGGTCGCGCCTAATGCCAAACCGCCTGTTGCACGCATCATGGATTACGGTAAATTCAAGTATGAGCAGCAGATTAAAGAAAAAGAAGCGCGTAAAAAGCAAAAAGTGATCAATGTTAAAGAAATCAGGCTTTCTCCAACAATCGAGGACCATGATTTCAACACTAAATTGAAACAGGCTAAGAAATTCCTCTCGAAGGAAGACAAAGTCAAAGTTTCCATCCGCTTCCGCGGCCGTGCAATCACGCACAAAGATATCGGCCGTAAAGTGCTCCAGCGCTTTGCAGATGAATTGTCTGAAGTTGCTACAATTGAACAAAGACCTAAGATGGAAGGCCGTTCAATGTTCTTGGTGGTCGCACCGATCACTGACAAAAAATAATAATCCGGAGGTTAGTCTCATGCCGAAAATGAAAACTCACAAAGGTTATGCTAAACGCGTCAAGCGTACTGGAACAGGTAAATTCAAACGTCATCGTGCGTTCACATCACACCTGTTCGCCAACAAGACTACAAAGCAGAAACGTCACTTGAGAAAAGCGACGCTAGTTGCTAAAGCAGACCAAAAACGCATCAAAAAGCTACTTTCATATATAAAATAATCAATCGAATTAAGGAGGATCACACATGGCACGTGTCAAGAATGGTTTAACGTCCCGTAAAAGACGTAAAAAAGTACTGAAGCAGGCAAAAGGATATTTCGGTGCGAAAAGCACACTTTATAGAACAGCGAAACAGCAGGTAATAAAATCCGGCCAGTATGCGTACCGCGACCGCCGTCAGACTAAACGTGATTTCCGCAAATTGTGGATTACACGTATCAATGCAGCTGCACGTCAGCATGGATTGAGCTATAGCCGTCTGATGAACGGACTTAAAACAGCAGGTATCGACATCAACCGTAAAATGCTTTCCGAAATTGCAATTTCAGATGAAAAAGCATTCGGCGAAATCGTTACACAAGCTAAAAACGCTTTGAATAAATAATGCTTAAAAAAATGGCCGCTCCTAACAGGAGCGGCCATTTTACATATGCTGCCTATATTCTCTTATAGAGTGTATCCATCAGATCATCCGAGTACTCGAAATAGCATTCCTTCTGTTCCTTATTCCCTTGATCTCCATCAGACTGCGGCATGATGTCCAAGCGGATGAGGGGTTCATCCTCATCGAAGAACGGCAAAGTCTGTTCTGCATATTCATCAGTGAGTTTATTATAGATTTCAATGGCTTCTTCTTCACTTTCATATGTCTTCTTCAAGACATCCAACTCTTTTCCTGTACGTTCAATTCTGGATAGTTTTATATCGATCACTATAACGCCTCCTTCTACAAGCTTTACGCTTCTCCTATTGATGATAACAATTAAAAGGCTAAATGTGTATTAATAAGTTTTATATTACGAAAAGTGAAATAATTTATGATAGAATGAAATCGACCAATTAATTATAAGGAGATTGATGACCGATTATGGATAAACAACTTGAAATGATGAAAAGTCTAACGGATGCAAATGGCATCTCCGGTTTTGAATATGATGTTAAAAATGTCATGAAAAAATATTTGGAACCAGTCAGTGACGAGCTGATCCAAGATAACCTTGGAGGGCTGTTCGGCAAACGAAATGCCAAAAATGGTGCGCGCACACTGCTTATTGGTGGGCATCTTGACGAAATCGGCTTCATGGTAACGCAGATAGATGATAATGGCTTCATCAAATTCACACCGATCGGTGGCTGGTGGAACCAGGTCATGCTTTCCCAAAGGATGAATGTAGTGACTGAAACGGGAGTGCTGACAGGGGTCATCGGTTCCAAACCACCTCATGTATTATCTCCAGAAGCAAGAAAGAAACCTGTCGATATGAAAGAGATGTTTATAGACATCGGTGTCGCTTCAAAAGAAGAAGCAGAATCGGCAGGGGTCAAAGTCGGTGACATGATTACACCTCATTGTGAATTCACAGAAATGGCCAACAAGGATTATCTGTTGGCAAAAGCATGGGATAACCGGTTCGGCTGTGGCGTAGCCATTGAAGTGCTGGAGTCATTGAAGGATGAGGATCTGGACATCAATGTTGTCAGCGGAGCCACGGTACAGGAAGAAGTCGGTCTGCGCGGTGCCAAAGTGGCAGCGAACAAAGTGAAGCCGGATCTTGCGATTGCAGTCGATGTCGGCATTTCCTGGGATACGCCAGGTATGAGTGAAAAGGACGGCACCGGAAAGATGGGTGATGGTCCGCTTGTTCTGCTACTTGACGGTTCGAATATCGGTCATGTCGGTTTCAGGCGCCACGTAGAGAAATTGGCCAAAGAAAAAGATATACCAGTTCAGTGGTCGGCGATCACTGGCGGGGGCACAGATTCAGGCGCATTCCATGTATCCAACGAAGGCGTGCCGTCAATCTCCATCGGTGTACCGCTCCGCTACATGCATTCGAATGTTTCGATTCTGAACAGGAATGACTATAATAACGCGGTCCGCCTCGTGACGGAAATCGTCCGGTCGCTAAATGATGATGCTGTGGAGGAAATCATTTGGTAGTACCAACATTCATCGGCTCAAAAGATAATAAGCGCATCAAAGACCTCAAGAAACTACAGATGAAAAAATACCGCAAAAAGGAAGAGCGCTTTCTGATAGAAGGGGAGCATCTGGTTGAAGAAGCCGTCAGATATCACCAGAGACTCCATACTGTGATACTCTTGGAGGGATGCGATTTTGCTCTGCCGATACCTGAGGACATTGAGATGCTCACCGTCAGCCGGGCTGTGATGAAAACCTTATCCACCCTTGATACGCCGCCAGGAGTCATGGCGGCTGTGTCCTATGTGGCTCCTGAAGTGGGGGAGGACAATACGCTGCTCCTTGATGGTGTACAAGACCCCGGCAACTTGGGGACGTTGATCCGTTCGGCGGATGCATTTGGATTCAAGCACATCATTTTGTCTCATGATACGGTGGATCCATTCAGCGATAAGGTGTTAAGGAGTACGCAAGGCAGCCTCTTTCACATCCGTCTCGAAACAGTAGAACCTACAGCCGCAGTTAATGCGTTTCAGGGTATTGTGATGGGAACTGCCATCGATGGCGCAGTACTGCTCGATGATACTCGTTCACCCAAGGAGTCCGTTATGGTGGTGCTTGGTAATGAAGGGCGTGGCGTTTCAGAAGAAGTACTTTCATTGGTCGATCAGAAACTGAAGATAGACATGCCTGGCGATAGTGAAAGTCTGAACGTGGCGGTTGCCGGAAGCATTATTATGCATCATTTCAAAGCTTGATTTTTCGGTAGTTTGATTTATAATGATTTTATAAGATGAATACGATGCTTCAGATGAAGCCGGACATAAATGATCTATAATTCCGAAACAGGGAGCGCAGCACATGGACTGGAATGCTGCGTACGGATGAGATCAGGGTTCACCTGGCAGATGGAGCAATGGGTCAATCCCTTATCTTTCCATAAGCGTCTGTATTGTCATGCAGAAAATCAGGTGGTACCGCGGAAACTCCGTCCTTTGATGAAGGGCGGGGTTTTTATTATATTTTAGGAGTGAAATGATGGATACATCAGAAATAGGGCAAGTCCAGGAATCATTCGATCAGGCTGTGGCCCATATAGAAGATTTAAAGAGTCTACAGCAGTTGAAAGTGGAATACTTAGGGAAAAAAGGCAAAGTGACAGGACTCATGAAGGAAATGAAGAACTTGTCCAAAGAGGAGCGTCCTCAGTTTGGGGCGGCAGTGAATGAAACACGCAACCATATAACAGAAATTATCGAACAGAAGACCCAAACACTTGAGGCTGAAGCGCTTGAGGCTAAATTAGCGGAAGAGACGATTGATGTTACACTGCCAGGACGCAATTTTAGTTTGGGCAGTCCACATCCCCTCAGTTTGATCATCGAAAATATTGAGGATTTCTTCATAGGTCTCGGCTATGAAATAGCAGAAGGGTATGAAGTGGAAACCGACTACTATAATTTTGAAGCGCTCAACTTGCCAAAATCACATCCTGCACGCGATATGCAGGATAGCTTTTATATTTCTGAGGAGATGCTGCTCAGAACACATACTTCACCTGTCCAGGCGCGCACGATGGAATCCCGGGCAGGAAAGGGTCCGGTCAAGATAATCTGTCCCGGGAAAGTTTATCGTAGGGATAGTGATGATGCGACGCATAGTCACCAATTTACCCAGATTGAAGGCCTGGTGGTCGATAAGAATATCCATATGAGTGATTTGAAGGGCACTTTGGAGCTTTTCGCCAAGGAAATCTTTGGGGAAGAGCGTGAAATACGCCTACGCCCAAGTTATTTTCCATTTACAGAACCGAGTGTGGAAGTCGATATCTCCTGCTTCAAATGCAAGGGTAACGGATGTAATGTCTGCAAATATACTGGTTGGATAGAAATACTCGGAGCAGGAATGGTTCATCCTAATGTTCTTGAGATGGCTGGCTTTGATTCCAGTGAATACTCCGGCTTTGCTTTTGGCATGGGGCCTGATAGGATAGCTATGCTGAAACACGGTATAGAAGATATCAGACACTTCTATACAAATGATTTGAGGTTCATCAATCAGTTCAAAGTGACAGAAGATGGTGGTGCAAAGAATGAAAGTATCTAAAGAATGGTTGCAGGAGTTCATACAACTCGATGTTCCTGCGGAAGAATTGGCTGAAAAGATTACACGCGGTGGTATCGAAGTCGACGAACTGAAGGATTATACGGCAGAAATCAAAAACCTGGTGGTCGGCCATGTCCAGTCAGTCGAGCAGCATCCTGAGGCAGATCGCCTTAAGATATGTCAAGTCGATACAGGGGATGGGACAAACCAGATAATATGCGGAGCTCCTAACGTAGTTCCCGATTCCTATGTCATCGTCTGTAAAGTCGGCGGCAGACTCCCTGGTGGTGTGAAAATCAAACGGGCAAAACTACGCGGTGAAGTCTCGGAAGGAATGATATGCTCGCTTGAGGAGCTTGGCATCAATGAAGATCAGGTGCCGTCGGAATATCGTGATGGAATCTTCATTTTTAAAGAGGAGAAAACTGCCGGCGAAGATGCTCTTCGGGCATTGTGCCTCGATGATCAGGTCATGGAATTCGACTTGACTCCAAACCGCAAGGACGCCCTCAGCATGATAGGTGTCGCCTATGAAGCGCGGGCTCTATTCGGTGGAGAGGTTTCACTCCCTGAATATGGTATTGATGATGCGCATCTCGGTGATGATGCTGAATTGAGTGTCGATAATGAAGATGATCTGGCAGTCCCCTACTATGCTGCCCGGGTGGTCGAAGACGTCAAAGTTTATCCTTCACCCGTCTGGATGCAGATACGTCTGATTAAAGCAGGTTTCCGTCCGATCAACAATATCGTCGACATATCCAACTATGTGCTGCTTGAATTTGGACAGCCATTGCATATGTTCGACCGTCAACAGATTGGCTCTGATAAGATTGTGACGCGCTACGCCAAGGAAAACGAAAAGATGACGACTCTGGATGGTAAGGAACAGACCCTCAAGCAGAGTGACATCGTTGTAACCAATGGCAACGAGCCGATTGCCCTGGCCGGTGTTATGGGTGGCGCATTTTCTGAAGTCACGGAGAACACGACCGACGTCGTCATCGAATCGGCAGTCTTTGATGCATTTTCCGTGCGTAAGACAAGCAATCGCCTGAACTTGCGCAGTGAAGCATCATCGCGTTTTGAGAAGAGTGTCTCCCATGAATTTGTACTGAAGGCACTCGACCGCGCAGCTTATCTCCTGCAGAAATATGCAGGTGGTAAAGCCACGTCGAAAGTCATCTCAGCAGGTGAACTGGACGTAGAAGATTCCACGATAGAAATCACAGAAGACTACATCAATAATCGGTTAGGCATGGATCTGACCGTCAAAGAGATTACCGATGTCTTGGGTAAGTTGGGGCTTGTTGCCTCGGAAAAAGAAGGGATATTGACGGTATCGATACCGTCAAGGCGCGATGACTTGAAGATTAAAGCAGATATCACAGAGGAAATCGCAAGAATATACGGTTATGATGCTTTGCCGAGCTCACTCCCCGAGTATTCGAAGATTACTCCAGGGCAATTGACGGATGTCCAGAAAAAGGTCCGGGTCATAAGACATCAACTGGAATCGCTTGGCTTATCGCAGGCAGTCAACTATGCATTGACAAGCCGTAGTCAAGCCGGACAATTTACGGAAATCGACGAAACATTGGACCTTCTGATGCCGATGAGTGAAGATCATGCGGTGCTGCGCACCAGTCTGGTGCCTCATCTCATTGATAGTGCAGTATATAACAGCAACCGCCAACAAAAAGACGTCCAACTGTATGAAATGGGCAGGATATTCATCCCGCGTGGAGAAGCGGAACTTCCGTTGGAAAAAGAAATGCTTGCTGGTATAGTGACGGGTGATATGCACCGTACAGATTGGCTCGGAACTAAAGTACCTGCAGATTTCTATGCAGCCAAAGGCATTGTGGAGACGGTGTTTGAGAAACTCGGCATGTCTGCACATATCACCTATCGACCATCTTCGCGTTTAAGCGAGATGCACCCCGGCAGAACAGCAGACATCATTCTCGAGAATGATACTGTCATCGGATTCGTAGGTGAAGTCCACCCTGCGTATGCAAATGAGAATGATCTGGATAGTGCTGCGGTATTTGAAATCAGCATGGGTGAATTGCTTGAGAAGGCCCAAGGGGAGATCATCTATCAGCAGTTGTCGAAATACCCGTCCATTACCCGGGATATCGCGCTGGTGGTCTCTTCTGAGACACATGCTGGGGACCTTGTTGAGACGGTCCAGAAAACGGCTGGAAAATACCTTCACGATGTATTTGTATTTGATGTGTATGAAGGTGAGCATCTGGAAGTAGGGAGCAAATCAATCGCCTTGAGGCTCGTATACCTGAATAAAGAGGAAACACTGACCGATGCGGAAGTGGAAGATTCATACAATCCGGTTGTCAAAGCACTGGAAGCACAAGGTGCACATATCAGATGATAAATGAAGATGCCTATGGCGGACGATGTCGCCATAGGCATCTTTACTCTTTTTGAAATGCACCATACAAATAATATCGTCAGCCATGATTTCTGCTGTTAATCAGGTCGATGACTTTTTGACGTGACTTGAAATGTTTTTTAGTGATGTCATCAAGGTATCCCAAACCATGCTTTTTTGCAAGCTTGGCAGCGAAGACATCGGTTTTGCTGCTTGCACCGCGTGGCACCTCTGCTTTTAGGTTGCGGTTCAGGTTCTCCATCTGTTCCAGGTATTTGCTGCGTGCCAGTATGCTTGCACAGGCCACCGCGATGGATTTGGATTCCGCTTTCGTTTCCTGGTATATCAAATCTTCACGGAAAGGGTGGGGGACATATTTCCGATATGCATTTTCAGATGTGAACTGGTCGATGACAATGGCTTCCAATGTCTCCTTCCAGTCAGTCGTCAATTTTTCATGGACATTTTTGATGCAGTGATCATGGAGCACTGCCTTAAGTTTGACTATATTCCATCCCTGATCAATCTTTTCATTGTAGGAAGGATTATCGAGTATTACAAGGGAGTACGGGACGATATGTATGATGTCGCCTGCGATTTTCTTTACTGTGCTGTTGCTTAAGTTTTTGGAGTCCCTTACGCCAAGTTCTTTGAGGAGTGCGACTTTATCCTTCGGGACATAGGCGGCACAGACTGTCATCGGCCCAAAGTAGTCGCCGACCCCAGCTTCATCGCTGCCGATTGTATTCATAGTGTCATAGTTCATGGCTATCCTACCTTTATGTTTTTTCTTATGCATATACTTGTATAACATTGATTACATAAGTATAATAAATTAATGATAACATATGGGAAGCGAAATTTTTACGGGGAGGCAATGTCAGATGGCAGAATATAAAAACCGCATTGCTGTCGAAATCAATGATCAACAATATACCTTGGTTGGGGAAGAAGACCCTCAGCATATTCGCTATGTAGCGAGGCTCGTGGATGAGAAAATCCAGGAAATTGGAGCGAAGAATGCGGGTTTGGATACAACGCGAAAGGCAGTACTCACAGCAGTGAACGTCATGGATGAGTATGTCAAATTGCTTGAGAAGCATCAGGCATTAATAGAAGAGATGGAAGAGCAGGGTAAATGATATCATGACACTCATACTGCTGATACTCCTGATTGCAGGAATGGTGATAGGATATAGAAGAGGAATGGTCCTCCAACTGCTCCACTTGATTGGTACACTCTCGGCCATCATCATCTCCGCTAAAAACTATGAGAAGCTGGCTGCACGCTTCGATATGGTGATGCCCTATCCTTCAACTTCCGATACGCTTACCAATCCCCTTATGCCGGAATTGGCGAATGCCGAACATGCGTTTTATAATATGACCGCTTTTTTCATCATCTTCATCATCTCTAAAATCATCATCCAACTTATCGTCAGCGCATTCGATTACCTACAACAGATTAGTGTGTTCGGTATAGTTGGTGATATAGTGGGCACTTTGCTCGGTCTGATGGAAATGATCTATATACTGGCAGTTTTCTTGACGATGATTGCTCTAGTGCCGCTGGACTTCATCGAAACGATGGTAGGGGAGTCCGGTTTGGCTCAATTCCTGCTGGACAACACATTTATTCTTTCCGAAAAATTCATAGAATGGTTACAGAGTGAGTCATAGCGATATGGCTCTTTTTTAGGAGGTAGACATGACTAAGAAGGACATAATCAATCTGCTTGAAACTATAGGGACCTACATGGAATTAGCCCTGGAAAACCCGTTTAAGGTCTCCGCCTACCGCAAGGCTGCAAGTACTATAGAGCGGGATCCAAGGACACTTTCTGAAATCGAAGACTTCTCAGAGCTGAAAGGTATAGGTAAAGGGGTCAATGAAGTTATTGAAGAGTATGTGAATACCGGCCGCTCGACTATGCTCGAAGATCTGAAGTCGACTGTTCCCGCGTCGCTGATCCAACTGCTCCATCTCCCGACACTTGGGGCTAAGAAAGTAGCAAAACTGCATAAGGAACTTGGTGTAACTACTTTAGAAGGCCTGAGGACAGAATGCGAGGCCGGCAATGTCAGTGCTTTGAGCGGCTTCGGGAAAAAGACTGAAGAAAACATCATAAAAGGTATCGATGAATTACTCACGCGTCCTGAACGCCATCCCATTGAAACAATTCAGAAGTTCAAAATGATGATTACGGATGCATTAAAAGAATTGGAAGGGGTCAAGCGGTTTGATATCGCCGGTAGTGCCCGGCGTTATAAGGAAATGAGCAAGGACTTGGATTTTATCGTGGAAGCAGATGACTTGCAGCAGGTAACGGAGACATTTTTGAAACTGCCGTTCATAAAAGAGGTGGTCGCCAAAGGGGAGCGCAAGCTCTCCGTAGTCGCCGATTACGATTTCGATCAGATCAATGTCGATATCCGTTTCACAACTCCTGGTGCGTACCATACCACACTCCACCATTTCACCGGCTCCAAGGAACACAACGTGAGGATGAGGCAGATTGCCAAATCACGGGGTGAGAAAATCAGTGAGTATGGTATCGAAAAAGACGGTGGAATGCTTACATTCTCTTCTGAAGAAGACTTTTTCAATCATTTCAATCTACCCTATATCCCTCCAGCGATGCGCGAGTCAGGAGAAGAGGTGGATATGGATGTGAGTGAAATTGTAGCCCCAGAAGACATTCGAAGTGACTTGCATATGCATACCGTCTACAGTGATGGCTCCCATTCGATTTCTGAAATGGTTGAAGCATGCATTGATAAGGGCTATGAATATATGGTCATCACAGATCACTCGAAGAGCCTTAAAGTCGCGAATGGACTGGATGAGAAAAGACTTAGGCAACAGATTGAAGAAGTGAAGAGCTTGCGGCCGAAATATCCAGAAATAGATATTTACACCGGCACCGAGATGGATATATTAAAAGATGGCAGCCTGGACTTTGATGATGATATACTCGGTGAATTGGATTATGTCATTGCTGCCATCCATTCCAGTTTCCAACAGACTGAAGAACAAATCATGAAGCGTCTGGAAGCAGCGTGTGATAACCCACACGTCAGACATATCGCCCATCCCACTGGACGACTCATTGGAAAAAGAGATGGTTATGCCGTTAATATGGAACGTTTGATCAAAAAGGCGAAAGAAACAGGGACAGTGCTCGAAGTGAACGCTAACCCAAGACGCTTGGATCTATCTTCCGATGTGATACGCCATTCCGGTCTGATGTTGACGGTCAATACGGACGCCCACCATACAGATCACTTGGACTTTATGGAGTACGGTATCGCTACGCTGCAAAAAGGTCTGGTGAAAAAAGATCAGGTGATCAATACGTTCACAAGGGAAAGATTCCGGGAATGGATCAAAAATGGAAAACAGAGGTTTTAAAATGAATGATAGAACAATAAAAACTTTAGAGTTCGATAAGATACTCGCTGATTTGGGCAATCTGGCCGAGAGTGAGAAGACGAAGCAGGCCATCAGTGAGGATATCATATCCACCGATATAGAACTCGTCCGTCAGATGATCGATGAAGTTGATGACGCATCGACGATGCTGAGGTACCGGGCAGTAGAACTCTCAGGCATCACTGATATCAAACGTCATCTGAAGCGGGCGGAAATAGGCAGTATGCTTGGAGTCTCAGAATTGAATGAAATACGGATGATGCTGAACCGTAAACATACGCTGGAGGGCGTGTTCGACGAGTTTGAGGCGGATGAGATCAATCTTATGCATCTGCCCCTTTATATTAACGGCCTTCCCGATATCCATTTCCTATACCGTAGAATTTCTGAGACATGTGACGCCCATCAAGTGTTGGATCATGCGTCCGAAGCCCTTCTTAGAATCCGCCGCAGAATCAAGGCTGAAGAAGGTAAGATAAGAGAACGCCTGAATGATATCATCCGCGGCAACAACCAGAAGAAGTTATCGGATAGCCTCATCACAATGCGCAATAACCGGTATGTCGTGCCCGTAAAGGTTGAACATCAAGGGGATTTCAATGGCATCGTGCATGATATATCAGCGAGTGGCCAAACTGTCTATATGGAGCCCATGCTTGTCGTTCAGATGACGAACCAGATCCAACATTTGAAGGATGAGGAGCAATCTGAAGTGGAGCGTATCCTCTATGCATTGTCTGCTGAAGTCGCTACAGTCAGCAGTGAATTATCCATGACCGATGATGCACTCCACCATATTGATCTGGTATTCGCCAAAGCGCGTTATGGTAAAAGCATCAATGGTACAAAACCGGATATCATGACTGGGGGTGGCATTTATCTGCCCGCGGCATTCCATCCGTCCATCCCGGCGGATGAAGTGGTGAAAAATGATATCATAATGGATGATGAAACGCGTGCTGTGATCATAACGGGACCGAATACCGGCGGTAAGACAGTCACACTGAAGACACTTGGTCTGAGCGTGCTTATGGCCCAGTCCGGCATACCCATACCAGCGAGGGACGGCAGCCGTCTAAAGCTGTTCCGTAAGGTATTCAGTGACATCGGGGATGAGCAATCCATCGAACAGTCTCTTTCGACGTTTTCAAGTCATATGACGAATATCACCGGGATACTCGAAGAAGCGGATGGGGAAAGTCTTGTAGTCCTTGATGAATTAGGGGCGGGGACAGACCCTGAAGAAGGGGCGGCCCTGGCCATCAGCATCTTGGAATATCTGCTTTCAAAGCAGTCGACCATAGTAGCGACAACGCACTATCCTCAATTAAAGTCGTTCAGCTATACACGGGAAGATACCATTAATGCAAGTGTAGAGTTCGATGTGGAGACGCTCTCCCCGACATATCGTCTTCTCATGGGGATCCCCGGCAAGTCCAATGCTTTTGAGATATCCAATAAACTCGGTTTGGAAGAGAGTGTCATTGAGCGGGCACGGGCCCTTGCCGGACGCGACTCGGAAGATGTCAATGAAATGATTACAGCACTTGAGAGGCATACGAAGACTGCCAGGGCAAATGAGGAAGAGACTGCGCGGCTTCTGAAGGAAACTGAACAGCTTCATGCTGAACTGGATGCATATATGGAAAGTCATGAAGAATATAAAGAAAAGATCAGAAAAGAGGCGCGCGAATCAGCCAACCGCATCATCAAACAGGCAGAAGCGAACGCAGAGACTGTCATCCAAACCCTTGAGAACATGAAGCAACGCGGTGCGGATATACAGGAACATGAAATGATAGAACAGAAAAAACAATTGTCTGACAGTTATCATCAGGAGGATATCCGTAAGAAGGAGCGCGCTAAGGAAAAAGAGCACATCGAACGCGGAGACGAAGTGGATGTCTTGTCCTATGGCCAAAAGGGTGAAGTGCTTGAAGCGGATGATGACTCCGTCACTGTACAGATGGGTATCATCAAAATGAAGGTGGGCCTCGATGAGGTCAAGAAGAGGAAGAAGGAAAAGCAACAGCAGCGTACCGTATCACGCCGGGTAGGGAAAACACCGGTGAAGAGGGAGCTTGACCTGAGGGGGGAACGCTATGAAGAAGCGCTCCAGAAACTCGATCGTTATCTTGACCAGGTCCTGCTCTCCAATTACAATGAAGTTGAAATCATTCATGGGAAGGGGACCGGTGCGCTGCAAAAAGGTGTGCAGCAGTTCCTTAAATCCCATTCCAAAGTGAAATCCTTTAGGGGTGGCATGCCTGGTGAAGGTGGCTTCGGTGTAACGATCGTTGAGATGAAGTAGGTGGTCTGATGGATAATTTTGATATGTATAAACTCGCCAAAGTGCTGATTGTGATTGGTGTCATCATGTTTTTGGGTGGCATTGTCTATTTAGCTTTTTTGGCATAGGCAGTAAAATTGAGCATGCTGAACGTGCATGATATAATCAACTCACAATTCAACTTATTGGAGGAATTTCAAATGGCAATAATCGAAGTGAACGACCAGAATTTCAAACAAGAAGTAAACAGCGGCGTTAAATTGGTGGATTTCTGGGCACCATGGTGCGGACCTTGTAAAATGATTGCACCTGTACTCGAAGAAGTGGCCCAAGAAGTGGATGGCAAAGCAGACATCGCCAAACTTAACGTTGATGATAACCAGGCTACAGCAAGCGAATATGAAGTCATGAGCATTCCGACGCTCATCCTGTTCAAAGATGGGGAGCCTGTAGATAAAGTCGTTGGTTTCCAACCAAAAGAACAGCTTGTAGCACTTATTGAAAAACACGCATAATGAATGAGCCGCCCTCTGAGGCGGCTTTTTTATCATTTAATTCAACATGAGGGATGATTATGGAAGAACTTAAATTGAAATTGTCCGTCCTGCCGACTGAACCGGGCTGTTATCTGATGAAAGACCGTCATGGCATCGTGATCTACGTCGGCAAGGCGAAAAATCTCCGCAATAGGGTCAAATCCTATTTTTCCGGAGCCCATGATGAGAAAACGATGCGTCTTGTAAAAGAAATCGAAGATTTCGATTTCATAGTAACCAATTCCGAAGTCGAATCACTACTGCTTGAACTCAATCTCATCAAGAAGCATTACCCAAGGTTCAACATACTCCTAAAAGATGATAAGAGTTATCCCTTTATTAAAATCACAAAGGAGAGGCATCCTAAACTTATCGTCACCCGTACAGTCAAGCCATCTTCCGGCACCTATTTCGGGCCCTATCCCAATGCCTACAGTGCGCACGAGACAAAAAAGTTGCTCGATAGGATCTACCCGCTCAGGAAATGCAATACAATGCCGGATCGACTGTGCCTTTATTATCACATCGACCAATGTCTCGGTCCTTGTGTCTACGATGTCAGTCAGGACCAATATAAAGAAATGATTGATGGTATAACCCGTTTCCTTAATGGAGATACCAAACAGATAACGGACGAATTGAAGGATAAGATGCAGAAAGCTTCCGAAGACCTGGAGTTTGAACAGGCTAAGGAATATAGGGATTTGCTTGGACATATAGAGGCTACAATGAACAAGCAGAAGATGATGACCAAGGATATGACTGCACGCGACTGCTTCGGTTACAGCATATCCAAAGGGTGGATGGCAGTATCAGTACTATTGATAAGAAATGGCAACCTCATTGAGAAGAAAGCAGATATGTTCGCAATAAATGATGAGCCCCAAGAAGAATTTTTCAGGTATATTGCCCAATTCTATGATGTGAAATCCAATCTCTTGCCAAAGGAAGTCCATATACCGAGTCATCTGGAACATGAAGTCATTGCAGAGTACCTGCCTGTCAGTGTTATACAGCCCAAACGGGGTCAAAAGCGCGAAATGGTCGATCTTGCAACGAAGAACGCCGAGATAGCACTTAGCAATAAGTTCGAGATGATTGAAAAAGATGAGGCCAGAACCGTAAAAGCGATAGAGAAACTTGGGAAAGCACTCAATATCGAAACGCCTGTGCGCATAGAAGCCTTCGACAACTCGAATATACAAGGTGTCGACCCGGTCAGCGTCATGGTGGCCTTCGTCGATGGAAAGCCGAGCAAGAAGGATTACCGGAAATATAAAATAAGGACCGTCACCCAGCCAGATGACTATGCGTCCATGGCTGAAGCGGTCAGAAGACGCTACACACGTGTTCTTAGAGAAGGATTACCATTGCCCGACCTACTTATAGTGGATGGCGGTGTGGGTCATATGAATACCGTCAAATCCGTCCTCCTCGATGAATTATCTTTGGACATCCCAGTAGCGGGGTTGGCCAAAAATGACAAACATAAGACGGCCGAACTCCTCTATGGCGATAATGCATCAATCATACCGCTTAAAAAGAATTCACAGGAATTCTATCTTCTGCAAAGGATACAAGACGAGGTGCACAGGTTCGCAATCAGCTTCCACCGCAATACAAGAAGGAAGACATCCGTGACCTCCCGATTGGATGGTATTGAAGGTGTGGGGCCAAAACGCAAACAGAAATTACTGAGCCACTTCGGTTCAATTAAACGCATGGGTGAAAAGGAAGTGGCAGACTTTACTGAGATAGGCATACCTGCGCCGATCGCAAAACGCATTTTGGAAACATTGAAAGACTGAACAGCAGCACTCGAATGGGCATGATCTTTTTTATGCAACACGTCAAGTCGCCTTGATTTATATAATTCTTGAGAGTAAAATGGTGTTTGTATAAACTTATTTCATTGGAGAGTTAGGGGGGAATTCGAGTGTCAAAACAAGATTCAAGTTTTGCGATCAGGCGGCTTCATTCGTTGCTGGGTGTAATTCCGCTGGGTGTATTTCTTATTCAGCACTTGGTCGTCAACCACTTTGCAACACGTAGTGAAGAAGCGTTCAATACTGCAGCCGGATTCATGGCAAGTCTGCCTTTTGTTCTGTTTTTGGAGATTTTTGTAATCTATCTTCCGATTCTGTTTCATGGCGTCTACGGAATCTACATCGCTTTCACTGCGAAGTATAATATAGGCGGAAAAGGTTATGGCTTCCATAGTACATACAGAAACTGGCTGTTTGCACTTCAGAGGATCAGCGGTGTGATTGCATTTATCTTCATTGCAATCCACGTGTTCCAGACAAGGGTGCAGGTGTTCTTTGGAGCGGAAGTTAATTTTGACTTGGTACATCAGATTGTAAACAATCCAGCATGGCTAATATTTTATATCGTTGGAATCATTGCGACTGTATTTCACTTCGCCAATGGTCTATGGGCATTCATGATTACATGGGGCTTCACACAATCTGATAGATCACAGCGTATGATGAGCTATGTATCAGCAGTCATCTTCGTAGTGGTCAGCTTCATCGGCATTCAAGCAATATTGGCATTTATCTAATTAAGGAGTGGACAGAATGGCTAATGACAAAATTATCGTTGTCGGGGGCGGACTTGCCGGTCTTATGGCGACGATCAAAGCGGCTGAAACAGGGGCCGAAGTGGACCTGTTTTCTATAGTGCCAGTGAAACGTTCTCACTCCGTATGTGCCCAAGGTGGCATCAATGGGGCGGTCAACACTAAAGGTGAAGGTGACTCTCCAGCAATCCACTTTGATGACACGGTGTACGGTGGAGACTTCCTGGCCAATCAACCTCCGGTCAAGGCGATGACTGATGCAGCGCCGGATATAATCCACCTGCTGGACCGTATGGGAGTCATGTTCAATAGGACAAATGAAGGATTGCTTGATTTCCGACGCTTCGGTGGAACGCTTCACCACAGGACAGCTTATGCTGGTGCAACGACTGGGCAACAGTTGCTGTATGCCCTGGATGAGCAGGTCAGGAAGTTTGAAGTAGACGGCCTCGTCAATAAATACGAAGGCTGGGAATTTCTTGGAGTCGTCCTTGACGATGAGGGGCGTGCGCGTGGAATTACAGCACAACAGATAACGAGTGCAGAAATTCAGACATTCAAGTCTGATGCAGTCATAATGGCGACAGGTGGCCCTGGAATCATCTTCGGAAAATCGACGAACTCCATGATCAATACTGGTTCTGCGGCTTCAGTCGTTTATCAGCAAGGTGCAGTATATGCAAATGGGGAGTTTATCCAGATTCACCCGACTGCAATACCGGGAGATGATAAGCTCAGGTTGATGAGTGAGTCGGCCAGAGGAGAAGGGGGACGCATCTGGACTTATAAAGATGGCAAACCTTGGTATTTCTTGGAAGAGAAGTACCCAGATTATGGAAACCTTGTGCCAAGGGATGTCGCCACACGTGAAATCTTCGATGTGTGCGTCAACCAGAAGCTCGGCATCAATGGCGAAAATATGGTGTACCTCGACTTATCACATAAAGATCCACACGAGCTCGATGTTAAATTGGGCGGAATCATAGAAATTTACGAGAAATTCACAGGTGATGACCCACGTAAAGTGCCGATGAAAATATTCCCGGCAGTTCATTACTCAATGGGTGGTCTGTATGTCGACTACGACCAGATGACGAATATCCCTGGACTTTTCGCTGCAGGAGAATGTGACTATTCACAGCATGGCGGTAATAGGCTTGGAGCGAACTCCCTCCTGTCGGCAATATACGGCGGAACAGTAGCCGGACCTAACGCAATAGAATACGTCAGAGGTCTTGATAGCACATATGAAGATCTTGATGATTCCCTCTATGAAAAACATGTCAATATGGCACAGGAGAATTTCGATGCCATCATGAGTATGGACGGCGATGAAAACGCTTATGTCATCCATAAGGAACTTGGTGAACTCATGACGGATAATGTAACAGTTGTCCGCCACAACGACAAACTCCTTGAAACGGACAAAAAAATCGTTGAACTCATGGAACGCTATCAGCGCATAAATATCAACGATACGAAGAAATGGAGTAACCAAGCCGCCTTCTTCACGCGTCAATTATGGAACATGCTGGTACTTGCACGTGTCATCACAATCGGTGCCTACAACAGAAATGAATCCCGCGGCGCCCATTACAAACCTGAATTCCCAGAACGTAATGATGAAGAATGGTTGAAGACGACTAAAGCATACTTCGAAGGCCCGAAAGAGGCACCTCGATTCGAATATGAAGAAGTGGATGTCAGTCTGATTCCACCGCGCGAGAGGGATTATTCTAAAAAAAGCTAGAAAGGAGTGCGAAGATAGATGAGTGAGAAAAAGATAAAATTTTCAATAAAACGTCAAGAAAACAAAGAATCCCAATCCTATTGGGAAGAGTTTGAAGTACCTTACCGTGAGAATATGAACGTCATAAGCGCTCTGATGGAAATCCAGCGGAACCCTGTTAATATTAAAGGTGAGCGTACTACTCCTGTCACTTGGGATATGAACTGTCTTGAAGAAGTATGTGGGGCCTGTTCAATGGTCATCAATGGTGGTGCACGCCAATCTTGTACTGCATTGGTCGATCAGTTGGATCAACCCATCAAGCTTGAACCAATGTCCACATTCCCGGTTGTCAAAGACTTGCAGGTCGATCGGTCATTCATGTTCGATAGCCTGAAACGTGTCAAGGCTTGGGTACCGATCGATGGAACATATGATCTTGGTCCTGGACCACGTATGCCTGAAAAGAAACGTCAGACTGCGTATGAACTTTCAAAATGTATGACATGTGGCGTATGCCTGGAAGTATGTCCTAACGTCAATGACAGTTCCCAATTCATGGGTGCTGCCCCAATCAGCCAAGTCAGATTGTTCAACCTCCACCCGACAGGGAGCATGAACAAAAATGAGCGCCTGGATGCATTGATGGGCGTAGGCGGAGTTGCCGAGTGCGGCATGGCGCAAAACTGTGTCAAAGCATGCCCGAAAGGCATTCCATTGACTACCTCAATTGCAGCGATGCAACGGGAAACAAACTTCCATATGTTCAAATCCTTCTTCGGAAGCGACCATGAAGTAGAATAATTTTGAAATAGGAGGAGCAGTGCTCTTCCTATTTTTTTATTTTCAACTACGATATAATGAAATAAATCAGTGGGAAGGACTGTGGATAATGAGTGATAAGGAAGCAATCATCTCCATAGAAAAATCAATCAGATACATATCGGTTCATGTAAAAAGCCACGGCAGGGAAATACTTAAAGAGTATGAGATTTCACCACTGCAGTTCGTGGCACTTCAGTGGGTGGATGATAAGGTCGGCATTACCATAGGTGAGTTGTCAAACAGATTGTATTTGGCGCATTCAACGACAACTGATATCGTGGATAAGCTTGAGAATGGTGCGTTCGTCAAAAGACAGAAATATGAAAAGGATAAACGTATCGTTCTGGTTCTCATGCAGGACAAAGGACGGGAAGTCATAAAAGAAGTCATCAATAAACGGATATCCTATATCTCTGATATAACTTCACATCTGACGGAGGACGAGAAGAGCATGCTGCCTGATGTCCTTGAATCAATACTCGATGAAAGCGAACGAAGAAGTGATGGATAGGCCGATTGGAGTGATGGATTCTGGTGTCGGGGGTCTTACAGTAGTAAGGGAGGTCATCAGGCAGTTGCCGAATGAATCCATTATATATCTTGGGGACTTGAACAGATGTCCTTACGGTGATAGGCCGATGGACCAGGTCAGAAGATACACAATAGAAGTCGCAGACGTCCTTGTGGCGCGTGGCATAAAAATGCTTATAGTAGCCTGCAACACGGCTACAGCAGCTGCTCTCGACATACTAAGGGAGAGATACACGATTCCGGTGGTCGGTGTGATCGGGCCCGGTGCGCGCAGTGCCATCCAAAGCAGCAATAACCAGAATGTCATTGTTCTTGCAACGAATGGTACAGTCGACTCTGGTGCCTACCCTGAAGCCATCCAGCGCATCAACCGTAAATTCAATGTGGAGAGCACGGCTTGTCCGAAACTGGTCCCTCTAGTCGAGGAACTGCGCTATAAAGATAAGATTGTGGTACGAGTTGTCCTTCATCAGACATTGAAGCATCTACACAGCTCCAAAGCAGACACAATCATCCTCAGCTGTACACATTATCCATTGTTGGCGGATGAGATATATGATTATTTTTCCGGTAGAAAGAAAGTGATCGACTCGGGGCACGAGACAGCGCGCGAAGCGAGTTCAATACTCACCGCGCTTAAGGCACACGCGATATCACAATCTGAACCGACCTATACTATGATCGTCAATGGCAAGACAGAGCGTTTCGAATATATTCTGAAGGATTGGATGCCTTTCCTCGATTATGAAATTGAACAGATTACACTTGAGGAGGAGACTCAATGAAGATTGTTATAGCTACAGGCAACAAAGGGAAGATCAGGGACTTCAAAACAATATTTTCAGATGTGGAAGTGATCGGCATTAAGGAACTGCTCCCCGACTTTGAGGTGGAGGAGACAGAAGATACATTTGAGGGGAATGCTGTACTGAAGGCTGAATCAGCCTCAAAAGCACTTGGTCTGCCAGTCATCAGTGATGACTCGGGTCTATGCGTCGATGCCCTTGATGGAGACCCCGGTGTATATTCTGCAAGGTATGCAGGCATAGGGGCGAGCGATGAAGATAATAACCGTAAATTGCTGACAACCCTGACGGGTGTTGAAGACCGCGCGGCAAGATTCGTCTGTGTCATTGCATTGGCGATCCCTGGCAAGGATACGAGGAGCTATGTTGGACAACTGCACGGGGAGATATTGGAATCACCCGCCGGGCAGGGTGGTTTTGGTTATGACCCTCTATTTAAGACACTGCAGGGTGAGTACCTAGGGATGATTAGCACAGAACAAAAAGGGGAAATAAGTCATAGAAGAAAGGCTTTGGAGAAATTGAAGCATGATGCTTCAGCATTCGAGATTTTGTTGAACTATGACGGAGGTGCAGATAAATGAAGATATTGATTGTAAGTGATAATCATGGAGAAAAAAATATCGTATATGATGCATTCGGCAGTAACAGCGGTAGTTTGAACATTCATCTTGGAGACAGCGAGTTTGAATATGATGATACGGAAATGCGCCACTTCAAACGTGTTGGCGGAAATGTCGATACGGATTCCCGTTATCCTGTAGAAGGGTACGATGAAGCATCCGGGGTTTTCTATACACATGGACATTATTACGGTATAAAGAAGGATCGTGGTAAGCTTGCGTCACGAGCACGTGAGTATGGTGCCAGTTATGCTTTTTATGGACATTCCCATATTGCAAAAGCTGAAAAAATAAATGGTGTCTATTGCATCAATCCTGGCAGCATATCACTTTCAAAAGGGGAAATGCCTGAATCCTATGCCATTTTAGATACAGATAATGATGTCGTGACATTCCTTGGACGTGACCATAAAGTATTGAAGGGAACAGATCTTGGCAATCTATAAGGCTCTGGTGGGCGGGCAGATTGATTATCGTACTGTTGTATACCGAAGTTTTAAATAAAAGAACCGTCAGCGGGGAGCGTTGGTTATGAACATTCTTTATTTCGATGATGATTGCATCATCTGCAACCGATTTGCAAAAATTATCACCAGTCTGGACCGGAAAGATAAAATTCGATTTCAATCGATTAAAACATTGGATACCATCATGCCGGAAGAAGTCGACTCGCTTATTTATTATTCTGATGACATCTATATATATTCGGATGCAGTGATTGAAGTACTCGCAGACACGACAGGTTTTAAACCGGTCAAATTAATGAAGGTCATCCCCATATGCTGGAGAAATGCATTGTACAAATTGGTTGCCGCCAACCGCCATCGAGTAAATAGAGGGAAATCATGCACAATAGACCCGGATGTGCGCAGCAAGATTGTTAAATCCACGAAATGAAGTCGTTATACAAGGGAGTGCAGAGAGATGATCATCACCGTAGATTCTGAAATAGAATTGAGGGCCCTAACTCCAAAAGAGAATGAAGTGGTCTATAAAGCAATAGATGAGAACAGAGGGCACTTGAGAAAGTGGCTCTCTTGGGTCGATTATATGACAAACTCAGCCGATTACATAGAAATCATTCAGATGTGGCAAAATGCGATAGATGAGGGCAGCGGTATGCAGCTCGGGATTTTTTATCGCGGCAGCTTCGTAGGGATGTGTGGATATAATGAAATCTTTTCCATGAGCCAAAGGGGTCAAATAGGCTATTGGATAGTGAAGGAAGCGGAAGGTAAAGGAATAGTGAGCCGTTCTGTCGAGACCCTCATCCAATATGGGTTTGAAGTGTTCGACTTGAACCGGATAGAAATCATATGTGGCGTCTTCAATTACCGTAGCCGGGCGTTGCCCGAATCACTCGGGTTCGTTAAAGAGGGTGTCATGAAAGAGTACGAATACCTATATGACCATTTTCATGACTGCATAATGTACCGCCAGTTGAAAGCGGAATATGAGGATTGGAAAAGTCTGCTTTGATTGTGTAATAAAACATCAATAGTTTTAAAAATAAGTTTGACTTTTGTCGGCACGATTGATTATAATGGTACTTGTCTGATTAAGTCCTGGTAGCTCAGTCGGATAGAGCAATGGCCTTCTAAGCCATCGGTCGGGGGTTCGAATCCCTCCCAGGATGCTAAAAAACCCCGCTCTGGGGTTTTTCTTTTTTTATCATATTTTGTCCCAGTAGCTCAGTAGGATAGAGCGACAGCCTCCTAAGCTGTAGGTCGGGGGTTCGAATCCCTCCTGGGACGTCCATACCCTTCATATTATTGAAGGGTATTTTTATTTTACAAATTAACGGACGAAATATAAAATAAATGTAAATAAGGAGAGGAAGGTCCATGATGAGTAAATTCGATGAACAGATCCTCGTCGTACCAAGGCAACAGGTCTTCAAAGATGAAGCTGATGCATTCAATGGGTTCATCAGCAAAGAAGACCCGAGATATGCCCGTATATTATCTGCATTCAATGACTATAAAGTGAAGCGACGCGGTGATATGGAAGAAGATCCTACCTATAAGCAACTAATCAGCTACGCAGTCATCACTGCGGGGGAGGAGACATTGGTTTATAAGCGCCTTGAAGGCGGGGGCGAAGACCGTCTGCATGGTCTCCTGTCCATTGGAGTGGGTGGCCATATGAATGATGTGCCAGAGACCGGGGCCATCAATGAAAAATTATTCATCAACGCAGCACGTGAACTGGAGGAAGAAGTCGGACTCCAAGAAGACGCGCTTGAGGGTATAGAAGTCATGGGCCTGATCAATGATGACGAGGATGAAGTCGGAAGAGGGCACATCGGCGTCGTCTTCAAAGTTGAAGTGGATAAGGACAAAGTACATGCCAGGGAAGAGGATACTCTGGAACTGGTATGGAAAGACAGGAGTCTCCTCCCAAAAATGAAGCCATACGAATCGTGGAGTGAACTGATCATCAGGGATGCTTATGGACAATAATATCCTGTCACATAGACGTTTTCAAAAAAAGATGGAGCAGGATCTGCATGTCCTATATGAACAAGGAGACGCCCGGGGCTTCATTATGCGCTTTAAGGAGTACGAGCGTCATCACCCAGCAAGTACGGCTCTTACCGAGTATTTCTACAAATCACTCGGTGATAAGGGTCAATATGATGATATCATCGATTATTCCTTGATCCAGATGAACGAAGGATTTGGAAATTACGATCTGCACATGAAGAATCTCCTGGAAGCTCTGCTCAGTCAAGGCAGATATTACGAAGTGATAGAATTCTCAGATCAGATCATGCAGGAAGAACTTCCCCAGGAATTCCGCATAGAGGTCGCCGCTTTGCGTCACAAAGCTAAAAAAGCATTGGATGATAAAGATGTGCAGCCCGAGGAATCATATGATGAAACGTACCAGGATATGGATGAAGAAAGTTTCCATGAGATGCCATTGCATGCCAGACTGGATTTTTTGAAACATCTTATGGACGCCGGGGATAAAAGTTACAGTATGCTCATCATGAACGTGATTACGTCGGAAAAGAACCCCGAAACCATTACATTCATGTTACTGTACTTGAAGATGTGTGGGGAGAACCAGGCGGTGCGGTTCCACAAGATGGGGTCAGAAGAAGAGGTCATACCAGCGCTACTTCCTGATATCGAAGAGACGGAAATGTATGTCAAAGTACGCAACGATGTGCTGGAACACTTAGAAGACAGGATGCCTGAGTTCGCTGAAGCAGCCGATTCGATGTTGATCGCACATATAATAGGCATCTATCCACTCGACTTGCCTTATGATCATGAAAATCTGGCAGACGCCTATCTGCATGAGCTACTCAGGATGGTGAACGTGGACAGTGGCATCGAACCCACACCTGAGGTCCTCGAGTGGGTACGTTCAATCGAACGCCTTATGTCACCGTCCGATTGAACAAATCAAATGTTGGATATAAAAAAGTGATATGTTATACTATACTGGTTAATTGAAATTATGGACTAACGGAGGAATATGATTATGACTCAGAAGTGGGAAAAACAAGAGGGTAACGAAGGCATTCTTACAGTTACTGTACCAGCAAAAGAAGTAGACGGTGCTCTCGATGAAGCATTTAAAAAAGTATCCAAAGAAGTGAGCATGCCTGGATTCAGGAAAGGTAAAGTACCGCGTCAAATGTTCGAGAAACGTTTTGGTGTAGAATCCCTTTATCAGGATGCATTGGATATACTGCTTCCTAAAGCATATACAGAGGCAGTTCAAGAAGCGGACATCAATCCGGTCGATCAGCCGGAAGTCGATGTAGAGCAGATGGAAAAAGGACAGGACCTCGTCTTCAGTGCTAAAGTCACTGTTGAACCAGAAGTCAAGCTCGGTGAATATAAAGGCCTGGAAGCAGAAGAACTTGATACTGAAGTTTCTGACGAAGATGTCCAAAAAGAAATCGATAATATGCTTGAAGCACATGCTGACATGGTCGTTAAAGAAGAAGGCTCGGTTGAAAACGGAGATGTCGTAAACCTTGATTTCGATGGCTACGTTGATGGTGAGCAGTTTGAAGGCGGCAAAGCAGACGGCTATGAACTCGAAGTCGGTTCAGGCAGCTTCATCCCTGGCTTTGAAGAGCAAGTAGTGGGCATGTCCCTAGAAGAGGAAAAAGATGTCAACGTCACTTTCCCTGAAGAGTACCATGCAGAGGAACTTGCTGGTAAAGAAGCGGTCTTCAAAGTTAAAATAAACAGCATCAAATCTAAAGAAATCCCAGAGCTTGATGATGAACTCGTCAAAGAGCTTGACCAGGATGTAGAAACGGTCGACGCTTTGAAGGAGAAACTTGAAAAAGACCTCAAAGAAGCCAAAGAGAACGAAGCTGACGTAACTATGAAGGAACAGCTCATCGAACAAGCATCTGAAAATGCTGAAATCGATGTGCCTGAAGCAATGGTCAAGACAGAAACAGACCGCATGCTCCAAGAATTTGAGCAGCGTCTTTCACAACAAGGCATCAACATGGAAATGTACCAGCAGCTTTCTGGTCAGGATGAGGACGCCTTGCGCGAGCAGATGAAAGATGATGCAGAGAAGCGTGTACGCACGAACCTTGTCCTAAAACAGATTTCCATCGATGAAAACATCGAAGTTGAAGAAGCAGACATGGACAAGGAGCTCGAAAAGATGAGTGAACAGTTCGGCATCAGCGTAGAAGACATCAAGTCCACTCTTGGTGATCTATCAATGCTTAAAGATGACCTTAAAGTACAAAAAGCAATCGATGTACTTGTAGATAACCGTAAACAGAAATAGAATCAAAAGATTATAAGGGTGAGCTCTGCAGCATAAAGTTGCGGGGCTCGCTGTATTATGGGGCCTAAAACCGGATATTTGATTTCGCTTAAGTTTTCTAGTATATTTTACAAGAATGAAAAAAGAGGTGTTGAATATGTTCAAATTTAATGAGGACGATACGAATCTGACTTGTTCCTTCTGTGGAAAAGATCAGGAGCAGGTCAAGAAACTCATTGCAGGCAGCGGCGTCTATATCTGTAATGAATGTATAGAACTCTGTCATGAAATCATCGAAGAAGAACTGAAGTCAGAAAAGACCGAAGTCATTACAGAAGTACCAAAACCGCAGGAAATATTGGAAGCGCTGAATGATTATGTCATTGGACAGGATAATGCCAAACGTGCTTTGAGTGTAGCTGTATATAACCACTATAAGAGAATCAACCAGAACGAAGAAGATGGTGTAGAGATCTCTAAAAGTAATATCGCGCTGATTGGCCCGACAGGCAGTGGTAAAACACTGTTGGCCCAAACATTGGCACGCACACTGAATGTGCCTTTCGCCATTGCTGATGCCACAAGCCTGACTGAAGCAGGTTATGTCGGTGACGACGTTGAAAATATTTTGCTGCGCCTAATTCAAGCGGCGGATTTCGATGTCGAGCGGGCAGAACAAGGCATCATCTATGTAGATGAAATTGACAAGATTGCACGTAAAGGGGAAAACACCTCCATTACCCGCGATGTTTCAGGTGAAGGTGTGCAGCAAGCCTTGCTGAAAATCCTTGAAGGAACGACAGCAAGCGTACCGCCACAAGGTGGACGCAAGCATCCAAATCAGGAATCAATCCAGATTGATACTAAGAACATCCTGTTCGTGCTCGGTGGTGCCTTTGATGGTATGGATGAAATCATCAAACGCCGTATAGGTGAAAAAGTCATTGGGTTCGGCGGTGCTTCAGACAAAGCGAATGACAAAGATGAGTTGATGTCCAAAGTACGCCCTGATGATCTTCAGAGCTACGGCCTGATTCCAGAATTCATCGGTCGTGTTCCGATCATCAGCCACCTTGAAGAACTTGATGTTGAAGCACTTAAATCAATCTTGACTGAGCCGAAGAACGCGCTAGTCAAACAGTATGAAAAAATGCTCCAGATTGATGATGTCGAGCTTGAATTCGAAGAAGATGCATTGAATGCAATAAGTGAGCTTGCCATCGAAAGAAAGACCGGAGCCCGTGGACTCCGGTCAATCATAGAGGAACGCATGGTCGATATCATGTTCAACGTACCGTCCAATGATGAGATCCGCAAAGTTAAAATTACACGAGCGACTATAGAAGAAGAAGCAGATCCGTTGCTCTTTGATGAGAATAACGAAAAGATCGAATTGAACCGTAAAAGTGCATAATACAAAAAAAGCTGTCCAAATCTGTGGCAGCTTTTTTTTCTGAGAGGAGCATTATAGTGAAGATCAATCCAAATAATATAGATATACTAATATCCGCCGTTGAGAAAGCACAATATCCCGCCACCGGTCTGAAAGAAATTGCGTTAAGCGGACGCTCGAATGTCGGTAAATCTTCATTCATCAATGCAATTGCAGGGCGAAAGAATTTTGCGAGGACTTCATCTAAACCAGGTAAAACCCAAACATTGAATTTTTATAATATGGACGATCAATTCATATTTGTCGATGTGCCTGGCTACGGCTATGCGAAGCAATCCAAGACAGCGCGTGAGAAATGGGGACAGATGATTGAGAGTTATCTTGCAGAGCGTGAGGAGCTATCTGCAGTCATCCAACTTGTCGACCTAAGGCATAAACCGACAGAGGACGATATATTGATGTATGACTACTTGAAGCACTTCGAAATCCCAGTCATTCTGATATGCACTAAAATGGATAAAATTCCAAAGAGCAAACTCCAGAAGCATCTGAAATCAGTGAGGGAAACGATTGATTTGGAAGAAGAGGATGTCATGATTCCATTTTCTTCTATAGATAAAAAAAATGTGTCACCAGTGATGGACGCCATTTCGGAATACATCTAGAAGTTCACAAAAGTTTCTTATTTATAATTACTATAATTAATCCTATGCGATGGATTAAGGAAACACTTTCTGTTAAAATAATAAGTATTGATAGTGGCTCAGACATAGCCACAATAGTATAGGGAGGCAAATCACATGCATGTCATCGCATTGAGCCTAAATTATAGAAAAGCGAGTGTTGAAGAACGTGAGGCAGTGGCCTTCGAAGATGAAGATGTCATTCACGCGCTCCACTCATTGCGGGAACAAAAAAGTGTATTGGAAGCTGTGCTTCTTTCTACATGTAACAGGACGGAAGTATATGTAGTCAGTGATCAAGTGCATACAGGCAAATACTATACACAGATGTTTTTGGCAGACTGGTTCAACCTGGAACTTGATACCATCAAGAAGATTACTGACGTCAAAATCGGTGATGAGGCGATAGAGCACCTGTACCGGGTAGCATCAGGCCTCGATTCCATGGTGTTGGGCGAAACGCAGATACTTGGTCAGATCAGGGAAGCCTTCATGATTGCCCAGGAAGAACATACTACTGGCACCATATTCAATAAACTGTTTAAAGAAGCGATTACAGTGGCAAAAAGGGGACATAATGAGACAGATATCTCCAAAAATGCGATTTCAACATCGTATGCTGCGGTAGAACTCGCCAAGAAGATATTTTCACGTGTCAGCGACAGTAAGGTTCTTATCATCGGGGCAGGGGAGATGGCGGAGCAATCGCTGTTGAACCTGACTTCCAACGGCATCAAGGATGTCACTGTGGTCAACCGCTCTATTGACAAGGCGCAACAGCTTGCAGAAAGGTTCAATGGCCGCAGTGCAACTCTCGAAATGCTCGAGGATGAACTGAAAAATGCTGATATAGTCATTTCAAGTACCGCAGCTCGGGGATATGTAATCACTGAAGAGACGGTCGCCGCTATAACAGGCGGACGTAAAGGCAGTCCGCTTATAATGATGGATATCGCCATGCCACGTGACATCGAACCAACAGTGGGTAATATGGACAATATATATATGTATAATGTTGATGATCTACAAGGACTGGTGGATGCCAACTTGTCGACTAGACAACAGGAAGCAAATAAGATTGAAGGCATGATAGCTGAGAGTATGGATCAATTCAACGAATGGATCAACATGCTTGGCGTCGTTCCAGTAATACAGGCGCTCCGTACTAAAGCACTTGGCATACAGGAAGAAACATTGCAGAGTGTTGAACGGAAAATACCTGAAATGAGCGATCGTGAACGTGCCGTTATTTCAAAGCATATGAAGAGTATCATCAATCAGATGTTGCGAGAACCAATCACCTATACAAAAGAGATATCGGGTGACAGGAAATCGACCGAAAAGCTCGCAGAAATCAAACAGCTCTTCGGCATCGAAGAAGAGGTGGAAATGATAACTCGTCAGGAAAAAGAAAAGCAACATGAGAAACGTCTGGCCAGAAAACAGGCACTCGCAAGTGATTAGATAGGTGGAAACCATATGGATATGATGTTCCGCAGTCATGAGTTTATACTTCTATTATATTTTTTAAGCCTTTCTGTGCTGAGCTACGATTTGTTTTTCAGAAATCGGCAGGCCAGAAAGGTTTCGTTTTATCTTGTCGGGGCAGGGGCGATCTTTCATATATTTTCCTTTGTGCAAATCGGCCTGTCCCTAGGACGTTTGCCGATACAGACGGTTTTTGAAGGGATATATGTACTTTCAATGCTACTTGTCATCATCGGAATCGTGCAATATAAACGCAGTGATTCGGAAATCGCATTTGCAATTTATATCTTCACTGCTTTTTTGCTGCTCTCATTGTATACATTCGCACCCGTGACATATGATGAAGTGACGGAAGTATCTGCCATCATGAATGATCTGCTCGTGATCCATGTCGTTTTGTCATTGTTGTCCTACGTCATGTTCTTTATTTCGGTCCTTCATGCCGGCATTTATATCATCCAATATGATAATCTTAAAAAGAAGCGTTTCAACCGTCTCTTCTTCTCACTTTTTAGTGTAGAGACGGCCAAGAAAATGATGATCCGAACAGCAATACTTGGATTTTTGTTTATATTGATAGGTATATTCCTCGGTATCCAATGGGGATTATATATATTCGGTACAGATATTCTGACGGATCTTAAAGTCCTTGGTACATTGATTGTGCTCATACTTTATGGGGGTCTTCTTTCCTATTTGAGGTTGACGCGCAACATCTATAAGTTTGCAGTAGCGAACATCATAATATTTATTATTTGTATGATGAATTATTTGTTTATAACACAGCTTTCCAGTTTTCATTTCTGGAATTACTAAAGGAGAGAGAGCATGAGAAAATTTATCGTTGGCTCCAGACGGAGCGGCCTTGCTATGACACAATCCAAACAATTTATCGAACAGCTGAAGAGACATTACCCAGACATGGAAATTGAGATAAAGGAAATTGTGACAAAAGGCGACAGGATTGTTGATGTCCAACTTTCAAAAGTAGGAGGGAAGGGCCTGTTCGTCAAAGAAATCGAAGATGCCATGATGAATAGAGAGATCGATATGGCTATACATAGCCTGAAAGATGTGCCAAGTGTGATGCCTGAGGGATTCACGATTGCATGTGTCCCTAAACGAGAAGATATGCGTGATGCTTTCCTGTCGAACGATAATATACTGTTTAAGGATCTGCCGAGTGGCAGTGTGGTAGGGACGAGCAGTCTCAGAAGGGGTGCACAACTGTTGTCGATGCGAGACGACATCAAGGTAGACTGGGTACGAGGCAACATCGATACCCGCATCCAAAAGATGAAGGACGGTAAATATGATGCCATCATCCTGGCTGCAGCCGGACTGAAGCGCATGGGATGGTCAGATGATATCGTAGCGGAATACTTCGATCCAGAAGAGTTCATCCCAGCGATTGCCCAGGGGGCCTTGGGAATTGAATGCCGCTCAGACGACCATGAATTGATTGAAATACTACAGAGTGTCCATTCAAAGGAAGATGCAATCTGCACATCTGCAGAACGGGCATTTTTGAGAAGAATGGATGGCAGTTGCCAAGTGCCTATCGGGGGGCATGCTTCATATGAGGATGGAGAACTTTATTTGACTGGCCTCATCATGCCTGAAGACGGCAGTGAACAGTATATCGTCAAAAAATCCCATGAAGACCCAGAGGCACTCGGAAATATCGTCGCAGATGAGATGGAACGCATGGGAGCCAAGGATATCATCGATCGGATCAATGAATCACTATAAGCCCATCGTTGTCACGACCCAAAGCAGGACACCTACAGTCCATTCTGATCTGATGGAACTTGTCCATCTGCCGCTCATTACTGTCGAACCTTTCGCACTGGATGAATCTGTGTTTGAAGAAACATATGACTGGCTCCTTCTGACCAGTCCAAATGCGGTCGAATTCTTTATGCCCTATATCGACAGAGTGGATTGGAAAAAAATTGCCACAATCGGCAGAAAAACAAGCGAAGCACTGGAAGAACGGGGCTATCATGTTGATTTTGAGCCCACTGAATATACCCAAGAAGGGTTCATGGCTGAATTTGAAGCAAAAAAAGGAGAACGTCTCCTGTATCCGGTCAGTAAAAATGCCCGTCCGCTGATCTATAAGCATCTCCTGAAGGCAGGTTGCCAAGTCGATAGGCATTTCCTTTATCATCCGGTAGAGAACGACAAATCGCTCAAGGACATGAGAGTGCTTCTGAAAAAAGATCTTTTTGCTGTCATTTTTTTGAGTCCGTCAGGTGTCAGGGCGTTTCAGGAGCATTTCTCTGCTTTTGAACTGGACGGCGTATTGGCCATTGCAATCGGCCACGTTACGGCGACGGCACTGATGGAATTTGGTATAGAACCAATGCAGCCTGAAAAAGCAACAATGGAAAGTATTATGAACCTTCTAGAAAATAGAATCGATTGGAGAGCTAGAGATGAATTTTGATAGACATCGGCGTTTAAGAAGTTCTGCATTCATGCGCGATATGGTCCGCGAAACGAAAATAACGAAAGAGGATCTCATCTATCCTATTTTTGTAGTGGAAAAAGATGATATACGTGAAGAAGTGCCTTCAATGAAAGGCGTTTTCCAGATTTCCTTGAATCTTCTTGAGGAGGAACTAGACGCTGTCAAAAAAGCAGGGATAAAGTCTGTAATTTTCTTTGGCATCCCGAAAGAGAAAGATGCCGAGGGACACGGTGCCTATGACGATAATGGCGTGGTACAGGAAGCATGCCGAATATCGAAAAGATTGCACCCGGAAATCCTTGTCATACTTGATACTTGCCTCTGTGAGTATACCGACCATGGCCATTGTGGTCTGATAGACCCTGATACGCAGGATGTCGACAATGACAGCACATTACCGCTTCTTGTAAGGACCGCAGTGTCTCAGGCGAGGGCAGGTGCTGATATAATTGCTCCAAGTAATATGATGGATGGATTTGTTACTGAAATCCGTAAGGGACTTGATGATAATGGATTCAGCCATATTCCAATCATGAGCTATGGCATCAAATATGCTTCTAAATTTTATGGACCATTCAGGGATGCAGCAGACTCCACACCATCATTCGGTGATCGAAGAACATATCAGATGGACCCTGCAAATCGTCTTGAAGCCCACCGCGAGCTGTCAAGTGACCTCGAAGAAGGCTGCGATATGATGATCGTCAAACCTGCACTTTCCTACCTTGACATCATCAGGGATGTACGTGATCGCAGTGATGTGCCAGTGGTCGCCTATAATGTGAGTGGGGAATATGCAATGACGCGCACGGCAGTAGATATGGGTCTTCTTGATGAAGCAGTTATCATGGAACAGATGATTTCAATGAAACGCGCGGGGGCAGATATGATAATTACTTATTTTGCAAAAGATATTTGCAGAATGCTTGATGAAGGGATGGAATAGGAATGTATGAAAAGTCACAGGAACTTTATCAGACAGCAAAGGAACTCATGCCTGGAGGAGTCAATAGTCCAGTAAGAGCATTCAAATCGGTTGGTATGGATCCTTTATTCATCGATCGGGCAGAAGGTGCCAGGACATATGATGTGGACGGCAACGAATACATCGATTATGTTTTAAGTTTCGGACCACTTATTCTAGGTCACAGCGATAGGAAGGTCGTCGATGCACTTACAGCAGCAGCCCAAAAAGGCACAAGTTTCGGTGCACCTACCCGCCTTGAAAACGAGTTGGCCGAACTGGTCATAGAAAGGGTACCGTCAGTAGAAATGCTCCGCATGGTGTCATCAGGTACAGAAGCGACTCTGGCTGCCCTACGGTTGGCACGGGGGTTTACCGGCAGAAATAAAATACTTAAATTTGAAGGCTGCTACCACGGACATAGTGATTCCCTCCTGATTAAAGCAGGGAGTGGTGTGGCTACATTAGGTTTGCCTGATTCCCCAGGTGTGCCGGAAGGGACGGCAAAGAATACAGTTACGGTCCCGTACAATGATGAAGAGAGCTTAAAGATCGCTTTTGACAAGTTCGGTGACGACATTGCAGCGGTCATCATGGAGCCGGTAGCCGGTAATATGGGGGTAGTGCCTCCAAAAGATGGCTATTTGAAATTTGTGCGTGAACTTACAGAAGAGAATGGGACACTGCTTATCTTCGATGAAGTGATGACAGGATTCCGTGTCGGATATAACAGTGCTCAGGGTCATTACGGCATCAAGCCGGACCTTACATGCCTCGGTAAAGTGATTGGCGGGGGCCTCCCGGTAGGTGCCTATGGCGGACGCCGCGATATCATGGAACACATTGCACCAGTTGGTAATATCTATCAGGCAGGGACGCTTTCAGGCAATCCGCTCGCTATGACGGCAGGGTTGGAAACATTGCGTCAACTGACGCCTGAGAGTTATGAGCATTTCAATAAACTGGGCGACATGCTCGAATCCGGCCTCAAGAAAGTCTTCAGCAAACATGACCTGCCTATAACTGTAAACCGCGCCGGATCCATGATTGGATTCTTCCTTACAGAAGGGCCTGTAGTGGATTTCGACAGCGCCAATACCAGCGATCTGAACCTGTTTAGGGAACTTTATCAAGAACTCCTCAAGGAAGGGGTCTATCTGCCACCTTCCCAATTTGAAGGAATGTTCCTCTCGACTAAACATACGCCAGAAGATATTGAGCGTACAATCGATGCCTTCTCGACAGCATTGGATCGATTGGCAACCAAATAGGCTTTTGCCAAAGCAGTATTTAAGTGTATAATGGAGTAAATTATATAATGTGGGGGGAATCACAAGTGGATAAAAAAGACGAACACGTCTCTGACAAAGATGTGAATATGAAGGGTGAAAGAGAAGAAGATCTGGTCTACATCGAAGGCCAGAACAGGGAAATGATCCAGAGGGAGACAGTCAATAAGAAAAATCCTCTTATGTGGATCATTCCAATCCTCATCGTCCTATTGATCATTCCATTGATTGTGAATCAGTTCAGCGGTGGTGGTTCTGAGGAAGAAGATGAGGAAGAAAGCGCTGCAATCATTCAGGAAGCGCCAGCAACTGGTGAAGCAGCAGTGCATTTTGAAGCGACTTCAGAGCAAGAGCTTATTTCAGAAGCAGACATGGCCAGCGTAGTGCAGCCATTCCAGGGAATGATTTCCGCTACATTTCCATCAACAGGCGCATTGACCGCGACCAGTTGAACCATGACCATGAGGGCACCCTGCCGGGAGGCAGGGTTTTCTTATGTCTGCGCCTATTGTAAAGGTTTCTGATTGATATAAAGGAGGGGACAGATGAAATATTTCTACCTCATACTGCTCTTCGTAATGGCAGCAGCAGTGTCTTCCATACTTCACTTCAGTGGCATGATCTTGCCTTGGCTTTTCGGTGCCATGATTGCTGCAATCTTGTTTCATCGCTTCGTAAACACGGAGTTTGCCTATCCGAAATGGTTGGGCAGTGCCGGACTGATAATCATAGGGGCTGAAATCGGTTCGACTTTCACAGAAGATACACTGATTGATATGGCCGATGATTATATGAATATCATTTTGCTTTCTGTTCTAATCGTCGCTTTGAGCCTGCTGCTTTCCCGGTTCTTCATGAAGTTGACCGGGTGTTCTTATGAAACGGCAGTGCTCGCTACAATTCCAGGTGCCTTATCGCAGATGATCGTCATGGCTGAGGAGGAGGAGAAAGCGGATCTTCTGCTAGTTACTTTAACTCAAATGTCCAGAATAGTTCTTGTGGTCATCATCGTCCCCTTCATTGCAAGTTTGGCACCGCACGGTAGTTCTGTCGGTATAAATGATGTGGCGGCGCCTTTATCGGAAATGCTCATCCCTGAAATGATCTGGATCATCGTTTTTGCGCCCTTGCTCATCTACATATTAGGGAGATTGAAATTCCCTGTACCCGTCATGATCGGGCCAATGATCGCAATATTGGTGTGGAATTTGACGACAGGCTACAGCTTTTCAGTCGATATAGAATTCCTATATGCCGCTCAACTTCTGTTCGGCCTTAGGATCGGCATGCAGATTTCAACGTTGGTCAATCAATTGAATACACGGATGATTGTTTCTATGATCATTCAAAATGTCCTTCTTATCTTCGGAACGATGATACTGGTGTTTTTATTTATAATCACTACGGATCATCAGTTTACAAATCTTTTCCTGAGTGCTGCGCCGGGGGGGATCGGCCAGATCATCATCGTGGCTGTTGAGATGGATGCTAACATCGCAATGATTTCAAGCTATCATATCTTCCGTATCTTCTTCATCCTGCTCATCATTGCACCCCTCATCAATTTCATGCTGAAACGCAACAGATACAGCGAGGACAGCTAAAGAACTTGACAGCTCCCAACCGTTGGAATACTATAAAACTAATGATATATAAAGAGTGCAGAAGAGTAGCGGTAAGCGGGAAATCCAGAGAACATGTGGTGCTGGAAACATGTCAAAACTTGCTGTGAAAGTAGTCTGCTTGCAATCAGTTCTGAATCGAGTAGGTGCTGACGTGTAATGAGCGTTAATCATTTCGAGTGCAGCCGTAGAGGTTGAATTTAGGTGGTACCACGGAGCTTCCGTCCTATTCAGGATGGAAGCTTTTTATTATGTCTTAAGGAGAGAATAATATGGAAATGTCGAAGAAATATAATCCACAAAAAGTGGAAGAAGGAAAATATGAAAAATGGGTGGAATCAGGATATTTTAAATCTGATGCAAATTCAGATAAACCACCATTTTCGATCGTCATCCCGCCACCGAATGTTACTGGCAAACTGCATCTAGGGCACGCCTGGGATACTACACTGCAAGATATAATCACACGGATGAAGCGTATGCAAGGCTATGAAGTCCTTTATCTGCCCGGCATGGATCATGCCGGAATAGCAACTCAGGCAAAAGTCGATGCGCGCCTACGTGAACAGGGCATCTCAAGACATGACATCGGCCGCGAGAAATTCCTTGAGCATGCTTGGGGATGGAAGGAAGAATATGCAGATTTCATCAGGAGCCAGTGGAAGAAGCTTGGTCTCGGGCTTGATTATGATAAAGAACGTTTTACGATGGATGAGGGGCTTTCGAAAGCTGTCCGTAAAGTGTTTGTGGATATGTACAATAAAAATCTCATCTATCGCGGAGAATACATCATCAATTGGGATCCGGCCACTAAAACGGCACTCAGTGATATCGAAGTCATCCATAAGGAAGTGGAAGGCAATTTCTACCATGTCCGTTACCCACTGCCTGACGGAAATCATCTAGAAATTGCTACGACACGTCCAGAAACGATGCTTGGTGATACCGCAATTGTGGTCCATCCAGAAGATGAACGCTACAAAGAGTACATCGGCCAATCCGTAACTTTGCCGATCGTCGGTCGTGAATTGCCGATTATAAGTGACTCCTATGTGGATATGGAGTTTGGTACGGGCGTAATGAAAGTGACACCTGCACATGATCCAAATGACTTCACCCTCGGGGAAAAACATAATCTTGAGCGCATCAATGTAATGAATGAGGATGGCTCGATGAATGAACTTGCGGGGAAATACGAAGGTATTGACCGTTTTGAATGCCGTAAAGCTTTGGTGGCAGACCTCGAATCCGAAGGTTATCTGATAAAAGTGGAACCGCATATGCACTCTGTGGGCCATTCCGAAAGAAGCGGCGCAGTTGTAGAGCCGTATTTGTCGACGCAATGGTTCGTGAAGATGGACACACTGGCAAAAAATAGCCTGGATAACCAGGATACCGATGAGGCCATTCAATTTGTACCGGAGCGGTTCGATGCAACATTCAGACGGTGGATGGGCGACATCCGGGACTGGGTGATATCGAGGCAGCTGTGGTGGGGCCATCAGATTCCAGCCTGGTACCATAATGACACCGGAGAAATTTATGTCGGCATGACGCCTCCTGAAAATCTTGGGGATTGGACCCAGGATGAAGATGTCCTGGACACATGGTTCTCCAGTGCCCTATGGCCGTTTTCGACGATGGGATGGCCGGAAGAAACTGATGATCTGAAGAAATTCTTCCCGACCAACGTACTGGTAACAGGTTACGACATCATATTCTTCTGGGTAGCACGCATGATTTTCTCTTCGCTGGAACACACCGGAGAAAAGCCATTTGATGATGTGCTCCTCCATGGTCTTGTAAGGGATGAACAGAACCGCAAGATGTCCAAGTCACTTGGAAATGGTGTTGACCCAATGGATGTCATCGAAAATTACGGTGTCGATGCATTGCGTTATTTCCTCTCCACTGGATCGACGCCGGGACAGGATCTCAGATATTCTGATGAAAAAGTCGAGTCCGTCTGGAATTTCATCAATAAAATATGGAATGCGTCACGATTTGCACTTATGAACATTGGTGAAGACTTCAAGATGCAGGATATAGATCTCGAAGGGGATAAATCACTTGCAGATGAATGGATTCTTACGCGCTTGAATGAAACGATCTCTGACGTCACGCGTCTCTCTGAACAATATGAATTCGGGGAAGTGGGGCGCATCCTCTATAATTTCATATGGGACGAATTCTGCGACTGGTATATTGAAATGGCGAAAGTACCAATGACTGAAGGATCAGACAGTGAAAAGGCGATGACCCGCTCTGTCTTGCTGCACACTTTAGACAGCATGTTGAAAATGCTGCACCCATTCATGCCATTCGTTACAGAAGAGATATACCAAACCATCGACAATGATCGTTCGATTGTTGTAAGCGACTGGCCTGAGGCGGCCCCTGCACTAAGCAACCCGACATCGAAGAATGCTATGGCACTTCTGGTTGACATCATAAAATCCATCCGTCACACACGGAATGATGTAAACACTCCACTGTCGAAGCCAATCGACATCCTCATTGAAGTAAAAGACGAATCAAGGCTTGAAATTATAGAATCCAACCGCCACTACATTGAACGTTTCTGCAATCCGGAAACATTGGAGATCTCATCACATATCGCTGCAGATGATGATGTCAAAACCGATGTGGTGAATGGAGCCACTGTAATTCTGCCATTATCTGGATTGATTGATATGGAAGAGGAAATCGAGAGGCTTACAAATGAGTTGAAGCGTCTGGAAGGCGAACTGAAACGCGTTGAAGGCAAGCTTGGCAATGAGAAATTCGTCCAAAATGCGCCGGCTGCAGTAGTCGAAAAAGAAAAGGAAAAACAGCAGAACTACCAGGCACAGTACGATGAGGTAGAAGAAAGGTTGAATAACCTGAAAAGAAAGGGATAAGTGATGGAATATCAAGAAGGATTGAATTGGATCCATGATAGGATGAAGTTCGGCATCAAACCGGGTGTAAAACGCATGGAATGGATGCTTAAACAGCTTGATAATCCTGAACGGAACATCAATGGGATCCATATAGTGGGAACGAATGGTAAAGGATCCACTGTGGCCTATATGCGGAATGCCTTAAACCGCAATGGTTACTCTGTGGGGACTTTCACTTCCCCCTACATCGAAACATTCAATGAACGAATATCAATCAACGGCCATCCAATTACCGATGAACAGCTTGTTGAACTGATCGAAATAGTGAAGCCCATAAGCGAAGAATTGGAAAGAGAAACCGATCTTGGTACTGCGACTGAGTTTGAAATCATTACGACGATGATGTTCGTCCATTTCGGTACCATTCAACCAGTCGATTATGTACTTGTTGAAGCAGGACTCGGTGCGAAAAAAGATTCTACGAACGTATTCAATCCCATTCTGACAGTGTTGACAAGCATAGGCCTTGATCATACCGCCATCTTGGGAGATACATTGCTTGATATCACAAAAGATAAAAGTGGTGTGATAAAGCCAGGGGTTCCTTTAGTCTTCAGTATCAAAGATGATGTTTCCAGGGATTATATCCATAAAATCCTTGAAGAGAACGATTCAAAAGGGATCGAATTGAATCGGGATATCATCCTCATCCCCGAAAACGGCGAGTTCCAATTCCAGTACGGGCACTATGATTTCCAGGACCTCAAGTTGAGCATGCCAGGCAGGCACCAGAAGGAGAATGCCTCCCTTGCGATTGCAGCACTCATTGAACTATACGAAAGGAACCAGGTCAATATCGACTGCAATCTGTTGATACAAGGTATTGAAGAGACGGTTTGGCCAGGCAGGATAGAAGTGGCGTCGACCGAACCTTTAATCATTTTGGATGGTGCCCACAACAATGAGGCCGTCGATGCATTGGTGAATACTATGGCGAAGGAATATCCGAATAGGGATATCACTGTCCTGTTTTCTGCAATAGAAGGTAAGCCGATCGATACGATGATCGAAAAACTGGAATCGATTGCTGATTCCTTCAACGTCACTGAATTCGATTTTCCAAAAGCCTTGGATAAAGAGACGGTATTCGAGAAAGTCCAGCATCCGGTAAAGGCCGTGGTTGACGACTATAAAGCATTTCTGGACACGTTTGATGGAGATATACTGCTTGTTACCGGCAGTTTGTACTTCATCAGCGAAGTTAAGCAGAAGTTAAACAAAAACGACGATAATCAATGATTATCGTCGTTTTTGTTTAGAAAGGTCCGTAATTAATCCATAGACTGATGACCATGAAAAGGGCACTTGCCACCACCCAACTCAACATGATGGGCCAAACGAACCTCAACCATTTCTCATAGGGGATGTTCGCGATGCTTAAACCGGCCATCAAAATCGCGGACGTTGGAAATAAGTAGTTGGAAAGCCCGTCGCCCATCTGGAAGGCAAGGACAACCGACTGTCTGGAGATGCCTACGATATCCCCAATCGGTGCCATCAGCGGGATGGTCGTAGCTGCCTGTCCAGAGCCAGAAGGTATAAAGAAATTGAGAATGAATTGCGTGAGAAACATTCCAACTGCAGCAATTGTAGCCGGCAGCCCGTCCAAGACAGAGCTTACAGCATATATGACTGTATCGATGATGGTTCCATCTTCGAGTATCAGCAGGATGCACCGGGCAAGGCCGACTATCAGTGCGCCGAAGGTCACTTCTTTGGCACCTTTGATGAAATCTTCTGCAATCATATTAGGCGTATTGCCCCCGACAAGACCGGATAGTATCCCCATTGCAAGGAATATTGCTGCAAGGTCGGTCCCGGTGGACCAACCTTTTACCACCCCGTAGATGATCAGGCCGAATCCAGCCAGGACGATGACCAGCACTAGAGCATGCCTCATCGTAAATGTTTTGAACGAATATGTTTCCTGATGATTTGATTGCTCCAAAGCATAGACATAGCTTTTGGTCTTATCGTGCTGGACACGTTTACCATATCTGTAGACGAAGAATGAGGCGATCGCGACAAAGATGAGTTGTATGATAATCCTATAGAACATACCAGAAAATAAGGGGAGTTCCGCAATCTCCTGTGCCACGCCGACTGTAAAGATGTTCATAAAGCCTCCGGCAAATCCCGAGGCAGCTCCGAGAGCCACTATCGCCATGCCCGTCATCGCATCCATGCCGAGAGAGCGGGCAAGTAGGATTCCCATTGGAATGAAAATTAGCGTAGATTCAGCCATACCGAAAGTGGCGCCTCCCAAAGAAAATATCAGCATGGTGAGGGGGATGAGTATTATTTCACGATCTTCAAGTAAAGAGACAACTTTGCTGATGCCAGATTCTATCGCACCAGTGCCGTTTATCATGCCGAAAGCACCGCCTATCAGAAAGATCAGGAAAATGATGCTGCCGGCATCCATCATGCCAGCTGGAATCACGCGGAAAATTTCGGTCCATTCAACTGGCGTCTGTTCAGTAAAATGAAAAGAATCGCCATCGACTACAAGGGTCCCGTTTTCATTTTCATAGCGTTCATATTCCCCAGCCGGGATAATATAGCTCAAAACCATCGCTAAGATGACAATAGAGTATATAAGTACAAATGCATGGGGCACTTTGATATATTTCATGGCTATCTCCCATCTATTTTATTCATCTATAATTATACGGTATGGAAAATCTATGGCAATCATTTTATTAATTATTTAGATTATTCCTACAAATTAATCTTTTAAAAACTGCGATTAACTGTATAATAGATGTATAAAATCGAGAGAGGAGATTTATATGAGCAACGACAGAAACGAGCCGTCAGCGCCGGCACCAGGATTTAGGTTCCCACATACTTATGCAATTTTATTTGCGGTGGTGATCATTGCAGCCGTCCTCAGTTATGTTGTGCCAGCAGGTGAATTCGAGCGTGTGGAAGTGGGCGAACGAACTGAGGTTGTACCGGGGAGTTATTCAGGGGTTGAACAGAGTCCTGTGACCTTCTTTGAACTCTTCAAGGCGATTCCAACAGGGCTCATCGACGGTGCCAGCATCATTTTCTATATATTTCTCGTCGGTGGTGCTTTTGGAATTGTCCGTGCTACCGGTGCCATAGAAGCTGCCATCCAAAAAGTCATGGTGGCAGTTAAGGGGAATGAACGATTGATGATTCCAGTCATCATGTTTGTCTTTTCCGTTCTGGGCTTCTCAACCGGAATGTCTGAGGAAGCGATCATCTTTGTGCCGATCGGCATCGTTCTTGCAACTGCTCTAGGATATGATGCAATGGTGGGGACTGCGATAGTGACTTTGGGTGCCGCTTCAGGTTTCATCGGCGGTATGCTGAATCCATTCACTGTAGGGATCGCCCAGGAGATTGCTGAGCTTACCATCTTTTCTGGGTGGCAGTTCAGAACAGTCATCTATCTGCTGGTGCTTGGTGCCGGCATCCTGTATGTCATGCACTATGCAAAAAAAGTGAAGAAGGATCCCGAAAAGAGTTTAGTCTATGAAGAATCCAAAAGGGGACAGGTCAACTTCACAGAAGATGTGATGAACTTTGAAGAGTTGAAGAAGAGGCATATTTTCATACTGCTGACTTTTACTGCCGGTATCATCATCAACGTCTACGGGATTTTTCAGCATGGCTGGTTCCTGACCGAACTCTCCGCCAACTTCTTCGTCATAGGCCTTCTGGCAGGTCTCGTGAGTGGCATGAGGATAAATGATATTTTTGATGCATTCATAGATGGCATGAAGCTGGTTGTCTACGGCGCCATCATCGTTGGGTTTGCCCGCGCCATTGTGGTGGTCCTGGAGTCAGGTGTCATCATTGATACGATCATCCACGGCATGAGCAGTATACTGGATTTCCTTCCGCCATCCATCACAGCCCTTGGTATGCTGGTCATTCAAGTCATCATCAACTTCTTCATCCCGTCCGGCTCCGGACAGGCGATGACTACGATGCCGATTATGACGCCCATTGCCGATCTACAGGAGATCCCAAGGCAAGTGGCGGTTCTTGCATATCAATATGGTGATGCAATAACCAATACCATCATTCCAACTTCCGCCTCATTGATGGGTGTGCTTGCAGTATCTGGCATCCCGTATCTGAAATGGGTGAAATTCGTTTGGAAGATTACTGCATTATGGCTCTTTATCGCCGCATTGGCACTTGTGGCCGCTACGATGATCGGAATATCCTAAAAAAGGCCGATCTTAAAAGATCAGCCTTTTTATGCAATCAGGATTTTAAAGAGTCATTCTTCAGGGAATCCCGTATCTCCCTCAAGAGCACAATCTGTTCATCTTCAGCCGCTTCTTCCACGAAACGGTTACGGGTTAATGTATTGACCACTTTAACGAAGATGAAGATTGCTGCACCAATGATGATAAAGTCGATGATGGCTTGGATGAACACACCATAGGTAATACCTTTATAAGCCCATTCAGAAGTGAAATCTGTGTTTCCGAAAATCAGGGCGATGGAGGGCATGATGATGTTCTCGACAAGTGCTGTGACGATTTTACCGAACGCTGCCCCAAGCACCACTGCAACAGCCAGGTCGAGGACATTGCCCCTGAGCAGGAAATCTTTAAACTCTTGCCACATGTGGATTCTCTCCCATTCAATTTATTTAAGGACATAGATAATACTACAATACAGACAAGAAAGTGCAATATGTTTTCAAAGGTTTTTTATATAGCAATCGATAATTTAAAGTATAAGGTGGTTTGCTATAATCAACAGTGTATGATAACATGAATAATTGTTTTGTGGGCTGCATTACTGAAAGTAAGCAGCACGGATGAAATATCCAGAGGAGGAATTACATGAGAGAAAAGGAAAAAGTCCATCTGACCCCCGTGTTTTGGATTGCATTGGCTATTGTTTCCGTACTCGTATTGTATGGAGTATTCTTTTCCGATAGTTTTGAATCGGTGACGGGTACAATCCAGGGATTTATCACAAGTAACTTCAGTTGGTACTATGTATCGCTAACAACGGTATTTATCGTATTTTGCCTTATTTTTGTATTCACGCCGATGGGCCAGATTCGGTTGGGTAAACCGACAGAAAAACCGGAATTCAGAACAATATCGTGGTTTGCGATGCTGTTTAGTGCCGGTATGGGTATCGGTCTTGTATTCTGGGGGGCGGCTGAACCGATCAGTCACTATTTCACCCCTCCAACAGCAGAACCTGAAACCGACCAGGCATTGAAGGAATCATTACGCCGGACTTTCTTCCACTGGGGCTTCCATGCATGGGCAATCTATGCAGTAGTGGGGCTTGCCTTGGCATTTACCCAGTTCAGACGCGGTGAACCGGGACTTATTTCAAGGACCTTGAAACCGATCCTCGGCAAACGTGTCGAAGGACCGCTCGGTACAGCCATTGATGTGCTTGCAGTTTTTGCAACAATTGCAGGTGTAGCGACTTCACTTGGTCTGGGAGTAATGCAGATCAACGGCGGATTGACTTATTTATTCGGTATACCGAATAACATCTATGTACAGATACTTATCATTGCAATCATCACTGTCCTATTCATGTGGAGTGCATGGTCCGGATTATCGAAAGGCATCCAGTACTTGAGTAATGCCAACATGGTACTTGGAGGCATTCTACTGATCTTTACACTCGTCCTTGGGCCTACTGTCCTTATATTGAATATGTGGACTGATACATTCGGTGGCATGATCGGCAATTTCGTCAATATGAGTTATGACGTTGCACCACTGGATGGCGCAAAGAATGATTGGCTTGGCAACTGGACCCTATATTATTGGGGTTGGTGGATGAGCTGGAGCCCATTCGTAGGGATCTTCATTGCACGCGTATCGAGAGGCCGTACAATCAGGGAGTTCGTGTTGGCAGTAATGGTTGGACCAGCCGTCCTCAGCTTCTTCTGGTTCAGTGTCTTTGGTGTAACAGCAATAGATTCAGAGAGGATGAACGGAGGCTTCTCCGAACTGGCGACCGAATCAGTGTTGTTTGAAATGTTCAATAACATGCCACTCGGCATGGTCGTTTCTCTTGTAGCAGTCATGCTGATCGGTACTTTCTTCATCACTTCGGCCGACTCTGCTACATTCGTTCTCGGAATGCAGACGACCAATGGTTCATTGACACCACCAAACCGAGTCAAAATAATTTGGGGATTTGCACAAGTATTGATTGCGATCGTCCTTCTCATGGGCGGGGGACTCGGAGCACTCCAAGCCTCAGCAATCATCTCAGCTTTCCCATTCTCCATCATACTGATACTGATGATGGTGGCCACCTACAAGGATGTGGCGCAAGAACAAAAGGCGCTCAGCTTATACTTCAAAGAGGATTATGAAGGTACAAAATATGAGAAAATGATGCGCGAGTACGAAAAAGAACAAGATAATAATAATAGGGATTAATATATTGTTATGATTATGACCTGGAGAGATAAGTATTACTTATTGCTCTAGGTCATTTTTTTGTATCACGATTATTGATGAATACATGGTGCTGGCGTTTACAACCATTATGTAAAGATATACAATTGATATGAACGGTCTTACGACTGGAATATTAATAGGGGGCTATTAACATGAGTCAGAACATTAGTGAATCAGCAAAAAAGTCATTCACTGTCGACGGCAAAGATTATAATTACTACAGCTTGAAGACTTTGACTGAACAAGGCATGTCAGAAACTCACAAACTGCCATACTCGATAAGGGTATTGCTTGAATCTGTATTGCGCCAATATGACGGTAGCGTCATTAAAGACGACCATATCAAATCATTGGCGACATGGGATCAGGGCAGCAACAAAGGCAAAGAAGTGCCATTCAAACCATCCCGTGTCATCCTTCAGGACTTTACAGGTGTGCCTGCGGTAGTGGACCTTGCATCTCTCAGGAAAGCGATGGATGATGTCGGCGGCGACGGCCAGAAGATCAACCCTGAAGTACCTGTTGATCTTGTCATCGACCACTCTGTACAAGTTGATGCATACGGCACTGAAAACGCGCTTGAGCTCAATATGGAACTTGAGTTCGAAAGGAACCAGGAGCGTTATGAGTTCCTTCACTGGGCGACTAAAGCATTCGATAACTATAAAGCTGTACCACCAGCCACAGGTATCGTGCACCAGGTCAACCTTGAGTACTTGGCGAATGTTGTCCATGTGAAAGAAGATGGCGAAGAGATGATTACGTATCCGGATACTCTAGTCGGTACAGATTCCCACACAACCATGATCAACGGTCTTGGTGTACTCGGTTGGGGTGTCGGCGGAATAGAAGCAGAAGCTGGAATGCTTGGACAGCCATCCTACTTCCCAGTACCTGAAGTGGTCGGAGTCCGTTTGACGAACTCGCTTCCAGAAGGAGCGACTGCGACGGATCTGGCGCTGCGTGTGACGGAGCTGCTCCGTAAGCAGGGTGTGGTCGGTAAGTTCGTTGAGTTCTTCGGTCAAGGTGTGCCTGCATTACCGCTTGCAGACCGTGCCACAATTGCGAACATGGCGCCTGAATATGGTGCAACTTGTGGTTTCTTCCCAGTAGATGAAGAAACACTCGACTACATGAGGCTGACAGGCCGCAGCGAAGAGCATATTGAGATTGTAAGAGCGTATCTCAAGGAAAATGACATGTTCTTCAATCCGGAGAACGACCCAGTATACTCTGAAGAAGTGGAACTTGACCTTTCTACTGTAGAACCTGCGCTTGCCGGACCAAAACGTCCTCAAGATCTTATCAACTTGTCTGATATGAAAGATTCATACAGGAAATCCGTAACCGCTGAAAGCGGCAACCACGGTCATGGCATGGAAGAAGGGGAGTTCGACAAGAAGGCGACCATCAATTTCAAGGACGGCAGGAATGTAGACATTAAAACAGGTGATCTGGTCATTGCCGCAATCACTTCATGTACAAACACTTCCAACCCGTACGTAATGCTTGGTGCTGGTCTTGTTGCCAAAAAAGCAGTTGAAAAAGGGCTAGAAGTCCCTTCATACGTAAAAACATCATTGGCTCCTGGTTCAAAAGTCGTGACAGGTTATCTTGATGACTCAGGCCTTCAGGAATACCTCGACCAACTTGGGTTCAACCTTGTCGGTTACGGCTGTACAACATGTATCGGTAACTCTGGACCATTGCTTCCGGAAATCACAGAAGCGATCACAGAGAATGATATGCTTGTAAGTTCTGTATTGTCCGGTAACCGTAACTTCGAAGGGCGTATACACCCGCTCGTTAAAGCGAACTACCTTGCTTCACCACCGCTGGTCGTAGCCTATGCCCTTGCAGGTACAGTAGATATCGACCTCCGCAATGAGCCGCTTGGTAAAGATAAAGAAGGCAATGACGTTTTCATGAAAGACATCTGGCCATCCACTCAGGAAGTGAAGGATGCAGTCATGAGCAACGTCAGTCCTGAACTCTTCAGGAAAGAATATGAAAGAGTATTTGATGCTAACGAAATCTGGAACAACATTGAAACAACAGATGAGCCGCTCTATGATTTCAATCCAGATTCCACTTACATCCAAAACCCTTCATTCTTCCAGAATCTCTCAACAGAGCCAGACAGCATAAAGTCACTGAATGGACTGCGCGTACTTGGCAAATTCGGAGACTCAGTCACAACAGACCACATTTCACCAGCAGGGGCGATCGGTAAAGATACGCCGGCCGGAAAATGGTTGATTGAACAAGGCGTTTCACCACGCGATTTCAACTCCTACGGTTCACGACGCGGTAACCACGAAGTGATGGTGCGCGGTACATTCGCCAATATCCGTATCCGCAACCAGATCGGACAAGGTAAAGAAGGCGGCTTCACGACGTACTGGCCAACAGGCGAAGTGATGAGCATCTATGATGCAGCCATGAAATACAAAGAAGACGACACTGGTCTCGTAGTCATTGCTGGAGACGACTACGGCATGGGCTCAAGCCGCGACTGGGCTGCCAAAGGAACGAATCTGCTCGGCGTTGAAGCGGTTATAGCAGCAAGCTATGAACGTATCCACCGTTCAAACCTCGTCATGATGGGTGTATTGCCACTCCAATTTGTAGATGGCGAAGATGCAGAAGCTCTTGGACTGGACGGCAGTGAAACATTTGATATCCAAGTAGATGACAATGTCATGCCTGGACATGTTCTTGATGTCACTGCAACTAAAGAATCCGGTGAGAAAGTGGCATTCAAAGTGAAAGCACGCTTCGATTCTGATGTTGAAGTTGATTATTACCGTAACGGCGGTATCCTACAGCTCGTACTTAGGAATAAACTGAAATCCTAAGATTATAGAAATAAAAGCATCCCATCTCTTCGAGATGGGATGCTTTTATTTAAGGTTGAATATGACTTCTTCATCCTCGAAATCAATCTGGAGCTCAGCGTCTTCAAAATACCAGAAATCGGCTTCCTTGATGAAGACTTGAAGTCCTTCGTATTCGAATATTTTACTGTCTGGAGGAATCTGATCGACAGTGAGTGCGGGCGAGAAGCCTTGTTTCAACTGCGTTTCTCCTCCGTACCTTACATAAACGTTTACACCTTGGCCCTCATCAGGATCCATTTCATCTTTCATCCATTCGACTGCACGGTCTGTAACTTCCAACATGATGCCACCTCCTGCTACATGAATGTAATCTTCGATTCTGTACCATCCATTATACGCTTGATGTTTGACGAATGTCTAACGACAATGACCACCATGATGATGAACGAAAAGGCAATAAGAAGATAATCCCGAAAGACGATTGACAAGATAAAGAAGACGATGGCACTGATGATGCTTGAAAGAGATACATACTTACTTAATTTTAGGGTGGTGAGAAAAACAGTGAGCAGGATGATGAATAGAACAGGGTTATAGGCCAAGACTGCTCCTGCGCTTGTCGCGACAGCTTTACCCCCTTTGAATTTCAGGAAGATGGAATAGACATGGCCAAGTGCTGCGGCAAGCCCAGGGATGAAGACATGCATATCCGTATCGACCAGTATGGCAATCAAAACAGGGAGTGCTCCTTTGAACATATCCAATAAAAGGACGACGATGCCTGCCTTCTTCCCTAAGATCCTAAAAGTGTTTGTAGTTCCAATATTTCCACTGCCATGCTCCATTAGGTTGATTTTATAAAACCATTTGCCGATTAAAAGACTAAAAGGAATTGCTCCTATGAGATAGCTGAAGATCAGGAGTATCATATTGATTTCCATCTAAAATCCCCTTTTGTTATCAGGTACTAACAGTTTACCATATAAATTTAATTGGGTATAATAAAATATAGTTTACTATAACTTTATTATGTAAACTAATATAGTGTGACAATGGTTGTCCTGGACCAATTAGGGTTGCAATCATTTAAGTTTTGTATAAAAATAGAACATGAGATAAAAATAACGAACGTATGTTTGTGGGAGGAAATCTGATTTGACGAAACGAAATACTTATACAGATGAGTCGATTCAAATACTTGAAGGGCTGGATGCTGTAAGAAAACGCCCCGGCATGTATGTCGGCTCAACCGACTACAGGGGCCTGCATCACCTGGTCTATGAAGTGGTCGACAATGCAGTAGATGAAATCATCAATGGCTATGGCGACGCAATAAATATTAAAATAAATCCTGATGAGAGCATTACAGTACGTGATAATGGAAGGGGTATGCCAACAGGCATGCATGCTTCTGGCAAGCCCACACCGGAAGTTATCTTCACGGTGCTCCATGCCGGTGGGAAATTCGGATCCGGCGGCTACAAAACTTCAGGCGGCCTCCACGGCGTCGGAGCATCTGTAGTGAATGCGCTGAGTGAGTGGGTGAAGATCAGGATATTCCGCGATGGCAAAGTACACGAAATGTCATTCAAAGAGGGCGGAAAAGTCGATCGTGCGCTGGAAGTGACAGGCAACACTAAGGAAAACGGAACTGAAGTCACTTTCAAACCCGACCGTCAAATATTCCAGAGTGGGACCACGTTCCACTTCGAAACAATCATGGAGCGGATGCGTGAGTCGGCCTTCCTTGAAAAAGGCCTTGAAATTACAATTGCAGACAAGCGGCCCGATGAACCGATTGAAGAAGTCTTCAAATATGAAGACGGCTTGAAAGCGTTCATTGAATTCCTTAATGAAGGCAAGGATTCCATAGGTGATGTTGTCGTATTTTCAGGAGAGTACGATGGCATTTTGGCTGAGGTGAGCTTCCAGTATAATGACCAGTACGCAGAAACGCTCATCTCATTCGTCAACAATGTCCGCACGAAGGACGGAGGTACACATGAGATTGGCTTCAAAACCGGTTTTACGCGGGCATTCAATGAATATGCCCGAAAAATCAATGAGTTGAAGGATAAAGATAAAAATCTCGAAGGAAACGATATCAGAGAGGGGCTCACTGCCATCATCTCCATCAAAATCCCTGAGCACCTGCTCCAATTCGAGGGCCAGACAAAAAGTAAGCTCGGGACAAGTGAAGCGAGAAATGTGATGGAGTCATTGATAAGCGAACACCTGCCTTATTATTTTGAAGAAAACGGTACGCTCAGCACACAGCTTGTCAAAAAAGCCGTGAAGGCACGCAATGTACGTGAAACTGCGAGAAAAGCCCGTGAAGAGGCACGTAACGGTAAGAAACGTAAGCGGGACACCTTGCTGTCAGGTAAACTGACACCGGCACAGAGCCGCAACGCCAAAAAGAATGAGTTGTATCTGGTGGAGGGGGACTCTGCCGGTGGATCCGCCAAACAGGGCAGAGATCGAAGGTTCCAGGCAATCCTCCCGCTCCGCGGCAAGGTCATCAATACGGAACGGGCGAAGTTTGAGGATATATTCAAGAATGAAGAAATAAATACAATCATCCATACCATCGGAGCCGGTGTCGGTACCGAGTTCAAAGTGGAGGATACAAACTACGATAAAATCATCATCATGACGGACGCAGATACAGACGGGGCACATATACAAGTGCTGCTGTTGACATTCTTCTTCAACTATATGAGGCCGCTTTTTGATGCTGGCAAAATCTATATCGCCATGCCTCCGCTTTTCCAATTGAAGAAAAAGACGAAGAAGAAAGAAGATGTCCGCTACGTGTGGACCGAGGATGAGTTGCTGGAAGCACAAAAAGACATGGGCAAGGGCATTGAGCTCCAGCGCTACAAGGGGCTCGGTGAAATGATGCCTGAACAGCTCTGGGAGACGACTATGAATCCTGAAACAAGAACGCTGATACAAGTCGGCGTCGAGGACGAAGCGCTTTCCCTCAAGCGTGTCACGACACTTATGGGTGATAATGTTGAATTGCGGCGTAAATGGATTGAATCGAATGTCAGCTTCACGCTGGAAGATGCAGACAGCATCCTCGAAAAAGACGGCACTAAACTGGGTGAAAGTGGTGATTTGAATGACTGATCATGTTCAGCAGCTCCAGCTTGAAGATATAATCGGAGACCGTTTTGGACGCTACAGTAAATATGTCATACAAGACCGTGCGATTCCAGATGTGCGGGATGGTCTGAAGCCGGTTCAGCGGCGTATACTCTATGCTATGTATAAGGAAGGCAATACGTCCGAGAAAGGATTCAGGAAAAGTGCCAAAACCGTCGGTAATGTTATCGGTAATTACCATCCGCACGGGGATTCAAGTGTCTATGAGGCCATGATCCGGCTGTCCCAGGAATGGAAGATGCGAGAAGAACTGATTGACATCCACGGCAACAAGGGGAGTGTTGATGGAGACCCGCCTGCAGCGATGCGTTATACGGAAGCGAGGCTTTCTGAAATATCCAATGAAATGCTCCGGGACATCAACAAAAATACAGTGCAATTCATCAATAACTTCGATGATACAGAAGTGGAGCCTACGGTACTGCCTTCGAAGTTCCCAAATCTTCTTGTCAATGGCTCAACCGGCATATCGACAGGCTATGCGACCGATATCCCTCCACATAATCTGGAGGAAGTCATAGATGCGACATTAAAGGTCATCGATAAGCCGACTGTTTCGATAGACGAACTGATTGATATCGTCAAAGGGCCTGATTTTCCGACAGGTGGCATCGTCCAAGGCAGAAATGAACTGAAGAAGGCATACGAAACAGGCCGGGGGAGAATCGTCGTCCGAAGCAAAGTCAGGACTGAGACGTTAAGAAGCGGACGCATGCAGATCATCATCGAGGAGCTGCCGTACGAGGTGAATAAAGCAACCCTTGTCAAGAAAATGGATGAGGTGCGCGCGGACCGCAAAGTTGATGGTATCCTTGAGGTGCGGGATGAGACGGACCGGGAAGGACTGCGGATCGTCATTGAAGTCAGGAAGGAAGCCAACGTTGAGGGAATCATAAATTATTTCTATAAAAAGACCGATCTGCAAGTCTCCTATAATTTCAACATGGTAGCCATCAGCGACCGTGCGCCGAAACAGCTTGGCTTAAAAGAGATACTAAACAGCTACATTGCGCACCAGAAGGAAGTCATTCTGAACCGTTCCAATTATGAGCTTGGAGAAGCGGAAAAGAGAATCCACATCATAGAAGGCCTGATGCGGGCCTTGTCCATTCTCGATGATGTCATCCGCGTCATCAGGGAATCGAACAACAAACGGAACGCCAAGGAAAACTTGGTTGAATCTTTCGGCTTTACCGATGCTCAGGCAGAAGCGATTGTCATGCTCCAGCTATATCGCCTGACGAATACAGACATCGTCCAGCTTGAGACGGAACACAGTCAGCTTGATTATACGATCAACCAGCTGCGTGAAATTATCGCAGATGAAAAAAAGCTCTTGAAAGTCATTAAAAAAGAACTGAGGGACATCCGTAAACAATATGGTTCCATGAGAAAAACCGTCATCGAAGATGAAATCGAAGCGATTGAACTGGAAAAAGAAGTGCTCGTCCCCAAAGAAGATGTGATGGTGTCACTGACCCGTGAGGGCTATGTGAAACGTACGAGCTTGAGAAGTTATCAGGCGAGTGCGAAAGAAGAGCTTGGTATGAAGGAAACGGACGAAGTCTTGTATGCTAGACAAGCCCATACACTGGAAAACCTTGTCGTCTTTACGAATCTCGGCAATTATATGATCATTCCGGTGCATGAACTGTCAGACATCCGGTGGAAGGATAATGGACAACACCTGTCAAACCGCTTCAAAATCGCGGCTGAAGAATCTCCAGTGGCTGCCTTCACCTTCGAGGCATTCGATGCCGGTCTGGACATCATATCAGTAACGCAGAATGGTCAGATAAAACGGACCGGCCTTGAGCTTTATGAAGCTTCCCGCATAAGACGGCCAATTTCAGGTATCAGCCTGAAAGGAGATGACCGGGTGGCATCAGTGATGGTGGCTACTAAAGGCACAGAGGAGATTCTGCTGTTGACTGAAAAAGGCATGTCGCTGAAGTATCCGATATCTGAAGTGAATCCTGTCGGTTTGAAGGCGCAAGGGGTCAAAGCGATTCAACTGAAGCAGGATGACAAGCTGGCGTTTGCCGGACTCATTACAACTGAGCGTCATATAGTCAGTGTATCCCAGCGCGGGGCGGTCAAACGGACAAGTCTCGATGCGTTCGACAATGGCGCCAGAGCCCAAGTCGGCACTGCATTATTGAAGGAAATAAAATCAAAGCCCCACCGCATTATAGGGGCTAACCTTGTCGAAGATAATGTGGAAATCACCCTTGAGTCCGAAAAGGATGCCTTTAGATTGGATGCCAAATCAATCAGACTCAGCGGCCGCTACGCCAATGGATCGTTCGTTGTCGATGAAGATACATTCGGCGAAGTGGAGCGGGTGAAATTCAAAAATGTTTGAATGAAGTGAAAAATTTAGACTTGAAGCAGCCATCCGAATAATATAACATCACTTATATTGGGAGGTGCTTTATGGAAAATGAAGGAGTAGTACCAGGTTGGTTCAAAAGTGTCATTGAAGTTGGTAATGATCTTTTATGGGGAGATTTCCTCATAGGACTATTGATTCTTGCAGGTTTATATTTCTCGATCAGTTCAAAGTTCGTGCAATTCAGATGGTTCAAGGAAATGTTCAATGTACTTACCGAGAAGGCGGAGACATTGCCGGACGGTCGAAAGGGCATCGCGCCTTTCCAGGCATTCGCAATCAGTGCAGCGTCCCGTGTAGGTACCGGCAACATCGCCGGTGTGGCCACGGCGATCGTGCTCGGTGGACCGGGCGCAGTCTTCTGGATGTGGGTTATTGCATTTTTTGGTGCAGCGACAGCGTTCTTCGAATCGACTTTGGCGCAAGTCTACAAAGTCGAAGATAAAGACGGTGGCTTCCGCGGTGGACCGGCATACTACATGGAGAAGGGGCTCAACCAGAAGTGGCTCGGCGTCTTCTTTGCAGTATTGATTACAGTCACATTCGGCTTTGTCTTCAATGGATTGCAGGCCAATACCATTGCGCATGCCTATGAAGAGGCATTCAACATAGACCGTTGGATCATCGGCCTCATCATCGCAGCACTTGCGGCCATCGTCATATTTGGAGGGGCACGGTGGATTGCCAATGTCACGGGATATATCGTACCGATTATGGCACTTATATATCTGGCGGTGATATTCGTGATACTCGTCATCAACTATGACCGGGTCATCCCGATGCTTACAGATATATTCCAGAACGCCTTCGGCATCCGGGAAGTGTTCAGTGGTGCAATCGGTGCCGCGATATTGAATGGATTCCAAAGAGGTTTATTCTCGAATGAAGCGGGGATGGGCTCGGCACCGAACGCAGCAGCGTCAGCAGCCGTCAGCCACCCTGTCAAACAGGGCCTCATCCAGTCGCTCGGTGTATTTTTCGATACGATGATCGTTTGTACAGCAACCGCAATCCTCATACTGATGTATACGGACTTGAGTTACGGTGAAGAGGCACAGCAGGGCATTCAAGTGACCCAGGCGGCGATGGGCGAGCAGATGGGTGCCTTCGGCGCCACCTTCATTGCGATTGTCATCCTCTTGTTTGCATATAGCTCGATACTCGGCAACTACTTCTATGGTCAAAGCAACCTCAACTACATCAAGGAAAACAAAACATTGTTGTTTGCCTTTAAACTCCTTGTAGTCCTGATGGTCTTCATCGGAGCGATAATGGACCTTGAAACGGCATGGTCGATGGCCGATCTGTTTATGGCGTTGATGGCCGTGACCAACCTTGTTGCAGTATTCGGCTTGAGCAATGTGGTCTGGCAAGTTGCCGCCGACTACAAGACGCAACTGAGGGATGGTAAAAATCCAGTTTTCCAGACGAATAATATCAAAGCGGATCTTAGCGATGTGGACGAGTGGGGTGAAAATCGTTACGCGTACCGCGATCAGGATAGATCCTAACATTAAAAAACCAGACCTTCTAAAGGTCTGGTTTTTTAATTGAACAATGTCTTGAAGAAGGAAATGATGCTGCTGAAGAAATCAGAGACGGCCCGTTTAAAGGTGCTCCATGCATCAGAATCCTGGATGTCCTGACCAATTTCTTCTGCCTTATCAGCCGCTTGTTTGAATGCATCGCTTGACCTTATTTCATCGATCAGGTTCTGGGCGCTGTCCTTGAGGCGTTCTGCTTCTTCATCTGTAAATATATTCGTGTTCTGTATTTGTATCATAATATTGACGAGGCGGTTGATTTGATCACCCGTCACTATGCCATCCAGACCGTTCTCATTCAACTGTTCCTCTACTATTCGGCGAATATCCGCTTCAGTCAGATTCCCACCCTGATTGATGATTTCAATTTTAATGTCTGTAATGGCTTTATTCAGCTGTTCCTGTGAAAAGCCTTCTTTTTGCGCATTTTCTTTTGAGATATCTGATATGGCTTCCAACTCATCTTGGGAATTACGGGTGCGGTCGGTATCAATTTCCTGTCCCTGTGCTTCAAATGCCTTATATATCCCTGAGAGGGCACTTTCCCCTGTGACATCTTGAGCGGCTCCGATCGTGACTTCCGCATCTGTAATACCCGATGTGAGCAGGGCATTTTTATACGTCTCTTCCGTAATTTGGGTAATCTTACCCATCGTTTCATCTACGGTGATGTCAAGCCCATATCCGTCTTCCCTCTGAATGATGCGGATGCTTGATTTGAGCACGGCATCATCATAATCCTTGCCGATGTATTTGGCGACATCCTCCGAGTTGACGAATGTGATTTTGTCCTCTTTTTTTGTACCGAGTATGCCTTCGGTATCCTCCAATAGCTGGGGGTCGTCCTCAAGGGCGGCACCATAGACGGTGACTGCTTCCTGCCACTCGGCCGCCTGCACTTCAGTGGGTATCAGCACCAGGGCCACCAATGCGATAAAAAACCAATTCCGGATCATCATAACCCTCCTTATCTAATATTTATATTCTACTATATGCTCATTACTTTCTACAATTTATTATATCCGGTCAAATGCGGTTTTCTCTTTTAATCTCTTTTTAAACGCGATAGAATGATTGAATACATTAATGACGGGAGCCAAGTATCATGGATAACGACTATAGACGTTCTGGACGCACTAGTGAGGGTATGAAAAGAAAACGGTTGCGCAAGCGTACGCTGATCCCTTTAATTATATTTATAGCGCTCATCTTCATCGTTTTGTATATCTTCTTCTCCTATCAATCCGGGTTGGATATAGCCGAGGACAATGGAGTCGAACAAGAGGCACATGAATTCGGTGGGGATGACAATAATGATGGCAAGAAGACCATACTGCTGTTAGGAGCAGACCGCGAAGTTGACGGGGCACAGCGCACGGACGTCATCATGCTTGCCCAATATGATTATATGAATAAGGATATGAAACTCATATCGATGATGCGGGACATCTATGTGGATATCCCCGGTTTTCAAAGCTACAAGATAAATTCCGTCTATTCACTCGGGGGCGTGGAACTCCTTAGACGCACCATCAAAGAAAATTTCGGCATCGAGATTGAAGAGTATGCAGTCGTCGACTACAAAGCATTTGAATCCGTAGTGGATGTGGTCAACAAAAAAGGGGTGATGGTAGACGTCGAAAAGGATATGTCCGAAAAGATAGAAGTCGAACTGAAAAAGGGTGAACAGCGTCTTAATGGGCAGGAGCTACTTGAATATGCAAGATTCCGCCAGGATAAAGAAGGGGACTTTGGCCGGGTAAGGCGTCAACAGCAAGTCATCACCGCCCTGAAAGATGAAGTGCTGACGATCGGTGGCGTGTTGAAGCTCCCTAAAATTGCAGGGACGGGCATGGGCCACGTCAACACAAGCATGACCGATGGGGAGATGTATCGGATGATGGCATCCTTCCTCCTAAGGAGTGATAAGGAGATAGACACGCTTACGGTACCTGTAGAAGGCACCTATCAATTTATGGACACATCACACGCCGGCAATGTGATCGATCTCGATTTTGAAGCAAACAGCCAATATATGCATGAGTTTTTGGAAAATAATGCCGAAGATCCGGCTGAAGAGGAGGCTACAACCGAATAGACAAGACAAAAAAAGGATGGCCGCGGTATTGCAGGCCATCCTTTTTTATTTGGAGCATAATTATTTTTTAGGCTTTTTATCCAATTCATTCTGGGTCTGCGGCCATGCCCGGTGCCCATCATCGACCTCAAATTCTGTATTTACATCAACGACATGCCTTTGTTTCAGGATCATCTCCTCTATGTCATCCCGGATGGCATTTGCTTCTTCAACAGAGAGGTCGGGATCCAGTTCCGCCACAATTTCAACGTGGAGGAGGTCCCCTTCCTTCATGACGAAGAGCTTACGTATGTCTCTGATTTCATCATGTCTCAACACAATCTCCGAAACACGCTGTTCCATGCGCGGGTCGTGCTCACCAAGTGCCCCCGCGGCATTCTCCATGAAAATTTTGTAGACGATGTAGAACATGGCGATACCGATCATGATCGAGGCGATGCCTTCTGCTTGGGAAAAGCCTGTAAAGCGTGCAATGAGTATGGCAAGGATGGCGAGCAGTGCACCACCGGTTGCAACCGTATCTTCCAGGAACACCAATTTGGTCGCCGGTTTTGCACGGTCCATATGGATAAAGCTTGTCGTAAGCGGTTTTAAGCCATCAAAAGGCTGATCTGCCTGCTTGAGCAATTCTTTACCTGCTTTAAATAGAACAAATGTCTCAAGCACAGCCGCCAAAGCGAGAACGCCGATGTTGATGAGCAGCATTGTTGTATCGGTTTCCACCGGAAGCGGTTCTAAAATGTGCTTTAGCCCCTCGCGCACCGTCTCATATGCCAATATACCGACAATGATGACAGCAAATAGTAAAACAAGATTCACGAGACGTCCAAACCCGAAGGGGAAGCGTTTGGTCGGCGCTTTCTTCGACAATCCGGAACCTACATAAACAAAGAACTGGTTAAGTGCATCGCCAATGGAATGCATCATCTCAGCAAACATGGCAACATTTCCCGTCAGTATGAAAGCACCGCCTTTTATGGCTGCGATGAAGAAATTGACGATAGATGCAGTCAGCGATGCTGCACTGCCTTTCTTAAGTAATGCGATGATGTCCTTCAAATCATTTTCCTCCTTACTGATCTTTACAATATATCATACCCAAATCCATAAATAATCATGTTTGGAACTTCCTATTTTATGATATGATAAATTTATGGGTATACGAACATATGTTCTGTTTGGAGGGTGTTACATGTATAACTATCATATCTGCCCAAAACGGCACATTTTCTGTGTAGACCAAAAAAGCTTCTTTGCTAGTGTTTCTTGCATCTTGAAAGGTTTAGATCCACTCACGACACGTCTTGCGGTAGTGGCAGACACTAAAAACCCGGGGGCAGTTGTATTGGCTGCAACACCAGCCCTCAAAAGAATGGGGATAAAGACTGGCAGTCGGTTGTTTGAAATTCCGAACCGTAAAGATATTTATATCATTAATCCCTCAATGAAGACATATCTCGATTATTCTTCCAGAATAACGGAAATTGCTTTGAAATACGTCGCTCCGGAAGATTTTCATCAATATTCCGTGGATGAGTACTTCATGGATGTTACAAAGAGTTTCCGGTTGTTTGAAGAAAGTCCTTGGGGACTGGCACTACGCCTCAGGAAAGAGATCTATCAGGAGACGCGTATTGATTGTGCCATCGGCATCGGGGAGAATCCACTGCTCAGTAAGTTATCTCTGGATATTGAAGCGAAGCGTGCACCTTTTGGTATAGCAGAGTGGCGTTATGAGGACGTACCTGAAAAAATGTGGCATATCAAACCGCTTAGAACACTGTGGGGAATCAATAAGAATAGTGAAGCCCGTTTGAATGAACGTGGGATATTTTCAGTGGGTGACCTGGCGCGCTACCCGCCCGAATATTTGAAGCGGGACTTTGGCATCATCGGTGTCGATTGGCATCTCCATGCCAATGGCATCGATTTCAGCACTATCAGTGAAAAGCATAGTGTGCATGCGCCGTCCATTGCCAAAAGCCAAATCCTTATGCGTGATTATCACCTTGATGAAGTCTATGTAGTAATGCTTGAGCATATTGATGAAGTGACGCATCGTTTGCGCCTATCAAAACGGTTGGCACGCACCATCCATTTTTCTGTAGGGACAGCAGATGGCAAGGTGTACCGAAAGCAATTCACGTTAGACGGGGGGACGAGTGACGGAAATATCATCATGGAGGGTGTATGGGACCACATCATCAAAATGGCAGACGCCTATGCGATGTACCGTACTTTAAGTATTTCTTTGACAAATCTGATACCGGATGACGTGAGGCAGCTATCCCTGTTCGAAGACCCGGGGGAATTGAAGAGGGAGGATCTTCTTAGGACCATTGATGCATTAAAGGTCCGGTTTGGACAACTCAGCGTGATGAGGGCCCTGAGCTGTACGGAAGCTTCGACGCTTAAACTTAGGGAAGGATTGATAGCTGGCCATAAAAGGTGAATGGCATTCTGATGGAAATGACAGTGCATTGTAGTCGTGTAGACATGAACTTCGCAGAAATACTGCCAGTACCGTTCGCAGATGATATAATGGATGGGACTATATATATTTATGAGGTTTCAATTCGCATTAAGTTTGGAATCTGATAATATATTCGGAGTAACAAAATTAGTTGACAGGAGTGCCATTATGCAATTTACAGAGTTGACCACTGAGGAGTTCGAACAGTTCACACGGACACACTTCAGTCATTTTACACAGACGGTGGATAATTATCGCCTGAAAATTGAGCAGGGCGTTGAAACCTACCTGATAGGAGTGAAGGACGGGGAAGCGGTAAAAGCAGCTTGCCTGATCACCCTGACCCCTGTAATGAAGGTGTTCAAATATGCCTATACCAATCGTGGGCCCGTCATGGACTATTCAGATAAAAAGGTGTTCGATACATTTTTCGAAGGACTGAATGACTTCTTGAAGCCAAAGAAAGTGATGCATGTAAGGGTAGATCCCTATGAAGTAATCAAAAAACGCAACCACGAAGGTGATATCCTCGAAGATAGTGGAAACCGCTATATCTTCGATTACTTCAAAGCGCTGGATTTTACACATGAAGGATTCTCCGTCGGGTTCGATCCGGTCGTTCAGATCAGATGGCATTCGGTACTTGACCTTAGAGGCAAGGACGGCAAAGCTGTGTTGAATGATATGGATAGCCTCCGGAAGCGGAATATAAAAAAAGCACAGAAGCATGGTCTTCATGTCCGTTATCTTGGGCTTGATGAGATAGATGTCTTCAGGAAATTCATGAGAGATACATCTGAAATGAAATCCTTCACAGATCGCGATGATTCCTACTATATCAGCCGTAAGCAGCACTTCGGGGACAATGTCCTGATTCCGCTTGTTTATGTCAATTTGGATGAATATGTCGCATCGATTACAAAGGACCGAGACGCATTGGTGAAAAACATCAGTAAAGCGAACCGTGACCTTGAAAAAGATCCGGCCAACAGCAAAGCGGAAAAGAAAATAACGAATCTGACGGCGCAGCTCGAAAATATAGAAGATAAGTTGCAGGAAGGCCGTACATTGCGCGAAACCCACGGCAATGAGCTTCCCATAGCGAGTGCCTACTATTTCATCACTCCGCATGAAGTCGTTTATCTTGCAGGAGGCAGCGATAATGATTTCAGGCATTTTGCGGGCAGTTATCTGATCCAATGGCATATGATCAACTATGCCTTGGACCATGATATTGGACTGTATAATTTCTACGGCATCAGTGGAGACTTTTCAGAAGAAGCGGAAGACTACGGCGTCATCCAGTTCAAAAAAGGATTCAACGCCACAGTCTATGAATATATCGGTGATTTCATCAAGCCGATCAATAAGCCAGCGTATAGGGTGTATCAGTCACTCGTAAAACTAAGAGAGAGAATAGGGAGGTAACAAACGGATGAAATTCGTTGAACTGACTGAAAAGGAATATAAGGATTATATAGAAAAAGGAGAAGAATCGGCCTTTTTCCAGATGATAGAAAATAAAAAGAATAGGGAAATGGATCAACAGAAGGTACGCCTACTTGGCGTTAAGGATGCAAGTGGAACGGTGATAGCAGCATGTCTCTTTACGTTGAAGAAGACGGTCCTCGGCAAGTATTTCTACTATTCCAACCGGGGGCCCGTGCTGGATTACCATGACCATGACCTTGTAAAGTTCTATCTGCAGGAATTGACTGCCTATCTCAAGAAGAATAACGGGCTGTATGTAAAGCTTGATCCGAATTGGATCTATAGAAAGTATGATAAGGATGTAGTGCCTAAAGAGGAATACCCGGCCCAGGATGCATTGATCAGATTGATGGAGGACGAAGGGTATGTGCATCAAGGGTTCACCCGTGGCTATTCAAAAACCTCCCAGGCGCGGTGGATGAGTGTCCTCGATTTATCGGGCCATGATGAAAAGAGCCTTTTCAAGTCCTTCGATTCACAGAGGAAGAGGAATATAAAGAAAGCACAGAAATTCGGAGTGAAGGTGCGGTTTCTCGATGTCGATGAGATTGATATATTCATGGATCTTTACTTGGATACAAGTGAGAGGCAGGGGTTCTTCACCCATCCGAATCCGAAAGAATACTTCTCCAATTTCAAGAAAGCCTATGGAGATAAGGTCCTTATCCCTCTTGCGTATATAGAGTTGGATGAATATGTGGAGAACCTCTCAGAGCAGATTGAAGACAATGAGCGGAAGCGGGACCAGCTCATGGATAAAGACAACAAGAATGATAAGACTTTGAATAAGATTGCTGAACACGATAAACAGATCAACAAGATGACTGAAGATCGCGACAGTGCTATGGAGATGCGTGAAAAAGAAGGCAATGTCCTGAATCTTGGTGCCGGCATCTACTTTGAAACCCCTTATGAGATGGTCTATAACTCAGGTGCAAGTTCAAGCGAGTTCGCTCATTTCGTCGGACCTTACATGATGCATTTTGAAATGATGAAGTATTGTCTGGAGAATGGAATCGACAGATATAACTTCTACGGGGTGAGTGGTGACTTCTCTGAAGATGGGGAAGATTATGGCGTCTACCGTTTCAAACGTGGCTTCAACGCTGAAATAGAGGAACTGGTCGGTGATTTCGTCAAGGTCATCAGTAAAGTGCCTTATAATCTCTATAAGGTAAAACGTAAAATCGAACAGAAGACAGCCTCAAAAAGCAACTGAATAGTGAAGGAGGGTTGAACAGTGCAGATATCACAAATCCAAGAGGAAACGTTTAAAGCGTTCATGGCAGAGTATGACGGGCATTGCCACTATCTCCATGACCCGCTTTATTATGATTACATTTCAAAGACACAGGAGACGCACCTGCTTGGCCTCTATGAAGATGATGGGCTAGTCGGGGTTTCCATGCTCAGCGCCACATCGGTCCTGAAACGCTATCGGCTATTCACTTCACATACAGGTCCGTTGATCCAGCCGTTCTCGAATGAGAGGCTGCAGTTCTTCCTGAAGGAAATCGATGATCACGTCAAAAAGCATCATGCTGTAAAACTCATCCATTCGCCTTATATGATCTACCAGATGAGAGGCAACGATGGAGAAATCGTGGAAAGCCCTGAAAATAATCATGAAATCATAGACATCTACATCAACCAGGGGTATTCACATAATGGCTTCACCAAACAGCTGGTTACAGACGAACTGCTCAGACATCAGGCTGTACTTGATTTGAATAAGGATGAAGAGCAGCTCATTAAAGATATGGATTCAAAAACACGCTATAATACGCGTGCAAGTGAGCAGATGGGGCTGGAATTGCGTTATTTGGAGGAGGATGAATATGATAAATTCATCCAGATATATAAAGATACCGAGGAACGCATCGGTTTCGACCCGGTAAGTGGGGAAAAGATAAAAAATCTGCTCCATGCTCTAAAGGAGCGTACTTATCTCACTTTGAGCTATATCAATCTGGAAGATTATTTGGAACAATTGCATGGTGAACTCGGCGAACTTTCTGCAGAATATGAAGAGATGCAGGAGAAGATCGATTCCGGCAATGGTACAAAAAGGATGAAGGGGAGAATGAATGAAGTGAAAGACCTCCTCGGAAACAAAGAGAAACGGATAAAAAAAATCCAGGGCGTGCAGCAAGAGTATGGCACAGTCATAGAGCTTTCTGCAGCCATGTATTATTACAACAACCATGAAATGGTTTATCTGTTCAGTGGCAGTTATCCGGAACATTCCATGTTCATGGGTACGAACTTCACGACATGGCAGATGATCAAAAAAGCAAAGAAACTCGGAGTGAAACGTTTCAATTTCTTTGGATTGACTGGTGATTTTACAGAACAGTCCAAAGACTATGGAGTCTTCAAGTTCAAAAAAGGCTACAATACCTTCATAGAAGAGCTTCCAGGAACCTTCGAGAAAGTATTCAACAAGCCTGTATACAAGATGGCACAGAAATTGAATAGAATATAGAAAAGAAGGGGCTGGGACATAAAGGCCCCTGAACACTAAGAAAAATGGCGATCCATCCCGATAAAGCGGATGGATCGCCATTTTTTGTGTCTGCTTCCAAAGCAGTGCGCATCATTCGGTTGAACTTCCCGAGGTTCCCGGCCAATAATGCGAGGCCGATTTCGATTTTCACTTTGCGTCTCCCGCGGAGTGAAAATCGCCTGAACGCCAAATTGGCCTTCAAATTGCCGAAAACCGTCTCAACATCCACCTTGCGCTGCTGATAGATGTTGCGGTGCCCTTCAACTGAAAGCTGCTTTTTCACCTGGGCTCTGAAGTAGTCCAGGTTCATATTCTTTTGGATGCGCTTGGTGGTCTGCTTGTCGCTTTTGATGCATATGTCATGGAGGGGACATCCGGTACAGTCTGCTGATGCATACATTTTAAACGCCCGGGTGTAGCCATATTTGTCGGTCCGATCGGCATAGCGTTCAAACTGGAGGGGCCGTCCGTCCGGGCAGATGTACATATCATTCTCATCATCATACACCCAGTTGTCCGGATGCATTTCATCGGGTTGGTGCCTCTGCTTCTGTTCCTTATGGTATGTATTATAGGGGATGAGCGCGGTGCGGCCGTAGTCGTCCATGATTATCTCATAATTGGATTCACTGCCATAGCCGGCATCGGCCACAATCTTTTCAGGCAGATGCTGGAAATGTTCCAGCATCGTATGGAGAAATGGCGGCAGGGTCCGGGTATCTGTCGGGTTGGGATAGAGGTCAAAGCCTAAAACGAATTGATTGTTGGTCGCAATCTGCAGGTTGTAGCCGGCTTTCAGCTGACCATTCTGCATATGGTCCTCCTTCATGCGCATGAATGTCGCATCGGGGTCGGTCTTCGAGTAGCTGTTGCGGGCACCGAGGATCTCCAATTGTTGGGTATATTTCAATTCCCGGTCCCGCAGGTCTGCACATTTCTTTTTAGTCTTTCGGATGACGGACCGTTCAGACCGGCGGGCTTTTCTTTTTTCCACGGTTTCCGTCGCCTCGATGGTCTCCGTCAAATCCGTTTCCACCGTCTCTAGCGCCTGGTGCATCGTGTGCAGGTGATCGGCCGTCACGATGGCTTCCGATTCTTCAAGGAGGGCCGTCACGATCTGCTCTTCATACAGCGTTTCATACATCAGCTTCGATTGGGCGCGGAGTTTCTCCTGGTGTTTCTCGACACTTCTCCGGAAGACGAATGTATATTTGTTGGCATTGGCCTCGAGCTTCGTACCATCGATGAAAATCGCATCCGTATCAATCAGCGCCTGGGCTTCCAGCTGCATCCTGAACTGGATGAACGCTTCCTGGATCAGCGCATCCATGTGGGGATGCACCCGGAACCGGTTGATGGTCCGGTAGGAGGGCGTCTGGTTTTGAGCCAGCCACATCATCCGGACGCTGTCTGTCAACAGCGCTTCAATTTTGCGCCCGGACGTCACCGATTGTGTGTAGCTGCAGAGGATGATCTTCATCATCATTCTTGGATGGTACGACGTCGCACCGAAGGCATGGTCAAAGGGCGCAAATTCAGTCTCTGGGATGCTTTCCACCAATGCATTGACGGCAAGGGCGATGTCATCTTCGGGTATGATGACTGCCAAATCGAGTGGCAGTGTCAGCTGGTTCATGGTATAATCTTTATACATAAGGCACCTCTTTTTCTGTTTGTGTGGTTACTTACATTATAAAGGGTGCCTTTTGTTTTGTCTTTCATTTATATACATAGGAATCCCCCGGGTTAAAATTTTCATTTTAACCCGGGGGATTCTGCTTGGATCGGGACTTATGTCCCAGCCCCTTCTTTTCAGTCTGCATTTTTTTCAGCATATCCCCGTACTTGTCATTCCATTTCCTGTAGATGGCAAGAACCATGGTGAAACGATGTTGTCGGCATAGGCAAGGCCGACCGGGGAAAAGAGGATATAACAGAATACAATGGCTCCAACGAGCAGGAAGGTTACCGGGAGGGCTAATTTCCATGGTGTCATATCCACTTTCGGGTCAGACTTGAAGTGATGAGGTTCATCAAGTGGGCTTATCAACATAAAGAGCATCATGATTGCTACAGCCAACACGAAAAGTATCCCCTGTATATGGATGAAGCTGATGTCGAAACTGATTCCGAAAAACATCGGCAGACCCCATATCAGCATATAATAGAGCACAACGTGGACGATAATCGCAATCTTGGCCCCGATAGGAGGTACTTTTCTGGAAAGTATTCCAGTGAGGATGATGGCAATTACGGGTATATTGAAAAATCCGGTAAATTCACGGATGATATTACATAATCCTTCTGGCGCCCGGAGCAGGAGTGGAGCGATGAAGAAGGAAACAAGGGCAAGTAGGGTGCCAAACCATTTACTGACCTTTATCATCTCAGAGTCTGAAGCATTTCTGTTCACTTTGACCTTGTAAAGATCGTAGACGAACATCGTCGCTGCACTGTTCAACAGCGAGTTGAAGCTTGAGAAAACAGCACCGAGCAGGACAGCTAGAAAGAAACCACTTAATACAGGGGCAGTAACTCGGCAATTAAGGTAGGATAGGCGAGATCCATGGTCTTAAGACCATCTCCATACAGATGATAGACGATGATCCCTGGTATCATCATCATGAAGGGGACAAGTATTTTGAGGAAACCGGCAAACAAAGTTCCTTTTTGTCCTTCAGCCAGGTTCTTCGCCCCAAGTGTCCGCTGGATGACATACTGATTGGTACCCCAATAAAATAAGTTGGCGAAAATCATACCGGTGAATATCGTACCAAAAGGAACAGAGTCTTCCTTCGAGCCGATGGCGTTTAATTTTTCTGGATTGTTAGTGGCAATCACCTTCATGCCACTCAATACGTTTCCATCCCCCAAAGAGTAGAAACCGATGGCAGGTACAAGCAGACCGATGATAAGTAAGCCAATGCCATTCAGGGTGTCCGATATCGCAACTGCCTTCAATCCGCCGAATATAGCATATATGGAACCGATTATACCTACCATCCAAATGACAATCCACATCGACTGCTCAAGGGAGAGACCAAGGAGGGCGGGCACATCGAAGAGTTGCAGCACCGCAATGGATCCGGAATAGAGAACAGACGGGATTGTGACGAATGTATAGCCGAGCATGAAAAGTAAAGTCACCATCATCCTTGTGCCTTTCTCGAAACGGCTATTTATAAATTCAGGTAAAGTGGTGAACGAACCGCCTATGTATCTTGGAAGAAGAATCAGTGCAAGGATGATGACGGCAAAGCCGGCCGTCACTTCCCATGCCATATTGGACATATTTGAACTGTAGGCCTATCCATTAAGCCCGATAAGCTGCTCTGCAGAAAGGTTGGTGAGCACAAGGGAACCAGCAATGAATCCGCCTGTCAAACCGCGTCCAGCCAGAAAATACCCAGCACTGTCGCTTACAGTATTGCGTGTTTTCATATAGGAATAAAAAGCGACGAAAGCCATGAAGATAAAGCATGTGACAATGGTATAGACCATTTTATCAGCTCCATAAGTATATTAATAAAAAGTCCTTACTAATATACTCTCAATATGCATCTATTAAACTTTAAATGAATGAATTTTGCAAATATTAATGTGTCTATTTAACGAGGGTTTTACATACATTAACATAAAAACAACAAATGTTAATAAAATAGGTGTTTTTGTTGTGTTTTAACTTGTATTTTTATCTCAGTGTACTTATACTATATATATACCGTTAAAAATACATTAAAAGGAAGAGATGGAAAAATGAGTAAAATAGGATATGCAAGAGTAAGTACTAAGGGACAAAATCTGGAAAGTCAGCTCGATATGCTTGAAGAAGCAGGATGCATCAAAGTATTCTCGGAAAAGGTAAGCGGTAAGAAAGCTCAAAGAACGGCTCTGGATCAGTGTTTAGAGTATATGAGGGAAGGTGATACTATGGTGATCACCAAGTTGGATCGATTGGGCCGTACTACAAAACAACTTATAGAATTGGCGACGACCTTGGAAAAACGCGGCATAGACCTTGAAATCATCAATATGAATGTGACTACAAAAGATCCGATGGGAAAGATGTTCTTTACGATGATGTCGGCATTCGCAGAACTTGAAGCAAGCTTGCTGAGCGAACGCACCAAAAAAGGGCTTGAGTCAGCCCGGGCGAGAGGCAGAAATGGCGGCAGACCTGGTATTACAGACGATAAAAAAGCAATGATACAATCATTATATGATACAAGGAAGTATACAGGTAAACAGATTGCAGAAATGGTTGGTGTATCTAGAGCGACTGTATATAAAGTTGTAAACGAATCAAAACAAAGTGAATCATAGGATGATAAATCAAGGAAGATTGTACCAATATCAATATAGCGGATAAAGAATAAAGCCTGATCGATATACGGATCAGGCTTTATTTTGGTGCTAAAAGTATTATTTTACAAATGATTTACCAATTACATATTAAAGTTTACATAATATATATTATAGGAAGTTACATATGCGAGAGGATGATACTACTCTTTTTTTATCTTATAGCAATATCTATAGCAACTATCTATAAATCAATTTGACTCAGGTAGATTCAAGCAGGCCTCGGCTTCTAGTGTACGTTGGGCTTGAATGAATCAACTTGTTCGTATTCGTTACATGATTCCAATATCAAATATACAATTTCAGCAATCTTACGTTCATCTACATGTATATACAAAACGTACATGTAGACGAACGCATTCCCATATGAACATAAAAAAACTTCTCTGGATTATCCTCTCCAAAGAAGTTTCTGCATCTTACCAATCCATTGAAACTATACGTCTTTAGTACTGGTATCCACCGGTTTTCCACCACCATCTGAGGTGGATAATTCCTTCTTCCGTTTACGTCCCTTGACATACATCCACACGAGTATGCTTACGATTAATGACAGGACACCTAAGAATACTGCGTAGCCAAACAAAGGCTTCCAGTCAGTGCCTTCTATAAAGTTAGGAATTACGAATGCCGCCAACGTCATCAATATAAAAGAGAATACAGGAATAAGGATATAGTTATGCAATAACCACCCGACCAAGATTGTTAAAATAATGACGGCAAGAACCGTAATCAAATAAAAATTGAAGTTTTCTATCATAATTTCACCCCACCTTCAATATCGCTATAATTATATTACCCATATTACTTTGAAATATTTGCAAAGTATATGATTTGAATTTTTAGAATATTACTGTATACTATCATTAATACTTCGGATTCCGGAATTAAAGGAGCGATTTTTAACTATGGAAGAAATGAAATCAAGAAAAGATGTTGAAGTTCAATATACTTGGGATTTGAGCGATTTATTTGCTGATGATGGTGCTTTCGAACAAGCAATCGAGGAGGTCCGTCCCAAGATCAAAGGTTTTAATGAGGAGTACTCCGGAAACCTGCACAGCCCTACTACTGCAATAGAAGCCATCCAAGAATACAAGTCCATCCTCGAATCACTCGTTCCAATCGGCAATTATGCCAATTTGAAGCTCTCTTCGGACCAAGGTGACGAGAATGCTCAGAAATTGGATGGTATGGCGAGTAATATCAGTACATATTTCAACAGCGAATCTAGTTTCCTCACAAGTGAACTGATTCAAAAAGAGGAAGCGTTTCTTGAAGAAGTGAAATCAGAAGCGCCGCAATTCCTCCACTTCATAGATGAACTGCTTAAAAATAAACCATACCAATTGGATCCGAAAGTTGAAAAAGCGCTCGCAAGCTATTCACCAGTTTTCAACGGCCCCTACAGCTTATACCTTAAAACTAAATTGTTGGATATCGATTTCGGGACTTTCAGCGCCAATGGAAAGGAATATCCCCTCTCCTACCTGTCTTTTGAGGGGGAATTGGAAGGGCACGAAGATGTTGAGGTGAGACGCAATGCATTCAGAGCATTCAGCGATACACTCTCAGAGTATCAGCATACTGCTGCCGGTACTTATGATTTGCAGCTGAAGCAGGAAAAAACGACATCCGATCTTAGAGGGTTCGATTCTGTTATAGATTACCTGCTGCATGAGCAGGATGTGGATCAATCACTCTACCATCGTCAAATTGATATGATAATGAGTGACCTTGCCCCTCATATGCGACGCTATGCAAAACTGTTGAAACGGGTTCATGGACTTGATGAAATGAAATATGAGGATTTGAAGGTTTCACTCGATCCGGCGTCGGAACCTGAAATAAGTGTCGAAGATTCCAGACAGTATATCAATGATGCTCTCAAAGTCATGGGTGATGATTACCTCAATATGGTGAACCGTGCCTATGATGAGCGCTGGATAGATTTTGTCAAGAATAAAGGTAAGTCTACAGGTGCCTTCTGCGCCAGCCCGTATGGTTCGCACCCATTCATCTTGATATCCTGGACTTCCCTCATGACTGAGGTGTTTGTACTCGCCCATGAACTGGGGCACGCTGGACACTTCCATAATGCCAATCGTGAGCAGAATATCTTCGACGCGCGCAGTTCGATGTATTTTGTGGAAGCACCCAGCACAATGAATGAAATGCTGATGGCGAATCATCTTCTAGAGAACTCCGAAGATCCCAAATTCAAACGCTGGGTCATCAGTTCAATAATATCCAGGACATATTACCATAACTGCGTGACGCATCTGCTTGAGGCTGCCTATCAACGTGAAGTCTACAAAAAAGTTGATGCCAAGGAGAATATTTCCGCAGGTGACCTCAACATGCTGAAGCGCAATGTCATTGAAGAATTCTGGGGGGATGATGTAAGCATCACTGAAGGTGCCGAACTGACATGGATGAGGCAACCCCACTACTATATGGGATTATATCCGTATACCTATTCAGCTGGCCTGACGATTGCGACTGCCATGAGCAAGCGTGTACTCAATGAAGGACAGCCGGCCGTGGATGATTGGTTGAAGGTTCTGAAGGCGGGTGGTACGAAGACCCCTGTCGAGTTAGCCAAGATGGCAGGAGTCGATATCACGACTGAGCAGCCTCTCCGTGATACCATTGATTATATAGGAGAACTGGTTGATGAGTTGGAGCAGTTGACCGACCAGATAGAAGGATAGAAAATGAGCAGAAAAAACCCGGTAATCATATGATTACCGGGTTTCCTTCATTTCAGTCTCTTTTTCAGTCTGGACGATTTTACCTTCCTTCATCAAACGGCCAAGTGCTCTTTTGAAAGCGCCTTTTGACATATTCAAAGCTTCTTTTATATCTTCAGGCGCACTTTTATCATTAAGCGGCATACGTCCGCCATTGCGCTCGATGTAATCCAGTATCTTTTCGCTGTCTGCATCCATCTTCTTATATGCCTGTTGGATGAAAGAACCGTTCAGTTCCCCTTTATCGTTGATGCCGATCACCCTAAACTTCTTCAACTCACCTAGGCGTGGTTCTTCTTCGCGCTCACTCTCATGGATAAAGACTTTATGTCCTTCATTCGTCAAAAGGAACGAGCCTATCCTAAGCAGACGGTAAGGACGTCCTTCCATCCATTTATTCCTGTAGTCTGCGAATGCCGATTGATCAAGTGGTGTGAAGCGCTCGGCGGCTTCCTGTTCAGTGACCAGGCGCCCGAACAATTGGTTGTCGCTCTCAGCCCTCAACTTCAAATAAAGCTGGTCCCCTTCTTTAGGCCAGACTGACTTCACTTTAGGGAGGTCAACCCAAGGCACAAGGATTTCACGCGGGGCCCCGACATCGACGAACGCTCCCTCCCGTGTCACCTCAACCACTTCTGCGTAACCGTATTTATCAACAGTTGCAGTTGGCACTATAGGAGCAGCAAACAGTTCCCCACTTCTATTTGGATAAATGAATGCGCTGATTTCTTCCCCTATCTCATAATCCTGTTCCGAGGCAGATGCATTCATTCTGATATAGACTGCGTCTTCCCCTTTAAGGTGATATGTGGAACCTTCCCTTTTTATGATTTTTAAAAATTGTACTGTACCTGATATCTGATTCATGAATGATCTCCTTCATTAGTGTTCTATATTTTTTATTATCGTGGTCATATCTTGATTGATGACCAGGTCGGCCATAAAATCAAAAGGCGTTTCTTCTCTGTTGATGATGACAAGATGGTGACCTTTGAAGTAATGGAGCAGATAAGCTGCGGGGTTCACAACCAGTGACGACCCCAATACAATCAGTGTATCCGCTTTTGATATCTTGTTTTGGGCGGACTGCAGGACACGCTCGTCGAGCATCTCTCCATATAATACTATGTCAGGCCGCAATATCCCGCCGCATTCACACGTCATTACATCATTTTGTAATAAGGCACCCTTAGTATAATCCTGATTGCATGAGATGCAGTAGAAACGATTGAGCGAACCATGCAATTCATCTACATTATTGCTGCCGGCCTCGGTATGGAGGCCATCAATATTCTGGGTCACGGTCCCAAGCGAACGCCCTGCAGTCTCCATTTCCGCAATGAAGTGATGGACAATGTTTGGGTGCTTGTCGCTGGTCAGCAGGCGTTTCCTGTAGAACTGCACAAAGCGCTCAGGTTCTTCATCGAGATGGTCGCGGCTTAAAAGATATTCAGGTGAATTTCCCGACTGTCTGATTTCATCGAACAATCCACCCATACTCCTGAAATCCGGTATGCCACTTTCAACTGAAACTCCAGCACCAGTAAAAAAGACGATATCGTGACTGGTATCGATAATGCTTTGAAACCGGCGTATATCGTTCTCCATCGGTACTCATCCTCCTAGAATTATATTTCAATGGTACCATAAATGTGGTATCATCGCTTAAGAATATACTAAAGGAGAATGCCTATGCTACAGGTAACAGACGTAAGTCTTAGGTTTGGTGACCGCAAACTATTCGAAGACGTAAATATAAAATTCACGCCAGGAAATTGTTATGGTCTCATTGGGGCGAATGGCGCCGGCAAATCAACATTTCTGGATATCCTCTCAGGAGAAATAGAAGCTCAGACTGGTCATGTGAGCCTAGGGAAAGACGAGCGTCTCGCTGTATTGAAACAGGACCATTTCGGTTACGAAGATCAGCGTGTATTGGACGTCGTCATGATGGGACACTCGAAACTTTGGGAAATAATGAATGAGAAGAACGAAATTTACATGAAACCGGACTTTTCTGATGAAGATGGCATACGTGCAGCCGAGCTTGAAGGTGAATATGGTGAAATGGGCGGATGGACAGCCGAAGCCGACGCTGAAAGCCTGCTCCACGGACTGGGTATAAAATCTGACTTGGTCGATAAGAATATGTCGGAACTCGAAAACAATCAGAAAGTGAAGGTCCTGTTGGCCCAAAGCCTGTTCGGCGACCCGGATGTACTGCTTTTGGATGAGCCGACCAACGGTCTCGATATAGAAGCGATTCAGTGGCTTGAGGAGTTCCTCATCAATTTCGATAATACTGTTATCGTGGTTTCCCACGACCGTCGATTCCTTAATAATGTATGTACCCATATTGCGGATCTTGATTTTGGTAAGATCGAGCTTTATGTGGGCAACTATGATTTCTGGTATCAATCCAGTCAACTCGCCCAGCAAATGGCACAGGACCAGAATAAGAAAAAAGAAGAGAAAATCAAAGAACTCAAGGATTTCGTTGCACGCTTCAGTGCCAACGCCTCCAAGTCCAAGCAGGCGACAAGCCGTAAGAAGACCTTGGAAAAGATCGAATTGGATGACATAAAGCCATCATCAAGAAAATATCCATTCGTCAAGTTCACGCCAGAACGTGAAATCGGCAATGACCTCCTCTATATTAAAGGGCTTAGCCACAGCATCGATGGCGTCAAGGTGTTGGATGACGTCAATTTGACACTCGACCCTTATGATAAAGCAGTTTTAATTGGTTCATCAGAAATTGCCCGCACTACTTTCCTCCGCATATTGGCTGGCGAAATTACTCCTGATGAAGGAGAAGTAAGATGGGGCGTGACAACAAGTCAAAGTTATATGCCAAAAGACAATTCAGCTTATTTCGAAGGGGTGAACACGAACTTGGTGGACTGGCTGCGTCAGTATGCCCCTCCTGAGGAGCAGACAGAAACTTTCCTCCGAGGATTCTTAGGCCGCATGCTTTTCAGTGGTGAAGAAGCTAAGAAGAAAGCAAATGTTCTTTCCGGGGGAGAAAAAGTTCGTGCAATGCTCTCTAAGATGATGTTATCCAAAGCCAACGTGGTACTTCTTGATGAACCGACAAACCACTTGGATCTTGAAAGCATCACGGCAGTGAATGATGGATTGAAGGATTTCAAAGGCTCAATCATATTCACTTCACATGATTTTGAATTCATCAACACCATCACAAATAAAGTGATTGAACTGCAGGATAAAGGTGCAATCGTCAAAGAATCAAGCTATGAGGAGTACCTGAAGGACAAAGGTCTCATAAAATCCTAATTAAAAGATAATTTAAAAAAATATAAAATAAAACAGTTTACTTATATAGGCTGTCTATGTATAATCATATCTACAAATCAAATATGTTTGGATGAGGCGCATCAATCATGAGTAGCCGCTTGCTAAAGTCTGCGAACTTTAAGCTGGTGAAAGGGTGCGATGCCGAAATAGTGCACTGTTGCAGCAGTCTGCTATTGGATCCGGTGGTTAAGAGCTACGGGTCTGTCATTATTTTTTAATAATGGAGTGCATCACTTGTATATGGATAAAACAAGTCTGGCATTCTGATTTGACCCCCTCCAGGTTTACAGATGAAATAAAACATCTGTAAACCTGGAGGGGGTTCTTTTATGACTGACAAATATTATTCATTTGAAGAAAAGCTGAAAATGATTCAGGAATTGAGGGTAGGCATCAGTCCAAGCCATATATCCACAAAGCATCAGGTGTCTGTTGAGACACTTAGAAAGTGGCGGATAAAGTATGAGAAGCATGGTGCTGAGGGATTAAAGAAACGGGACAGGCATAGAACATATACCCGCGGCTTTAAAAAAATGGTCGCAAAAGAATATATGAATGGAATGATCTCCACTCACGAACTCGCACACAAATATGACATACCGTCGAAAACAACTGTTCGGAATTGGATTATACGTTACAATAATGGTGAAGAAATAAGAACGACGCGGGAGGGAGCTTCACCATTGACCAAGGGACGGAAAACAACGTACGCAGAACGGGTTGAGATTGCGCAGTATCATGCACAGGGGGATATCAGTTATCGTGAACTTGCCGAAAGATTTGAGGTGAGTTACCAGCAGGCCCGGAATATCATTGTGAAATACAAGGAATATGGTGAAATCGGCCTTGAGGACAGACGCGGAAAAGGAAAATCAGAAGACCAGCTCACTGAGACGGACCGCTTGAACAGAGAAATTTCCATGCTCAAAGCAGATAAACGAAAGCTTGAGGTGGAGAACGCCCTGCTAAAAAAGTTGGAGGAACTCGAGAGGGATTAAAATACAGCCGGGTTCCCAGTCACACGCTCCACACTGCCATCACTACGTTGCATAATGAAGGCTATGCCATCTCTGAATTATGCCATACGGCAGGCATCTCAAGACAAGCGTATTATCAATATCAGAAACGCCCCGTGCCACACGCTGAAGCAGAGAATGACACAGTGGCCAGTGCGATTGCCGAAATCTATGTTGAAACGGACGGCATCTATGGCTATCGTCAGATGTGCCATGCGGTCAACAAAGCCTTGAGGACGGGGTATAACAGGAAACGCATCTATCGGCTGATGACACGGATGGGCTTGAAATCGGTGACCCGGATCAAAAAGAAACAATACGTCCCCCACACACCGCAACAGGTCGCTGAGAACGTATTGAACAGAGATTTCCACGCAGCCCATGTGAATGAGAAATGGCTCACCGATGTGACTGAATTCAAAGCGCTGAACGGAGAGAAAGCCTACTTGAGCGCGATCATCGATCTGTACGACAACAGTATTGTGGCCTACAAATTCGGCCGTTCAAACAATAATCAGCTTGTTTTTGATACATTCACTTCTGCGATTCAAAAGCACCCGCAGGCAACGCCGCTTGTGCACAGTGACCGTGGCTTCCAGTACACCTCCTACGGCTTTAAAAAGATTCTGGATGCCCAGCAGATTCAACAAAGCATGTCCCGCGTCGGAAGATGCATCGATAATGGCCCGATTGAAGCATTCTGGGGAAAAATCAAATCGGAACGGTTCCACATCAGACGCAAGCAGAAGTACTATGCGGATTATCAAACAATTATAGAAGACATTACACGCTATATTGAGTTTTACAACCACCACAGACCGCAACACAAATTCAAGGGATTGAGTCCGCTGGAATTCAGGGCATTGGCGGCATAGAAAAACGCCTGAGAATCTCCATTCTCAGGCGGGAAACATTTATATTATTTCATCTGTCAACTTGGTAGGGTTCAGATCATTCTGCCAGACTTGTTTTTTTTATTATTTCTGGTGTGTGCTCCCAGTGACAGGAGGACATATGGACGCTAAAGTTTTGAAGTTCGGTGGTTCATCAGTTGGTGGTTTCGATAAGATCAGAATCATAGCGGAACAATTGCAGGAAAGGATACAATCTGGAGAAAAATTGATAGTGGTGGTAAGTGCCATGGGAAGAACGACGGATGAGTTGCTGACAAACATCAATACGCTCTCCTCCGCCCCAAAAGAAGATCATGTCGCTCTTCTTTTGACAACAGGCGAACAGCAGACCATCTCCTACCTATCGATCATCCTTGAAAATCTAGGTGTGCGCACTAAGGCGATGACTGGCTATCAGGCGGGGATAAAGACATTTGGCGGTCATATGAAGAGCCGCATTGCAAATATAGATCAACATGCCATAGAATCCAGCCTGGCATCATATGATGTTGTCGTAATAGCAGGATTTCAAGGCGTCAATGGTGAAGGAGAAATAACAACACTGGGACGCGGAGGCTCAGACACTACAGCAGTCGCCCTGGCTGCACGATGTAATATCCCTTGTGAGATATATACGGATGTAGAAGGTCTCTATGCAACAGATCCCCGCCTCTACAGCGCGGCAAGCAGAATCTATGAAATCAATTATGACGAAATGATGGAGATGAGTGCACTTGGTGCAGGCGTTCTTGAAACGCGTTGCATAGAGATTGCCAAAAATCATTCCATTCCCCTTTATTTGGGACAGACATCATCAGAAAAGAAAGGAACATGGATTATGCAGGAGACAGAGATCATTGAACGTAAAGCGGTGACAGGTATTGCCTTAGACAGCAACATGATGCATGTGACGCTGTACGAGCCAAGACAAGACTCCACACTTATATTTGATCTATTCAAGCAATTTGATAGTCATGAAGTCAATATCGACATGATATCGCAAGTCATCAACAGTGGAGGATTTCAACTTTCATTTACGGTCAAGGGAACCGACGCCCTGCAACTACACGAAATACTCGAGTCGATTGAGGAGATGCATAGAGAAATGGTGACGGAGGTCAGGACAGACCGGGCTAAAGTTTCAATCATCGGTTCCGGCATGCGGGATATGACGGGTGTTGCATCTAAAGCTTTTATCTCATTACACCAATCCGACATACCTTTTTATCAGACGACCACTTCGGAAATCAGCATTTCCTATGTGATCGACAAGAAGAACGAAACTCGGGCAGTCGAGATGCTCGCCGGAAAATTCAATATATAATTTTGGAGGTTTTTAGATGGTTAAGGTTGCAATTGTGGGGGCGACAGGTGTCGTCGGAGATAAGATGGTTGAAATGTTCGGGAAGTATGAAATAGAACCGGAAGAACTCATATTGTACTCTTCTCCGCGTTCTGCAGGCCGACAAATCGAAATCCATAATAAATTGTACACGGTCCAAGCATTGACCGAGCAATCAGTGGATGAAAAATTCGATTACGTCATTATGAGTGCAGGCGGGACGACGAGTGAACATTATGCGCCATTGTTTGAGGAAAACGGAGCCATCGTAATAGACAACTCCAGCCATTGGCGGATGCATGAGGACGTCGATCTTATAGTGCCGGAGATCAATTCGCCAAAACTGAAGCGCAGAATAATAGCAAACCCGAACTGTTCTACAATCCAGTCTGTAGTTGTGCTTGACCCATTGAAGAAAAGATTCGGCTTAAGCAGAGTCGACTACACTACCTATCAGGCAGTGTCCGGTTCAGGGAGTGGTGGTCTGCGTGATCTGGAAGACGGTGCGAAAGGTGCGGCTCCAACCACTTATCCCCACCCGATCCATGATAATGTCCTCCCCCATATCGACGTCTTCATGGAAGACGGCTACACAAAAGAAGAGCATAAGATGATTTCAGAAACACGTAAGATATTGAGCCAGCCTGAACTCCCTGTGACTGCTACGTGTGTGAGGGTCCCTGTTTCAAACAGCCATAGCGTCCAGATTAACGTCACACTTGAGGCGCAGGCGACTGTTGAAGATATCAGGGAAGCGTTCAAAGGATTGCCCCATATCAGCATAATTGATGATCCGAGCAACAACCTGTACCCTACTCCATTGGCAAGCACCGGCAAATCACAAGTGTTCGTCGGCAGGATCCGTAAAGATGAATCGTTGGATAATACTTTCCATATATGGTGCACAGCGGACAATCTTTTAAAGGGAGCCGCGCAGAACTCGGTACAGATTTTAAAAATGATGATGGAAACGGAGCGTGGATGATATGGATAGTCGTTTGATTTTTGAAGGAGTCGGCGTTGCGATTACAACCCCATTCAGCAATGATGAGATAGATCTTGACGCATTTTCCGATCATATAGAATACTTGATCAAAAATAACGCCCAAGCGATCATAGTAAACGGTACTACGGGAGAGTCCCCGACCCTCTCCATGAAAGAAGCCAAGCTGCTGATTGAAGCGGCAGTGACCACGGTGGCTGGTAGAGTGCCTGTCATTGCAGGTACAGGGACAAACGCGACACAATCCACCGTGGAAATGTCCAAGTTTGCAGAAGCCACAGGAGCGGACGCCATCATGCTGATCACCCCCTACTACAATAAGACGAATCAGAAGGGACTCTACCAGCATTTTATCAAAGTAGCGGATTCCACCAGCTTGCCAGTGGTCCTCTACAATGTGCCGTCCCGTACTGCCATGACCATTGAAGCGGAGACGGTATACGCACTCAGCAAGCACCCCAACATCATCGCCCTGAAGGACGCAACCGGCGATCTGGAATATACAAAGCAGCTACTCGAGCTGACTGGGAATGAAAATTTTAATCTCTACAGCGGCAATGATGACAACATGCATCAATTTTGTTCGATTGGCGGCAAAGGTTTGATTTCAGTGGTAGGAAACGTCATTCCGGGTGAACTGCAGGATATATACGAATCGATTAAAGAACACAAGATGGACTCCGAGGCAAAGTTTCAACAGCTGACGCCTTTGATAGAAGCCGCACAGATGGATGTCAACCCGATGCCGATAAAGGCGATGACAAGCGCTCTTGGTTTTGGATTAAATGAATTCAGATTGCCCCTGGTTCCTTTGGAAGGCGCAGAACTGGAACATGCGTTACGGACGTTGAGGAACTATAAGGAGGGCATCAAGATATGAGGATACTGCTGGTCGGTTACGGCGCCATGAACAAAATCACGGCACGTCTGGCAGAAGAAGAAGGACATGACGTGGTCGGGGTCATAGTAAATGGCGATAACCACTCCCCCTACCCTGGATTTCAAAATATAGATGATGCCCAAGCAGATGTGGCGATTGATTTTTCCCACCCTGCTCTAATATTACGACTCCTGGAAAATGAAGTGACAACTCCCCTTGTTGTGGCCACTACCGGAGAAAAAGAAGCAATCATTTCAAAGCTGAAAGATAAAAGCCGCGAAGCACCAATATTCTTCAGTGCAAATATGAGCTACGGGGTCCATGTCATGAACACCCTCCTGAAAAAGGCACTCGGACTGCTGGAGGAGTTTGACCTGGAGATGGTTGAGCGGCATCACAATAAAAAAGTGGATGCCCCGAGCGGTACGCTTGTCAAACTTCTCGATACCGCCCTCCATCATCGTGATGGCAGTTATCCGGTATATGACCGATCAAATAGCCATGAAAAAAGGAGTAGTGATGAAATTGGCGTAAGCGCCATCCGCGGTGGTTCGATCGTCGGCACACATGATGTCATCTTTGCGAAAGATGATGAAGTGATAGAGATTACCCATCAGGCACAGTCCAAAGAAATATTTTCAAATGGGGCTCTAAAAGCAGCGGCAGAATTGGTACATCGTCCAAAAGGATTCTACGATTATAACAACCTATTCGAGGAGAGATAAAAATGAGGAATTTTTCAGCAGAGGAAATCATACAATATATAAGCGATGCACATAAAACGACACCTGTAAAAGTATATGTGAACGGTCATTTCGAAGGTGTGGAATTTCCCGATTCATTCAAAGTGTTTGGAAGTGAAGCCTCAAAAACGATATTCACCGACCTTGCAGATTGGAAAGAGTTTGAGGAAACGAACTCAGACATTCTTGATGACATTGAAATAGAAATGGATAGAAGAAATTCAGCCATTCCTTTGAAGGACTTGTCCGAAACGAATGCACGCATCGAACCCGGCGCCTTCATCCGTGAAAATGTTGTAATTGAAGATGGTGCAGTAGTAATGATGGGTGCCACCATAAATATAGGGGCCGTTGTGGGTGAAGGCACCATGATTGATATGAATGCTACTTTAGGAGGCCGTGCCTACACAGGAAAAAATGTACACGTAGGCGCAGGCGCAGTGCTTGCAGGTGTGATAGAACCGCCGAGTGCATCGCCAGTCGTCATAGAAGATGAAGTCTTGATCGGTGCCAACGCCGTCATATTAGAAGGTGTAAGGGTTGGGAGAGGTGCCATCGTAGCAGCCGGTGCAATTGTCACTGATGATGTTCCTGAGGGTGCAGTTGTCGCCGGTACGCCTGCTAAAGTCATTAAGCAGGCAGAAGATGTGGAGGGTTCAAAAAGGGAAATCGTTTCAGCTTTGAGGAAACTCAATGACTGAATTGAAGGAGGTCAAGGAGTATAGGCGCGCGCTCCACCAATTCCCGGAACTATCCCTTGAAGAACACTGGACGACTGAATATATAACTGCTTTTCTGAACAGCTTGGATATAACGTTCGAACAGCCTCTTGAGACCGGTGTAGTCGCCTATGTAAGTGGTAATTCTGATCGGACATTCGGCTTTAGGGCGGATATAGACGCGCTGCCCATTCAGGAAGCGAATGATGTTGACTACCGCAGCAGGAACGATGGGAGAATGCATGCATGTGGTCATGATGGCCACACTGCCGCGATGATGCTTTTCATCAAACGCTGTAAAGTACTCTCTGATAAAGGTAACTTGAAGCATAATGTGGTCTGTATCTTCCAACCTTCTGAGGAGACTGGAGCAGGAGCCAGCCAATTGCTTGATGCTTGGCATCCAGGAGATATTGAGGCAATATTTGGAATCCATATGATGCCGGAAGAAGACGAAGGGACGGTGGTGGTCCGGGATGAGGAGATTACAGCCAGCGCGACTGAATTCCGTTTTTATATAGAAGGTTCTTCTGCCCATGTCGCTGCAAAGCATGAAGGTGTCTCGGCCATCGAAACACTTCTCAGCATCTCCAGCCAGCTTACCCAACTCCAGCATTTCCATCTGAATGGACTCAATCGGAACATCATCCATATCGGCAGTCTAAAAGCAGGCGAAGCAATCAATACTGTGGCTTCAACAGGCTACCTTGAAGGGACGATAAGAACCTACGAAGCAGAAGACCTTGCAAAGATTAAATTACGTATGAAGAAACTGGCTAATTCTGCAAGTGATCTTTTTGGTGCAGAAGTGGAAATGATTTTCAATGAAGGTTATCCACCAGTCATCAATTCAAGCAAACTACGCCCGCAAGTCGAAGATGCATTATCTCTATTGGATTTAAATGTCATTGACAATGAAAAACCATACTTATTCGGTGAAGATTTCAGCTTCTACAGAGCGTTGGCTCCCTGCTATTTTGTGTTCTTCGGCTGCCGCAACAAGGATAAAGGGTTTACAAACAGTCTCCACATCCCCCTTTTTGACTTTGACGAAAAAATATTGACGACAGTAGCAGATTATTATATGACACTTCTGAATGATACTCTTTAAGGTGGTGACCCTATGGGTGGTGTTGTTACGATAGATCAAAAACAGTTCATACAAACAGCCAGGCAAGCGACGAATGGCAATGATGTGATAGCGGTCGTTAAGAATAATGCTTATAACCATGGCCTTCAATTTGCAGTTACATCTTTCCTTGAAGCAGGAATAAAAGCATTCGCGACGACATCGATGGATGAAGCGCTCACCATCAGGGAAATGTCTGAAGAAGCAATGGTCTTTCTGATGAATCCCGTGCTGGAAATCGAGAAAGCCAAGGAGAAAGACATTCACATCACCCTACCCTCTCTGCAATATTACTATGAAAATAAAGATAGGTTATCAGAGATAAAAGTCCACCTGGAATATGCCGGACTATTCAACCGTTCAGGATTTGAAAATGCGGACGACATAAAAGAAGTGATCCGGGATGTATACTTCAGTGATCAGGAACCAGTAATCGACATTCAAGGTATATGGACGCATTTCGGCTATGCAGACGAAATGGAAATGGATGATTATGAACTGGAGCGTTCATTATGGATGGATGTGCTTGCAGAAGTCAGTTCAACCGGTCATCACTTCAAATATATCCATGCACAAAACAGTGCCAGCTATGCACGTGATGGCCTCCTTACAAACCACACCCATCTCAGGTTAGGCATTGCGCTCTATGGGTCCCGCCCCTACTCCCTTTTGCCTGCAGATGACTATATACAGAGTCTTTCGTTGAAAGCCCCAATCATTCAGATAAGGAGGCTTACAAAAGGACAGAAGTGCGGTTATGGGGGTGTTTATGAGGCAGACGATGATGTACATATCGCAATAGTAGATATCGGCTATGGTGACGGAATTCTGAGGAAACGCGCTGACTTCGATTGTATGATAGGCACTAGAAGATTCCCGATAAAAGCATTGATGATGAGCCATATGATAGTTGAAGTCGATGATACTGTTGAAGTCGGTGATGAGGTGACTCTATACAGCAACGATATAAGGATAGATGAGTATACCGACTTAGGCGTTGGTGCCAATTCAGAACAGCTCGGTGCGCTGAACTATAAATCTCTAAAAAAGGTGATTTTAAATGATATTAGAGTATGTAGATAATGAACTTCAGATCAAAGGGCATCCTCTATCGGAGGTTGCTGATAAATATGGTACCCCCCTATTTATTTATGATGAAGATGAGATAAGGGAAAATTGCCGCAGATATCACCGCGCCCTCCAGAAAAGTGCAATGGGATATTCAATTTCGTATGCTTCAAAAGCATTTACTTCTGTCCAGATGGTGCGCCTACTGCGGGAAGAGAACATGAAGATGGATGTCGTATCAGCAGGTGAACTTTACACAGCCCTTGCTGGTGGAATGCCAGCTCGGGATATACATTTTCATGGCAACAACAAGACTCGAGAAGAGATTGAGTACGCACTTTCAGTAGGGATTGGATTATTTGTGGTGGACGCCCTTGACGAAGTGGCACTTATAGATGATATTGCCCAGCAGCCAGTTCAAGTATTGTTGAGGGTAAATCCGGAGGTTGATGTTGACACCCATTCATATATACAGACTGGCCAGACAGACAGCAAGTTCGGCTTATCGATTTCCAATGGCTCTGCTTTAGAGGCTATAAAGGAGATCAATCATAGCCGCCATCTTGAATTTAAAGGTATACATTATCATCTTGGGTCCCAATTGACCGAAAGGCAGCCATTTATCGATGCCATGGAAATAGTGTTGGAATGGTTGAAGGAAAATGACATTCAAATTGAGGTGCACAATATGGGAGGCGGGTATGGCATCAAGTACACAGAAAAAGATGCCAGATTTCCGATTGAGGAAGCATTTGAAGACATTCTCACCAAATTGAAAAACCTATGCAGACAATATAGTATGCCCCTGCCCCACATTATGATAGAACCTGGGCGTTCAATTGTTGCAGAAGCAGGATTCACTCTATACGAGACAGGTGTGGTCAAAGAAATACCAGGTGTTTCCAAGTATGTTTCCATAGATGGCGGAATGAGTGACCATCTACGTACAGCACTATATGGCGCTGAGTATACAGTACTTCCAGTCAAAAAAAGGGGAGGAAAAGAAATAAGATCACATGTCGTCGGGAAACTTTGTGAATCAGGAGACGTGATCAGTAGAGACAATGCCCTGCCTGAAAATATCACGCGTGGAGATCTGCTTGTAGTCAAATCTACAGGGGCCTATCATTACTCAATGGCTTCCAATTACAATCAGATGAGAAAACCGGCAGTAGTGTTCATTTCGGATGAGGGAATACGTAAAATCATAAAAAGGCAGACACTTGCCCAGTTGATAGAGAACGATGTTACTTGAATATATTAATATTTAAAAACCCCAAGGCAAAAGCCTTGGGGTTTAGATGATACAAATCCATTTAAAATAAATTGATTTATATTATAGTTTAACAACGTTAGCAGCTTGTGGGCCGCGGTCGCCTTCAACTACTTCGAATTCTACTGATTGACCTTCTTCAAGTGATTTGTAGCCTTCTTGATTGATTGCAGAGAAGTGTACGAATACGTCATTCTCGCCTTCAATTTCGATGAAGCCAAAACCTTTTTCTGCATTGAACCATTTTACTGTACCTTGTTTCATTAATAAATCCTCCAAAAACGATATTCAATAGTAAATATCCTATGACTATTGATATATTGATTATACTCTATTTTGACTTATTTTGCAAACCAATATGCTAATATATTTTTTGTATCATAAGAATATTCTGAGTATCCTATTTGACCACTTCATTATCCTTGGTCATGATTGGAGTATAGAAAATTTGAAGGTCTTCATCGCAATCTTCACAGTATTCCAATTCACAACCATTGAAAAAGGCATGCATATCATACTTACCAATCTTATATAAGTTGAAGCGCTTCTTCATACCTAGAATAATATCTGTATATCCATTTACCATTTCTTCCTCTGTATCATACGTATACCGGTCAACTATTTCTTCCTGCCAGCCTTCAAAAAGCCACCAACCTTCGTAATCAGCCTTTAGTATGACAATTTCGTACATTTTAAAAACCCCAATTCGGTAACTTTAATAAATGTATTATATACGCGTATAATTCGCATTATCAAGCCAAAAAACTTATAATATATTAATAAGAGGTGTTATGAAATGGAGACAAGAATGATTATTGTTATTGGAAAAGTCCAAGGAGTCGGGTTCAGGTATTCTACAAAAAGAATCGCCGATCGATTTGGCATAACCGGTTACGCAGCAAATGTAAGAGATTATGTGGAAATCTATGCATCCGGTAAAAAAGATGATCTTGATGAGTTTACTGAAGAAATCATCAAAGGCGCCTCCCCTGCTTCACAAGTTGATGATCATTCAATCAAGAAAATGCCATATGACTCCAGCTACAGTAATTTCTCGACAAAATAGTTATCGACTGAAGGTGTATTGCTTTTATGAATAAAAATATCTCCCACTTGGTTGCGTCGATTGTATCCATACCGGTTGCGTTGATTGCCGGCATGCTTTCGATGATCGCCTTTGATATTCATCTTATATTCGATATGATGATTGCGGCTGGGGCGTTCTTTTCATCTTACCTACCAGTGCAGACGAAAAGTATGCGGTCACAACTGGAAAAGATGGGTATTACTAAAAGTGAGTATCAGCATGTTAAAAAGCAATTGTCTGAAGCCAGGGAAAAGATGAAGCGTTTGAGGCAAAGCTACAAGAATGTCAGAACATTAAAAGATGCAAAATTGATATACGATATAAACAGGCTTTCGCGTACTATCTATCAAGCTGTAGAAAATGATCCCAAACTTTTCTTCAGCATCCAGCAATTCTTCCATTCAAACCTGGATTCTGCCGTCAACACTATAGAACAATATTTGTTTCTATATAAGATGCCTGGAAAGACAAAAGATGAAAAAATCAAGCTTCATGAAACCCGGATTTCCCTCTTTGAACTAAAGCGTACCATCCAGTCTAATCTATCAGCGATGAATGCCACAGGCTATCAAAATCTCGAGGTGGAAAAGGACATCATTAAATTGAACAGAAAAAGAAAGACGACTACCTTGAAGCTGGATAATCAAATGGATATTCAAACGAGTGAAAAAATCTGTAAATGAGCTGATATCGAAACACCAGAGCGTCGCTTCACAAGTAGACAGAATCAGCATCCAACTTGAACACGCCAAGGAAGTGCTGATAAAGGATATAAAATCACTAGACCAGTTATACAATCAGAATAAGGATTATTTTGACGCAATCAACATCTACATTGCAGCTGCAGAATTAAAGAAGGAAGAACTGAATGAAAAAACCTTGCCAGAATTAAAGAACAAGGCACATAACTCTGACAACCAGATGGACGTTCAGGAAGTGAATGACATGATGCAGTACATCAATCGACTTGAAAAAAGGATCTATGATCTGAAGCTGTCGCGTCAAATCACATTGCAATCAGCCCCGCAGATCAGGATGATACAGAACATCAACCAGACGCTTGCGGAAAAGATACAAAGTTCAATATTAACGAGCATACCACTATGGAAAAACCAAATGGCGATTGCGTTGACCCTACTCCGTCAACAATCAGCTTCACAGGCTCAACAAGCTGTTTCGAACACGACTAATGACTTGCTCACAAAGAACTCTGAGATGCTTAAGCAGAACTCGATTACAACAGCGAGAGAAAATGAACGTGGTATAGTAGATATTGAAACGCTGAAAACCACGCAGGACAATCTTGTCAGCACTATAGAAGAAACACTAAGGATACAGCAAGAAGGATCCCAAAAGAGGCAAGCTGCAGAAAAAGAACTCGTCAATATGGAAGACGAGCTTAAATCAAGGCTACTTGAACTTAAAGATGAACATCGTTATTAAAAAGAATCGGGGCTGGGACATAAAGGCCCCTGAACACTAAGAAAAATGGCGATCCATCCCGATAAAGCGGATGGATCGCCATTTTTTGTGTCTGCTTCCAAAGCAGTGCGCATCATTCGGTTGAACTTCCCGAGGTTCCCGGCCAATAATGCGAGGCCGATTTCGATTTTCACTTTGCGTCTCCCGCGGAGTGAAAATCGCCTGAACGCCAAATTGGCCTTCAAATTGCCGAAAACCGTCTCAACATCCACCTTGCGCTGCTGATAGATGTTGCGGTGCCCTTCAACTGAAAGCTGCTTTTTCACCTGGGCTCTGAAGTAGTCCAGGTTCATATTCTTTTGGATGCGCTTGGTGGTCTGCTTGTCGCTTTTGATGCATATGTCATGGAGGGGACATCCGGTACAGTCTGCTGATGCATACATTTTAAACGCCCGGGTGTAGCCATATTTGTCGGTCCGATCGGCATAGCGTTCAAACTGGAGGGGCCGTCCGTCCGGGCAGATGTACATATCATTCTCATCATCATACACCCAGTTGTCCGGATGCATTTCATCGGGTTGGTGCCTCTGCTTCTGTTCCTTATGGTATGTATTATAGGGGATGAGCGCGGTGCGGCCGTAGTCGTCCATGATTATCTCATAATTGGATTCACTGCCATAGCCGGCATCGGCCACAATCTTTTCAGGCAGATGCTGGAAATGTTCCAGCATCGTATGGAGAAATGGCGGCAGGGTCCGGGTATCTGTCGGGTTGGGATAGAGGTCAAAGCCTAAAACGAATTGATTGTTGGTCGCAATCTGCAGGTTGTAGCCGGCTTTCAGCTGACCATTCTGCATATGGTCCTCCTTCATGCGCATGAATGTCGCATCGGGGTCGGTCTTCGAGTAGCTGTTGCGGGCACCGAGGATCTCCAATTGTTGGGTATATTTCAATTCCCGGTCCCGCAGGTCTGCACATTTCTTTTTAGTCTTTCGGATGACGGACCGTTCAGACCGGCGGGCTTTTCTTTTTTCCACGGTTTCCGTCGCCTCGATGGTCTCCGTCAAATCCGTTTCCACCGTCTCTAGCGCCTGGTGCATCGTGTGCAGGTGATCGGCCGTCACGATGGCTTCCGATTCTTCAAGGAGGGCCGTCACGATCTGCTCTTCATACAGCGTTTCATACATCAGCTTCGATTGGGCGCGGAGTTTCTCCTGGTGTTTCTCGACACTTCTCCGGAAGACGAATGTATATTTGTTGGCATTGGCCTCGAGCTTCGTACCATCGATGAAAATCGCATCCGTATCAATCAGCGCCTGGGCTTCCAGCTGCATCCTGAACTGGATGAACGCTTCCTGGATCAGCGCATCCATGTGGGGATGCACCCGGAACCGGTTGATGGTCCGGTAGGAGGGCGTCTGGTTTTGAGCCAGCCACATCATCCGGACGCTGTCTGTCAACAGCGCTTCAATTTTGCGCCCGGACGTCACCGATTGTGTGTAGCTGCAGAGGATGATCTTCATCATCATTCTTGGATGGTACGACGTCGCACCGAAGGCATGGTCAAAGGGCGCAAATTCAGTCTCTGGGATGCTTTCCACCAATGCATTGACGGCAAGGGCGATGTCATCTTCGGGTATGATGACTGCCAAATCGAGTGGCAGTGTCAGCTGGTTCATGGTATAATCTTTATACATAAGGCACCTCTTTTTCTGTTTGTGTGGTTACTTACATTATAAAGGGTGCCTTTTGTTTTGTCTTTCATTTATATACATAGGAATCCCCCGGGTTAAAATTTTCATTTTAACCCGGGGGATTCTGCTTGGATCGGGACTTATGTCCCAGCCCCGATTCTTTATTTTATTAAGAATAAGATATACGTTCTTTCTTGAGACCTATCAGATAACCAACGATATAGCCGATTATCATTACTGGAATCCATTCGAATGAACTTGAGAATAACGGCATGTTTTCAATCCATCCGATATCCATCCAACCATTACGTTGAATGACAGCCAAAACACTGGTTATGATTATAAGGTAAACAGGCAGTTGGAAGCTGAGTCTCGGTGAAGGGACAAAGTATGTTATGAACAACAACGCAACAGACGCCATGGCGACTGGATAGATGATGTAAAGGACAGGTACACTTGTCTGTATTACCTGATTCAATCCTTGGTTGGCAAGTATAAGTGATAACAATGTGAAACCGATGACGAAAGTTTCGTATGAAATTTTAGGCAAAATACTGTTGAAATATTCACTGACTGCAACGATGAGCCCTGTGGCAGTTGTCAAACAGGCAACTAGTACAATAACCCCTAATAATACAGCCCCAAAACCACCATAGGTGTCGCTAGCGGTGAATGTAAGGATGAATGTGCCCAAGTTCTGGTCACCTATAACTTCGTCTCCTATATTTACCCTATTGCCTATCCAACCGAGTGATATATAAATTATTCCAAGCAACAGAGCTGCGATTGAAGCGGATTTTATAGTTTCGATCAACAATTCTTTCCGGCTGTTGATGCCGAGTCCTCTGATGGCGTTCAAAACGATAACTGAGAATGCTATAGCTGCTATGGCATCCATAGTCAGATAGCCTTCCGTGAAACCGACAGAGAATGGTGCACTGGCATCAAATTCTTCGGTAGAAGGATTTGGATCATTACCTGTATACATCATTATTGCTTTAATGATAAGAGCGACGATGGTAAGTAGTAATACAGGCGTCAAAAACCGTCCGATATTATCGACCATGCTTGTTGGATTATAGCTGAGGGCGAATACTATAATGAAAAAGACAATTGAAAAGATAAGAAGACTAACTCCACCTGCTCCATTGATAAATGGAACAGCAGCCATTTCATATGCAGTTGTTGCAGTTCTTGGAATGGCAAAGAAAGGCCCAATAGCTAAATATATAACAACCATAAAAAGAACAGCGAAGACGGGGTGGACCACTTTCAGTGATTCCCTATACCCTCCTCTTGAGATTGAGCCTGCAATCACCCCAACCAGAGGTAGCCCTACTCCAGTGATGACGAACCCGATAATCGCCAGCCAGAATAGATCTCCACTTTGAAAACCCAGACCCGGAGGGAAAATAAGGTTGCCTGCTCCAAAGAACATGGCAAACAACATAAATCCAACTATAAGACTGTTTTTAAACTTCATTTATTGACCTCCTAATTGAATTTGATATAAATGATAGACTTTAGTTTACAGTATAAAACTGTTTTAGTCTATGAAAATTCTAAATTATCAGATATAAGACGCAGAGAGTTACAATAAAATCTGCGTCAGTAGTCTTTGCATAAGTTGCGGCAGAACATATACGATATTTTCAGCATCGTCAACAATGACAGCATTAGTATCATATATATTTTTTATGGCTTCTAGTGTATTTTCTTCATTATCTTGGTTTATGAAGATATTGATTACTCCTATACCATTTTTAGCTGCTTCCTGCACGGCTTCATGAGTGTCAATTATGCCACTCTGATTATATTCCTCTGCGCTTGGCAGTCCATCTGAAAACATAATGATGAATTTATTCTTTTCATTACGCCTATTCAAAAGCTCCATCTCATGCCTTAAGATCATACCATCCCTATTATCTCCCGAAGCTTCAATATTTAATAAAGAAACAGGATAGTAATATTTGGACCGCTCGAAATCCATATGCTCATAGATGGTGTTGGGATAGTGATTTTTCATGACTTCAAATGTGGATTTCAAGCGTCTTTAGGACATTGTTGATGATGATTGCCCCATTACGGCATCCTTCGAGATTCTCCATCATAGAGAAAGATTGATCGATGATAAGAGTAAATGCAGCATCTATTTCTCTCGATTCTGTATTTTTCTTTGTAAAAACTTTATGGCTACCTGTAATCATTGGTCCTACTGGATTTTTCATGAGCCTGCCTGAAGATCGATTGTCTTGTATAGAATTTATCTTGTAATCGAGAATCTGCATGATTTCTAGAATGATTTTCCGAGCTGCAGAGTGATAGGTATCATATAATGATCTGTAATCCGTGTAATCCGTGAGATTTATTTTAGGTTGCACAATATTCAGGACAGCATCGTGGTTGGCAGAATAGGAGTCCATGAAATGATTATCACCAGTATTTGTGCCGAAACCTTCGTGGTAATCATCAACATCATCATTATAATCATTTTGCTTTCCATGGTCGTTTTTCTGGGACGCGTTGTCTCCCGCCTCACCAATCATATTAGCCTGTCTCGCATCCCTATCCGTTTTAGTATCTATCTGCCTCATCTCATCCTGCTGGTCTTCATTGGATTGGCTTTTTAGTTTCTGTGCATCCTTCCGTAAATCATCTTGGCGGATGGCCGACTCGATTTCACTGAACGGCATATCGTGAATCTGAAACTTTGAAGACACTGAGATGTACCTGGACAAATAATCTGTCATTTCTTTTGCCAGCTTTATACTTTCAGCAGTAGAATGGGTGATGATATTAAAATATTCATCCATGAAATAAAATGAACCTTCGGATTTTAAAATGGCTGTATTAAACCCTTTTAAAAACTTCTCAGCATCACTTTTGGAAGGTTTTTCATATTCCTTCATCATAATATTGTCACCTGGACCAATCATGTCTACTATTAACGGACGTTCTTGTAATGCATATCTTCTAGTACGGTTGTATTCCAGCGAAAGAAAGATTTGTTGGGTAAATCTGGATACCTCTTTCATTTCACTGTATAGAGTATAATCAAATATAAAAATGGACGGATAGCGTGTCAGGATATCGTATCTGAATCCTTCCAATTCGGATATATCCTGTCTATGTTTCCAAAAGAAACTGAGATTGAAGATATTGTCAACTGGATTGAAGTAACTGAATTTACGCACCATCACAGTAGTTTTTTCCTGTTTGAGCAGAAGGCGCGTCAGATCCGTCAACTCCATCATAATTTTTGAATCTATAACTTCATCGTTGAATTTAATAAATGAATAAGCGATATCCATCACCTTCCAAAGCGTAACTCAGCTGCATTTAAAATCGCCTTCTTCTCCTGGTTACTATCGAGCTTATCAATGATTGTGCGACGACACGCACGGTTTATAGGTATTTTAGTAGATAAGTCTGCGAGGTCTATCAGACTCCTGACACTGGAAGCTTCCTGTGAAATCTGCCCCTGTTCTGTCATGGTAACGAGATCAGTATGGAAAAGAGTGATTGCGTCAATGACTGATTCCTCTTGTTGTAGGCTTTGTGCTTTCAGAACTTCAGTCAGTGCCTCTCTCGAGACATAACCGAGTTCGATTACGTTGAACCGGTTGAGTAGCGCTTCATTCATGGGCATTGTTCCGACATATCCGACATTTATCGCGGCAATGACATTAAATCCATCCTTTGCCGTCGTTGTTTCACCTGTTAAAGGGTTGGTAATGGTTCGGCGGTAGTCCAAAGCGGCATTCAATATAGGCAAAACTTCCGGTTTCGCCATATTTATCTCATCTATATAGAGAATTGCCCCTTCATTCATCGCCTGTATGACGGGCCCTGACACGAATACGACTTCCTGCTTGCCATCGATATACTCGATTGTCTTGAAACCAAGCAAAGATTCTATATCTACATCCACTGAACAATTGATGCTGTACATGGAACTATTCATATCTTCAGCTAAATTTTCAGCAAGTCTGGTCTTTCCCGACCCGGTCGGCCCTTTGAGCAGGAGATTTTTATTCAGAGACATTATTATTTTCGAATCTTCATATATGGTTTCATCATTATGGAGAAAACGAATAGCCATTATGATTCCACTTTTTCGAAATATGTCTTGTAATAGCCGCCGACTTTTCCGGAATTATCTATGACGAATATATATTCTTCAGTTTCGTTCACCATTTTATATGTTTTACCAACAGTCAACATATCAGAAACTTTATACTTTTCGGCATCTGTATGCACTACCTTTACTGTACCTAGGTCATTTTCGTGCCATGTTTCATGTAACATATCAATCTCTCCAGTCATTTTATTTAATATGATTCTAACATAAAAAAGTCAGGCGTCACATGGACGCCTGACACAAAATATATTATCAGCCTTCAAGAAGTAGATCTTCAGGATTTTCTACAAGATCTTTAATCGTTTTCAGGAAACCGACTGCTTCTCTGCCATCAATTATACGGTGGTCATAGCTTAGTGCGATATACATCATTGGGCGGTTTTCCATATTTTCATCATCTATTGCAACAGGTCGCTTTTGGATGGTATGCATTCCAAGAATGGCTGCCTGAGTACCATTGATGATAGGCGTGGACATCAGTGATCCAAAGACGCCACCGTTTGTTATTGTGAACGAGCCGCCGGTCATGTCATCGAGACCCAACTTTTTATTTTGAGCTTTTTTCGCCATATCTGCGATGCCACTCTCTATTTCAGCGAATGTCTTACGATCACAGTCCCGTACGACAGGCACTACAAGACCTTCTTCAGTCGATACTGCAACACCGATGTCATAGAACTGTTTGAGTACGAGATCGTCTCCATCAATTTCAGCATTTACCGCTGGATATTTTCTTAGTGCTGCTACTGAAGCTTTGGTGAAGAATGACATGAACCCAAGGCGGGTACCATCATGACGTTCCTGGAACTCTTCTTTTTTACGTTTTCTGAGTTCCATCAGATTTGTCATGTCAACCTCATTGAATGTCGTCAACATGGCAGTGTTCTGGGAAACTTCCAGCAGACGCTTGGCAATAGTCTGCCTTCTGCGTGAGAGCTTCTCCCTTACTACCGGCTTTTCAGGTTTGCCGGAGTCTTGTGATTTAGGCTGCTGTGATTGTTTTGGTGCTTTTTCTTCGGCAGGTTTATTGCCATGGTTCTCGACATCTTGACTCCTCACCAACCCACGTGGATCGGCAGCATTGATATCACTGATTGAGATGCCTTTTTCACGTGCCATTTTGCGGGCAGAAGGAGTAGCGACTACATGTTCATCATCAGAGGAAGATTCTGATGTCGCTGGTTCTTCGGATTTTGTCTCCTCTTTGGCAGGCGCTTCTTCTTTCTTTTGTTTTGGTTGGGCATTTTCATTATCAGAGGAACTCTCTGAAGCTTGTTCATCAGAAGAGTCCGCTTTACCGCTTTCGTCAACTATGGCAATGACTTGTCCGACCTCAACCGTATCCCCTTCTTCAGCTTTCAGTTCAGTAAGGGTACCAGCTTCTTCACTGATCACTTCTACGTTGACTTTATCAGTTTCCAACTCAAGGATATTTTCACCTTTTTCAACATAGTCGCCTTTTTGTTTTAACCAAGTCGCAATCGTTCCTTCTGTTATGGATTCAGCTAGTTCCGGTACTTTTACTTCAGCCATTTTTCAACCTCCTATTATTTAAAAGCAGTTTCGATTATTTTTTGTTGTATCAGTTTATAGGATTCTCCATCGCCCTCAGCAGGAGATGCACGCCTTAACCTTCCGACGTAGTTCAATTCCACTTTTTCAGGCAGGATCTCGAGCAATAGTGGCAACGCATAATGGTATGCACCCATATTTTTCGGTTCTTCCTGAACAAATCGCACTTCTTCGAGATTTTTTAGATCATCCAATAGATCTTTCAGCTGTTCGGATGGGAATGGATAAATCTGCTCCAGCCTTACAACGATGATTTCATCGTCAGGATTATCCTTTTGTTCAGCAAGAAGGTCTACTGCCATTTTTCCGCTTGCAATCAATACTTTTTTGACTTTTGTCTTTTTATAGGAAGGGATGATTACTTCCCTGAATTGACCTTCAGTGAATGCACTAACCGGTTCACTCACTATTGCGTTGCGAAGCAGGCTTTTTGGAGTCATTAGAACCAGAGGTCTCATTTTTTCGGTATCCATGTATTGAGCTTGCTTACGCAATAGATGGAAATAATTGGATGCACTGGATAGGTTTGCAACCGTCATATTATTTTCTGCCGCAAGCTGAAGGTAACGCTCAAGCCGTGCTGAAGAATGCTCCGCCCCTTGACCTTCTTGTCCATGTGGCAAGAAGAGGGTCATGCCGGAAGTTTCTCCCCATTTGGCATTCCCGGACGATAGGAAATTATCAAATAAAACTTGAGCCATATTTGAAAAGTCGCCATATTGCGCTTCCCATATCGTCATAACATCTTTATGTTCAATGTTATAGCCATAATCAAATCCGACTACAGCAGCTTCGGATAATGGTGAGTTGTGTATATCGAATGAAGCACTCAGATCTTCTACGTTGTGAAGAGGTACAAGTTCTTCACCACTTTCTGGATCATGGAGTACCGCATGTCTTTGGGCGAATGTGCCCCTTTCGGAGTCCTGTCCTGTCAGACGGATAGGGGTGCCATCCTGATTGATTGTAGCGAAAGCAAGTGCTTCAGCATGTGCCCAGTCCACGAGCTCTTTATCATCCTCGAAAGGTTTTTTTCGACGGTCTAAGACTTTGGAAAGTTTTTTGAATACGGTGAAATTCTCTGGATAATCCAAGAGCGCATCATTAATCTTTTGGAGTCTCTCCCTTGAAATATTGTCTTCGGAGTTACTATCTTGACCTTCCATCACCGAGTCCGGAGCTTTAAGGTCACCATCTATATTTGTATCATTCTTATCGATGGCATCATGCGCTGCTCTCATTTCATCAAAGACACTCTGGATAATTTCCTGCTTCTCGTCTTCAGAAAGAATATCTTCATCAACGAGTCTGGCACCATAAAGTTCTTCAAGAGTTTCACGCGACTTGACTTCCTTGTAGAGCAGTGGGTTTGTAGCGGAAGGTTCGTCCATCTCATTATGGCCATATCTTCTGTAGCCGATTACATCTATGACGATATCCTTACCGAATTGCTGCCTATATCTCAGGGCGATTTCCATTGCACGCAAGACATGTTCTGGCTTATCCGCATTGACATGTATCACAGGCAGGTCGAAACCAAGTGCAGGGTCTGAAGCATAGACAGTTGACCTTGCATCTGTTTCTTCAGTGGTGAAGCCAATCCTATTATTTGCAATGATGTGCAGGGAACCACCGACTGAATAGCCCTTCAATTTACCTAGGTTAAGTGATTCGTACACAATTCCTTGTCCCGGGAAGGCAGCATCTCCATGTATGATGGCTGCAATTGCTTTGTTGGTATCCTGTTCTGGACGACCAGCAAGGTTCGCAGTCTCTTGTTGTGCCCTTGTTCTGCCGAGGACTACAGGGCCCGCGACTTCAAGGTGACTTGGGTTGTTGGCGAGGGTGATACGTTGCTCAAGACCTTTATCAGAACGCGTTTTAGCGCCTCCAAGGTGATATTTGACATCGCGCATCCAGCCCTGTGTTATTTCCAGGGAACCATCTTCAGGAAGGAATTTCATAGGATCGGTATGCATGAATTCACTGATCATCATTTCATATGGTTTTTCAAGAATGTGCGTCAGTACATTCAGACGCCCACGGTGAGCCATACCGATCTGAAGGTTTGGTATCCCCTGTCCCGCCATAAGCGTAAGCAAGTGATCAAGCATAGGGACAATGGAGTCAAGACCTTCAATAGAAAACCTTTTCGCACCAACGAAGTTTTTATGAATGTACTTTTCAAAGCCTTCTACTTTAGCCAGCATTTTGAAGAGGTGCTTCTTTTCATCATCTGACATTTCAAAATTACGCTGATCTGCAATCATCTCTTTGAACCACTGGCGTTCCTCAGTGTCATTGACATGCATGTATTCGTATGCAATCGGTCCAGTGTAAAGGTCATGAAGCTGCATTAATGCCTCATATGCATTATCGTTGTCATCGCTCAGATACTCGCTGACAACAGTAGCAGGCATATTTTTCAGATCTTCTTCAGTGAGGTCGTAATCTTTGAAATCCAAACTTGGCACATTTTTTATATCAGGGTCATACACGGGGTAGATTTCCGATTTCAAATGTCCAAATAGCCTTATATTGTCGATGAGGTGAAGTAGATTCTTCACCTTCTTATGGTCAGTTCCCGAAGAATCGGCAACAGCACCACCCGAGCTGAGATTTTCAAACAGGAATCGCATTTCTTCGCTTACACTGTTTGGGTCTTCCTGATACATTTCATGAAGCTCGAGAAGCATTCCCATGTTAGCGCCGAAACGTACCGGGGCATTCTCAAGTTCTTTCTCCTGCATTTTGCCACACCCTCTTTAGAATCTTTTTAACTTATACAGCTCCATTTTAGCACTATAGAATAAGGTTTTAAAGCCAATAATAAGAGCAAAACATAGAATAAGCTACTTTAGGTCACTTTTTCATATAAAAACGGATTGTTACCTTCGTAAACTGTCCTTCTTCGCTTTCCAGCCAGACATTTCCCCTATAGCTTTCAATAAGCTTTTTCGCAATTGAAAGGCCGAGTCCATTGCCTCCCATTTCTCTGCTCCTTGATTTATCCACTCTATAGAACCTATCGAATATGGCTTCGATTTCCTTTTCCGGTATTCCAATGCCATAATCCATGATGACTATGTCAAAATGATCTTCTTTCATTTCTGTAGTAATCATTATGTGACATCTATCTTTATCATATTTTATGGCGTTATCAAGAAATATGACGAGTATCTGTTCGAGGTGGTAGGGGTTGATCATATATTTGATCGGTTCTTCTTCCAAGTCAAGTGTGAAAGTATAATTAGAATGGAGTTTCCTCATAGATTCAACACGGCTTCTGACCTCTTCGTTAATATCCACCTTCTCCATATTCATATCGGGTTTACCTTCGTTCTTTGTAAGGATCAAGAGTTCTTCGACCAATTTATTAATCCGTCTCAGTTCGTCGATGGATATGCCCAATGACTCATCCAGAACTTCAGGCTTATGCTTTCCCCATCTGCTTATTAATTTCAGATGCCCCTGGATAATCTGGAGGGGAGTCCGTAGTTCATGACTGGCGTCCTCGACGAATTGTTTCTGCTGATTATAGGATTGTTCCAGTGAATCCATCAGATGGTTGAATGAATCGATCATATAGTCCGTTTCTTCTGAATTGGTTGTAATCTTCAGACGTTCAGAAAAGCCTTGCTCTTCGATCCGTTTCAATTGGTTCGCAATCTTCCTGATTGGGCGCACCATCCTATTGGAAAAGAAGTAGCTGATGACGGAGGTGAAGAGAATCGACATGAAACCAACTACTGTTGCTATGAACATCATCATGCGGATCACTGAATTGTATGAGTTCAAGGGATGGATGACTGAAATGTAACCATCCCAATACTGTGAATCAATTTTGGTGCTGCCTATAAGAAAATCTTCCTGATCGATTTCAGACTCCTTTATTTCCCGTTCAGAAACAGCTTCCAAATCAATATCAAGCTTCATCGGTATACCGGTAGTGGCGCTGAAGACCTCCTCGCCACCTTGGGTATAGAGTATCATCTTCTGTCTGTCATATAGGCTTGAATACACTTCATCCTGGCTTATGGTGTTGATCGGTTGCGTTTCATATAAGCTTTCCAATTCTTCAATACTTCTATCGACTGAACGGTACTCCTGATCCTTCAAATATATACTGGTGAAATATATGAGCATCGAACTGAAGATCAGATAGGTTACTGATATAATCAGGGTGGATAGCCTCAGCCATTTATACTTCAACGATTTCTTATTCATGTTCGGATCACATACCCTACTCCCCTTACAGTTTCAATCAGCTTGTGCTTATTATAGGGCTTCAATTTATTCCTTAAGTATCTGATGTAGACATCCACTACATTCGTTTCAACTTCACTTTCATATCCCCATACATGGTCTAGAATAGTCTCTCTTTGGAGCACGATCCCGGCATTCTTCATCAGCAGATACAAAAGATCATATTCAGTCTTCGTCAATTCGATTGGATTGCCGTCAACGGAGACATGGTGGGCGTCGGAATTTATCTTGATGCCATTGGTACTGAGTATCTCGCTTGCATTCCCTTTAGATGGTGAGCGTCTCATAATCACTCTGATTCTTGCGAGAAGCTCCTCGATTTCAAAAGGTTTGACAATGTAGTCATCGGCACCATAATCAAGACCTATGACTTTATCATACGTCTCCCCTTTCGCAGTGATGATGATGATCGGAGTGTCTTTTTCCTTTCTTAGCCTTCTACATACTTCAAGACCGTTTAATCCGGGCAACATGAGATCAAGGAGAATGCAGTCATAATCATTTTCCATTGCTTTCCTCAACCCATCTTCGCCATCCGAAGCTGATGTGACTCCATACCCTTCATGCGTCAACTCAAGTTCTATAAAACGGGCAAGATTGAGCTCATCCTCGACTACAAGTATTTGTTTCATCGTAATCTTCCTATCATTCTTTTTACATATCATATCACTAATCTTCATTTCTAAGAAAGGATAGCAACAAAAAGTGGTATAGCTGAAAAACAGCCATACCACTTAGAAAGGATATATAGTTTTTGAAAATGATTAGATTAATAAGGGGGGCTTATTCTCATTGAGAATCATTTTCAATTAAAATTTTATCGTTGTAGACGAGTTCTGTCAAGCTTTTTATGCATAATAAAACTTGTACCTGTCACTACAGCAATACCTCCGACAATTCCAGCTATTACATCAGTTGGATAATGTACGCCTAGGTATACCCGTGATGATGAAATCATTATTATAAAAAACGCCGCGAGACTATAAAGTAAGGTCTTGTGATTGAGGGAACTGTTTTTCACCAGAACCATCAACGAGCCAAAAAAGATGGTCGAACCCATTGCATGGCCACTCGGGAAACTGAATCCTGTAATTTCTATCAGCCGGAGCATCGAAGGCCTTTCTCTATCAAAGGAATTCTTCAGCACTGGGACAAGTATGCTGCTGGAGAGCATGGATATGATCAGAAATAAAGTCGCATACTTTAATCTATAGAGCATCAATATAGTAATCATCATCACTGATAATATAATCATTGAGAGGACTTCTCCGACTTGGGTAAAGCCAAGCATCAATGCTGTAGTGATGAAACTCTCAGAAGCATATATAAGTTCGTAAACTTCTTTGTCCACCCAGCGGCCGACCCGTGATTCATGGAATAGTGCAATGGTACCGAAGATCAGAACGAATACCATGAAAAGCGAAAATTTCTTTGTGCGGCTCATTAATCCGCCTCCTTATCCACCAGCATATCCACCAGGTCCTTTGGACGGAAACCTGCATCAAATTGCTTCATTCTGGCAAGTATCTCATCTTCATCGTCTCGGATGCGGTTCACGGCCTCTTGGAAAGTATCTATGCCGAGTACCTCTTCATCAATGACTTCTGCATATCCTTTCTCTTTAAAATAATCTGCATTCTCAACCTGATCTCCCCGGCTTTGTCCTTTAGGAAGTGGGATGAGGATCATTGGTTTTTCATTCAGCAAAAACTCGTAGATTGCATTGGAGCCACTACGGCCAACTGCAATCTTGGAAATTTTCATAAGATGCGGCAATTCTTTTTTGACGAATTCAAATTGTTTATAATTCGGATTATCCAGCCCCTCAATATAGTTTCCTCTACCGCACAGATGGATAATCTGCCATTCGTTAGTCAGCACGTCGAGATTCTTCCTGATGAAGTTGTTGATTGATTTCGCGCCAAGTGATCCCCCCATCACTATCATTACAGGTTTTTCAGGAGTGAATCCTGTAAGTTCATACCCAATCTCATCATATCCACGTGTCAATTCGTCACGTATTACAGGGCCCAGATATTCAGTTTTATTTTGTGGCAGATAGTCTAGGGTTTTTTTGAATGTGACGAAAATCTGTGTGGCAAACTTAACGGCAATTTTATTTGCCAGGCCAGGTGTAATGTCAGACTCATGGATATATACAGGTATGCCGAGTGATCTGGCGGCCAGTACTACAGGCACGCTGACAAACCCCCCTTTTGAAAATACAAATTCCACCTTTTCTTTCTTAAGAATTTTTCTGGCATCACCGATGCCCTTTGCAACGCGTGTTACATCTTTAAGGTTCTCCATCGAGAAATAGCGTCTTAACTTACCACTCGAGATGTTGTAGTATTTGATCGATGTTGCACCGATTATTTCTTTCTCAATTCCTTTTTTCGATCCGATGTAGATAGGTTCTATCCCCCGGTTTATCAGGCATGGAATCATCAATTTATTAAGCATGACGTGTCCCACAGTTCCGCCTCCGGTAAGGGCAACTTTTCTTTTTTTAAGTTCCATACTTTCCTCCATTACTGTTCTATTGTAATTACTTTAAACTATTTTGACTTGCTGTACAATCAGAAGCCGCATAAACATTATGTTCATACGGCTTCTGGATTATTCTTCTGTATCTTCTTCGTCAGGGGACTCTTCAGAACTTTCTTCTGAATCGTCTTCTTCTGGTTTCTGCATTTCAAGTATTTCCGCATGTTCTTTTGCATACTCTTCGATTTCAGGACGTGTATAATCACCATTGATATAATCCACAAGATAATTGAGTTGCGCATCGTTTTCATTGATGTAGGTCCGCAGCTCACTCATTATGGCAGTGGCTGTCTCGCCAGTGACGTTGCCTGTCTGTTCGAGATCATTATCAGCCTGGAACTTCATCACTGTTTTCGTCAGCTTCTTATCGTAGGACTCATCAAAATCATCCACTGCATATCCGAGAGTATCGAGCGCGACCTTGATGGAAGGAACAGTTTCATCGGATATGCCTTCTGTAAAGACTTCATCAGGCCCAAGCATTTCGACTCTGTAATAATCAGGGTTCACTAGTCGGATATCCGGTGTGATACCTTTCTCATGAATCCAATTGCCTTCTGGCGTAAGCCATTTTGTATCAGTGTACTTGAGAAGGGAATCATCACCGAATTCGATTGTCTGTTGAACAATACCTTTACCGAATGACTCTGTGCCGGCAATTGTGACATCAGTCAAATCGTCCATTGCTCCGGTGAAGACTTCGGAAGCACTCGCTGAACCTTCATTAATCATTATATATAGATTAAAGTCGTCCGTGTTTTCATTTGAAGGTCCAGGTGCTGTAATTTCTTTTCGTTCTCCCCCATTCTCTTCTAGATAAAGTACAGTTTCCCCTTCATCGATGAATTGGTTGATCATGCCGACTGCCTCATCCAAGAGACCGCCCGGGTTATTTCTGAAATCGATGATAAGGTCTTCAATATCGGCTTCTGCAGCTTCATTCAATTTAGCTTCGAATTCATCATTGGTGCCTCTTTGGAATCTGTTTATGCTGATATGGCCGACTCCATCTACCTCTTCATAGGTAACACTATCGATATGGATGGTATCACGGGTAATCGTAATCTCAAATGGGTCCCCCTCATTTCTTACAAGAGTAAGGGTGACATCCGTACCTTTCTCCCCGCGGATAAGTTGAACTGCTTCTTGTACATTCATACCTTCCACTGGCTCATCATCAACTGCAAGTATTTCATCGCCAGGCTCGACTCCGGCTTCTTCAGCCGGAGAACCCCGCATTGGAGATGTGATGATAATGCGACTGCCTTCCTGCATCACTTCTGCGCCTATACCTTCGAAGTCTCCACTGACGGATTCTTCGAACGAAGCGATTTCCTCGTTGTTCATGTACTCGCTGTAGGGGTCGTCGAGACCTTCAACCATTCCCTGTATTGATGACTCTATCAGTGCGTTTTTGTCGACATCATCGTAGTAGTTGTCAGTGATGGTGTCATAGACACTATAGAGTTTGGAAAACTCACTCCTGGTATCAGTACCTACATTCACTGCTTTTTCATTGCCTGCTTCAAGGCTCAACGCAGTAATAACTGCAGAAAGTATGATGGAAGTAAGTATTATGATGAGGAACCAGAAAAAATTGATATTTATATGTTTGGCCCCGACTTTTCGGGGATTATTTGAATCATGCTCTTCTTTCAAAATCTACACCTAATTTCTACTTGAATAATTAAGTAACAGTTTACCAGTTTAAAGATGAAAATTAAACAAATATATGTAAAAAGGAAAGGTGTCGACACCTTTCCTTTCTTTTGGAATTATTTTTCTTCTCCAATGAATGGCAGGCTTGCTTCTAAGGCAACCTCTATCATTTCATTGAAAGAAGTTTGTCTTTCTTCACTTGAAGTTGCTTCACCCGTTAACACGTGATCGGAAACCGTCAGAATTGAAAGCGCCCTGGCATTGAATTTTTTACTGATTGTAAACAATGCAGTGGATTCCATTTCAAGCGCCAATACTCCATATTCCGCCAACTGTTCAATATTGCCATTCTCATCATAGAAGGAATCAGCTGTGAATATGTTTCCGACTTTAACATTCATGCCCTTTTTCTGCGCTTCATTATAACTTGAGAGCAGCAATTCGAAATCGGATGTTGGAGCAAAATCAATGTTCTTGAAAAGTTTACGGTTCTGATACGAATCTCCTGATGCGCTTTGGGCAAGTATAACATCCCTTACTTCGACATCTTTTTGTATAGCACCGCAAGTTCCAACACGTATCAGGTTTTTAACGCCATACTCGTCCATAAGTTCATGGATGTAAATGGAAATTGAAGGTACTCCCATACCAGTCCCTTGGACGGAAATGCGTTTTCCTTTGTAGTACCCTGTAAATCCGAGCATGTTACGGACTTCATTATAGCAAGTGACATCATCCAAGAAGTTCTCAGCGATATATTTCGCGCGCAGTGGATCTCCCGGCAGTAGTATAGTATCGGCGATATCACCTTTTTTGGCATTGATATGAATACTCATTGTTTTATTGCTCCTTTATCTTAAGTTGTCTTAATGCTGCAGCCAGTTGAGGTAATCGTCAAAAGCAGTATCAAAATGCGAAAGCGGCATATCTTCATATGGATTGTTCTCAAGGTATTCCGTAACCTCAGGATATTCAGTGGAATATTTCGGGAACATGGGATCTTTTAAGATATGTTCGGCTAAACCTCCGATTGGTGAGTTTTCACCTTTTCTTATTTTCATGTACTGGTAGAACGAATGATTCTTCATTATTTGACGGTAGCGGTCACAACTACAGTGTCGGCCCTGTTTAAGTTGGTGACATCCTCAACCTTGAATTCATCCAGCATATCACTATTCGTGATGATGACAGGAGAAATGGTGCTGTTCGCTTCTGATTTTACCAGTTCCATATCGAAAGTGACAAGTGGATCCCCTTTTTCGACGGAATCTCCTTCTGAAACATGGCCTGTGAAGCCCTCACCTTTCATAGCTACAGTCTCAAGACCGATATGGATCAGAACTTCCAGCCCATTGGCAGTCCTGAGTCCGACTGCATGATTTGTTGGAAATACTTGCATGACTGTCCCGGAGACGGGCGCAACGACTTCACCGTCGGAAGGATTGACGCCAAACCCTTCGCCCATCATTTTTTCGGCGAAGACCGGGTCTGGGATATCTTCAAGTTTTACATATTCACCGTTCAACGGACTTGTGATTTCCAATTTCTTCTCAGCATTGTCTTTTTTACCAAATAGATTTTTGAACATAATTTTACTCTCCTATCAAAATGGATTTGAAATTCAATCGAATAATTTGAGGTATTCCCCATAACCTTTTTCTTCGAGTTCATCTTTCGGTATGAAGTCCATAGCGGCTGAATTGATGCAGTAGCGCAAGCCACCCAATTCTTTAGGGCCATCTTCGAAGACATGGCCAAGATGGCTGTCTGAAGCTTCACTCCTCACTTCAGTTCTACGCATCCCGAAGGATTCATCGAATTTTTCACTTACATCCTCTGAAATTGTTTTGGCAAAACTTGGCCAACCGCAATCGGAGGCGAATTTATCCCTCGAAGTGAATAACGGTGTGCCTTTTAATTTATCGACATAAAGGCCATCCTCGTAGTGATTCCAATATTCATTCTGGAATGGTGGTTCAGTCCCATTATCCTTCATTACACTATATTCTTCTGGTGATAACTCTGATTCATGACGTTCTATTGCCATTTTATTTCATCCCCCAATGCTTTTCTATGAATGCTTTTCTGCCGGAACCTTTAAAGTACGCATTATAATGGGCACTGTTGGTTTTATAGAAATCCTGATGTTCTTCTTCAGCTCTATAGAAGTTTTTGTAAGGTAAAACAGGTGTTTTTATCGGACCATTGAATATATTCTGTTTGTCCAAATCTGCAATTACAGATTCTGCAATTTCTTTTTGCTTGTCATCATGATAGAAAACAGCCGGTGCATACTGCGGGCCTCTATCACCAAACTGACCTTCTGTATCAGTTGGATCGAAAGTCTGGAAAAAGATATTCAATAGTTTTTCGTAAGGCATTACAGTTTCATCAAAATCAATTTGAACGGCCTCAACATGTCCTGTTGTGCCGGTTGAGATTTGCTGGTACGTAGGGTTTTCCACATGTCCATTCGAATAGCCAGACACGACGGAATTGACACCATCAAATTGGTCGAATGGTTTGACCAGGCACCAGAAACATCCTCCTGCTAGTGTAGCTGTTGACAAATTACTCACCTCTTAATCATTTATTATTGAAAAATACCACTCGTCATTCCGGTAATCAATCTTTTCGACTTCCACTTCCATTTTAAAATCCTGCGTTAATGCTTTGATGTTGATTAATAGTGCACGCTCATCTTCATCAAAACGGATGCCTTCTGGGAGGTCGCTTTGATTTTTGATGATTGAGTAGAACATATCTTGGGTGAGCGGCAGATCGGCAACATCGATATCTTTTACTGCAAAGACAAGTTCTTCACCTATAGAGACAGGCTCCAAGTTCAGAGAAGTCTCTACGTCAATGCCAAGGACACTCTGCACAGCCTTAAAGTAGATGCCTGCTTCACCCACAGAAATCTGAATGGAGTCATCATCGATTACATCGTTGAGGATGGATTGCACTGACTGATTGGTCATCTTCAACTCTATACCCGATTCTGCTGTATTATAATTACCGTTTTTCTCATCAGGCAGATCGTATGAATTGCTGAATGTAATGGTTACCCAGATGATGAACAGAATATTGATGGACAGCAGTATTGCGAAGAGAGATTTCCAGACGTTCAAGCCCCCACTCCTCTCATTATTCATTTGCGTCTATAGTGCAGGAATTCATAAGGATATCTGTTTTTTTCATCTTGAGTCCCTTCAATCTTATCGACCAATTCCCATTCGGAAGGATCATAATCGGGAAAGAATGTATCACCAGCGAAGCGTCTGTGAATGCGGGTGATATGCATTTCCTCTACAAGGTGCATCGTCTGATCATAGATGGTGCTCCCTCCAAAGATGAATACTTTTCCCTCCAAGGAATTGATTGCATCAATATGATTGATGACATCGATGCCTTCTGCACTGAAAGTTTCATCGCGCGTCAATACCACATTACGCCTATTGGGTAGGGGACGTCCCAAAGACTCGAATGTCTTACGCCCCATGACGATTGTATTCCCTTCCGTCAGTTGCTTTACATGTTTAAGATCTTCGGGAAGATGCCAGGGCATTTCATTTTTAAAGCCAATTACAGATTGGTCGGCATAAGCGACTATTAAAGATATCATGATTCTCCTCCTAGACGGCTATTGGTGCCTTGATATAAGGGTGGCAGTCATAGTCGATGACTTCGAAATCTTCATATTCCAGCTCGAACATTGATCTATTGCCTTTTATTTTTATTTTAGGAGGACTGAAGCTCTTACGGGCGAGCTGTTCATTTACTGCGTCCATATGGTTAGTGTAGATATGCGCATCTCCCAAGGTATGGACGAATTCATCCGCCTCCAGACCACACTCCCGTGCAACGAGCTCAAGCAATAGCGCATAGCTTGCTATATTGAATGGTACGCCCAGGAAAACATCTCCGCTTCTCTGATAGAGCTGCAGACTCAACTTCCCATCGTTTACATAGAATTGGAAGAAGGCGTGGCATGGTGGTAATGCCATACCATCGATTTCGGCAGGATTCCACGCCGTAACGATATGTCTTCTTGAATCCGGATTCTTTTTGATGCTTTCGACTACGTTCTTCAACTGATCGGTAAACGAGCCGTCCGGGCCTTGCCAATGGCGCCATTGCTTGCCATAGACATTTCCAAGATCACCGTATTCCTCGGCGAATGCATCATCTTCCAAAATTTTATTTTTAAAACGCGCCATCTCTTCTTTGTAAGTTTCATTGAATGATTCATCTTCCAGCGCACGGCGTCCGAAATCGGTCATATCCGGGCCTTCATATTCTGCGGATTCGACCCAATTTTTAAACGCCCACTCGTTCCATATATTATTGTTGTATTGAAGCAGGAAACGTATGTTCGTATCCCCGCGTATGAACCATATCAATTCTGTTGCAAGCATTTTGAAAAGCACCTTTTTGGTTGTCAGTAACGGGAATCCTTCTTTAAGGTCAAAGCGCATCTGATAACCAAACAACGAATATGTGCCGGTCCCGGTGCGGTCATTCTTGTAACTGCCCTCGCTTTTGATTTTTTTCATAAGCTCATGATAAGTATCATCAAAAGTATTCATTAGATCCTCCCCTTTTCTTTTTGGACGTCTTTATATATAATATACATTGAATACAATTAAAACAGTAAAAAATTTATTTGATTTGGGGTGTCGATCATGGAAATATTTATGACGGTCGGTCTCACTCTTCTTGCTCTCTATTTGATGTCGATGAGTATTTTTGAGTAGATCCTATCCAATAAAAACAGGAAAGGCTTGGCCTTTCCTGTTTTTATTTTGAACAGTTTTCATCAAACGCTTCTTTCAAGTCCATCATGATGTCATGCACATCCCGACCCTCAATATTTTCCCGGGGTACAAAATGAACAAGTGCATCCCCTTTGAAAAGGGCCATGGAAGGACTGGAAGGCGCTTGACCAATGTAATCACGCATACGTTCAGTCGCTTCCTTGTCCTGGCCGGCGAATACCGTTGCTTTATGATCCGGCTTGATGGGGTTCTGTTCTGCTACAGTTACGGCAGCAGGTCGTGCGAGTCCCGCTGCACAACCACAGACGCTGTTTACAACCACAAATGCCGTTTCATCTTTGCCGATATCCTTCATGAACTGATCGACTTCTTCTGCTGTAGTAAGGTCATTGAAAGATATGCCAGTCAATTCCTCTCGCATCGGACGTGCCATTTCCTTCATGTACTCTTCATAGGCGTTCATATTATCGCTCCCTTTCCTGAATTTGCTTCCATACGCTACCGAGGGCTTCCTCGCCCTGCTCTATCCGGGTGATGGCCATTTCGATCTGCAGCCTTACATCGTACTGCGGATCATCTTTATGCGCCTTTAAATGAGATAAGCTTTCTTCATCGCCGACCTCATATATGAACATTGCTGCACGCCACCGTACAATCGGACTCTTGTCGCCGAGTAAGGGATAGATGTCCGGCAACCCTTCTTTGTATCCAAGGTCACTGTACGCATCACCAGCAGTCCGTCTGACAGGTACAGAACGATCCTGCAGGGCTTTTTTAAGGTAAGGCAGCGTCTCACGCTCCTCAATCATTGCCAGCAGGCTCACCGCTTCCCGCCTGATCTGCATCTTCTCATCGTCTAGGGCAATTGATAGGATGGGATAATCATCCTGTGTGGGTGTCTCCATATGATTGAGCAGCCACAGGCGTTCCTTCCAGTTGTCGCGTGCAGTGAAGTCGGACTTCTCTACTTTGAAGTAGCGTTTTGGTTCCGGTGTCTTCTTTGTCTTTGCTTCCTCTACCATGGTCTTAAGCACTTCATCATCATGAAGCGCTTCAAGCTCTTCAGTCAACTCCTGGAAGATTGATTCAGGCTCCCCGTACCTAGTGCCATAATCCTCCCATTTCCTGAGCATGATGATGTTGTCTTCAGGAAGGGTTGCCGCTTCAACAGCATCGGTGAAACGTTCTGGCAGCTGCTTGCGGTGTTCTTGGCCATCGTTGAGCTTAATCTGGTAAGGTATGCCCTTGAATGTAAGCACTTGGGCCGAGACGGACCCAAAGGCATTTTCAGATTCTAGTTTTTTTTTACTTCGTCGTCATTGCTGGAATCGAAAGTCTGCTCGATCTGGGGAATGAGCGTTTCCCAGTCTGCCTTCGGCGACTTATCAACTGATATGAAATTGAGGGCGTGAAAGACGCTGGTCACATCCTCCAATTCAAGTACACGGTTGATGAACTCAGGTGCATCATCTGAAACAGCACGATAAGTCGATGACTTCATTTCCTTCTTCTCTTCACTCACAGTGATTTTCATTGTATTAGGGCTTGGTGTAGGTTCAATTTTTACAATTTCCATTATAATCCTCCTATTGAAGTTTATTGCCATGTGTACGGATCGAAATACCGACCGAACACTCATGGATGCAGAAATTATGTGCAGCTGTCCTCGTGCCTTCGGAACGGTTCAATTCTTTGAGAAGGCAGCCGTGACAGTACTTTTCTTCTAGATCATTAATTTTATCAAGTACATCTGTATTCACTTTTCAACCTCCTCCAATGATTATAACGAAGTTCCTTCCATAAAAAAAGGCAAGGCCACCCAATCAGTTTTTCCGGTGCCTGAACAGTGCATCTTTTGCGAGTGCATCAGCATGTCTATTTTTATTCCTCGGGGTCCAGCTGATGATGAACAATGTCAATTCGCCTATCTTGTCTGAAACACTCATAAAATATTTTCGGAACACTTTATTTTTGACGTGGTTTTTATCGAAACTATCTGCAATGACTTTTGAATCGGTGTGGATGATCAATGAGTGGAAACCATGCTCAAGCGCCTTATCTACAGCAAATTCCAAAACCGCCCACTCCGCCTCATGGTTATCCATCTCCCCGAGATACGTGGTGAATTCTTTTTGTGCTGAGTCATCCTTGAAGACTACAGCGCCGGCAGCGGCCTTCGGGTTGGTGCTTGCTGCTGCATCTATATATACACGCGTCATACAGACCCTCCTAGAGACCGAGCTTCCCTACATATTTTCTGGCGATGGACAAATCATGTGCCAAGAGCACCTGATCGACGTCCTGAAGGGACAGGCGCAGTATGCTCGATTCACTTATCTCATTTGCGTCAAGCGGGACATCGGTAATGATCTTCGCCAACTGATGGGCAATCCTTAAAGATGCCATATCCACTTCAATCTTCTTTTTCAGTGCTGGAGTCAGGGTGTCGAGATTAGTCAGCATATTATCTATATTGCCATATTCCCGGATCAGTTTGAATGCGGTTTTCTCGCCCACGCCCTTGACGCCTTTATATCCGTCACTTGCATCCCCCATCAGCGCCTTTACATCGACGAATTGCCTAGGGGTGATGCCATGTTCCGTTATAAAACGTTCTTTTGTGTAGTGATGGTATTCGGTATAGCCTTTCTTAGTCAGCCACAACTCATTTTCTTCATCCAAAAGCTGCAGAAGGTCGCGGTCACCGCTGACCATCACGACATCGTCGAGCGCAGTTGATAGCGTACCGATAATGTCATCCGCTTCGTAGCCTCTGATGCCGATCTGGAAGATGCCGAGGTCATCAAATACTTCCTTGATGTGGTCGAATTGCGGAATCAGCTCATCGGGCGGGGCTGTGCGATTCTTTTTATAGTCTGGATACCAATCATTGCGGATCGTCTGTGATCCCATATCCCATGTGATGATGAGCCGGGTCGGCTGCAAGGTTTCGACCAGTTTGAAGACATGGCGCACAACACCCTGCACGCCGTTGGTCGGTCTGTCGAAAGCACTGTACATGAACTGCTGCCTGAAACTGGTCGCGTAGAAATGGCGAAACAAGAGGGCCATGCCGTCTATTATCAGATTTTTATCCTTCAAATTTTGCCATCCTTTCATGCATATCCGACTCACCGATTTCCACATCGTGATGGAGGATCCATTCCGAGAAGCTGCCGCCATAAAGGCGCACCGGCACCCCCATGTTGTCGAGTACATAATATGGCGGAGTCGCACTCATGCCCGAGCCGCAATAGACTATAAGTTCCTTGAATTCCGACAGGAAGGGTCTGAGGTGTTCCAGGCTGCCCATATCCAGACGGCCCGATCTGAAGACGTCGGAATACGGGATATTTACAGCCCCTGGTATATGCCCTTTCTTAAAGTCGATCGGTTCAGTGTCACCGAGGTAGCGTTTGTGTGCCCTGACGTCGATCAGCAGCACATCATCAGTGCCCACGGCATGCTCTACGTCTTCGAGTGTGGCGAGCATCGATGCATCTGGAGGCTGTACATCACGGGATTCATCAACTTCATCCGGTAAGGAAGGCGTGTGCTCCAGTAGCGTGAGGCCGGGATCTTTAAGATTCTCCCATGAGTCATTCCACAGTACAGCATGGAAGCCATAGAGCTTGAATAGATAATAGAGGCGCGTATGGAAGAATGCGTCCTCTTTATCCAACAGAAGCAGCTCGGCATCCACATCTTGCTTCAGTGCAGCATAAAGTGCGCCTACCACTGAGCCTGGTGGTATGGGATGACGCCCTTCATTCAATCCTTCTGATGTGAACATCCATGGCTTTTGGGGGACATGGCGGCCTAGATATGGTTCGTCCGCTACCATCGCGGCGGATGCGTCTAGATCATCCATGACATTACGGCAATCGACGGGCACGAACTGTGTGCCGCGTAGATTATTTTCGATACTGTCGATAATCATTTCTCAATCTCCTTTATGCCTTTTCAGTTGTTCGAAAAGTGCCTGGTCTTCTTCATAATCCGTTTCACTGATGTCATCAAGCGGTTCATTCAATGCTTGTGAGACAGTGTTGAGTGCATCATCCAAAACGGCGTCTTTGGCTTTCAGATACTCATCTGCCATCTGCATCAGTTCTTTTTTTAGCGTTTCGAAATCGATGGATGCGACAATCGCCTCGGACAGTTCGAGTAGGAGGCTCCTGAATGCTTTAGGCTGACTCCTCGATTTATGAAGTGCTTTTTGATGGTCCAACAGGACTTGCGGATCGATGCGTAGTTCCGGCTGTGGCCTCGGCACACGCCCGTCTTCAATACGACTGGCGATCATGGCTGCGCCCAAGTCTTCGTTGATGGTTGTCAAGGACTGCGTAAGCTCGGCATCTGCCTTGTGGTAGACTGCGTTGAAACTTGTGGCGAGTTCAAGTCCAAGGTGCTGATTGATGTCATTGGAGAGCGCCGTCAGATTGTCGGCGATGAAATTCCGTTCTTTTATGTCCCCAACCGATATCAAATATTTCAAGTAATCATAGAGTTTAAGTTTCAGCTGCTTTTCAGTATGGGAGAGGATGATGTCGATCTCCTGATGCAAGGTTTGGGCAAATTGCTGCGCACTGTAGTCAGCAAGTGTTTCAAGGAGGCGGCGCCGCAGCGTTTCAATGCGATCTTTTTCCTCATTCTGATTATGGTACCGCCGCATATTGGAAGCCACTGCTGCTTCCAGTTGATTGGCCGTTTCCCTAAGGGACTGATACTGCATGCCGATGGCATTGCTGTTGGCAATCTCGATGATTTCCGCCTTAGCCGCTTCAAACTGATCATTATGTGACGCCACTGCTTGTTTGCTTGAGACCGGAAACACTTTGTGGCTGATCTCGAGGTGATCAAGCGACTCGTGGGTATAGTCCATAACTTTTTCCAAGTCTGCCTCGGTCCGCATCAGGTCTACCGCATTGATAATGAAGATGATCGGGAAGGCGCTGCCCTTTATCGACTTTATATACTGCAGGAAGCGCTCATCAGAACGGCTGAAGACATGATTGTAGTAGGAGACGTATATGATCATATCACTGTCTGAGATGATGCGGTGCGTCTCCTCTGTATGGCGTTCGTTGATCGAGTTTATGCCTGGTGAATCGATGATGGAAAAGCGCTGTGTCAATTCATTATCGATGGACAGGTATGCTTTATGGATGAAGATAGCTTCTTCGTCTGCGCTGATCTTTTCTATAAGTGCATCCTCGGACATGCTGATTTCCTTGCCCAGATCATCCCGATGGGCGTCGTAATGCGTCAATATGCCATTTAGGAACGGAATATAAGCTTCTTTGACATTATTTTTATGGCGTTTGATCCAAGGGATGAAATCATTGATGGCTTGACCATCCTGATTGGTGATCACCTGCAGCGACTGGACGATATCCGCTTCTGTCTTATAAAGTGCCCGGGACTCGCCTTCGTTCGATATCTCAGTGATCGTGGCGGTGGTCGGATTCGGACTTGCGGTCAGCCGGGCCTGGCCCATCAATGCATTGATGAACGTCGTTTTACCGGCGCTGAAGCCACCGAAGACGCTGATGTTGACTTTACCGTCATGGATGCGTTTGAGCTTATCGTTGATTATTGCAGCGAACTCCGCATACCGCGGATGCGGTTTTAGAATCTTTAGGATATGTTCGAACGGGTCGATGTCCATATCTTGTGGTGCAGGTGCTTCATACCCCTTCGATTCGGGGCGCTCCGCTTCGGTGTGGGCGACATCACGGCTCACTGCTTCCGTCAGTTCAAGTTTTTCGGTTTCGTCGTCCAGATGGATATAGAAATGCCTGTAGTTGGCAGTGTCAAGCGACTCCTTCAAGGCAAGCAATGCCGCCAGATGTTTCGATTCATCAATCTCGTCCGAATGGTCTTCAGTCCGCGCCCCTTCAGTGGTTGCGGATAATGTGGCGGCATGGGTCAATGCAGATGCGGTGACGTCTTTTTCAATCCTGACTTTCAACTTATCCAAATAGTTCATGATGTACTGGGAAGACAGGGCGGTGATGTTTTCCTCAGACAGCAGTTCATCATTCCAAATGTATCGGAAAGGGGGCCCCTCTAGAGCGAGCGTATCAAAGAGGGCATTCACCGGGGCGTTTATTTCGGATTGGATGACGGGTTGGATCTCTTCACCGATCTTTGTGCGGTGGGACTCATATAATGATTGGTACTTCTTTTGCTTGCCAAAGAACCCCCCTGGTTTGATGTCTCCGGATAACACCTTCAAAAATTCGGTGATCGCAGACTTCACGGGGTGGGGATATAGGTAGCTGTCCTTTGCGATCGCCTTCAGTTTCTCCTGTATATGTGTCTTCAATTGGTCTGGGTTGGAGTGCAGTGCTGCAATCTTGTTCTGGTCATCTTCCTTCTCGAGATAATTGATATGGTCCTCTACAACATCCTTCTCAATACCCTCTTCAAGTCCCAGACGCTCCTGCAGAGAAGAGATCTGGTCATCCAGATAATGCAGTTGACGACTCTCGATATTGTCTACAATGCGTTCATGGTACGCCGCCTCATATGCCCCGCGGTGTGATTCGACTTGTGAGATGTGCGCAACCAGTGCTTCTACATCATTATGCGGAGAATCATAGATGGAGGTTGTAAACACTTTCTCCGGCATGATGCGCCACTGACTTAATGTCTTTTTGATGCGCGCGATAAAAGTGTCCATCGACAGTTCCTGGTCGTCATGCTTATCAATCTGATTGATGATCAGGGAGAACGGGATGTTCATTTCTGAAATCTCTTTTAGCAACCTTAAATTATGATCGCTTTCGACATGATTGTATTCGACTGTAAAAAAGATGTAGTCACTGTTCAATAGGAAGCGGTTGGCACTGTCCTCATGACTATCAGTTCTGGAATCGACACCTGGCGTATCCTGGAAGACCGTCTTTTCCTTGAATACAGGGTGGGTGACTGTCATGGAAATTGAAGCGATGTCCAAGTCGCCGGTGTTCAACTCCCTAAGCGCACTGTAGTCTTCGAGTGGAATATATCTATATTGGTCGATAAAGGCCTGGATCTCCTCCGATTCACCGATTTCCACCGATACGGTGTTGCTTGTGGTCGGCACTGGCGAAGAAGGCAAGATATCGCGGTCGAGAAGATGGTTGACCAAACTGGATTTCCCTGCAGAGAAGTGGCCGATGAATGAAAATACAAGCTGGTCCCTGTAAGTTTTCATAATGGCATGGTCAATCTGTGACACTAGAAATGCATTGTTGGACTTCAGGATCTCTTTCCGTAATTTATACAGGGTTTCAAGGATAGTGGTTCCAGACAATTATTCATTCCCCCGCTTTCCCCAATATTGGAAGTATGTGGTCTCTATATAGCCATTGAACAGTTTGCGGCGCTTCGTCGCGCGCTTCCCTACTATATGTTCGAACATTTTATTTGAAGTCAGCAGGTAGACGCTCAGTGTCGGGTCGGCAGTCATCATATCGCCAAGCCGTCTGTACATCTCTTCGACTTCTTTTGCCTCCCCGATGCGTTCGCCGTAAGGTGGATTGGTCACCAGTTGGGCATCTTCATCTTCAATCTCAAAATCATGGATGTCGGACACCAGGAATTCGATGTCATCCTGCAGGCCGACTTCGAGGGCATTATCTTTAGCGACAGATATCATCTCAGGGTCGATATCGGCGGCGATGATTTTGATGTCCCGCTCATAAAGAGCCGCCTCTTCCAACTCCATACGCATATTCTGCCAATCCGCCTCCGGGATGATATCCCATTTTTCAGCATCAAAAGTACGGTTTGAACCGGGTGCGATATTAAGCGCCATCAATGCAGCTTCAATCGCGATGGTGCCGGAACCCGCAAAGGGATCTATCAAAGTTTTCGAGCCGTCATAGTTGGCCAGTTTGAGCATGGTGGCGGCCAACGTTTCTTTGATCGGCGCCTCCCCTTGTCCCGTACGGTAGCCGCGTTTATGGAGGGCATCGCCACTTGTATCGATGGTCAGCACTGCCCGGTCTTTCAGGAGGGCGATGTCCACTTTGTATCTTGGACCGTTTTCAGGCAGCTTGCCTTTTATGTTGAATGCTTCTTTAAGATGTTCGACGATGGCTTTTTTCACGATGCGTTGTACGTCGGGTACACTGTACAGCGTCGACTTATGGGAACGGCCTGTAACCGGGAACGCAGCCGCCGGACCGAGGATGTCCGACCACGGCAATGCCTTCGTCTGTTCAAAAAGATCGTCAAAGGATGTCGTTTCAAAGTCCCCGACTATGATGCGGATGCGGTCGGCTGTGCGCATCATCAAGTTTGTCCGGATGATGGCCGCTTCATCCCCCTCAAAATAGACCCGTCCATTTTCGAGTGTCGCAGGATAGCCAAGTGCCTCTATTTCATCGGCGACGACCCTCTCTACGCCCATTGGTGTGTTTGCCAGCAGTTTGAATTGCATCTAAAAACCCTCTCTTTTTTATGTATGACCCATAATTTATAAAATAAAAGCTCCCCATTTCGTAATGGAGAGCGTGTCTAGTCCGGTGTCTCTGTAAGCCATGTTCTGTACCACCGTGCTGTCATGTGCACTAGTTACACTCGCACAGTGGTGATAATCATCTGTCTATACTACAAAGTAGTATCTCTCCGCCGGTTGAATTCCCATTGGAAAGTGCTCCTACCAAATTTGGATTGCTCACTCGAGGGGTTTACCGCGTTCCACCTTCTGCATTTCTGCAGAAGCTACGTCACTGTGGCACATTTATGACTACTGGGACCATATTCTCACTTAGGTCCTGTCGTCGCCGTCAGCCTTGAGCTGCCCTGACTTATTGTTTCGTCAAGCACGAACACTACACTCATCTCAGAAGTGTGTGAGCATGGACTTTCCTCTATGCATCAGAGTGCATAGCGATTATCCGAGACGTACCGGTTTGAATCAATTTACTTTAGACTGTCCAAACACCTTTTTCTCCAGATTGCTCAAGCGTTTGAGTATGTCGATCTGGTGGTTTTGTGTCTGGTTATCAACGGAGCGTGATTTAGTCGCTACACGGATCCTAAGTTCCTCTACTTCCTTTTTGAGGCGGACATTCTCATCTTCCAGTCTTTTGAGGCTATTATTCATGTCAGCCATCTTCTGATAGTCGCTGATCACATCATCAAGGAAACTATCTACTTCAATCGGCTTGAACCCTCTGATAGATTTTTCGAATTCTTTCTCGAATATATCTTTTGCTGAAAGCTTCAGCGTGTACTCGCTCATTGTATCACCTCTCATAAGCGGAATCTATGAAAGCATTGATTTCGTCAAATTGTATTCTTTCAATATTATACGGCCTATCTTCCTTTAGTTCAAGCATTTGATCATATATGAATCGGGTTTTTGAATCGGCCTGCTCATCATAGACGACGAGGGCCTGATCCGAATGGGCGATCAGGAATCGGTTGATCATCGGGAACATACGCGGAGATTCGTAAGGTCTGTCGAAGATGAACTGATGATGATCGCTGTTATCTAAAATCTGGTGCAACAGCAGCGCGTCATCCTCTTTGTATCGGTCGTCGAACCCGTGGAAGGGCTTCAGCACAGAATATTTGAATGTATATTCCTCTTTCAGCTCGATCATCGCCAAGGCGGCATAGAACTCGATGCCGGTGTACCCTTGGATGATGAACCATTCGGTGCCGTTATCGATGTATTCCTTCAATTTGAATTTCATGAAGTCTTTAAGCACCTGGGCTTCAGGCTGTGACGATTTGAATATACCAAGCTCATAAGGCCTGTAGCCGGCGATCAGTGTCCGCATCCGAATAACGCCTCCCTTTCGGCGTGGGCCAGCCACATGTTGAGGAATTTGTATTTCTCGCGGTAGACTTTCTTACTGAAGCGCCGCATATGGCAAGCCATCAGGAGTTCCATGAATTCCTCTTCGGCTTTTTTACGGGTGGCAGCGTTGAAGCGGAAGTCCGTCTTCATGTTCCTTATGGACATTACTGTTTCTTCGTTTCCTTTAAGGAATGGTTCGATCTCCTCATCGAAGTCGAATTCATATCCTGCCCTGGCCTTCTCGTACCTCCGGGCAACTTCATCAAGCAATGCGCGCAGTTCGGAAAAAGAGGGGTTTCTTGACAAAAATGCTGCACCTCCTATAATTATCAATGTTTAAGTCAGCGTAAATATTGTATAATGATATATCATCATACACAATAACGAAAGGTGATGGGCATGAAGTACCCTAAAGGCACGAAGCCCCGGCACAACAATCCTGCTTCCCGGAAGAAGTCGAGAAGCGGGACGGTCCGCTACGGATCGCGGGGAATGACGCTGGAAAAAGATCTTGACCATACCAATCAATTCTACCTGGAGACGGGACGGGCCGTCATACACAAGAAACCGACGCCCGTGCAGATCGTCAATGTGGACTACCCGTCAAGAAACAGGGCCAAGATCGATGAAGCCTACTTTAAAGTACCGTCGACAAGCGACTACAATGGCATATATCGAGGGAAATATATAGACTTTGAAGCGAAGGAAACGCACAACGAGTCCCGTTTCCCCTTCATCAACATACATGAACACCAGGTTGACCATATGACACGGTGCCATAGGCATGGCGGCTTAGTCTTTATCATCCTCCGCTTTTCATTCTATGGGGAGACGTATATGATGCCCTTTGAAAAGTTCCTGCCGTTTTGGGATGCTTATAAAGATGGTGGCAGAAAATCAATCAGATATCAAGACATCAAGGATGAGAGCATCCTGCTTAAGCAGGCCATAAACCCGCGCATCCAATATTTGGACGCTGTAGATGAATTCTATTTCGAGAATGGAGAATGACAATGGCACAAAATTATAAGAGAAGTTCTGGAAAGCCACAGAAGAAAGGTGGAAAACGCTCCAGGTCATCAATGATCAAACGCATAGTTTTATGGCTCCTGCTCATCGGCCTGGTCATGCTGGTTGTCGGGTCCTTCCTGTTCGCCTACTATGCATCGAAAGCCCCCGCCTTCAGCGAGGAGAAGCTGAAAGACCCGATACCTGCTAAAATATACGATAAGGACGATGAATTGGTCACGAAATTGTTTGAAGGCCAAAAGCGGGAACTGCTGGACATCGACAATACGCCGGAATACGTCACCGACGCTGTGCTGTCGGTTGAGGACGACCGTTTCTATGAGCATGGGGCTGTGGACTTCCGGAGACTCGGCGCAGCGGTGCTCAACAACGTTACGGATGGTTTCGGCAGTCAGGGAGCGAGTACAATCACGCAGCAAGTCGTCAAACGGGTCTTTCTGACCGAAGAGAAGACCATCGCCCGAAAGGCACAGGAAGCGTATCTCGCCTATCGCCTGGAACAGGAATATTCGAAGGACGAGATACTCGAGATGTACTTGAATAAAATCTACTACTCGGATGGGATATACGGCATCAGGACAGCTTCAAAATACTATTTCGACAAAGAGCTTGATGAATTGAACCTGGCGGAAACAGCCTACCTTGCCGGATTGCCGCAGCTGCCCAACCGGTATAATCTATATGTAGATGGCGAATCGGGAACCAACCGGGCCCACACTGTACTGAATCTCATGCTGCATCATGAACGCATCACCGAAGAGCAGTACAATGAAGCGATTAATACTGACATCACAGCAAATCTTGTGAACCGTTCAGAAGAAGAGCGTGCCTCGAGCGAGCCGGAAGATCCTGAATACGCCTCATATATAAATATGGTCAAGCAGGAACTTCAGACGAATGATAAATTCAAAGATATGGAGCTTGGTGAAGCGCTGGCAAGCGGTCTGTCGATCTACACGAATATGGACAGTGATGTCCAAGCAGAGCTTCAGACTATGGTCAATGACAGAGATTATTATTATAATGAAAAATTCAAAAGCGAGCACTTCAATATTGCTTCCACTATACTGGACACGGAGACGGGTAACCTGGTCGCCGTCTCCGGCGGACGCGATTACCGTGAAGTCGTCATGCACAACCAGGCATTGGTCAAAAAGAACGTGGGGTCCACAATGAAGCCTTTCCTCTCCTACGGCCCTGCCATAGAACATATGAAGTGGCGGACGGATCACCTCATTGAAGATGAAATGGAATACCAACCTGATGGCTTCAGCAATACAATCAGCAACTATGATATGAAGGATCACGGGGAGGTTACGATGAGGGATGCCTTGAGGCAGAGCTTCAATATCCCGGCAGTCAAGACTTTTGAGGCCGTAAAGGAAGAAGCGGGAGAGAATGCACCCGAAAAATTTGCGGAAAATGTCGGACTTGAGTACAGCACTGAGGACGAAGACGATCTGTCATTGACGTTCAATGATGTGCTCGGGGGCGGTGACCATTCACAGTTCAGTCCACTGGAAATGGCCCAAGCCTACGCTTCTTTCGGCAACGGCGGAACATACAATGAAGCGCAGTCAATCCGCTACGTCGTCACCGATGAAGGCGAAACCATAGAGTTTGAGAGCGAATCCGAAAAGGCGATGGAAGATTATACAGCCTACATGATGACGGATATGCTAAAAGGCACTTTCGAACCTTACGGCAGTGCAGACTTCATTCCAATGAATGGCCTGAATATAGCCGCCAAAACAGGAACCACTTCCTACTCGAAAGAATTGAGGGAAGAAAATAACCTGCCCGACAATGCAGCGAAAGATGCCTGGATTGTAGGATACACACCTGAGTACACGATGAGTGTGTGGACCGGGTTCAACAAAACCCTTGAAAATGGTGAGGCGTCATTCGTCGGTCAGGATGAGCACATTACGCCGCAATGGTTCTTCAGGGATATCATGCAGTCGATCAGCACCTATAATGGACAAGATTTCGCAAGGCCTGATAGCGTTGTCCAGGTGAACGGCAATGAACTCGCCGTTCGGGGCAATGAAGGACTTCAGTCTACAGAATCCGGCAGAAGACAACAACAGAACACTGAAACCGAGAAAACAGTAGAAGAACCAAGTCAGGTCATTACAGAAAGTGAAGAAGAACCAAGCACGCAGGAAAATACTACTGAACCATCAACACAGGAAGAGACTACCGAAGAGCCAACTGAGGAAACGACTTCTGAACCGGTCCAGGAAGAAACAACTGAAGAGCCGACCCAGGAAGAAGCCACTGAAGAGCGGACAGAAGAACCGACTTCTGAACCGACTGAGGAGCAGACGGAAGAAGCGGCGCCTTCTGTTGAAGAACCAGTGGAGGAACAGACGGAAGAAGAGACAGATGAAGCGGCATAAAAAATAAGCACCCCAGCTGGGGTGCTTATTTTTTGTTTCTCCTGACGCAATAGGAGGCGTGCTTTTTAACGAATTCCGTATAAATCAAATTCAACTGGACGATGCTGTGGTATTTATAGGGGTTGGCTTTTATATAAGAAATCCTGTCGCAGTAATTAAGGGGGAGGACTTCTGGGTGATCGTCTGCTTCTAGTTCCGATAAGTGCTTTTGGATATGATCGGTGACGAGTGAATAGTATTTGTCGTAAAGGTCATGGTCAGGCTGATGGGCATTTTTGATGAGTGAACCGTAGACTGCCTCGATCGTCACAGTAGCCCTGCCTTCTTCATCCGTTTTTGCCCTTCCCTACAATCGTCGAGAAGCGGACACGCTTCACACTTCGGGTTTCTCGCGGTGCAGTGGTATCTGCCGAAGAAGATCATCTGATGATGGGTCCTACTCCATCTATCTTCAGGGACTTTCTTCATGAGGGTCTGTTCCACCTCAAGCACAGAGTCTTTATACCGTGCAATGCCCAATCGCTTGGATACACGTTCGACATGCGTGTCCACCGCAATTCTCGGGACGCCGAATGCCACTGAAATTACAACATTTGCGGTTTTTCGGCCGACTCCAGCAAGGCTGACCAGATCATCGTAATTATCAGGAATTATTCCGTCAAAACGCTCAATGACATCTTTGCTTAATTTTTGGATGTTTTTGGCTTTATTTCGAAACAGGCCGATTGATCTGATGTCCTGTTCCAGCTCAGCCTGCTCGACCGCAATAAAATCCTCGGGTCCTTTATATTTCTTAAAGAGCTCACGAGTCACCTTATTGACGAGGTTATCTGTACATTGTGCAGAAAGGAGTACGGCTATAGTCAGTTCAAACGGGTTCTTATGGACGAGTTCACACTCGGCATCTGGGAACATGGCGTCAATCTTATCTATCATTTCTATGGTTTTTTTCCGGCTAATCAAAGACATCTTCTCCTTCCAACCAAGATCTGAGGGGCATATGGGTGCTGGTTTGAGGTGACTTCTTGCTTCTCGGCTGACTGAGGATGCGCTCGACATACTGAAGGGATGTCACTTGATTCTGATAGGCAAGATCGACAGCTTCTTTTATTGACTCAGCACTATTTGCTGGGTCTTCAAGCCAGCTGTTGATCCTTTCGAATTCATTCGGGCTGATGACACGGCCATACAGTGCTTCAATATATTCGAATAACGAGCGTATTTCCGAAGGATCCGGCTCTGCTGCTTTTTCCTCGATGAACTGTGGAAGTTTCCTGAACAGTGGTTCGAGCGAGAAATGTTCGACATACCGGCCTTCATCTTTGACTGTTTCGACCTCAAGCAGTCCGTTTTCGATCAGATGTTGGATGACATCCGAAACTTCTCCAAATGATATCGTCATCCCTTCAGAAAGGTGTTTGAAGTCAGGCAGTTCTGCTGACTTCTGACGAATATCAGACAGTCTTATGACGATGATCAATGATTTCTCATCCAACCCGAGTTTAGAGTAATTGTCGAGTAGAATTTTATTGACCGGCACATTCATATACTGTATATAATCTGCAAGCATGATAAAAGCTCCTTATAAAAATATCGCCTTGCGGCGATATTGGTTTTATGGGTAGAGGCGGTTGAGCAGGCGTGGGAATGGTGCTGTTTCCCTGACATGCTGTACACCACTCAGCCAGGCAACAGTACGCTCGAGGCCGAGTCCGAAGCCGGAATGCGGCACGCTGCCGTACTTCCTCAATTCAAGATACCATTCATAGGCATCAAGGTTGAGTCCGCTTTCTTCTATCCTTTGTTTTAATGTGTCATAGTCATGGATTCTTTCACTGCCTCCAATGACTTCTCCATACCCTTCCGGTGCAATCAGATCGGCACATAGGACGGTACGTGGATCCTCGGGATTCTCTTCCATATAGAATGATTTTATCTCTTTTGGATAGTTGATTATGAAGACGGGTTTATCGAAGTGGTTGGCGATTTCGGTTTCATGTGGCGCTCCGAAGTCATCCCCCCACTCTATATCTTCAAAACCTTTTTCCTTCAACAATTCTATCGCATCAGTATAAGTGATGCGCGGAAACGGCGCTTTGATCCTCTCAAGCGCTGCTGTATCACGGTCAAGCCGTTCAAGGTCGAGCTTGCAGTGTTCCAGAACTTGCGTAACCAAGTATTCTACATACTGTTCCTGAACTTCGAGGCTGTCCTCATGCTTATAGAATGCCATTTCCGGTTCGATCATCCAGAACTCTATAAGGTGTCGCCTTGTCTTCGATTTTTCGGCACGGAATGTAGGTCCGAAAGAGAACACTTTTCCATGTGCCATTGCTGCCGCTTCTGCATATAGTTGGCCACTTTGTGAGAGGTAGGCATCTTCATCGAAATATTTCGTATGGAACAGCTCTGTCGTACCTTCCGGTGAACTGCTTGTCAGTATCGGCGGATCGATCTTTTTGTAGCCGTTGTCGAAGAAATAGTCATAAGTGCTCTTGATGATCTGGTTGCGGATGTTCATGACGGCGTGCTGCTTCTTCGAACGCAGCCACAGATGCCTGTTGTCCATAAGGAATTCAGCGCCGTGATTTTTCGGTGTGATCGGATATCCATGGGACTCATGGATGATTTCAATGCCCTCGACTTCCATCTCATATCCAAACGAAGAGCGGTCATCAGCTTTGATGGTGCCGGTAATATACATGGAGGTTTCCTGGTTGAGGCCCTTGGCGGTTTCGAACAGACTTTCGTCATTTTCTTTTACTACGATGCCTTGCATGAAACCTGTCCCGTCTCTAAGTTGCAGGAACTGAATCTTGCCGCTCCCTCTTTTCTGGAGCAGCCAGCATCCTATCGTTACTTTCTGTCCTTCATGTTTTGGTGCCTGGTTAATTGAAATCTTCATGTCAAACTCCTTTTGCATGTTGTGCTATGAATTTTTTGATGCGTTCAAGCGCTTTTTCCATATCTTCTGCGCTCAATGAATAGCTCAGGCGGATGTTGTCGGGTGAACCGAAACCGGACCCCGGCACTACAGCCACATGTTGCTCTTCAAGCAGTTGTGCGACGAAGTCATCGACACTATCGAATCCGCATTTAACAGCACACTCCTTGAAATTCGGGAAGAGGTAGAACGCGCCTTCTGGTTTTATGCAAGTTATATACGGCAGCTCCATCAATTTACTGTACGCTTTATCCCGGCGTTCCCGGAAAGTATTGTTGTATTCGACCAGATACGATTCTTCCATTTCGTAAGCCGCCACCGCAGCCCATTGTGAGGGTGTGGCAGGGTTTGATGTCGAATGGGTCGTCAAGTCAGTCATGGCCTTCATGAGGTCACGATCGCCACAAGCGTAGCCGATGCGCCATCCGGTCATCGCATGGGATTTGCTGACACCATTTACGATGATGGTGTTCTGCTTCATCTTATCGCTCATCGAGGCGATCGAGATGTGTACATTATCGTAGACGAGTTTTTCGTATATTTCATCAGCCACTACGATTATATCCGTCTCTTCGAGATAATCTGCAAGTGCCTGGAGTTCGTCTTCTGTATAGACCATGCCACTTGGGTTGCTTGGTGAGTTGAGGAGCAGCATGCGTGTACGGTCGGTCACGTGGCGCTGAAGTATTTCCGGCGTCATTTTAAAGGACGTGGATTCATCTGTATGCATGATGACTGGCTTACCTTCAGCCAGTTTGACCTGTTCAGTGTAACTTACCCAGTAAGGGGTCGGTATCAGGACTTCATCCCCTGGATTCAAGGTCGCCTGGAAGATGTTGTAGAGGACATGCTTTGCACCGCTTCCAACGAAAATCTCTGAAGTGTCGTATTGCAGGTCATGGTCCATTTTCATCTTTTTTGAAATGGCTTCTTTAAGCTCTGGAACACCAGAGGCAGCGGTGTATTTGGTATGGCCTTCTTTTAGCGCCTGATAGGTTTTCTCGATGATCTCATCTGGTGTATTGAAGTCAGGTTCTCCTGCTCCAAGGCTGATGACATCAACGCCCTGGGCTTTCAGTTCTCTTGATTTGGCTGTGATGGCCAATGTCTGGCTTGGTGTGATGTTCTTTATTTTTTTAGAGAGTTGCATCGTCTGTCTCCTTTAATAGTGTTATATCCATTATAAGTCACGAAGCAAAGCTTTGAAAGACTCAGTGTTTCCTTCTATGACGTTTTCGTCAGGGAAGTATTTCAGAAAGGCATTTTTATACCTTCTGCTGAGCAGCCGTTTATCGAACAGGAACAGAAGCCCCTTGTCAGATGGTTTGCGATGGATGCGCCCTGCTATTTGACGGAATTGAAAAACAGCTTCCGGCAGATCATTTTTATAGAAATGCCTGAAGTCCGGCTGTTTTGGCACGGGGAACGGTAATTTTGTCAGCATTAGGCTCTTCAGTCCATCCCCCTCTATATTGATGCCTTCGTTGAAACTGGAAGTGCCAAGCAAAATGCTGCGTTCCAACTGATTGAATTGGGCCAATAACTTGTCGCTGGCCATTCCTCTCGTCTGCCTAAGTATGACGAAGCTTTCGAATGTTTCGATGGCTTCCATGTATTCATATACCTTATCAAGCAGTTCATAATTGGAGAATAGAATCATTAGTTTTTGATCCGTTTCACTCAAATAGACGGCCATGTATTCCACGATTGACGAGATGAAGGCATCGTCATTGATATTGTAGTCCGGCACATCTTCAGGAATGAAGAGCTTCGTGCTGTTGAACAGGGAATCATTCGCAAAAACTTTGGTGCGGGGCTCATGCTCTCCGAACCAATAATCAAGGTGGCTGAAGCCGCCGTTCACCTCGAGGGTCCCTGAGAGCAGGATGGATGCCGAGTCGCGCACCACCCTCTCTTTGATGGTCTCCATATCATCAAGCTGTATATGGATTTTTATCTTTTGGAAATTAACGTCAACATCAAGAGAAAAGCGCTCATTTTGAAGCCCTTCGTATATCTGTTTAAGCACCATAGCATAATGGTGCATATGGTTATAGATTGCCTGGTAGTCGCCTGTGTCCCTGACGATGCCAAGGAATGTCGAGGCATGTCTTGAGCCTGTCTCAAGATGTGCCATAAGCTGGTTTCTATTGCCGGCCGAGATGGCGCTGAAGATATTATCGATATTATGGTTGATGCGTTTTAATATATCCTCCAGCATTTCGGCATCCGCCGCAACATTCTGTTCAAGGTAGGTAGAGAGTAATCTATCCTGATTGGTGGTGCCTATCTGTCCAATGAAGAACTTCATGTCCTGATAGCCATAGGAGACCTTCAGACGCTCATCGAGCGCGCGCTTCAGCTGATGGGCCTCATCGATGACAAGCACTTCTAAATCCTGTAGGTATTCAGCACAGTCTGTAAGGAAATAATGGTTGGTCACTATCAAAGTCGACTCTTCGGCACGTTTTAGGGCACGGTTGAAGAAAATCTCCCCGAGTGTCCCGGATTGGATCGACGCAGTCCGGTAGTAGGATTTTTCAGGTCCCCTTAAATGTATTTCCGCTATATCCCCTGTTTCAGTTTCCAAAAGCCATACGAGCAATTTCATCTTCAACTGTATGATTTCTGTATTATCATCTTCAGCGGAGAGCAGAAGTTCTACGGCATCGAGATCAATGTAATTATCTTTTCCCTTCAAGCTGGCTGTCGGTATATCTTTGCCAAGCGCCGCCTGCAGCGATGCCAATTCATCTTTGATGATCTGGTTCTGCAGAATCTTCTTCGACGTGGATATCAACACCCGTTTTCCATACAACGAATGATAGCTTACGGCTGCAATAAGAAAAGCGATGGTTTTCCCAATACCAGTATACGCTTCCACCGCGAGGTTTTCAGATCGTTCCATCGCTTCGAATATTTCTTTCGCAAGATGCAGCTGGTCCGCCCTGAAGTCTTTATGTGACCAGCGTATGTAGGCATTATATATTTCGTCTACTGACTTGGGAATAGCGTCTGCCGTCTTCGTTTTGACTCTGCGGATATAGAAGGTGCCATACCGCTCGAGATGGGTCGTCTTTGATGATGTAGACTCTGCTGCTACAGAAAAGATCAGATCTGAAAGGTTAAATTTCAGGGGTTTGGATAAATGATACAAAAGCTTCAATGTTTCTGTATCAAGTGCAGTGATTTTAGTGAGCAGATGGATAAGCAGTCGTGCGGTTGCCCGCGCATCTTCATCAGCCCTATGAGCGTTTGACAGTTCAAGATCCAATACCTGCGCAATTTCATTGAGCTGAAAGCGCTCAAGCGTGGGCAGGAAGATTTTGGAAAGTTCAACAGTGTCGAGAAGATATAATGGTTGGAAGGAAATGCCACAGGACTTGAAGGCTACTTCAAGAAACCCGTAGTCGAATTCCACATTATGTGCTGTGAAAACGCAGCCTTCAAGTATGTTCGCGATGTGCTTTGCAACCTGTTTAAACTTTGGCGCACCTTCAAGCATCCCGCTGTCAATCCCCGTCAAATCTTGGATGAAAGGAGAGAGCGTGACTTCATCCGACAGGAATGTAGTATACTGATCGACTATCTTCAAGTTTTCAACTATTACAATACCTACTTGTATAATGCTGTCCCTATTCCGATTGTTGCCTGTTGTTTCAAGGTCTACAACCGCAAATTTCTGATGTTGCATCTTATCACCGATTCCCCACTATAATTCTATATCTGCACTGATTACTTTTCTGAGCCGACCATTTTCATCCACCACTTCAAGGAAGCCATCCTCATTTATGTCAAGTGCCCTAGCCATGTATGAATCTCCGGTCTCGCTGATTTTTAAGTATTTGTCGAATATTATCGACTTGGCCTTCCATTCGTCCCTGATGGCAGTGAATGAATGCTTGAGGAACAGATCATAATAGTGTTCCAGGTTTTTAAAGAGAGTCTTAATGAAAACATCTGTATCCAGACTTTCCCCTTCAGCCATCTCCGCTTCGATGGAAGTTGCCTTTGGCAAGGAAGACAAAGCCGCGTCTTTGAATATATTGATGCCGATGCCGCATACCACAGCATTGACGGCATTTCCTTCACTCACTACTTCCGTCAAGAATCCGCATACTTTCTTATTATTGATATATATATCATTTGGCCATTTTATGCCGCTCGGTAAATTAAAAGTTTCATCAATGGACCTGGAGATGGCCAACGATATGAACAAATTGAACCGGATGATGTCCGTTAACGGCACGTCCGGTCTCAATACGAGTGAGATGTAGAGCCCCCGCTGTTTAGGGGAGGCCCAGTCACGATTGAATCGGCCACGCCCCTTCGTCTGCTCCTCTGAAACCACGACAAATGCACTGTCATAGATATCGAGCATCTTAAAAGCGATATTCTGCGTCGAGTCGACCGTCTGCAGATATTCGATGTGCCCGAACACTTCAGAGTGCTCCACCAGAACTTCCAAGGCGGTCTGATTTATGTAGCCAGGTGGAGCAATCAACCGATGACCTTTATTCGGGACAGAAGTAATCTGATAGCCTTCGGCTTTTAGCGCTTTAATGCTTTTCCATACTGAAGTTCTGGATATGCCAAGCTGATTCGCCATCGACTGGCCCGAAATGTATTCATCACTCTTCAATAATCTTAATATGTCCTGTTTCGATTTCGACATGGGCGCCCATCCATTTCATGATTTCATTCTTGTCATTCTTTAAATTGCCACGTAGAATCTCTTCTTCAAGCGCCTCCATGATTGTGCGGATCCACTTGCCGCCAGGCAGATTAAAATAAGCCATAAGTTGTTTGCCATCGATGGCAATATCTTTTTGTGAATGTATCGGCAAATCCGATTTAACCCCTATCGCGGCAGTTATATTCTGCACCTTCAGCGGTGAGGAGAAAAAAGGATTGGCACCCATCATGGAGGAAGCGACAGATAGTATTCTATCAGAAAAATTATATGCAAGCATCAAGTAATCTTTTCGTTCAGCATGCTCCGACAATTTTAATATCTGGTTGATTTCATTTTTCATCTCGTTGGAAAGTTTCAAAGTATTGAGCGCATCATATAAATCTCCATCCAGCCAAATCTGCAGTGCAATCTCTTCCAATAATGATCCTGGCCGTGTTTTGAGGAACGATGTTTCGCACACAAGCTTGAAGAAAGGGAGATGCGCTGTAATTCCAGTTTTGATAAGGACGTGTTTTGCTTTTATATTATCCTGCCCAGCATACAGTTTTACAAGTTCTGCTACTGTTCGCTCTACAGCCACATGTTCAAGGTATTGGGCGCTCTTGGTCATGGCGTTCTGTGTGGCTGATTCGACATCAAACTGAAGCTGGGAAGAGAAGCGTGCCGCCCGCAACATCCTGAGGGCATCTTCACCGAATCGTTCCCTTGGGCATCCGACAGTCCGGATGATTCCACCTGCTATATCGGCTTTGCCTGAATAGGGGTCCAAAATCTTGAAATCTTCATCCATGGCCATCGCATTCATCGTAAAATCCCTGCGCTCCAAGTCCGTATAAAGGTGATTGGTGAAAGAAACGCGGTCCGGCCTGCGGAAATCACTGTAGCCTTCTTCTGTGCGGTACGTCGTGACTTCAAAAGAGACACCTGAAATCCTTACGATGACCGTGCCATGTTCCTTACCTACGTCGATCGTCTGCGGGAATAATGATTCTGTCTGATCTGGAAGAGCGTTGGTTGTGATATCTACATCATTTACCGTGCGTCCCATATGGTAATCCCGTACGCAGCCTCCAACAAAGTATCCCTCAAACCCGTTAGATTTCAATGTCTTCAATATTTCTCCACCTAAAGTAAATAACTCATGCATTGTCTGCATCTCCTAACAGATCTCCATAAAGCTTCTCGTACTGACTGACGATGACATTTGAGTGGAATCTTGATGCAATATCCGACAACATATTCTCTTGCATTTCCTTATATAAGGAAGGGTCTTTCGCCAGTTGCATGATATGTTCTCCAGCACTTCTGTAGTCCCCCACCTCAACTAGAAATCCAGTGTCTTCATTTCTGATCACTTCACTGATTCCACCGGCCACACTGCCGATAGGGACCGCGCCGCAGTTCATCGCTTCGAGCAAGGCTAATCCGAAGCTTTCCTTCTCACTCAACAACAAGAAGATGTCGCTCATCAGATAGAATGATCGTACATCCGTCTGCTGGCCAGCGAAGATGACATGGTCCTTTAGCCCCAGTGACTTTACCAGCCTTTTGACACTGTTCATTTCGGGACCATCACCCACCAGTATCAGCACCCCATCGAGTGCTTCATGCACAGTATGGAAGGCCCGCACTATATCATCGATGCGCTTGATCTTCCTGAAATTTGAGGTGTGCATCAATACGACAGTGTCTTCATCTATACTGAAACGATCCTTCATCTTCTGCTTAGTCATCATGCGCTGTTCAACATTAAAATAATTTTCATCGACGAAATTATGTACAGTGCGGATCTCTTTCTCCGTCTCTATCACAGCTTTCGTCTGTTCCTTTAAGCTCTCGGAAACTGCCGTAACAGCATCAGAGCCGTTTATGCCAAAACGGATGGCGCTTACTAACGACATATCGTAGCCGAGCACCGTGATGTCCGTACCGTGGAGAGTGGTTACAACCGGCACCTCCCGTCCAGCCATCTGCCTTGCCAGTATGCCACATACGGCGTGGGGCACTGCGTAATGCATGTGGATGATGTCCAGGTTGTGCTCAAGAATCACTTCAGAAATTTTACTTGCGATGGTTATGTCATATGGTGGATAGCGGAAAACGCTGTAATCATTGATGTCCGTCTGGTGAATATAGATGTTGGGATGGCTTGTGCTTAGACGGAACGGTACGTTGGAAGTTATAAAATGGACCTCATGCCCCCGCTCTGCCATCTGCATACCAAGTTCGGTGGCGATGATTCCGCTGCCCCCCACACTTGGATAACATGTAATGCCAATTTTCATAGTGTTACTCCCTTTCCGTGCGTGTCAGATGGTACAAGACTGCTTCCGCAGTGCCCTCATTGGTTGCTAGAGGCACGTCATAGACATCGGATAACCTGAGCAGGGCGGTAACATCCGGTTCGTGCGGTTGGGCAGTGAGTGGATCCCTGAAAAAGATGATACAGTCTATGGCTTTATTCGCGACCATAGCACCTATCTCCTGGTCGCCCCCTAGGGGACCGGATTTACAGCGGTTGACCGGCAAACCTGTATGCTCAATGATGCGTCCTCCGGTAGTCCCTGTCGCAAAGAGCTCTTGATTTTTGAAGAAATCCAAGTGGATGTCCATAAAACGTAAGAGGTCATCCTTTTTCTTATCATGTGCAATCAATGCAATCTTCATGTTCATCATCCTTTTCTGATCATTCAATGATCGATATTCAAAAGAGTATATATTGTCGAGTTTACTTCATATCATCATTATTTTACCAGAGTTCAAGACAAATAAAAAAGGAACCCTCCAAAAGGGTTCCAGAAAAACTATCAATTGCTTCCACGTGCAATGAGGATGAACCGGACCAGTTCTGCCACAGCGACAGCAGTCGCGGCGACATAAGTCATGGCCGCTGCATTCAAGACCTTCTTGGCATGACGGTATTCCTTCTCATTGACGATATTCAAAGTCTCTATCTGGTTCATGGCGCGTTTTGAAGCATCGAATTCGACCGGTAGCGTGACCACCTGGAAGAGTACTGCAAAAGCCATAAGTGCGATACCGCCCCATAGGAGCATTTCACCCAGTCCACCACCTGCATTGCTTTGTGCATAGGTGATGAGCATTCCTGCAATGATGAGGAAGTACGAGAAATTACTGCCAATTTGTGCGAGTGGGAACAGTGCGGAGCGGAAGTTCAGGAAAGCATATCCTGTTGCATGTTGGATTGCGTGCCCCACTTCGTGCGCTGCTACCGCGGTTCCGGCAACACTAGGCGTATCATAGTTGTGGGGGGATAGAACTAGTTTTTTATTCTTGGGATCGTAGTAGTCGCTCAGAAATCCTTTGCCTCTTTCAACGGACACGTCGTAGATGCCATTTTCCTTCAAAATTTCCTCTGCGACTTCACGTCCTGTCAGGCCGCTGGTTGATCGCACACGGGAATACTTATTGAATGTGGATTTTACATTCATTTGTGCGAGCATTGGAACAACCATAAGGATTACAAAATATAGAATGATATACACGTGTATTCCAACCTCCATTATTTTTACATACTTTATTTTACTTCAAATTTCAGTATCCCGTCAATCAGAACGCCTTTCTACCAGTTGATGTAGCAGCACCAGCACCAACACACTCAGCCAGAACGAAAAATACCCGATATGATCCTGGTATTGGACGAGATTACCATATACGGGGTACTGATCATAGACATAATCCACCACGTCATTATGGAACAGCCATATTGCAGTGATATAGAAATGACTTTGTTTTATTTCAAGATGTGGCAGGAATAGGAACGCCTGTATAGCCATTATGCTGTGGCTTGCTATAAGCATAAGTCCTATCCACGAAACAAAACCTGTTTCTATGAAAGTCAGGAAGTTCATCACCACTGCCCATACGCCGTATTTTATAAGCGTGGTAAAGGCAAGCGCATCCATCAGCCCCCATCTTTTGCCAAGGAGAATCAGCACGATAACTATGCATAGGAAAAGCGTGGCCGTCGGACTATCCGGGACGAAAGGCATGAAGTACCATTCGGTTGAACCCAACTGTCCCCTATACCACCAATACCCATACAAAGTCCCGAGTATATTTGAAATGAGCAGGAGCAATAAAAAAGCCCTGTTGTACATTAGGTCCAGTAGCTTATACATATAAACATTCCCTTATTAAAAAAAGCCCTATTCCTAGGGCTTTTTGACTTATCGATCTGTAGCGTGACGCTCCCAGAAGAACTTATTCGTCTTCTGAAGTTTCTTCAAGGTTTGCTACAAATTCTGAGATTTGCTTTATTTCATCGTCTGAAAGTTGATCTTTGAATGCTGGCATATCCCCTGAGCCGTTCTCTACGAATGCCTGTACAGTTTCAGGAGCGAGATCGGCTTCAACCAGGTTTGGACCTGAAGCACCGGTCAGCTCACCGCCGTGGCAACTTGTACAGTTCGTTTTGATGAGGTTCTGGTAGACAGGGTCTTCAGTATCCAAGTTGGAGAATACGATCTCCCCTTGCTGATTCTGTGTCTCCCAGTCGTGGTATGCCACTGATTCCCATGTAGTATAGAAAATAATCGCAAAAGAAATCAGCATCATTGCAGAAGCGACTGGACGTTTTGACCAGAGGCGTTCTTTATTGTTGTCAAGCCATGGTGCAAGAAGCAATGCACCTACACCAAGCCCCGGAATGACGATTGCGCCGATGATGTTGAACGGGCCGGATGCGTATGAGTATTTGAGTATCTGATAAAGGAACAGGAAATACCAGTCAGGTAACGGTATATAACCAGTGTCGGTAGGATCTGCTATACGCTCAAGCGGCGCAGGATCGGCCACTGTCAAACATAGGAACCCTATAAGGAAAACCGAACCAGTCACCCATTCTTTCAGAAGGAAATCAGGATAGAATTCTTCCGTGCGACCAGGAAATTCTGAATAGTCGCGATTTAGTTTTGGCTTTTCATACTTTTGTATTCTGGAATCGCCGACAAAAGTCAGCCCTTTTCCACGTTTCATATCAATTTACCTCCCTTGATTCCTATAGTGGTCCTGAGATGCCTTGTCTACGTATCATGATGAAGTGGATAGCCATCAGTACAAATAGAGCAGCAGGCAGGAAGAATACATGGATGGCAAAGAAACGTGTCAATGTCTGGGCACCGATGATCTGTTCATCACCAGCAAGCAACGTCTTAATCCATTCACCGACGAACGGTACACTCTCTGCAATTTCCAAACCTACTTTTGTGGCAAACAATGCTTTCATATCCCATGGCAGCAGGTAGCCTGTGAACGCCAGCCCAAGCATGACGAGGAACAGCAGTACACCAACGACCCAGTTGAGTTCACGTGGTGCTTTATACGATCCGGTAAAGAATACCCTGAGCGTATGTAGGAATATCATCACTACGACCAGACTTGCGCCCCAGTGGTGCATCCCTCTTACTATAAGTCCTGCAGCAACATCATGTTGCAGATAGTAGACGGAATTCCAAGCATTGACGATGTCCGGGACATAGTACATTGTCAGGAACATGCCCGACAATATTTGAATAACAGTGATGAAGAATGTTAACCCGCCGAAACAATAGACGAATGCTGAGAAGTGGTAGGCAGGGTTAACGTGTTCCGGCACTTCATGGTCAGCGACATCCCTCCATATAGGAGTGATGTCCATGCGATCGTCTATCCAATCATAGATTCTATTAAGCACATTATTCCCTCCTATATTAATTCACCAGTTCGTTAGGCTTCAATTCGCCTATTGTAATAAAACCATCGGACTTGCCGACTTCATACTGATCCAATGGTCCTCTTGGAGGAGTACCCGGAACATTCTTACCATTTTTCTCGTAAAGTCCATTATGGCATGGACAGAAGAAACGATTCGGGTTTGCATCATCACCCGCCCAGGTCACTGTACAACCGAGGTGCTTACATACCGGTGATAACGCTATGAGCTTATCTCCGTCCTTATACACCCAGGCGAAGTCAGTCACTTCACTCTTATACCAGCCATCCTGCTGCTCAAAGGAAAAGTCGACCTTCGTAGGCTCTTCAGTGATCTCATCGACTTTGATGCTCGTTGTGATCATAGCACCTTCTGCTTCACCTTGGAACAATGGATCGACGGCAAATCTTCCCATAGGTAGTATTATGCCGGCAGCCATGAATGAACCGACCCCCATCAGGGAATAGTTCAGAAATTGGCGTCTTGTTACTTTTTGCGACATTCGTATTTCCCCCCTCAAACGCGCGTTCTTTTACATATTAATATAACTAGGACAGTTCAATTTTAGCCTATTAGATGAGGCCGGTCAATAACGTATATCAAGTTTTGACAACGGCCTAAAGCATAATGGTGTAAAAACACCTATTTTTTATTGTTCCATACCGCAATGATTTGTTTCATCGTATCTTTGACCTCATCATCGATGAGGCTCATCTTCATATCTGCAGACATATCCTCCAAGGGGATGTGGTTCAATTGTATGCCATGTGTTCCTTCTACCTGAGGCACATTATGGGAAAGAATGATGATTTTCTTGAAGCCATAGTTGCGGAGCTGCTCAGAATAGTCCTCTACAACAGCCGTGATGCCATTGACGGTAACGACTGCAGGTGTGATGAAGAGTCTGCCTTTGAACTGTTTCTCAAGATGAACAGTGATCATCTGCATCATTTCCATATCGCTTGCGTGCATTTTAGGATCTTCGTTCATATCCCCATACGCAAAGGGAATGACAGCCGTATCCACAAATTCAATTTCATCTTTGAGCACATTGAGATCTTGATGGTTATAAAGCATCAGGTGCCCTCCTATCGGTTTGTTTTCTGCAAGTAATCGGTCAATTTTATGAAACGGTCGTGGTCTTTCCTGTCTAGGGCCTCATCAATCTGACTTAGCACGGCAGTACGGCTGAGGGCCATCAACTCTTCGTCCAGAGAGGATTCAAGTTCCTTTATTTGTTCATAACGGTTATCCTCATATCCTAACCTGAAAGTAAGCAGTAAAGGCTCGTCCTGATTCATATTCAATTCATGGAATATTACTTCACCATCTACAGTGATCGTATTCCCCTTCTCAAGCATGAGCGTTGGACCTTGTCCTGATGAAGCGACTTTAAGGTGACGTTCTATCTCCTGGTCATCTTGAAAGTGGATGTTACTTGAGATATCTGGATGCGATTTGATGAAGTTTAAGATCCATACCGCAATACGGTCATCAAAATCATAATTATATAAAATATAGTCAATGAAGTCTTTTCTATATTTCATCGTATTCGTCATCCAACCTCTCCTTTTCAAACTGCCATTCGACATTGTCAGGTTCAATCAACCTGAGTTTATCCAATACTTCCATTCTTGAAGGATGCCTGATCTCTGTCAGGTAACCATAATAATCCGTGTAGAATTCCAGCGAGTCTCCGATGAGCATTGCGGCTTCCTGATATAGCGATAAAGCATCATCGTCATTTTCATTTTCCTGTTGGATCTTGGCCAACAGATACAGACTTTCTCCAGACAACGCATGGATATCGAGATGCGAGGTATAGGCCCCTATTTCATCTGTCCTTGATGATTTCAATAAGGTTTCAAAAAGCATCAGGTAGGCATCATCATAATCTTCATCGAGTGCTATTGCACGACTGAAGTTTGTGATAGCTTCGTCAGACTCTCCACTCCTGAAATGCAGACGGCCCAAATGGAAGAAGAAGAGCGCATCCGTATCATCTTCCAGAATATATCTTTTAAGCAGATCTTTAGCCGCTTCGAGATCATGTTCCGTTTCATATATGTTCATCAGTAGAATATAGGAGTTGACGAAGTAAGGTTCGTTCTCGATGACCTTACCGAGTAGTTGTTTGGCAGATTCATATGATTGGAGCTGATAGTTGAGCAATGCCTTGCGGTAAAGGTCGTCATTGGTGTATTTGGACTCGTCTACAGCCTCAAAATAGTCTTTGGCGGACTCGAGCTCAAGTTGATTCATATGAAGTTCTGCCAAGCGTAGATTAAGTTCGATACCATTCACTTCATTGATATCATTTGCGGTGAGCATTTCATAGAAGCGGATCGCTTCCGGGAATTGTCCATCCTGATAGTGGATTTCTGCCAAACCGAAATCCAGTATCGGGTCATCAGAAAGCATTTTAGCTTCGTGAAGCGATTTGACGGCTACGTCATTCATGTTGAGCTGCTGGAATATTTCAGCTTTCAATATAAGGATAGCAGGCGTCTTCTCAGCGCTGTTCACCAAGCTCAAAGCCTCATCCAGTCGGCCGTCAGTTATCATGATGTCTATAAGGTAAGACAACACTTCATCATCATGCCCAACATGCGCGTTCAAATGGGTGAATACGGTCTCCCCTTCTTTATGGAGACCTAATGACATGAGGGCATCGCCAAGTATGAATAAGGCTTCCAGGTCTTCCTCTTCCGTCAGCTTGGGAACTTCAGCCAATACCTCATTCAATTTTGATTCCGGGTGTTCCCCTTTCCTCAAAAGGTCAACTACTTCATAAATCTGATTTTGCATATGCTATGCATCCTTTCTTAACGCCTCGAGGTCTGCCATAAAATCCGGATAGGAAATATCTATGGCCGTCATATCATCTATATCAAGTGGTTGGTCCATCACGATTCCCAACACAATCAGCATCATGATGATCCGATGGTCGTCATATCCTCTCATGGACACTCCCTCAGCCAGGTGAATTTTTTCTAGGGAAACTGTAAATCCATCATTGTATTCCGTAAATTCGAATCCGAATTTTGATAACTCATCGATGACGGCGCGAATCCGATCTGTCTCTTTATATCTGAGCTCTACAGCATCCCTTACCGTGCATGGTCCATCACTATGGGCGGTCAGTAGTGTCAGGATCGGAATTTCATCAATTAATCTTGGGATGAGTGCTCCTGAGATTTCAAAGCCTTTCAATTTGGGGGTATAGATAGCGCGGATGTTTCCAATGGGTTCACCTGTCATCGAAGTGGGTTCAACGGTGATGTCAGCTTCCATCATCTCCAACACATCTATAATGCCAGAACGTGTTTCATTGAGGGAAACGTTCTCGATGGTGATGTCGGAACCTGGTTTGAGAATTGCCAACACCAGTAGGAACGCCGCCGAAGATATATCTCCAGGTACTACTACATCGGCAGGGCTCAACTCTTTACCACCATCCAATGTGATTACTTGGTCATCAACCGAGATGTCGGCCCCAAATTCCTCCAACATGAGCTCACTGTGGTTCCTGGACGGCGAGGGTTCGGTTATGACGCTTTTGCCCTCAACAAACAATCCCGCAAGAAGCAGTGCACTTTTAACTTGTGCACTTGCGACCGGCATAGTATATGAGATGGGTGACAGCCCAGCCTTGCTTATCTCGATTGGAGGATATTTGTCATTCTTCAGGGCAATGCGTGCGCCCATCTGTTCAAGGGGTTCTTTAATGCGGTCCATCGGGCGCTTCGATATGGAGGCATCCCCTATTATTTCAGCTTCCAGTCCAATTCCGGCAATCATTCCAGTCAACAACCTGGCGGTAGTTCCGGAATTACCGGCATATAATGGTGCACTAGGGGAGTGGAGGTGCTTTCTTCCTGGAGAATCGACTCTCCACCCTTCGGCCTCAGTCACTATTTCGACGCCCAGAGACTCCATACATGCTTTCGTAGCATATGTGTCTTCGCTGAGGAGGGGGTCTTTCACATGAGAGGTCCCCTTCGCCAATGAAGCGAACATAAGGCTTCTATGGGTGATCGATTTGTCGCCTGGAACTTTCAGGGTGCCGTAAAACCGGCTGTTCATCAATGTTTTCATAATGTCTCCTTTAACTCTTCAAGAAGCTGGATCAGGTGCTCCTTTGCGATTTGTTGATAGTGGCATACCCCTATCTCCGTCATTAAGATGAAACCGATGCTCGTGTCATCCTGATTTTTCTTGTCCTTCGACATAAGGGCGATCAGCTTTTCGACATCCATATGCTTTAGAGTATCCATCGGATAACCGAGCCGTTTGAAGTACCTGTAATAGGACGATAGCTCAAACACTTGAGCGTTTGAGTTTGAATTTGACACATGCATCATGATGTAGAGGCCAAGTACCACCGCTACGCCATGGGGTAGCTTGTCATTGTATTCTATTGCATGGCCGAATGTATGTCCAAGATTAAGGTATCTTCTTATACCTGCCTCTTTTTCGTCCTGTGTGACATGCCGCATCTTCGTTCTTATACCACTTATGATATACGGTTCCAGACTCTCTAACTGGATGTTTTCGGTGGTTTTTGACATCAATGAATGAACAGTGTCCTCTCCGTCGAGCAATGCATGCTTGAAGACTTCCCCAAATCCGCTTCTCAGTTCTTCCTGGGGTAATGTCTTCAGGAAACTCAAATCATATATGACTGCTTGAGGCCTATAGAATGTACCAATTAAGTTTTTGCCGTGGGCACTGTTTATAGCAGTCTTTCCGCCTATTGATGAATCATGTGCCAAAAGCGTTGTCGGTATCTGGATATAGTCTACGCCCCTCAATACAGTAGATGCAATAAAACCACCAACGTCACCAGAAGCACCGCCGCCAATCACAATGATCAGATCATTTCTGTGGATGCCTTTAGAGAGGAGTGTTTCCATAACATGGGCATAGGATTGGAAGTTTTTGGATTTTTCGCCACCTTCCAATATAATGGGTTGGTAGACCAAAGCATCAATGGTGCTGGAGTAGAGGGTGTAGACGCTCTGGTCCACCAATGTGTGGATTGTTCCATAGTGCGCCGTGTACTTCAAAAGTTTCTCTTCCAATATCCCCCAGCCTATATGAATCGTATAGTTGTTGTCATTATAGGTGGTCTCTATATCCATCTAGTACTCCTTTGTTCTTTCCTTGTATCGTTCTACAGCAGCGAGGAGTTCGCTGAAGTCATCATGAGGGAATTTCTCGAGCACAGCGCGTGCCATTTCAATGGCCACCATATGTTCACACACTACAGATGCAGCAGGAACTGCACAAGCGTCACTACGTTCTATCGTTGCTTTGAATGGTTCCTTAGTGTTGATGTCTACACTGAATAGAGGCTTGTATAATGTTGGAATAGGCTTCATTACAGCTTTTACGATAATCGGCATTCCTGTTGTCATGCCGCCTTCAAAACCGCCGAGGTTGTTGGTGCGTCTATGGTACCCTCTTTCCTCGGTATAGAGGATCTCATCCTGGACTTCAGAACCTGGAGTGGACCCTGCCCTGAAGCCGATGCCGAATTCTACACCTTTGAAGGCATTTATGCTGATGATGCTGCCTGCAATCTTGCCATCGAGTTTACGATCATAATGGACATGACTCCCAAGCCCAGGAAGTGGATTTTCAACAATGACTTCCACTATACCGCCGATCGAGTTCCCTTGTTTTTTTGTTTCGTCTATCAGAGTTTCCGCTTCCTTGGTCTTCTCTTCTGACACCATGCGGACTGATGATTCGGCTGGACGGTCGCGGCGCTCTTCCATACTGTAGTCGCCTGAATCCTCGACGCTGCCGATCTGATTGACGCGGCTGTAGATGCGGATATCGAGTGCATGCAGCAGTTCCTTACTCAACGCGCCTACCGCTACACGTGCAGCAGTTTCCCTGGCGGAAGACCGCTCAAGTATATTGCGGAGGTCCCGTACATTGTATTTCATCCCGCCAACCAGATCTGCATGACCGGGACGCGGTTTGGTGATGACACGCCTCAGCGATTCCTGTTCTTCTGGAGTGAGAGGCTCACTTCCCATGATTTTACTCCAGTGTTTGAAGTCATCATTGATGATTTCAATCATTATCGGGCTGCCGAGTGTTTTGCCGTGTCTGATGCCACTTCCGAACTGGAAGGTATCCTTTTCGATCTGCATGCGACGTCCCCTGCCGTAACCACCCTGACGTTTGAGCAATTCTTGCGTCATCCTCTCCTTATCAATCGGAAGATTGGATGGAAAACCCTCAACTATTGCGGATAATTTTGGGCCGTGCGACTCCCCTGCTGTTAAAAATCTCATGTAAATAGCCTCCCATTTAATTTTTTATACTAAAAAAAGCTGAGTAGATTACCCAGCTTGTATTAAGATCTACTAGTAGATCCAGTCAGTGTTGGACAAGTTGTAATCCAATACTTCACTGTCGTTGAAGAATAGAGAAATTTCTCGTTCTGCACTCTCTTTTGAGTCAGAACCGTGGATGATGTTTTTGCCGACTGTAAGGCCGAAATCTCCACGGATTGTGCCCGGTGCTGCTTGTTGAGGGTTTGTGGAGCCTACCACAAGGCGAGCAGTATCGATTACATTCTCACCTTCGAGTACCATGGCGAAAACTGGACCTGAAGTGATGAAGTCCACCAACTCTCCAAAGAATGGTTTATCTGCATGCTCCTGATAGTGTGTCTTCGCAAGATCTTCAGATACATGCATCAATTTAGCACCAGCAATTTTAAAACCTTTGTTTTCGAGGCGTTCGACGATGGTACCGATAAGATTTCTTTGTACCCCGTCAGGTTTGATCATTAGAAATGTCTTTTCCATTATTCAAAAACTCCTTTTTTTCTATTCTTCATCATTTTAACACTATTATTTTTGTTATTTCAATTCAATTTGGACGATTCGCAAGCTTTTCTGCTATTTCCATCAAATATTCCTTGATTGGGGAGTCAATATCTCTTATGGCTTCCCGGGCTTTCTCAATATGTTGGGAGCTGATTGACAAGGATTGTTCAATTGCGTCTGAGGCAAGTAGCGTTTCTATCAAATCTTCAAGGTGCTTTCCATCCTTACTGAATGCTTCAAGCCTATCCCTGAAAGAGGCATCACGATTCCGATGCAAAAGGACGGGCAGTGTATAATGGCCATTCTCCATATCCGAAAACTTCGGTTTCCCCAGATTCTTTTCATCCCCCGTGAAATCGAGGCAGTCATCTATAATCTGGAAGCTCATCCCTATATGATAACCGTATTCGATCAGATGATTGAGTGTGTAAGAAGATAAGCCAGAAGCATATCCGCCCATTTTGATGCTGAGTTCGATGAGAAGTGCAGTTTTTCGGTATATTTTTCGATAATAGTCATCAAGCGTCTGTTGCGCATTGAACTGCTGGTCAAGCTGAAATAGTTCTCCATCGACCAGGTCTCTTATCGTTTCGGAAAAAGATCTATGCAATTCTTTATGTTTTATCGTGCTGACGAGCGAGATTGAAGTGGACAGCAGATAGTTACCCGTATTTATGGCCTGAAGATAACCATGTTCATAGTACACCGTCGTTTTGCCTCTGCGCATTTTGCTGTTGTCGATGATGTCATCATGCACCAGACTGGCCATATGGATGAGTTCCAGACTAGCACCCGCTTTTAGCACATCTCCAAATTTACCCGGATCGCCAAGCTTTCCTGCGAGAAGTGTGAACGTGGGCCTAATTTTTTTTCCGCCCGACATAAAAAGCTCATAACTCTTATTATTGACAAGCACATCACTTGGAGCCAGGCTTTTTTTAATCAATGCATTTATCTCCTCGAAATCTGAGGAAAGGTACTCTTTAACTGTTTTCACAGCGACCCCGTCCATTCGATGGGCTTATATCCGATATGGGTAGCTGCTGTGCCCAAAGTGTGCCTGATAACTTTTATATTTACAAAACCGTTCTCAGCCATCAATGCTTTTAGTTCGTCCTTTGTAAGGAAGGTGCTTGTCGATTCGTAAAGCCATTCATATTCCTTAGTACGATTTGCAATAATTCCGCCCAATACTGGCATCACCTTACCGAAATATAGGTTGAAGCCTTTGTTGATGAGATAATTTTCAGGATTGGATGTCTCTAGTATCACCAATTTGCCGCCAGGTTTGAGTACGCGATAAAATTCCGTGATTGCTTTATAGTAGTCAGGCAGATTTCTCAGACCGAAACCGATGGTGATGTAATCGAAAGAATCGTCATCGAAAGGCAGTGACATGGCATTGCCTTGGATCAATTCTATATTTTCATACCCTTCAACTTTTTGCGCAGCAACTTCAAGCATTTTTTCGCTGAAATCCAAGCCGGTAATCTGGGCACCTGGGGCCACTTCAGAAAGCTGTATGGTCCAATCGCCGGTGCCACAGCAGACATCGAGCACCCGGTGGTCATTTTTAACGAACATTTCTTTCATTGTGCGATTGCGCCAGATATTATGTTGGTTGAAGCTGATGATATCGTTCATCCTGTCATAGTCGCCTGAGATGGTGTTGAATATGTTTTGTACTTTTTTCTCTTTATCCATTGACCTCACCTTTACTTATGATTTATGTATGGCAATGAAGTGATGTCCAGATTTTCAATCTGTTCATCAATGACATCATTGAGTGAATCATCCGCATAGCCATGCTTGATCAAGTACAGCATCGGACCATACAGGAGCCATTTAAGCTCTTCAAGTTGAGGGCTGGACTCCTTGAGCGCCACTTCTGACTTTGTAGAACTCAAAGACTTCGACATGTTCATCATATCATGGAGCACTTCATATTCCTCATGCTCAGCGAGCTTCAAATAAAATTTACTGAAGAGATAGTCTCCTACGAGCACACCAAGTTCCCTACTGTCGTCAGATGGTGTGTCCAGAAAATTGAGAGCAGTATTAAAGAAGAGGACCGCTTGATTCACATGGGGGTTTCGGAAAGTATGAGCATTATCTGAAAAGAAATCGAAGAAAGGATCATTATGTATATCAAGTATATGTGAATGGTAACCGAGGTCTGATATGAGTTCTTTTCTTAGAGCATCCATGAAAAATATCACCTTATAAATTAATAGACCTAACCATATGTTAGGCCTAAAATGATTAATTATTTTACTGCATCTTTGAGTGCTTTACCTGCTTTAAAAGCTGGAACTTTCGATGCTGCGATTTCAATCTCTTCTCCAGATTGTGGATTGCGTCCTTTTCTTGCAGAACGTTCACGTACTTCGAAGTTACCGAAACCAATCAGTTGTACTTTCTCACCATTTTTAAGTGATTCCTGAATAGTGTCAAATACTGCATCTACAGCAGCACCTGCTTCTTTTTTAGTCAAGTCAGCCTGATCACTGACAGCATTGATTAAATCTGTTTTGTTCATTAGGTCCACCTCCTTATATAACTATAATGATAATGCTCATTATCATTATGTTTTGACTTTAACACAGTGACTGGGGCACTGCAACGCATTTGGAAGTTTTATGGCCAAAAAAAGGCGTATTAATCACCTTTTGACCGGTTTGTCATGAAGATTGGGTTATTATTCTCATCAACTGTGATTTCTGGGGAATAGACCGGAACTATGGGTGTGTATTCGTACAATACACTGCGTACATCTTCTCCGGTTTCAAAAGAGAGATCATTCTCCTTGATTATCTTTCCGACGTCCTCCCTGTAGTCTACAATGAATTCCTCCCCACCGTTATAGTAAACATTCAATGCCGCTCCAGTATAAGGGCTTTTTATCGTAGGGTTTGATTCCAAGTTGTAGAATTTCAAATCGAGTGGGTATACATTCGGACCAATCTGTTCATCCAGTTCAACATGTTCTCCCATTGCATTTAACCGCAGACGTAGAGAACGTACTTCCTCGGTGATTCTCAGGTCGGCAAGCTTAACTTTCGGGTCATCTTCAGCGTCGATGACGACATATTGATAGTGTCCACCCATTTCATAGGAATTTTCCGGTCTTTTCTCCAAATAATCCGGAACGAGTTTCTCAAAGTCGATTTGGTATTCCAAGTATTCGCGCTGACCTTCTTTAGTTTTAATGGGCAAAAGTCCTCCGGAATCCTGACTGAATAGATCCACTGCGTTCTGTACCATCTGGATCTGTGCTTCATCAGGCATTTGGCGCTCTGCCTTTTCGGATTCCGGATAAAGGCAACCGGCCATGAGTATGGTACTGATGATGATCATCACCATCAATCTCCATCTATGCATGGGTACTACCCCCCAGTACAGGAATCATCAACAGAAATGCAATGATCAGAAGGGCCCATGCAATCATTGAGATGATGAAACTGAAAATCCCTTGATTCATTTTATACCTCGCTAAATAAATGAGGACAGCCGCCAGGGCCATCGCACCTATTGAATAGAAAGATATCCACATAAGATCCATTCTTGATATATCAAACATTTGATCACTCTCTAGTCCATTCTTTGTTTTGTTTTCCCATAACTTCTTTCAGCTTATCTGTCTCTCCAGTCCTCTCACGGAGCATCAGGGCATAAATCGCCTCTTCTTCGCTCATTTCTTCAAATAGGAACTGATAAAGCACTTTTGTTATCGGCATCTCGACTTCGTATTCTGCAGCAAGTTCATAAGCGGCACGTGTCGTATTGACGCCTTCAACGACCATGTTCATCTCTTCTTGGGCTTGCTCTACACTCTTGCCCTCAGACAGCATTATGCCACATCTATAGTTCCTGGAGTGCATGCTTGTTGCTGTGACGATGAGGTCCCCCATGCCAGCAAGCCCTGTAAATGTGAGTGGATCAGCACCCATACGTGTCCCGAGGCGGGCAATCTCCTGAAGTCCGCGTGTGATGACTGCAGCTTTCGCGTTGTCGCCAAATCCCAACCCATGGATGACGCCTATGGAAAGGGCAATGATGTTCTTTAGGGCACCACCGATTTCAACACCCACCATATCATCATTATCGTAGACTCTAAAATAGTTGTTCATGAAGACATCCTGGACGATTTTAGCATATTCCGGCTGCGCAGATGCCACACTAACGGTCGTAGGTGATCTTTTGGCAACTTCTTCCGCATGGCTCGGGCCACTCAGTACTGAAATATCTTTAACGGTATCAGCAGTGGTTTCCTCAGCAATGACTTCAGATACTCTAAGATGGGTGCCGAGTTCGAGTCCTTTGGCGACATGCACTATTTGAACTTTCTTACCCAAAGATTCCAACAGCTTATGCATATCCCGAGTGACAAGCCGTATAGCCTTGACAGGAACAGCCAAAACCACCAGTTGTGCATGGGTCAATGCCTCGTTTAAATCCACAGTTGCCTTGATGCTTGAAGGGAGTTCTACTTCCTTCAGATATGAAGAATTGGTGTGTTTTGTATTAATTTCTTCAACGACTTCGCTGTTCCGGCCATAGATGATGACATCGTGGCCGTTATCTGCAAGTACCAATGATAAACTGGTGCCGAAACTGCCGGTACCGATCAATGAAATTTTCATAAGTCAATCAAACCTCCTAATTTCTTTTTCTGCTGATGATGTGGATCGGGGAACCCGTAAAATCAAAAGCCTTCCTCAGCTGGTTCTCCAAATATCTACGATAACTGAAATGCATCAGTTCTACGTCATTGACGAAAAGTACAAAAGTAGGTGGTCCGACACTGACTTGGGTACCATAGAAAATGTTCAATCTGCGGCCTTTATCTGTCGGAGTGGGGTTCATGCTCACACTATCGACCAGCACTTCATTGAGTGTGCTTGATTGCACCCTCTTCTTATGGGATTCATTAGCCAGTCGGATGAGTGGGAATAGCGTGGGTAACCGTGATCCTTTAAGGGCTGATACGAAAGCTACTGGTGCATAGTCAAGGAATTGGAATTCCTGTCTCACCTGATCTTCAAACTTCTTCATAGTATTATCGTCCTTTTTCACTGCATCCCACTTATTGACGACAATCAGTATAGCTCGTCCCGCTTCATGAGCCAATCCGGCTATGCGTTTATCCTGCTCGATTATGCCCTCTTCCCCGTCCAATATGACAAGGACAACATCAGATCTCTCAATGGCACGATTGGCACGAAGAACAGAATATTTTTCTGTAGCCTCGTAAACCTTGCCACGTTTTCTCATTCCGGCAGTGTCAACCAGTTTATAATGTTCTCCATCATAATGGTAGTCGGTGTCAATCGCATCCCTAGTTGTACCTGCCACGTCGGAAACGATGACACGTTCTTCTCCAAGAATAGCATTCACAAGGCTTGATTTGCCGACGTTCGGCCGCCCTATCAATGAGACCCGGACAGAGTCATCTTCCGCCACGTCGGTTTCAATATTTTTAAAATGCTCTACCGCCTGGTCGAGAACATCACCCAATCCAAGGCCATGTGAGCCAGAAACCGGGTAGGGGTCACCGAGACCAAGCTCGTAGAACTCGTATATATCGCTTCTCATTTCGAAGTTATCGATTTTATTGACCGCCAAAACAACGGGTTTTTTGGACTGCTGCAAAATGCGGGCTACGAAAAGGTCGTCATTCGTAACACCTTCCCTGCCATTGACGATCATCATTATGACGTCCGCCTCTAAAATGGCTATTTCCGCCTGCATTTTAATCTGTTCCTGGAAGGGTTCGTCTTTGATCTCTATCCCTCCGGTATCAATGACGTTGAATTCATAGTTTAACCAGTCGCCTGTAGCGTAAAGACGGTCTCTTGTAACGCCGGGAGTATCTTCAACTATTGCTTTTCTTTCGCCTATTATTCTGTTGAATAATGTGGATTTCCCAACGTTGGGCCTACCTACTACGGCAATTGTCGGTTTATACATAAGTAACCTCCTATATTTAAGCTTATTTTAACACAAAAATAAAAATAAAGAGCGATGGTATCGCTCTTTATCTGGTCGTATCCAATATTATTTTGAACGTTTAGATATCAAGATCTTTGAAACGATCTCCGAATACATCACCTAGTGTTGGTGCGTCATCGTCTGTATCGTCACGATAGACTTTTGGCTCAGGATCGCGAGCAGGCTTTTCCGATGTTTCTTTGATGGACAATGATACTTTTTCGGAATCTTCGTCCAGGGAAAGGATTTTGACTGATACGGTCTGACCTTCTTTTAGAACATCGGAAGGAGTCGCTACGTGTTCGTGGCTGATCTCAGAAACGTGTACGAGACCCTCTACTCCTGGAGTTACTTCTACGAAAGCACCGAAATCGACGAGGCGTTTAACTTCCCCTTCAAGCACTTCCCCTTCTGAATGTTCTTCAATGAAGGAATCGAAAGGACTAGCTTTTGCCTGTTTAAGGGATAGGCTGATCCTTTCCTGCTCAGGGTCAACGTCGAGTATCTTCACTTGGACTTTGTCGCCGATGTTAACTGCATCTTCGACTTTTTCGACTCTGCTGTAATCCAGCTCAGAAATGTGTGCGAGTCCATCAACATCGCCCAGATTAATGAAAGCACCGAATGTAGTGATGCGCACTACTTCACCTTCGACGATACTTCCCGCCTCCAGTGATTCAAGTTGCTTTTTGCGTTCTTCGGCCTTTTCAGATTCTACGATGCGCTTACGGTTTAGGATGACACGATTCTTTTCAGATTCGATATCTTCAACCTTGACTTCAAGGTCCTGTCCTTCGAATTGATCGAGATCTTCAATATAAGCGTCTGACAGAAGAGAAGCTGGTATAAATCCTCTGACTCCCACATCGACGACAAGACCTGCTTTGACGACTTCCATGACCTTCCCGGTAATCGTCTCATCATTGTCTTTGGCTTCCTGCAATTTTTCGTAGGCATTCGCCTCATCCAGTTTCCTGATTGAGAAAATGACATTCTTGCGATCTTCTTCGTTTTCCACCTTGATGACGACACCCTCGATAGTGTCTTCTTCCGACACGATTTCTTCAGGGCGTTCAATCCTCTTGTTGGTCAACTGGCTGATTGGTACGATGCCTTCAAAATCAGAATCTTCAATGTGTGCTTTGACAAATTTGTCTTCTACTTTGTAGACGGTGCCTTTGACAACGTCACCAACTTCGAATGTACCTACAGAATCTGTTGTGTTCTCTTCAGGAAGACTGTCGGTTGTTTCTACGTTGCCTTCTGTCACTTCGTCCACTTGTGTTTCGTTTACTTCTTCGTTGTTCTCTTGTTCTTTAAAATTATCTGTCGTCATGTGCCTGCCTCCATTACATTACTAAAAAGTATACCTCTAACTTCTTATAAATATCACAATTTGTCAAGTGATTGTCTCTGAAATCAGAAGATTGTTGATATCTTCCCTGAGGATTTCAGTAATTTCCTTACGGTTTTTACCTTCTTCCGTTAGTGCTTTCGTATCGATCGGCTTGCCAAAAACAAGTGTAATCCCCTTTTTTCTGTCATAGTTGCCTTTGATTGCCGCGGGTACAATGGCAGCTCCGGATTTGACTGCCATGAAACTGGCACCCTGTTGAAGATCTTTCAAAGTGCCGGATTTGTTTCTGCCCCCTTCAGGGAAGATGAGGAGCATATTGCCTTCCTTCAGTTTCTCGACAGATTTCTTCAACGCTGCCCTGTCCCCTTTTCCTCGATCGACTGGAATAGCATTCAAATGGCTGATCAGAAAACCGAGCACAGGTATCTTGAATAATTCAGATTTGGCGAAAAACGACATCTCTCGCTTTACATTGATGGCTATGAGGGGAGGGTCGTATTCTGAAGAGTGGTTGCTGCATATCAGAACCGGACCTGTAGCAGGTATCCTGTCTTCTCCAATTACCCTTACCTTGAAACGGGAATAGTAAAAGCCTTTCACCAAAGATTTGACTACATTGTAAAACATCTCTTCAACTCCTAATCAGGTCTTCTGCCAGCTTTATGATTTTATCCTCAACTTCATCGATGCTCATATAACTGGAATCCAAAAGCACCGCATCTGGTGCTTTGACCAACGGCGAAATCTCCCTGTTCATATCAAGGGCATCCCGGCGGATGATCTGCTCAGTCAAGGTGTCGATGTCAATCTTGACTCCACGCGCTTCTTCTTCCTCCAGGCGGCGCTTGGCTCTGATTTCAGCGGAAGCTTTCATATAGACTTTCAACTCAGCCTCGGGCAGAACGGTAGATCCTATGTCCCTTCCATCCATCACCACACCTTTTTCTTCTGCGATTTTCCTCTGCATTGAAACGAGGTAAGAGCGCACCTGGTGCTGACTAGAGACCTCACTGACACGTTGGGTCACTTCTTGGCTACGGATGTCTTGGGAAACGTCTTCCCCGTTCAGGAATACAGATGTGCCAGAAGCACCAAACCGTATGTCCACATCTTCTAGATGATCCAATACTGCATCGCCATGTCTTATAACATGAAGTGTAATGGCGCGGTACATTGCACCTGTATCGATATATATGTAGCCTAATTTTTTGGCAACACGTTTTGAAATGGTACTCTTGCCTGCCGCCGCAGGGCCGTCAATTGCGATATTAATTTTATTTTTCATATAAACCCGCCTTGTTCATTGTTCCAGTATATTCTATCATAGATTTATAAATTCGTTTAGGAGGAAGTCATGTGCAGAATAAAATTTTAGCGATACATACTGGCGGCACCATCAGCATGTCATCAACAGATGGCATCGTCACTCCAACTTCTGAAAATCCACTCAGGATGGAGACGGATGGTGCAGGCGCACTTGGGATTGTGTTGGATGAAATCTACCCGGTGCAGAAGCCATCGCCGCATATGACTCTAGAAGATATGATGATAATCCGTGACATCATTCTACAGGATGACGGCAGGCATGATGGGTTCGTCATTACCCACGGCACCGATACTTTAGAGGAGACGGCCTACTTTTTAGATCTCACGCTTGATATCGATCAACCTGTCGTCATCACAGGGGCAATGCGGTCCTCAAATGAAATAGGGTCTGATGGATTATATAACTATATATCAAGCCTGAAGACTGCGATGACCCCGGAATCTGCTGCGAGGGGTGTACTTGTCGTCTTCAATGATGAAATCCACACAGCCCGTAATGTGACGAAGACCCATACATCAAATATTGCGACATTCCAGAGTCCGAACCATGGCCCCATCGGCTTCTTGACAAAGGACGACATCCATTACCATCACTACATCAACAAGCAAGATCAATTCAATTCCGTCGATTTAGGCAAAAGGGTAGCACTCATCAAAGCCCATGCAGATCTGGATGATACATTCTTTAAAGCATTGGTGGATGCTGGATACGATGGCCTGGTTCTGGAAGCACTCGGTCAAGGCAATATTCCACCAACAGCATTGGAAGGCCTCCAATCTGCACTTGATGCGGACATTCCGGTCATTCTAGTCTCCCGCTCCTTTAACGGTATCGTCGGAAGCTATTATGACTACGAAGGAGGCGGCCATGATTTGAAACAAAGGGGCGTGATTTTCTCGAATGGTCTAAACGGGCAGAAAGCACGCATAAAATTATTGCTTGCGCTATGTAATGATTATGGCCATGAGGCCCTGGAAGAAGTATTCAGGCATTGACAGCCAGCATGCTGATGTTACAGAAAAACAACTTGGAAATCCATTGAATTCAGGATTTCCAAGTTGTTTTATTATTATTTCAACAAATTTTAACCTATCGTTCTGAATGCTGTTTTGCGATTTCATCAGCAATTATTTTACCGTGGAAACGGCCATTTTCTATAAAAATCGTATTTGCGTCATTGCCAGCTGCTATGACACCGGCAATATATAAATTTGGAATATTCGTTTCCATGGTGTTCGGGTCATGGTTAGGAGCAGTACCATATTCATTCTCATTCAACTCAACGCCAAATGAGCTCAGGAAGCGATAGTCTGGATGATAGCCGATCATCGCAAAGACAAAATCGTTGGGCAGTTCGAATGTTTCCCCATTCTTCTCAAGCACCACGCTCTGATCTTTGATGTCCACTACTTCAGTACTGAAATGCATATCGATCATGTCATTCTTAACGAGTGAATCGAATTGCGGTAAGATCCATGGCTTTACACTTTTCGAATACGCATCGCGCCGATAGACGACCGTGACCTCAGCACCTGCCTTCTCGAGTTCGATGGCAGCGTCAACACTAGAATTCTTCCCGCCGATCACCAGTACTTTCTGATTGAAGAATGGATGTGCCTCTTTAAAATAGTGAAACACCTTTTGCTTATCCTCACCTGGTATATCAAGATGATTCGGCTGGCCATAATAGCCTGTAGCGACGATGAGATGATTACATACATACTGTCCTTTGGAGGTCTCAAGAATGAACTGGTCTCCAGATTTACGCCCTGAAGTCACCTCTTCATAAGTATTGATCTTCAAATTGAAGTGTTTAACTGCTTCCCGATAATAGACGAGTGCCTGATTCCGCTGGGGTTTGTGCTGCTCGGTAATGAACGGGAAATCCCCGATGGATAACTTCTCACTGGACGAGAAGAATGTTTGATGTGTCGGATAGTTGTAGATCGCTTCAACGACATTCCCCTTCTCTATGACCAGGTAATCCATGTCTTGCTTGTGCAGCTCTATGGCTGCGGAAAGGCCGCAGGGCCCAGCTCCTATTATAATCGTGTCAATCTGTTTCATGTTCTACACCTTTCTATTCGGGTATGGTCAGTTCCTGACCGACCGATAATTCTCTGTAATCATTAATGCCATTGGCCTCGAGTATTTTATCTATATTTTCCTGGCTATTATCGCCATAAAATCTGAGTGCAATGCGGTACAGGTTATCATCGGGCCTTACTGTATAAGTGCCGATTGAACCTGATTGCCCCTGCTCAGTTTCCTGTGCCGATTCTTCTACGGAAGACTGTTCTTCATCTGTTTCCTGTGTCGCTTCTTCAGGTTGCTCGAGAGACTCCTCTTCCGGTGGTGTGACCGGGCTGTCCGGGGTGTCGCTGGCATTCCCTGATTCTTTTTCTTCTATCGCTGCATCAGCGGCGTCATCGAGTTCAGACTGCTGTTCTTCTGAGTAGGAGAAGTCCGATGTGCCTGTGCCCAAGTCATCTTTCTTTTCTTCACTTTGCCCATCATCTTCATTTTCACTTTTTTGGGCCTGGGCAACCTCTTTTTCTTTTTGTGTCTTTTTCTTTTCCAATTCTTTACGTGCCTCAGGCGCAGTCTCTTCGCTGTTTTCTTCTGATTGATCAGCTATCTGGGTTGACGGGTCATCAGGCCAGAAGTTGCTTGTGATCATAATGCCGAGGGCAATGGTTATGGGCAGTATGAAGACACCAGCCACAATGATGGGCCATAGGCGGCGCTCATTATGCGTATTCTCATCTTGCTTTTTATTTTTAGGGACATTTGGACGTTTTCTTTTCAACTCTCCAAATTTCTTTTTAGAGACATTGATTTCATCTCTGAATCTTTCTTTATAGGAAGAAAATTTATCTAGGAAGAATGTTTTCTGTTTGTCTATACTTTCGCGGTTGATGTAGTTGCCGATAGTTTTTCCAAGTGGTTGCCGCTTGGTTTTTGCATCAGTTTTATTTTTTTGTTTATGACGCTCAGCACGGCTTAATCGGGGTGCATCTTTTTTTTCATTATGTCCATTTTCCTGCTTTCCATCCTTCTTTTCATCGGGGGTCCGCTTATGGTTTATATCTTTATAGAAATCGTCTTTCATATACATTCTCCTCAGAACTTCAATATTTCTCAATGTAAGTATAATATGTTTTCATTTTAATTTAAAGAGCTGGTCTGTGGCCTAATACGACCATGGTTGTATTATTAGGCCAAATATTTAATTTAATTGAAATATGGTGTAATTAGAATTAGAATGATAAAGAATGAAACGGTTAAGAGGTGAAAGTGTTGAGCGGAAAAAAATATACTATTGTAGATATGGATACTTGTATTGCATGTGGTGCATGTGGCGCGGCAGCACCTGATATATATGACTATGATGATGACGGCATCGCCTATGTCATCTTGGATGACAATAAAGGAACAGCAGCGGTTCCGGAAGAGTTGCTCGAAGATATGGAAGATGCCTTTGATGGATGCCCGACGGATTCCATAAAAGTTGAAGATGAACCATTTGATGGTGATCCTTTGAAATATGAGTAATGATATTTAAATCACCTTGATCTGACAGATCAAGGTGATTTCTTCATTTCCTCAGTTCCTCAGTTTTGGAATCACTTTCGTATACACCAGATAGGCTACAAGACCAACCAATATGCCTTTTATGATATTGAAGGGAATGATTCCGGCAGTAATTATTGCACGTATATTCTCTATAAGATCACGCTGATCGATAATCAGGCCGTACATGGGCAGCAGGACGAAATAATTCAACACAGCCATGGCCACTGTCAATGTAGTGATCCCTAAAACGAACCCTAAAATCAATGATTTTCTGGTCTTATATTTACTGTAGACGAAGTATACGGGGAGCAAAAGCGAAAATGAGGCGAGAAGATTTGCTAAAGGTCCAATCGGTTCACTGGCCATGAGCAGTCCATACAATATAATCTTCATCAAAATCACAAGAGACCCTGCAACACCTCCAAAAAGCATGAAGCCTATGAAGGCGGGAATATCAGAAAAATCTACAGTCAAAAAAGGCGGTATAAGGGGTATCGGAAACTGTACAAGCATGAGTATGAAGGATAAGGCTGCCAAGATACTTATGATGATCAGCTTCTCCAGACGTGACCTTCTCACTTTTATCAATCCTCTCCAGTAATTTTTGGCAGTGTAATGCGGAATGTAGTGCCTGACCCGAATCTACTTTCCAGTTCAATGGTGCCTTTATGCCTTTCAATGATACTTTTGACGATATAGAGGCCTAATCCAGTACCGTGCTGACCCCTGGTCCGTGATTCATCAACCTTATAGAAACGTTCGAAGATTCTAGCCTGATGCTCCGGTTTGATTCCTGTACCCGTGTCCTGGATCTCGATCGTCACTGAATGTGGTGATGATGATACATCCACGTTGATCTCATCTCCCATTGAAGTATAGCGGATGGCATTGTCCAGGAGATTGGTCATCACTTGGCTCAATTTGTCGTAATCAAATTGGAAAACCAGAGGTCCGTCCATTGAATTCAACGAGAATTTTATGCCATTTTCATTCATCTCATGTCTGAAGCGGCTTTTTAGTTTTTCAAGCAACAGATTAAAGTCATTATCCACGATGTCGAAGAAGTCGGAACGACTGTCCATGCGGGCAATTGTAATCAATTCATTGACCATTGTATTCATGCGATCTGATTCATCTTTGATGATACCGATCATTTCTTTGATCTCATGCGGCTCTGTCACAATGTCGTCGAGGAGTGCCTCGGAATAGCCGCTTAGCATGACCATTGGGGTTTTGAGTTCATGTGATACGTTGGCAATGAATTCAGAGCGCATTTTCTCAGCACCCACTTCTTCAGTTATATCCCGTATGAGAAGTATCACTCCGTAAACTGTCTCACCCTCTTTCACCGGGGTGTACGACAGTTGGAAATGACGATGCTGCAGCTCTACCCTTTCGATGGTGGATTCACGCTTATCTGCCACTTCCTTGATGGCATCGTTGAAGCGTATACTGCCCGCTTCCGTACTCTGGAATATATGATGCATTTCATTCCCTTTATGGTTGCTGTAGATCAGTTCGGCAGTACGATTGAAGTATAATACACCTTCATTCATATAGGTGAATATTTGTTCACGTAAATTTTTCTCATGGGTGATTTCCGATACATTATGTCTGATGTCGTCATTCATTTTGTTGAATGCAAGGGTAAGCTCACCCAATTCATCGCGGCTTTTGACTTGAAGTGTATTATAGTCTCCTTTTGCTGTTCTGAATGCTGCATTCTTAAGGTTTATAAGAGGCCTCGTCAATCGGTTTATCAGAAAGAAGGCGAATAAGGTGGTGATGATGAACAATACAAAAGCACTTGCAATGATTATGGTTGTCACTGCACGCATCGATTCATTGATATCCTCCAGATCACGGTATTTCAGAATAGCTGTGTCCTTGTCGAAATAATCACTGAGATTGGAGACTTTCACCATATAGTCATGGCCGTATATATCGTTTAGGATGACTGTGCTTCCCCCATCCTCTTTGGCAATCGTTTCCTTAAAGATCAATTCATCAGTGGCAGATTCCTCTGATAGGACAGTCCCATCCATATAGATGATGAGGTTATCTTCCCTAAATAGTATTTCATCTGGATTATCGACATAATGTTCAGTAAGCACCATTTCTTCGACTCGTGACACTTCCTCCTGAAGAAGTGTTTCGGTGGAATTCAATACATAATTACGGAAATAGAGACTCAGTATGATGGATAATAAAATTAAAACTGTCGTTACTATCAGAATGATAGTCAACCACAGTTTTGTAACAACGCTATTAATGAATTTCATCAGTCGTTAACCTCGAATTTATAACCGATGCCCCATACAGTATGAATCATATTACTCGCTTCCGGTGAAACTTTGTTGAGTTTCTCGCGTAACCTCTTGACATGGGTATCAACAGTCCTTAAGTCACCATAGAAATCGTAATGCCACACTTCCCTCAGCAATTCTTCCCTATCGAAGACTTTATCGGGGCTGCGTGCCAGGAACAGCAGCAATTCATACTCTTTGGGCGTCAAGTTTACTTTTTCATCGTCAGCGAGCACCCTGTGGGCGTCATTATCAATCACAAGATGATTATAGATGATGACATCCTTAGCGGTGGCATCAGCTTCTATGAAAGCTGTCTCAGATGAGCGGCGGAGAAGTGCCTTAACACGTAAGACGACCTCACGTGGAGAAAAAGGTTTGACGATATAATCATCTGCTCCAACCTCGAACCCTTCAACCCGGTTATTTTCCTCACCTTTGGCGGTCAACATGATGATAGGTGTAGATTTTTGGGCCCTAAGACGTTTAGCAACTTCTATGCCATCCATTTTAGGCATCATAAGGTCCAAAAGGATGCAGTGAAAGTCCTGCTCCATTGCAATTTCAAGAGCTGCTTCGCCGTCTTCGGCTTCTACAATTTCATATCCCTCGCGCACAAGGTACATATTGAGGAGCTTTCTGATACGCTCCTCATCATCTACTACGAGAATTCTTTCAGTCATACAACCCCTCTTTCCATTTTATGCATAAGAGTGTAGTCCTGCTACAAGTAAGTTGATTGCAATCAAGTTGAAGAGTATCAACAGGAAACCGATGATCGCAAGCCAAGCGGATTTTTCCCCTTCATATCCCCTATTCAACCTGAGGTGTAGGAAAATCGTATAGAACATAAAGGTGATGAAAGCCCATGTTTCCTTAGGATCCCAACCCCAGAATCTGCTCCATGCAATCTGGGCCCAGATTGCGGCGAAGAATATGCCACCGAGGGCGAAGACTGGGAAACCGATGATTACTGAACGATAACCAATTTCATCCATCAAATTCAGATCTGCTTTATTGGACCATGGCTTCAATGCTGCAATTATGCGTTTTCTTAAAATCAGGCGTACGATACCGTAGACGATCGTACCTAGAATCACTGACCAGATTACTGTATTGAGTTTCTGTGAATCAATGATCGGTGGCAAGTTTAGGCCACTATGGAAGTGTTCTGCTTCTTCATAATTATTATCACCAACATTTTCAACCGCCACGGCACCTTCAAAATTCACCAGGCTCGGAAGATGATATTCGGCCACTTGAGTCTGGCCTTGCTTATCTTGATAGATGAAGTCATCTTGGTAACCAATCACGTTCTGCATGATTATTGTAGTTGCGATGAAAGTGACGACGATGACAATACCTGCCATAATAGCTTCAAGGAATCTTGCCTGCCATGACTTTTCAGTTGCCGGAACTGCTTTTAAGAGATAAATCAACCCAGCTACTGCACTCATCGATAGTATACCATAGGCCAAGGTGACCGTGATGACGTGGATTGCAAGCCAACTACTCTGAAGTGCAGGTATAAGCGGCTCCACATCTCTTGAGAACATACTGCCGTAGGCCATCAGAAGTAAGGAAACCGGTAATGCGAAAAGACCGAATAAGGCACTTCTGAAATAGTAGTAGGTGATTAAATATCCTGCAATGAGCATGATTGCAAACATTGTAATGAATTCATACATATTCGATACTGGGGCGTGACCCTGTGCAATCCATCTTAATATGAAATAGGATAGTTGCATGGCAAACCCTATAATGATCATTATAAGAGCGATTTTTTCTGGCTTTTTAGATTTTGACTTGATGCTTGCTGCCAGGGGCAACAGTGCCACCAGATAAAGCAGAAATGCCGCATATAGCAATGTGCTGCTTAATGTAACTAATTGAGATGCCATAAATATTACTCCTCGTCTTTATCAGTTTGCGCAACATCCAACTTATCGGAAACGGGTTCCATACCGGTGGATGCAAGCACTTCGTTCAATTCTTTTTTCATACCGAAGTAATTTTTATTGGTATGTGCAGCCATCAACAGCCCATCATCAGTCCTTATCCATATGCGCCTATGGTTGATGTAAGAGCCAATTGCGAGTCCAATCAGGAAAATGACGAATCCAGTGGCAATCAATGGGATGGTGTGGTCTTTTTTAACCGTGAGCACAGTCGCGATATGCTCTTCTGCACCGACGAACCGAACGCTGTATTCGTTATTTTCGGTGATATCTGTACTGTTCATTATTTGCAGTAAGCTCAGCTCACTGTCATCTCCATCTGCAACTTCAAACACAAATGCTGGGTTTCTTGGGACCGGAGTCTCTGATATGAGTGTACCATTCTCAGCGACTTCGAGAAAATCAGGCGAGTAAGCCCGCATATTTACATTGATGTCTTCCGTGATCGGGAAAGTCGACTCCGGATTTTCGAGGTTCACTGTAAAGTTATCTCCGATAGTATTACCTGAAGCATCTTCGAGTCTGAAAGTCATCGATTTCATCTGTGAATTATCATAACTTGACTGATACACGTCATAAGAGTCGAAGCGGTACGGATGGTTCACTTGGATGCTAGACTCGTCAATCGCTTCCAAATCCGGTGCCGAACCCACTATGTCGGCACTTTTATTTTCATAAAAAGTGATGTCAGTCTGGAAATTGCTAATGACACTCGAGCCTTCAGCCAATGCTTTTTGGAAGACTTCACCATCATCTTTCTCATAAGTGTCGATGGTAAATTTTTCATTTTTAATATAATACTGCCCTTCGGTGGTCGGGATTTCTTCGGTCTCCCCCTCATTGATATAGAGAATTTCATCCACATACATCCCTGGGAAGAATCTTAGCATGCTACCGAGAAGAAGCAGAATCAGGCCTGTGTGGTTGATGTAAGGGCCGTATCTTGAGAGTCTGCCCTTTTCAAGCAGATAATTTCCGTCCTCTTCCCTCACCTTATATCTTTTTTTGGCAAGACCATCGACCAATTTCTTCACTTTACCAGCATCTTCATCCGTTGCAGAAAGCCTTTGTCTTCTGAAGAAAGTACTGTGTTTTTTAACTCTCTGATTCCTAAGCGACTTAAACAGCGGTATTCCCCTGTCTATGCTTGCAGCTATGATGGATAATGCAAGCATGCCATTTAGGATAAGGAACCACCAGGATGAATAGAGGTTATGGAAGCCGAGAGAGTAGTAAAGATACCCTAAAGAGCCGTAGTTTTCCTGATAATGTTCCGCTGGATCTACACCCATTGGGATGAAATATTCCTGAGGGAAGATTGTGCCGATCGCTGCTGCAACCGCGATTGCGAGTATGATGCTGACACCCACTTTGATTGAGGTGAAAAATATCCATATTTTATCAAATATACTCTTAGAGCGGGTTTTTGACCTTACGGCACTGCCATCATAACGCATCAAGTCTTTGATTTTGTCTTTGTCATAATCATTGTCGATCATTTTACCGCAGGACTGGCAAAGTTGGGTTCCGGGCGGATTGACATGCCCACATGATTCACATCGTATGTCCTTGAGCTTCATTTTAAATCCATCCTATTCTATGGAAGCCTCTATGAAGGAGGCGATATCCTCATGATTCAATTGGTATTCTTGTTTTTTAACCACTACTCCATCCTTATTGACGGCGATGGTTGTAGGGAGTGGTCCGATGTTATATGCATCGGTTACACTTTTTTCGCTGTCCAGTGCTATAGGGAATTGCAGCTCTGCATCCAAACCGGAAATGAATTGTCTGATCTGTTGTTGATTCTCACCGACATTGACTGCGATGATTTCATAATCTTCATGCCCATCTATGTAAAAATCATTCATATCAGGCATTTCTTCACGGCACGGCTTGCACCATGTGCCCCAGAAGTTCAGGATCACACCTTTTTCAGCAGTTAATTCAGAAAGTTGGATGGTTTCACCTTCCAGTGTCGACAGTTTGAAATCTGTAGCTTCGTCGCCGACATTCACAGTTTTTGTGCCTGAGGTCAGATTGAACCACAGCGTGATACCGATAAGTAGCGTAATCAGTATTATGATGCTGACCCTGAGCACGTTCCTGGTACTCTTCTTCATTTATTTCACCTACCTATCCCTATACATAATGTCCATTATAGCATCATATAATTTAAGCCTACATGACAGTATTATGACAATTCTGTTCTATCTGGATTTGGCATTGGCGATCAATTTTTTGACTTCATGCGGCTTGAGGAAACGATACTCCCCTTCGCTCAGGCCATCCAAAGTCAAAAAGTCATAGTTGATGCGTGTCAATTTCACAACGTTGAGACCGAAATGTTCAAACATCCGTCTAACTTGACGGTTACGCCCTTCGTGTATGGTGAGCTCAAGGATCATGTTCTTATTATTCTTGTCCCTAATGACTTTAAGTTTTGCAGGAGCTGTCAGCCCATCATCGAGTCTGATTCCTTCCCTCATCATTTTTTGCTGTTCCCTCTTTAGGATGCCATCGACTTTGACCCTGTATATTTTGCTCATTTCATATTTCGGATGCGTCATGTACTGCGTGAATTCTCCATCATTCGTCAACAGAAGGATACCGGAAGTATCATAATCGAGCCGCCCTACAGGATATAGGCGGACATCCATTTGCTGGAAGGCATCTGTAACTGTTCTGCGCTGCCTGTCATCTTCGACGGCAGAAATTTCGCCACCTGGTTTGTAATAGAGGATATAGACTTTCTCCTCAGTTTCAAGTGGCACGCCATCCACCTCTATCTTATCGGAATCAACCACTTTACTGCCGAGTTCCGATACTGTCTTGCCATTGACTTTGACACGCCCTTCCTTTATCAGGTCCTCAGCCTTTCTCCTAGATGTATAACCACTGTTTGCAATTGCTTTTTGTAGACGCATTTCTTCCATTATTCTTCCTCCTTCATGTTATCAAAAAATAAGTCGATTTCTTCTTGTTCTGAGATATCCGCTTGTGTAGGGAGTTCTTCCAAATCGGTCAATCCGAAAAGCTGTAGAAAATAATCTGTCGTTATGAAATGGGCCGCCCGCGCATCTTGTATGTTCTTTTTGGCAATCAACCCCTTACTCAGCAAGGTGCTGACAGGCCCATCAGAATTGATTCCTCTCATCACTTCAATATCCCCTCTTGAAAGGGGTTGGTTATAGGCAATTATGGATAGGACTTCAAGCGCAGCTTGTGACAGTTTCTGTTTTGGGCGGTCGCTGAGTACGCGTTCTACATACTTCTCCATCGCTTGGGATGTCTTTAGAAAGTATTTGTACCCATGCTTTTGAATGATGAAATTCGGTTTATCGTAATTATCCGTCACTCTCTCCAATTGTTCCTTAGTAATGGGAACATGCATGATCAGTTGTTCTTCTTCCAAGCCTATATCACCTGCAATGTACAACAGCCCTTCTATAATTTCAATTTTTTCCATTACTCCAACAGCCTCTCAATTTTATAATCTCCTCCCTGCACCCTATATATCCTCATTTGGCCTTCCTTGACGTAGTCCAACAGTACTATGAATACAGCTACAACTTTGGATCTTGATTCATCAAAGTTGAAGAGTTCATGAAACGCAAGTGAGTCGCGATCTGTGAAATGCGCGCCAATGAACGACTCGGCCATTTTACGTGTGTATCGTTCATGGTTGATGACAATGTTCTTTGGCTGATCTAATGCAACCCTCGACCGTACTTTTTGATAGGCGACAAGGAGTTCAGATATCGAAACATCCATCTCGTCTTCTGACACATCCACTTCTTCATACTCTTCTGGCGGCTTGATATACAAGCGTTCACTCTCTTGCTTCATCATGGAAAGCTGTTCTGCATATTGTTTGAAATTTTGATATTCAATCAGTTGCTCCATCAATGATTCTCTTGGATCTTCGAACGGTTCCTCAGCGTATATGGGTTCGGGAAGAAGTGTGTGACTCTTGATTTTCAGCAGTTCACTGGCCATAAGCAAATATTCGCTTGCGACGTTGATCTCAAGTTCTTTCATTTCTTCAATGTATTCCATATACTGGCGGGTGAGCACCTTCATCGGTATATCATAGATATCAATTTCCAATTCTTTGATCAGATGAAGAAGGAGATCGAGAGGCCCTTCGAATACATCGAGGCGCACTTTATAACCATCCATAAAATAACCTCAATTGTTAGGAGCTGGCACAATGGAACGTACACAACTCTTAGATTTCTATAACGAACTCATTATAAAGCAAGATTACTTCGAATGCCATGAAATCATGGAGAGTCACTGGAAATCGAAGCCTGTCTTGACTAAACATGATCCGGAAGTCTTTCTTATTTTGGTAGCAGTTGCAGAATACCATTACAGGCAAGGAAATACAGCAGGGGCCGAACGTTCCTATAGCCGAGCCATCGCACTTTATGATGCGCATGAATATGACCTTTTTTCTTTAGGCATGACTGAAATTCTTATCACAATGATTCACGAAAGAAAGAAGCATATTAAAACCATACCCTTCACCCCCTTGCAATTCCCCCTCACCGATGAGACATGGTCGCACCTGCACGCCATGCAGGATCCATCGACTCCTATCGGGACATTCAGGGAGATGGCCATAAATAGATTCGTACAGGAAGAAGGAATCGTGTTTAAGCATAGGCTCAGGGATCGTTCGGATGTAATTTCAGACCGGAACGCTGCCATTAAAAAAAGAAAACATCAAAAGTGATGTTTTCTATAGCACCATGACCCAATATCCAATCCCCCATGCGAGTGCCGCCAAGACAATCAGAATGAAGGTGAACTTTTTATTTCGCATGTGAGACAATCTCTTCAAACAGGCTTTTGCCATGCGTTTTATACTCAATGTTGAAGTTTTCGGCGATGGTGGCTGCCAAGTCGCTGAAAGTCTCGGAATTGCGCAGTGCTTTATAGTTCATATCTTTTCCAGATTTAATCAGGAGAGGCACTGACTCCCTTGTGTGGTCGGTACCTTTGAACGTAGGGTCATTTCCGTGGTCAGCTGTAATGATGAGCAGATCGTCAGCCGCCAATCTGGAAACGATTTCCGGTAGCCTATCATCAAAAGCTTTCAACGCTTTGCTGTAGCCTTCTGAGTCTCTCCTATGGCCATAGAGTGCATCAAAATCAACCAGATTGAGGAAAGAAAGACCTGTGAAATCACGATCCATGACTTCGAGCAGCTTATCGATGCCATCTTCATTATTCTTTGTTCTGACAGCATCTGTCACACCGGAGCCTGTGAAGATATCGTTGATTTTGCCTATGGCGATTACATCATTACCATTATCATCAAGCGCGTTCAGCACAGTTCTGCCGAAAGGTTCAAGCGCGTAGTCGTGTCTGTTTTCAGTACGTTTGAAGTCGTGTTTCGACTCCCCGATAAATGGCCTTGCAATGATGCGGCCCACCAGGAAATCCGGGTCAAGTGTCATCGCCCTGACCTTTTCACAAATCTCGTAGAGTTCTTCAAGAGGCACAACATCTTCGTGAGCCGCAATCTGAAGGACGGGGTCATTGGATGTGTAGATGATCAAGTCGCCTGTTTTCAATTGATGCTCGCCATATTCCTTTATGATATCCGTACCACTTGCCGGTTTGTTCCCTAAAATGTCACGGCCTGTTGCTTCCCGGATTCTATCCAGCAGAGCTTCAGGGAAACCATCTGGGTATACTTTAAAGGGTTTTTTGATATCAAGACCGGCGATTTCCCAGTGGCCTGTCATAGTGTCCTTGCCTTGTGATACTTCATCCATTTTACTGTGGAATGCTTCAGTATCCTCCGGGCAATCGATGTCTGGCAATGCGTCTATGCATCCCAGACCGAACTTTTCCAAGTTTGGGAGTTCTACAGGATATTGCTCGAGTGTATGTTTTAGTGTATGCGACCCTTCATCCCCAAAATCTTTGGCATCATGCTGAGCTCCGATTCCAACAGAATCAAGTACTACCAGGTGTATTCTTTTAAACATGCTATCTCCTACTTTCTTGGATGGAATTGTTTGTACATTTCCCTGATCTTTACGGTCGAAATTTGTGCGTAGATTTGAGTGGTGCTGATATCGGAATGCCCCAACATCTCTTGCACGGCTCTTAAGTCAGCACCATTCTCAACAAGGTGGGTGGCGAAAGAATGCCTGAAGGTATGCGGCGTGATGTTCTTTCCAATGCCGCTCAGCACTTCATATTTCTTTATCGTCTTCCATAGTCCTTGGCGGGTGAAGCCCTTTCCCCTATTCGTCAAAAAAAGTATATCGGTATTCTTATCCTTAAGTAATGACAATCGTCCTGATGAAATATGTGAGTCAAGAAGATCGCCTACATAGTCTGTAATCGGTACGATACGCTCCTTGTCGCCTTTTCCTTTTACGCGGATGAAGCCAAGATTCGTATTGATATCATTTGTCTTGATGTCGATCAATTCACTGACCCGGAGCCCTGAAGCATAGAGTAGTTCCATCATGGCACGGTCCCTTCTGCCCGCAATCGAGTCGTCGGGAGTGGATAGTAGTGTTTCCATCTCTTCAACAGTCAAGTAGACAGGTAAGGTCTTGCCTTTCCTTATGGATTGGAGGCGTAGTGCCGGATTATGTGCGGTGATATCATCATTCACCAGGAACTGATGGAAGTTTTTCAGTGTAGACTGCATGCGCGATAAAGTTTTGGCGCTTTTACCTTGACCATCCAACATCTTGAGGAATTGAATCAGGAATTCGGTGTCGAGCCGATTCAAGTCATCTATGGCGGAGTCATTCAAATAAGTCTGATATTTTTTAAGATCTTGATGGTAAGATTCGATTGAAGATTGGCTCAGACCTTTTTCCACTCTCAGAAAGAGGAGATATTCATCGATGTATGCGTCGAAATTCATTTTTTTCGGCTTCTTTCCTGACAATCCCGGCATACGCCGTGGAAGGTCAAGCGATGGTCCAGAACTTTAAAGTTATAATCATTCTCAACTATCTTCTCCACGTCGCCAAGCAGGTCTTCTTCAATTTCCTCAACTGCGCCACATTCCATGCAGACAAGATGGTGATGGAAGTGTTCAGCCCCTTCTTTGCGGAGGTCATAACGGCTGACCCCGTCCCCGAAATTGATCTTATCGAGCACTTTCAGCTCACTTAGAAGTTCCAATGTACGATAGACGGTCGCCAAGCCGATTTCCGGGTATTTATCTTTCACTTTAAGAAAGACATCCTCTGCACTCAGATGATCCCTTTCATTTTCGAGCAGGACCCGCACCGTGACTTCCCTCTGAGGGGTCAGTTTGTATTGGGCACCCTGCAGTGTCTCTTTGATTCTTTGAATCCTATTTTCCACGGGTTCACCCACTTTGTAATATAATCACAGACATTATAACGGATTTGTATAAAATTTTAAAGGTGTTTAAAATGATTATAAATTGTGGGTGGCCAACACATGTTGAACTGCGACGATTGTTTTGGCATCTTTGAATGCCCCACTTTCGAGTTCCACCCTCAGTTGATCGAGATCGATCTTCACAATGTCGAGGAATTCATCATCGTCCAGTTTCTGCGGCTTGAAGGATACATCTGCCGCTTCATAAAGATGGACATATTCATTGGAAAATCCAGGAGACACATAGAAAGACTGAATTTTTTTCAGTTCCCCGGCGGTCCCGCCAACTTCCTCCCTCAGCTCTTTTCTAGCCGTTTCAATAGGTGCTTCGCCTTCCTCGATTTTGCCTGCCGGGATTTCGAGCAGGAATTCTTCCGTTGAGACCCTGTATTGTCTGACAAACAGCATCTGGTTGTCCTGTACCGCAATCAGACATACCGCACCCTTATGATAGACGATCTCCCTATCAGCTTCGGCGCCGTTCGGCAATTTCACCCGACTGTGGTCCACTTTAATTACTTTGCCGTCAAAAATTCGTTCGCTTGAAATCAGTTTTTCTTTAAGGTGATCATATTGTTGGTCATTATCCATTTCATTACGCTCCATTATTGAGTTCTTTTAAAACCATATGTTTATATTAACACACGTATGGCCTGCCATATAGTTTTCAGACGTATGAATAAAGGCAAATATGTGCAACTTGGGCGTCTGAATTGGTATAATCAAATCACATATTCAATGGAGGGAGAACCATATGCGACAACTAAATTTAAAAGATGGATTGAACATTTCCGAGTTTTCCTTGGGATGTATGAATCTGCCACTCGACGATAAAAATGAGATGGAGAAAATCATTCAATTTGCATTGGAGTCGGGGATCACCCATTTTGACACTGCCGATCTCTATCAGTTCGGGAAAAACGAACAGGAATTGGGCAAAATACTGAATGTTTTCCGCTCTACCTATGATTTCACCATCGCGACAAAGGGAGGAAATGAATTCGATCAGAAGACCCAGGAGAAAATAGGATGGAACCCTACCCCAAAGCATATCAAATCAGCCATAAAAGACTCGATGCACCGTCTTGGAGTAGATCACATTGATCTATACCAACTTCATGGTGGCACCATTGAAGATAATAAAGACGAGACCATCAGTGCATTTGACGATCTGAAGCAGGAAGGGTTGATCACAAGCTACGGCATATCATCGATACGGCTGAACGTCATCGACTATTACTTGCGCCACAGCGACATGTCGACAATCATGATGCAGTTCAACCCATTGGATAACCGCCCATTGGAAGTTTCAAATTCCCTTAAAGAAGATGTTGCGATCCTGGCACGCGGACCAGTCATGAAGGGCGCCCTCAGCAGTAGCTGGAGAAGTGTCATTGAAGAAAAATTCCCTGATGGGTTCCTCGATTATTCCTGCGAAGATCTGAAAGGGAGCCTGGAACGTCTGAGTGAAGTGGAAGATGATTTAACCGCTTTGTCCTATGCGTTCCTGAGATATAATGAAGCTGCCATAGTCAATGGGGTGAGCAGTCTGAAACAGCTGGAGTCGAATATCGAAAGCTACAATAAAATGCCAGACCTGTCACAGGAAGAATATAAGGCAGTTCTCGATGCGGTGAAAATAATCAAATATGAGGAGCATCGTGCATGAGGAGTTTCATAAAATGGGGAGTCGGACTATCAGGCTCCCTTCTCGTATTACTTATCTCACTTGGCTATTACGCTTCAAGCCAAATCCTTTTCTTTAAACTGCGGGATGTCGAGATCATCAAACGCAGGGAAACGCGTGCTAAGAGGCTCGATATGAACGAATTCAAAAAGCTTCCGCAAGATGATATCCTCATATCTTCTAAATTCGACTACAGCATCAATGCCATCTTCACCCACCCTAACGAAACAAACAAATGGGTGGTCTTGTGCCATGGCGTGACGGAGAATAAAATAAGTTCCATAAAATACCTCAATATGTTCACAGATATGGGCTACAATTGCGTAATCTACGATGCGAGGCGACATGGGAACACAGGTGGACTCCATTCGACTTACGGCTTCTACGAAAAATATGATCTAGAGACAGTGATAGAATACCTTTTTGACCACTACGGACCTGATATACAGGTGGGTGTGCACGGAGAATCCATGGGAGCGGCCACCATGCTGCTCTATGCAGGTGAATTATCGAATCGCGCTGAATTCTATATATCGGATGCTTCATTTTCCACTTTTGGAGATGAACTCACCCACATCTTCAGCCAATATACAAAAATTGGATCCCCTCTAGTACTCATATTCACAAATATATTCTTCCGCCTGAGAAGCCGATTCTCACTCTTTAAAGTTTCCCCACACCGGGTGGTGGACAACATCAGGCAACCGATACTCTTCATCCATTCAAAACCTGATAAATTCATCCCATATACGCACACAAAAGAACTGTATAAAAGAAAAAAGGCGCCTAAGGCAGCCTGGTATCCCGATCGGGGTGGTCACGTTGAAAGCTTCAACCGAAACCCTGAAAAATATCGGCAGGTAATCACTAGCTTCATTGCGAATCACGTGGGATGGTGATTTCCATGAAGTCATAGGCTAGCAGCATGTTTTCAGGTAGCGTGCTACTGATGCTGTTGATCTGCTCCTGATCATATCGATTGCTGATATGACTGAATATGAGCTTTCCATATGAAATGGATGAAAAGTTTTTTTGTACTTCTGACATTTCGGAATGGTAGTAAAGATGTGCTTTTTCGCCCTCTCCATCGAGATATGTTGCCTCATGGACGATAAGGTCTGATCCATCAACCAAATCCAAGTAATCCGGATGCTGAATCACCCTTGTATCACCATGGACTGCCACTTTTCTGCCTTCTGTCGGGGGATTCATGAATTCTGACGTATTGTATATCTGTCCATCAAATTCAAAAGTGTCCGACTGTTTTATCTCTTTATAGAACGGGCCAGGCTGTATGCCAAGTCGCTTCAATTGTTCATCTTTTAGGGCGCCTGGCTTGTCTGGTTCAATGAATACATAAAGGTAGCTCTCAATGGCGTGGTCCAGCAGATAGGATTTCACTTTGAAACCATCTGCGTCAAACTCCATATTATGTGCAACCTCTATATAGTGAATCGGATAGTTCAAATGTGAAGCGCTTGTCCTTAAGGTCAGCTCCACCCACTCCTTCAAGCCGGCAGGTGCATAAATATATAAAGGCACCCCTTCCCCGCCCTGGTGGGCACGAGAAGAGAGAAACCCCGGCAGGCCGAAGATATGATCTCCATGGAGGTGGGTGATGAAGATGTGTTTGATTTTAGCCGGTCGTATCGTTGTGCTCATGATGCGATGCTGTAGTGCTTCAGAAGCATCAATGAGGAAATATTGGTTGAGTTCCTCGACCACATCCAATATATAACTTTGGGTATTTCTTGATTTCGAAGGTATGCCCGCACCGGAGCCGAGTATTTTAAATTTCATGCAATCACCTATCATTAAATGTTGGTTCATTATATCATAGTTATGGAGTTGTGTTTTTCAGAATACAGTGGAATAATAATATAAGAAAATTTTTGATAAAAGGACTTGTTTGCATATGACCCAATCATTTAAAGCATCCATCGCATTGTTTGGCGCTACGGGGGATCTTTCCAGAAGAAAACTTCTGCCATCCATGTTCCATCTGTTCCAGGAAGGTTCATTGACACATGATTTCGCCATATTGGCGATAGGACGTAAAGATATGAATGATGAAGACTTCAGGGAAGTGGTACGCATTTCCCTGCAGGACAACGAAAAGCTGGAAAGTCTCGAAGGGCTGGACTCCTTTTTGAGCTGCATTCATTATGTGCAGGTAGATATTACCGATGTCGATAGCTATTCGACATTGAAGGATAAATTTGAGAGTGTAGAGGCGTCCATCGACACAGAGGGGAACAGATTGTTCTATTTGGCGATGCCTCCTCAATTCTTTACGGTCATTACGGATAATCTACGACGTTCAGGTGTCACAGAGACCAAAGGTTATAAGAGACTGATAATCGAAAAGCCATTCGGCAGGGATTATGAAAGTGCCTATAGACTGAACGAGGACATCTCCAAAACATTTGAAGAACATGAAATATACAGAATAGATCACTATTTGGGGAAAGAGATGGTGCAAAACATTGAAGTCATCCGGTTCAGCAATAGTTTGTTCGAACCACTGTGGAACAACCACTACATCTCAAATATCCAAATCACCTCATCCGAATCCTTAGGTGTACTTGGTCGTGGTGAATATTACGAAAGAAGTGGCGCAGTCCGGGATATGTTCCAAAACCATATGATGCAGATCGTCTCACTTCTTGGCATGGAACCCCCGATCAGTTTAAGCAGTGATGATATACGGGACGAAAAGATAAAAGTTTTGAAGAGCATTAGGAAAATAGATAAAAAGGATGTAAAGAATCATTTTGTACGCGGTCAATATGATGAAGGAAGAGTAGATGGTGAGTATGTATGCAAATACAGGGATGAAGAAGATGTCAGCGAAACCTCCAACACTCCGACCTTCATTGCCGCCCGTCTCTTCATAGATAACTTCAGATGGGCAGGCGTCCCTTTCTATATCCGTACCGGCAAGAGGATGAGGAATAAGGAGACGAAAATCGTTGTGGAATTTAAAGAGGTGCCAAAAAACCTGTATTATCAAAACGAGCAGGACGATGTACTCTCTAAAAACCTTCTCATTTTACGCATCCAGCCTGACGAAAGCATCTCTTTGCAACTTAACGTCAAAGACCATGGCAGTGAAAAGGATACAAAGGAGATTAAACTCTCCTATGCAATCGACAATAAAGACCTTGCGCGTACAGTAGATGCGTATGAGAATCTGATATATGACTGTCTGAACGGGGACGCAGCAAACTTTACCCACTATGAAGAGTTGATGAATGCCTGGCAATTTGTAGATTCGATTAACCAGGTATGGGAGTCTGACATCGCTCCGTTCCCAAACTACAGGGCAGGCTCTGATGGTCCTGTAAAAAGCAATCTGCTCCTCTCGAAAGATGGGTTCAAATGGTGGAATGTATAGAAATGAAGTGAGGTTAATATGCAAACAGTAAATTTTGTAGAGAGGTTCATTATATATATAGAAGATCATATCAGGGAGAATATAGATTATGATGAGGTACTTCTTGATATGTCCGTAGAACCTAAATCATTCATCACAATTTTTTCTTCATTGGTCGGGTTCAGCCCTTACGAGTATCAGATGAGGCGTAAAATGACAGAGATTGCATATGAATTAGAGGCGGGGCACAGACGATTGATTGATATCTCCAAGCAGTATGGCTTTCACGATATAGAACAGTTTAAGAAAACATATCGTGAAGCGTTTGGGATATCGCCCTACGAAACTGAGAAGTATTTTCAAACTTTGGATCTTACAGAACGCATATCTTTTGAAGTGGTTCCGGTTGAACGACCAAAATACCGTTCCACTGAGCAGCATGTTGAAGGGTTCAGAATCATAGGTGCCGTCCGCCGTTTCTCAGTAGACCATTATAGTACATTGATGAAGTATGACTTTTTATCATATCTTGAAGATAACCATGTGTTGGAGGAGCTACTCAAGTATAATGACGGTCATATAAAAGGCATCATACTTCTTGAAAGATATATAGGAGGTAAGATGGAATTGATGATCGGTGTTTCCTCCCTCTCCCCTGCACCATTTGAAGAGACTTATACGGAATCTGGAGATTATGTCATCTTCGAGTCTGAAGGGGATCCGGAGATCGTCAGCGAAGACATCTACCGTTATATATTCCGTAGATGGCGATTCAAGGAAGATCGCGAGTTGAATTGTTCCTATTCCATGGAGCTGATCAAAAGTAGAGGATTGTTTTTCTCTGAGGATAGTAAAGTACAAGTATGGCAACGTTTATCTGATTAATAAAAACGCAGTGTGAAGTTGACTTCAATCAACATCACACTGCGTTTTTTTACTATTGCCAGTCGGTGTGGAAGACGCCTGGCTGATCGATTCTTTCATAGGTGTGTGCACCAAAGTAATCACGTTGGGCCTGAATCATATTGCTGGACACACGTTTTTGTTTCATGCTGTCAAAATAAGAGAGGGCACTCAAGAAACCAGGCACTGGAATTTCATTTTCAATCGCCTTGATGGCAATGCTCCTTAGACTCGGATGTGCTTCCTTTACCACAGATTTGAAATAGTCATCAAGAAGCAGATTGTCGAGTTTAGGGTCCTTTTCATATGCTCTATTGATCTCTTCAAGGAAGTGCGCCCGGATGATGCATCCGGCCCTCCAGATCATGGAAATCTCCCCCAACTGCAGATTCCATTCATAGATGTCACTTGCTTCTTTCAATAGGCGGAAACCTTGTGAATAGCTCATCAGTTTACTTATATATAAGGCATTTTTTAGATCTTCAAGAATTTCATTCTTGTCTTCTTGCGGGAGGGCTCCCATTTCGGCATCATACGCCTGATTGATCTGCGCACGCTCATCAATCAGACTTGAGAGGCATCTTGAGAACACACTGTCTGTAATGATGGAAAGTGGAATGCCGAGTTTCAGACCTTCTATACCAGTCCATTTGCCTGTGCCTTTTTGCCCGGCCTTATCCAAGATGAGGTCAATGATATATTCACCGTCTTCATTTTTGAATTCAAGGATGCGTGCAGTGATTTCAATCAGATAACTGTTTAGGTCGCCCTGATTCCATTCATCGAACACTTCACTCATCTCTTTATTACTCATGCGGAGGCCATGCTTCATGAAATAGTAGCTCTCTGCAATGAGTTCCATGTCTGCATATTCTATACCGTTATGGATCATCTTGACATAATGGCCGCTACCATTATTGCCGATATAGGTGACGCATGGTTTACCATCATCTGCCTTGGCTGAAATTTTTTCCAGTATATCCTTAACATTATCATAGGCAGACTTTTGACCGCCGGGCATTAAAGAAGGACCATTCAATGCACCTTCTTCTCCTCCACTGACTCCCATGCCAATGAAGTTGATGCCCATTGCTGTCAACTGTCCGTTGCGACGCTGTGTATTCTCATACTGTTCATTACCGCCATCTATCAGTGTATCCCCCTCCTCCAACAAGGGGGCTATTTGTGAGATGGTATTATCAGTCACTTCTCCTGCTTTAACGAGAAGCAATATGTTGCGAGGTTTTTTAAGGCTCTTTACGAATGATTCTAAAGAAGAAGAAACCGATACTCCTTCTTCCTTCAGTTCCAAAGTCCTGTTTTTTCTCACATCTTCGTAAAAGTCAAATGTAGTAACATCAAATTCATTCCGGGCCATGTTCTTGGAGATATTTGTGCCCATAACCCCCAAGCCGACCACTCCGATATCATACAGCATATATGCTACTCCTTATCACTTTGGACTTTGATGATGCCTGTAACGAGTTCAGCGACCTTGACGAGCTCTTCGACCGGGATGCGTTCTTCGGTAGTGTGGATGTTTTCATATCCGACTCCGAGTATTACTGTGTCTATTCCGTGTCCTACGAAGATGTTGCCATCACTGCCGCCCCCGAGGCTGATTAAGTCCGGTGTCCTGCCAATTTTTTCGATGGCTTTGACAGCTGTAGTCACTACTTCAGACTCTTTCCCAGCATCCAATGCAGCATACATGACCTCGGACTTGATTTCTGCATGTCCGCCCATCTCAGAGGCAGTGGTTTCAAATACATCTTTCATATGCGCCACTTGTTTTTCCATCTTATCGCCATCAAGGCTACGTGCCTCTGCAAGCAGGTATACATGGTCCGTCACGACATTGGTTGCGCCACCACCTTCAAATCGGCCGATATTTGCTGTAGTTTCTGAATCTATCCGACCGAGCTTCATCTGGCTGATTGCCTTGGCTGCAATGTTTATGGCGCTGACGCCTTCTTCAGGTGCTACACCTGCATGTGCTTTCTTACCATGGATGTTCACTTCAATCTTACTTTGGGTCGGTGCCGTAGTCACTACGGTGCCGACTTTACCTGTAGAGTCTATGGCATATCCGAAACGACTCTTCAAACGTGATGCGTCGAATGCCTTGGCTCCGACCAAGCCAGATTCTTCTCCAACGGTAATTACAAATTCAATATCGCCATGTGGGATTTCAGATTCCTTGATTGTGCGGATGGACTCTATGATGGCTGCAATTCCGGCCTTGTCATCTGCACCAAGTATAGTAGTCCCATCACTTACGATATAACCATCTTCGATGGCTGGTTTAACATTTTTTCCGGGTGCCACCGTATCCATATGAACCGTAAAATAAAGTGGTTCAGCTTCAGTGTTGCCGGCCATCCTCACAAGGATGTTGCCTGCACCGTATCCCGTGTCCTTTTGGGTATCGTCTTCTTCTGCTTCGACACCCATTTCCCTGAAGGTCTTCAGCAGATAATCTGCAATTTCCCTCTCTTCTCCAGTTTCGGAATCGATTTGGACCATTTCCATGAATTGCGAAGTCAATCTTTCTTGATTCATTGTGTGTTCCTCCTGTTACTGAGTTGATTGTGGATGTTCAGTGTATTATAATGTAAAGAGTAAAAAATTGAGGATGATTCCATGCAAAATAAGAAAATGCAGAGAGTAGTAATCTGGTTTATGATCTTTCTGATAGTGATTTCTGGTGTGCTTTTCGGCATCAGCATGCTCACTGCGATTTAATCAAATTAAAGAGGTCCCTCGGGACCTCTTTTTATTATATCAGATATCTTTGCCGTGCTCCTCAAACCAAGCCTGCAGATCCATGATTACACTCATGGTTTCATGGCCTTCAATGTTATGGCGTTCTATCATATCTACAATCTTACCGTCTTTGAAGAGTGCGAATGATGGCGAAGAAGGCAGGAAATCTGGTGCCTTTTCCCTGACATGCTCAGTGGCTTCCTTATCCTGTCCGGCAAAGACCGTAAGCAGTTGGTCAGGAAGCTTATCATAGTTGAGTGCATGCTTTGCTGCCGGACGTGCAATTCCGCCGGCACAACCACAGACTGAATTGACCATCACCAAAGCCGTCCCTTCCTTCAGGAGGTGCTCATCCACTTCTTCAGGCGTCGTCATTTCAGTATAGCCCGCTTCCCTCATTTCGCTTCTTGCAGTAGTGACAATATCATTCATGTACATGTTGAAATCCATATTCATTGCAAAAATCCCTTCTTCCAGTCCTTATGATCCAAAGCATATGCAAAGGATTTGATGACTCAATTCTATATTCAATCACTCTTTTTGTAAAGCTTAATAGATTGAAGTATGTTCGATGGAATAGGCTTCAATACGCTGTTTGACTGCTTTCAGGAATTGTCCCGCCACGAGACCATCCAATATGCGGTGATCAATGGATAAGCAGAGGTTGACCATGTCCCTTACTGCGATCATATCGTCTATGATCACAGGCTTCTTAACGATTGATTCCACTTGCAGTATGGCAGCTTGGGGATGGTTGATGATTCCCATTGATTGAACCGATCCGAATGCACCCGTGTTGTTGACAGTAAAGGTGCCGTTTTTCATATGGTCTTGAGTCAGTGCATGCCTACGACCGAGAGAGGCAAGTTCGCTCACCTGCTTTGCTATCCCTTTAATCGACAGATCGTCCGCATTCTTGATTACAGGGACATACAACTTATCATCTCCTGCGACAGCAATGGAGATATTGATATCCTTATTGACGACAATCTTATCACCTTGCCATGAACTGTTCAGCATAGGATACTCTTTCAAGGTTTCAGCCACAGCTTTTACAAAGAAGCTGAAGAACGTCAGATTATATCCTTCACTTTCTTTAAAAGCATTCTTATGCTTGTTTCTGACATTGACTAGATTGGTCGCGTCGACTTCCATCATCAGCCAAGCATGTGGAATCTCCTGACTGGATTGAACCATCTTATTGGCGATTGCTTTGCGTACTCCTGTTACCGGAATCTCTTCACCCGGGGTCGTAGGAGTTTCTATAGGAGCCACAGGTTCAGTGCGGCTTGGAGAATCGGCCTCTTTATGTTCTTCTTGTTTAGGCTCCACCTGACCGGTGTTGCCGGATTCTATCGCAGCTATAATATCTTTCTTCGTAATCCGACCTTCAAATCCGCTACCTTCAACCGTTTTAAGATCGATATCGTTTTCTTCGGCTAAGCGCATGACTACAGGAGAAATCCGCGTCTTCTGCCCTTTAGTCTTTGTGGATTTTTCTTCTTCAGGATTCTCATCTGCCGTCCCTACGCTTGACTCCTCAGGGTCTGACACGGGCTCTGTATTTGAACCCCCTTCCGTCTCCATCATGCAGATGGGCGTACCTACCTCAACAGTATCCCCCTCGTCAACGAGCAAATCTTTGATTGTACCGTCAAATACAGAGGGGACCTCGGCGGTGACTTTGTCGGTTATGACTTCACATAAAGGTTCATATTCTTCTATTTTATCGCCTTGCTTCACCAGCCACTTTTCTATCGTTCCTTCAGTGACACTCTCACCAAGCTTTGGCATAAGCACCTTTTCCATTACTCTTTTCCTCCTTAGTGTTCGGCAAGTTCCATCATTTTGGCTTCTATCTTGTCCGGATTGATCATGAAGAAATCTTCCATCGGCGGAGAATATGGCATTGCCGGGACATCTGGTCCTGCCAGACGCATTATCGGAGCATCGAGATCATATAGGCAGTTCTCTCCTACAATAGCTGACACTTCGCTCATCACGCTGCCCTCGAGATTGTCCTCAGTCACCAGAAGTACTTTACCTGTTTTGGATGCCGCTTCTATGATGCTTTCCTTATCCAGAGGATAGATGGTGCGCAAGTCGAGGATCTCTGTTTCATACCCCTTCTTGGAAAGTCTCTCGGCAGCCTGCATGGCATAATTGACGCAAAGCCCGTAAGTTATGACTGTAATGTCATCGCCTTCACGCTTGACGTCAGCTTTGCCGATCGGGACAGTATATTCGCCTTCAGGAACATCTTCTTTAAGGAGACGGTATGCCTTCTTATGCTCGAAGAAGAGCACCGGGTCATTATCACGTATTGCGGAAATGAGCAGCCCCTTAGCGTCGGAAGGAGTGGATGGTATGACCACCTTCAACCCGGGAGTTGAAGTGAATATCGTTTCTATCGACTGCGAATGGTAAAGAGCACCATGGATGCCGCCGCCGAAAGGAGAACGGATCACCATCGGACAATTCCAGTCATTGTTGGAACGGTATCTGATTTTCGCCGCTTCGTTTAAAATCTGATTTGTCGCAGGTAGAATATATTCTGCGAATTGTATTTCGGCAACAGGTCTTTTGCCCATCATCGCAGCGCCGATGCTGGTCCCGACAATGTTCGATTCTGCAAGAGGTGTGTCCAGACAGCGCATTTCTCCGTATTTCTCCTGGAGACCTTCAGTCACTTTGAAGACGCCGCCCTTTTTGCCGACATCCTCCCCCAGTACAAATACACTATCATCTCTTCCCATCTCATAATCCAGTGCTTGATGTATTGCTTGCAGATAGGATGTCTTAGCCATTGTTTACCTCCTCATATACATGCGTCAGCGCTTCTCTAGCATCCGGATAAGGCGCTTTTTCTGCTGCCTTGGTCGCATCGGTGACGATCTTTTTCGCTTCGGCTTCGAGAGTTTCGAACCATTCGTCATCGGCAACTTCATACTCTTTGATGTAGGCTTTAAACCGCATGAGGCAATCCTCTTCTTTCAGCTCACCTTTTTCCCTGTAGCTGTCGTCATCGTCCGACGAATGAGCGGTCAGCCTTGTCGACATTGCTTCTATAATAGTGCCGCCTTCACCATTCATTGCACGCTCCCTAGCCTCTTTGACAGCTTTATAGACGGCTATCGGGTCGTTGCCGTCAATGTGCTCTCCGTGGATTCCATATCCAATTGCACGATCGGACAGCTTGTCTGCACCATATTGAAGCTCCACCGGTACACTTATGGCGTATTTATTATTTTCTATGATGCATATAAACGGCAGTTTATGTACGCCTACAAAGTTCAACCCTTCGTGGAAGTCGCCCTGGTTCGATGATCCTTCGCCGAGTGTCGTCAGAGCAACGCGCTTTTCGTCATCCATCTTGAACTTGAAGCTGGCACCGACTGCATGAAGGACCTGGGTCGCAACACAGGAACCTTGGGTCATGATGTTATTACTTTTCTTACTGAAGTGTGAAGGCATCTGTTTGCCGCCACTTGAAATATCACCTTTTTTGGCAAAAGCAAAAAGCATGGTCTCTTCAGCCGTCATGCCGAAATGCGTCACTAGGGCGAGGTCCCTGTAATAGGGGCTGATTACATCAACCGCTGTATCGAGCGCATACCCTGCCCCTACTTGAGTCGCTTCCTGACCTTGGCACGAAATGACGAAAGGCAGTTTCCCGGCACGGTTCAAAAGCCACATCCTCTCATCCAATCTTCTTGCAAGGTGCATAGTCCTATACATTTCCTTTAAATCATCGGGAGTGAGCCCCGCTTCTCTATAATCCAACACGATAAATCTCCTCCTTATACATGGATGGCCTGACCTTCGGCGCTGAGTCCCAATTCCATCAGAACTTCGCCGATGGATGGATGTGCATGGATGGCTGAACCAAGTTCGAGCGCAGAAGCGTCCAGGAATTTGGCGAGTGCCACTTCGTTTATAAGCTCAGTTGCTTCCGGTCCGATTAATGAAATCCCTAAAATGTCCTTTGTATCCGGATCCGTGAGAATCTTGCCAAACCCTTTTGAGCCATTACTGATGACTGCCTTACCGATGGCGGCGAACGGAACTTTATGGACATTGTAGGAAATGCCTTCTGATTTTAATGTAGCTTCAGTCATGCCGATAGAGGCAACCTCAGGCGAGGTATAGATACACCTTGGTACAGCGTTGTAATCCACTGGATGAGGTTTATTATCTGCCATATGCAAGACGGCATTGATTGCCTCTTTAGTTGCTACGTGCGCCAGTTGAAGGTTGCCGATGGCATCACCGACTGCATAAATGTGCTTATCTTCAGTCTGGTAGTTCTCGTTAACGGTCAAGTAACCGCCATCGAGTTTGATTTTAGTATTGTTTAACCCGATATCAGCAGAATTAGGAGCTCTACCAATCGCCACAAGCACTTTATCGAAGACGCTTGGTTCGTCGTCATCGATTGCAAGGCTGACGGTGTCCTCCCCTACTTCTATGTCTGATTCATCCAGCGCATGGCCGGTCTTGAATGTGATGCCTCTAGACTCTAATGATTGCTTCAGCTGTTTGGCGATATCCCCATCTTCCAGGGGGATGATCTGATCCCCCGCTTCAATTACCGTTACAGCACTACCGAGATCATTCATCAGACTTGCAAATTCAAGGCCAATCACGCCGCCACCGATGATTGCCATTTTAGCAGGGATGCTTTCTAGGGTCATCATATCATCACTTGAGAGTACAACTTTGCCATCAAAGGGAAGGACTGGCAATGGGCGTGGATATGAGCCTGTTGCGATTAATACATGTTGATTTACCAGTATATCGCTTTCCCGCTCTTCATCTTCAGGATATTCCACTGCAATTGTCCCCGCCATCGGTGAGAAGATGGAAGGTCCCAATATACGTCCATAACCATTATAGACGTCAATGGCATGCTTTTTCATAAGGTGTTTTACACCATTATACATTTGGTCGACGACAGCGATTTTGCGTTCCTGCACTTTAGCCATATTAACTACAGGTGTTACCGACTCTATGCCAAAGGTGTCTGCATTTTTCATGGCATTTGCGGTGCCCGCTGACTGCAGGAGGCTTTTAGTAGGTATGCAGCCTTTATGGAGGCAGGTGCCACCCAATTTTTCCTTTTCAACAAGTGCAGTCTTGAAACCCAGTTGGCTGGCTTTGATCGCTGCAACATAGCCTGCAGTACCGCCACCAAGTATAACTAGGTCATATTCATGCGCCATTCGTTTTCCTCCTATTCATATCTCTTCATTTCCTCTTCTCCGCTCAACACCCGATAGCCGCCTTCTGCAAGCGCCTGCATTTCTTCCTCGCCAGGATAGATGGTATCCGGCGCGATGAATGCAATATACGGCCGTACGAGATCAATGAGATAAGTGCTGTGTGCCAAACCGCCGGTAAATATGATCTGTTCGACTTCGCCCTTCAGTATAGAAGCCCGTGAGCCGATTTCTTTAGCGATTTGAACAGCTAACGCCTGGTATATAGCGATTGCCTTTTCATCACCAGCTATTGCCATTTTCTCAAGCTCCAGCGCGTCCTGTGTTCCGGCCAATGAGACGAAACCACCCGATTTGGTCAATGTTTCCACGACCGCATCATAGTCCATGGCGTTATCCTCCATAAATTTAGCCAGACTGCCATTCGGCAGAGTGCCAGTTCGTGTTGGACTCATCGGTCCTTCCCCTGCCAGTCCATCATTCACATCAATTACCCGTCCATGGGCGTGGGCACCCACTGTAATACCGCCTCCCATATGACATACGATGACGTTGATATCCTCGTAATTCCGGCCTATGGAATACGCATACTTGCGCGCTACAGCCTTTTGATTCAATGCATGGAAAATCGACTTGCGCCTGATTTCCTTAAGGCCGGTCATGCGTACTTCCTCAACGAGCTCATCCACTACCACAGGGTCTGTAATCACGGCTTTGCATCCGTATTTTTCCCTAAACCGATCGGCAATCAATGCACTCAGGTTAGAAGCATGCCTACCATATCTGTTTGACCTCAAATCATCGATCATTTCCTGTGAAATGTTATAGGTTCCGCCTGAAATCGGTTTGAGAAGCCCACCTCTGGCGCTGACGATATCAATTTCTTCTGGTGGTACACGTTGTGTTTTAAGGAAGGTGCGAACCGCTTCAAGTCGAAATTCGGTCTGATCGGTTAAAGGCTTGACGGTTTCTTCAGTTGGGTGCTTCAATGTATCGAAAGCAAGTGGCCTGTCGTCTTCATAGATGGCCACTTTTGTCGATGTACTCCCAAGGTTGAGCACCAGGATTTTATATGTCAAATGGGTTACCTCCTGCTGAGAGGTGTCATTTCATTTAGGGAGAAAGTACTTTTGACGTGCATCATGCTCTTGATTCTTTCTTCTGCCAACCGATCTGCAGCAACTGCCGGAGTCACGTTGTCACGCTTTGCAATGGAGAAGATTTTATCCATCTGATCGTATATGCCCCGCACTTTACTTTCGGCACGTTCTGCATTATAGCCCTGAAGTTCATCCGCTACTGTAATCACGCCACCACAGTTTGTGACATAGTCAGGCGCATATATGATGCCTCTCTCTTCCAGCATACGGCCATGCTTATCATCATCGAGAAGCTGGTTATTGGCACTGCCGCAAACGGCCGCCACTTTCAGTTCAGGAATTGTGTCGTCATTTAGGATGCCACCCAGCGCACAAGGTGCGAAGATGTCTGCATCAACAGAGTAGATGTCGTCTATTCCTACTGCTTCTGCGCCGAAATCAGTGACGGCACGATTCACAGCATCCTCATTGATATCTGTGACGATAAGTTTGGCACCTTCCTCATGAAGGTATTTGCAGAGGCCATAGGAAACGTTGCCCACGCCTTGTACAGCTACAGTTTTTCCGCTCAGGGAGTCGTCTCCAAAAGCTTCTTTCGCTGTACGCTTCATCGCCATATAGACGCCGAGAGCAGTCATCGGGCTAGGGTTACCGCTTGAGCCGTATGATTCGCTCACTCCGCAGACATAAGGGGTCTCCTGATAGATGAGGTCCATATCGCTTACAGTTGTGCCGACGTCTTCCGCTGTGATGTATCTGCCACCGAGGCTCTGTATGTAACGGCCCAATGCTCTGAAGAAAGCTTCTGACTTGTCTTTGGAAGCATCTCCTATGATAGCTGTCTTACCGCCCCCGAGATCCAGGCCGGCTGCTGCATTTTTATACGTCATGCCCCTAGCCAGACGGAGTACATCTTCTATTGCTTCTTCTTCGGTCTCGTAGTTCCACATACGGCACCCGCCCAGTGCTGGACCAAGTGTTGTGTCGTGAATGCAGATGATTGCTTTCAAACCGCTTGTTTCGTCGTGACAGAAGACCAGTTGTTCATAATCATATTGTTCCATTTTTTCGAATATCATTTTTACCACTCCATTTAATTATTTTGATAGTGCCATTGCCAGATTGATGGAATTGAATCTATCTTCAGAGCTATCGGCACGTGATGTAAGGACGATTGGGACCCGGGCCCCGGTCAACACGGAAGCGACCCTGGCTTCAGCTGAATACACCAGTGACTTATAGAGAATGTTTCCAGCTTCTATATTAGGGGCTATCAGAATGTCGGCGTCGCCCGCTACCTCGGATTGCACCCCTTTTTGAGCTGCAGCTTTTTTAGAAATTGCCAGATCATATTGAAGTGGCCCTTCCATTATAATATCATATTTGAAGTCCTGAGTTCCCATTTCAACTAACGCGTGTGCATCTACGGTCGATGGCATCTTATCTGTCACTTTCTCGACAGCCGACAACAGCGCGACTTTAGGTTTGCTGATGCCAAGCATTTGGGCTGCTTCAGACGTATTGTTGATTATTTGTTTCTTCTGTTCCAGGTCAGGGGCAATATTCATTGCCGCATCACTGAGCAATAAAGCTTTATGGTAATTCGGCGGATCGAACAGGGCGACATGGCTCAGCATGGTCGATTCGACTACCCCATGCTCTTTTTTCAGCACTTCCCTAAGAAGTGTCGCGGTCGGCACCATGCCTTTTACCAATATATCGGCTTTACCCTGGGCGATGAGGCGTAAGGCACTATGGGCCGCTTCTTCATCATCCGTGACATGATGGATGAAGAGATTGCTTTCAAGCAGTTCCGCCTGCCCCATAGAATCGAGTAGACGTTCTAATTTCGGACGGTCATCAATGAGATGGCATCTGATATTATGGCTTTCAATAAGTTTGATGACAGGTTCCAATACTGTGATATCCCCAGCTCTACATATTGAAAGCGTTATCATTTTACTTGATTCTTTTTTGAATATTTCATCGAAGTCCACTATATTCCCTCCCCTCAGCTATTATTATACAGATACGAAAATCAAATTACACGGCATTACTTAAACTTGAAATACTCTAAACATTTAAAAATATTGATCATTTTTATATGTGACTGACTTGAGTTATAATGGACTTAATAAATTTTAGACAGGTGGTTTAATGAAAAAAATCATTGCGCTCCTTATCCTTGTCATTCCGGTCATAATGGCAGGACTTGGCATCAAATATATGAGGGATAGTGTATTCGGCATCGTCAATGATCCATTTACCCTTACAGTAGTCCAGTTCATCGTTGGGCTGCTGATTGCGATCTTTGGCATATGGTTCATTGGAGGATATATCCTGCATCGTGAACAGCGACAGAACCGTGCCAAGGAAAAATATATGAAAATGGTCGACAAGCCTCCCGCCTGGGAGGAAAGGAAACGAAAAAAATGAAGAGGCGCATTAAAGCGTCTCTTCATTTTTTGCTTTTATTAAGGTTTTGGCGTTTTCTAAAGCGGCAGGTGATATATCTGAACCACTGAGCATCCTCGCAATTTCATATGCATGCTCATCCTGATTGAGATATTCTGCATGGCTGGATGTGCGGTGATCAGATGTCTCCTTAGTTATATAGAGATGGTGATCTGCCATTGCAGCTGCTTGCGGTAGATGTGATATGGAGATGACTTGCCTCGTCTTGGAAAGACGCGCCATCTTTTGGGCCATTCGGGTTGCCACTTGTCCGCTTACTCCTGTATCGATTTCATCAAGTATGAGTAGGGTCTGTGCATCGAATTCAGTAAAGATGGTCCTAAGCGCGAGCATCACCCGGGCTATCTCTCCGCCTGAAGCGATGCGGTTCATTGATTTCAAAGGTTCGCCGGCATTTGTTGAAATCAGGAACTCTACAGCGGTATAGCCTCTTTCATCAAAATTCGATTCTGATATGCCGATTTCAAAATCAGCCGCTGGCATATCAAGGTCATGCAGTTCTTTTTTTATGCGCGTTTCCAAAAAGTGCTTCTGCTCGGCTCTATAATCATGGAGATCTTTAGCATGATGCTCCATTTCCTTCAATGCTTTCTCCCTATCCTCCTGTAGTGCTTCAAAGGATTGGGCAATGTTCTCAAGCTCTGCAATATCGCGCTCCAGCTTGCTCTGGTAGTCCATAAGTTCATCAACCGTCATATTGTACTTGCGTTTTAGGGAATTGATGCTTGATAGTCTGGATTGCTTGAGGTTAAGTGTTTCTTCATCATAGTCCAAGGTTGAGAGGTCACTTGAGACTTTGCTGTCCAGTTCATTCAACAAATGATATGACTCGACCAATATATCATTGAATTCTTTATAGCTCTCATCAAAATTGGATAATGTCTCGATATGATTGGTGATGTCATAAAGTATGGTCTGCGGTGCATATTCTGCGCTTAATTGATTGCTGATCAGGGATAGGCTGCCGTTTATCTTCTCATAGTTGTCAAGGTAACCTATATCCTCTATCAGCTTGTCCTCCTCGCCCTCTTCAAGTCCCATTTCTTCCAATTCATCGAATTGATGCCTATACATCTGCAACTGTTGTACCCGGTTCTTATCCTTATACTCCAGTTCTTTTATTTTCGCTTCCAAAGCTTTGTATTTTTGATGATTCTGCCTGTATTCCTTAAAGGAAGGTCTGTTTTCCAGATCGATGTAGCGATCCAAATAAAGGATGTGCTGGCCGTACTCTAGAGCTTCTGATTGAGAAGATTGGGAATGGATGCTAATGACTTCAGACATTATTTCTTTCAATGCGCCTAAAGTGACCATGCGTGAATTTATTTTTATGATACTTTTCCTGTTCTGCATGATTTCCCTGCGGATGATGTAGAGTTCATCTTCAGGAATGTCATTTTCTTTGAGGAGATGCTGTACCGCCTCGGTTGAAGGCAGGTCAAAGACACCTTCAATAACCGCTCCCTTTGTTTCATAACGGATATCTTCTATGGACGCACGCTTACCGTAGAGATATCTGATAGCTTCTATAATCATTGATTTTCCCGACCCCGACTCACCGGAAATGATGGTGAGTCCACTGTCGAAGTCCAATTCAATGTCTTCCAGTACCGCAAGGTTTTTAATTTTAAGTCTTATGAGCAAAATAAACACTCCAGTTTAGATCAGATTGAAGATTCTATCCCTGATTTCTTCCTGTGCAGTTTGATCTCTGCATATAAGCAGGCATGTATCATCTCCACAGATGGTTCCAACGACTTCTTCCCAGTCAAGCTGATCGATTATCGCACCGATGGAATGGGCATTACCCGGTAATGTCTTTAGAACAAGCATATTACCGGTATAATCGAGCTTGACGAAACTATCCATAAGATATCTGCCCAGCTTTTCAAGTGGATGGAACTTGCGGTCCTTGGGCATACTATAGACATATGAACCGTCTGGGGCCGGTACTTTAATCAGCTGTAATTCCTTTATATCCCTTGAGACAGTGGCCTGTGTCACATTAAAACTATAAGCATTCAGCTTTTCGACAAGCTCTTCTTGGGTCTCTACTTTATTGTTGGTTATAATTTCCCGTATCTTGATTTGTCTGATGGACTTATTGGACATCAGTAAGCCTCCTTATACCATTCATGTATATTTATACACATAATATCATAAAATGAATGATTATAATATAAAAAAAGGACATCAGCCCCAGATGGTGCGCTGGATGTCCTTTTCTTCGACTGAGTTTTCAACACTGTCTTTTCTGTGCTTAAGATGAAGTAGATATTCAATATTGCCTTTCGTTCCCGTAATCGGAGAACGTTCCAATCCTGTTATTGAAAGAGAGAGGGAAAGACACTCATCCATTACACGGGTGACCACATTTTGATGGGTCGCCTTGGAAGTAATGATACCATCGGTTTCCCTCTCTTCCATATAGGATTCAAACTGCGGTTTGATGAGGGCGATGATTTCGTAGTCATGAGCGAACAGATGTGTGATATGCCTGATTATTGGTACTACAGAAGTGAAGGAGACATCTATTGAGATGACATCCGGCAAACTTGCAAAGTCGCCTGCGGATGTATCTTTGAAATTAGTCTGTTCCATCACGGTAGTCCGGTCATCGACGCGCAATCTATAATCAAGTTGATTGGTACCTACATCGACTGCATATACATGTTTTATACCTTTTTGCAGGGCGCAATCAGTGAAACCGCCTGTTGAACTGCCCACATCTATCATTACTTTATCATTTAAGCTAATGTCAAAATATTGTACTGCATGATTGAGCTTTATTCCTCCACGGGAAACATAAGGCTTTATGTTCCTGAAGCGAATATCAGCTTTACTTGGGTCAATCATTTCTGAAGGTTTATATATGGGGGCATTGTTGTTTAAAACCTTTCCAGCCATTATTATACGTCTGACTTCTTCAAGAGTGCCTAAGTTGAAGTGCTGATGCACATGCTGATCAATTCTTGATTTGCTTGGCATTTGCCTGCTCCATCAGCAGCTTCGACTGAAGGACTATATTTTCGGCTGTAATACCGATGTCTTCAAGAAGCTTCCCTACATCCCCATGCTCGATATATTCATTATCGATACCAATTCTGTGGAGGGCGTTATTGTAATCATTATCCGCAAGATAACTTGCGATCATGCTGCCCAGCCCACCAGTCAACATTGATTCTTCGACTGTAAGGATAGGTTTCCCATTGCTGCCCAGTGTGTTTAGCATCTGATGATCCATTGGCTTAAGGAATCGGGCATTGACTACACCGGCTTTAATCCCTGCACCTTTCAAAGTATCTGAAGCTTCTAGTGCAAGGTCAAGCGTAGGTCCGAAGGAGATAATGGTCATATCGTCACCTTCAGACATCAACTCCCATTTGCCGTACTCGAGGATTTCGGAATTACCTCCCTGCTTCAAACCTTTTACATTGCCCCTTGGATACCTCAGTGCAATAGGTCCATCATGGCTGAATGCCAAGTCGATCATCTGTGATGCTTCGATCTCATCTTTTGGCATCATCAAGGTCATATTCGGCAACGGGGTAATGAAGCTGATGTCGAAGACACCCTGGTGGGTCTCACCGTCAGCACCCACGAGACCGCTTCGGTCAATGCCTATGAAGACGTTCAGGTTTTGTCTATCGACATCGTGCAACAATTGATCGAAGCCGCGCTGAAGGAATGTTGAATATATGGCCAGATATGGTCGCATACCGCTTGCAGCAAGGCCAGCTGACATTGTAACAGCATGTTGCTCTGCAATGCCGACGTCAAAGAAACGCTCCGGCAGTTCGTTTTGGAACTTCGTCAACTTACTGCCGACAGGCATTGCAGGAGTTAAAGCAACAATCCTATCATCGTTTTTGGCATGTTCAAGAACAGTGTTTGACATGAATTCACTCCAAGATGGGGTCGATTTACTGCCAAGGACTTCTCCCGTATCGATCTTGTAAGGTCCCAATCCATGCCACTTGCCCATCTTGTCATCTTCTGCTGGATGATATCCTTTGCCTTTTTTAGTGATGACGTGGATTACGGCGGGGCCATTGTAATCTTTGGATATCTGGATTGCATTCGACAACTCTTCGAAGTCATGACCATCTACAGGACCGAGATATTTGATGCCAAGTTCTTCGAAGAAGATACCATTCACTATAAGGTATTTCATGCTGTCTTTGATCCTATCGGCCATATCCCTTAGCTTGACGCCTACTTGTGGAAGACGGTTTAAGAAATCTTCAATGTCATGCTTGACCCTGTTGTATTGGGTATTGGTACGCATTCTGCCAAGCATATTGTGGACTGCCCCTACATTCGGGGCAATGCTCATTTCATTATCGTTTAGTATTATGGTCATATTGGTACGGTCGGAACCAATGTGGTTTAATGCTTCCAGAGCCATGCCGCCCGTCAATGCACCGTCTCCAATGATAGGAACGACATGGTTACTTTCACCTTTTATATCACGCGCTTTGGCGATGCCCATCGCAGCAGAGAGACTCGTTGAAGAGTGTCCTGCTTCCCAGACATCATGTTCAGATTCACGTAATTTTGGGAATCCGCATAAGCCTTTATATTGCCTTAAGGAATCAAAATCGTTTATGCGTCCAGTCAATATCTTGTGGATATAGGCTTGATGGCCTACATCGAAGATCAGCCGGTCCTCCGGAGAATTGAAGTGCTTATGAAGTGCAAGGGTCAATTCTACGACCCCTAAGTTCGCTCCGATATGGCCGCCTGTCCTAGAACATGACTCGATTAGAAAATCCCTGATGTCTTGTGCTAGTATTTTAAGTTCCCCTTCATCCATCTCTTTCAGGAATGAGGGTTCTTTTATACTATATAGATTCATATAGCAACCACCTTTAAATTTACTAATGCCAATTATACCACTTTTATGTAAAGGTCAAAATAAAAATGATAATTCATACTGATGAATTATCATTTATCTCTTACTGCAAAGCGTTGCAACACCCTATCCAGATGGGAAATATCTATTTCATCTGCAAGTGAATGGAGTATCGTTTCCGCTTCTCCAGTTAATTTATCTAATTCTTTCTTCGCGCCTTCCAGACCATACGTCCTCACATAGGTCATCTTATTTTTCCGTGCATCACTACCTGTTTCTTTGCCGGTAGTTTCAAGGTTGCCCTCCACATCCAAAATGTCATCCCGTATTTGGAAGAGGATGCCCAGTTTATCGCCGAATTCAAGGAGCGGTTCCATAACAGAATCACTGGCCTCAGCAATTATGCATGCAATTTTTATGGGAAGGACGATCAACTGTCCTGTTTTGTAATGATGAATATCCTCAAGCTCGTTAAAGGTGATGTTTTTGCCTTCCGCTTCTATATCGAGCATCTGTCCACCTATCATGCCATTCTGCCCTGCTTTTTCCGACAATTGAGAGATGATCTCCACTTTCTGTTTTGGATCCAATCGGGTATCCAAAGTTATGAGGTGAAAGCTTTCGGTCAGTAGGGTGTCTCCTGCGAGTATCGCTGCAGCTTCACCATATACTTTATGGTTTGTGGGCTCGCCACGCCGGTAGTCGTCGTCATCCATGGCTGGAAGGTCATCATGTATAAGGGAATATGTATGTACCATTTCCACCGCCGCTGCTGCGCCGACACCCTTCTCCAGGTCAGCACCCAATGACTCGAGTGCGGCAAAAAGCAGATAGGGTCGAAATCTTTTGCCGCCAGCCTTAATGGAATAGCTGCTGGCTTCTTCGATTGTTTTAGAGACACGATTCGTCTGAAGGTGGGCAAGGATTCTAGACTCAGCTTTTATGAGGTATTCATTCATATCATTCTTCATCTTCTGCCCCTTTCTTGTTAAGTGTTTCAACCTTCAGTTCTGCATTTTTGAGTATCTTGTCGCACTCTGTAGTAAGTTCTACTCCTTTTTGGTAGAGTTCAAGCGATTCTTCTAGTGAGACCTCTTCTTCATCCAATTTTTTTACGATTGTTTCCAGCTGGTTCATCTTTTCTTCGAATGTTTCATTTTTCTTTTCCGGCATCATTTCTCACCTCTGTTACTTTGGATAGGACAGTACCATCCCTTAATGTCGTTTCTATGATGTCCCCATCACCTACCGCATCCACTGTTTTGACGACCTGACCTTCGTTGGTGGTGTAGGAATATCCACGCTTCAACACATTTGACGGACTCAGCGAATTGAGGCGATCTAGTGATGCCCCCAATGTTTGCCGTGATGATTCAATCTTCACCTTGAGTGTCCTATCAAGGCTTGCAGTGTAGGCATCCAATATTTCGGCGCCTCTTCTGATTTTAAAGGTCGGCGTATTATATCTTACGCCCTCTTTTGCATTCGACAGACGGTAGCCGCTTTCACGAATCTTTGATGTAACTCTTGAATCAAGGCTATCTTTTAGTGCGACCAGTTTTTCCGTCTGCTGATCGTACAGAAGGTCTGGGTTTTTAAGTTTATAGTAGGAAGAAAGCGTCGACAACCGATTTTTATCGGATGTGATTTTTTGATTGATGCTGCGGGCCAGGAATTTTTCCGTCTGACTAAGCTTTTCGAAAATATCGACACGGTCAGGGACGGATATTTCTGCAGCTGCTGTTGGTGTAGGCGCTCTCAAATCAGAAACGAAGTCGACAAGGGTTGTATCTGTTTCGTGCCCGATGCCTGTGATGATGGGGGTCTTCATGTTGAATACAGCCAGTGCGACGTCTTTCTCATTGAAAGTCCATAAATCTTCTATGGATCCGCCCCCTCTTGCTAGAATTATGGTATCCGCTCCCGATTCATCCGCTTCTTCAAGGCTTCGAATGACCGTCGTCCTACTTTTACTGCCCTGCATCAACGTATTGTAGATCGTCACTGTAACAAGAGGATAGCGTCGTTTAAGCGTAGTGACCATATCCTGCAGTGCTGCACCAGTTTTGGAACTGATTATGGCAATCTTCTTGGGGTACTCCGGAATCTTTTTTTTATGTTTGTCATCAAAATACCCTTGATTTCGTAAATCGGTTTTATCCTTTTCAAGCTTTTCAAAAAGCAGGCCGATGCCATCCATTTCGATGCTGTCTGCATAGATCTGGTATTGGCCACTACTTTCAAAAATGCTGACCCTGCCTTCGATGAGTACGCTCTGCCCTTCCTCCGGCTGAAACTTCAATGCGTGGACATTACGCGAAAACATCACTCCGCGAAGTACGGCATCTTTGTCCTTTAATGCAAAAAATAGATGGCCACTCGAATGATGTTTGACATTCGAGAGCTCACCTTTTAAATAGACACGCGTTAAATACGGATCTTGGTCGAACTTATATTTTAGGTACTTTGTCAATGCACCTACGGAAAGATATTTACTGTGCTCCATCCGTATTTTCATCCGTTTCAAAAATAAAGTTTTTGAGGACACCGTTGACAAAGCGGTAGCCATCCTTCTCCCCGTATTGTTTCGCAAGGATGATCGCTTCATTGATTACTACTTTTTTGGGAGAATCACCATGAAGTATTTCAGAAATGGCTGTCCTCAAAATATTCCTTTCAACTTTCGGGATCCGTTCCAAAGTGTAACTGGTCAGATGATTTTTAATTTCGTCATCTATCCTAGACTTATGTTCTGAATGATAATCCACGATTGACTTGATGTACGGGTATTCTTGGTACAGATCGTGGAATGATACATCCTTTAGGCTCACAAGTCCATGATCCAATTGGAACAGTATTTGAAATATTTTCTTTCGTTGTTCATGTCGGTTCATTAATAACACCATCTAATCATCTATTTGATATTTACGATATGGACATTGACTTCTTTTACAATATTATCCGTCATGTTCATAATGGTCTGGGTGACGTTCTTTTGTATGTTCTCGGCAGTTCCATGCACATTGTGGCTCTGGTCAAGCGTCACGTAGATTGAAAGTCGCACTTCCTTATCCTTACTGTCTACTTTGACCCCGCGACCACGATATTTTTTGCCGATTTTCTCGAAGTTGCCGCTGGCAAAGTTGTTATGCAATGCATGCACGCCTTCTGTTTCAGTTACGGCAATACTTGCAATCACTTCAAGTACTTCGGGTGAAATCTCGATGCGTCCAAGATTTGCTTTATCTTCTTCAATAATCATATTAATCACCTCGTCAATTCATTATATCATGGTTTGACAGGAAGTTTGTATTATAGTCATTGTTCTTGAATGATTCGTGATTCAACAAGTTCATATGGAACGGAATTGTCGTATCGACTCCGCCAATCTTGAATTCTCCAAGTGCACGCAGTGCGGTATTGATGGCTTCTTCCCTTGATGGCGCAAAAGTGATCAGTTTCGCAATCATGGAGTCATAGTAGGGAGGAATGACATATCCAGCGTAGCAGGCACTATCCAGTCTTACGCCGAAGCCGCCTGGCACCATGAAGTCGGTAATCTTGCCGGCGGAAGGCATGAAATTTTTGTATGGATTTTCCGCATTGACGCGCAGCTCAATCGCATGCCCTTTAAATTCAATTTCTTCCTGTTTAAACGGCATGGGTTCTCTTCTTGCAATCTTAATCTGCATTTTGACAAGGTCTACACCAGTGATCATTTCCGTAATTGGATGTTCCACTTGGATGCGCGTATTCATCTCCATAAAGTAAAAGCTGTCGTCATTCAAGTCATAGATGAACTCGATGGTACCGGCTCCAATGTAATCGATGCTTTTTGCAGCTGTCACAGCCGTCTGCCCTATCTCTTCACGCCTTGCTTCAGAAAGTACCGGACTCGGCGCTTCCTCCACCAATTTCTGCATCCGCCTTTGGATGGTGCAATCGCGTTCACCAAGATGTACGACGTTGCCATGATAATCTCCGAGCACCTGAATTTCTATATGTCTGAAATTCTCAATGTACTTTTCGATATAGAGGCTTTTATTGCCGAAGGAACTTTCTGCTTCCTGTTCAGTCATCTTATAATTTTGGACAAGGGAAGCTTCATCCCTCGCCACCCGGATACCTTTACCCCCGCCGCCATGGCTTGCTTTAATAATGACCGGATAACCGATTTCTTCAGCGATTTTCTTTGCATCTTCTACAGAAGCCACCACGCCTTCACTGCCGGGTACGGTAGGTACGCCCGCTTTCTTCATCGTATCTTTAGCAACATCCTTAACACCCATCAATGAAATCGTTTCATGCATAGGACCGATGAAAATAAGGTTGGATACTTCACACATTTCTGCAAAATCGCTGTTTTCAGCCAAAAACCCATAGCCCGGGTGAATGGCGTCACATCCACTTTTTTTGGCTATCGTGATGATGCTGATCATATCGAGGTAACTGTCTTTTGAAAGCTTTGGACCGACGCAGTAGGATTCAGTGGCGATTTTCCGGTGTAGGCTGTCCTTATCTGCTTCAGAATAGATGCTGACGGATTCTATCCCCAACTCAGTGCACGCTCTGATGATTCTTACAGCAATCTCTCCGCGGTTTGCAACCAGTATCTTTTTGATCATCGTACTCTGAACAATGGCTGATCGTATTCAACCATGTCTCCATCTTCGACAAGTATCTCTGTGATTTCACCGGAAATTTCCGCCTGTATTTCATTGAACAGCTTCATTGCTTCAAGGATGCACACTACTGAGGAATTATCGACTTTATCCCCTACTTTCACATATGGGTCCGCCTCTGGAGAAGCTGCTTTATAGAATGTTCCGACCATTGGAGCCTTGATCACCTTGCCCTCTTCTTCAGGTGATGGCTGCTGCGGCTGTGCTTCTGCTGCAGCCGGTGTTGAAGGCACAGCAGCCGGTCTTGCAGACTGCTCCGGTTCTCCTCCGCGCTTAAGTTTGATTTCAACTTCCTCATCCTTATATGTCAATTCGGTGAGTGAAGCTTTTTCCATTTTACTTATCAGTGAGTCAATATATTCATGTTTCATGTTCAGGCTCCTTAACTTTCAAAATTTCTGTCTTGTATTTTACGCAAGTGGTCATACCAATTCAAGTAAAAAATGAAAGCAGAGGCTACTCTGCTTTCACTTTCTAGGCTCTTGAAACATAATGGCCGTCATCAGTACTGATGACAAGTGTGTCCCCTTCATTTACAAAGAGTGGCACCTGGAGCTGAAGTCCTGTTTCAAGAGTCGCGGATTTAGACGCGCCGCTTGCTGTATCACCTTTGATTCCCGGTTCCGTTTCAACTACTTTGAGTTCTACGTTTTTAGGCAGTTCGACACCGAGTGTCTCCCCTTCGTACATAATCAGGGAAACATTCATGTTCTCCTTCAGGTACTGGAGCTCATCAGTAAGTGCCGAAGCATCCAACTCCACCTGCTCGAATGTATTGTTATCCATGAAGACGTGGTTGTCTCCATCTGCATACAGATACTGCATCTTCAAGTTATCGATATGGGCTTTACCCACCTTCTCACCTGCGCGGAACGTTTTTTCCTGGATGGCCCCTGTCCTCAAGTTCCTGAGTTTGCTTCTGACGAAGGCGGCGCCTTTACCTGGCTTGACATGCTGGAAATCGACCACACGCCACAAGCCCCCTTCTATTTCTACTGTGAGTCCTGTTTTAAAATCGTTGACTGAAATCATAGTATTCCTCCTGTATTCTCATTGATTTAGATGATGAACAGCTCTTTACTGCTGTGTGAAAGTTTCTCAAGACCTTGATCTGTAACGAGGCAGTCGTCTTCAATCCTTACGCCGCCTACGTCTTCAATGTAGATGCCCGGTTCTACTGTAACACACATGTCTTTCTCGAGAACGGTTTCGCTGGACTTCGCCAAGCTCGGCATTTCATGCACTTCCAAACCGAACCCATGTCCAAGCGAATGACCGAAGTTATCTCCATAGCCGTGTTTCGTGATGATATCACGCGCAACCGAATCCGCTTCCCGACCGGTCATCCCTGTTTTGATTTCATCAAGTGCAGCCAGTTGGGACTCCAGGACGATGTTGTGTACCTTCTCCATTTCTTCTGATACGTGCCCGACGCCAAACGAGCGGGTTATATCAGATGCATACCCATTATAATATGCTCCAAAATCAAGTGTGATCATCTCGCCGGCCTCTATGATTTTATCAGAAGCCACACCATGCGGGAGTGCACCCCTGTAGCCGCTGGCTACAATGATATCAAAACTTGAACCTTCCGCTCCAAGTTTGCGCATGTGATTCTCAACTTCGTTGCGCACGTTGAGTTCACTCATCCCTGGCTTAATGTACTTCAATATGTGATCGTAGGTTTCATCGGCTATTTCGCACGCTTTTTTGATTATGGAAACCTCTTCTTGTGTCTTGAACATGCGGATTTTTTCAATCTCATTCGTCAAAGGCACAATTTCAAAGTTTTCAGCCAGCTTTTCAGAAGTATTGTAATTGATATGATGGCCCTCAAAACCAAGGGTACGAAGGTTTTTCCCTTTGATGAATTCCACTGTGAAATCAAGGAGACCTTTATCCTGAAGGATGAATTCAAACCCTTCAGCTTGTGCCCTGGCCTGCGCATCGTACCTGAAATCAGAAATCAGGTATCGGTTCTCCTTCGTGATGACTAAAGCACCGCTTGACCCTGTGAAGTTACTCAAGTATCTTCTGTTGTAGTCGCTCATGATGAGCAGTGCATCCAAGTTGTTCTCTTCTAAAAGGGTGTTCACTTTATCAAATTTGATCATATGCTTATACTCCACCTTTCAGATTACATTCTACATCAAAACAACCTTTATTTCAGTAATAGAATCATGCAATATCGCTTATATCCCGACTTTTTTGTAATTTGCAAAACAATATCATCTTTTGGTGTAACATGATATCATTATACAATGAAAATTAGGAGAATCAGATTATGAAACGAATGATGTCGATCATACTGTCGGTGATGTTCCTGAGCGCCTGTAGCGGGAACCCGGTAGAACAGGATTTAAAAAAGGCGAATGAGCGTAACGAGGAGTTGAAGCGGCTTCTGCAGACTGAGGAAGTCTCGCTCCAGAAGAATACACAGCGCCTTGAGAATCTGGAGCAGGAAATTTCCAAAATGAAAGAAATAAGGGGTAATCCCGACATAAGCAAGTATGTACAGGATATCGAATCGTATGCTTCGGAAATGGAATCTTCTTTTGATGAGCTGGACAAAATGATAAGGGAAAACGAAGAATCGCCCCAAAACCTCCAGTCCAATTTCAAAGAAGTCGAAAAACAGATATCACGTACGATAGAAGACTATAATGATGAAACCACTGATGTTGAGTTGGATGATTACCTGAAACGCCGGCATGAATCCATTCTACTGGCCAACGACGAAATCCTTGCAGCAATCGATATTTTGAACAGGGGTATAGAGAATGATGATCCTGATCTGTTCAAGGAAGGCCTCGATCAGCTTAAGCAAGTAAATGAATACTATTGATGAAGGAAGCGTGGACTGATGACCAATACGAAATATGGCGGTCAAGCCGTCATCGAAGGGGTAATGTTCCAGTCGTCCAGGAAGATGGTGACCGCCATCCGCCGCAATGACGATTCCATAGATTATTTCGAAATGGACCGTCCGCAAAAGGACTGGGTTCAGAAACTAAAGAAAATTCCTATCTTGCGGGGGAATGTGGCCATTATTGAATCAAGTATATATGGGATGAAACATATGGATTTCGCCTCTGAAAGGTATGAAAGGCATCCATCAGATGACATGAACATTGAAGCGGAGAAGCAGGAAGCGAATAAGTCCAAAATCGTCTTGTCCACCATTCTGATAGGCATACTTTCTTTTCTGGTCGGAAAAACCCTTTTCACCCTCATACCAGTCTTCATAGCCGAATTCTTCTCAGGGGTTGTTACTTCCCATGCTGGGCAAGTCGCCTTGGAGTCCTTCTTCAAGCTTATTCTGCTGCTTCTCTATATTTACGCCATTTCGATGACTCCCATGATCAAGCGCCTGTTTCAATACCATGGCGCCGAGCATAAAGTCATCAATACTTTCGAGGATAATGAACTGTTGACGGTGGAGAACGTCCAGCACCATTCAAGGCTGCACTATAGATGCGGCAGTTCCTTCATACTATTCACCGTACTTGTAGGATTTGTCGTCTATATGTTCGTGCCGGTAGATCCCTTCTATGTCAGAATCCTCAACAGATTGGCATTGATACCGGTAGTCATCGGATTGTCCTTCGAGTTCCTTCAGTTCACAAATAAGGTAAGGCATGTGCCGGTCCTTAAATGGTTCGGCCTACCTGGACTACTGCTGCAGCTGCTGACTACTAAACAACCCGATCATAAGCAAGTTGAAGTGGCCATCGCCTCATTCAACAGATTATCAAGGAGTGTGAAATAGATGAAACGATTTTTGATGTACCTGGTGCTTGCCATAGCTGCAATCGGCCTTGTAACCAACCTGGATTATTTCATGGGAATGATACTCAATTCGCTGGTGACCCTGCTGATCATCGGCCTTATCCTCTATGGAATATATTATTTCTTTATATTGACACCGAGCCAAAGAAAATATAAGCGCGCACTCAGAAAATCAAAACGCAGATATAGGAATCGCAAATAATGAAACTGCCCGGAATTGGGCAGTTTTTTTATCATCTTTAAACATTGTCTGCCAATCAACCGACCAGCCTAAGTTCGTACATCGTCCCCTCCACCCCGCTTCAGTGATTATCCCCACTAGATGTTCCTCATCATTTTCTCTTTTAAATTGTGTCGAACATCTTTATAATAAGCTTATGTGAAATTTTTAAGGAGAGATACAAATTGGATACTTGGTTGATTATTCTATTGGCGTCAATCGTCATCATCCTTCTTCTGGTAGTGAACGGCTACAGGAATATGAAGAGCGTCAAACCTCTTACAGAGGAAGAATTTAAAAAAGATTTGAGGAAAGTTCAGCTCATAGACTTGAGGGATAAAGAGAAATATGAATATGGACATATTATGGGTGCAAGGAATATTCCCATGATGAATTTCTCCATGAAGATGAATTCCCTTAGGAAGGACATGCCTGTCTATCTGTATGATCAGACCGGGAGGTTGCCTTACAGGGCTGGGAAGATGTTGAAGAAAGCAGGATTTAAAGATGTCTACATGCTGAAAAACGGCATCAGCAAATGGACTGGCAAAATCAAGTCCAAAAACAAATAATAAAATAATGGCCCCGGCTCGATGAGCCGGGGCCATTATTTTATTTCTCTTCTACAATGTCATCACGTTGGAACCTCAGCACTGGTTTTCTGGCAGCCTGAGTCTCATCCAAGCGACCGACCACAGTAGTATGAGGGGCTTCAAGGACGATATCTGGATCTTCCTCAGCTTCTTTGGAGATACCGATCAAGGTGTCTACAAATCCATCCAGTGTCTCCTTGGACTCCGTCTCCGTCGGTTCTATCATCATGCACTCTTCAACGTTGAGTGGGAAGTAGATCGTCGGCGGATGATATCCAAAATCAAGCAGACGTTTTGCCATATCGAGTGTACGCACTCCCATTTTCTTCTGCCTGGAACCGCTGATGACAAATTCATGTTTACAATGTTGCTTGTAAGGAAGTTCGAATGTACCTTCAAGCCTTCTCATCATGTAGTTGGCATTAAGGACCGCAATTTCCGATACTTCCTTGAGACCGTCCGGCCCCATGGTGCGAATATACGTATATGCCCGCAGGAATATGCCGAAGTTACCGAAGAATGGTTTTACGCGTCCGATGCTCTTAGGCACATCATGCTCGACTTTGTAGGAATCGTCTTCATTCTTGACGACGATCGGTTTAGGAAGATACTTCGCCAATTCTGATTTGACTCCGATTGGCCCTGAGCCAGGGCCACCACCGCCATGCGGACCTGTAAATGTTTTGTGCAAGTTCAAGTGGACCGCATCGAAGCCCATATCTCCAGGGCGTACTTTAGCCATGATGGCATTCAAGTTGGCGCCATCATAGTAAAGTTTACCGCCCGCTTCATGGACGATGTCACGCATTTCCAGAATATCTTCTTCAAACAGTCCAAGGGTATTCGGGTTCGTGAGCATTATTGCAGCTGTATCATCGCCTACCAGGCTCTTCAGGTGCTCGATGTCAACGAGCCCTTTGTCATTGGATTTTACAGTCACGGCTTCAAACCCTGCTACTACCGCACTTGCCGGGTTTGTTCCGTGAGCCGAGTCCGGTACGATCACTTTAGTACGGTTGAAGTCTCCATTGTCTTCATGGAAGGCTTTGATCATCATCAGTGCCGTCCATTCGCCTTGCGCACCAGCAGCAGGCTGCAATGTGATTTCATCCATGCCAGTAATCTCTTTGAGGTGTTCCTGCATATCGTAGACGATTTCAAGGGAACCTTGTATCGTCTTGTCGCTCTGGAGTGGATGGCTGAGTGCAAAACCTGGCATCCTGGCAACTTTTTCGTTAATTTTCGGATTATATTTCATGGTACAGGAACCGAGCGGATAAAATCCGGAGTCGACGCCGTAGTTCTTGTTGGATAGTTCAGTATAGTGACGCATCAGGTCAAGTTCACTTATTTCCGGCAACTCGGCCTTTGTCTTCCGGACGAATTTATCGTCTATAATCGTACTGATATCCGCCTTTTCCACTTCCAGATCCGGAAGCGAATAGGCAAAGCGATCTTCTATGCTTCTTTCAAAAATCAAAGGACTGGATCCCTTAAGCATTGTATTCACCCAACCTTTCGATAAATCCATCTATTTCTTCCTTAGTGCGCAATTCTGTAACAGCTACAAGCATATAGCCCGCAAAATCAGCGTCCACTTTCTCTAGGTTATAACCGCCGATATAGCCGTATTCAAGTAGTTCATCATTGATTTCGTCGACATCTTTTGAGAGTTTTACTGCAAATTCATTGAAAGACTGACCATCCAGGATTGTAAATCCGGCAGACTTCAGCTTATTCTTCATGTAGTTGGTCTTTTGGATATTCTGTTCAGCCATTTCTACTGCACCATTTTTACCCAAGGCGCTCATCGCAACCGAAGATGCCAGCGCGTTCAGGGCCTGGTTGGAACAGATGTTGCTTGTTGCCTTATCCCGTCTTATATGCTGTTCACGGGCTTGTAGCGTGAGTACGAATCCACGGTTGCCTTCGTCATCCTGAGTTTGCCCAATGAGGCGGCCTGGCATTTTACGCATGAGCTTTTTAGTGGCTGCAAAATAACCACAGTGAGGGCCGCCGAATTGTGCCGGTATGCCGAACACTTGTGTGTCACCAGTGACGATGTCCGCCCCAAACTCACCTGGAGGTGTAAGAAGGCTGAGTGCAAGCGGATTACTGTTTACGACGAACAATGCCTTATGCTTGTGGGCAATCTCCTCCATCGCTTCCAGATCTTCAATGGAACCGAGGAAGTTCGGATATTGCACCATCACCGCTGCCGTATCTTCATCAGACGCTTCAGCGAGTTTTTCAAGATCGGTATAGGATCCATTGAGATCAACTTCCACTACTTCAATGTTTTGGCCTTTACAATAAGTTTTAAGCACTTCAATCGCCTGATAGTGAACACCCTTCGATACGACTACTTTCTTTTTCTTTGTCTGGCCGGCAGCCATTGTTGCGGCCTCAGCAAAGGCAGTCGGTCCATCGTACATAGAAGAGTTTGCCACGTCCATACCTGTGAGCTCTGCAATCAAGGTCTGGAATTCGAAGATCGCCTGCAGTTCCCCTTGGGAGATCTCTGGCTGATAAGGTGTATAGGCAGTATAGAATTCCGAACGCGAGATGACATGATCCACAACTGTCGGGATGTAATGGTCATAGACGCCCGCACCCAGAAACGAGGTATGTGTTTCTGTAGTGATGTTCTTTTTGGAGATGTTGGTGAGTTCCCTCAAAAGGGATGTTTCACTCTTCTTTTCTTTAATGTCCAATTCACCCTTGAACCGGACACTCTCAGGGATGTCTTCAAACAATTCGGAAACATCTTTTATGCCAATCGTTTCAAGCATTGCATTCTTATCTTTTTCAGTTAACGGCAAATAGCGGTGACTCAATTGATACACTCCTTCTATTTTTAATTTTTATGGAACGGGGGTTTCACGAATTTAGCCGGCACATCTTTGTTGCGGACTTTGACGTTGAACGTTTTGTCGAGTTCAAAGAAGTCAGTATCCACAAGAGCAAAGCCGATGGATTTTTTGGTGACTGGAGATTGGGTGCCACTTGTTACATATCCTACCTTGTTTCCTTCTTCATCCGTCACTTCATAGTCGGTTCTCGCAATTCCTCTCTCAAGCAGTTCAAAACCGGCGAGTCTTCTTGGAGCCCCTTCATCTTTTTGTTGCTTGAGCACTTTTTTTCCAATGAAGTCCTCTTTGTCGGTTTTCACGGCAAAGCCTGCTTTAGCTTCAATCGGTGAAATATCCTCAGTGAGATCTTGACCATGAAGTGGCAAACCTGCCTCCAGTCTGAGGGTATCCCTAGACCCAAGTCCACATTCGGTTACGCCTTCATCGACGAAAAGTTTCCAGAGTTTCTCCGTATCTGAGCTGTCGCAGTATATCTCGAAGCCATCCTCTCCTGTGTAGCCACTTTGTGAAAGGATTACATTACAGCCACCGATCTCAACATCCTTTTTAAAACGGAACATCTTCATTTCGCTGATATCTTCATCGGTATGCTTCTGCACAATTTCACGTGCATTAGGTCCCTGGATGGCGATCTGTCCATAGTCGGAAGTGACATTTTTGACAGTCGCATCATATCCTTTTATGGAGGTCAGCCATTCATAGTCTTTATCAGTATTTCCGGCATTGACTACCAGAAGATATTTCTCATCTTCCAATTTATAGATGACGAGGTCGTCTATGACGCCACCTGACTCGTTGCATAACATGGTGTACTGGGCTTTTGTGTCGGTAAGTTTTTCGACATTGTTCGTCAGTGCATAATTGAGGAATGCTTCAGACTCCTTCCCTTCTACAAGGATCTCGCCCATGTGGCTCACCTCGAAAAGGCCTGCACTCTCCCTTACTGCCTTATGTTCTTCTTTTATACTGCTGAATTGGACCGGCAGAGCCCAACCGGAAAAGTCGATGACTTTTGCCCCGGCTTCCTTATAATAGTTATACAGCGGCGTCTTTTTAAGTTCAGACATGATATTTCTATTCCTCCTTTGGATAATAAAAAAACAGGACAGCCAATAGCTGCCCTGTTGATATGCCTTCAGGAATGCGTCCCAATGCTGTTCTTTTGCCTGAGAGATTCACCATTACGGTTTGCTCCTTCGGCGACGATAACTCGTTCTCTCGAGCATTGTTCATTCGCAAATTTTTAATTGTCTTTACGACTACATTATAACCCCAATTTTTAGAAAATAGCAAGCGCTTTAATTCATTGTCTAGGAAAGTGCATTAAAGGGTCTGCATTATCTGATCGACGACGGTTTTTGGGGTTGAAGTGGCATCGATCTCAATTGCTGAAGTGCTGCGGTATAGATCAAGACGTTCTTCGTATAGTTTCTTCACCGATGCCTTATCTTTTACTAAAGGTCTGTTCATATCCTCACGGATCCTATTATAAAGCGTTGGAAAATCTGCATGAAGATAGATGATCGGCTGATCCATCTCCATAAGAAGCCTTCTTGAGGCTGCATACGTCACCACGCCTCCGCCTGTCGCAAGAATGTCCTGCTTAGGCAGTGCTTTTAGGACATCATATTCACGTACCCTGAAACCTGTCTCACCTTCAGCTGCAAATATTTCGGGGATGGTCATCCCTGAGGATTTTACGATTTCTTCATCAAGGTCACGGACTTCCCTTTCCATATGTGCCCCAAGCAATTTTGCGACCGTAGTCTTCCCGCTCCCCATAAAGCCTATAAGGATCATATCCTCACCCCAGTATATCTTGTATCCGCGTATTATAGATTTCGATGAAATTGGATTGTATTTCAATGATCATCATGAAGCGGTTATGATAATGATAGTACACGCCTGCCATATATATCAATACAATATACATCGAGAAGCTGAAGAAACCTTCATTTGATAAATGTAATCTGTTCTTCATTTTCCATTCCCTTCCCGAGAAACGAGAGGATGATGGACTCATCCGTCTCTTCAACCTTAAATTCGGTGACATTGAACATTACCGTAACGTAACCTTTGTCCCCCACTGTCTTAATGATTCTCGAGCCATGTCTTCTATAGCGTACTTTAGTTGTCTTATCCATGAAAACAATGGATTCCTGGCTCGGCTCATAATCAGTGGCTGTACTATCCTTATATGACTGGCTGATATCGATTATGAAAAAATCATGTTCGAACTCCATTTCCTCTTCTTCATAATTGAATAGCGCGAGTAATGAAGGCAATAGAGCCATTATAAAAGTAGCGATGCCCAAGCTGACAAGTACTTCTAGGTAAGTGAATCCTGAATCATTTTTTGATTTTGATGCATTCTCCGCTCGCTTTGCCACATATTCTGCCTCCTTCGACAACCCAGTTCTCGGTCTGACTGATGAATGTCTCCCGATCATCGTAGGAGAGTAACTCAATGTATAGCGTCCGATGTAATTCCAGTTGGATCTGCGCTTCTTCGGCTGTAGTTTGAATTGTAATGACTGCCGGCACCAGAGTGACGGCAATGATACTGAGGCACAGCATCGCAAGCAGTCCATCAATCAGCATGAACCCTTTTTCATTCGACACGGAACCGCCCCCTCTCAATCTGGAAAATGAATCTTACAGAAGAACCTGGACAGTCTAAACTTATGGTGCCGAACTTGTTCGCATCACCATCTGGCTTAAAGATGATGCGCTCGAGCCCGCCTGAATTGAGCTGGCACCACTCAGGTGTATAGGAATTAAGTATATTGCCATCCCGGCTACGTAGATGAAAAGTGTTGCCGGCACGGTCGATATCGACAATATTATAAGATTTTGAAGCCATCGCCTCCGTCTGGGCGTTATAGAAGAAATGGCTTATCCGTTCTATGTCCCCTTCTGTCCCGCCTGCTTCGTAGTCAGGTATACTGACTACGCCAATAAGCAATATGATGCTGACGATGAATAATGTCAGCATCATTTCAAGAAGCATAAAACCATCATGGCGTGCGTGCTGCTTTGCCATTGGTGACGGCAATGGTGTCTCCGTTCGCACATGTAACTTGGTCGTCGGTCAAATACTCAGGTACGAGTGCATTGATTGAAGCAGGCGGCGCGCCCTCGTTCAATGTATAGGATTCCACTTGGCTCTGGACCATCCTTACTTGCGCTTCACATCCTGTGTCCTGGACGTTTGCACTTTGGGCCGCTATGTTCGGAATGATCAGTATGATCAGCACTGATATGACCAGTAGCACCAACAGCATTTCAATCAGAGTAAATCCTTCTTCACCGTTTGCCTTCATTTTTCCTTTAAAATATTTTTTCATCTGTTTCCTCCTAGTTTATCGCAGACATCATCTGGAATATCGGTAGTATTATAATCAGATATAAGCAGATGATGAGGACTCCGAGTATTGCGAAGATTACGGGTTGTATCTTCTTCGTTATATTTTCCACATACATGATAAGACGCTCCAACGTGTATTCGCTGAACATGATAAGCTCCTTGCCGACGCTGCTGTTCTGTTCGCCGTGACTGACGAACACAGCCAATTTGGCATCAAGCAATTCTACCTCGCCCAGGACAAGTGACAGGCTTTCACCATTCATCAAGCCATCCTTTATGGACTCCGACATATATCTTAGATAGCCATTTATTTCCTGATGAATGAAAAGGTCAAGAATCTCCTTCACTTCAAGTCCATTATTCAGAAAATAGCCGAACTCCCGTGAAAACCTATATGTCTGATAGCCGGTAAAAAAATAATTCACTAAAGGTATCTTGGTAAATATACGAGATTTCAATGCCACGTCCTTGATGGAAAAGATAGCTGATATAGCAATACAAGCCACAACTCCGGTTATAAAGCACACCAGGAGTGCTATAGGCAACGCATCAAGCGCTTTGATGAGCAGTGCCACAATCCCTTGAGATTGTGTGCCCATGGCACTGTAAAGGCTTTTGAATTGGGGGATGACTGTAAAATTGAGGGTCAATAGAAGCCCTACAAAAATTGTTATCAGCAACAAAGGATACTGCAACGCCTTAAGCAGTTTCGAACGCGTATTCCTCACGTATTCGATATACCTTGCAGATTCTCGCAACGTCTCCAATACTTTCCCATGTATTTCAGAAAATGCAATTTGGATAATGACTGAATTGCCATATCCCATATCCTTAAGTAATTTTCCAAGGCTTTTTCCTTCTCGGACGGCCTCTATCATCTGCAGTCGATCTTTTGGTTTCAGCACATCATATTGTTCCAACAGGAAAAGCAGTGACTGCTGCATAGTGAAGCCAGTTTCAAGCAAATCAGCGAGCTTGATCAGAAAGTGGGCATCATATTTGCCGAGTTTATTTGAATTTATCCTCGTAAAACCTAAACTCATCCGCATTCAGCCCCCCTTCATCAAGCATAAGGATCAGGCGGTCGTGCAGTGTCCCATAAACAACGGAACCGGTCTTCAAAAACTCTTGTATCTCTGTATTTCCAAGCGTTTCATAAATGATATAAGATCCTTTTTGAGTATGGATGAGACGCTGGTTTATGATCAATGAGATACTTTGTATCATCTCTTCATCATAGAGCCCAAAATCTTTAAGGCGACTGAGTGCGGCCACAGCAGATTTGCTGTGGAATGTACTGAATACAAGGTGTCCCGATAAACTTGCCCTAAGTAGGTTGGACGCGATATTAGCATCCCTTATCTCCCCGAACATTATGACATCCGGGTCACACCTCAACACACCTTTTAGCAGAGGCTCGTAGTCGATTTGTGCTTTTTCATTGATCTCAACCTGTACAATCCCTTCCTGCTCATATTCAATCGGGTCTTCAATGCTGATTATTTGCCGTTCCCCTCTTGCTGCGATCTCCCTGATCAACCGATGCATCAGTGTCGATTTCCCGGAACCGGTGGGACCTGTGAACAGAATCAGACCTTGCTGCCGGTTGATGTAGTCCTGGAAGAAGTCGTATTCAGAAGTGGTGCTGAATAGTTCATTCGATGCCTTATCTTCCATCAGGTTGAGGATTCGTATGACGACCACTTCGTCCATAAGCGAGACTGGTAGTGTACTGACCCTTAGGTTGACGACTTCTTCATCAATCAGGATTGCGGTGCGGCCACTCTGCGGGACACGATGTTCGTTGATGTCGAGATCTGCAATGAATTTCAGATAGTTGATGGCTCGCCTATAGACTTCAATGTCGATCACTTCGAGCAGCTGCATCTTTCCGAGGCAACGGATCCTCACATGCGCCATTTCACCTTCAGATGTCAAGTGGACATCCGTGGCCTCCTCAAGCATTGCATCTTTTAAAATCGTTTCTATAAGCTTTTTCATTCTTCACCTCCACCTTATATATGGGTAAAAGTGAAGGAATTGATCTTTTCTGAAATAAATTGATGAATTTCCCCTTATTGGCATAGTTTTTGTTGTATAATAGTGAATAATGGAAATGGATTCCAAACCATTTGATTTATTTAGTATTTACTTTAATATCTTCTTTATTTATAATTGACTATGATATGTAAAGTAAGGATGAAAGGACTGTTCTTATGGATAAAGTATTCAAGACACTCGGCTTTTGGACTGGTGTATTTGCAATCCTCTTCTATGTCGGTGACATGATGGCGATGACATTGCTGTTTCTCGCGCAAACCGGATTCTTCATTCTCCTCGGTTACATGAAATTGACAGAAAGGATGTACATGTACGTTTTTGCTGCATACCTCGTCCTTTTCTTTGTAGGTTTTACGTACTTCACTACATTTTTACTCGAGCCGAGATTTGGTTGATCATGTTTAAAAGGACCGTACAGATTCAAATCTGTACGGTCCTTTTTCTATTTCCTCACAAAAGGATTTGTCTTCTTTTCATACCCGATGGTGGTCTCCGGGCCGTGCCCTGGGTATACAACGATCTCATCATCGAGCATATACATCTTGCTGCGGATGCTGTCGATCAAAGTGCTATGGTCTGCTTGATATAAATCTGTCCTTCCTATCCCACCGTTGAACAGGACATCACCTGAAACGATGAAGTCGTTAAAAAGATAGCTTAAGCTTCCAGGTGAATGGCCCGGTGTATAAAGGACCTCGAACTCAAACTTACCAATCGAATGACGACCTTCTTCTAGAGGTATTGGCTGTATATCGGCTGTTATAATAGGCAAGCCCATGTCCGTATACTTGGCCGACCCATTCTTTGCCGGGTCGGCAAGCCACTCAAGCTCTGGGCGCCCCATCCAGGTTTTAGCATCATAATGATTGGCGATATCTTCGAGTGCTCCGATATGATCGAAATGGGCGTGGGTCAGCAAAATCCCTTTGACGGTCTGATCCAACCCGATAGCCTCCTTGATCTTTTCAGGCTCTCCAGATGGATCGACGATCAGTACCTCTTCTCCTTCACGCAGCAGATAACAATTCGTTTCCAATGGCCCAAGGGGTAAAGTTCTTATTTCCATAAATGATCCTCCTTAAAATCTCCTCGACAAAGTACATTTTTAATTATACAATATATATGAGAATAAAGAGATTATGGGAGGTTGAGCATCATGCCATTCATTGATACGGGTGAGCTTTTTGAAATTGGCGGCGTGTCGATCCATATCGGGATCAACACTTTTTCCCTGCTGATGCTGATGATTTCAATCGTCGGTATATGGGGATTGGTGGCGGCAGTCAAAAATAAAAATCTGTTGGCGGTACTTTTCAGTCTAGCAACAGTTGCCACTTTTGGTTTCTTCGCAATCGCGACTATATTTACATACGGTTATCCAGACCTCGGGCACTAGGCTGGACCGTTTATATAAAAAAGGCAAATCCTCTAGAGGATTTGCCTTTTTTGTCATTTCAGTAGTGCTTCGGCACGTTTCATCTGTGCGATTACTGCCTCTGTGCCGGTGCCGCCCCGGCTGTTCCTTCTGTCAACTGATGTGCGGGGGTAGAGTTGATCATAGATGTCGTCCTCTATTGAAGAGTGATGTTGCTTGAATTCCTCTAGGTTAAGATCTTTGAGGTACTTGCCGGAATGGATGCACTTTAAAACAAGTTTCCCCACCACTTCATGAGCCTTTCTGAAAGGCACTCCCTTCTGCACCAGATAATCAGCCAGTTCTGTAGCATTTGAAAAATCTTCTGATACCGTCTCCTCTAGCACTTCCTCATTTATGGACAGAGTCTCCAACATGCCGTTCATTATCTCTAGGGACCCCAAAACAGTCGTCACTGCATCAAATATTCCTTCTTTATCTTCCTGAAGGTCTTTATTATAGGTCAAGGGGAGGCCTTTGACCAACATCAACATGCCCATCAGGGCACCGGTCGTCCGTCCGCTTTTTCCGCGGATCAGTTCTGCCATGTCAGGATTCTTCTTCTGTGGCATCATGGAGCTCCCGGTAGTGAATTGGTCGGACAGCTGAATGAAATTCGCTTCTTCGCTCATCCAGAAGATGATTTCTTCCGATAACCTCGACAGATGTATCATCACGAGGCTGATATTTGAAAGGGTTTCAATGATATAGTCACGGTCACTGACGGCATCCATACTATTTTGGTATATATCGGAAAAGCCAAGGAGGTCGGCGGTCATCTCGCGATCAATATCGAATGTCGTGCCGCTGATTGCCCCCGCTCCAAGCGGTGATAGATCGATGCGCTTCAATGACTCCCTGAAGCGCTCCCCATCCCTTTGCAGCATCCAGAAATATGCCATGATATGATGCGAAAAGAGGACTGGCTGTGCCCTTTGAAGGTGAGTGTAGCCAGGCATGATGACATGGATATTTTCCTCGGCAAGTGCGAGTATGGTCTTTTTTAGACTATTGATGCTTTCTATAATATGTTCTACTTGTTCTTTGATGTATAGATGCATATCTGTCGCCACCTGATCATTACGGCTTCTCCCTGTGTGCAGTTTGCCGCCCACCTCCCCGATTTTATTGATCAGTGCGCGTTCGACATTCATATGGATGTCTTCATGTTGTACGGACAGTTCCATCCGCCCCGCATTGAAATCCTCCATCACCGCCTTTAACCCGGAGATGATCTGTTCTGCTTCGTCTTCGCTTAAAATCCCCTTCTTCTCCAGCATGGTTGCATGTGCAATACTACCTTCTATATCTTTCTCGATGAGTATCTTGTCAAAATGGATGGAAGCATTGAATGCTTCCACCCAACCCAGTGACTCGCCTTGGAATCTTCCGCCCCATGCCTTTTTAGTCATAAAGTTTCACACCGTTATCAAGCATCGCCTTTACTTTGGTCGGCAATCCGAAAATTTCAATGAACCCTACAGAAGCATCTTGATTGAAAGCATCTTCATTGGTATAGGTTGCAAGTTTTTCATCATACAAGCTGTTGTCGGAACGCCTGCCGGTGACCGTCACATTGCCTTTGTACAGTTCAAGGCGTACTTCGCCGTTAACTGGCTGCTGCATGTCTTTAAGCATTTTCCTGAGGGACTCCGACAATGGGGAGAACCACAGCCCGTTATAGATCTGCTCTGTGAATTTCTGCTCGATGGATGGTTTGAAGTGCGCAATGTCTTTTGTCAATGTGATCGTTTCAAGGTCGTGCTTCGCTGTAAGGATCACCTTCGCACCTGGTGTCTCATACACTTCGCGTGATTTGATACCAACGAGCCTGTTTTCGACATGGTCTATCCTCCCGATACCGTGGACTCCGGCAATCTCATTCAATTTGATGATCAGTTCATCCAACTCGTAGAACACACCATTGAGGGCTTTTGGCAGTCCATTTTCAAAATGCAGTACAAGTTCTTCCGTTTCGTCAGGGGTTTCCTTGATGTTTCTGGTCAGATCATATGCATCTTCCGGTGGCTTGGCCCAAGGATCCTCAAGCACACCGCATTCATTGCTCCTGCCCCACAGATTCTGGTCTATCGAATAAGGCGAGTCGAGGTTTACCGGGATGGGAATCTGCTTTTCTTTGGCATAATCGATCTCCTCTTCCCTACTCCATGTCCATTCACGTACTGGTGCAAGAACCTTAAGTGCAGGATCAAGGCTTTTGATGGCCACTTCAAAGCGGACTTGGTCGTTGCCCTTACCTGTGCAACCATGGGCGACATAGTCTGCATTGGATTGGTGTGCAACTTCCACGAGTTTCTTGGAGATTAAAGGGCGACTCAATGCAGATACTAGTGGATATTTTCCTTCATACATAGAATTTGCATAAATTGCATAAGAAACGAAGTCGTCTGCAAACTCTTTTGTAGTATCAATCACATATGATTCAATCGCCCCCATATCCAGAGCTTTTTGTTGGACCTTATCTAAGTCTTTTCCTTCTCCGACATCTAGGCACAACGCCACAACATCGTATCCTTTATCTATAAACCACTGAATTGTCACACTTGTATCCAAACCGCCTGAATAGGCCAATACTACTTTTTCATTCATCTTCATACATCCCCTCGTCTTTAGAATAATTTAAATAATATCATTATAAACATTCGTAATCAAGTATATTTATTCATTTATCTGCATTTCAGCATTTTACAAATATTTCAGTTGACTCTATAATCATCAGTAACTGAATAAAAGGAGCGTTTAGTATGAGATATGTATTTATAACCGGAACAAGCCGTGGCCTTGGCCATGCTATGCTTGACATCTTCAGGGAAGATCGGATTATCAGCATCTCCCGTTCCAAAGTCGAAACGGATGTTGAGCTTTATAAAGAATTTCATGTGGATTTCCTGGATGAACAGAAATTGGAAGAGATGTTGCCTGAAATATTCAATTCCATCTCGCCGGAAAAAGGGGACGAGATATACTTGATCAACAATGCAGGCATCGTAGGGCCGGTTCATTCCATTGCGAACATGGATGCTCAAGGATTCATGAAAAACTATAAAATCAATGTACTGGCCCCAGCACTGTTGATGAAAGGCTATGTCAATGCCTTTAGTGACATTCAAGCTGCGAAACGCATCCTTACGGTTTCCAGTGGCGCTGCTTTAAATCCGATGGAAGGTTGGTCAGCATATTGCAGTTCTAAAGCGGCAGTAAATATGGTGAGTGATGTTCTACGCCAAGAGATGGATCGGTTGGACTACCCGATATTCACCGCCACCTACAGGCCCGGAGTTGTCGATACGGATATGCAGGGGGAAATCCGTTCTGCGGACCCTGAAGAGTTCCCGGACCTTGAAACCTTCAGAAAGCATAAATCTTCCAATCGTCTATATCCACCGAAAGTCGCTGCCTACGTCGCAAAACGCATCATCACATCAGACAATTTCGGTTTTTCCGAAAGCTACAGCATCAGCGATTTCCTCTAATAAAAAAAGCAGCCTTGTAGACTGACCTAGCAGTATGAGACACATATAAAACACCTTCATTAGGCTACCTTCCTCCAAAATGAATTGGAGGAAGGTAGCCTAATTTTTCTTGTATTCTTTCTTCGTTATAGTACTTTAAGTATTGATTCACACGTGAAATCGTCTCAACATTACTGAGTGAATTGAATCTGGTGTATATAAACGCTTCAGACTTCAGGTTAGAATGGAACGATTCGATGACCGCATTATCCCAACAGTTCCCGCGTCTGGACATGCTGCTCACCAGATTATTTTCCATTACATATGACTGATAGGCATATGATGTATACACACTCCCTTGGTCCGAATGAATGATCACGCCTTTAGGATGTGCCCGTTTCTCCAAAGCTTCTTTCAGTGTATCCAGCACTAATGGCGTCTGCTGATGATTATACAATTTGGCTGCGACAATCTCATTGTTGTAAAGATCTATAATCGTTGACAGGTACTGCACAGTGCGCCCGTATTGGATGTAAGTAATGTCCGTGACCCATTTTTGGTTGGGCGCGGCAGCCTGAAAGTCACGCTTGATTCGATCGGGTGCGATAATAATGGTTTCCCCTTGTGACTGCCATTTCTTTTTCGGCTTAATCCGGCATTGTAGATGATATTTCTGCATGATGCGCTGCACAGTGTTCCGATTCCTTTTGATATTGTAGTCTCGCTGCAACAACGCTCTCACCTTGCGATGGCCGTATCGATACTTCGTCGACTCACATATATCAATGATTGTCCGCTCGACATCGGTCAACGATGAATCAGTGGCTTCCGATCGCCATCGGTAGTAGGTTGAACGCGGCACAAGCAATGCACTTAAAATGGCAGTAATCGTGTATTTGGTCTGCATTCTTTCAACAAGTGTCAGAACTATTTCTTTTTCAACTCCTTTTCGATCGCCATATACTTTTTTAAAATATCGTTCTCCATCTTCAAATGTTCAATCTGACGATCTTTTCGTTCATCAGCTGAGCGCTCTTCAGGACCATGTCCATAGGTATACTGCTTTCCAATCGGTTGATCAAATCGATAAAGTTCCCCTTGCTTATACCATCTGACCCATGTGGAAATTTGAGATTTATTCTTGATGCCGTATTTCTCCATAATTTCATTTGTAGTCAATTCACCCGCCATTTTCGCTTTGACCACTGCCCACTTGGTCTCACTTGAATATACGTTTTTGCCCATGCAAAAACACCTCCGATTCAGTACTTGATGAACATTGTACCATTTCGAAGGTGTTTTATATTGTCTCAAATAATTAGGTTAGTCTACTTGGCTGCTTTTTTTATGTTAAAAATTGTTTCACGAGCCGTGCGGCTCCGTATATTCCTGCATCGTTACCGAGTTCAGCAAAGACGATCTCAGTATTTTCATAGGCTGGTGGGAAAGTGAGCCGCCTATAATGCTTTCGTATCCCATCCATAAGAATGTCACCGGCCCGGCTGACGCCGCCACCGATTATGAAGTAATTCGGGTTGGTGAGGACGGATATATCACTCAACGCAAGACCAATGAACCCGGCGACTTCGTCAAGTACCCTCATGCCGAGCGTGTCCCCGACCTTTGCCGCTTCAACGACAGCCGCGGATGTTACCGTGCCTTCTTCCAGGGCTTTAGAGAGTGTGGTTTCCACACCATTGTGAAAATGATGTCTGGCAAGGTTCACAATACCTGTGGCAGAGGCCACCGTCTCAAGACACCCTTTCTTGCCACAGTTGCATTGGAACCTCCTCTTCGTATCAACGTTAAGATGGCCGATCTCGCCTGCAGCGCCTCCATGACCATGAGCAAGCAGGCCGTTGACGACGATACCGCCTCCAACTCCTGTACCGAGCGTCACCATGACCACATCGTCATACCCGCTTCCAGCTCCTTTATGCTGCTCACCGAGCGCTGCAACATTGGCATCGTTATCCACGATTGTTGGGATGCCGCTCATCTTCTCAAATTCATATGAAATTGGCTTTTTACCATCCCAATTCAAGTTGATCGCACCGTTTATAATGCCATTTTTAAAATCAACCGGGCCTGGGACTCCGAGACCGACACCAGCAATATCCGTCAAGTCCAAGCCATGATTCGCGGTCTCTTTTATGAAAGCTTCATAGATATCTTCCAGTATCCTGCCCCCGTCTGGCAGTGTTTCTGTTGGAATTTCCCATTTATGGAGCAATTCCACATCATCCGAAAATAATCCTAGTTTGCAGGTCGTACCCCCTATATCTGCCGCCAATATATTATCCATGCTCAGCCGTCCTTTCTGTGTCTTAGAATCAACAGGGCTTCGGCATATTCTTTCTTATCGAGCAGCCCGGCCTTGTATAATTCCTTGATTTCCATTTCCATCATAAGGAGCATATTGCTCCTATCCCTATCATATACATATATGCCAAAACGTCTCAGCAGTTGGTTGATGTGGTTTAGATCCTTATTCATTTCCATAATACTCCTTGGTGATGAGCCTCAATTCTTCGTCTTTAATTCTCTTAATGTTCAAGTCGTCCAGAATTCGGCCCATGGCTTCATAGTCTTTATCCTTTCTGAGTTTAAGCAGCTTGTGCTTCACTGCCCACTCATGTTTCGGATTCATCTCAAAGCTTTTCTCATGGTACTGTTCAGCAAGGTCATAGTCTCCCGTGTACTCAGCAATAAGTCCGAGTACGTGGTAGGTACCTGCTGTATCATCACCTTCATTAACCGCTTCAGTGACGATGCCAAGTGCTGCACCATAGTCCCCGGCTTGAAGCTTCGACATTGCTTCCTGGTTATGCGACGGTTCTGCGTCCGAGCCCATCACCATAAAATATGAGACTGCTGCAATTAACACCAGCAGAGAAATGGATGCTATGGCCCACACCCGTTTGAAATATTGACGGTTAAACAGTATGCCAAGCAATCCCCCAAGCAGAAGTCCACCGAAATGCGCATAATGATTGATGTTCGCCATGATTTGGGAGATGAATGATAATACCACAAATAAAATGGCGACCTGCAGAAGCAGCTTCAAGTCGATTTTACCTCTGATCAACAGATGTACAATCAGAATGCCGATCAGGCCGTATACTGCCCCACTCGCGCCGAGGGAAGCCCCTTCAGTGATGAACACCAGTGAAAAGAGACTTGATAGTATGCCTGTCAATACATAGGCGATGGCCAAGCGCCACTTTCCATAGAGCACTTCTATGAATTTTCCGGCTATGAATAAAGCAAAGATGTTAAACAGGAAATGCTCGACGGTGACGTGCAGGAAGCTGCTGCTCAAAAGTCTGTATAAATCCCCGGAAACCACTGCAGAGTGGCTGACAGCCAGCTGCTCTGTAAGCTGGAAGGAACCGACTATATGGATAAGGATGAGATTGAGCAGGAACACAACCAGATTGATTGCGGTCAATAAATATGTCATCGGAGTGAAGCGGATCATATAGCGTTCAAAAGGATGCCGGCTCAACAATCGTTTCTGGTAATGCGCGGCAGGCTTGGATTGTTTATATTTCAAGTCTAATCTATAGAAAGGATTATCGATCAGAGTGCCGTAGTCTTTGATCCCCTCGTGGGTAATCTCTACGCCATCCGCTTCGAATCGTTCGGACGCCCCGTCCGCATCAGGATAATAACTTTCAACATGACGCACCACCCCATGCTGACCGCGGATAAACAGGCGGTGTAGTATATAGTCGACGGCGTCCTCAGATGATGTGTCTACATTTGTGGCATGCAGGCACATCATACTCGCTTTTTTATCGTTTTTAAGCCATATCACTTCACGACTCTGGTCGAAATCGTAAAACGTATAATCTGTATAACGGGTCACTTCGTAGGCGGTGCGCCATATATCAGGCATCTTCATTTCTCTTCTCTGCTGCATCTATCGTACGCTCTGGTGTAATCAATATATCTACAGGGATATCATGGGGTTCGACAATGACTTCACCAAGCTGCTCTTCAAAAAGTAATGATACTTTCAGGCCGGTATAGTTTGCCAGAAACTTGTCATAATACCCGCCCCCATATCCGATCCGGTAGCCGGTTTGAGAATAGATGAGGCCTGGGACCAGGATGAGACCAGGTGCATTGTTGACGCGCTCGGCATCCTCTGGCACCCTCAATCCCTTTTCATCTTTTACAACCGCATCAAAAGAAGAGAACTCGCAGAAGTTCATCACTTTCTGGTCGTAGTTGCATACGGGTGTATAGATTTCTATTCCTTGCGATTTCAATTGACTGATGATGCCATCGGTATCCATTTCGTGCGGCATCGACAGCACGATGCCGACTGAAGTGATGTTCAATTGACTGATATATTCAAGTAGCTTGGTTTTTAAAGTTTCCTCCTTGCGCTTCTTGTCAGAAGGATCGAGCGAAGCCAGCCTGTCCATCATCTCTTTTCGCATATCTTTCTTATTCATTTCAAAAGCCTCTCTTTCCGCATTTCATTTCTATCTTTCATTATAATCATTCCACCGTCAAATCAAAAGCCGTCAGTTGCAATAACTATTATACACCGCCATCTCAAGCACTATAAATCCAAAAAATAAGGCACCTTTAAAGGTGCCTTACTGTCCGTACACGAGTTTCGGATAAAAAGTATCTGTATTATATTGATAATTCGGTTTAGGTGACTGCTCATAATAGAGTTCATAATACTTATTGACGACATCGCGGCCTAAGTACTGTCCAGGGAAGAAAGGAACCGTATAGGGCATATTCGGGAAGATGACGGCGAATGCCATATCCGGATCATCATACGGCGCGTAGCCTGTATATGTCTGGTTCAGGACCTCTATTCCTTCAAATTCTGTCTCGGCCGTACCAGTCTTGCCTGCAGCCTTTGGTTCGAGCTCATGATAGGCATCCCAGCCGGTGCCGTATCGATTCGTTGCGGTGTCATGCGTGTTGAACACATCATAGAACCCTTTATGGATCTGCTCCAGCTCTTCTGGAGAATACAGTACAGTATTCAGCACTTTGCCATCGAAGGATTGCAGCAGTGTCCCTTCCCCGTTGGCATCTCCACTGCGCACTTCTTTTGCCATATGAAGTCCAACCCTGTTTCCGCCATTTGCAATGGTGGACATGTACTGGGACAGTTGGAGTGCAGAATACGTGTCATACTGTCCGATGGATAGGGATAATAAATTTGATGGGTTGTTTGTCAGATCCGGACTGAGCCCGGTGGCTTCGTTCGGCAGATCAATGCCCGTCGACACCCCGAGGCCGAATTGATTCAAGCCATTCCTCAATTTGTTCGCGCCACCTGTAATATCCGTCGGCAATGACATTCCCGGTGTATAGCTGAAATCTGCCAGCCCCATGGCGATCTTCATCATGTAGACGTTGGAAGAGACCATCAGCGCTTCCTGGTCATCTATCGCAACTTTGCTGTCGCGGTTGAAGAATGAAGATTTTGTATCATCCCCTGCAAAATTAAGGGGCTCATCGATCATCACTTCCCCCGGCTCGATGATGTCATTTTGATAGCCGGTTGTGACTGTGGCACCTTTTATGGAGGAACCTACCGGATAGGTTGAGGTAAGCGCACCATAATGGTAATCGACGATTTCACCATTTTCATCGAGCTGTTTTCCGACCATGGCCAGCACATCCCCATTATTCGGGTCCTGCACGACAAGAACAACTGTGTTCAAATATTCCGGGATGATCGTGTAATCGAGTTCCCCGGTCCTATTATTGCGTGCCGCCACTTCCTCAGCCATCTTTCTGAGGGATGTGAGGTGATGTTCGGCAATCTCTTCAAGTTCAAGTTGAAGTTCGATATCGATGGTGAGATACAGGTCATCGCCCGGCTCCCCCTTCTTGACCGTTTCCTGCTTAAGTATTTTACCTGATTTGTCGGTGGAATATTTAACCTGTGCCTTTTCACCGCGCAGAACATTTTCATATTGGTATTCAAGGTAGGTTTTACCTACTCTGTCATTACGCGAATATCCCCTTGCCATATAGTAATCGAGCAGTTCTTTTGGCAACCCTTCTTCTGATGAGGATACTTCTCCGAGAACGGTCTTAAGGGTGGAGTCATACGGATATTCACGTTCCCAGTCCATCCCGGTGGAAATGCCTTCCAATGAATCAAGCGACTCATTCACGGCCGCGAACTCGGACTCGGTCACGTCCTCACTCTTAACGACTACAGGATTGAGTTCCCGGGCGTTGACCATCTCGACGAAGACGGCGATCGTGTTGAGATCTTCTTCTGACAGAATGTCTGATAGCTGTTGGTCATCGATTTGCCTATATAACTCTTCATTGAACTGTTTTTGTGAAATATTGCCATTATCGAGTAAGGTCTGTTCTTTTTTCATTATCTTTTCTACTTCTTCCGGATAACGGTTGATCAGATAATCCTGTTTATCCCTAAGGGAGATGTTTTCAGTATCCATCTCGATGTAATCCGATAACTTCAGGGCGACATCCATTATTTCACCGGAGGACATATTCCGGTGACGGGTGAAATAGATGGCTTTCTTGGAAGCATTGCCGACAAGCAAGTTGCCATTCCGGTCGTATATTTCACCGCGCGGCACATTTTGGTTGATCTCTACATACTGGGCATTCTCCACCTCTTCCTGGTACATATCCCCTTTGACGATCTGCAGATAACCTATGCGGAATATGAGTGCCAGGCAAAGAAGGAAGACGATCAGCATGATTATGTTTATCCTGGATTTCATCACTTGATTATTTATGGTTTCAAGACTCTTGGTTTTGGCTCTTTTCAATAAAACTCATCCTCTTTTACCTGAAAAATATGTAATGTCATTCTATCACATTATGGAATCTTTGGTTCTGGAAATTAAAAAAGGGACGGTTGCCCGTCCCATTCCCATTGCTTGGAATTATTTAGCATTGCTGTACAATTCGCTTACCTTATCCCAATTGACGACGTTCCAGAAAGCTTTCAAGTATTCTGGACGTTTGTTTTGGTATTTCAGGTAGTAGGCATGTTCCCAAACGTCAACACCGAGGATAGGTGCCTTGCCGTCTGTTACTGGGTTGTCCTGGTTAGGTGTAGATACGATTTCGAGCTCACCATTGTTTACAACGAGCCAAGCCCAGCCGGAACCGAAGCGTCCAGCACCTGCTGCTTCAAATTCTTCTTTGAATTTGTCTACAGAATCGAATTTGGATTCGATTGCGTCTTTGAGTTCACCAGAGAGTTCTTTTGTTTCTGGAGTGAGGAGCTCCCAGAATAGTGAGTGGTTAAGGTGTCCGCCACCATTGTTTCTCACTGCTGTTTTCTTGTCTTCAGGAACTGAATCCAGATTTTTAATGATGTCTTCAATGGACTTGCTTTCAAGGTCTGTGCCTTTGACAGCGTCATTGAGTTTAGTTACATAGGTGTTATGATGCTTTGTATGGTGGATTTCCATCGTTTCTTTATCGATGTGTGGTTCCAACGCATCATATGCATAAGGTAGTTCTGGTAGTTCAAAAGCCATAGTAAATTCCCCTCCATAGTGATTTGTTTACATACCAAATATATCAATTCAATGATAAAATGACAAATGTATTGCACATTGGTATGGATTATTCAGCCTAAGGGCTGAGTGACGCCTGCACTACAATACATTAGTACAAAAGGAAGCGTTACAAGATGAAACTGTTCACTTTTTACAAGCGTCTGCTTACATTTGAGAAATACCCGCTTTTTAGAACGGCAAACTTCAAACACATGCTGTTGAATATATTCGTCATCTCATTGCTTATCGCATTGCCGAACATCATTGCGCTTTTTCAAAGTGCCAATGCTGCGGCTGGACTTGCAGACATCGAATCGGAAATTCCGGAATTCTCCATTGTAGATGGCCAATACGTCGGTGAGGATGAAACTGTGTCAATAAAAGGGAATGATGTCCTTTTCAGCAGTGAAGTCGCCACCGATTCAGTAGAAGATCGCAATGTTCTGATCGGTTTCGTAAAAGACGGCATATACATCCGTGATGTGCAAAACACTGGGTTCGACTATTCCTATATCGGCGACGTCAAGGATGATGAGGGGCTCAAGACTTTCATATCCCAACAATCTTCAAGCCTTTATTTCTACGTGTCAGTATATGTGGTCTTCTTTATATTTGTGGTCATGTTCTTTAGCGTCATCTTCATGTCGATCCTTGCCTATCTCTTCCATACATCTTCGGCATTGCTGAAACGGAAATCGCGCTTTATGAACTGGTACAAATTCATTTCCTTTGCAACTGCGTTCATCCTCTTGCCGATGGCTCTAGTCGAGCTGCTTTCGGGAAGCATGCTCTGGTCCCTATATCTTTTGACGTTGCCGTTCTATATCCATTACTTCAGGAAACTGCCGGTCATGAAAACGTAATCAGTAGGCATTACATTTACATTTCTGGCCGGTTTCTAGTATAATTGCTAGTGATTTAGAGTATCATCATATACATGAGGAGCTTGATTATGTCCCAAATAACACATCGTACTAATACAAGACCTGTAAAGGTTGGCGATTTGACGATCGGCGGTTCCGATCAGATCATCATCCAAAGCATGACGACGACAAAGACACATGATGTCGAAGCGACAGTCGCAGAAATCAATCGTCTTGAAGAAGCAGGATGCCAGATAGTACGTGTTGCATGTCCTAAAGAGGAAGATGCACTCGCCATTCCAGAAATAAAAAAACAGATCAATATTCCACTCGTTGTGGACATCCATTTTGACTATAAGCTCGCCCTTCTCGCTGTAGAAGGCGGCGCAGATAAAATCCGCATCAATCCAGGCAATATCGGACGCCGGGAGAGAGTCGAAGAAGTGGTGAAGGCGTGTAAAGCGAAAGGCATCCCGATCCGCATCGGCGTCAATGCCGGAAGTCTTGAGAAACACATCATTCAAAAATACGGTTATCCGACAGCCGACGGCATGGTGGAGAGTGCCCTGCACCACATCAAGATCTTGGAAGACCTTGATTTCCACGATATCATCGTCTCCATGAAGGCCTCAGACGTCAACTTGGCGATAGAAGCGTATGAGAAAGCGGCAGCAGCATTTGATTATCCGCTGCACCTCGGCATCACTGAGAGTGGTACCCTATTTGCCGGTACTGTGAAAAGTTCTGCGGGACTCGGTGCCATCATTTCACGCGGCATCGGCAATACGATGCGCATATCCCTATCTGCCGATCCTGTTGAAGAGATCAAAGTCGGAAGAGAACTTCTGAAAAGCTACGGTCTGGCAAGTAACGCAGCCACTCTCATTGCATGCCCGACATGTGGCCGTATCGAGATCGACTTGATTTCAATCGCGAATGAAGTGGAAGAATATATTTCATCCATCAAGGCACCGCTTAAAGTGGCGGTACTTGGTTGTGCAGTAAACGGACCAGGCGAAGCTCGCGAAGCGGATATCGGTATAGCAGGTGCCCGTGGGGAAGGACTTCTTTTCATGCACGGTAAGACAGTCAGAAAAGTGCCGGAAGAAACGATGGTCGATGAGCTCAAGAAGGAAATCGATATACTGGCTGAAGAACATTACGAAAAAGAACGTAAAGCCAAAGAAGAAGCGGCAAATAAATAACACAGCAAAGTGTCCCGGACAACTTAAATTGGTTGCCGGGACTTTTTTGTGCCACATAAATCAACTGATTGGAACATAGTATACTGACAGGAAAGATACCTTTAACAATCGTTGCAAAAAACTCTTCGAAGAAATATTATGCCATATCATATTTCCTTATGTTCTGGAGGTTAATTACATAGCTGAGGATGAGTAGCATTATGGCGAAAACGATAGTATAGACTGGTAAGTGATAGAGATAAAAATTCATTCCCGGCATATTCTTGTCCATCTGACTGATATTGACCAGGGGCATAAAATGAAATAACCATGTCAACACCATAGGGACCCCATATATAAAATATCCAGTAAACAGATATCGCAGCCAATACTTTGCAAAGCCAAGATAATAAAAGCTCATCATTATAAGGCTTATACCCATTAACATTACAAAACCATATGCATAATAGGTGGTCTGAGTAAGCGTCATGTAACTGCCAAAAATAGCGGTTGTCAAAGCCATCATGAGTATATAGTAAAGATAGTCGCCTGTGATGATATTTCTTTTCGTGTTAGGCAGTGAAAAGTAGAAGTGATGGTTGCCATCCTGCTTCATCATATGATGGATGCTCAGATAACTCGAAGTTGTGTAAAGTACTGCAATAATATTTAACAAATCGATGAACGGCATTAGTACTTCTTTATAATCTGATATGAAAATCGTGGTGAAAAGATTTATAAAGATTACGGACATGCCGAAATACCATATCCACTTGGACAAGAACATATTCAAATAGAGTTGCTTATTCATTATCTACCCCTCTTTTCGTATTTTTTAAGAAGTACATAATTTCTTCTATAGTCAGATTTTCAATTAACACTTTATTTCCATAGAGCTCTTCAAGGGCTTGATGTTCTCTTGTCATTGCTTCAAAACCGAGTGCATTCGTAGTTGTACCGATTAATAGTTCATCCGCATCTTCGATAATTTGAAGGTCTCCCTTCACTTTTTTATAGGAGTCAAAAAGTACTTCTCTCTCCATATCAAACACTATTTCCCCTTCATCTATCATTACGATATAGTCGGCAATTTTCTCGAGATCTGTGGTAATGTGGGTACTGAAGAGTATAGTTGTATTTTCTTCCATCATGAGTGTCTGCAAAATATCTAGCAATTCTCTCCTGAATGTCGGGTCAAGGTTTGAAGTTGGTTCATCTAAAATCAGTAGTTCAGCCTCATGGCTCAACGCAACAGCAATGGAAAGCTTCGCTTTTTCCCCGGTGGAAAAGTATTTTATTTTGCTTGCTTCATCTATGTTGAATCGTTTCAAAAAGCTAAAGAATTTATCGGGCCGCCAATTTTTATAGTAGACTGCCAAAAGTTTATTAAGTTTTTTCGGGCTGATATTTTGAGGGAGATAGTTTTCCGACATAACCACTCCAATGCGGTTCAGCAGTGCTTCCCTTTCCGTCTCGAGGTCTTGGCCCAATATGCTAATCTGCCCCTCATCCTGTTTCTTCAATGACAATATATGCTGAATTAAAGTGGATTTTCCTGCACCGTTCTCGCCTATCATCCCAGTGATATATCCTTTCCTGATGTTTAGCGTAATATCTTTCAATCTGAATCGTCCCATATCCTTGTTTAATCCAGTGATGGTTAAAGCATTCATTATTGCTCTCCCTCCATTACTTTCATCATCTCCATCAGTTCTTCAGTAGACAACTCGATCTTATTCGCGGTTGAAATCAGGTCTTTCAATTTCTTTTCAACTTCGATTAATATCTGTTCTCTTCTACTTTCGTTATCCTGTTCCTTAACAAATGTGCCCTTCCCAACGACGGAATATACATACCCTGAAGCTTCAAGATCCTGATACGCTCGTTTGGTAGTGATGATACTAATGCTCAGTTCCTTTGCCAGAGCCCGCATCGATAACAGGGGCTCCCCCGGTTTCAATGTGCCAGTTATAATGTGACGTATGATTTCGTTTTTCAACTGTTCATATATCGGTACATCACCCTGATTTGAAATTTTTATATCCAGATCCATCACCTCCCCCGTACATAATGTATATATATAATATACACACTATGTACTATTAGGTCAACAAAAAACCAGAATCTAATAGATTCTGGCTTCCTTACATGCGCCACACAAACCATAAAGCTCTATTTTATGGTTTTTTATTTCGACATCCTCCAACTCGCTCTGCCATGTTTCCACTGGACAGTAGCGGATGACTTTCGTCTCACCACAGTCATCACAGATGAAATGGTGATGGTGATGTGTCGTGCAGGCTATCTTATAATGCATTTCCCCGGATAATGTCGTCTGCTCAAGGACTTCAATATCTTTTAGGGTATACAAGTTTCGGTAAATGGTGTCGTAGCTCATGCCAGGGTACTCTGGTTTAAGAATCTCCTGGATGTCTTTTGCACTCATGTAACGGTCCCCTTCAAGAAGCGTTTCAATCATGCGCATCCTTTTCTCAGTTACTTTAAGCTTATTCTTTCTTAATTTATCTTTATATTGATTCAGATTGTTCCCCATCTTTTTTCACTCCTATGTGATCCAGTATAATGGCACCCATGAGGATAGCTAATGATACAAGTACGATTGTGCCGCCTGGTGAAATATCCAGATGAAAACTTATAAAAAGTCCGATGATGACGGCAATTTCACCAAATATGACGCTCATTGCCATAAGCTGCTTAAAGCTTGAGGTGACACGCATGGCAGAAGCGACGGGCAGGGTCATCAAAGCACTGACAAGCAGTATGCCGACAATCCTCATCGAAGCGCTGATGACGAGTGCAACGACCACGATGAACAGGAAATGGATCCATTTGCTGATGTTCATCACATCTGCATATTCTTCATCGAAGGACACTAGAAACATCTCTTTGTATAGGAAGAATATGAAGACCAATACAATGACCCCGATTGAAGCGATCAATGTGAGGTCAAACAAGTTGACGGCACTGATGCTCCCGAACAGATAGCCGAAGAGATCCTGATTGAAGCCATCCGCCAGTGACAGAAACAATACGCTCAATGCCACACCAAAGCTCATGATGATTGGAATGGCGAGCTCCTGATAATGCTTGTAGACTGTACGGAGGCGTTCAATCCCTAGAGCACCGAGTATCGAAAACAATATACCGGTAACCAGGGGATTTATGGCCGTGCCGATAAGGGAGGACAGATAGACCCCGAATGTAATGCCACCAAGCGTCACATGGCTGAGTGCATCTGCAATCAGGGAAAGGCGCCTGATGACGATGAATGTACCAATGAGTGGTGCAATCAATCCGGCGATCAGGCCGCTGATGACTGAGTATCTTATAAAGTCATATTCAAAGAATGCCTGAATCATTCACAGCAGCTCCTCTCATGATCGTGGGAGACCAACTGCAGCGGAAAGCCGTAAATCTTCGAAAGTTCTGCTTCCCCAAGATTTTTGAACTCATGGTTGCTGCCATGGAAGTGAAGGTGTTCATTGAGGCACGCCACTTCGTTGGCATGGTCCACCACTACACCGATGTCATGGGTGACCAGGAGAATCGTCACGGATTGTTCCTTAAGGCGGAGCAACACGTCATAGAACTCCTTTACATGCTTGGCATCTATTCCGACGGTCGGTTCATCAAGCACGAGTATGCTCGGCCTGTTGATCAGTGCACGCGCGATGAAGACACGCTGGGTCTGGCCGCCCGACAATTGGGAAATGTTCTTATCCTTCAGCTCCACTATGTTCAAAAGCGCAAGCACTTCATCCAGCTTGTCGTAGTCTTCTTTTTTGAAACGGCTGAACAGTCCTTTGGACTTTGTCAGGCCACTCAGTATGACTTCACTGACAGTCGCTGGGAATCCTTTTGCGAAACTGTTGGATTTCTGTGATACATAGCCGACTTCCTGCCATGCCTGAAAGTGGCGCAGGCTTTTGCCGTTGATGTATATTTCCCCAGTCTGAAGCTTCAAGACTCCAAGGATCAATTTGATGAGGGTCGTCTTGCCCGACCCATTTGGTCCCACGAGTGCTACAAAGTCTCCTTTGTGTACTTTCAGATTAATATCTTTTAAAGCTTGGGTCGTTTCCATCTTGTCTTTATAGACATATGAAATATTTTTCAGTTCGAAAATGGGATGCTCCATGGTGGTTGCTCCTTCGATTTATGATCATCATAATATTATAGAAGAATCATTACAGTTTGTAAATAGGAATGATTACGAAATAAAATAGAGAGGAAGGCCTGAGCCTTCCTCTCTATTGTGCTTCTGTATCTGCGATCATAGGATTTATTTCTTCTTTAAGGGATGGATTGAATGTACCCTCTTTAAGCATTTCAATTTCATGTTTGTAAGGTGCTACCCTATTCTTTTTATCCGGCCCGACGAATGGGGTTTCAAGTATTTTAGGGATATCCTTGAAATCAGGATGATGCACGATGTGGTGCAGGGCGTCAAAACCGATATGTCCGAAACCGATATTCTCATGGCGGTCCTTATGCGCACCGCGTTCGTTCTTAGAGTCGTTGATGTGGAGGACTTTAATCCTGTCCTTGCCGATGATGCGGTCGAATTCCTCCATCACGCCTTCGAAATCATTGACGATATCATAACCGGCATCGTGGACGTGGCATGTGTCGAAACAGACGCTCAACCGTTCATCATGTTCCACACCTTCGATGATCTGAGCCAACTCTTCAAATGTACGGCCGACTTCCGTTCCCTTTCCGGCCATCGTTTCAAGAGCTATCTGTACATCATGGTCATTCTCAAGCACTTGGTTCAATCCATCGATGATCGACTGGATGCCGCGCTCAGCCCCTGTTTCGACATGGCTGCCGGGATGTAGGACGATCTGTCTGCTACCTAGATGTTCTGTTCTGACGATTTCTTCCTGAAGGAACTCTACACCATGTTCAAAGACCCCTTCCCGTTCGGAATTTGCGATATTGATGATGTAGGGCGCGTGGACGACGATATTCGAAATGCCGTTATCCGCCATGTGGCGTTTGCCGGCTTCTATATTCAAGTCTTCTATCTTCTTTCTTCTCGTGTTCTGGGGCGCACCGGTATAGATCATAAAAGTACTCGCTCCAAAACTTGCAGCTGAGATGCTGGCTGCTTCCAGCATCTTTTTCCCACTCATCGAGACATGTGATCCTATAAGCATTGTATCACCTTTCCAACCTATCTTTTTTTCTTATTGCGTTTGGCATGTTTCATGCGCTCTTCCCTTTTCAGCGCATCGAGTTCGGACTTCATCTTCTTTTTATAGCCTGGTTTGACTTTCTTACGTTTCTTGACTTTATTTACGAGCTGATTTTCGAGATGGGACTCGCGCCTTTTACGTTTGGCACGCTCTGTTCTGGATTTGATTTCGGTCAGTTCACCATTTTTGATGTCTTCATGCACAAATGCATAGCCTTTGGACTCCAGTAGATTGATGAGATGCTCATCCTCCGGCGTGTAGATGGTGATTCCAGTACCTGTATAGTTGCCACGTCCCACACGTCCAATGCGGTGCGTGAAGAATTCTATATCTTTTGGAATATCGTAGTTGATGACGTGGGAGGCACCATCTATATCAAGGCCCCTGGCAGCCAAATCACTCGCCACAATCCATTCATATTCAAGACTCCGTATTTTCCTGATTTCCTTCGTCCGTTCACGGGGCTTCAGGCCACCGTGGAACAAACCGACATTCACCCCGTTGCTGTTTAGGTAATCAAACAGATCATCGGCACGCTCTTTGGAATTCGCAAAGATGAGACCGATGTATGGCGTGATGTTTTCGGTGAGCTCCAACACTTTCTTGGCTTTATCGTCCCCTTTGACCGGCACAAGGCTGTAGTGGATGGAAGCCTTGTTCCTCGGCTGGTCTATGACGATCACTTCGGTGTCCCCGATATATTTTCTGAGGAAATTCCTTAGTGCCTCAGGTATTGTTGCAGAGAATACGAGGAACTGGGATTTTTCATCGACTGAGGAAGATATGCTGTCTATCTGTTCCAGGAAACCGAGGTCGATCATCAAATCCGCCTCATCTATGACGAGGCGCGTCACATGACGCAGGTTCAATCCTCCGTTATCCCGCAGATCCTTGACTCTTGTCGGCGTACCGATTACGATATGGGGCGCATGGGAGGCTTTTTGTGTGTCCCGTTCTATGTCTGTCCCGCCTATAAACGCCTTGGCGGTAATTTCCGGATAGCTCTCCAATATGCCGAGTGTCATTTGGTGGAGCTGTTTGGCAAGCTCTCTGGTCGGTGCCAGGATTACAGCTTGTGTGCGGGGACTCTCTGGGTTGATTTCATGTATGATCGGTAACAGGAAGGCATGGGATTTCCCGCTTCCCGTTTCGGACTGGACAACCACGTTGTCCTTTTTCAGCACTTTCGGGATGACGCGTTCCTGCACCAGTGTGGGGTGCGTGAAATTTATACGATCGATTGCATTCAGCATCTTATCGCTGAAATTGAATCTTTTGAATGCATTACTCATTGCTTCACCTGATTTCTTAAATAAACTCAACATTTATTATAACTGAAACATTTCCCTTAATCTACACCATTCATACCGCGTGTTGATTTCAAATTCAGTTGGTTTCAGTTATAATGCCTGTAAGGGAGGAATAAACTTCATGGATATTATTAAAATAAGCCCGCGTGGCTACTGTTATGGTGTTGTGGATGCAATGGTGATCGCCAAGAATGCTTCCATGGACAAGACTCTGCCTCGCCCGATATATATACTGGGAATGATAGTGCACAATAAACACGTGACAGATGCGTTTGAAGAAGAGGGTATCGTCACATTGGACGGTGCCAACCGTCTGGAAATTCTGGAGGGCATAGATGAAGGCACTGTAATATTTACAGCACACGGTGTCTCGCCCCAGGTCAAGGCACGGGCCAAGGAAAAGGGGCTGACGTGCATTGATGCAACATGCCCGGACGTCGAAGTCACCCACCAACTCATCCGGGAACGCACAGCTGATGGTTATGACGTTGTCTACATCGGTAAGAAAAATCACCCTGAACCAGAGGGCGCTATCGGCGTCGCACCCGATAACGTACATCTCGTGGAAACAATAGAAGATGTCAAAACGCTGCCGGAATCCCTCAAGGACAAGAAGCTCATCGTGACCAATCAGACGACGATGAGTACGTGGGACGTCAGTCATCTGATGGATCAGCTCAAGCTTCAGTTCCCGCACATCGAGGTGCATAAGGAGATATGCATGGCGACCCAGGTCCGTCAGGAAGCGGTTGCCGAGCAGGCACAGGAGGCTGAACTGCTTATAGTCGTCGGGGACCCGAAAAGTAACAACTCGAACAGATTGGCTCAAGTTTCCAAAGAAATCGCCCACACTAATGCCTACCGCATCAGTTCACTTGATGAATTGAAGAATGAGTGGCTCGAAAATATTGATAGTGTGGCAATCACTGCAGGTGCATCGACGCCAACTCCAATCGTTAAAGAAGTAATCGACTACATCAAAGAATATGATAAGGCGAATGCAACAGCACCGCAATCCACGGTGCCGACTTCCAAAATACTGCCTAAGATCAAAAAAGCAAAACCAGTAAAAATAATGGACTAAAAAAACGGGGCACACGATGTGCCCCGTTTTTTAGTTTGCAAAAGGATTGGTGGATACTTCAGTGGCATGCACTTCAACTGTCATGCGCTCTTCTATCAGTGCCTTGAGCCCTTCAGCCATAACACTCTCCATATAGTGGCCGCCATCTATTATACTGCGGCCAGCAAGCTTTGCATCATAGGCTTCGTGATATTTGACATCTCCTGTCACAAGAACATCTATCCCCTGTCCAAAAGCTTCTTCTATATACGACATGCCTGACCCGCCGATGATCCCGACTTTGCTTATTTGATTTTGGTCGGCAGCTACCATGTTTACGATTGGAGTGCCGGTCTTCTCCTCTATTAGAGACGCCAGTTGCATAAGCGACCCGTTGAAATCGAATGAGACGCCGAGGCCTTTGTCACTCGGAAGCTTCAACGACAGCATATCATAGGCAGGTTCTTCATAAGGATGCGAAGCAAGCAGGGCCTGCATCACCTTATTCTCATCCTGCACTTCGAATATGGCCTCAATCATGTATTCTTCGACATGCTCAAGTCGGCCTGATGCACCAATGTGAGGATCTGCCCCTTCGCTTGGTCTGAATTGACCTGTTATAGGATGTTCGAAGAAGCATTCGGAGTACTCTCCCTGGTTGCCTGCTCCAGCAGCGGCCAGATCTTTCTTCAGCTGTTCGGCAGACGATTTTGGTACGGTCACACGCAGTTTCTTATAGTCCCGTTCATTACTGATCAGGACTTCTGTGTCCGTGTACCCCAATTTTTCTGCAATCATATGGCTGACACCATCAGGTTGATGATCCAGGTTGGTGTGCATGGCAATCAGATTGATGTTATTTCTGATCAACTGACGTACGATACGACCCACACCAGACTCGACAACGGCATCCATTTTGGCAAAAATCAGGGGATGGTGGGCAATGATGACATTGGCACCTTTAGAAACCGCTTCATCGACCGTCTCCTTGGCACAATCAAGCGTCGTCAGGATACTCGTCACCTCATCCTGCATGTCCCCGACAAGCAACCCTGTATTATCCCATGATTCGCTTTCCGCAAATGGCGCTATCTGATCGAGTTCTTCCATGAGTTCTTTAATTTTCATTTTAAAAGCACCTCTTTCAGCTGTTCCACTTTAAGTGAGACTTCATTTATCTTCGCTGCATCATTGGAATTTTCAAGAAGATTCTTTAATATCTTCTCCTGATGGCTTAATTCCCGCTGTAATTTTTCTATAAACGCAGCTTCACGTTTTTCTAGAAGGACAGGACCAAATGTAAGTGACTGTTCATCATATTCGACCTCACCCGCTTCGGCGACTATGATCTCATAAAAATGATGGCCATCCTGTATTACGGTTTCATCTATGATTCTATAGCCTGATTCAGCGAGCACCTTTCTGATCGGATAAGTATGGATGTTTGCCTGGAGGACCAGGCGTGGTTTATTGGCCAAGCGGTGAAGCCGCTCTTTTAATATCTCTGCAATCAAAGGGCCACCCATGCCGCAGATTGTCACAGTGTCCACTTTCTCCCCTTCTGCAACAACTTGAAGACCAGACCCGAATCTCGCTTCAATCTGTGCTGTCATGCCTTCAGCGGCGATATTCCTGATTGTGGATTTGAACGGCCCTTCGACCACTTCGCCACATATTGCGGATGAAACTTTACCTTGGCGGATTGCTTCTATCGGAAGGTAGGCATGGTCCGAACCGACATCAAGCAAAACCTCTCCATCGACATACCCAAGTACTGCGTCGAGGCGTGCATCAAGCATCAAAATTCCTCCATTCAAAATAAAAACTTCCACACAGAGTGTGGAAGTTCCGTTTAATTATTGCTCAGAGAAGAACTTGTGGAGTGAAGACAGGTCTTCATCACCAATCTGGTCTTCGCTGAATGGTGGCATGGATCCTGGTCCTTCTCTTACTGTACCAGAGAATTCCTCTTCAGAAAGGCCTGTACCTGCTAGTGCAGGTCCCATGCCACCTGAGAAGTCCTGTCCATGACAAGAAGCACAGTTATCCTTTGCAAAACCTTCAGCGTCAAAATCTCCAGAAGATGCTTCGCCACCTTCTTCGCCGCCTTCACCACTTCCACTCTCTTCGCTGGCCGTCTCTTCACCTTCACCTTCGCCACCATCGTTGTTGGCGCCCTGGGAAGAAAGCAAGAAAATCAAGCCGATGCCGAGGAAAATGATAAGTATAAAAGGCACGATCGGATTACGATTCATAAAACAACCTCCCTAATGTCATTCCATATACATATTCACATATATAATTGTATATTAAATATGCGTAAAGTCAAAAGCTTTTTTCTAAAATATTACACTCTTGACAGTTTTCCTAGTCCATGAAATCTTTCAGGCGCTTGCTTCTGCTTGGATGCCTTAATTTCCTCAACGCTTTCGCCTCAATCTGTCTGATCCGCTCGCGGGTCACGCCAAACACTTTTCCGACTTCTTCCAGTGTACGTGTCCTACCGTCATCTAGGCCGAACCTCAAACGCAACACATTTTCTTCACGGTCGGTAAGTGTATCCAGTACATCTTCCAACTGTTCCTTCAACAGCTCATATGCTGCGTGGTCTGAAGGGCTCTGGGCCTCCTGGTCTTCGATGAAGTCTCCGAGATGGCTGTCGTCCTCTTCCCCAATCGGCGTTTCAAGGGAAACGGGCTCTTGTGAAATCTTCAGGATTTCCCTGACTTTTTCTGCAGGAAGATCCATTTCTTCACCAATTTCCTCAGGCAGCGGTTCGCGACCCAAGTCCTGGAGAAGCTGACGTTGTACACGGATCAGCTTGTTGATCGTTTCGACCATATGGACTGGGATACGTATCGTCCTCGCCTGGTCGGCGATGGCGCGCGTAATTGCCTGGCGAATCCACCAAGTCGCATAAGTGGAGAATTTGAATCCTTTGGAGAAGTCGAATTTTTCCACTGCTTTAATAAGTCCCATATTACCTTCTTGAATCAGGTCAAGAAACAGCATGCCGCGGCCGACATAGCGCTTCGCTATACTGACCACAAGACGCAGGTTGGCTTCTGCCAGACGACTCTTCGCGACTTCGTCGCCCGTTTCGATGCGTTTTGCCAGTTCAATTTCCTCCTGCGCACTGAGAAGATCCACACGCCCGATTTCTTTCAGGTACATCCGGACCGGGTCATTTATTTTGACGCCTGGCGGGGCACTCATATCGTGGAGGTTGAGTTTTTCGTCGGAATCCGTCGAATCCTTCTCATTGATGAGTTGGATATCATTTTCGTTTATCTCGTCAAAGAACTCATCCATCGCATCCGCATCCAATTCGAAACTGGACAGTTTGTCAGCAATCTCCTCATGCGACAGATGGCCCTGGGTCTTCCCTTTTTCAACAAGATGATTCTTGACCTGCTCTACGGTCGTGAGCAGTTCAACTTCTTTTGTATCGGTCGTTTGTACATTTTTATCTGCCATTTAAAGCCCTCCTATTCAGACTTCACAATCATCTTTTATAGCGACTGTTCAATTCATTCAATTGCTGCACTAGTTTTACCTGAAGCTCTATATCATTGCTGTTTTCTGCTTCCTGGAGCTGCAGATAGAGAGAGCGCTTCTCCTTCTCACTATTTCTAATACCACTTAGATCTTCAATGTAATCATTGATTTCATCACCCGTGATATCGTCATGGATCAGCAAGCCATCGATTTCGACGGCATCACTGAAATGGTCGCCATCAATATACTGGCTGAATGATGATATATCAAAGGCCTCATGTTTGTCAAAGTAAGTGCACAACCCTTTAAATATACCATAATAAGAAGAGCTGGTTAACACTTCAGCATCAATTGATTCCTGAAAACGTTTAAACAAGCCAACATCCTGCATCAATGCCCTGAGAAGATACCGTTCTTTACGCTCACGCAATGGAATCTGCCTGCTTTGAATCCGGGGTGCACCACTCCCTTTTTTCGCCGGTGCAGGAATGTTCTGTCCGAGTGATTTGGCATCTATTTTATAGAGCTGGCTTATGTGCTGGATAAGCCTTTCACGGATGACTTCATCTTTGACGAATTTCATATGGCCGGTAAGTGTCTTCAAGTTGGTTGAAAATGCCATGTCGTTATTCATGCTCTCTTCCAACAGATACTCCGCCTTGAAATGGATATAGTGGCGCTTTTCACTGCGCACTAGATCTTCGAAGGCTTCGCGGCCATTCTGTTCGATATATTCATCAGGGTCCATACCTTTTGGCAGCGAGATGATGAATACATCGAGACCTGCTTCCAACAGCGTTTCACCCAAACTCAACTGGGCGTTTTGCCCAGCCCCATCCCCGTCGAACATAAGCGTCACGTTCGAGGCGAGCCGATGCAGCATCCGGATATGCTCATCGCTGAGCGCAGTACCCATCAGCCCGACTACATTCTGCACAGCCGTCATCTTGACTTTGACGATGTCCAGGTGTCCTTCCATCAAAATGACTTCATCATGACTTCTGATCGCCTTGCGCGCATCATTCAGATTGTATAGCAGCCTTCTTTTTTGGAAGATCGCTGTTTCGGGGGTGTTGAGGTATTTCGGTTCGCGTCCATCGAGGCTCCGTGCGGTATAGCCGACATTATAGCCCTGATGATTCAGGATGGGGATCATTATCCTGCTGCTGAAGCGGTCATAGTAGGTGAATGCTTCCTCATTCCTTGAAATGAGGCCTGCCTGATAAGCCATTTCAAGGCTGAAGCCCTTTTCAGTCAATGCGTTTTTAGTGAAATCCTTCATGCTTGGTGCGATGCCAATTTTTTCCCTGCGGATGATTTCCGGTGTAAAACCCCGGTCCTCCAGGTATTCGAGTGCGGTCTCGCCCTCTTTTGTGTGCATCAGGACATGATGATACAAGTCAGTCAGATATTCATGCATTTTGATGAACTGCATTTCATTATCGTCGACATTGCTTTCCTGCTTCTCTATTTCGATGCCGAGCGGTTTCCCAAGACGGCGGACTGCTTCAGAAAAAGCGACATTTTCGGCTTCCATAAAGAATTGGAATACATTACCGCCCTTCTTACAGCCGAAGCAGTGACAGATCTGCTTATCCGGACTTACTGTAAAGGATGGGGTGTTCTCATTATGGAACGGGCAGAGACCGACATAGTTCCGCCCCCGCTTCTCCAGTTTGATGTAACTGGAGACGAGATCGGTGATGTCGGTCCCCTGCTTTACTGCTTCCACTGTCTCTTCAGGTATCCTCACTTGCATCAATCCTTATATTCAAGTCTTTTTTCGACGTAATCCAAAATTTCATTCGCCGTTTCCTCAATCGCCTTGTCCGAGACATCTATTACAGGGCACCCTATTTTGCCGATCACTTCATTGAAGTAATCGAGTTCTTCCTGGATGCGCTGGTCATCTGCATAATTGGCCGTATCCTTCAGGCCGAGCTGGGTAAGCCGTTCTTTTCGGATTTTATTGAGTGCAGGCGCATTTATTTTAAGGCCGACACATTTGCCAGGGTCGATATTGTAGATTTCACGGGGAGGTGTCACCTCAGGGACGAGTGGCACATTCATCACTTTATATTTTTTATGGGCCAAGTATTGAGAAAGTGGAGTCTTTGAGGTGCGTGATACGCCTATCAATACGATATCAGCCTTGTCAAGGCCACGGGCATCCTTCCCATCATCGTATTTGACTGCAAACTCGATTGCTTCTATCTTCTTGAAGTAATCTTCATCGAGGCGGTGCACCCTTCCCGGTTCGTAATATGGCTTATCCTCAGTCTCTTCTTTAAGGATATTCATAAGCGGTCCCATGACATCGACATTGGAGATATTCTCAGCCTCAAGCTCCTTCTTCAAGTATGCCCGTATCTCCGGCGTGATGATCGTAAAGACCACGATGGCCCCTTTACTCTTGGCCAGGTCGATCACTTCATCGACGTTTTCTTCTGACTCTATATAAGGGTACCTGATCAGTACCTCTTCTGATTCGTCGACTTCAAATTGTGAGAGACAGGCTTTGGCGACAAGCTCAGCAGTCTCCCCAACCGAATCGGATGCGATGATCACTTTGATTTTATTCATTGAAACACTTCCTTATTCCATTAGATTGACGAATGCCCGTGTGATGGTGGTCTTCGTGACGCGGCCGATGACTTTATCGACGCCGTCATGTTCTTCGACTACGGGCAGTGAATCAATCTGTTTTTCGATCAGTTGATTGGCTGCGTAGATCAACAGATCATTCGGATAACAGATTGTGATATTCGGCTTACGTGTCATGATGACGCTGACGGGTACCTTTTCGATATCGTTCGAGCCCATCGTCCCACGCAGAAGATCTTTCCTCGAAATTACGCCGACCAGCGACTGGTCTTCATCGATTGCATATAATGTGCCCACATCTTCAAGGAACATTTTGACGATCGCTTCATAGATGGAAGTATCCTGTTTAATCAGGATCGGTACGCTCTGCACCTCGCTGACAAGGATGTTGCGTACTTTTGAAGTCATCACTTCCTCGGATTCTTTACCGGTATAGAAATAGCCGACACGCGGCCTCGCATCCAAATAGCCACTCATGGTCAGTATTGCCAGGTCGGGCCTCAAGGTCGCCCTGGTCAAGGACAGCTGTTCGGCAATTTTACTGCCGGTTATGGGCCCATGCTGCTTTACGATTTTAAGTATCTTTTCCTGTCTCTCATTAAGTTCCATGCGCTCACTCCCAACAGGATAATTATAATACATTCAGGCAAATAAAGAAATACAAGCAAATCGTTGCACAAAAGTGGATGACTGGCTATAATGATAGTGAAGCGAGTTAAGGATGGTGCGAGCTTAACACCCGAAATTGGCATATGATGATCAGAAAATATATAAAAGCGGAGTGTTTACACTAATTGGGGTGGAACCGCGGGCTTGGCTCGTCCCCGGATAACAATACTGTTATCCGGGGACGTTTATATTTTTCACCATCTTTCGCTATGACAAAAGATAAAGTGAGGAGTCGAATCAAATGGAAATGGAAACAATCGTAAATTTGGCGAAGTCCAGAGGTTTTGTGTTCCCAGGCAGTGAAATTTATGGCGGCCTGGCCAACACTTGGGACTATGGACCGCTTGGCATTGAACTGAAAAATAATGTAAAGCAGGCTTGGTGGAAAAAGTTCATCCAGGAATCACCGTACAACGTCGGACTTGATGCTGCAATCCTGATGAATCCGAAAACTTGGGAGGCATCAGGGCACCTCAACAACTTCAACGATCCGATGATCGACTGCAAGGAGTGCAATACACGCCACCGCGCAGATAAACTCATTGAAGACGTCCTCCAGGAGGAAGACGATTCATTCGTTGCAGATGGCCTGAGCTTTGATGAAATGAAGAAAATCATCGACGACCGCGATATCAGATGCCCGAACTGTGGCGCGCACAACTATACCGATATCAGACAATTCAGCCTGATGTTCAAAACGTTCCAGGGTGTGACGGAGTCTTCGACCAACGAGATCTTCCTGAGACCTGAAACGGCCCAAGGTATATTCGTCAACTACAAAAATGTCCAGCGCTCGATGCGCAAGAAATTGCCGTTTGGCATCGGCCAGATCGGTAAATCATTCCGTAACGAGATTACGCCAGGTAACTTTACATTCAGGACACGTGAATTCGATCAGATGGAACTCGAATTCTTCTGTAAGCCGGGCACTGAAATGGAATGGCAGGATTACTGGAAAAACTTCGCAACAGACTGGTTGAAAAACCTTTCTTTGAAAGAAGAGAATACAAGGCTCCGCGATCACGATGAGGATGAACTCAGCCACTACTCCAACGCCACAACCGACATCGAATACAAATTCCCGTTCGGCTGGGGAGAGCTTTGGGGCATCGCAAGCCGTACGGACTTTGACCTGCGTCAGCATATGGAGCATTCGAACGAAGACTTGACCTATCATGATCAGGAGACGAATGAGAAATATATCCCTTATTGCATCGAGCCTTCCCTTGGACTCGACCGCGTCACGCTTGCGTTCCTGTGTGATGCGTACAATGAAGAGGAATTGGATAATGGCGAGAAGCGCACGGTGCTCAAATTCCACCACCAGCTTGCGCCTTATAAAGCAGCAGTGTTGCCGCTATCCAAGAAGTTGAGTGGAGAGGCAATCAAAGTCTATGAGAAGCTCGCAGGCGACTTCAACATAGAATTCGATGAGTCCCAGTCAATCGGCAAAAGATATAGACGTCAGGATGAAATCGGTACACCTTACTGCATCACTTTTGATTTCGATTCACTGGAAGACCAGAAAGTGACGGTAAGGGACCGTGACACTATGGAACAGCAGCGGGTCAGCATAGATGATCTGAACGCTTTCCTTGCAGACAAAATGAAATATTAGAATAACCAGCGGCCAAAATGGCAAGCCGCGCCAGCATATAAAGAAATCGCACTTGATTCCTCTAGGGGAACGAGTGCGATTTTTATATGCTTGGATAATCATCCAATACTGAAATGTCTGTTGAGGCGCTCAAGAGTGCCGAGTATACTGATGGCCGCAAGGTAGCTCGTCTTAGGATTCTCAGGTAGGGCACGATTCTCTATTTTGAATTCCGCGTTGCCGAACGCCCCTTCGACTTCAATCTGATGGATATTCCGGTCAATTTCGGGGTCAGCGATCAATGTCACTTCCGTTTCCTCTATGCCCACACCAGCCATTCCGAGGATGATGGAGACATTCATGTTCTTCGGATAGTGGGTGATGGCATCTGCTGCCTTGCCTTCGAATATCACCTTCTCCGATTCGGCGTCCTCATAGCTGAGTGATGAGGCTGGTTTACGCGTAGTCAACCGCACACGTTCCAGTTCACCATGTGACTGGACGTTCTGCAGCAGATCCAAACCACCGATGGCGCCGGACGGCAGGTGCAGGGTGTGGTCATATTTTTTCGCGGTCTGCATGAGGTCAGCTACAAGCTCACCATCAGCCAATGCACCGACGCTGACCAGCATGGCGTCCTTATGCTTGAGTACTTCCGGCAGACGCGCCTTGACAGCTGCAACATCGGCCGCTTCGACTACAATGTCGATGCCCGATGCCAGAAACGCTTCCAAGTCGGTGTACAGCTGCACACTAAATTCATCTTCCAGATGATTGTACTTCTCTTCATTCCTTACAAACACACTCTTGATCGTAAGGTTCTCATGCTGGTCGCCATTGATCCGCTTGAGCATCACGTTTGCGATCGCGCCAGCACCAATGATTCCAATATCCATTATAGCCCTCCTTTTTTCTCTTCCTTATCTCTACCCTGCGAAGCGGTCTTCATGCATGAAATTCAAATAGCCAACATGTACTGTCATCCATAATGTGCGGCGATAGTCATGAATTGATTGTAGATAAAAAGCCTGAATGGTGGAAGGTCTGTTCATCTTCCACCATTCAGGCTGGTACTGTGGGATTTTTCTATAATGTTTCAATGAGTTTTCGGGATTTGAAGAATACTCCGGTATACTCATCGTAGATCATTTCCACGAACTTCAGCAACGCCTTGCCATTCTCATCAGTAACATTGATGGACTCGACATTGTGGAGTGCGACGTGTTTCATATAGCCTGCAAGATACAAGACCCGGCTTTTGACCGGGACCGAACGCACACCCGTGTCTTCGTTGAAGCAGTCCGCACATATCACACCATGATAGCTGAATGAGTAATGCGAGAAGCGCGAACGGTCACGACTGCCGCAGGTGGCACATTCATCCACATTCATCTGTCCCCCGTAGTACGGCAGCATCTTAATTGCTGCAAAGGCCGTCACTGCAGCGGGCGTACTCTTATCTTCCAGAAGGGAGGCGCTTTTGATGAGCAGCCGGTAGAAACTTTCCTGCTGCTGATCTTCTTCAAGGGCACGGATGATCAGTTCGACGATATAGGAGGCATACGTATAGACTGAAAATGTGTTGTTGATGTACTTGAAGGGCTGGACGACATCGGTTTCATTCAACGTGCCGATGCCTTTGAAGCGGTTGTATGTGAATAGGACTTCCTTGATCCCCTGCCTGAGTACTATAAAGGGGCTTTTTGGCTTATTGAACCCCCTTGCCATCATCGGCACTTGGGTGCCGTCTTCGGTCAGCACAGTAATGATCCGGCTGGACTCACTATAGTTCGTCTGCCGGATCATGATGCCTTTTTGCTGAAAAATCATTTCTTTCTAATACTCCTCATCGCGGTATCCGAGCGAACGGATGAACTGGCTTTTGTTGCGCCAGTCCTTTTGGACTTTGACCCACAACTCAAGGAAGACTTTGCTACCGAGCAGATTCTCGATATCATAGCGGGCAAGCTGTCCTACTTCTTTCAACATCTTACCGCCCTTGCCGATCACCATGCCCTTTTGCGAGTCGCGTTCGACATAGATTGTCGCAGTCACATGGACGGTGCCGTTGTCATCTGCCTTCATCTTGTCGACTTCAACGCCGATTGCATGCGGAATTTCCTGGCTGGTCAGGTGCAAAACCTTTTCACGTATGAGTTCGCTGACGATGAAGTGTTCCGGATGGTCTGTTATCCGGTCTTCGGGATAGTACATCGGCCCTTCAGGAAGATAGCTTTCGATGACCGACAACAAATGGTCGACATTATTGCCCTGCAAGGCAGAGATCGGCACGACTTCGCTGAAGTTCAATTTATCCTTATAGACTGTAATCTGTTCCATTAATTTATCGGGATGGACCAGGTCGATTTTATTGAGGACGAGGATGATTGGGGTGTCATTGTTTTTCAGCATATCGATGATGTATTCATCACCCCGGCCGATTTCTTCAGCTGCGTTGATGATGAAGAGGATGACTTCCGTCTCCCTTAGCGTATTGCGGGCCACCTTCATCATGTGTTCGCCCAGCTGGTGCTTCGGCTTGTGGATTCCAGGGGTATCGATAAAGATCATCTGGCTGTCTTCAGTGGTATGGACCCCTTGGATTTTGTTGCGTGTGGTCTGTGGCTTATCCGACATGATGGCGACTTTTTGCCCCAGTACTTTGTTCATGAACGTCGATTTACCGACATTCGGCCGTCCAATGATACTTATAAAACCTGATTTAAACCCTTTTTCACTCATAGATCCATATCCTTTCCTGAGAAACCAAGCGGCAGCAGTTCATCCACCGTACGCTTGATCACTTCCCCTGCCTTGTTCGTCATATAGACTGGCATATCGTCATCGCACAGTTCCTTCATCACCTGGCGGCATGTCCCGCAAGGGCTTGCTGGCTCCTCTGCATCTGTAATGATGACGATCGCCTTGAATGTTTTGATGTTGTTGGAATACGCACTGACTAAGGCACTGCGCTCGGCGCATATCGTCGCGGGATACGCGGCATTCTCGATATTGGCACCATAAATATATTCATCATCCTGTGTAACCAGCAATGCACCTACATTAAATTTGGAATACGGCGTATAGGCACGGCTTTGCGCCACTTTGACCTCTTCCAGCCACTCTCCTCTATAAATTCCATCATTCATCGCAATCTCTCCCTGTTCAAATCAAATAAGGTATGAAGACAATCAATCCGACGCTTGCAGCGTATATGCTTGAGAGCAGCACACCGCCTGCTGCCATATCCTTGGCGGCACCCGCCAGTGGATGGCGGCCCGGTTCAGCAAGATCCACCGCCGTTTCCAGCGCAGTATTGAAGGCTTCAGCCACTAATACAAAAAACACCGCACTGAGTATGAACAGCCATTCCACCCTGTCTATGCCAATGATCGCCCCGGCCATAACGGCAATCAAGCCAAAGCCTGTATGCAGTGCGAAATGGCTATCCTTCTCCAGTAGTTGCCGTATGCCGTTTACAGCATACTTGAAGCGGTCCAACCATTTCATATCAGTTCTTACGGGGAATGCCGAAAGCATCCAATATCCTATCTTGGGTTTCATTCATCTCTTTTTCTTCTTCCGCTTCCATATGATCGTATTTCAGCAGATGCAAAAAACCGTGGAGGCTCAGGAACATCAACTCGCGTTTGTAGCTGTGTCCGTACTCTTCCGCCTGCTCCTTTGCACGGTCAGTACAGATGATGATGTCGCCAAGCATCCTTGGCGCGTCTTCGTGGATGAGGCTGTCATCCTCATCTTCCATCGCAAAACTGATGACATCAGTGACACTATCCTTGCCGCGGTAGTCATTATTGAGCGCCCTGATTTCCTCCTGGTCGACAAACGATATGCTGATCTCAGCAGACTCGGTTTCATCGAGGTGTTCATATGCAAAGTTAAGAAGTGAATCTATCTCTTTCTTCTCTGTGTCGTCTGTGAAATTCTGTTCGTCGAGAAAATCTATATTGACCATTCCGTTCACTCCTTCTCGTAAGCTTTGATGATTTTAGAGACGAGCGGATGTCTGACGACGTCCGTTTCATCCATTCTGTTGACCGCAACCCCTTTGACGTCGCCTAAAATTCTGACGGCTTCAACCAAGCCGCTTTTAGTGGATCCCGGTAGGTCGATCTGCGTTTCATCTCCTGTGACGACCATCTTGGAACCGAAGCCAAGACGGGTCAAAAACATCTTCATCTGCATTTGAGTGGTATTCTGCGCTTCATCGAGGATGACGAATGCTTCGTTGAGCGTCCTGCCGCGCATGTATGCAAGTGGTGCAACTTCTATAACCCCACGGTCTATCAGACGGTCCGTCTGTTCCACTCCGAGTACGGCATGTAGACCATCGTAGAGCGGGCGCAAGTATGGATCTACCTTCTCCTTGAGGTCACCTGGAAGGAAGCCGAGGTTCTCTCCAGCCTCAACTGCCGGCCTTGTGAGCACTATGCGCTTTACATTGTTGTCACGGAGCATCTGGCACGCGAGGACGACGGCAAGGAACGTTTTGCCTGTACCGGCCGGGCCGATGCCCAATGTAAGATCATGCCGCTTGATATTTTCGACATAGAGCCGTTGACCCGTTGTTTTGGCACGGATGCTTTTGCCTTTTTGATCGCGTGCAATTTCTTCATTATAAAGATCAGCAAGGTATTCGATTGTGCCTTTTTGGGCCATAAGGGCGGCCGACTGGACGTCCCGGAGGTTGACCGCCATACCCCGCTGGATGATTTTCAATAGATTGCTCAGCACATCTTCAGCCATTCCAACATTTTTTTCTGAGCTGCCTTCGACAGTGATTTCATTGCCCAGTGTATGGATGGTGACGCCGAATTCCTCTTCCAGGAATGAGATGTGCTGATCATTTGCACCCAATAGTGCCTGTGCCTCTTCGAGGCTGTCCATATTTATGGTGTTAGACATTCATAAACCCCTTTTTGTGAAAGTTTCTCCCATTTAATTTACCACTAAGTCCCCTTGACTGCAATTGATTCGTAAGCACACCGATTCGCTTAAAATACACTGATCAAGCCCTAAGTAACAAAAATATAAGTAATTGATATCGCAATTAAAATCGTCATCATGCGCCGAAAAAATAAACACAGACCGGAGTAGCCTCTACCCTGGTCTGTGTTATTTCATTACCTTTGATTTTCCATGGAGTCATCGTAGGCCTGTAACGCTTTACCACCGTATACACTGCCCGGGCCCCCGCCCATGACGATGGCGACGCCTGCAATTTCAGCGATTTCATCGCGGGTCGCGCCGAGTTTGATCAATTTATTGACGTGTGCGCCGATGCAACCTTCGCATTTGTCTGCTATGGCATAGGATAAGGCAGCGAACTCTTTAGTCTTCGTATCAAGTGCTGCGTCCTTGTAGGCTGCCTCCTGCAGGTCTTTGAAGCTTTTCATCACATCCGGCACGCTCTTCACCAGACGTTTGGTGTTCCCTTGCGCCGTTGCATTTATGTCATTGAAATTAGCCATCATTCTCCCCCTTTCGTTCAATTCCCCTCAAATTTTAGCATAGTCCACCCTTCAATTCAGGTATCGCACATCCCAGCGTTCCGGCAATAACTGCCGGAGGGATGCGCTTCGCCCGTCAGGAAGATAGATTGTGCAGTCATAATTATCTTCCCCTACCTGGTTGATCAATTCGCGACACCTGCCGCATGGGGCCATGACATCACCGTTCTCATAGACGGCGATGATGCTTGCGATATCGTACTCCCCAGCCGTCACCATAGCGGACACTGCAGCATGTTCTGCACAGAAGCCGATTGATGAAGGCAGGTCCATGGCTACTCCTGTATAAATATTGCCCGTGCGGGTTAAAATGGCGCTCGCGACATGGCCCAACTTGCCGTTGCGGGTGGTCCTTTTAGTATTGAGTATTTCTCTAGCCGATTCGTACAAGGTGTCCCGTTCCATCTTCGTCATTCCAATCTTTTTCATATTCATGATTAATTATATCAGAATGAATGACGATTGATGAATCTTCATTTCATCTATATGACGTAGACAAGATAGATGATCGCCCAGCACGTCACCCATATGGCATGGATGATTTCGAGGATGCCGATCCGCTTCATCTTCCATCCCCTGCCGTACAGGAGAACAGCCCTGATCAGGCTGAATATGAATGCGATTGCCAAAAACCAGTGCCACCACATCATCAGTATAAAAAGTGCCGTATGATACGAAAAGGAAATGATTTTAAATATCCTGTTCTTCTTTTCCCTGATCATCGTTTTGACGAATAATGCAGTGCTGATGAAAAATAACAAGCTGATCAGCATGGTGAAGAAGATACCACTTGTAAATGTATGTAGATTCAAAAATGCAATGCCCCCGCCTGCTATTGAAAAGATGATGATGGCTGCAACATCATTGACCAAGGCACGCTCCTTTTTGATATAGGCATAGCGCGCATTTACCATACCGAATGGAATCATCGCCATAAAGAAGAAGATTATCCGGTATTCGGTGATGAGCGGGTAGACAAAGAGCAATGCGGCAGCTGCAAAGAACAGGGCTGCTGCTTTCAAATAGCCATATTCCTTTCGTTTGAACCGTTTGATGAAATGGAGGATGTGATCCGCCATAAAGAATATCATCAACCATCCTGCCATATAAAATAACTGAGAAAGATGAAAGCCTCCGGCGACCATGCCTATTATGAGCGGCATGAATACCATGGCCCATGCACCGTGCTGATTCTGTTTCTTGAATTTCATCCCGACACCTCCTGCTTCAATCATAGCAGTCCCATAATGAGGCAGGACGCGGCGAAACCGACACTTTTGTGAATAAAAAAACAAGGAAGGGAGCCTTCCTTGTCTTCATTTATTTCATCTGTCTGCCATGCGGTCATATAGACGCCCTGGCCATCTTTCATCTTCGCACATCAATTCAACCGTAAACAGATGGACGGAAACTATGGCGATCAGGGCGATTGCAAACATAATTGCCATCGCCACGATGGATATTTCAAAAAAAGCGGGCAGCAGCATGAGGATGGGCAGCAGCAGCGTGGCAGCCACACATCTTTTGGCATACTTGCTGGACAAGTACTGCTTTTCACCGCATGACGGACAGTCCATTGATGGATTGAATGCCAGATATTGTGTCATGACATGTTTAAAATTCCAGTTCTCTCCACAATTGTTACACTGTGTCAAGGTACCTCTCCTTTATACATTCGTCATATGGAGGCTCGTGAATGAGTCCATGGTCTTCCATGCATGCACGACATTATGCCATAGACATCTCGATAACGCAAACCACCACTTATCTAGTCATCAAGCTTCAAGCCTTTCAACTGCTCTGCCAGGGCATTATTGATCGGTGCTTCGTCATCCTGCTTCTGCATATACTTCTTCACTGTCTTTTTATCGACTTTCCCGCGGTCCTGTTTCTTTTTGCGCGCTTCGAACGCTGATAGTTTTTCCCTGTATCCGCAGGAGCATGTGAATATCTGGCCCTCGCCTTCACCACTTAAAGTCATCTTCTTCTTGCATCTCGGACAACGGGCATTGGTGATGCGCGCAACATTTTTGCGGTGGCCACACTCACGATCCTGGCATACGAGCATCTTGCCTTTTTTGCCATTGACTTCAAGCATCGGCTTTCCGCAGTCAGGGCATGATCTGCTTGAAATATTGTCATGTCTGTACGTCTTGTCGCTCGCCTTTATCTCCTGGATGATCGTTTTGGTGTGCGCCTTCATTTCTTTGATGAAAGTCTCCCTATCCAGCCTACCTTTTTCGATTTGCTCAAGTTTCTGTTCCCATATGGCTGTAGTGGCCGGTGAGCGCAGCGAATCCGGGACCAGTTCCAACAGCTGGCGCCCTTTTGAAGTCGTGCGAAGTTCCTGACCTTGTTTTTCAATCATAAAGGCGTTCAATAATTTCTCAATGATGTCCGCACGTGTTGCGACTGTGCCAAGCCCACCTGTCGCATCCAATACGTTCTTAAGTTTCTTGTCGTCCATCTCCATGTACTTGGTTGGATTTTCCATTGCCGACAATAAGGTGGCTTCTGTAAACCGTGATGGTGCTTTAGTCTGTCCGGATGTCTGGTTGATGCGGTCAATTTCAAGGATATCGCCTTCATTCAATTCAGGGAGCTGCTGATTCTTCTGCTCAGTCCCCGGATCTTCACGATGATTCTTATAGGCCGCTTTCCATCCTTCTTTCTTGACGGTGCTGCCCTGAGCCGTGAAATGCTCGGTCCCGGCGTTCACCTTCACCGTCACCTGCTCATATTCATGTGCCGGGAGCAGCACAGCCATGAACCTTTTTATGATCATATCATAGAGGCGCTTTTCCCTTTCATTGAAGTCTGCAGGATGCACATGGTTCTCAGTCGGTATGATCGCATGGTGGTCGCTGACTTTGCTGTCATCGACAAATGATTTATTGGCCTTTATGCCACTGCGCAATATTTTGGTTGCGATGGGCCGGTACTCGCCGATGCCTGCCGCTTTGAGCCTTTCGGGGAGCGTGGGGGTGATATCTTCGGAAATATACCTTGAGTCGGTACGTGGATAGGTGACGACCTTATGGCGCTCGTATAGGCTCTGCAGCACATTCAACGTTTCCTTTGCCGAAAAATTCAATTGTCTGTTGGCGTCGCGCTGCAGTTCCGTCAAGTCATACAAACCAGGTGCAGAAGATTTCTTCGTTTTATGTGTGATGACAGCGACTTTAAATACTTCGCCTTCAATTCTCTGCATGGTACGGTCCAAAGCGTCTTTATTGAAGCTGCGCGTCTGGCCTTTATCATCTTGCCATGTCAGCTTCAAACCGTGTGCATATGCTTCTATGCCATAGTATGTCCTGGGGTTGAAATGTTTGATTTCCTGTTCGCGGCGTTCGATGATCGCAAGCGTCGGAGTTTGGACGCGGCCGCAATTCAACTGCGCATTGAATTTTGTCGTCAAAGCCCGGGAAGCGTTGAGTCCGATGTACCAGTCCGCCTCAGAACGCGCTACAGCCGCTTCATAGAGATCTTCATAATTTTTGCCGGGTTTCAAGTTGTTGAACCCTTCCCTGATCGCCTTATCCGTCACTGAAGAGATCCACAACCGTTCAATCGGCTTTTGTACTTTTGCTTTTTTGATGATCCAACGGGCCACAAGCTCCCCTTCACGGCCGGCTTATCTGAATATAATTGTACATAATTAAAGTGTACATAAAAACTAAATCATAAGATACTCTAAATCCCTTTATATAAACAGTTTCAAGTGGAATCAATTTAAAATATACTGTACATTAATCTAGAGTAGAAAATTATCCTCAAATGAATATCTAGAAAGTATGAATATGAAAAACTGTACATTATTCTAAAAATAAATAGTTTTTATCAGTCAGTATTTCATAAACGAAAGACCTTTTGAGGTATATTATAGAAATATACTCAATATACAAATAAACTATGGGTGATCTTATAAATAAGGATTTACTCATAAATTGATAAAAGGAGAATGTAAATTGAACACTAAAAATATTATACAGTTTGATAATAATAAAAATATTAAATTTAGTACAACCTCAGCATGGGTCGATAGTATTTTTTTAAGTAATGGTAAGACTGAAAAAAAGCACTTTGCAGTAATAGGTCTTAAAAACATTGCTTCGAACACCCATATAATTCACCCTTTAAGTCAGTTCATTACCGATAACTGGAAAAATAAAGAATACAACACCCAAAGAAAACATTCTAATAACACAGTTAAATTCCTTAACTACTTAGTAGAAAATCAAAAAAACCTTAATATAACCTTGTTAAGCGATTTAAAAATAAAACACGGCACCCAGTATTTAAACAATCTTTCATCATCTGGGGTGAGGAGGGATACAGTTAAGGATGTAGAGAGAACATTGACCCATTTTTATTTTTGGTTAGTCAGTATTAATGTTATAGACTCCTTTAGCAAGAATAGCTTTGAGAAAAAGGAATCACATTTCGGATTATATATAGAATCTCCTTTCAAACCTATGTACCCGTCAAGAGAAGCTAAAGAGATAGAACATACATTACCCGTTAATTATATCCCTCTGCTGTTAGAAGTTGCAATATCTGTAGCTAAGCCTATTGCCCTGGGGATTTACTTTCAAATCTTTGGAGGACTAAGAGTTTCTGAGGTTATTAATTTAAAGAGAGTACAAGTAGCCCGACGAATGAAGGAAGGTGATTATATTCTAAAACTTCAAAACCAAAATTTTAGAACTGATTTAAAGGAACATTCATCTGTAAAAAAAGAACGCAGCCAAAGGGTACTTGAGATAAATGGTTGGGGACACAGTCTATTTCGTGATCATATTAAACTTTATAGAACTAAAGATGGCACTAATGCTTTATTTGTAAACAGAGATGGTAAAGCCATGTCTCAAAGAAGTTATCGTCAATACTTTGAAAAAGTAAAAGGTCATTTTATAAGCTTACTAGAAAACCATGGTGACAGTGAACAAAAACTGATTGCTAAACATTTAAGATATATGAAGTGGTCAACTCATATTGGGCGTGGCACCTTTACTAATATTATTGCTGAAGAAGCTGAAAACCCATATGAAATCGCCCACTTGCGAGGCGACTCAAGCATTGATTCTTCACTCACATATATCGTTTCTACCGAAAGAATCCATAAAAAGATTGAGGACAAATTTTCTAATCTACATGAAAAATATATGCCTAGACTTATCTCAAGAAAAGAGTGATTTATAGTGAGTTTTGACAAAAATAAACTGCTAACTACTAAAGAAACAGCAAAATTACTAAGCCTTGGATCAACTACTGCTGTGCTTCATCTAATAAAGAAGAAAGCACTCCCTAATGCTTATAAGCAAGATTCAGCATGGAAAATACCTTTAAATGATATTAAAAATATTTTAGATAAAAGAAAAAATTCTATTGATACCAAAGAAGCTATGGAAATACTTCGATATAATAATACGACTTCAATAATCGATTTAATTAATCTGTCTATTTTTCCTAATGCGTTTAAACTTAATGGAAAATGGAGAATTCCTCTATCTGACATTGAAAACTACAAATCTAAAAGTTTTCAATCGCTGAGCACAACTGAGGCAGCAATAGAACTTGGCTTGAGTTCAAATGCCGCAGTATCTGAACTAATAAGAAGAAACATCTTTCCTAATGTTTTTAAGTTTCAGGGAAAATGGAGAATACCTCGTTCAGATTTCGACGAATATAAAAAGATATATTATGATAATGATTATTTAAGTATTGATAAAATAATGATTATACTCAAAAAGTCCAGGAGTGCAATATTAAGCTATATTCATGCTGGCGTATTTCCCAAGTCATTAAAACTAAATGGTAGTTGGCGAGTACATAAAGACGATTTAAAAAATTTTGAAAGCCATTTAGTAAAGAAGAAAAATGCTCTGAAGATGCAAAGAAGCAAATATAATAGTAATAAAAGAATTAAGTTAAATGACGATCCATTAGTCAAAGATTACCTTTCTGCTAAAGATATCTCCGACAATTTGAATATAAGCAGATACGAAGTGCATAAATTGTTCAAAGACAACACATTTAATCAGTCAATGAAATATGGAAACCAATGGTGGGTTCCTATAAAAGAGTATGAGAAATATTTAATTTACAGAAAGAAAATAGAATTAGACATAGAAAACTCTTTAACTGTTAAAGAGGCAGCCAAAAAATTAGGTTATAAAAATAGTGCTAACATAGTAGAATTGATTAACTCTTATAATCAATTCCCCCACTCCTTTAAACACAATAACACTTGGTATATTCCCAAAAAAGAAATTGAAGAATTCCAAATGAAGAAAGTATCGAAGAACAGAAAGATAGACTATACACCCAGTGTCGCTGCAAAAGAATTAAAGGAGTTTGTTGATAATTTTGACACTAAGATAGAACTAACGGAAACTAAGAAGTTATTTAAACAGTACTGTTCACAACAGATAAACAAAATAAAAGGTAGTAATCGTTATGTGAGAGATAGAATTTTATTGTATAAAAGATTTTACAAAAAAATAGTTAGCAATATGAATAACGAGATATTCTTGTTATCTACTGAAGAAATCAATAGCTTTTTTCAAGACTCTTCTTCATTTAAAAAAGGGGAGAAGAAAATTCTGATTTTATTTTTAAAATATGTTTACAATCAAAAAGCTATTGATCCTGAGATTGAATTTTCATTACTATCTAATGGATTCCGAGAAAAAACAAAAGAATTATATAGTCCAGAGGTATTTTTTGAAATTTACCAATATGTAAAAAATGTTAATATTCATATTCCTTCTTCAGTTAATAATAGAAGTTATGCAAATATGTGGGTTTATACTATTTTGCTTATGACTGATTTTATCAGAGGACAGGATCTAATATTAAAAACACCCAATATTAATCTTCAACATCTTGATATAGATGATTTAAAATGGTTCAACGATAATCATCTAACGGATTTTCAAATTGAATCTGTAATAAAGCAGCTTTATATACACTATAGACACCAAAGAAGTAATAAAACTGATGAACTTTTGACCTTCATTGTTTCGCCTGATTTAAAAGAACCACTTGCATATGGTTTAGTGATTTCTGAATTACACAGAAGGAGTGTTGAGAGTGGTTTAATTTTAAATACTTTTACTGAAGGCAAGTATAATAATATCAGAACTGAAGGCAAGATAAGTCATAAAAGGTTTTTTGACAAACTTGACAACAAGTATGATTTTTTATTTAGCTCACGAAAAATGAATAATACTGTAGCAACGTATCTTTTCTATTCTATAGCAGAAGAAGATGGTGAGGATAGTGATCTTGCATTACATTTAACACAAGTCTCTCGGTCTCATAATAGGGGTGACTCTACTCGTCGTTACATTCAGGCTACAAATAAAGATGGTTCAATTAATCGTGTTGCCTATAATCTCTTTAAACGTGGTCATTTTGGGTGGCTATACAACTATCTGATTATATATTTAAACCATTTGGATCATGTACATCATACACTGGAAGACCGGACTAGATTAATTGAAAATGTTAGAGATAATGTCTCTCCAAGTCATTTAGAAAACCTTGCTGAATTTACATTAAACATAACTTTACCATCTAACGAAAGCAATCAAAATATTGAGAGTTTTTTAGAAGAAATGTATAACAAAAGAAAAAATCTTGTTTCAAAACTTCAGGGTTATACTAAAAGTGAAATACAAGAGATATTGGTTAAACTATCCAGAGGAAATCTTCCTTCCAAGAATGAAAATGCTCAATGTTTGATTTCACCCAGTTGTATAAATCCACAACTTACAAATTGTTTCTCTTGTGAATATGTAATACCAAACAACCTCATCTTAATTCAATTAAACGAGGAAATGCTACGTCTTATAAAGAGGCTTAAGGAGGAAGAAAATCATCTTCTAATGAAGAGAGAGACAAAATTTTTGCTCCATACCTTGTTTGTTTGGAAAGAAGCACGATTAGCATTTGGAAATGAAGTGGTCAACACATATATACCCTCCCAAAAAATGTGGGATGAAATTAATAAGATATCTCATAAGCTTAAACTGGAATAAAAAGAGGTGAACTTATGGAAATAAAAGCTATAGTCAGTCAATTTAACAATAATAATATTATCGAGAAACGACAAAATGTCGATTTTAATACATTTGATACAGTCGAATATGAAGTTTTGTTTAAACAACTTTCATCTAAGAAATCCATCACTGGTTCATTTAAACAAACTGAATGGCAACTTTCCTGCGATATCAATAATCACTACATACCAATAAAATTTGATATCGATAGATATCCTGAGATAAATCTTGCATTAAAAAAATTTACTATTACCCGGTTGCTATCTGGAAGGAAATCATTAACTATTTATAATGAAGTGATTGCTTTAAAAAAAGCTACACTAGCAAGTGAAGGATTTAATGATACCGATAGTTTAGAAAAGCTCTTAACCAAAGAAACACAACATTATTCGTACCAAGGCTATCATCTTTTAACTGTGGTTAAGAGTTTTATGTCTTTCTATAAAATACCTCTTTCAAAAAAGATAATTAATCTTTGTAATGGTCATCTTTCTAAAAAGAAACTTCAAAGAAACCTACCAGCATTCGAAGATATTATTACTTTTGATGAAGTTTTAAATGATTACTTTCAAAATAACTCTACAGAAGACACACTAGAGTATTTACCAATAAAGCTTTGGTGGCTTCTAACTAATATTATTCCTTTAAGACCAACTGAATTTTTATCATTAAAGAAGGACTGTTTAGAATTCAATGCAAACTATATTTCACCATACAGAATTAAAATACAGAGAATAAAACAGAAAAATACAGAGTATAATATATCGGAAGACCAAATTGAAAGAATCGAAATCGATGAATCAACTTATAAGTTGATGAAAAACATTATTTTTCAATTGGCTACTGTTGAATCTGAATCAAAGTATTTGTTACCTGTTGAGTTACTATATGCCTTCAGACAAAAGAAATATACTAAAAAAAATGAAAGAATAAATAGAAGAGATTTTGATCTAATGAAAAAACAGTTTTATGAGAATATTGTTGAAGGAAAATATGGTATTTATAACCTAGATAGAATTAAATCCGGTGACACAAGACATTTTGCAATTATTAACATGGCTCTGCAAGGTTTTAATATGCTATCGATAGCCAGAATGGCAGGACATGATGAAATTAGAAGCCAATACAGCTATTATTCTCATGCAGAACATTTTTCACAGTCTTATGTTTATCGCCTGTCTCAAAACCAAATAGAAAATAAAATCAGTAATAACATGGAGGGCGGGATTATCGGATGGAAAAGATATATTTATGATAAAGGCAGAACTATCGATATTAATCAATATAATTTAGATAAAATTGTTGGTAGAGTGAAATATGGGTTTTGTACAGAAGAGAAATCTGTTTTTCCGGATACATGCATTGAGTATTGTAAATTCTGTCCTAAGTTTGCATTTAAACCAGCAATTAACGAGCGAGAAGAAGCTATTGATTGGTTGACGAATACTTCTGATGACTTAAGTGTGAAAATTAAAGAATCAATAATACTGATGCGAGATTTATCAACGAATCTTTCTAAAACTTATATACAAGGAAATAATGATTTATTAAAATCTACATCAAAACAATTAGCAGCTTTCATGGATAAAAAAGCAACTATTGATTCCAACTTATTGGAGGATGAAGCACTTGAAAGAGAATAAACTAAAGAAGCGCCGTGGAAGACCTAGCGAATGGACAGATGAACAATTAATGCGACTTGCTTTGGATATAAAGTATAGACTTCATGGAGAAAAGTTAACACCTTCTTTACTCGAAAGAGAGACCAAAATTGGCAGAAATACGTGGAGCAGACGTATGAAAAACTATATTGAAGAATTAAATAACCCTGTCATAACTAAAGTCTCGCCAAATGACTTAAACGATTCATTATTACCAAGTATCGATCTCATTTTAAAAAGGCATGATATTGAAAATAATAATTTAAAAAATGAATTACTGGATTTAGAGATCTTACTGTACGATATGTATAATGAACTCAAAAAATTAAAAGAAAATGAACAAAAATATAAACAGTACATTGATGACAATAAGTTACTAAGAGAAGAGAAAAATAAGCAAGAATATCGCGCGAGACATTATGAAGAATTATATAATAATATAATTCTTTCAAGTATGTATCCTCACCTACAGGATATAAAAGAATCAGCAGTTAATCAATTCAACATTAAAGAAAAGTTAATTAACATGGATCTTAATAAAGATAAAAATATATCTATTGAGAACTTAAATTCATTTTTTCCCGATATTCCAAAAGAAGAATCCAGCCGGGAGAAAGAAGAACAGCAACGTAAGAATATGAACATTCTATTAGAGGATTTTGATATTGAAGAATAAGAACAGAGGCACGAATCTAGTGCCTCTGTTCTTATATTATTTTATAATTTTAATTTTTTCTCCACTTCACTTATAAGCTGACTAGGGAGAGTTTCTAATGCATCAGCTAAAACAAATATAGTTTTTAAACTAGGTTGTCTCTTCCCTCTTTCAAGCATACTTATGAAAGTACGATCTAAATTGCTTAAATATGCTAATTCTTCTTGAGAAATTGAATTATGTACTCTTTTTTGTTTTAATACTTCGCCAAATGCTTTATCAATCTCCATAACTATCCCCACATTCCTTTATTCTAATTCTTAAAGGAATGTGGCTTCAGGTCTACTGACTATAGTCTACATAAGCAGTGATATATGATAATATGGGAATATAAAAACTGGGGTGAAAATATTGAAAAATAATATAAATGATTATATTCAAGAGAAGAATATGCCAGCGCAACTTAAACAATATTTTATAACAAGTATGCGTGGGAAAAGCTACATCGATGAAGCAATGCTGGATGAAATAGAAGAGTTATATATATATTATACTGCTTTATACTATTTCGATGAAACAGAATTTAGTTCTTATATTATCACCACTCTTGAACGAGGGTCAGAACATAGTGCCTATTATTATTATTTAAAAAAGATTCTTGACAACAACTTAGAACTACAGTCTAAAGACAATAAAAAGTCCTTTTTAAACTTAAGTGTCAAGGGCAACTTAAAATTGTAGGTTAAGGGCAAAATAAAAATGTCGGTTTTCGACAATCAAAATGTAGAGTGCCAGATTGCTCAAGCAGACGGATCTCGTCTCAGACGATATGATCTGCCTGTTATTTTATATATCTTTGCGTGATGCACAATCCGGTCCAGAATCGCTGCGGCGGTCTCAGGGCTTTTGAACAGTTCGCCCCAGCCGGACAGGGCGATATTGGTGGTAAAGATGGTGGACCGTTTCTCGTAGCGCATGTTCAACAGTTGGAAGATCAGGTCGGCCTCCTGTCGTTCAATAGGCAGATATCCGATTTCATCAATAATCAGGAGCTCATACCGGGCATATCGCCTCAGCACCCGTTCAAGGGTGCCTTTGTCGTAGGCGGTACGCAGTCTGAGTAATAGTTCATGACAGTTGATGAACAGCGTCCGTTTGCCCTGGCGGCAGGCTTCCACACCGAGGGCAGTGGCCAGGTGGGTCTTCCCCACCCCTGGACTGCCGATGAATACGATATTTTCACTGTGCGCCATAAAGCCAAGATGCTTGAGATCCAATATCTCCATTCGATTGAGACCGGGCTGGAAATCAAAATCAAAGGCATCGAAGGTTTTCAGTTTTGGGAAACGGGCTCTATGGATGACACGATCGGTTTTCTGTTGATCCTGAAAACCGATCTCCTTTTCCGTCATCTCCAGCAGGGCCGCAGTCAGCGTGGTCTCCTTCTGATTGACCTGGTCCATGAATGCCGGGAAATGTGCCTGCATATGATTCAAACCGAGGCGTTCGAAATTCAGCAGTAGCTGCTGGTAGTCACTCATTATGATTCCACCTCCAACTGGTCATATAATGCCAATGATTCCTGGATGTATGCATGGATATCTTCATCCGGGCGGTCGGCAAATACATCGGATTTGAGAATATGGAATGCGTCTTCCGCTGTATAATTCAATCGATCGGTCGTCAGTGGATGTGAACGAATCATTTCTCCGTTATAATGGATGTGTATGGTGTCCTCGGTATCGGAGAGTTCGATGTCAACGGTCTTCCCGATATACCGAGGATCCACGGAGTACTTGCACTGACGGAACTGCACCATGGCTTCCTTCGAGACCACCCGGGTAATCTGGTCTTCGAAGTAGGGGGCCAGCAGATTCTCCGGCAATGTGTGCAGGTACTCTTTTTCTGTTTCATGCCACAGATCATCCGGACGCGCCCCTGTGGCCTGGGACACTTCCGTATTCAGTTCCTCACAGAGTTCATCCACAATGTGAAGCAGTTCAATGGTACCCTCAAACTCATGGTTATAGACCCGCAGCCGGTCCATCGTCCGTGCCAGTGCTTCCACCATGCCTTTCGTCTGGGGTCGATAGGGCCGGCAGGCAATGGGCTGGAATCCGGCATCCTTACTGAATTCATAGAGCCGGGGGTGATACTGGACATCCGTATACTGGCTCTTCGGCTGGTTCACCACCGTCCGCATATTGTCGAACCAGATCTCCTCCGGTACGCCACCAGTGTGATGGAATGCATCATCCAGGCAGCTGAACAGCGTGTCCTGACTGCGTTCAAAAGTCAGGGTAATGAACTTCTTCCGCGAGTAGCACAATACATACAAAAATATGTTGAATCGGAAAATCTCTCCCTGCCGGCTCACCAGCGTCATATCCTCCTTCCAGTCCACCTGGCCCGCCAGGCCGGGGGAATAGCTCACCCGGATGGTCGCCTTCTTCTGTTTCTCCTGCCGGGTTTTCCGGCAGTACTGCTTGACGAGGCTATAGCTGCCATCATAACCCTGCTTGCGGATGAAGGTGTAGATACTGTAGGCGCTGCATTGGAGTTCCAGTTTCGAGTCGATGATCTCCGCATATGTATCCAGTTTGCTTCGTTTCCTTTTCCGTTGCCTTTCGGGTTGGGGATGTCTTGCCGCCTCATACGCTGCCTTCACCGTTCGATAGTCACAGTTGTACTGTCGGGCCAGTGCAGCGAAATTGGGTTTGATGTCGTCATTCACGTAGCGTCTCACTCCTTCGCGTATGTCTGCTCTCATCCATCTGTCTCCTTTCTTCCGGATAAGAGAAGCATACTAAAAAATGTAGGTAAACCAACAATTTTAAATTGCCGATTTCCTACATTTTATAACTGTCGTTTACACTTAAGTAATATAGATCTAGACAACTTATTTAAAGAAATCACTATTGATTTCAATAAACATCTAAAAGATGTGTATGATAATAACTTCGAACAAATAGATATATTAACAACGTTAATTCTCTTAGGTAAATTGGAGTTAATCAGTAACATAACAGAAGATCAATCATATAGATACGTATATGAAGCAGGCAAAGCAGGGCTGGAAACAAAGATTAAAAATATAAAATTCATATAATACAGAAATAATATCGTTATTATATTTAAAAAAAACAGGCTGAAACATAAGTCTCAGCCTAAGAGTCCTAAGATCTTTAGCCCTCATAAATACCTAATTTAAAGGATTTTAGCTCCTATTATATTTATCAATTTTGAAATACTCTCTAAAACTATATCCATTCTTGATTGAGTATTAAAGGACACTGGAAACTAATTTTTTTATAGATTGATTTTCATGACAATGTCATTAATCACTTCTTCAACTTCTTCTAAGGTGGACACAAACCACTCTCTAGGAACTACTGTTTTGCCATTCGGTCCTACTATAGAAATATTAACGTTCTTATGAGAAAGTATTCGGTGGAGTAATGTTTCAAATCTACTCACATTCAAATTAAACACTTGATAAGTTGCAACTACTTCAACTGGTGCGTAGAGGAAAGTTGCCTGTTTTTCTGCATTCTTTATCCTATTTTCAACTGCTCCCGTGGTAAAACCAATTTTGTATAGATTTTTAATAGAGCTAATTTGAACATCTTCACTTAAAGATTTAAGTACATAAATAAATCCTGTAGCCACGTCATCCGTACCTATATTGTCTAAAAGAGTATTCTCATTTTCAGTCACTCTTCTACCATTTTTATATAGCTCTGCACTTAGAGACCGCAGTAACATATCTGATTCGGTCCCATTTTCAAATATACACTTTAATCTTGCATTAGTTTTATTATTAACTTTTTTTCGCTCTCCAACTGATTCAACATAAAGTAAAACCCCATTTAGAACATAAAAGTTATTTGGATGAATATCTTGCTCATTTCTAAATTGTAAAAGTTTTCTTTTACCTTCCGCAATATCTTTCTGGCAAGCTTTGAATAATTTCTCATATCTATCAAAATCTTTAATTTTCTTTCGTTTAGCTATGTAACCTGGCATTGTCATAGGTTTTCGTATTGAGCTTGTGTCAAAGATGGACTTCTTACCGTTTTCCAATGAACTATCTCTCAACAACTCAGAAGACCCACTCAAAAGAATATCCTCAACAGAGTTCACTTCGGGTATTTTTGTTTCTTTTTTGTTTTGTCCCAATAACCCAATTTCATCATACTGCTTTAAATAGTTTAATCGTTCACCATCTTTACGTATACCAATTAAACGACTAGCTAATTTCCGTTCTTCCCAGTTGTTATCAACTTTATAAGGTTCTCTTCCATTTTCCTTTACAAAATCTATAATCTCTCTAAACTTTTCTATTTCTGGATCATAACTTACTTTATTGATCTTCTTAGTTTTTGATGTTATATCTTCGAATAAATCACTTTTCATTATTTCATCAATTGAATGATATCTATTGTTCATTTTCTTTCTTTCTCCTTAGCTCCTGCATATAGAGTACTGCCTCTCCCATTCTTTTCTCGATAGGATCTGTAGAGCTTGAATCTGGACGTTTGCCATTCCTTTGAAAGAATTCTTCTACTTTAGGCCAAATATATACCAATTCAGACTCATCAAAAGTTATACGCTTAGCTTCTATTGACTCTTGAATTATTTTCAATACTGGTGCATCCAGTTCTCTAGATAGAACTTCATAAGCTTTCTGGAATGGATTAATAGAGTCTATAAGATTGATTTCAAGATCTTCGATATTAATAAATTTATCTGCCATTCTTATAAACTTTTTATTCCCAACTTCCTCTGTTTTTGAACCTTTGAGTGCAGTGTCCAGTACGACATGCTGCCTAACCTCTTCTATTTCTTCATCAGTTAGCTTAGGATAGACTTTTTGAATCACTTTGGGTATTAACACCTTATTCAATACTTCTGGCTCTACATCGCCTGTAAATGACTTTTGGACTTGAGGGTCTTGGAAAATTTGAGCTTTCAAATCATTAATATCATTATCTATAATTTTTTTTACGTTCTCAGTCGATGGTTCCTTAAAACCTTTTACAAATAATTCTCCCTCTTTGCCCGATGTTTTTTCTCCATCATCTTTTCTACGCTTAAATTTAAAATCAGGTGTAAGTACCTGTTCCATCAATAATGAAGCTGAGATAGCTTTAAGCATAGTGTTTACACTGTAAGTAACCAAATCATCCTCTGCATCAGGTTGTGCAATTAGGTTAGTAAATCTCGCGTGAGACTTATTATAGCTATCTCGAGTACTTCTGCCGATAATTTGAACAATTTCTGTTAGAGAACCGCGATATCCCACTGTTAAAGTGTGCTCGCAATAGGGCCAATCAAAGCCTTCTTTTGCCATTCCAAGAGCAATAATGATATCTAAATCATCTAACTCTGTCATATTTCTTAAATATTCAACTACCTTTTCTCGATCAAGTTGATCATCAACTAAATCTGCAATTTTCAGCATTTTTCCATCTTCGTGTCGTTTCACAAATATTATGCCCGTTTCTTCATCCTGGTATTCAACAACACCTATTAAATCGATAATACGATTAACCTCATCATATTTGTCTTTTGTAGATTCACCAGAATTTACATTCGGGATATGGATAATGGTCTTTAAATTGGTGTCTAGTACTTCGTGTATGGCGGTTGTGTATTTCCCTTGATAAAAATGATAACCTATACCAAAACTTTTGAGATGTTCATAACCATCTAGCTGTTCGTAATATGTATAAGTGACTTTATCAAATAACTCCTCTTCTTCATGAGATAAAATAGGCACAGAGTCACCTCTAAAATAAGAGCCCGTCATAGCAACTATATGTGCGGAAGAATTACGGATAATGTTACGTAATACATCTCCTAAACGAGAGTCTACATCTGCTGACACATGATGAAACTCGTCTATAGCTATCAGGCATTCATCAAATACTTTGTCATCTAGTTTTTCATATGCAAAGCGAAGTGTTGAGTGAGTACAAACAAGTATATTATCATCAGAATTCATAAATCTTACAAATGAATTTACTTTAGATTTATCTCCGCCAGGACTTGTAAGGTTATTTTTAGGATTAACCTCCCAGTCTGCGAAAAAACCACTACTTTTTAAATTAGTGCTTTTAAAAGATGCTCCTATTGCCCGCTCTGGTACAGCAACAATAACTTTATTCAATCCTTGGTTAATCAGTTTATCTAAACCAATAAACATCAAAGCTCTCGACTTACCAGAAGCTGGCGGAGCTTTAACCAACAAATATTGTGACTCTCGTTTTTCAAATGCTCTTGCTTGCATTTCACGCATTCCATAATCATTTTCGTGTTTACTTTTCCCTGTCTGGTTATAGTTTATCTCTATTAATTTCTCCATTAAAACACCTACACTTTTGTAATTTCTTGATACAAATTAAGAAGGACAGCTAAACGTTCTTCATCATTGATAAACTCTCTTTTTTGATAAATTCTATCAACGATATCATCAAGTTCAATATGAGCATTTTTTAATTCATTCGGCATAGTTTCAGGACTATACAATTCACCAAGAGAACCTCCTTGTTCTTCTCTTATGTCCAATATATTTAAAGTTGCCTCTCTAATTTTATTTAGTCTTACAGTTGAAACTTTAGGAAATGGGAACGTATTATAGCATAGTCCTGCAGAATAATTATAATCAGTCTTTAGTCTGCCACCGATAGCTTTTACCCATGTCATATGCATACGCGACATTAGTACACCAAGGAGAAAAATATCGCCATCATAAATCACATATGCACGATTTGAAATTACTGTATCCGCACTTATAATTCCCATAGGAATATAGAATCTATTCTCTGAAGAAACAGCTGGGACGACTATAGAGTACTGTTCTGATTCGTGGGTGTCTCTGAATTCCCAAGGCCTTAAAGCGAGTTTGTTAGTACCTGTATCTCGTGAATTTTCTCTATGTGTTTTAGTTATTAAGATTCTATCTTTAACGATAGGGTTATCTTTTATTTCTTCATATTTTCTTTCGTCTAGCCATAAACAATATCTTGGTTCATCATTAATAAACTCAACCGATCCTTTAAACTTTTTGAAGTATGGAATTAATTCATTGTATTGATTTATTGCTTCTAAATATTCTGTACGTGTAAAAAGAAGGCCGCCACCATCATTGGGCATATTACCAAACCTTAGTCTTGGTAAATTTGAGATTGATTTCTTAGTTGATGTGACTAGGATGTCTTTGCCTTCTACTAGATAAGGATTTATATTTTTAACTACTTTCTGAGTTTCATTAGTGAATAAAACCTTATTCTTATGATTATTAGTTTGATTAAATCCGATAATTACAACAGTTACTCCTGCATTATTTGTTGCATTATTTTCCCATTTAAAAGAGGTATATGCAAAATTTATTTGTATATTATGTTTGAACATCTCATTCCAAAGAATAGAAACTTGCTCCCCATGAGTAATTGAATTGGTAGATACAAAAGCTACCTTTGCATTTGTTTTTTGACTATATTTTGCACCTAATAAAAACCAAGCAGAGATATAATCTAACATTTTCCCATTTTTAATATTTCCTATAATAGTATTCATATCTGATTTTTGGCTCTTACTTTGCTTCTTAGAACCACGATATGGAGGATTACCAAAAACATAAACTTCTTCGCCTGTGGTTACAGGACATATTTCACTCCATTCTATTTTTATAGCATTAGCACACCTGATATCTCCTACAGATTGTAAGGGCAAAGTAGCACGAACTTTATAACCAAAAATTTCTTCTAGTTCCATATTCATTTGATGTTCGACAATCCAAAGAGATAATTTAGCAGCGTCATGAGCAAAATCATCTATTTCAATTCCGAAGAATTGATCAAGTGTCACTGAAGGAAGATACATTAAATTTTCAGTTAGCTCTCGTTTTCTTAATAATATTTTAATCTCTAATATCCTAAGTTCTTTATATGTAATTATTAGAAAATTACCTGATCCACAAGCTGGATCAAAAAACTTAATTTGACCGAGTCTCTCATTCAATAAATCTAGTTTCTTTACATTATCATACGCGCGTTCAAATTCTCGATATAGATCATCTAAAAATAAAGGTTTTATGACTTTCATAATATTGGGTACACTTGTATAGTGGGTTCCCAACAGGCTACGATTTTCATTAGTAGCAATTGCTTGGACCATCGAACCAAAAATATCAGGGTTTATTTTTGTCCAGTTAAGCAATTCTCCACATTCAATTATTAGTTTTCTTGATTTAGAAGAGAATTTTATACTTTGATGTTCTTTTGAGAATAGCTGTCCATTTACATATGGAAAATCTGCTAAATGTTTTGGTACTTCTTTTCGATCTTTTTTATCCAAGATATCAAAAAGTTCGTGGAAAAAATAATCAAGATCTGATCCATCTGATTTTGTCAAAGTTTTAATGGTATTTGTAAAACTTCCTCGTTTAAATATATCCGTATCTTCCGCGAACATACAGAATAAAAGTCTCATAAAGAATATATCAAAGCCTTCACTAGCTACAATATCTTCATTCTCTCTTTTAACAGTATCGTATATCCTGGCAAATCTTTCTGCAGCTTTAATGTCTGCTGGATTCTCTTTATCAAAATTAATCTTTTCAATCCCCATCCATCCCAAAAAGAATTCAAAGTATTGTGGTAGATCTTTAAAATCAATATCAAGCGCTTCTTGAGTTTTAGTATCTTTAGCAAGGAAGTTTTCAAAATTAGTCACAATAATATATCGTGGCTTTGCAGACAGCTCCTTTACTTCTTCTTCCACATCAACAAAAGCATCAAAAATTTTATTACCATCGGTTTTTTTATACCATAATCTATTTTTTAAATGAATTTCGTCATCTCTTTTAGTTAAATTTTGATTTCCAGATTTTAATCTAGTAATCGTTGCTTTAGGTATGTTATAAACACTCAAAAAATCATAGATGAAATTTGAATGGTTATCTTTGTTCACTATATCTATTACCATATCTTCTAATTCAATAACTGACATCTCATTACCTCTATTCTTTATGCATTAAAGTTAATGTCACTATCTATAAAATGTTTTATCTAAATTAAAGTACTACCATGTAAGAATTAACTCACTTCAATAATACACTTAACCCTAATTCATAACAATGTAATAGCAATAAATGTCAGAATCGTTTTGGAATTGTGTTGTTAAATAAATCAATGACTTTTAACTTTCATAAAACCTCCCTTATATTTCCTATGATATAATTGTTATCAATCATTTTTGAAAGGACGTTGAATGAGTAATGAAGAAAAGTGTAGTTATAGCTGAAAAGCCTTCTGTAGCTAGAGATATTGCACGTGTACTAGATTGTAATAAAAAAGGCGATGGCTATTTAGAAGGAAACAAGTATATTATAACTTGGGCACTTGGTCATCTAGTTACTCTTGCAGACCCAGAATCATACGATACTAAATATAGAACTTGGAACTTAGAAGAGCTACCTATGATTCCTTCTAATTTAAGAACGACTATAATAAAAACATACTAAGATTAGTACCACAGGACCCGGCCAGGTCCTGTGGTACTATTTTCATATAGTAGGAGTGGAGATCAGGTCGACGAGGTTTTAGGATTTAGAATCCGGAATAAAAACGGGCCAGCTCCACTATCCTTATCTGAATCAGGTTCAGTATGTGGGATCTTCGAGATCGAGTATGAGAAAAGGGAATCGATGAGGATACGTGGTCACTTCTGCTTAAAACAAAGGAGGAGAACCAAATGAAAAGTGTCATCGCATTTGATGTCAGTATGGGACACAGCTACATGGTCGTCTATGATGCTTGGCAGCACTGTATATTTGAAGGGGATATCACGCATACCAGATCGGCTTTTGATAATGTCCGGATCCAGATTGAGACGCAACGGAAACAGGATGGCGTCCTGCCTGATATTGTATTTGAAGCCACAGGGGTCTACTCAAAGGCATTGGAACGCTTCATGCAGGCATGCGGGTTCGAGTATGCGCTGCTCAATCCACTGGCGGCCAAGATGCAGAGCCTGTCCATGCGGATGCACAAGACGGACCGGAGTGATGCCCATAAACTCGCCCAGGCCTGTTTTACCCATCCGCCCCGCAACAAGCAGGTTCAAGAAGGGTATTACGAAGAAATGCGCAGCCTCTCCCGCCACTACGCTGAATTGGAGCAGGAGATTGTCCGACTGAGAACCCGGATCCATGCCCTGGTTCAGATGACCTTCCCGGAACTGGAGCAGCTCTTTACCCGAACTTCCGACCTGTATCTTTCCATCCTCCAACTGTTTCCGCATCCGGATCGGGTGACTGTGCTGTCCAGAACGAAAGTGAAGAATATGATCCTCGGCAGCACCGGGAAGCGCCAGTCCCGAAAACGCGCAGAAGAGAAAGCCGATCAGCTGATGTCGGCGGCCGCAGATGCCTATCCGGCACTGTCTACAGATGACGTCCGAATTGAACAGCTCAGAAACTATGCTGCACGCTGTCAGACCCTGCTGGAGCTGAAGCACCGGCTCATCCAGCAAATGGTCGCCATGTCTCAGGAACAGGCGGAATACCATATCCTGAAGAGCTTTCCAGGGATTGCAGACATTACAGCGGTCCGTATCATCGCTGAAGCCGGAGACATCCGCCGGTTCGACACGGCCAATCAGCTGAATGCCTATACCGGCATCGACATCCGCCGCCATCAATCCGGCACCCTTCTGTACAAGGATAAGATCAATCGGCGCGGCAATAAGCATCTAAGGAAAATCCTGTACTACATGATCGAGAATATGATCCGGAACCAGAGGCACGCGGATAACCATCTGGTGGACTACTATCGGAAACTAAAAAAGCAACCCCATGGTAAACACCATAAGGTTGCCTGCATCGCCTGTGTGAACAAGTTTTTGAAGTGCCTCTTCCATCTTGTCACCGTTGGACAGCGATATGATTACGCTGTGGCCACCCACCACTGCGTCAATTCGTAACTCAAGTATACCACAGCCCCTGCTCCGAAAAAACTGAAAAAGCAGGGCCTATTTGGCATGCCGACATCCCTATCCAGCGGGGCGCCCCGCTGGATAGGGATGAAAAATATGGAATATATGCTTGTAATCTATTGACTAATCGTAAGAAAAAACCAATAAACAGTTCAATTCAATAAAGAGGCAAATGAACCGTTCAGATATAAATGAGGTCGTTATAGCAACCGATAGCGCAAGAGAAGGAGAATTGGTTGCGAGATGGATAATAGATAAAGCTAATATAAATAAGCCAATTAAACGACTGTGGATCTCATCAGTGACTGATAAAGCAATTCAAGAAGGCTTCAAAAACTTAAAAGATGGTAAACAGTATGAAAACTTATACCATGCAGCTGTAGCACGATCTGAAGCAGATTGGTACGTTGGCTTAAATGCAACAAGAGCCCTTACTACAAAGTTTAATGCTCAATTATCTGCAGGACGAGTGCAAACACCAACTGTAGGTATAATAGCTCAACGTGAAGAAGAAATAAAAAACTTCACCCCAAGAAAATATAATGAAGTTACTTTTAAGTCTAACAATGGCATAAATTTTCTCTGGAATGATGATAAAAATAATTCCAGAATTTTTAATAAGGAACAAGCAGACAATCTTTATAATAAAATGAATAACCATACAGCAATTATAAATTCTATTGAAAAGAGTCAGAAGAAAAAATTTGCACCACAGCTATATGATTTAACTGAGCTACAAAGAGATGCTAATAAAATCTACGGATTTTCCGGGAAACAGACGTTACGCATAATGCAGCAACTCTATGAGAGACATAAGGTTTTAACATATCCAAGAACTGACTCTCGAGTAATTTCATCAGATATTGTACCGACACTTAAAGACCGAATTAAAGCGTGCAGTGTTAGTGAATATAACAAATACGCTAGTAAGTTGGTTCATAAAACTTTTCACTTACCAAAATCAGTAGTAAACGATAAAGCTGTTAGTGATCATCACGCAATCATTCCAACAGAAGAGGCTGTTTTTATTGATGCATTGGATACCAATGAAAGAAAAATATATGATTTAGTAATAAAGAGATTTTTGGCAGTACTTAGCGAGCCTTTTGAATATGAACAAATAAAAATAATAGCAGAAGTAAGCGGAGAAACACTAGTCGCTAAAGAAAACCTAACTACAAAACTAGGTTGGAAAGAGATTTACGGAGAGAAACAAAGTAACAAAGGTAGCAACCTTAAACAAGGGCAACATATTAAAGGTCAGCTTCTTCTTAAAGAAGGAAGTATGTCACCTCCTGAACGACATACAGAAGGGTCACTATTAAAAGCGATGGAAAATCCAGCTAGATACATGGAAGAAACTGATCAAAAAATGACAAAGACACTTAAAGCTGTTGGAGGAATTGGTACTGTAGCAACACGTGCTGATGTAATAGAAAAGCTTATAAATGGTCGGTATATAGAACAAAGAGGGAAATATCTACACCTAACTAAGACTGGGAAACAACTGCTGGATCTTGCCCCTGAAGATCTTCGTTCCGCATCTTTAACGGCAGAATGGGAAGATAAACTGCTCAAAATCGAAAATGGAGAGTTGGAAAAAAATCAATTCATTTCTGAAATAAAGTCATATACTAAAGATATTGTTCAACAGATTAAGAACATGGATGAAACTTTTAAACACGATAATATCACTGGAACTAAATGCCCTAAATGTGATGATTTTATGCTAGAAATAGAAAATAGACAGGGCAAATTTTTAAGGTGTAAAAACCAATCATGTAATCATAAAAAGAACGTCTATAAAAACACTAATGCCAGATGCCCTAACTGTAAAAAACGATTAAAACTCTATGGTGAAGGTGATGGACAAACATTTACATGTGTTTGTGGACACCGGGAGAAACTATCTACTTTTGAAAAAAGGCGAAAAAAACACCAGAAGTCTAAGGTATCTAAGAAGGATATTAATAAATATATTAATAATCAAGATAATGAATTTGTAAACAACCCTTTTGCGGAGGTATTATCCAAGCTCAAAGAATAAGAAATCCTCTAACAGAGGGTTTTTTATTCATTTTTTAAGTTATACTGTTAAGTAACGTGTCAAAATGCATTTTTCAATAACTACGGGATTATAATATTAAGATATTTGTTTATGGAAATTCTTTCAGAAATAGGAGGGATTAGATGGCAGATGAGATGAAAAGTTCTGGATCTGATGCGAATAAAGACAGTATAGTTAACCAAACTACTCACGATGCATCCTCTAGTTGGAATGGTTATACATACCAAGGAAAGGTCGCGATTTACACAACTTTAAAATACATAAACTTCTGTATACAAGGACAAAACGCTCATAAGATTAATAGATTAAAATTAGAGATTGAACACTTAGAAGATTTCTCAATCTTAGAGAGTAACAACTATATTTCTCTTCATCAGGTAAAAGCAAAACCTGAAATGAAGACAATTGGTGGTTATAAAGCTGCTATTATAGACTTACTGGGAAAACTTGCAAATGACAATAATATAAAAGAGGTTAACTTACATACTGCTTCAAAACTAAAAGACTTTGACCAAGGTGAAATATACTCAGGAATTAAAGATTTCGATGTCAGTAACAAAAAGAAGTCCCTTAGTGATTACAAAGATTTAATTATTGAAGAAAACACATTTGATCAACTTTTTAAAAAGTTCAAAGTTTCAACAGACGGGGGCATATTCCCTCATCAAGGAGATATTCAATTTGAACGTGCTATAAAATTCAAAGATATCAAAGATATGATTTTAATTGAAATCCAGACTTATTACTCTAATCAGAGTGATAATTTAAACTCCACACAATTTCAAAATGAGGAAAACAGAGAGTTTATGTACTCTAACTTTATTAACTTAATCGATGAAGTAGTCATGTCACAACACCAGAAAGAAAACCCTGAAGGGAAAATTTTAATAGACTTTACACAATTTACTCAGATATTAAATAATAAAAGTGTATTTGATATAACTCCAAAAACTATTTCCAGCCTATTGTTAAGTGATATTATAGATCAATATTATACATATTATATTGATTATGAACTTGAGGATGAGCCTAGCGAATTATTGAAATTTCATTTAGACCAACTGAAAATTTTCAACGCAGAAAACTTTTTTTTATTATGTAGAAAGTTAGCACCCCACATCTCGCTTCAACATAAAGAAAAGGCAACTCTCTCAGAACTCAGAAATTTAATGGAGCCTTCAGCAGTACGTGAGATTTTTTTACACGCAATAATTGAACTTGCTGAAGTTATTAATCTGCCAGAAGAACCAAAAACTTCATACAACATCCACTCAAAACATTTATTTTTCAGCCTTTCTACTCTTCAAGGAAGTGGCCCTAGTGCTTATAAAAATAGAGGTGAAAGTATCATAAAGAATTTAAAAACAGACGATGATATGTTTTCTTTACTATACGATATTGACGGCTATATTAATAAAGATATAGATAATGAGTTCGAAGGTTCCATTACTAAGATACAATCAGATACTAACTCAAATATAGTTACCGACCATGACAACCGCGATAGTATTACAGATCCCAAAAATATAAAATTTATAAGTATAAATACTTTCAAAAAGGAGTATTTGGATGATTAGTATCATAAAATCTATTTTCAGTGAAAGTAATTTTAATATTATAGAAAATTTAGGAATAAAAACACATGGTCTCGAATATTTATTTGCCACTCGGCATGATGAAAATTTCTTTGATTTTTATTTAGTTGTTGAACTTACCGAAGATCAATTGAAAACAGAAGATATTGATGGAATAATTTCCGACTTTTTCGAAGATATACTCAATGCTTATGAAATACCCGGGATTGATAAAAATTTATCCTTGTTATTATTGGTGGAGAGACCTACTTCTCAGTATAGTGATGATTTTCAAAAACTAGTTTATAAGTATGAAGAAGATCCTTTTAAATTCAAAAAATATGTACTGCCTTTTGTTAAAGGTCAATCAGAACCATTAGTTCTTGAATCAACTCTTGGCCGTAGTATTATTGAATTTATTAATTCTGTAATAAATGATAAAGATTTCTTCTCTGCTTTCAAAAAAGACAGTTCAAGTCTATCAACAGATGAAGCTAAGACATATGATATTGTTTCTAAACTAATTATAAAACTCCCATTCATAACACTTGATATTGATGATAAATCATTACCTAATTTATCTGAAGAAATAGATACAGAGATTTCACCAATAGATAAAAATATTATACAGAATATTTTAGATATGCCATTAGAAGGTATCAGTTGGGACGAAATATTAAAAAGCTTAGAGGTGGAAAATGGTGAATTATAAAATTAAAGAACTTATTATTGAAAATTTTAAAGGAATTGACTCTTGGTATATTGATTTAAAAAATAAAGACCTTACAATATTAGATGGGCCAAATGGTTTTGGAAAAACCTCAATTTTTGACGCAATAGAGCTAGTATTGACTGGCCAAATACGCAGGACAGTACAAACAAAAATCACAGATGGGAATATAGGTTATGAGGATTATTTATATGCTAAAGATCAAAACCAACCCATAATTTTAAAAGTAACACTTGATGATGCTGAAAATAATTACGAGGTAACTATTGGCCGCAAAATAGATCATTTATCAAATCGAAAAAAAGAGAATAGACCTGAATTTTTTAAAAGTACAATTCACTTATTGGATGACATTGAAGATGATTTATCTAACCAAAATAAAAAAGAATCTTTCAAAGAAATCATCGACCTAAACGACTTTGAAAATACTTATGGACTCTATAATTACATAGAACAAGAAGATAGTTCTCATTTTCTCAAGCGTTCAGAAACAGAGAGAATGGCAATAATAAGTTCTTTATTTAATATAGAAAAAGAAATAAATGAACGCAATAAATTAGAAAAAGCAAAGAATATAATGTCGAAAAATCTTCGAAATCTATTTAAAAGAATACAGGATTATGAAGGAGATACAAATCTACCAAGTGAAAATCCAGAAGCAGAAAAAATTGAATACTTCAAACTTTTGCCAGATGAAGTAAATCAAAAAGAGTCCTGGGATAATCGTGTAATTAACAATTTAAACATTCAGCTAAAAGAGACTTACTTTAATAGAATTAATACTTTAAAGTACCTTATCAGTAATTTCACTTCTTTTAAGCAACTTTTAATGAATAATCACATTAATGAATTAATCTATAGTGATTATAAAATTGAGCAAGTCATAACACTTTTCCATCACCATCAATCTATGGAAAAGATTAATGCAGAGCATTATTTAAAAAGAAATCTAAGTGATATTATTAAGTCACTGAAAAGCCATGAAATTCTAAACAAACATATTAATTGGGATTTGTTATATGAACATTTTAACTTGCCAGTCACAAGAGAAAAGTTAGATGATAGATTAAAACTTATACAAAACCTAAACAAACATACTAATCAGGTATCAAGTATGATTAAAGATTTACTCGACCAACGAGAGCGACTTAAGAGAAGTTTTGAATCTTTAATAGAAAACCATAATGTTGAAAGTCATGGGATTGATAATAGTACCTGTCCCTTATGTGGTCAAGAATGGGAGAACCATGCCAATTTACTCAAGGTTTTATCAAATCAAACTGAATTGCTAAAAATGCAACTAGATGAATCGTCTAAGATATCAGAACAACATGTTAAAGCATTATACGATGATATAATAAACAACTTAGTAATAGATATAGAAACGTATAGTAGTAAACTCATAGATGATGAAATCTACTCACATTTAAAAATGTACGATGATAAAGGCTTTAATAAAGAGGAAGTTGCAGAAACATTTAATAGTCTAGGTATCGATATCAACGATTTAGTATATAAACAGCTGGATAATTTTGATGACCTCTCACAGAAAGCTAACGTTTTGAAAAATAGACTTAAAGAAAAACTGAATGATAATAACTCATTTGATTCCACAATATTTGAAGAATCGAAAGATCTATATATAAATACATTTAAGAAAGATGATTCTTTAATCGACAAGATTCAAACCTCAAAATTTGAACAAAAGAAAGCTTATATTAATTATTTATATTTTTTACAATCTAACCAAAAATATCAGGAGTACACTAAGTTGATTGAGAAACATAACAAACTCAAAGAAGCGTATGAATCTATTAAAAGATCCTTAGATGTATATAATAAACAAATAAACCTTCATAATTCAGAAATGATATCAGAAATAGAAGTACCCTTCTTCATATATACTGGTAAAATCCTTCAGCACTATCAACGTGGTATAGGTGTATTTCTCTATGATAATAGACAAAATGAGTCAAAAATTAATACTCTTAGGTTTGTTCCTCCAGAAGGTACTGATCATGATATAGTGCATACTTTTAGTTCTGGTCAATTATCTGCCACTATTTTGGCTCTAACATTATCTTTAAATAAAGTTTATAATCATAATGGAATCAAAACACTCTTAATCGATGACCCTGTTCAAACTATGGATGAAATGAATATGGTATCTTTTATAGAATTACTCAAAAATGACTTTAAAAACTATCAAGTTATATTATCTACACATAGTGACCAAGTTTCACTTTATACACGATATAAATTTGACAAAGCTGGATTTCAGACTACCCGAATTAATGTTAGAGAGATGAGTACTAGATAGTTTTTAAATCTATTTAAATCTATTAAAATAAGAAAAGTGCACATAAATAATAAAAATATATAGATTTATGTGCATGTTTCCTTTATGTACAGCTAATAAAATACTATTGTATACCTAGTAACATTATAAGGTGGATAATATTTGAGGTACTGTACATAAATTTTTATAGAGATACGTCAACATCCGTTGCGATGATGATTTTATCTATATCTTTACGTATCAGCTGTGACTTTACAGCATTGAATTGCCTGCCCGCTTTCTTGATGACAGTCAACTTGAGCGGATCCGGGAGCATCGGGAGGTCATCGAGGTTCCATGTCTTGTATTTCTGATCGTAGCTTTCAGGGTCGGCCAGTGTCACAAGATGACCGAGCGCCCACGTTACAATATATTTATCCCCCTCTAAAAATCCATTGCCTTTTTTATGACAGTTCAACACTTTCGCTATATCCCGCGCTACGGATGGTTTTTCGGCGAGTACGACACTTTTTGCCACTATCCTTCATCCTTTCATTTTTTCACTGCCATCCATTATACATAAAATGCCGGGGAATATTCATCCCCGGCGTGCATTTTAATCTTTAATCATTTTTCTCATCTTATCATCATTCTCCATGACACTCCTTGTAAAGGAGCAGCGCGGTGTAATCTTGCGTTTCTCCTGAGCCGCCAAATCAGCCATGGTTTCTACAAGCTGTGTGCCGATGCCTTCCCCGTCCATGTCGCTTGACACTTCTGTATGTGTCACGACATAGTCCCCTTCTGCGTCCGTTTCGAAAACCATTTTAGCCTGGGGATCGAGCTCATCCTCCCCGACAAACAGCATATTTTCACCTTTTTTGATATCCACTGCCATCTTAATCCTCCTCACCTGAATGATAGTAGTTTATTCCCTTTTATAGGAGTTGATAAGCATGCCAGAAAGTGTGCTTCCTTTGATGGGATACCCGCATTCGTGTATGATTGGAGAAATATAAAACATCGATGCTGTCTCTATAATGCTGCATGGTTTGGAGGAAAGTCATGAATTCATCTCTACTTATCGCCTACTTTTTCGTCTTTGTGCTCTCTGCAGTGCCACTGTTCGAATCATTCGTCATCGTACCGCTTGGCATACTGAGCGGCATGAACTTCCCGATGACCCTGCTCATCGGCATCATCGGCAATCTGGTCACATTGCTGCTGCTCGTCGTAGTAATCGACCGGGTTAAAAATTGGTACTTGAGGCGACGGGAAGCGAAAGGCAAAAATGGCTCAGGTAAATCACAGCGTGCCGAGAAGATCTGGCATAAATATGGTCTGCCGGGTCTGGCGTTCATCGGCCCCTTCTTCGTCGGCAGCCACTTCACTGCCCTGATGGCAGTCATTCTCGGAGGCAGCAGGAAAGCGACATTCTGGTGGGTGACGGCGAGCGTCATCTTGTGGACGGCTGGAATTTCCATTCTTGTGTTATTCGGTGTGGACTTCCTTGAGCTTGAAGACAAGCAGTTCCTTAAAAAAATCATCGAATAACGACTTCAAACGTTTCCACGTTTGCCGGAAGACGCAGAAAAACCTGGATGAAGGGATTACTTCATCCAGGTTTTTTTAAATTGAGTGGCCTATTTATTTGAGTGCGCCATGTGGGTCGATGACGAACTTCTTAGCCGCTCCTTTGTCGAAGTCCTCATAACCGCCTGGTGCTTCATCAAGGCTGATGACAGTCGCATTAACGGCTTTCGCGATTTCCGCTCGGCCTGATAGTATCGCCTTCATCAGATCGCGGTTGTATTTCATTGCAGGCGTCTGTCCGGTGACGAATGTATGTGCCTTCGCCCAACCCAGACCGAAACGGACCTTTAGGCTTCCCTGCTGTGCATCTTTATCCTTTGCACCTGGGTCTTCTGTAACATACAACCCTGGAATGCCAAGGCTGCCACCGGCAGAGGTGACGTCCATTATACTGTTTAATACCGCTGCTGGTTTGTCTTCACCTTCCTGGCCATAAGCTTCGAATCCGACCGCATCCACAGCAGAGTCGACTTGATCGGTGCCGAGGATATTTTCGATCTGTTCGCCCAAACGGTCATGCTTAGAAACGTTGATTGTCTCACAGCCGAAGCTCTCCGCCTGTTTGAGGCGATCGTCCTGCAGATCACCGACAATTACCCTAGATGCTCCGAGCAGTTGCGCTGAATGGGCTGCTGCCAGGCCGACAGGGCCAGCACCGGCGATGTAGACGGTCGAGCCTGTCCTGACGCCTGCAGAGTATGCACCATGATAGCCTGTCGGGAATATATCCGACAGCATCGTCAGATCCAGCACCTTCTCCATTGCGACTTCCCTATCCGGGAAGACGAGCAGCTGGAAGTCGGCATATGGCACCATCACGTATTCGGATTGGCCACCGACCCACCCACCCATGTCGACATACCCATATGCGGCGCCTGGCCGTTCAGGGTTTGTATTCAGGCAGATATGCGTCTTCTGTTCACGGCACATTACACAACGGCCGCACGCTATGTTGAACGGTACAGATGCGATATCGCCCTTCTTGACGAATTCGACATCACGGCCGACCTCAATCACTTCTCCCAGTATTTCATGACCGAGCACCATTCCTTCCGGTGCAGTGGTCCGTCCCCTTACCATATGTTGGTCACTGCCGCATATGTTTGTTGTAATGACTTTCAGGATGACGCCGTGTTCACATTTCCTGCCGACGTTTTCCTTCGGCACACCCGGCCCATCCCTCAATACGAGATCGGGATAACTGATATCCTGAACTTCAACTTTACCATTACCTGTATAGACTACACCACGGTTTCCTTGCATGATACCCCTCCTGACAGTGCACAAGCACTGCGTAATATGTTTTGTTGAACAGCTTAATGCAAGAGCGACAAGGTGCTTAAATTTCATCTCCTTTCCAAGGTTTTTATATGATAAGCCGAATGGCTTTATCCGCTTTACATAAGTCCAAAATATGGAACATATATCCATCTTATACCCTTCTGAATATTCAGTCAAATTATAACTTACAGGTGTACAGCTTTTAATTGCCCGAAAAATTTGTTCCTACGCCACCATAAACGGTATAGTAATGGTGGATACAAAAAATGATACAGGGAGTGTTGATTATGAAACAACTTGTTTTCATCGAAACAGGCACCGGCACCGACGTGCATGGCCAGGATATAAATGTGGCGGCCCGTAGGGCTGTGGAGAATGCCCTACATTATAATTCGATGCCGGGCATCAGAAACATACTGCCTGAGAACAACCTCTCCAACATGAAGGTGAATGTGAAGCTTGGTCTGCCGATGGATCATGATCGCCTGGATGTTGAAGCGGTCAAAGGTATGATTCCGTACGGTACGGTTACAGTTGAACTGCTTGACGGCGGTCTTGCCACTTCAAGCGGCATCTATCTGGAAGACCAGAATGATAAAAATGATCTGATGTATATCGTCAATGCGGTCGTAGAAGTTGGGTATTGATCGATAATTAATATGGTTATCGGATAAATATAATAAAATTGAATCAAGCAATAACAGAAACGAGGTAAATCGCAATGAAGAAATTCATCAACGCCAACATTTATGGAACAGAAGGGCCCCAGCAAATTCTGGTCGACGACGGGAAGTTCAAATCAATCGCGCCGGATGTTGGAGAAGTCGACACCGTTACTGATCTTGAAGGGAAATTGGTACTGCCACCCTACGTCGACCCACACCTCCATCTGGATTATATTTTTTCCGGATTGGGCGAAGGCAACGCAAACCGCTCAGGCACCCTGTTCGAAGGGATACAGAGATGGAGCGACAACAAGAAGTCATTGACCGAGGAAATGGTACGCGAACGTGCATTAGAGGGCATCCGTAAAGAAATGAACCACGGTGTACAATACATCCGGACGCATGTCGACGTGACCGACCCCAACCTCACCGGCATGAAGGCACTGCTGAAGCTCAAAGAAGAGCTGAGGGATGTTGTCACGCTCCAGCTCGTCGCGTTTCCACAGGAAGGGTTCTTCCGGTACGAAGGCGCAGAACAGCTGGTTGAGAAAGCATTGACCATGGGCGCTGATGTCGTCGGTGGCATCCCCCACTTTGAAATATCCTATGAATACGGCGTCGAATCATTGAGGCGCATTGTGGACTTGGCGGTCAAATACGACGTCATGATAGATATCCACTGTGACGAAAACGATGATCCCAACAGCCGCTTCCTGGAAGTGCTGAATGCACTCGCCATGGAACAGGACTACGGCCCGAAAACGACGGCGAGCCACACATGCAGCTTCGGCTCGGTCGATGGCTCCTATGCATCGAAGATGATGGGACTGTTCAAGGCGTCCCAGATCAATTTCATCTCATGTCCCACAGAGAATGCCCACCTCCAGGGACGCGCGGATTCCTATCCGAAGCGTCGGGGACTGACGCGCGTCAAAGAGCTCCTGGAAAACGGCAACACGGTCGCGTTCGCACAAGACTCCATAGCCGACTACTGGTATCCGCTCGGCAACGGAAACATGATGAATATACTCGATAACGGCATCCATCTCGCCCACTACACCCACATCGATGAGATCAACAAAGCGTTCGATCTCATCACCTATAATGGCGCGAAAGTCATGAACATTGAAGCGTACGGGTTGGAAGTGGGGAATCCGGCCAACTTCATCGTACTCGATGCACAAGACGCATACGAAGCCATCCGTGAGAGAGCGGAAGTACTCTGTTCTGTACGTAATGGCGAATATCTCTTCAAAAGGGCGCCACGCAAAAATGAAGCGGCTCATGAGCTGCTGAAAGATCTATAACCATTAAAGGACACCTGCTGAATAGCAGGTGTCCTTTCTTTGTGGCATATGCAATTAAACATGTGACGGGATTTATCTCGTTACGTGTTCCTAGTGGTTATGTGACGTCGCGTTTAGTGAAGACACTCCACGCCGCAACGATGAAGATGAGCATATAGACGGCAATGACCGCAACTGAGAACCCTATGGTCATCTCTTCCCTTATCGGCCCCATGCTGTTGAAGTAGACCGCCAGGTCGGTGTTGGCAAACAGTACGAATTTAGACCAGGCGTACTGGGACATGGCCACTGAAGCCGTCGTGCCGGCGAACATCAGGAACATCGAAATGCCGATCGCCAGGGCACTGCTCCTGAATATGCTCGATATCATAAATGCAAACGTTGCGAGCACGATTATGTTTATCAGCTTAAATCCGTATTGGAGCATTATTTCGGACATCACGCCGTTATGGGACAGGCCTTCAGGTCGGTTCACTAACGTTTCCGGACCAGCTGATGGCAATCCGTACATGATTGCACCGATGATAAAAGTCATCACGAGCAGGCTCAACATGGTCAACAACGCAAACAACAATACAGCTATATATTTCGACAACAAGATCGTCGCTCTCGGGATCGGGCGGATCAGCAGTTGCTTGATGGTGCCCCATCTGAACTCATTGGCCACAATCCCTCCTGCAACAATGATGGTGAACAGGTTGATCAGCGAAGAGCCGAATAGATTATCCAAAACGAAATTGCCGGCATGATAGCCGGAAGGCCGCACATCATTATCGATTCTGTAGGTGTTCTCCTCTATCTGCTGCATATTTCTCTGTTCAATGAACGGATCTTCTTCCTTTTCATCTTCGATCTCCTGCATCAGCGTCTCGTTCTCTTCCTCGAGCTCGGTCTTCCAGTCGTCCGAATAGGACGTTTCAGTGTCAACCGAATCGGTGACGGTGTTCATCACCAGGCTGAAGACGACCGCTGCCAACAGGAAGGCGTACATAATCCAAGTTGATTTCATGATGTAGATTTTCGACAGTTCGTTTCTGATCAGGCTCATTATTCTATTCAATGACATTCTCTCCAATCATCTCGAGGAATCGTTCTTCCAATGTTGATTTGGCCGCATCCACACCATAAACGGCGATGTCTTCGGCCACCAGTTTTGTGATCAGTTGCGGGATGTCGGACTGGTTCATTTCAACTTGAATCTGATCGGTCGTATCCACTATTTTAATTGTCTCTTCAAGCTTGAGCAGTTCGATCGCCTGCTCCTTTGGCTCGAGGGTGAGTTTGACGGTATGCACCTTTGTTTCATCTACTTCGTTCAAGTCCTTGATGGCGATGATTTCACCATTTTTAATGACCCCGATGCGGTCGCACATCAGATCGATTTCGCTCAATAGATGGCTCGAGACGATGACAGAAACACCGTCCTCAACCGCCAGCTTACGTATGTATCTGCGTATTTCCCTTATGCCTGAGGGGTCAAGGCCGTTCGTCGGCTCATCCAATATGAGGACCGATGGGTTATGCAGCAGAGCCTGGGCGATGCCGAGACGCTGGCGCATCCCTAAAGAATACTTCGCCACTTTCGTTTTGATCGCATTTTCAAGGCCCACGAGACGGATCACTTCATTGATGCGTTCCTGTGTCACACCTTGTGACATGCGGGCAAAGTGCTTCAAGTTCTGCCAACCGGTCATGAACGGGTACATTTCAGGGTTTTCGACGATGGCACCGACCTCACTGATTGCTTGCTTGTAGTTCTTTTTGATGCTGTTGCCTTGGATGATCACATCCCCGCTTGTGATGCCCATGAGCCCAACCATCATTCGGATGGTCGTCGTCTTGCCTGCTCCATTGGGTCCAATGAAGCCAAATACTTCTCCCGGACGCACGGTAAAATCAAGGTCTTTAATGATGGTTTTACGTCCGATCTTTTTATTCAGCTCCGTAATGGCCACTGTAGATTCCGGCATACATTACACTCCTTTCATTCGTTTAAAATATTATTCGGAATTCAAATAATTGACAAATTAAATGATATCACAAGAAATTCTGTTTTTCAGTGATTTTTTCGATTTAACTGATTGCTGGAAGTCCTCCCTCTATTGCTGAAGGGATAAAGGGACGACATTAAATTTTTGTTCTTAAAAATGATATATTTGATCAGAAGAGGGTAAATATAACTAAATCGTCTAAAGGGAGTGTTTATAGTATGTTATCGGAAAAACTTACAGAAAAATTGAATGATCAGATGAATAATGAATTTGCGGCAGCTCACGAGTATATGGCTATGGCCGCTTATTGCGAGCATAGAAGTTATGATGGTTTTGCGAACTTTTATATTCAGCAGGCGGAAGAGGAACGCTTCCATGCCATGAAGCTCTATAATTATTTAAATGATCGCAGCGTGCACGCCACATTTAAAGAGATTCCTGCTCCAAAAGTGAATTATGATTCTATCATCGACACCTTCAAGGCAGGATTGGCACAAGAGAGGGAAGTGACGGAATCCTTCTACACTATTTCTGATATCGCGACTGAAGAAAAAGAATATGCGACACTGTCCTTCGTCAGATGGTTCCTCGATGAACAGGTTGAGGAAGAAGCCACATTCGAGCGCCATATCGACTATATCGAGCGCATCAAAGACGACAACAATGCCCTCTTCATCTATGAACGGGAGCTCGCCAAACGTAGTTTCGACGGCGGCAAATAATAATCAACCGGAAATGACAAATGGACGATTCATGTGAACGACTGCATGAATCGTCTTTTTATACCATTTTGGATGATCAATTCCATCAATTTTCTACGGTTACGGTATATAAATTAAGATAGATATTTAAAATCATCTAGATAATTATAATAATTCTGTACACTCAATCACTGTGATATCATTGCTGTAAACGTAAGATGCGTAATACAGTGTAACTAATCGTTTCTATATAAGGAGATGTGTCGAATGCCACAAAAAAGCGTATTGATAATCGGCGGCGGGCTCGGCGGCCTGTCTGCAGCGATTTCCCTGGCCCAAAAAGGATACAAGGTATCTCTATATGAAAAGAATGACCACTTGGGCGGGAAGGTGAATCGTCTGGAGCAGGATGGCTTCGGGTTTGATCTTGGTCCCTCCATTCTGACCATGCCGAAAGTATTTGAAACGCTATTTACTAATAGCGAGAAAAGGATGGCAGATTACGTGCCGACCATTAAGCTCGACCACCAGTGGCGCTCCTTCTTCCCGGATGGCAATGTCATCGATCTGTATGAGGATCTAAAAGATATGCGCGAGCAGAATCCATCATTGAGTGATAAGGATATTAAACAGTATGAAGATCTGCTTGCGTATTCCAAGAAGCTTTACCATACGACCGAGAACAGCTACTTCAAAGGGGTCGATGATAAGAAGGACATCATGGAGTACCAGGGGTTGATCAGCACTTTGAAGGGCTTCGATCTATTCTCGACGATCTATCAGGGCATCGACAGGCGGATCAGCAATGACCAATTGAAGGATATGCTGTCCTATTTCATCAAATATGTCGGGTCCTCCCCCTACGATGCGCCTGCTGTATTGAACATGATGATATATATGCAGCATGACCAGGGCGTGTGGTATGTGCCGGGCGGTCTGGGTAATCTTGCCAAAGGGCTTGTGCAGCTCGCCGAAGAGGTCGGCGTGACATTCCATACCGGCCAGCAGATTACGGCCCTCCACTATGAAGATGGCAAAATCATCGGCGCTGCTTTGGAAGACGGCACAGACTTGCAGGCAGACTACTACGTCTCGAATATGGAAGTCATCCCGACCTACGAAAAGCTGATCGGGGGGAACAAGGATTATGTCGAGAAGATAAAAAAGAAATTCGAACCGGCCAGCTCCGGACTCATCATGCATCTGGGGGTAAAGAAAAGCTATCCTCAGCTTGCGCATCATAACTTCTTCTTTGCAGAAGATATGAAGAAACAGATGAACAAGATATTCCAACGCCATGAACTGCCGGATGACCCCGTCATCTATCTCGTCAACGTCAATAAGACCGATCCAAACCAGGCCCCGCCAGGCCATGAAAACTTGAAGGTCCTCCCCCACATCCCATATATCCAGGATGAACCTTTTACCGCTGAAGACTATGAGCGGTTTGCGGAACAAACCTTGATCAAGCTTGAAAGGATGGGCCTTCAGGACCTTCGGCAGAACATTGTCACAAAAGATATATGGACACCAGAAGACATCGAGCGCGCATATGGATCAGACCGCGGGGCGATCTACGGCACCCTATCGGACCGTAAAAAGAATAAAGGGTTCAAACACCCGAAGCAAAGCCCCCACTATAATAACCTCTACTTTGTCGGCGGCACGGTCAATCCAGGCGGCGGTATGCCGATGGTGACGCTGAGTGGTCAGCATGTTGCCGATAAGATTGTCAAAAGGGATTCAGAGGAAGAGTGATGCCCAACTCCCCTGGAATCACCCTAGTGTTAAAGGCAGGGGTACAGAAGCCTGTTTCGAATAATAAAAGCGATTAGGAGGCCAAGCCATGCAAATGATCTCGCTCCCCCTATTTTGGACCATCATCCTTGATATAATCGCATGGTTCTTTTTCCATATGATCATTTCAGTCTTGTGCTTCAAACTGCCGCTTGCTTCTTTTCAGAACAATGCTTTCTGGTCGCGCATCTATCGATGGGAAGATTCAGGAAATCTTTGGCATCGCCTATTCCGCGTGAAATCATGGAAAGGCAGATTGATCGACGGCGCTTCCCTATTTAAAAAAGGGTATCAGAAAAAGACGTTGCACGGGGTGAATCGATCAGAGCTTAAGACTTTTGCCGAAGAGACGAAGCGGGCCGAGCTGACGCACTGGGCATCCATTCTACCCGCTCCACTGTTCTTTTTATGGAATCCGCCTCTGGCAGGTTTTCTGATGATCGTCTATGCAGTCGTCTTCAACCTCCCCTTCATCATCACCCAGCGGTACAACCGCGGCCGCATTGAAAAGATGTTGTCATAAACAGACAGCTTCAACTGTCGGCCTACATACCAAAACACTGTACACAGCGCATTACAATATAAACAGGATTGAATATGCTTTAGGAACGGGGAATAACCATGAGTAAAAAAGTGATCGTCATCGGGGCCGGGGTTGCCGGACTGGCAAGCGCCATCAGACTGCAGTACGCCGGCTATCAGGTGGAAATCCATGAGAAGGCATCCACTCCGGGCGGAAAAATGAACCGCATAGAAAAGGATGGGTATCAATTTGATCTCGGCCCGAGCATCGTCATGATGCCGGAATTATACCGGGAAGTGTTCGAGCTGTGCGGACGTGACCCTGATGACTATATCCCTATGGAGAAATTGGATCCCATGTATCGGGTCTACTTCAGCGATAAGCCCGATGAACCGATAGACATCTCATCCGATCTGACTGCATTGACCAAAACCATCAATGCCATCAATGAAGCGGATGTCGAAGGCTTCCTTCACTATATGAGTGATATATATAAAGGCTATACTTTTGCCATGGAAAACATCCTTAATCGACCTTTCTATAACAGAAAGGATGTCTATAACCTTTCCATGATTAAAAAAGCACCAAAGGTGAAACTGGTCGGCACTGCTGATAATTTCATCGGAAGGTATATTGAAAGTGAACGCCTAAAACAGATCTTCGGTTTCCAGACATTGTATATCGGAGTGTCCCCATTTAATGGCCCCTCTTTCTATTCGATGATCCCAATGATTCAATTTTTATATGGGATATGGTTCATTAAAGGCGGCATGTATACGATGGCATCGTCCATGGAAAGGCTTTTTGAAGAACTTGGCGGTGTGGTGCACTACGGAAGCGCGGTGCAGGAAATAACCATCGACAACAATAAGGCAGATGGCATCATTATAGATGATAGGAAGGTCGAAGCGGATTTTGTCGTCTGCAACGCAGATTTTCCGTATGCGATGAAGCATCTGGTGAAAGCACCTAAGGCCAAGGGGAAATTCACAGACAAGAAGATTGAGGGTATGAAATACTCCTGTTCCGGCTTCCTGCTGTATTTGGGAATGGACCGGAAGTACGAAGACGTCGAGCATGTCCATAACTTCATCTTCAATGAAAAGCTTGAGAAGAACATGCAGGATATTTTTGATGGCAAGAAGCTCGAACATGCATCATTCTATGTCTATATTGCATCGAAACTCGACCCCACGCTTGCACCGGAAGGCAAAGATGGACTGTATATACTGATGCCGGTATCGGATGTCGCCACAGCAGACTATGAGTGGAATGATGAAACGATTGATTACTACCGCACATATATCCTGGATACTCTGAAGAAAATAAAGGGCTTCGAGAACATTGAGCAGGAAATCGTCACCGAAACCCATTTCACACCACATGAATTCGCATCCAGATTCAATGCGTATAATGGGGCTGCTTTCGGGCTCCAGCCTACCCTTTCACAAAGTATCCATAAACGCCCGCAAAGCAAGTCGCCGAGCTGTGACAATTTGTACTTCATAGGCAGCAGCACGCACCCAGGTGCAGGCGTGCCGATTGTACTGATGTCTGCAAAGATTGCGACAGACGCACTCATGCAGGATGACAGATGAAATATGAACCACGAATGATCACTGAATGAAGAGAGGGAACAATTTATGATGGTCAGTATCATATTGGGGCTACTCACAATTCTGGTGGGGATCCTCATGTTTTGGCAGCTGCCACTTCCTCACAGCCAAGGGAGGCATGCCAACATGCCTTTTGTATCCATCATCATTCCGGCAAGGAATGAAGCGGAAAGGATCCCCGCCCTATTAGAATCCTTGCAGCATCAGAATTTCAAAGCATTTGAAGTGCTGGTCGTCGATGATGACTCTATGGACGATACAATGTCCATCTCGCAATCTTTCGGGGCCACCGTGCTGTGTAATGAAGCGACGCAGGAGGGTGCCGGGAAATCAGCAGCATGTTGGCACGGTGTGCAGCATTCAAAAGGAGAATGGCTGCTTTTCCTCGATGCCGACACACACTTCACCACTCCAGATAGTCTGGGTCATCTGCTCGAGTTCTATCGCCAAAAAGGCGCAAGGGGCCTGTTATCCTTGCAGCCATTCCATCACATCAAAGATATGTATGAAAATCTATCCGCGATCTTCAACATAATCGTCATTGTGGGCATGAACGTCTTCACCATATGGGGGCGCCGATTCAAGCCAGCAGGCTCATTCGGCCCGACCATCTTATCCAATAGGGACGATTACCTTGCATCAGGCGGACATAAGAAAATCGAGGGCGCGCTAATGGATGATCTCGCACTGGGCGAAGCTTTTCTAGATGAAGATTTACCTGTTTATTGTCTTGGCGGTAAAGGCGTCATATCTTTCCGCATGTACCCTGAAGGATTCAAAAGTCTTGTAGACGGCTGGTGTAAAAGTTTTGCGCTCGGTTCACAATCCACACACCCTCTCGTCATGATGATGACCATCATCTGGATTTCCGGCAGTTTCATAAGTGCCGGCGCATTGATCTCTTCCCTTGTGGCAATGGACCCAGTAGCCATCGTGCTCACGGGCTTGTTGTATCTACTCTACGCATTTCAAACGATGGGGTTCGCCCGAAGAAGCGGGAATTTCAAAAGGTTTATCTTCCTCTTCCACCCTATCCTCTTTACATTCTTTGCAGGAGTATTCGTATATTCCCTATTCCGGGTACACATACTGCGCTCCGTCAATTGGAGAGGACGGAAGATAACCCTCAAGTGAATGTTGTCTCTAAGCTCCCCTACTCGCCCATCCACAGGACCCATTATTAATTGAGGGATAGTGCCAGCTATACTTTTGGAGACTGGAGTTATGTAGCATTCCTCAACCATTGTTGCATCACAGCAGAGAAAGAAGTGAGTCAGTTATCATTAAAACCATCATCGCGAAACTATTACGGGCGCTCCCCGATCAAGCGATTAAAGCACCCATGGTCGATCATCAACATATAGAAGCCAAAACGGATTTCACAGTTGAGACATCCATAGGGCCGACTCCAGTGTCCTTCTACTATCCATTGGGAGACAAACAAAAGAAGCGGCCCGTCTACATCAATCTCCACGGCGGCGCCTTCATCATGAATGACAAGGACATGGATGATCCCTATTGCCGCTTCCTGGCAAGTCAGACGGGATGTGTCGTCTTTAACATCGACTATGTGAAAGCACCCGAGTATCCTTTTCCCAAGGCGATTGAACAATGTTATGAAGTACTACAGTGGATGAAGGAAAGTGCAGATGACTTGAAAGTCGATGCCGATAAAATAATGATTGGTGGCCAGAGCTCAGGCGGTAATATCGCAGCCGCTCTGTGCCTCCATCTTGAAGAAATTGGCGAAAAACAACCCCTCCTCCAAGTCCTCTCTTCTCCAATGCTTGATTTTGCCACACCATTCTCAGAAAAACCCGAGCCCAACAAGTGGCGCGCACGCTTCCCACAAGTCGCTCACTTTTTGAATCTGTGCTATGTGCCTAAAAAGGAAGATGCCAAACACCCCCTGGCCTCCCCCGTCTATGCCGATATAAACAGCCAGTTGGCTCCTGCACTTATCATAATTGCAGAGCATGATGCGTTCAGACCAGAAGCGGAAATGTATGCTGCCAAATTAAAAGCAGTTGGAGTAAGTGTCGAAGATCACCTCTTCATAAACTGCATCCATGCGTTCACGCATATCGGCCCAAAAGAAAAGGCTCAAGAGGCTTGGCAGCTGATAGCTTCGAGCATCAAGACAGCTATTGAAGAATAATGCACGATCCATCCTAACTTTACCGAGACACATTAATAACAATACGTTAATCATCGTAATTTCTTGAGAATATAAATGTTGTTACTTTCACGCCTTAAAAAAAGTCTGTATCTCCCCCTCTACTTTAGGTTAGATACAGACTTTATATTTATCCAAACAAAGTATATTTTCTTCTAGTACAAAAACTCACGTAAATTTTAAGTAAATGAAAACTGATATTTAAACAAGTTTCTAAAGAGAATATTCCCGTTATATAAAACTAAATTTGATTTAGATAAACTTTCCAAAAAACGGTCGTTTTATGAACTTTAAAATGTCGCATAATTTAGTTGTTACTTCATTGTAAATTTTAAAATTCAAACTTATGTTTATCATTTTTATATAAAAACTCCCTTTAAATTGAGTGGTAAAATCAACATTAAAGGGAGAATATAAACATTTCTTTTTGTGTTTTAATACTATTTATTATCTTCATCGAATAATATATATTTGTGTAAATTTTCTATTCTAGATCGATAAGGTTTGAACCCCAACTCTTTGATCCGTTTAATATCTGCTACAGAATGTTTGACATCTCCTCTCCGGGGTGATACGTAATTAAGAGGAATATCATAACCAAATTTATTTTTAAATATAAGATACATTTCATTAAGAGACATAGAAGTCCCTGTACCTAAATTATATATTTTTCCTGTTGTTTCTTCATTATCTAATACAATTAAGATTCCTCGTATTAAATCGTCAATATAAATAAAATCTCTAGTTTGATGACCATCTCCAAATATTTTAAATTCAGTTTTATTAATAAAACTTCTCTTTAAAATTGACAATACTCCTGAATAATCAGAATAAGGATTTTGTAACGGTCCATACACATTAAAAAAGCGTAATGATACAGTAGGAAGATTATATAAATCATGATATAATTTCATGTACTGCTCTGAAGTGAATTTTTGAATCGCATATGGAGAACGAATATCTATTTTAGATTCAAGAGATTTTGGCAATTGATCGTTTCTTCCATATACAGCTGCTGACGAAGCAAAAATTATTTTTTTTATATTATTGCTATACAAACGTATAGATTCTAAAAGATTTATAGTCGCATTTACGTTGACTTCATGAGATTTTAAAGGGTTGTCAACAGTCTCTACAACGCTCACTACTGCAGCTAAATGAATGACATAATCAAAATCATATGTTTTTATAAGTTGTTCTACAAATTGTTTATCCTCAAAATTTTCAATAAAAATTTGTTCTTTAGGTAAAAAAGATATATTAGATAATTTTCCAGTTGATAAATTGTCTAACACATATACTTTATTTCCTATTCCTGATAATTTTTTAGTCAAATGAGAACCGATAAATCCGGCTCCTCCAGTAATTAAAACCTTCATTTCTATCTCCTATTATTTGAATTTTTTTAAATCTTTTTTAATACGTGTAGTCGAAATATTAGGTGTTCTTGGAAGATATTTTACGTCGCAAAACTCTTTTAAATAATCATACGCACCCCTCCAATCGTCTCCCATTACAAATGTATGTACATTATATTTTTTAATATCATTTAACTTTTGCTCTTTATCTGATACTTCTGGAATGACTTCGTCAACAAAACGCAACGCTTCTAATAATTGATTTCTTTGTGAATAGTTATAATAAGCTTTTTTATTTTTTACTTTATTAAATTCATCTGTGGATAAACCTACAATTAAATAATCTCCTAACTCTTTTGCTCTTCTTAACAGATTTAAATGTCCTTTGTGAAGTAGATCATACGTACCATATGTGATGATAATTTTCATTATTGTTTCCTTTCTATTTCTAATAACACTGTAATTTGATATATTGTTATTAGGAGTGATTATTATGTTTTTTCAACTTAAAAAAAATGTAAGCGATGCGAATAAATTGCTAGAAACGAACCAATTAGTTACTTTAACTTGGGGAAATGTGAGTGAGATAGATAAAGATTTAAATGTCATTGGCATTAAACCTAGCGGTATCCCCTATTCACAATTAAAACCTGAACATATTGTAATCGTAAATTTAGATGGACAAATTATCGATGGCGATTTAAATCCATCTTCCGATTTGGAGACTCATCTTTATTTGTATAATAAATTTCCTACCATTAAGGGCATTACACATACACATTCATCGTATGCAACTTCTTTCGCACAATCTGGAATAAGTATTCCTCCACTCGGAACAACTCATGCAGATCATTTTTATGGCAGTATTCCAATCACAAGAAAATTATCAGATAATGAAATTCTTTATAACTATGAAAGAAACACAGGAAGAGTTATTTACGAAATATTTTCAGATTTGAATATAATGCCTCAAGATATACCGGGTGTCCTTGTTAATCAACACGGTCCATTTACTTGGGGAAAATCTGCCTTAGATTCACTTGAAAATGCTATTGCTTTGGAAGAAGTAGCAAAAATGACATTTAATGCAAAATTACTCTCTAATAATTTTGAGGCCATTAATCAAACTTTGTTAGATAAACATTTTCTCAGAAAAAATGGAGCACGTGCAACTTATGGACAAAATAATAATTCTAATATTTGATGTAACCAATAATTATTCTTATAGTTTTAGCTTTAAAAATAATTAAAAAGAGACTATAAAATATTATTGTAATGAATACACTACTTAAAAGTTTTAACAGCAACGCAAACATAAAATATTTATAAATAATATAAGCAATAGTACTAGAAATTAAAGAAGCAACGATTATTTTAATTAATTCACTTGTGATTTCTCTCGCATGTATATTTACATATTTTTTTATTTTAAAAAAAGAATATATAAATCCAATCATCGAAGCTAAAGAAGTCGCCAAAGATAACCCAAAAACACCAAGTATGTTTATGAGAATTAAATTTAATATTATATTAGATAAAACAGTAACTATACTGATTTTCATTACCATTTTTGTATCACCATTCGAGTAAAAAACGACATCTATTATTTCTTTATAACTATAAAAACATAACCCTAGGATATATCCAGTAAAGGCTAAAGAAGTTAAAGTAACAGATTTTTGTTCAAACGCACCGCGTTCAAAAATGGTACTCACTATATCTGCACTGTAGAAAACAGAAATAAAAGTTACTGGAATCATCACAGCAGATATTAAATATATAATTTTTATTAAGTGATTTTTAAGTTCTCTTTTTTCATTTTTTGCTACTAACTCAGTTGCGGTTGGATACCATACCGTAGCAATAGCTGTAGATACTATTCCATTGAAGACATTTACTAATCTTTGTCCATAGCTTAAACTAGATACTGCTCCAATTTCTAAAGTTGAAGATAACATTCGGTCAACTAAAGTATTCAGTTGTATGACTGCAGCATTAGTAATCGCTGCTGGAAAATTTTTAAAAATTTCAATAACATTTTTATTTTTTAAATCTAAATCTATTCTAAATTTATATCCCCAATTTAAGAATGGCAATACGATCAAAAATCTTAAAATACTGCCAAATACTAATGCATAGGCAAAAACCTTTACTCCATATTCATCGTAATAAAAAAATCCAAGTATAAATAGTGGAAGATATGATACAATTTCTCTGATTTTACTCGCGAAAAATTTTTTATGAGCTTCTAACATTGCTGAATAAATAGAAGCAATAATAATAAAAACATATTGAATAGACACGATTTGTAGCAAATCTGTAGTTAATAATTTAGTTTCATGATTAAATCCAGGAGCTACCATACCCACAATAATATCTGCGAAAAAAAATAGAACTACGGAAAATACTAATGATATTAAAATAAATAAATTGAGGATTTTATTGGCTAGAATATCTGCTTCTTTCACATTAATAGTAACACTTATTTTTTTGTATACGGGCAAAAAAACTGCCCATATTCCTAGGCTAAGCATGGGATATAAAATTAAGTGAACTCCATTCAAAGTGTTGAATGCATCTGCTTTATAAGAAGTCCCTAAGTAATAACTTATAACTAACTCAGATAGAAAAGCCATAAGTTTTGCTAGTATTGTCAGTGTAAATACCACCAAGAAACTAATTGTGATTTTTTTAAATTTCATTAAAGATCCTTAACCTAACGTTTTATAATTAATTTCATTTAAAATTATATTGGTATTGTAATTTATAGAATTTAATCCATTTAGTTTAACTTTTAAAATATTCTTATTTTTATTAATAGCATTTTGCATTTTTTCTAGTTGTTTCTCATTTGACGTTAAAGCATTTAACATATCATTCGAAGATAGATGATCGAAAATACTAGTTTTGTTCAAACGCTTTTGCATCCTTTCTATTGATATTCTTTTACCCACTTTTACTTCAATATTTATAATTGTCAAATGCATAGATATTTCATTCACTAGACTATCGAAATAAGCCCTATCTATCAACTCACCGTATTTAGTAGAAGACCATAATTTATGTAATATACCTGAATCGTAGATTATATAATCGACTTTCTCATATTCATTTTTAATTAATAAACCTATATAAAAATGTTCCATAGCATTTATTAAAAAACGAAAATTATGCCATGAATATTTTTTTTGCGCAATAAAAATATGAATAAAGGGTTTTGCATGATTAGGTTCTTTAAAGATATAAATTATTAACATCAAATATTTTATTATTTTATTCTTTCTTTTAAACCCTAAAATTTTAGTGATATCATCTGAATCTACGCAAAAGTTATTTTTTTTCATTGATGTATATAATGCTTTATATAACGCTGTTTTTCCAGAACCTGGATTCCCAGTAAATTCAATTACTTTCATTTCTATTCCCTTAACCTTTATTTTTTAAGTCATTAGTAATCATTTGTATAATTTGCTGTTCGCCTAATTGATCTGTATTTATTTTTTTTATATTTTTATTTTTTAAATATTTATAATCAAAAATCTTTTTCTTTCTTTTAAGTTCTATTATTGAGTATTCACTTTCAAACTCTGAAGGTTTTCTTTGGATAGAAGTATTAACATCACAATAAAAATAATAAATTAAGTGTGGCATAGGCATTAAAGAATATATAACCTTATCTAAAATCCTTTTAAATTTTCTAGCGTCTATAGGATTATATAATGGATGTCTATCATAAATAATTACTCCTTTTTTCCTCTCATTTTTTATAACACGGTACCATCGATCATAATAGAGTGACACTCCACTTAAAATTTTGAAAAATACGTTGTCCTTTTTTTTCTGCACAATATATTTTCTAAATTTTGTTTCAGCAGACTTATTTGCGCCCATATGCTGTATTTCAATTTTTTCATCCAACTTATTTTTTAATATATTTGCGATCGTTGACTTTCCAGTGCCATCTACACCGATAAAAGCTATTTTAATTTCTTTCAAAATAAATACCTCTCTTATTTATTTATAAAATTTCTTAAAGGAATCATCATCTGGTTTTTAATCCATAAAAAATGTTCACCATAAAATTTCTCTGAGTTAAATAAATATAGCAATAATAGAAATATTATATATATACCAAATGTGAACAAAATCTCTATCATAAATAACAAATTTAAAAAACTAGTAATTTTTTCCATAATAATTATTGATAAAAAAGCCATTAATATGGCATAAAATACTGGTTTATGTGCCAGTATTAATTTTTTAATTGAAATTTTTAAATTTTTTATAGTTAATATAGTCATTAACAAATAATTAATTAAGATTCCCAATAATACGCCAATACTAACACCTTCTATTCCCCAATTTTTCCCATACCAAGCTCCTACTAATATTAAAAAAGCGTAAATTATTTTTATCACAGAATATTGGTAAACTAAACCCAGTGCTTGTATATAAGAATCACTAATTCTATAACTCGTTCTAAACATTAACCCTATAATTAATATTTTAAAAATAGGTACGATAGATATCCAATTACTCCCATATATAGCATACACAATTTCTTCTGCTAAATAATACATAAGTATGCTGCTAGGAATAGTCAAAAAGGATATTAATGATAAGTTCATTTCATATATGTATGCTATTTTTTCTTTCTGAGTTTGCATTTTAGAAATAGCTGGAAATAATACTGCATCTATAATCTTAGTAAACAAATTGGCAGGAGCGACTAACAATTGATATGCTCTATCATATTGACCTAAAGTATATGCTCCAAATGATCGACTTACAACAAGTTTATCTAATTCCTTAGCTAATTGGTTAGCAGTCTTGCTAATTGTAAATCCACCCCCAAAAAAAATAAATTCTTTAAATTCTTTTTTATTAATTTGAAATTTTAAAGGATATGGTTTATATATATATAATAATATAGCTTTTAAAACATTTTGAATTATTAATGCCAACACCAATGCCCAATAATTAAAATGTAATAGAGCAAGTAAAATAGCTGAACTTGAATATAAAATAAATGTGATAATATCGATTTTTATAATAATTTTGAAATTCATATCTCTTTGAATCAAAGATTCTGAAATTGTAGAGAAACCCTTAGCTATAAAAATGATAGTAATTAATTTTAGTACTAAACTCGTTTCTTTTATATTCAATAAATCTGCTATAAAATCAGACATGAAAAATATAATAGAAGCACATGCCACACTAAAAATCAGAGTAATAGTAAACCCTGTTTTTATATGAGATTTAGTTATATGAGGACGTTGTATTAGTACAGGGCCAACTCCTATTAAAGAAAAAAGTTTTGCTAATGATATTACAACTCCTGCTGCTGAGACAATTCCGAAATCTTCCGGTTTCAATAAACGGACCAAAAGAAATAAAGATATAAATTGTAGAATAAATTGTGCGAATTTTCCAATAGTCATCCACATGATTCCTAGAAACGTTTTTTTCGGCCAAAGTATTATTCAATTATCTCACTAACTTTCGTAATAAACTTTTGCGTAAAAATCAACTTTTTTTCTTATTTCTCTATCTGCGCCACTCCAATTTTTATTTGGGTATATATAATCCAATCCATATAATTCAATTAAATGTTCGTGATAGTTTGCTGGAATTGGTAATTTTTTCTCGTACATCAAATGTTTATCTAATTCGAAATTATTTACTACATTTTCATAAACAATCAAACCACCATATTTTTTAATGCATTCGTTGGGACTCAAGTCTTTTGTAGTCATGTAGTCATAAAATATTATTTTATCGTTTTTCTTATATGCAAGAAATATATCTACCTGAGCAGTTTTATATTTAAAAGTTACTTCTATTAAAGTATTATCTAATAAGCGTGCTTCTTTTATTTTTTTAAATCCTGCATTAATTATCTTGTTTTCAATGTAATCGTCATATACCTCTCTAGGCATGGCTAAATCAATATCTGCATCATGTGATAAAATTTTATTTTCTCTAATAGCACCCAATAAAGTACCAAATTCTAACCAATATGTATAATTATTTTCTGTTAAAGTGGTTGTCATTTTTTCTAAAGCAGGCTTTGCATTACGTTTAAAAGCAGTCGATTGCATTAACAGATATGGCTTTAATAATAGTTTTTTTGCATATCTATAAACCCCTAATCGATAAAAAACATCTTTTATAAAATTTTCCACGTACTTACTCTCCTATTTTTTATTTAAAACATGTGTATAAAAATTAATTGTTTTTTTATACATCTTATCAAAAGTAAAATGTTCTAAGTATTTTTCATAAGATGAATCACCATATTTTTTTAATAATTTGTTATCATTAAGTAACATTTTAAGCGCATTTGAAATTTCTTCTACATTATTGTTTACAAGTAACCCTTGTTTTTTATTTTCTATCAACTCTTTGATTCCTCCCACATCTGAAGCGATTATTGGAAGTTTTGCTCTCATACCTTCTATAATACTAATCGGCAATCCTTCAGATTTACTAATTAATAACAAAACATCAGATTTTTCTAAATATGGAATCACATTATTTTTTTCTCCTGTAAATATGATTTTTTTATCTAAATCCAACTGTTTGGCATAGTCTTTAATAACATTCAAATTTGGTCCGTCTCCTACTAACGTTAATTCCCAATTATCAATCTCTATGTTCTTTAAAGCTGTTAGTAATAGGTGATGATCTTTAGGGTGAGCAAATCGTGAAACCATAATCAAATGTAATGTATCTCTTACGTCGTCGTTCCTGCAAAATCTCACATCTTCTATACCATTGTGGATGACTCGTGTCGCTTTTTTATTTATTATATTATGTTTTAATCCAATTAGATAATCATTGTATGAGACAGTGATAATCCCATTAGTTATTTTAGCAATATATTTCTCAAGGAATAAAAACAATTTTCTTTTAAAAAAATTGTTAAATGGAGAGAATGACCAACTATGTGCAGTGAATACCGTTGGAATATTTAAAGAATAAGCAGCTATTCTTCCTAAAATACCTGCTTTTGAAGAATGTATTGCAACCAAATCAGGAGCTAACACTCTAATTTTTTTTCTTATTTTATACAAAGAAGAAATGTCTTTAATTATATTAATGGGGGTTATTAAAGAAGAAATCGGTACATACTGAATCCCTTCTTTTTCAAGTTGAGTAACAATTTCAGAATTACCAGAACTCATAACAATCACTTCATGGCCCTCTTGATGCATTGCCTTAGATAGTTCTAACACATGATTTTGCGCACCACCACGTTCATTCATATGGGTAATGAATTGAATAATTTTCATATGATTTCATCCTTTATTTTTAATATTCATCCATGGAATCGCTAAGAGAAACCATAAATGCCTCCAATGCAGAGTGTCTACAAAAAAACTATTAAAAATTATCCCAATAATACATATCGTTACTAATTTATAAAATTCTCTATATTTTTCTGGTGCTTGTCTACTTATTACAAGACTCCGTAGGAGCGTGGTAATTAAAAATAATATAATGATAAGACCACCAATAAACCCATTTTCAGTAAATACTCTGATATATAAACTGTGTGTGGATTGTTTTAAAAACTCTTCTGACTGCCCAGGACCAAAGCCTAGAGGATATAATTCTAAGTAATCTATTGCTTTTTGTTGTTCGCTAAAACGATCTTCGTCGTATGTTTGAAGAGAAGTTCTACGATTAAATAGTTCTCCAGCTTCTGTATTATTTATTAAATAATTCAGAAAAGGGACTAAAATAGCAATCAAGATTATAATTAATTTTAATTTGTTTATGTATTTACTATTAACAAATAAAATAAAAAAAGTCATTACAATAACATAATTTCCCCATGCAGCTCTTGAAAAGCTGAGCAATACGCCAGTCGTTAATATAATATAAGTTAATATTAATATTATAGTTTTAAATATGGTTATATTTTTTTTCGAACTGCGCCAAAGGACATATCCTGCAGGGGGAATTAAAAAAGGACCAAAAACATTTGGATCCTTAAAAAAACTTTTTATACGTGCAGACCCATATAATAAAAAATCTAATGATTCAATTTTAGAAAAATAAGCAACAATTCCTATAACAGAAACAACTACTGCTGTAAGTGTGTATGCGTTAAATATTGTAAGTAAACTCCTGATATCTAAATACGATAAAATTCCTACATACCCTAACCACATAACTATGCAGTACATTGTAATCGAAAAAAACAGAAAGGCAGTAGAAATGTCTTTTATAAAAAATAAAGAAATTAAATTCGTGATTATATAAGAAACCATCAAAAAAATAGGTAAAAAATGAGAATCATAATATCGATATGTTCTAAAAACGCCGATTGTAAAATTAAGCTAGACACCTAAAAAGGGTCACGCGTGATACACTCAAAATGAGTTTTCCGACCAAAGAAAATCATAGGAGTGATCACGCATGACCTACACCCATATTACCACGGACGAGCTAGTAATCATAGAAGCCTATTTCCATCAAGAGACCCCGACTTCACAGATTGCGAAACGGATTGGGCGTGCCCGTCAGACGGTCCATAATGTCATCGCATATCTCAAGGACGGGCACACTGCGCTGGAGTATTATCGGCGCTATAAGGAAAACAAAAGCCGGTGTGGTAGAAAACGGATTGTTCTACCGACCGATCAGCAGAAACATGTTGAAAAGCAGGTGGCGCAAGGCTGGACACCGGATGTGATTGTCGGTCGGCAGGAGATGCCAATTGACTGCTCGGGCCGTACACTGTATCGAATGTTCAAACGAAAAACCTTTGATGTAGCCACACTGCCGATGCAAGGCAAGCGAAAACCAAATGGCCATCAGGAACGCCGGGGCAGACAGGCCTTCAGGCGAAACATCTCTGAAAGAACAACTGACTACCCGGCGTTCAATGAAGAATTCGGCCATCTCGAGGGAGATACCATCGTCGGTGTCCGCCACAAGAGTGCCGTCATCACGCTGGTTGAACGCCTGTCTAAGGTCATTATCACCTTGAAGCCTGAAGGCCGGACGGCACAGGCAATCGAGTCTGCCATCAATACGTGGTGTCAAGAGATGCCCAGAAACCTGTTCAAGTCCATCACTTTCGACTGTGGTAAGGAATTCTCCAACTGGCAATCGATGAGCAACCAGAACGATCTGTCCATCTACTTTGCCGACCCAGGGACACCGTCTCAACGGGGATTGAATGAACATTCCAATGGCCTGCTCAGAAAGGATGGACTGCCCAAAGACATGGATTTCAACACGGTCGATCAGATATTTGTCTCGTCTGTCGCTTCAAGAAGAAACCACATACCGAGAAAATCATTGAACTACCGGACACCATTGGAAGTCTTTTTGAGTTACATGGGTGAAAAGGAACTGTCTAGCTTATTTTGACAAACGAAAAAATTAAAGAAATTAGTAATAATAAAATAATTAATAAGTCATAAGGTGAAGGTTCTATAAAAACTATTGAACTAGCCAAAGTAATTAAAAACAAAAATGTGTTCATATATTTTTGTTTTGTATTATTTGTTTTCAACAAGACCTTCACCTCTTATAATTTTTTTATAAATTTTTATAGATTAATGATATTCTAACAAGAACAACTAAAACTAACCCAATTAGATAAGCTACGGCCGTGTTAAATAAGATATTCGGTGAGATTGGTTTAGCGTTTTTAGACACTCGTGCTTCTGTCATTATTTTTATATTATCTATCCCCATTACTTTAGGAATTTCTTCTTTTGCAGTTTCTGCATATAAGTTGACCATTTCAACAGCTTTTTTATGAGAATCAGATTCCATAACCAATCCAATGATTTGACTATTAGAATGGGTGATTACTTTTAACCCTTTTCTTAATTGACTTTCCTTGTACTCATTTTCACTATTTTCACTAGCCGTTTCTAGAACTTTTGAGCTTTTAATAATCCCCTCATATGTTGTAATTAATCTTAAATTTGTATCTACATCTAATGGATTTTCACTATCTTGTTGAACAGTGTTTACTAATAATTCGGCTTTAGATGAATATATTGGGGTAATATAATACTTACTGAAAAGAAAACCAATCGCTCCAAATAGTAGTGGAATAAAAATTAAGTATAGCCATCCTTTTTTAAGAGATCTCAGAATATCTTTTAGTTGAATTTCTTTTTCCATTTTAGTCACTCTCCTTAATAACTATCTTTACGCATTACCACTTTCCAAAATGTTTTAAATAAAATTTTAAAATCTAATGTAAAAGATACATTCTCTACATATGTATTATCCCACTTTATTTTCTCGCCATGTGTAATAGATGATCGTCCGTTAATTTGAGCAAGCCCTGATAAACCTGGTTTTACCTTTAGTCTGTTGTTTTGATTTTGGTTATAATACCGAGTAAATTCTGGCACTTCTGGTCTTGGTCCAATAAAACTCATATCTCCTTTTATAACATTAATTAATTGTGGAAGTTCATCTAAACTCGTTTTTCTTAAAAAATAACTTAATTTTGTTATTCCTTTAGGACTACTTGTTTCATATATAAAATCATCTGGTATTCCATTAGTCCACTCTCTATTTACATTGGGGTGATTATTGTGAGTTAAGGGCATACTCCTAAATTTCCACATATTAAATATTTTTCCATTTTTACCCACCCTTTTTTGTTTAAAGAAAATAGGCCAACCACTATCTAGAAAAATAAATATCCCGATAATTAAAAAAACAGGAGTCATTAGTACAATAAGTATTACACTAAAAATAATATCTAGTGCCGATTTAATTTGTAAATATTTCAATTTCATTGCCTTCCCTACATATTTTTTAACTTTACTTAATATGCCATCTTCGGTGTTAACTGTCAACTTTTAAATTCTTTCAACTAATAAAATGCTTATTAGACAAAAATTTAAATAAAGCAGAAAATGATTATTATCAACTGCCTTTATTTAATGAGGAATTTAAAATTTTTGATAAGAAAAAATTAAAAAAACTTTAAAGTTATATAAAGCATACTTTAATAGAGCCTAATATTAATTTATTAAGTTTACAGCTGTTTGATATTTTTGAGAATACTCTCTCTGTATCCTAGTTAATTATTTTTAATTTTTAAAAATGTTCACTTACAAGAAAAGATACTACTCGTTATTTAAAATAAACTTTTGCTTGTGAAGATTTTTTTGCGATAATTACTGTTGTCATGATATCATTCTCTTTCCATTCAAATAAAAAAGAGGATAAAATAATGACTTCTATCCTCGTCGTTTCTTATTGTTTGTCTTCTTTATTCATATTCCATGTCACGGTGGCGTCGTAACTGACTTTTTCTTTATATTTGGTAACAAGTGTCCCCACTTGTGTTGTGTTTAATAACGTTTGGTCTTCTTTTAAAAAGGGGTTATGGTAGTATTATGCTTCAAATGCGTCTCGCGTTTTAATCGAGTACGTTCCTGCGTTGTGATGAATGAATACATAATCATTCACATTTTCTTCACTATACTTCTCGCTAAACGTTTATAATGTACTAGAAAACTTACTGACTTCTTCTTTGATTCCTAACATAGTAACATATTTTTGTGTGGGATTTTCTATTTATTCTTGAACCTCTTGATTTAAATAAGTATTCTCATGAACGTGTTTGGAATTAAATGCTTCAATGCGTGCACTCTGTAACTCATTTTGACTAATATATTCTATTTGAACATCAACACCGTGAATTAATTGTTCACTCGTTTTTTTTATGTTTCCAAATGCTTTTTATAACTTTTCGGGGTTCGCTTCTAGTAAATGATTGATCCACTGATTTACATAATCGAGCGAATAGTAAGACGATACGACATGCGCTATCATTTCTGCTTCCATCTCCTTAATATGAATGGAAGAATAGGTATCTACGCCATGAAGATGGTAATGTGCTAACTCATGAAAAGTCACTCTTATTTTTTCCGTTTCTGTAGCATTATCTATTGACACATATTATCTATACGTATAGTTTCCGTAAAATTTTTAATAAGTTAATATAACGGTCGATTTTTATACACTAATTTTTTTGTACTTTATTGAGTATTAGAATTAATAATAAATTATTAATGGAGGTTTGTTATGTGGGATATTATACAATGGTATGTCAACAGTATTCTAGACAGTTTATATAGAGTTCTTTCTTATACTCCTTCGGTGTCATATAACCTAGCGCACCATGTGGTCTAATATTGTTATACCAATTTACATAATCAAATAGTTCAATTTTCAACTGTTGTAGAGATTTAAAATTATATTGTCTGATGAATTCAGTTTTCATCGCTTTAAATGTCGTTTCAGCAACAGCATTGTCATAAGGACAGCCTTTCATACTCAGTGATCTTTGTATGCCAAATGTATCAAGCACGTCATCAATCAGATAATTATCAAACTCTTTTCCACGGTCTGTATGGAACATTTGAACTTGTCTTAAATCATGCTTAATGGCACTCAGCGCTGCTGACACGAGATGGCTATCTTTTTTCGGACCTGTACTATGTCCGACAATCTCACGATTAAATAGATCAATAAATACACATATGTAATGCCACTTTCCAGATACTTTTACATAGGTCAAATCACTGACGAGCACCTCCATTGGTGCCTTTCTAATGAAATTTCTACCGAGATTATTCATGATATTCCGCTCATTTGATGGTGATGGATAAGTTCTATATTTCAATGAAGTATAAGACGATACCAATCTTTCTGATTTCATAATACGACCGATACGTCTTCGAGAGACTTTGAGTCCAAGTTTGTTTAACTCATATTTAATTCTACGGGTTCCAAAACACTGACGATTCATATTAAATATTTCAACTACTTTATGACTGATGATATCGTCTGAATCATCAACAGTCTGTTTGCTCAGCTCATAATAATAGGTGCTTCTTGGGATTTTTAGGACTTTACACATTGCTGATACTGAATATTTCTTGGCATTCTCACGAATGACATCTATTTTCGTCCCATGATCAGCGCTGCTTGCTTTAAAATGTCATTTTCCATCTTAAGTTGCTGGTTTTCTTTCCGAAGCATTCTCATTTCTCTTTCCTCATCTGATAAGTTATCTAAATGATTGAAAGAGCCTGTCGCCTGATGATTTTTGACCCACTTATCCAATGATGAAGGGGTTAGATCATATTCCCGTACAATTTCGGACTTTGGTTTACCATTTTCAAATAATCGCACGATCTGTAGTTTAAACTCTGGGGTAAAGGTTCTTCTTGTTCTTGTCATAAAAAAATCGCCTACTTTTTTGATTTAACAATAGCCTCCCTCATAGGAGTTGTCCAATCAAGTGTAGACGATCCAGTAGTATGTCTAATAAATAAAGGTTCCTTCATTTTTAGACCCGTTAAATAGCGACAACGTTCTTTTAATTCCTCTATTTCTTCATTCATTTTGCCTGTTGAAGAAGGAAAATTCCCCCAAAGTCCGACTTCTCTAAGTAAGTCGTTTTTCATAACACCTGAAATTAAATGAAAATACAATGTGTTAAAGTATTTCCTATCTCCAGATTTTAACAATCTTTGAAAACCTTCAAGAATTTCAACTTCTGTAGTGTCTTTGTTATAGGTGTTTGCGGAGGTTAATGCAAGTAATTTAGTATTTTCATCTATATCTAATTCAAAATACCATTTATTTTGATTAGCAATGATCTTAATTGCTTCTAAAAGTTGTAATGGGCTTTCAAGTGTAATACTATATTTAGCTGGTAAGCCACCTTTTTTAACACTCCATCCAGGGTTAATAATCAAAACTTTTTTCGGCGCTGTTAAATAAAGGTCTTCATCACTGCTACCTATGAAAATGATGTTCTTTGCATCATCTTTATCTACAGTAGTCTTGAAATCATTTCTAAATAAACAGGTAATTTCGAAGTTGAATTTCTCTTTAAATATGGATTTCATTCTTTCTAAACTATGATAGCTATGGGACAACATTACAATTGTATGGCCTTCATTATTTAATTGGCTTAAGAATTCATTTATTTCAGCATACATAATAAAATCTTCATCAAAAACTGTTAACCTTGTAAGTACTATAATTTTAGACAAAAGAATTAACCCCTTTATAAACTTTTATTATTCTATAGGTAAATTATGAATTCCGGTATAAATTTTTGCACTATCGCTAGAAAGTATTTTCCTTACTCCTGTAGAATTATTGTTAAAACAGAAGATTGGCTTTTTTTGTTTGTAAGCAAATCGAGCAGTGTGCATTGTTCCACTTTTTTCTGAACACTCAGCTATTATAACTGCATTACTTAAACCTGATACTATTCTATTTCTATTAATATAATTGGTTTTCTTAAAATCATTCTTATAATATTCACTTATTAATAAACCACCTGTATTAATTATTTTTTGAGCGAAGTGCTGGTGACTTTTAGGGGTTACTTCGTTAATAGGACTTGGAAGTACTGCCACTGCTATACCCTCATTATCTAAAGTAGTTTTGTGAGCTTGTATGTCTGTTCCCAAAGCTAGTCCACTTACTATGATAATTTTAGATTTCACCATTTCTGTAACTGTCAGTTCTATTTCATTCAGAGTATTCTCCGTGGGTTTCCTAGTACCAACTATCGAGCATGAGTAATAATCTTCAAGTAATTCAAGTTGTCCTTTATAAAAGAGAAAAAACGGGGGATGTGGGATAGACTTTAACTTACTCGGATAACTGTTCTCATAAAAATAAATGTATTTTATGTTTTCTTTTGCAAACTCTTGCAGTTTTTCCTCGATATGCATGGTACTTTCTTTGAGATTCTTTGAAGTGATTAGTTCAATTTCTTTATTTGAGAAAATCCCCAAAGAAAATTGCAACTCCAAATATTCTCCTTTTAATAATTCGTTTAATTGAGCTTCACTCGCTTCTTTATGTAACATACTAAGTGTCCACAAAGAGAAACCTAAATCGTAGAGTATAAAAAAAATCTTTTTAATATTCATATTCCATCCTTTATACCTATGACATTTTATTATAAAATATAACTTTTTCTTCCTAAGCCTTTATCATACCAAAAAAATTCGACAAATGTTTTTTATTAAATAATCTTAAATCTAAACCCTTCTTAATAGATCAACATAAACTTTCTTAAACATATAAAAATAATTTAAGAAAGTTTTTCATTTATAATTAGAAAATAATTTCTGATTATAAAATTTGTAGATGTGTTTTCTCTCTTAAATTTTTGATTGATTAGAGTAGACCCTAATTAGACAGTGTGGCGTTGTCTCCACTGCTAGGTTCTAAATGTATGACTAGGGTGTATTTTAATTACACCTTCGATTGAAAATTAAACTGGAAACCTAAAATGTCACATAAAACACCCCCAAAGTGAGTTCTCCAACAAAGAGACTCATTTGGGGGTATTATGAATAATATACGTTTATATTCCAGCAAAAGAAATACAAATTATAGGCCAAGTTCGGTAAATCCAGGATGGTCATCGGGTCGTCTACCAAGCGGCCAATAAAATTTTCGTTCTGATTCGCTGATCGGCAGATCGTTGATGGATGCAAAGCGTTGCTTCATCAAGCCATCTGAAGAAAACTCCCAATTCTCATTTCCGTATGATCGGAACCAATTCCCGTTATCGTCATGCCACTCATATGCAAACCGTACTGCAAGGCGGTCTTCGGTAAATGACCAAAGTTCCTTAATCAATCGATAGTCGAGCTCCTTAGCCCATTTTCTTTCGAGAAACTCTACGATTTCTGAACGGCCAGTTGGGAATTCGGCGCGGTTCCGCCAGCGGCTATCCTCTGTGTAAGACAAGGATACTTTATGCGGGTCACGACTGTTCCAACTATCTTCGGCCATACGGACTTTCTGCACGGCAGTTTCTTGCGTGAATGGAGGGACAAGTTTACTCATTATATCTCCTCATTTCTGAACTGTTTACTTCAGCATATACAGATTTTTCTATATATTCAAGTAATATAAAGTTAGTAATAACTTTAAGTTAGCCATTAAGTTTACACATATTCTAAAGGAGCAGCTTGCTTCGTTTACTGTTGCCTGTAGATCTCCTCAATTTCTTCAAATTTCTTCATCATGCTATAGCTGTCCACTTGATGGTTTTTGATATCCTCATACATCAATATCTTCCCCGCCAAGAAAATGGCATCGATGTCGAGGATATGTTCAAAATTTTCCAATGGATTCTGGTTGAGTAATATGTAGCCATCGTCTTCCCCTACAATCTTTTTGGCTTCAATTGTCGCCTTCCTCAATATTTCAAAATCAGCCAAGCTAAAGTCCTTAAATTCATTCAGCTCTTCAATCATACTAAGCCCGGGATACACCCACGTACCTGCAGGTGCATCGGTGCCGATATATACTTCCCCGCCCCTTTCAAGATACTTACCTGTAACCCGCTTCACTTGTTCATACTCCCATTTTTGGCGTTTCTTGAACGCTTCACTAAGCTGCGCATCAATGGTTTCGAACTGAGTATTTATAGATAATTGCTCATCCGCTTCAACCAGCTTCATCTGCTTGGATGACACCAATTCAGGCGGGTTGAATGTACACCCTTCTGCCAAGTGCCGGTACAGTGTCAATGTGGGCACCAACTTCACTTCATGTTCAAGAAGGTACGACAATAAATTATTCAGCCTATCAGTATCTATTGGCTTGCTCGTAATCGTATCAAACGCTTCGTCTGAAAGTTGGCTGTGATAGCCGGGAAAAAGGTGTTGGACGATGCTCGATGCATGTTCGAGCCACTTTACCCCATACTCTGTTGCCTTCATTGCATCGATGACCTTGGAATGCAGCAGATCAGCCGCAACCTCGAGTCCAAGTGTGCCTCCCCTTTTCACTACAGCACCCAAGACATCTTCCTGGATATGGCCATACACTTTGATGAACTTCGCATCTTGGTTATACAGCTCCTCGACAGCCTCCATTGCTGTATCGATGTCATTGGTGGAGACATTGCCAAAGGAAGTCGGCCCCCACAGCCCAGGTTCACCATCGATGAAGCGATAAGTCGCGTATACATGCGGTGCGATATCATCCATCATCTGGATAAGTTCATAGTTGCCACCGGTATTTCTTACTGAGGTCACACCACTTGCCAAATAATGCTTCGCACTGACTGGTGTAATGTGAGTATGCATATCCACCAGACCAGGCATCAGATATTTTCCTGTACCATCTACTTCCCTCTCCTCATCTGATTGGAATGTCACATCCTTGACTTCAATGCTTCCTTTATCCAGATCGATCCAGTTGACGTGCTTTACTTTAATCATAGACACTGCTCCCCTTTGTTTATGTGGACGCCCTAGTTTTGTGTATTATTTACATGGTTACAGGCGTGATGCATTTGGACTATACCACTGTGAGTCTCTGGCTGATTTATATACTATTTTATCTTGCAAGACGGCTTACAGTTTCAATTTACTCCCATCAATAGTACCGCAAGGCAAAAAGAAGAAAGCGCGATAATAAATATAGCTTGCTCCAAAATTTACCTCCCCCTTTCTAAATATCTGGTACACTATCAGTATAACAATATATCTAAACATTTAGATATCTAGCAAAGTAGGCCTATTGCCTCACACTATACTTTTCAAAAGAAGAACAAGAGACTTGTCCAAAATGTAAGTGGGAATTATGAAATTGAAAGTACGGTTATATCATATTCATTTTGTTATATTTTCAATTTAAGTGATGACATCTGAGAAAAACTTTAGTAGAAGGGGGTAAGTCATGAAAAAGGTTTTATCCATTTCATTAGGAATCATTAACACAATAACCTTTGCGATTGGATTAGGCTTCTTATTTGGTGATGATCAAAATTCCAAAATAAAATAATTAAAATAGAATGAGAGGGAGTAAGCGAAATGCAAATAGAATTATCTGGATTAGTGGTAAGTATGCTTATTTTGGCAGTCGGATTGGGTTTTATGGGATATTTTATTGGGGATGGCCTCAAAAATATGGGTAAGCCTGATAGCGAACATCCCGCCACCAATTTTATAAAGAAAGAAGATTTGCCAATATACTTCAGTTTAGATAAAGAAGAAATTGATGACTTATTAGATAAGCATCCAAATGCTCCTAAAATAATATTAAACGGCACAACGTATTATCCATATAAACAATTTTTATATTGGCTCTCTTCAGCCGAAATATATAAATCGTCAAACGGGCATCAAATGGATAACGAATGACTCTAGGCTACTATATTAAATCTGCTGAAAGGTAATTAACATGAAAGAAAGACCAAAAATCGACATACCTAAGACTTTGACTGAAAAGACCGCAAATGTCATAGGCTACACTATTTTCATCGGAGCCCTAATCTATGTAATCATCACCTTCCCATCCCTACCTGCAGAAGTACCCGCTCACTTTGGAGCAGATGGTGAGGTGGATAGATATGGATCGAAGTATGAAATAATTGTCCTCATCGTCATACCACTGCTCTTGATACCGGGACTCAAGGCGTTGGAGCGGTTTCCGGAAATGCATAATTATCCAAAACGTATGGACGCCTCTAATGTCAGGGAGTTCTATTTGAACAGCAGAATATTACTCAATTTAACATCAAATGGGACGTTGATTGTATTTGCAGTTCTATATGTCGAAATTACCAACCACGGGCTTACTGGCTCATCTACATTCGGCGTACTTCTGATGCCGTTGATTCTTTTGCTTATACTGGGACCGATAGCTTGGAAATTGGTTGAACGTAGCAGAATAAAATAGTTGATGGTTAAAAGACATCATAATGGTAAAGGAGTCGAGAACTTTTCCCGACTCCTCTATACGTCTGGTAGCCTATTATCCTATATATCAGTCTCCCAGTCCTTCTGCTCTTCTCTACGCATATCTTCTGCCGTGTCTTCCGGGTAGACGACCCTGAATTTATGATGGTCTTTAGGAATGACTTCCACCATCTTATCGATCATCAGCTGTGGATCCATCTGGTGATTCAGACTATCTCCGCTTGCTTCCAGCTTATCTTTTGAAGTGTGATGCTTCTCTTCATCATACCATTTCCAGTTTGCTGCGACTGCACGGTCGTTGAAGCCGGTGCCGAATCTGCCGGGATTGATGGTGGCGACCTGGACATTGAACGCTTCCATCTCCTGCTTCAGCGCTTTCGCTATGGCACCGATGGCATGCTTGGAGGATGAATAGAGTCCTTTATAGGCAGAGCTCATCTTTTCCGCTTTGGACGATACGAAAATGATTTTACCCTGCCGCTTCTCTACAAAATGTTCGGCTGCGATACGAGCGGTTTCAAGGGTACCAAATACATTGATTTCGTATAATCGTCTGATGTTCTCCATCGGCATCTCCCATATCGGTCCCCCTTCATTGATTGCCGCATTGGCTACGAAGATATCATAATCATATTTTTTCATGGCTTCGCGATCATATGCGTCTGTGATATCCATTTTGAAGACTTCAAGATCTACACCCGCTTCTTTTCCTACTTCACGCAACCCTTCAACCTGTTCCTCTTTTTCAACAGCGGCAATGACCGTGTGCCCTTCGCGCGCAAGGCCAAGCGCTGTACCCTTTCCTAAACCTGATCCTGCACCTGTAATCAAGATTGTCTTAGCCATCCTAATTGCCTCCTAGTTTCCTATTAATAGTTTTAATTTTCCCTGTCGGCGCCTTCATAAACGCTTGCACCACTCCCCTCGCACAGGTCACACAATGGGTTTATCCCTATAATTATGGACGCCTTTAATTATTTTTCAGCTGCATGGGTATAATGGATATATGCATACAAATATCTTTCTTCAACATTTCTTATTTTCGACCTCCCCGCATTTCAATGGTGCATACTTATCAGTGGATTTGTTCTAAAGGACTATCCTTAAGTTCTACTGCAGTAAAATAGTTGAAAATAGATAATGCCAGTTTAAGATGAATATAAGCGATACCCTTAACAACCGCTTGTTTTCAGCTATAATATCAAGTCTTGATGAAAGGAGTGAGCTGGTGGAAAAAGTTGTCGTGGGTCTCATCACAGCTCCCGGTCTTCCTGAAGAGTTAATAAAAGGGATGCTGAAAGATTTGAGCGAACTATCCAGTAAACATATTGATGACAAAGTGGATTGGCAATTTGATTATCAGACCAATCCGTTAGCTGCCTCCGCCGAGTTCATCAATCAGACATTCGAAAAAGCGGAAGCCATCCGAGAGGATAACCAATGGGACTTGGCAATCGCAATCAGTGACCTCCCCAGTATATCCAGTAATAAGATCGTCGTTTCAGAAGTGAATTATGACCAGACGATATCACTGCTTTCAGTGCCGTCACTTGGCGCCATTAGGGTTAAGAAAAAACTGCAGAATCTACTAATGCATCACATTACATGGCTACACCGCAAAGATTTATCTGAAACCCCTGAGGGCATACGCTTGAGCTTCATCAATCAGATCACTGAAGTGTCGACTTCTGAAGATGAGGTGAGCAATAAGCGGTACATACGGAAATCGACGGTAGCCGGATGGAGTAAACTTGTTGCAGGCATGACTTTAACGAACGAGCCATGGACGGCTTTAAGCAACCTTAAGACTATCGTTGCATTATCATTTGCCACAGGTACATACATCTCCATCTTTTCGATACCTTGGGAATTGAGTCTGGATTATTCCTTGTGGCGGTTCGTGTTGCTGACGTTCATCGCGATCTTTGGTGTGGTTGGATGGTTGATATACGCTCATGATCTATGGGAATTGGTTTCCAGTAAAAACCAGCGGTCATATCGTTATCTATACAACTTCACCACATTGGCCACCTTGTTGTTTATTACAATCGTAAACTACCTGGTCGTCTTTCTGCTGCTTGTAATATCAGTTGTCGTATTTGTTCCGATGGGACTTTTTGAAACCTGGACTAAGATTGAGCCTGATGTGGAATGGATGGATTATTTAAATCTCGTATGGTTTTCTGCCTCTGCAGGAGTTCTGGCAGGTGCCTTGGGCTCCACTGTCGAAGATGAAGGAACGATTCAGAATGTGACGTATTCCTACAGACAAATGTACCGGTATAAGCAAATAGAAGAAGAAAATGAAGAAACTACAAAAGAAGAACAGACCGAAGAGCATGCAGGCACAAAACAAACTCATGATAAGTCAGAGGATGATTGATATGAGCAAGAGATATGTTGGCATCGTCGCAGCGCCTGGTGCGCCAGATGAACTTGCAAGAAAAATAAAGGAAGAATTACCGGAGGTGCTTTCCGAGGAATTTGAAGAAGAACATGAATGGGAAGTTGGCGTCCATGTAGACCCACTTACGAGTTATGCAGAGCTGACGAAGGAGTTGTTTCAGAAAACAGATCAATATTACCAAGATAGGGATTGGGATTATACTATTTTCATCACAGATCTCCCGTTATACCATAACGAGAATATTATCGGCATAGATATAAATGAAGCCACTGAGGTTGGATTGGTGTCATTGCCCGCCTACGGTTGGCCTCCTAACAAACAGAGTGTTCTCGAGACCATCGTGACCCTGATCACTTCGGTCCAGGCAAAAAATGACAAGGAATCCACCGAATCAAATGAAGAGAATCGTAGGAATTTGAAAAGGATATTCAACCGATATTTTAAATTCAATACACTTTATTATGAGAAAAGTCATAACGATGCCACCGATTCCGAGCATTCAATATATCAAATGAAGAATAATTTGCGGGGATATTTCCGACTGATCAGTGGAATGGCTTGGGCGAATAATCCTTTAAACATGATGCGGGTTTTGAGCTCAGTAGTAGCACTTGCTTTTGCGACAGGTTCCTTCAGTATGATCTTTTCTACCATGTGGAGCCTAAGCGATTTGTTCTCTATCTGGAGGATGATTGCTGTTTCAATATTCGCTTTAACCAGTATGCTAGTGTGGATCATTATCTCCCATGGTCTATGGGAAAGGCTGGAAGAAGGTGAGGATAAAAGATTTTTGAAGTTATATAACGGTGCGACAGTCGTAACGCTGGTTATATCATTGGTGTTTTATTTCACTGTGTTGTATCTGATGTTCCTGACCGGTTCCCTTGTGCTGCTACCACCTGACTTTATAATAAGGAATATTGGATTAGAACAGATAGACATCCGCTTTTACCTTAAGCTAGCATGGTTCGCCACATCACTTTCAACAGTTGTAGCTGCAATCGGAGCGGGTGTTCAGGACGAGAATGTAATGAAGGAAAGCACATATGGCTATCGACATCGCCTGCGTTCACAAGAAGCCAGTGAGGAATGATCGGTCAATATATTATGTCGCACTCTCTAGCCTCTAGCTAGCTAATGTTATTACATTTAAAGGACTCATCACACCTGTCATTCAGCAATTTAAACTTAAATGAAAGCTGACATCACGAATTCTTAAAAATCTTGAAAAGGAATGAAAAAATGGGATTCTATATAATGATTTTGTCATTCATACTCGGCGCTTACTTGACTGTCCTAGGTATTTCTCGTAGAACACATAATTCACTATATAAGATTTCATTAGTGTTCGGAATCATCTTTATTATATTTGCTATTTATCTAGCATGGCCAAAGTAGAGTTAATTCTGATATGTTTTTAATAAGCTAATGCTACCTACATTACACTTAGGCGCCTTAAAATTAAGCAATCCCCCTAACCTGAAATATGGTTTAGGGGGGATTGTGTTGTTCGGGCGGTTTTTGAAGCGTATGACCTGAAAAAAACTGTATTTTAATAATATTCTTCTAGAATTTGTTTAGAGTCCTTATAAATCGATTTTGGGAAGTTAAATATTCTAAGTAGCTCTAGCGCATTGGATGTTTGGGCTGGCCCTTTTTTAATTTGATAGTCAAAGAATATATCATCGCCTTCAAGCACTTCAGAAAAGTGGTACATCACCATTTCATCACATAGTGTCTCTGTCAATTCTATATCATGAGTGGCTGCCACCAAAGAAATTCTCCTATGCGTACTCAAAAATCTCAGCAGCACTTCTGCTGCTGCCAAACGTTCTTTCGTATTCGTCCCTTTAAATATCTCATCAATGAAACAATAGAAATGAGCATTACTGCCATTTAGGGCTTCGATTATCCTTTTCAATGATTTGATTTCACTGATAAAATAACTATCCCCTTCCGAGATACTGTCTGAAATATCCATTGAAGACAACACTCTACCAGGCACATATTTAAAGTAGCCACTGGTTGAGGTATTGATGCCATTACTCAGAATGACATTCACAGCCAATGATTTCATAAAAGTGGATTTGCCGGAGGCATTCGATCCGGTGAGCAGGATGTTTTGTCTCAAATCAATTGAATTGCTGATAGGTTCAGTAATCAATGGATGATATACGTCATGTATTACCATACTTTCATCTTGCACTGCATTCGGGGTAACATAATAAGGCAACTGCCTTCGCCACATTGCCACGGAATAGTTCAAGTCAGCTGTAGAAACCAGATGCCAGCACTTTTCATATGTATCCTTATTTTTAACAAGAGTATTAATAATATAATGACAAACATGGTAATCCAGAATAAATGCATGTTTAACACCAGTCAATAATTGAAGAAGTATATTATTCTGATCGGCCTCTTCATTAATCAATAACGTACTGAACAACTGTAAATGCTTGACCCCATCTTCAATGTTGACGGAAGTATTCAGCATATCGTGAAAATGCGGTTTAAGTTGAGTCGCCACACTTATAATATTTAAACCATAGAATAAATCTGAGTATTCATTTTCATACTTCGATTTATGCTGGTATGAAATCACCATGTTCAATAATAATGCACCGATTATAACTAAAATCCCTAAAAGGAAGTTAATGAGCAGCATCCCTATGCCGACTACAGGCAGCACACTTAGAAATGCGTATAGAGGTTGATAACGTACTGAGCCCGATGGCGTATAGTGTGTGAAGTACTTTGAAGTGTCTGAGTTTGGCTGTTTGGATAACTTCGACAGAATCCATGTGATTTTTTCCCGCCAAGGTTGATCGGTGTTCAGCCTCGCAATGAAATTTTCGTCAACATCCTCGCAGGCCCCCACATTTCGCAATGCCGCATAGAGACGTTCTTCCCCCACCGTGGTGAACGTATGATTGATTTCTTTAAAAAGTGAATCCATATCCAAGTCATGCCACGTCACATCATCGACTTCAAACTCCCGACTGACATTGCCATCTGCAATTAGATTTCGATAGAAATGATCAAAATTAATGAACGTCTCATTATATTCCAACCACTTGGCGTTTTGTTCCCAAAGTTGTTTAACTATGACTCGTTTTTTTCTGTTTTCAGTTATGGATATAATTATCGTGACAATGATAATGATTAACACGACACCCACGTAGAAATATAATGACGACATTTCAACACTTCCTCTTACGGAGTATACAATATAGCGTCATATTATACGACACTGTTATTACTGAATATAATAATATATCAATGGTATTGAGGAAGAGTTTCTAGAAAACAAAAGCAATCTGCCAACTTTGAATAGATACAAATAGTGCAATTCGCTAGTTCAATAATTATGCTCTTTTAAATAATTTAAAAATCCCTCTGCAATTTGATTATATCTACTCACAACTTTTTTTTCATCCAATGTTTCCAATTTTCTGTCCTTCATAATCCACTTTCCATCAATCATCACGTGATGAATTGAATCGGCTTTATTGTAAAATAATAAATTATAGAGATAGGTGGAAAAGCTTTCTCTATTCAGCAGTGGTTCTAGATCTACATCATCTTTTTTAATAAAAACTAAATCAGCTTTATAACCATCTTTAATTTTTCCTATGTCATTTTGTAATTTATATGCTTTTGCACCATTAATAGTCATCATTCTAAAAATCTCTTCAACGCTATATTTATCAACATGATTATTTATTTTCAGTAAGTAATATGCCAACCTCATTAACTCCCATACATTAGTATGAGCGTAATCAGTACCTAAGCAAACATTCACACCATTCTCTAGCATGGCATTAACATCTGCAACTCCCGCGCCAGTATCCAAATTTGAAAGAGGACAATGAACAACAGAGCTTTTATGTTTTGCTACCAACTCGATATCCTCTTCTGACATATAAACGCCATGAAAAAGAATTGTTTTATCATCAAGTAAATTCCTTTCACTGTAAAGTTCGATGCTTGATTTACCAAATTTGGATTTAACTATATTAGATCTCCACTCATTCTCTAAACAGTGCGTCATCATAATAGTATTATATTTATCTTTTACCTTTTTCAAATTAAACAATTCATCTTCAGTCATGTCTTCTTCTTCTAATAAATGGGTTCCAAATAGAATGTTCCCCTGTGACTTATTATAATAATCTCCAATTTCTTCATACGTATCAATCATCCCTCGTATGCCTATCTCATTCATTACATCACTTAGTTGCTGGGGGGATTGTGGGTCTGAGTCACTTATGTAAATGGCAGTATTAAAATGTAGGAAATCGGCAATTGAAAATTGTTGGTTTACCTACATTTTTTTGTATGCTTTTCTTATGACATCGAAGGAGGATATTCATGAGAAAAGACGTACGCGAAGGAGTCAGGAAATTTATGAACGATGGTATCAAACCCAACTTTGCCGCATTGGCCCGGCAGTATGGCTGCGATTACCGGACGGTGAAAGCGGCCTATGAAGCAGAGACACAGTACCCAGAGAAGAAAAAACGGGTGAAGAGAAAAAGTAAGCTGGATGAATTTAAACCAATCATCCATGACAAACTGGAAATCCAGTGCAGCGCGTATAGTATATTTAAATTCATTGAAAAAAAGGGATATGACGGGAGTTACAGTCTGGTGAAGCAGTACTGTCGAAAAGAGAGGAAAACCCGTCAGAAGCAGGCAACCATGCGCGTGACCCACACCCCCGGTTTAGCCGGGCAAGTGGACTGGAAAGAAGACATGACTTTAATCAGCCGGCACGGCGAGATCTTCCGTTTCAACATATTCTTATACGTCCTGTCGTTTTCCCGCAAGAAATACATCACATTGACCTTTGATCGCCATCAGGACACCTTGTTTGAATGTCTGGACGATGCCTTTCACCACACTGGCGGCGTACCGGGGGAGATCTGGTTTGATAATATGCGGACTGTGGTGGATCAATCCAGCACCCAATATAATAAGGTCGTGTTTAATCAACGGTTCTACGCATTTAGTAAGGATGCCGCCTTTCAGCCCATTGCCTGCCGGCCATACCGTCCCCAGACCAAAGGGATGGTCGAGGCACTGGCACGGACGATGGACCGGTTGCGGGTCTATAACCATGAGTTCGATGACAGTGTGGATTTGATCCATATCGTCCATGATTTGTGTCATGAACTCAATACGGAAGTCTCCCAGGCGACCGACGCCATCCCCGACGCACTGTGGCTGGATAAAGAAAAAGAGCACCTACATCCACTCCCTGAAGACCTGTTGAAGCCGTACTTTGAAGACCAATTGACGAGAGTGGTCTCTAAAGAGGCGATGGTTCAGTTCCGTAAATGTAAGTACTCTGTAGATCCCCAGTATATTGGAAAGACGGTTGAGATTGAACTGTCGGATACTGAGGACAACATACACATTTATTATAACGGAGAAACGGTGCGTTCACACCCGTTAACCACCCAAAGATTCAATTATAATCAGGCAGATATGTTCAACATATTGAAGTCGGATCTGCTGGCTGGTCGGCCGGACGATGATATCCATGCGTATATCCATGAATCCCTGCAGTTATATGATGCGGTGGGAGATGGTGTCCATGAGTGATTATCAAACGCTTCTGTCCAATTTTGAAGCCCTCGGTTTAAATAATATGCGTGAATATTATCCGGTGTTGTTGGATAAGGTTCATACAGAAGACATGTCGCTGACGAGTGCGTTTCTGGAAATCACAGACAAAGAAATGAAGTTTCAAAAAGAAAAGAAGATGGCGCGTGCGATTCACCGCGCACGCTTTCCTAAAGTGAAGACATTCGATACGTTCGATTTTGATTTTCAACCCAGCCTGAACCGCACGGCCGTCCTTGAATTGAAACATCTGGGGTTCATGGAATCTAAAGAGAACATTGTCTTCATCGGCAGCCCTGGTGTCGGTAAAACCCACCTGGCGATTGCTCTGGGGGTCGAAGCCTGCCGTCAGGAGAAACGCACGCTGTTCATCAACTGCCATGAGTTGTTGATCCGACTTCGGGCCGCTTATGAAAAAGGGACCGTTGAGCGTGTGCTCAGACGGTATGCCAGATACGAGCTGTTGATTATTGATGAAATCGGCTACCTCCCCATTCAGAAGCATGAAGCCGACTTGATCTTCCAGTTATTGAACATGCGCTATGAAACCCATTCAACGATATTCACCACCAATATCGCACTCTCTGGATGGGGTGAACTATTCAAAAGTCCGGAAACGGCCGCAGCGATACTGGACCGCATGGTCCACCATGTAAAGATTTATAAAATTAAAGGTAAGTCATACCGGATGAAACACACTTAGGCTTTCCTCCACAAATTACATTGTCAAAAACCTACATTTTTAGATTGCCGAAAACCTACAATTTTAAGTTGCCCTTGACAACTTATAAAGGTCACTCCATTTTTGACCATATCAATATAGCTCTTTTGAGCAATGTACCCAAACTCTTTTTCTGAAATCTCATTTTCTAAGTAATCGAATAGTAGTTGTTGTATTTTCCCTTGCTCTGATGTATTGCCCCAATCTTGAAGCGCCATTTCCTGCATCAATCCTTTAGCTAAAGGTGAGTAGCTGTGAAAATGAGCATTTATAAGTCCCGGGATTACGAAATAATCTTTGCAATCTATTGTATCCTCTTCATCTTCAACATTTAAATCAAAAACTATTTTATTATCTTTTATTAAAAACTCACCTGTTTCAAATTTCATATCGCTATTCAAAAATGTTACATTATTTAGTTTCATAAGTTGAATCAATTCCCTATTTATTATTAGTTTCAATGAATGTGTTTGATGTTTATACATGCTCAATTATCTTATTTATTTATATGATCGATATAAATCAGTCCATCAAATTGCTCTTGAGGTACCATTTTGGAGTCAAAAAACCCTTCCCAAAAAACTGTATATTGATTTTCTTCGATAAAGTCACTGCTGGCAAAATCAATAAAGACGTCGCTTTGAACCCGGTTCCCGATATAACCTTCTAATGCCTCATCTTTCTCTTTTCTTGGTGTGACATAGTCCTCAGAAACGAGTGCATAACTGTCTGCCTCATTGTGGAATAAACCTACATTATACACACTGTAGTCACTCTCTCGAAGCAACGCTCCGAGAGACTCTACACGCTCGCTTCTCTTTTGCTCGACGAATAATTCATTAGTATATTCTATGGACGTCACATCATAATTAGAATGCCCATTCGCTACCCATACAATGGCTTTATCGTCTTTAGTCATTTGTTCTAATACCTTCTCTGCCATCCCAATCTCTCGATAGTCGTAGTATATAGCGACTCCATCTTCAAAACTAATCTTTGAATAGTACTTATCAATATTTCTCTGTCTTGAAATGATATAGTTTTGTGTTTCCGGAGTTAATTTAATAAAAACATACTAAGATTAGTACCACAGGACCCGGCCAGGTCCTGTGGTACTATTTTCATATAGTAGGAGTGGAGATCAGGTCGACGAGGTTTTAGGATTTAGAATCCGGAATAAAAACGGGCCAGCTCCACTATCCTTATCTGAATCAGGTTCAGTATGTGGGATCTTCGAGATCGAGTATGAGAAAAGGGAATCGATGAGGATACGTGGTCACTTCTGCTTAAAACAAAGGAGGAGAACCAAATGAAAAGTGTCATCGCATTTGATGTCAGTATGGGACACAGCTACATGGTCGTCTATGATGCTTGGCAGCACTGTATATTTGAAGGGGATATCACGCATACCAGATCGGCTTTTGATAATGTCCGGATCCAGATTGAGACGCAACGGAAACAGGATGGCGTCCTGCCTGATATTGTATTTGAAGCCACAGGGGTCTACTCAAAGGCATTGGAACGCTTCATGCAGGCATGCGGGTTCGAGTATGCGCTGCTCAATCCACTGGCGGCCAAGATGCAGAGCCTGTCCATGCGGATGCACAAGACGGACCGGAGTGATGCCCATAAACTCGCCCAGGCCTGTTTTACCCATCCGCCCCGCAACAAGCAGGTTCAAGAAGGGTATTACGAAGAAATGCGCAGCCTCTCCCGCCACTACGCTGAATTGGAGCAGGAGATTGTCCGACTGAGAACCCGGATCCATGCCCTGGTTCAGATGACCTTCCCGGAACTGGAGCAGCTCTTTACCCGAACTTCCGACCTGTATCTTTCCATCCTCCAACTGTTTCCGCATCCGGATCGGGTGACTGTGCTGTCCAGAACGAAAGTGAAGAATATGATCCTCGGCAGCACCGGGAAGCGCCAGTCCCGAAAACGCGCAGAAGAGAAAGCCGATCAGCTGATGTCGGCGGCCGCAGATGCCTATCCGGCACTGTCTACAGATGACGTCCGAATTGAACAGCTCAGAAACTATGCTGCACGCTGTCAGACCCTGCTGGAGCTGAAGCACCGGCTCATCCAGCAAATGGTCGCCATGTCTCAGGAACAGGCGGAATACCATATCCTGAAGAGCTTTCCAGGGATTGCAGACATTACAGCGGTCCGTATCATCGCTGAAGCCGGAGACATCCGCCGGTTCGACACGGCCAATCAGCTGAATGCCTATACCGGCATCGACATCCGCCGCCATCAATCCGGCACCCTTCTGTACAAGGATAAGATCAATCGGCGCGGCAATAAGCATCTAAGGAAAATCCTGTACTACATGATCGAGAATATGATCCGGAACCAGAGGCACGCGGATAACCATCTGGTGGACTACTATCGGAAACTAAAAAAGCAACCCCATGGTAAACACCATAAGGTTGCCTGCATCGCCTGTGTGAACAAGTTTTTGAAGTGCCTCTTCCATCTTGTCACCGTTGGACAGCGATATGATTACGCTGTGGCCACCCACCACTGCGTCAATTCGTAACTCAAGTATACCACAGCCCCTGCTCCGAAAAAACTGAAAAAGCAGGGCCTATTTGGCATGCCGACATCCCTATCCAGCGGGGCGCCCCGCTGGATAGGGATGAAAAATATGGAATATATGCTTGTAATCTATTGACTAATCGTAAGAAAAACCTGGCTTCTGATAGCTTCATATACATTGGTAGAGCGCTTGAAATACCCTACTTTTTTTCCTTTTAATAACCCTTTAGAAAACCAGTCCCGTAAGGCGAACTCCGAGCGCTTAAATTCTTCTGCAAGCCCAAGATTGTATTCAGAAATTTCATCAACGATGTTCTCTTCTAAAATTGAGACGGAACTGGCACGTTTACCTGCATATCCAGACGCCCAATCCATCGGCAACACTTGAATGCTTTTATTGCTGCCATCCAAGTATTTATTAAATATTTCATGTTGATATTGGGCAGCCACCCCGTCTGTCATTGGCAACCCTTTTTCTTGGTAATAATTAAACTTTGAGTCGTTTGTCTCCAGAAATAACTTGTTGAACCCGTGCTCTTTAGCCAAGTAATCGATGAGATCAGTTTTTTGCTTCGCGATTTCAGTTGACCAATGCGTACTCTCTCCCAGTATGACAATATCCTGTTTTCCGAGGATATCACCAATCGACTCAATGTCCGACTCCAAGTCATAGTAATCTTTAGTAGGCTCAGTTGCTCCGCGACACCCAGATAGCAGAATGAGCAGTAAAAGTGAAATAGTGATTAATCTACATTGTCTAAGTTTCATTTTAATGATTACTCCTTCTCTTATGTACAGCCACTTTACAAGAATGCCACACCAACCAGGCACTGCGTTCGACTATTAAGTCTTGGTTGATTTCGGTATATGTAATTATTTGGTAAAAGATAAGAATACCAAATGTTTTAAATAGTTAAATATTAATTTTTGATATTGAGAAAATTCATAAATTACTTATTATAATGGTTTCCGCTTCACCGCTTTTTTCAATCCTCTTTGGAGTCCCCTTCGGAACTACACACAGTAAGAAAAACGGAAACCATAAGTACAGCAATCAGTATAGCTTTCTTCATGACTAGCTTCCTCTTCTAAAAATGAATTTATAGTACTTTATGCTAAAAATAATCAGCCTGCCACATCTTATTCTTATTGTTATCTGGGAGATAACATTTTAAAGCATAGTCATTAAGGATATCGCCTTTTTTTCTGAACGGCTATAAATTTTAAACTTACAGAAAAGTTTCTTATTAAATCGATTGTAAAATTTAAAGAACACGTGTGATGGAAGCTTCCTTTGGGAATAACTGAGGATAAAGCTCCGGAAACAGATGATCCGAGAAATTTTTTTATGTATCTGAAAGTGTATGTATAGATTGCTCTATCAGGCTGCTCTATATCAGGCTGAATCTGGGGAGGACGTAACCATGAAATACACCGGCATTGCGCTTGTCATGTTGGCTGCCGTATTTTGGGGGATCAGCGGTGGCATTGCGGATATACTCATGGAAAAAGGGTGGGACCCCCTGATCATCTCTTTTTATCGAGGGGTTGTCGGGTTCATATTCTTCTTTGTATGGTTCATAACCCGCTTCCGGCAAAACTGGATCACCTCGTTGGGTTTTCATCTCTGGTCGGTGCTCGGAGGTATCGGGGTAGCGGGAAACTTCACCTTCTACTTCCTGACCATCCAAGATTCGAGCGTCGCTGTGGCGGCAACTTTGATGTACACGGCACCGATATTCGTCCTGTTTATTTCATTCCTCTTCGGTATGGAACAGTCAACGTGGTTCAAGTGGATTTGCGTCTTCTCCGTTGTCGTCGGCATTGTCCTGCTTACCGGTGCTTATGACCCGGCTTCCATTTCAACTGGCATATTCGGTGTGGTGGCGGGACTGATTGCCGGATTGTCATATGCCCTATTCATCTTCGGCTTCAAAAACGCCTCAGCCATCGGAGGTCCACAGACAGTATTGACCGTCGCCTTTTTAGCATTCTGCCTCATTCTTTTGGGGTTCATAGATATAACTGAGACTTTGAATGTATTGACCTCTGATGACATATGGTGGTTTCTGTTGCTTGGTGTGGTGGGTGCCGGTCTGTCATTTATCATCTATGTAATCGGCGTCCGTCAGACGACGCCGACGAATGCTTCCATGGTCGCCATGGTGGAACCGGTGACGGCTTCGCTGTTTGGTGTCTTCATTCTGGGGGCCGAACTTGGATTCATCCAATTATTTGGTATGGGGATCATACTGGTGACGATTACAGTGCTCAGCGTCAAACAATATGAGCGAAATATTATGTATACTTACGATTAGATTAAAATTTATAAAAGTAGCTGAAAGTCGCTTTAACATCAACGTTCAAATGCTTAGACCTCATTAAATCCCACCACATCCACCTGCCTGGATTCTGTTAAAAACTGTTTTAGAAGATGTAAGTGTGCTGCCCCGATGTATAGTAGTACTCTATCGTGCTTGGCTTGAATAAGTTCCATTATATTCTTATATATAATCAAATTCCGTTGATACCACCATCGCAACCAATCGATTCCTATATAATCTGTCCCCTCACCGATCTGGGCTAACCTCATGTAGGCACGATGATTATCACATGTATTTTCTATTGTGTTGATGATTTTAAGGTTCTCAATGATTGTATTGTTATTTTCAACTTGGCTATTCTTCATGAACATACCATAGACTTCATCATATACATTGGGTTGATGAAGTTTCGCCCACTCCATCACATCTCCCATACCTCTATTGCCGACTGAATCCATCCAATCTACTGCATTAAGTCTATCCATATCCAGATGCTTACCCAGCCGATACATCACTTGATGAACTTCATTTGATTCGAGTATGGACTTATCACTTAAATATGCTTGGTACTCATCGTCCAACAATTTTTGCTTATCTTTTGTAATTTCTACTGCTAAAGCGGTCGGTTTAAAGTCAGCGAGTAGATCTATCAGTTCTTGTAATTGATGCTGGTCTTCTCCCTCATTAAATGTGTCGATGTGGGCCACCATATCGAGGTTTGAAGTAAAGTGATAGGTGCCGACCAAAAGGACTTGTGGTTTCATATAAACACTCCAATATATATTAAATTTAAGTATCTCTCAGTAACACATGCATTCTGTAACCGTTGAAAGATACCCCACCTACTCTTGATGAATGGCTTTCATCCCTTCAGAATAGAATCCATTCCCTCAAAGCGTTTCATAATTCTAGTTTTTTCCTAACCTCCTTAGTTCATTTGCTTAATTACCATGTGCCCCCTATCGCTGATTAATCATTCCTGTATTTGTAATTATTTGGTATAGTATGAGTATAACAGATAAATCTTAATTTTTAGATATTAATATGGGAGTGTGAATCCTTATAATCTTAAATACAGAAGTGACAGGTACCGGAGAGCCTATTATTTTTCTACATACCGGATTGCAGACCGGAAAGGCTGAACTCGACCTCCAAAGAGAGTACTTCAATCAAAATTACCAAGTGATACTTCCCGATTTGCGGGGGCATGGAAAGTCAATATCCGATGATTTTTCCGATTATTTTAACCGCTCTGCCTGTGATCTGGCAGAGACGCTTGATGCATTGGATCTTCGTTCAGCGCATATTGTAGGATGTTCATTAGGGGCGCTTGTCGGTCTCGTATTTGCCAAACAATACTCCAACATGGTAAGCAGTTTAACTTTATCGGGCATCATGCCAGAAAAACCTTCTGATTGGGAAAAAATAAATCAAAATGAAACGGAGCAAATAGAACAGGTGTTGAAAAATCCTGATACTTTCAACTATTTTGACACAATTCATAAGGGTAACTGGCAAGCACTGCTAAAGATTACACAAGATCCCGATTGGTATCCTTTCAACACCACTTCAGATTTATCTATGATACATTGCCCCACCCTTTTTATTATCGGGGAACAAAATGTCAATGAAACAATAGGTGCTATCAAATATCCAGAAATGAACCCCAAGATACATACCGCAGTCATCCCTTTTGCTGGTCACACAGTACACTTGGATAGACCAGAAATTTATAATGAGATTCTGGAAATTTTCCTTAATGGATTTGCATTAAATAATGAAGACTAGTAATTCATTTTAGAGTGTTTCGATATATTCAACCGCTATATCTTAAAGTGGGATTGGATTATTGTTAAATGATATCAAAATAAATTAGAGGCGATATTCATATGATTCAATGTAGGCGTTTTGTTAATGAAGATGCTAAGGAGATTTCAGAATTGGTGAGGCAAACGTTAAAGCAAACAAATATTAAAGACTACTCCCAAAAATATATTGAAGATCAAGTAAGACAAATGGATGAAAACTTCTTTATTGAAAGAGCTCAATTCACAAACTGTTACGTCTTTGTAGATGAAAATACAGAAAAGATTGTTGGAGTCGGTTCTATAGGTGCGTATTGGGGAAGTGAGAATGAAAGCAGTTTGTTTACAATCTTTGTTTCTCCTGACTATCAAGGCAAAGGAGTTGGGAAGAGAATTATGGAGACCCTGGAAGCTGATGAATATTTCATAAGAGCAAATCGTATTGAAATACCTGCTTCCATAACTGCTTTGAACTTTTATTTAAATATGGGATATGATTTTAAAAATGGTTTAGGTGAAGTGGATGAAGAAGGTCTTTATCGTCTTGAAAAATTCAAATGAATCTATAGGCTCTCATCTATTTAAATTAGAGTAACTCTTAAAACCATTCTATTTTTGAAATTATTTAAAAAGATAAATCGTATTTATCTTAAACTATGTTCTGCACATACAACACGAAAAACCAGCCTATCTTTTTAAAAAGACGGCTGGCTCATTTTAATTTATGATACAAGTCACTCTCAAATTGAGTTTACCGATCTGCTGCCTGACAGAGGTGCAGGTCGGTAATATCTCATACCTTCTGTATTCTCCGCTCCCCTATGCTGCTTTAACTCTCGAGCGAATAACTGGATAGCCTAAATCTTCAATAGCTTTTTCAATTGCTTCAATTGTCGTCACTTCGGAATTAAACTCTGCCTTTACTCTGCTTGAGTTGAACATGACTTCGACACTGTCCTTTTCAACGCCGCTCAATCCTTTGAGTGCATTTTCTATTTTCTGGATACATGATGGACAAGTGAGCGTTTCTAGATTAATAACTGCTTTTTGCATAACCAATCTCTCCTTTTAAATTTGAAGTGTTCCTTTATTTCTATCTTTAGTATAACCCGGTTGCTTCATTAATAAATTGATCCATATCAAGTTTCATTCCTATTGTTGAGCATCTAATTGCGAAGATCGCTTCTCCTCTGCGTTTCTTGTCGATTGAGGAGATGGTGTCTTCAGACGATAGCTGAGGAGTCTGACACCATTCAAGATGACTGCAAAAACGCTGAGTTCATGTACTAACATTCCGATGGACATGCTCATCCAGTCACTGAACAGCAGCCCGGCAAACAATACGAGGACAACACCGACGGCAATGACGATGTTTTGCTTCATGTTGCTCGCAATTGACTGCGTCAGCCCCATTGCATGGGCCAGATGGCTGAAATCTGATTTCATCAAGACGACGTCCGAAGTCTCAATCGCAACGTCTGTCCCGCTGCCCATCGCAATGCCGATGTCCGCAAGCGCCAAGGATGGGCTGTCATTAATGCCGTCTCCGACAAATGCCACAATCTGACCGGCGTTCTGCATCTCTTTTATATAGGCAGATTTATCTTCCGGCAGCATATTGCCGTGTGCTTCGGTCAAACCCAGTTCGCCCGCTACTAGGTCCACTGTGCCCTGGTTGTCGCCTGAGAGGACGACCAAGTTCTTTGCACCGAGCCGTTTCAGTTTTTGTAGTTCTTGTTTTACGCCGGGTCTGACCTGATCTCGAATGCCTATGAGCACTTTCAATTCACCATCGATGGCAGTCAGGACCAGCGAGTTCCCATTCTTTTCGAAACGGGTGATATCCTTCTTGGCTTGTGGACTCAATATAGCATCTTCTCTCTCCATCAACGCAGCGTTTCCGACAGCCACGCGGTGCCCATTGACCATGGCAACAATACCTTCGCCCTTTACGACTTCAGTGCCGGTTACTGGAGATGCTTCCGTTTTTCCGATATCTGCCAACACAGCTTTTGCCAATGGATGATCTGATTCCCTTTCGACACTGGCCAAGTAGCTCAAAATCGTATCTTTCTCGGCTTCTGTGCCATAAAACGCTTTCTCTGACACTTCAGGATTGCCTACCGTGAGGGTACCTGTCTTATCGAAAACAATTGTGTCTACCCTGCTGAAATCATTGATGACTTCACTGCCCTTTAAAAGTACGCCGTTGCGGGCACCGTTTCCGATTCCGGATACATTGGAGACCGGGACGCCGATGACTAACGCGCCGGGACATCCTAAAACAAGAGCGGTGATGGCCATTTCTATATTTTGTGTAAAGAGCCAGATTACAACCGCAATAATTAACACTGCTGGAGTATAGTATTTGGAAAACCGATCGATAAACCGTTCTGCTTCTGACTTGGAATCCTGCGCATCCTCGACCAATTCGATGATGCGGCCAAAAGTGGTGTCTTCCCCGACACGATCCGCTTGAATTTGAATCGTCCCATTTTCTAGGATGGTGCCTGCGAATACATCCAACCCCTCCCCTTTAGTGACCGGGACCGACTCTCCAGTGATACTCGCTTCATTGATGTATCCTTCACCGGTCAGCACGGTGCCATCTACAGGGATGCTCGATCCAGTCCGGACCAATAGGATGTCACCTTCATCGACATCGAATATATCCACTTCTTCGAACTCCCCGTCTGCTGCCTGTTTTAATGCTCGCTCTGGTGCTATTTCAGTCAATTCCTTGATGGCAGAACGCGTCTTATTCAAAGAACGCTGTTCTAAATAGGCGCCGAATAGGAATAGGAAGGTTACGATGGCGGACTCTTCATAGTTTTGGATCAGGACCGCCCCAACTACCGCAATGGTCACCAGCACGTCAATGCTGACGACTTTCACTTTGAGCGCCTGATAGGCTTGAATGGCAATCGGGGCGATTCCGAGAATGGATGCGATGATGAGGGCCCCATTAAACAGAGTGGCATTGTCCAAGGCAAAATGTCCAAAGAAACCTAAGATGATCAGAAAACCGCTTATTACTGTAATCATATTCTTTTTACCTAAAATATACCTTTGCATGTTACTCCCTCCAGAGTTTGAATTATGTATGCAGACTTGATTAATTCCTTCTATCTTCAATATAGGACACTCTATGTCTAATTAACTTAACGCAGATCAATTTTCGGCACTCTTTTTGAATATCCTGTAAGAATATGAGGAATCATGTAAAAGATATCGGTTAAGGTTGTTTCAGATGATTCATGAAAGTACTTGTGGAGAATAGATGGGGAAAAGCAACTGGGTCTGGCAGGGGATGATGAAGAATAAGGTGCATCTACACAATCAAAAAGGAACCCTGTACCTTAAAATGGCACAGACTTCCCTTTTCCAACGGGTCATTACTGATGTTGACTAATTCTGTTCATCGTCACATAAATGGAGACTTGAGCTTCACTGTCATTCAGGAAGCCTATCATTTCATCCCCTCCAATATGGATGACATCATCTTTCGTTACAGAAATTTCTTCTCCGTCAACAGTAAACCTCCCCTCGCCCTTCAAAACATTCAGATATAGTTCACATCCTGGATGCTTATGCTCGGGCATCTTTTGGCCAGACAAAAAATTCAGGACGAATACCGTACAGTCGATTGTCTTGAATACATTTATCTTTGTGAACCGTTCTTCATTGAATTTCAGTGCAGATCCAATATATTTTTTCTCCATTCCCTTCATCTCCTTTGAATGCGTAGCTTTTCGTCAAAACATAAGTATAATGGCTGATATGATTACTGCGCTGTGTGCTACATGGTGCAAGGCAGCGAGTTCCATGGGATTATGGCCTTCCGATTTATAGAAGCGGTGTATGAGCGCAACTGCTGCGGGGAGTGACAGGAGTACCCACATTGATGAATAGACCAGAAGACTGCTGATATAAGTCAGAATCAGGAGGACAGCCAACAAGATTATGGCTCTTTCCCTGCCGATTCTGATGGCAATGGTCCTCCGTGTCGACCAATCCTTCTCTATATCGCGGATATTGTTGGTCAATACCATCGTTGCCATCAGTAATGCGAATGGGAGCGGATATATCAGCATCATCCAATCCATCCCGGCACCTTGTACAAGCATCGCAATGATGACGGGAAGCGGCCCCAGGGAGATGGCGGCTGCAACTTCACCAAGTCCGAGACTTGAGAGTGAACGTCGGCCCGATGAGTAGCAATAGCCTAACACGAGCCCGGTGATGCCAAGTGGAATGATCCAGAAACTGCTATTGGCAGCAAGCCACAGTGTGAGGATCGAAACGATGAAAACGAGCACAGCCGAAACATACGGCACCTGCCTGTAATGCGGTGTCAAAAACGAGGTGTATTGACTGTGGGCATACCATTTTCCTTCCTCCTGGCCTTTCATGAAATCGAAATAATCATTCAGCATATTAACTGCTGCCTGTATCAGTACACTGGTGATAAGTACTACTATGAAATGCGAAAAATTGAGTCCTGTAAGATGTGAGCCAATCAGCGTCCCGGCAGTCACCGGCATGATTGATGCCGTCAAAGTAACCGGACGGATGATGCGGAACCAGGTGGAATGGTAACTGAAGTCGGAAGCCATATTCCTGTATCCCAATAGATGAGCCATAATACATATCCCCTTTCTAAAGCATGAGCATAAGCGTGAGCAGAACAATGAAGCCCGCTCCCTCGACACTTTCCACGAAAACAAGGCCTGCCAATGAACGTATCAGCGGAGTGTAGTCTCCCGTGGACGCAGCCTCCCAAATGGTACCTTCAGAAAGTACGCGCATAGCGTATGGATAACCGATAAAAGTACCCCAAATCAAAGTCAGTACGCCTATGATGAGAGCTGAAAACCACACAATACCGTAATGGGTCTGCCATATCATACCGAAACTTTTCACAGGCCCGAGCCATGTTCCGAGCAGAATCCCCGTCAGGATGACTCCAGCGCCAATCATCGTGAAAAGATAATGACTATGTTTCATTATGGCCTTTATTGTCCTTCTTGCATCCTGCAGGGGGAAAATTTTTAACAAAGGAAAAACACCCCATCCGACGAAAAGGAGCCCCCCTACCCAATTTATAGCCAAAAATATATGGATCCAGAGCAGCGTCTGGTAGATAGTCCAATTCATCGGCTTTCATCTCCTCTATTCCATTATGAGTCGATTACAGAATAAATTCCTTGACCACGGTCAATTTTTATTGTTTACAAGCGCTCGAATAAATAGAAAAGAGACGAAAACCCATAAGAATTTTCATCTCTCTGTCTGCTTCTATATTTAAATGGCTTCTAGGACTCATCAGAGGAAACATGTTTCTTTATAGATTGATGACAGGCACTAAATTTCAAAAAAATTGTGTACATGATTTTCGTTATTTGGAGAAGATGATGAAATGTTCAGTAATACCTATTTATGGGCCCGCTCAACTGCAGGTCATTCAGAAGATTTTAACCTTTCCTTAAATACAAAAGCCCCGTCATTTGTTAAATGACGGGGCTACTTACTAACATTCTCATTAATCTGATGTAGTCGAATGTTGTCTATCCTAGTGCAACATCGAGAATCATCATAATGGTGAACCCGATCATAAGGCTCATGGAGGCAAGATCAGTATTTCCATTTTCCTGGGAGCCAGGGATGACTTCTTCAGCGACAACGAAAATCATCGCGCCTGCAGCAAAAGCCAATGCATAGGGCAGCAGAGGCTGCATGACGATGACTGCAAGCGCCCCCGTAATCCCGGCGATGGGTTCAACGATGCCGGATGCTTGTCCGTAGGCGAAACTTTTCCTTCTGGACATCCCTTCACGCCGGAGCGGCATCGATACGGCCAAACCTTCAGGGAAGTTTTGAATACCGATACCAATTGCCAGCGCTATGGCGCCTCCGAGTGAGGCAGATGGCAAGTCAGCGGCAACAGCTCCGAATGCAACCCCGACAGCCAGTCCCTCTGGAATATTATGCAATGTTATGGCTAGGACAAGAAGCGTGCTGCGTCTTTTTCGATCGGGATTAATACCTTCTGCCGACTCCATGGCCAATCCCGGATGAAGGTGTGGGAGAAGCTTATCGGCCAGCCAGAGGAAACCACCACCAGCTAAAAAGCCGATTGCGACTGGCGCCCAAACCGGTAAAGCACCGCCTTCAGCCTTTTCCAACGCCGGTGCCAGTAAAGACCAGAAACTCGCAGCAATCATGACCCCTCCGGCAAACCCGAGCATACTGTCCATGAATCGCTGGTTAAAACCTTTCGTTGCAAAAACAAGTGCTGCACCAAGGGCGGTCATGCCCCATGTAAAGAGTGTGGCAATAGTTGCTTGTAAAATTGGGTTCAATCCCAGAAAATAATCAAACATGCTGCATGAATCCTCCTTGTATAAATATTTAAAATATCTAGTTAATCTCCTATCTCTCCTATAACCATTATTCGTTACGCCTTAAACTCATCCAATAGGGTAACATCCCTTTAGTAAATTACGATTGCCCGACAGATCTTAACCATCAACAGAGGATAAAGAATCCCCATCCGATTTGTTGACAATCGTATTATACTCATTTCATGAGCATGAATATGATTTTTAGGTTACTCTAAATTATTATGCAATACAAGAAATAAATTGTAAATAATTTTGTCATTGTCCTCTTGACCGGATATTTTAAATCCATATATACGAAAAAGGCCAACGTATGGCGTAAGTCATACGTTGGCCTTCAGAATACATATTTTAATAGGCTTATAAATGTCTCGCGAAAGTATATTACTGTTCCAGGCCAAGTTCTCGGGAGCTTGATTCTCTGATTTCCTTCAACAATTCACTGTCTTCTATCAAAGAGTGTCCATATGAAGGAATCATTTCCTTTATTTTGGACGCCCATTTCCTTTTATGCTGTGGGAAATTTTTCTCCAGGACTTCCAACACGACAGATACAGATATAGAAGCGCCCGGTGATTCACCCAGCAGAGCAATGACCGAATTATCTTTGGAATGCACGACTTCAGTCCCGAATTGAATAAAGCCTCTCCCGTATTCTTCAGTATCTTTGATCACTTGTACACGCTTGCCGGCTACTAGCAGATCCCAATCTTCATCTTTTGCATCGGGAACGAATTTCCTCAATTCTTTCATCCGGTCCTCCTTATCCATCATGACCTGCTCAATGGAATATTTGACCAGAGGCATATTCTTGATGCCTGCCGAAAGCATCGTCACTACATTACTCGGGTTGATGGATTTGAAGAGATCTGAATTGGAGCCGTTTTTAAGGAATTTGGGTCCAATCGCCGCAAAAGGACCGAACAACAAGCTTTCCTCCCCCTGGATATAGCGCCTATCCAGATGCGGAACAGTCATAGGCGGCGTGTTCGGTGGCTCTTTCCCATAAACTTTGGCGTTATGCTTTTTGACTGCCTCAGGATTGCTGCAGACTAGAAATGCGCCGCTTATAGGGAATCCACCAAGATTTCTGCTCTCAGGAATTTTTGTTTTCTGGAGCAGCGGTATTGCATTGCCACCGGCCCCGATAAAGATATGATCCGCCACGTGATAATCGACTGTATCATTCTCAAGGTTACGCACTTTGACGCCCCACTTGCCGTCTCTTCTTCTCTCGAAATCAAGCACCTCATGATTATAATGAACTTGTGCATTGTCATGTTCACTGATGTTTTTCATTAATTTTCTGGTCAGTTCACCAAAATTGACATCGGTGCCCGAATTAATTTTACTTGCCGCGACAGGCTGATCGGATGGACGTCCTTCCATCATCAGAGGCATCCATTTCTTCAATACATTGAAATCCTCTGAATACTCCATACCTTCGAACATCGGCAGCGGAGACAATGCTTCATACCGTTTTCTTAAAAATTTCATATTATCCGTGCCTTGGACAAAACTTATATGAGGCAATGGATGTATAAACTCCCGTGGATTTTGTATTTCATTATTTTTAACTAGATGTGCCCAAAATTGCTTAGAGACTTCAAATTGTTCATTTATCTCTTTTGCCTTCTCGATATCTATCGAGCCATCTTCCTGTTCGACTGTATAGTTCAGTTCACACAATGCTGCGTGACCTGTTCCAGCATTATTTTTTTCATTCGAACTCTCCATCGCCGGCTGATCCAACTTTTCGAAAACTTTGATATCCCAGTCCGGTTCTATATTCTTTAAAAATGAACCGAATGTGCCGCTCAATACACCTGCGCCGATCAGGATGACACTCTTTGATTTTGAATTATCCACTTAATGACCGCCTTTCTTATTAAAAATGTCGCCTTTTAACACTGTAATTTTACTGATTCATAATGCACCCTATTTTGGATATAAGTATATTGATGAATATTCCATTTTATATCCATCCTCTATTTCTTTATATGATCCATGTATATCAATCCATCAAACTGTTCCTGGGGTATCATTTTATAATCGTGATATCCGACCCAATAAGCTGTATATTGATTTTTTTCGATAAAATCGCTCGTAGCAAAATCGATGAAAACATCTTCCTGAAGGCGGTTACCGATATACCCCTCTAATATACTATCCTTCTCTTTTCTCGGTGTAACATAATCCGTAGGATAGAATTCATAATCGTCGGATGCATTATAAAATAATCCTACATTATATACACTATACTTACTTTCTCGTAACAACGCACCAAAAGATTCCACGCGCTCATCTTCATTTTGCTCTACAAACGTTTCACTGAGATACTCTATAGAGGTCACATCATAATTCGAATGCAGATTCGCAACCCAAACAATTGCTTTGTCATTACGGTCCATTTGCTCCAACACTTTCTCAGACATTCCAATTTCACGATAATCGTTATACTCTGCCATCCCATTCTTAAAGGTAATATTTGAGTAGTACTTTTCAATGTTTTCCTGTCTTGATATGATATAATTTTGTGCCGCTGAAGTTAATTCACTAAAGAAGGTTTGGGTTTTAATATTCTCATATACATTGGTAGGCTGCTCCAAACGCCCTACTTTTTCTCCTTGGAATACCCCTTTAGAAAACCAATATCGTAAGGCGAATTCCGACCGCTTAAATTCTTCGGCAAGATCTAGGTCATGTTCAGAAATTTCCTCCACAATATTTTCTTCCAAGAGGGAAACAGAACTGGCACTATAGCCTGCAATATAGGGGGACCAATCCATAGGCAGTACTTCGACATTATCAACTGTCCCATCCAAGTACTTTTCAAATGACTCGTGTTGGTACTGAGTCACTACTCCATCTATCACTGACAAACCACTCTCTTGATAGTAATTAAATTCTGAGTCGCCTGTTTCCAAAAATAACTTATTGAAACCATGCTCTTCAGCCAAGTAATCGATAAGATCAGTTTTTTGTTTCGCGATTTCTGATGACCAATGCGTACTTTCACCGAGGATGACAATATCCTGTTCTCCGAGTATATCTCCGATCGCTTCAATGTCGTCGTCTAACTTATAGTACTCTTTAGGGGGTTCAGATTCTCCTTCACATCCGGATAACAGGACCGTAAGTAAAAAAGAGAGGCCTATTAATATATAGTCTTTAAAACTCATTTGATGATCGCTCCTCTATAATTATGATCTTTAAAATCAGTATATTTACGAGAATAAGTACGTCACCTATGGACTGAGATGAAGTTGCCAGCTTTACCAGTTATCGATATTGAAATCATATTATAAAGTCATGGCGATTTCGATATATGTAATTATTTGGTATAATGTAAGTGTAACAAATATTTTAAACATTTAAACATTTTATTTAATTGCATATAAAGTTTCAGCGTAGATAGGAAATTACGAAAAATATAATTCAATGTTGATCATAATCTGCAAAAAACACTTAATACAGGAACGTTTGATAACCATTCATATACTATTTTATTTGGCTTTTATTGAATTTGAAGGTTTGTCTTAATAATGTTTTGAAAGAGAAAATATTGTTGTAATATAATTTTTGATGACTATGTACATTAGTTTTAAAATCAGTGTGATTAAAGTGAAGAAATTTGGAATACTGATATTGAAGGGAGATATAGAATCTATATGAAAAGGTTGTCTTGGATGGGTGAAGCCTCATTATATAGTATACTCCTTTCCATCATTCTCTTTATGGTTATTATGTTAAGGGGAACCCTTATTGGATTAAATACAACTATAGAAATATCAATAATTATTATATTATTAGTGTTATCCTTCATTTTCTCTGTATGGAGTCTTCTAAAAAAAACAGAAAGCAATATTATTCCAGTCGTATCTCTCTTTTTAGCAATCGCATTCGGCATCTTCTTTTTATTTATTTATATCATATCAGGTATGACGGCTGATCAAAGGTAAGAATAAATAGCTTGATTTGTAAGTTCCCAGAAGCCATCAACATACTTAGTAAATCATTGAATTATTGGATATGTTTAGAAGAATATTGGTTTTCATAAGAGGCAATGAACTGTCTAGCTTATTTTGACGAATGAAAAACATAAAAGCAGTCGCGGTAAAATTGGCCTTTTTCGCGACTGCTTAATTATTTACTTTGGTAAAATATAAATATATTTAATCAACAGGTTCATTATTGACTTCTTGGTAATCGAAAATCATAAATCCTTGTGGTGTTTCAACGATACTATATTCTACTTCTGTTAATCGTTTTCCGTTGGAGGTTGCATGTGAATATTTTCTGGTGGTCGTTACTTCATAGGTATTCCCATCCGATTGAGTAACATCTTTAACATTTATACCGTAAGTTTCATGGTTCCGATAATTTCCTGAATCTTTATTGGCAGAGATTTTTTCAAAATTAGGGGAGTTTTCGCGAGTGAAGGTCATAATGTCTTCTGCATTACCATTGTAGTAGGCCATCAACTCTTCAATATACCCTTCTATAAAATGAGTGATTCTTTTCTCTTCCTCACTCAATTCGCCTGTCTCTTCGGAGTCTGGGTCGGCAACCTGTTCAACATCATCAGGCACATCATCCATCGTCATTATATCAACGATCTTCTCGCCGGCTTCATTATCATGCAGCCAAAAAGTACCGATGACTGTGGAATCTTCCTTGTCTTCTATTTCATATTTCATCAATTGCTGGCCGCTCACAGGTCCGCCTTCTGTTTCATACACATCGACATCCGGTGTGCCTAATGCATCGACCACTTTTTCATACGGCAATCCGGCATAATACATTACATTGGTTACAGTATTCTCTTCTGGATTCGCCGTTTCTTCTGTCTGTTCATCTTCATTTATAAATGGACCGGGGTCTGAATAATTGACGCCCAGATTGCCATATATGACTACAGGTCCACCATGCCCTGGGTAAATCAGATCATAAGACCCGTATCGTGCCTCTACTTCTGCACGGGACATCCCTTCAGTAATGACATCTTGTGAAAATGTCAGGTTTTCCGTCTTTACACCGTCCGGATCAAATAATGTCTGCTGCACTGAGTTGGAGTGGATGTCGAATGCAGTTGCATTCTGCTTATTATTACTCTCATCTGTTTGGCCGTCGGAACTTTCTGTTGTTGACTCATTTCTATTATTCTTGCTTTCTTCAGTTGGTTCTTCTGACGAAGCACCAGCATCCGGCTCTTCATTGTTTTTTTCGTTCTCTGAAGCGTTGGTATCGGCATTGTCCCCAGAATCCTGCACTGACGCCTCTTCTGTACCGGTTTTTGTACTATCAGCCTCATCATCGGATGCTGCGTCTGATTGGCAGCTTGAAAGTATGAGTAACGATAAAATTGAAAATAAAACTAATCGCATCAAAACGCTCCTTATATTGAATTCATTCGATTTTTTCAACCACTTATTATCTTTCTACCCGTAATATATCAGCCTCAGTCTCTTAATTTTTTTGGAGAGTAAAGCAGTCAGGCCCATTCTATCTCGATGACCATAAAAATGCTGCAGGTTGTATAACCTGCAGCATTTTCTGTCTTACACCTAAAAACTCACACTATTTTCTCTCGTATGACCAAGTCCATTCTGATCCGTCTGAAGAGAAATGATATACATATTCACCCATCTGATCAGTTAAATGAAAATCATAAGTGCCATTGAGCACTGGGGTTTCATTCAATTGCTCGGGGTTATTATGTGCCAGATCAATTAATTCATACGCTGTGAAATTCTTGTTCGTGCCATATACCCACTCCCAATACATGCCGTCGTAAGAGAAATCAAATTCGTAACCATCATAGTTGAAATTATGATGATAAGGGGTTTCCTGCAATGGCGCTTCATTCAGTGTCTGCGGTGAATACATGGCGAGATTGGCAAGGTCCTCCTGCATGCCGTCCATATTTTGACTTGAATCCATGTCTTGTTCCTGACCATCCATATTGGATTGTTCGGCCTGCATTTGCTGTTCTTTTTGGAAAAGTGCTGCCACAGCTTCATTAAATTCTACTTGAGACAATTCTCCAAAGTCCTTCTTATAGGCCAACTCATTAATTTTGTCCTGAGATTCCTGGGACATCCAAGTCGGATCAAAATCCGTGTTCGCCCAGCCATCTCCATCCGGATCGGTTTCAGCAGGCAGTACTTCCCCCCAGACCGTTTTGGCACCGGCTTCCTCTTCTGCTTGTGCTGTACCGCTTAATCCTGTAAACATCAATGTCCCCGCTACTAATGTCGAACTGAGAAAAACTGATCTCTTAATCCAACAACTTCCTTTCATTGATTATGATTATTTCCAATTTAAGGATAACTTACATTTATAATTAATTCAATTGTATGTATTTTCAGTCATTAATGATGCGATAGGAAAATTATAAAGAAGGGAGGATCAAGGATTATGGCATTTTGCATCTTGATACGCCCAGCCAGAAATGTTCATCCATTTCGAATATCAAGTTCCTCTCTTTAGAGAAATAACTAAATATAATTTTTCGTATAATCACAATAGATAACAACGACGAGGCGAGTTAATGTATAATGTACGTTTAACGGAAAGTGTACTGTATTGCTGTTATTTCAGTGAACATCCGTTTATTCAGGAGACCAACCAGGCAATTTTAATGCTATAGTCGGGACTTTAAATAAAGTAACCGTCAGAGGATACACGAAATAGAATCAAGGAGAAATTAAAATGAAGTTTACAAGTATTATCGAAGAACCCGGAAGTACCCACCGTACTTCCGATAGAAAAAAATTACGATTCAACGTCGAAATGACAGGAGGAAAATCATGACTGCAGAAAATGAAAATACTAGTTTATTTTCCCTCCGTTCAGTAGGATCTCTGATTGTTCTAGTTGTATTGGGTGCATCACTGCTTTGGGTGAGCTTCAATATGGAACTGCCCTCACCAGAAGCGTTGCGTGAAACCATACTTGACTATGGTTGGGCCGGCTGGCTAGTGTTTCTCGGAATCACTTCCGCAATAGCCATCACACCTATTCCCGTAACGGTGCCAGCCCTGGTGGCAGGGTCCCTGTATGGCTTGATAGAAGGAACACTACTTTCCTTCTCCGGCGTGATGCTCGGTTCCTGGATCGGTTACTGGTTAGCTCGTGCTTTAGGCCAGCGCATCGTTTTCCGTCTTTTAGGCCGCCACAGTACCATCGTACAAAATTACCTAAGCAATGCAGGATTCTGGGCAATGTGCACTGTAAGGTTAATGCCTGCATTGCCCTACTGGCCAATAAATTATGGAGCTGGTGCTTTAGGTGTGAAACAATATGCATTCGTGTCCGCCACCTTTGTTGCTTCCATACCCGGTCAAATTTCTCTAGTTGCGTTGGGAGCATTTGCATCAAACCCATCAATTTTCCACGGCACAGTATTGGTCATTGCTTGGGTTGCGGTGTTGGTGTCGACCTGGATTTCTTATAAATACTGGCGGAACACAGCCCCTGATCGAAAGGATGCATAATCGATAGAAGAATAGGATTAGCTTTATATTTTGGTGCCAGTTGAAAAATCCCGATCAATGCACATTTTTGTAACATGTGCATTAATCGGGATTAATTGTTTCAGTTATTCATTGGATGTGCTTATTTCATTCACCGCAAGGATTGCATTAGCGATTTCTTCAGGAGTGATTTTATCGTTCAAGTTAGAAAACGTATCTCCAGGATCTGTCGCAAGCTCTCCAACTTTAACAAGATCTTCGAAACTGGTATTTTCCAGATGCATTTCTTTTAGGGTAGTAGGCATGCCTATACTCTTGTAAAAATCGATATATCTATGCAATGTTTTATCTGAAGCATTCTCAAGGACTAATTGTACAAGAGTGCCATAAGTTACCTTCTCCCCGTGCGAGAGATTGTGGATTTCTCCTGAAAGAGAAGTGAAACCATTGTGGATGGCATGGGCTGCAGCCAATCCGCCGTTTTCAAAACCAAGTCCTGAAAGCAGTGTATTCGCTTCTATAACCGCTTCGACGTGAGGTGTCACCAAACCTTTGGATGCAGCTCGGTACGCAGAATCACCATATTTGAACAATGTTTCCTCACACTTTTCCGCAATGGCAATCGAAGCCAAGGTAGGTTGTCCCCCTACCATGTTCTCACCATGGCTTTTTAGGGCTGCTCTTGCTTCTACCAGAGTCGCCATGGCATCACTCATTCCTGAAGCAAAAAGTTTTATCGGAGCATTTACGACTACTTGCGAATCGATGATGATCAGATCAGGGTTTTTATCATAAAACTTATAACCTGTAAATTCACCGGATTCTGAGTAAATTACAGAAAGCGAGCTTGACGGCGCATCAGTTGAAGCTGTTGTCGGAACAATTATGACTGGCGCTTCCAGACTGTCAGCTATTGCTTTTGCAGTATCCAGCGTCTTACCGCCGCCTACCCCAACCACTGCATCAGAGCCCTTATTTTCAGCCGCTTCACTCAACCTATCAATCTCTTTTTCCGAGGCTTCGCCATTAAAGGCTTCGTAGTCAAAATCTATATCGGTATCTTTAAAGCTTTTTATAATTGTTTCGCTGGTGATCGACCAAACCATATCATCGGCTATAATCAGTGGGCTTTTGGCCAGTTTACGGGTTTCCTCACCCAGCTCCTTTAACACGCCCGCTCCCTGGACATATTTGCCTGGTGATTGAAATATCATTCTTGCCATTTTATAACCTCCCAATAGTTGAACATCTATTAGTGACTTTACCCTTTAAGCAAAAAATTATGCCTCTGCCATAGTCTGTCAAAATATGGTGGACAGTCCTTCTACCAGATATTGACCATAAAAAGTGAGCTTCAGATTGCTGTACGGAAAGTTCTTTCCACCTTATTTCTTCTTTAATTTGATCCGATAGGACAGGCACTCATCCAACGATGCGATTTTTTGAAATGCGCCTGTCTCAAAATCCATTGCTCCTGAAGGATAATAGGCTATAATCTGTAATCCTGCCTTTTTGCAGAGCGTATAAATCTGCTCGGGTGAATAGCAAGCAAGGGATTGTGTGATCGCTTCTTTCTCTTTGCCTTTTTCCCACCAAGTATCGGTCATTCTATTTCCGGTTTCGTCATAATCATACTTTCGAATAATGTTTCCTATACCAAACGGGTACATTTCCTGTCCAGCGATTTTTTGCCAGTATAGAGGCTGGTAGATATCTATTAGTGCGTACCCATCATCACTCAGCCAATTGAAGATCCGTTGCAGCAAAAATGACTGATCGTAGTCATTGCCGACACCAAATCCATCAAGGTACAAAATCAGATCGAAATCTTGTTGTAACTTTATTGTATTGAAGTCGCCACACAGCACTTGAACATTTTGATGAGCATGTTTTTTCGCATAATCACAAATTTCCTCCACCAATTCTACGGTTACTATTTCTCTATCGCGGCGCGCCAGTATATTTGCTATATCACCGCGTCCTGCTCCCAACTCCAAGACCGTTGTAAAAGGCCTCCCTACTTGTTCGAGCAATACTGGAACCTCTTCTTCAAAGAAGTAACTGGGCGGGTAGGCGGACTTGGATGTCATTAATTCAAATTGTTTTCTATAGTAGGTTTCTGCCCAATTTGTTTTCATAATCTCTACTCCTTGTATTTTTTTAACCAGCACTTCAAGTGTAAATTTACTGTTCATCATATCATCTTTTGACTAGCAGATATTCATATATAATCAGTCTCAGATACATTTTCAAAATTAAATGAGGTAAATTTCAATTCATTTGACTGAATATTAAGAATAACATAGAATGGAGATATTCATGGTTAATATGGGTGTTTCACAGCTCCATGAATCATTTGTATAAGCAAGGCGCCTTATATAAGCATCAACGCATCATCAAAATTGATAAAGGGGATGTTTTAATGGGCAAGGTAAATCTTCAAGTCGCAAAAGAGATTATTGCAGCGGCTGAGAAGCAGGCAGAAGATATCGGAGTTAACATGGTGATATCTGTTTTGGATGAGGGAGGTAATCTGATTGCGACACATCGCATGGATGATGCCTGGCTCGCAAGTATTGATATCGCGCAGAACAAAGCCTGGACTTCTGTAGCGTTGAAGATGCCGACTTCGAATCTCGCAGAGGCAACGGTCCCGAATGCCGAACTCTATGGTCTGAACACCACCAACCAGGGCAAGATTGTAGTATTCGGGGGCGGCTTCCCTCTTGAAAAAGATGGCAAGGTCATCGGTGCCGTGGGCGTAAGCGGCAGCAGTGTCGAAAATGATACTAAAGTATCCAGAGCTGGTGTAGATGCCTTCGAAAAAATGGATCTGTAATTCCATGATCCTCTGAAAAACATTGTATCGAGGCCGGGGACCCTATCACCGACCTCGATATTTTACTGTCTCCCTTCAATAAATGTGGCCTTTTTACATAAGTTTTAGAATGATGCGTCATGCTGATTTGAATCCAATCTACCGTCCTGTACCACTAGTTTATATGCTATCCACCCGATGATCACGGTCATTATCATCAACCCGGCATACATGAGCCACATATTCTCCAAAAGACCAGCCTGCATCATGGCCGCTGTCACATTCGTCAATGCATGCAGCACGATTGCTGCCGGGAACAGCCACCATTTCCCTTTCTTCATCACAGATGTGAATACAATGATGGACAGGCCGATATGCACAGTGATCGCAAAGATTCGTTCCACAATCGAAAGTATATAGGTGAAGGATGATGTGCCTGCAATCGATTCGATGAGGGCTGGCGGCAGGTTATCGACCGCACTGCTGCCATTGTTGATCATAATGCTGAAGACGACTGAATTCAGCATGCCGAGTCCTAAAACAATGATGGCTTCAATGCCGCCATGGCCGATGCCGTAGGATACTGCCGAATCCATTCTTTTGTATTTGCGCTTCATCATCAGAAAAGCTGTAAGACGCCCGGTCTCCTCAAATATCCCCGCAGCCAGTACACCGTACAGCACATAGAGCCAAGGCGATTCTTCAAGCAGCGAAATCGTGCCATCCATTGCGGGCTTAAGCACCAGAAAATGACTGATCTGCTCAAGCACCATAGCGAATAAGATGAAGATCGCCGCACCGATCAATATAGGGATCCAGCGGATCTTGAATCTGCGCCTTAATATAAGGATGAAGACAAACGGTAGCAGAACCGAAGCTAAGCCTGCCATTACCATAAAAATAATTTGTGTAGTAGCAACCATAAAGTCCCCCTCTTTTTACTTAATGATAACAATAGCATACAGGAAATGGAATGCTGACCAACCACCAATGATTATCCTTCTTTACAGCAGCATGCTATTTTTCTTTTCTATTCATCTGCAGATGGCGGCCTTTATAATATTTATTTGATATACTCGACATGAAAGGCCCATATATAGAAACGGAGCGTAATCATAATGACGATCACGGTTAAAAGAAGTACCAATTCAATCGGAATGGGTACAGGTTTGAACATCAAGGCTGACGACAAAAAAATCGATAGAATCTACCATGAAGAAGAAAAGGAAATTGAACTAGAGCGCCCTGTTGCAGAACTGAGCGTTTCCCGCGGATTGTCCCGAAGCAATACGCTCAAGGTGGCCGATGAAGAGTATATCATCATACGCTCTACCCTATGGCGCACACTGTCCTTAGTCATATTAATCGTCCTATTAGCCGTCATAATGCTTCTTGTCGATACCTTTTTCCATCAGGCCATCGCCTTTTTGGGACTGCTGCTTTATGCTCTAGTTGCTGAATATAGTTTTGAACAGTTCAGATTGGAAAAGGCAGAATTTGAAGCGCACACTGAATTTTAAAGAGTTCTTGCATGCCTTTCACGATGCTGACTGAATAGAAAGAAGTAAACACCGGTCAATACAATTAAGCCACCTACCACTTGAAGCAGCGTCAAACTTTCGGAGAGTATGAAATAGGCAAGAAATGATGCCCCCACAGGTTCCAGAAGCATAGCCATGGAAACAGTCGCAGGACTCAACTCGTTAAGCAGATAATTGAATATCACATGGGCAATTGTCGGAAGGAGTGCGAGCAGAAGAAACAAGCCCCATTCCCGGGATTCATATCTGATTAGTTCAGTACCAGTCACAATATTGTAGATCAACAAAAATATGCCGGCAATACTGAATACAAGGAAACTGTAGACCCAGTGCGTAAGATTCCGGACTGTATTCTGGCCTATCAAAAAATACGCCACAACAGCCATGACGCCGAGAAAAGAAAGCATGTTCCCAAAAATGGCACTCAAGTCCGTGAAGCTGAAATCACCCCAGCTGATGAGAACAACACCAAAGAATGAGGTGAAGACGGCTGTTAGCATCCTTGCCGAGACTTTCTCTTTGTATAAAAGGTAGGCGGCAACCATTGCGACAAGCGGCTGCAAGGCAAGGATGACAGTTGAGCTTGCAACGGATGTCAACTGAAGCGAAGCAAACCAGAATCCAAAATGCATGGCCAAGAAGAGCCCCGCCGCCATCAACGCCCACCACTCTTTTATGCTGGGCCTCGATAATTCTCGCCTGTACTCGAAGACAATCGGCGACAGCAAAATGCCAGCAAACAGCATTCGGTACATGCTGATGATGCTCGCAGGGGCTGCTGATAATTTCACAAAGATTGCAGCAAATGCAATGCACACGACAGAGAGGGCCAGTAATGCCACTACAGATTTTTTCATCATTACACTCTTTCTGAAGCATATTTTAAGACTTAATAGACTGATTATTCGATCGATTAAAGAGTATCATATTTTTGATTCAACGGTTGTGGCTTCTTAGTTATTGAAGAATTAACTATCTATAGAATCTGGAGTGGAACCGATGGAACACCATATGCACCTATTCAAAACCCCCTTCAACATGATCCAGTCAGGATATAAAACTGTGGAAGTAAGATTGAATGATGATAAGAGACGCAAATTAAAACCTAATGATACGATACACTTCACTGTACTGCCTGAAGAGGATCAATCTGTAACAGTGACTGTGGAAAAGTTGGAGACTTACCCTACTTTTAAGGATATGTACACCAGTATAAGTGGCAAAGAGCTTGGTAATGACCGCGGTGAAACAATCGCAGAAATGATCCGGAACACTTATGACATATACAGTAGCGAACAAGAAGAGAAATGGGGTGCGGTTGCCATCTACATCAGATTGGCCGCCGATTCTCCAGACGATTAAAATATAGACAGGAGGGGCAATATGTATTGTGAAGTCTTTGATGAAATTATATCAATCATGCATAACGACTACTCGGGGCATCTGGACAAAAAAGGATGGGACAATCCGGAAAAATTCAAGTCAAAAATTCTCAATATGACAGCAGATGGCTCACTGACACAAGATAAGTTTGTAGAGATCGTGAATGATTATCTAGTAGATTTTAAGGATAAGCATGTCTACTTCACGATAAAAAATAATGAGATACGTGACATCGGGTTCAGAACAAGACGATTTAAAAACCGCTTATATGTTACAAAATCAGATGACAACACAGACCTTGAAACAGGTGATGCGATTCTGGCTTTAGATTATGAACCGATTGGAGATTTAGCAGTCAGACACTCAAGGGAATTGTTAGATAGCATCCATGAGAGAGAGAATTGGACTCCAATCATCTCCAAATATTCCACATGCACTACCGAGAAGAAAGATGGCAGCATTCATACATTTGATTTGACGGCGCATCAATCTCGATTCAACCCGATACCATTCCGACGGACATGGCTGGATGATGCCACCCTTCTTCTGAGGCTCCCCTCTTTTTCGGATACTGAAAAAGCAAACTCATTCATAAGAAGGCATGAAGAGGAAATTTCACGTGCCTGTAATATGATTGTCGATGTCAGACAGAATGCAGGGGGCAATGCTCAATCATTCAAAGGCTTGCTACCCTACCTGTACCCTGAAGGTGACAACACCGTCAAACTCGAGCAGTCCCGGCAATTGTTCAATTGTACAAAACGCAATGCTGAATTGACAAAGAGACTGGTATCACGATTCATTAAAACTTTGGATGACAAGGAAGCTGAAAAGGATCTGAGCGATTACATCACAAATATGTATGACAATGTAGGTGAAGGCTTTAGATTTTTAGATGAAGAAGATGAAGTGATATCAATCAGCGGCACCAGATATCCAAAAAAAGTAGTGGCTTTGTCGGATGTAACTTCAGGCAGTGCTACAGAAGGTTTCTTGGAACTTTGCAAAGATTCTCCAAAAGCCACAGTTGTGGGAAGGGCTACCGCAGGCGTCAATGTCTACTCCAACCTTGTCATAGAAGAATGGGCCGGTCTATTTGAGTTGTATTATCCTACTTCAAAAATGCCGGAAAGACCTGACGGGAACGCTATATCCGAGTGGGATGCTGCTGTTAAGCCGGATATTAATATCCCATGGAACCCCCGTCATATCACTGAAGATCCAGACTTAGAAGCAGCAATGGTTTTTATTGACAGAAGTCATTAAAAGTATCTTAATTTAAATTCTCCAGGAGGTGGCACCATGACTGCTTCACAATTGATCATATTGCTGTTGATTGGCTATATGATCTTTACAATAGACAAAAAGAAGAATAGTTTTCCTGTGCCGGTAGTCCTTGTGCTGATCGGCATCGGCTTATATTTCATCCCCTACTTTTCATCCATCAACTTGACTGAAAACACTATCTATCATATTTTCCTGCCTGCCCTTTTATTTACATCTGCCTATCAGTTTCCAGCTGATAAGTTCCGGAAGAATGTCGGCATCATCGCATTCCTTGCCACTATCGGAATCATGTTGACGGTGGCGATACTCGGCGCCGCTATCTACGTTTTAAGCGGTCCGTTCGTCTCCATATCCCTTCTTGGTGCACTGGTCATTGCTTCAATTCTCACTCCGACCGACCCTGTCTCTGTTGTATCGATCATACAGAGCGCCTCAGACGATGAGAAAGTGGCGGATGTCGTTGAGGGCGAATCCATGATCAATGACGGCACAAGCATCGTCATCTTCAGTACGCTTGCCGGCATGTATACCGGGAGCCAGACATTCGGGGTATTCACTTTCCTCGGGGAATTCCTCTTCGTCTCCCTAGGTGGTACGCTACTCGGCGTTGCATTTGGCTGGCTGATGAGTAAGGCAGTACACTTCATCCATAACAGGCAGTATCAAGTCATGCTTAGCATCATCTTGGCCTATGGCTTATTCAACCTTGCTGAAGCCGTTGGCGTATCTGGTGTCCTCGCAACAATTTTTGCCGGTATCATGCTGTCGTTCGAGTACAGCCGTGCAAGCAAAGAAGATCATTTCAGGGAGGCGCTTGATGGGTTTTGGGGAGTCGTTGAACTATCTGTGTTGTCCCTTCTTTTCTTACTGATCGGTATAGAAGCGGCTAAATTCCTCATCTTCGACGCATGGGTTTTTGCCATCATCATCTTTATTCTGGCACTCGTGACCCGCTTCATCATCATCATGTCGACTACGCAGATATTCCCAAAATGGCGCCATCATATAAGTTGGCGCGAGTCCACCCTGATTTCATGGGCAGGACTGAAGGGCTCGATGTCGGTCTATCTGATACTGAGTCTGTATTCCCAAACGGACTCCTCAGACTCTGCAATGATCATCTCACTGGCATTTGCAGCGACCCTCGCTTCGCTGGTGATACAAAGCCTCGGCGTCTCGCCCCTATCTAAGAAGCTACTCAAATAGACAATCATCTAGACATCGAAATATATATGATGATGAAGCGCGCATCCTTCATTGAAGGCAGTATGACAATTTGCACAACTGGATCGTGATAAGTAATCACGGATTGTGTGGATATGTCCACACAATCCGCACAGTATGGCAGATGTATGAAATTCTTCTTTCTGCCATACTTCCCTATCGTGATCCGCTTCTTCCTGGTGGCACTTGTAGCATGGATAATATGTATTACAGCATTTGAACTTGATTGCTACGATGTCATTCTCGGAATGGTAATGGATGCATCTCGTCTGTTCATCAATCGGTGAACCATGGATTCCATTCATTGAACAGCACCTCTCCTTATTCCCTTCTAGGGTTGGAATATAATAGTAAAACCGTTATCATTGAACATACCATAAAGTAAATGATCTGACTATTCAATAAGTTGAGGCCCCGCATTTCGCGCTAAAGTTTCTGCTTATAAGAGGATTATTTTAACCTGAGCAATTCACTATTCAATGGAGTGCATGCGTATGAAAAACCTAGCCATTATTCTCACACTTCTAGCTTCATGCCTTCTTACGGGATGCGGCAATGAAGCAGATGAACTTTCAGGCAGATCATTCAATCTTATCTATCCAACCACTCTTCCTAGCGGTCAAAGTAATCACCAAGGGTTGACCGTCCTTACTTTCAAGGAAGGAACGGTTGAAACACCGTACATGAAGGATGCCGAAGGAAAGTATGCCTTGGAAGAAGACGAACTCAAGGTGGTCTTCCAAGAGGATTCGCAAAAATTGAACATCATTTTTGAAGATTTCGACGCCAGCACTAAAAACTACAGCACATACTCTGCCATCATAGAACAAGCAGAGCTCAAAACATCAAGTGATCAGAAAGCGCGGGGCTTATCCAAATTGAAACAGATATTCAAAGTGGATTTTCCGGTGGAATTCCTGGAGAGGTAGAAGGTCCGATCTTTATTTTATAGGCCCTTCAATACAGAATACCCCATAATAAAAAGGATGCTCATTGTGAACATCCTTTTTTCATCTGTCATTACAGAGCTGTAATACCGCCGTCTATGACAAATTCTGAACCAGTAGAGTATCTTGCTTCATCTGAAGCTAAGAATACCACCATATCGGAAACTTCTTCAGGTTGTGCAACACGGCGCATAGGGATTGTCTTCTTAAATTCTTCAACCGCTTCTTTTACACCTTCTTGCTCAAGCATCGGTGTCTGGATTACACCTGGGTGAACAGAGTTTACTCTGATGTTGAATGGAGACAATTCACGTGCACTTGCTTTCGTAAGTCCGCGTATAGCGAACTTCGTATCAGTGTATGCTGGAGCGCCCCCTACCAATCCATTCATTGAAGAGATGTTAATGATGGAACCATTTTTCTGTTCTTTCATGAGAGGTGCTACCGTTTTAGTTCCGAGGAAGACGGAAACTTGGTTGATGTTTACAATTTTCATATAATCATCAAGTGAAGTATCTTCAAGTCCTTTATTGTAAGTGATACCGGCATTGTTCACGAGTACATCTACATGCCCGAACTTCTCTACGACTTGATTAACTACATTTTTCCAGTCTTCTTCATTAGACACATCATGCTTGATGAATAGAGCGTTTTCGCCAAGCTCTTTCGCAGCAGCTTGCCCTTTTTCTTCATTGATGTCTGTAATTGCAACTTTTGCGCCTTGTGCGACTGCTTTTTCAGCATGCAGTTTGCCCATGCCTTGTGCCGCTCCGGTAATGATAAGTACTTTGTCTTCTAATCGTTTCATTAATATGATGCTCCTTGTTGTTGGGATTATCTTTATTATTCCAGATTTCACTATGTTTGTGAAACGATATACTCATGGAATAAGTAAAATTCAAAGATTTGTTACAATACGATGAACTGAGTTTAGTTGTGTAAAGTAAGGGAATATGATTTTAGAGTCAACCGATGTTTATCCGGTTGCAATACTACGTGATTAATCAGTAGCCTGCATTAAATTATTGCAGTGCTGTAAATATAGGAGGAAAATCATGAATCAATATCAAAAACTCAACAAAAGTTTCATTAACGGCGAATGGGTTGATGGTGCTGATGAGAAGAAGACTGAAATGACGAATCCATATAATGGTGAAACATTGGCCGAAGCCACCATGGCTTCTGTCGATCAAGTCGAAGAAGCGTTCACAGGTGCAGCCAACGCACAAGATGCATGGGGTAAAAATCCCGCCAAAAGAAAAGAAGTGATGGAGAAGGCCATCCAATATTTCAAGGATAATGAAAAGGATATCGTGGAAATGCTTACGCTAGAGTCCGGCAGTACTTCAGTTAAAGCAGGACTTGAATTCAACTTGACTGTAGGCGTCATGGAGGAATCGCTGACGATGGTCGATAAAATCGGCAAGTTTGAAGAAAAGGAATCGATCATCCCTGATAAGGTCAATGAGAACTATCGCTTGCCGCAGGGTGTCATATCCTCGATTGCACCATTCAACTTTCCATTATATCTATCCATGAGGACGATTGCCCCTGCCCTTGCACTCGGCAATGCTGTCGTGCATAAAGCTGATATACAATGTGGACTGGTATCCGGTTCAGTCATCGCCAAGGCATTTGAGGAAGCGGGCTTGCCTGCTGGCATCTTCCATTCCATCCTCTCACGTTCCAGCGTCATTGGCGATATCATGTTCAATCACGACGTCGTCGGCCATGTAAGCTTTACCGGTTCTACACCTGTCGGACGCCACATCGGTGAAGTTGCCGGTGAGTTGCTGAAAGAAGTCTCCCTGGAACTTGGCGGCAATGGTCCGATGGCAGTCATGAGCGATGCGGATGTCGATAAGGCGGTGGATGCAGCGATCTACGGTAAGTATCTGCACCAAGGACAGATATGTATGGCAATCAACCGCATCATCGTGCACGAAGATCTATATGATGAATTCACAGAAAAATTCGTAGAGCGCTCCAAAAATATAAAATACGGAGACCCTAAAGATCCAGAAGTGGTCGTTGGTCCACTGATCAACAGCAAGCAGATGGAGAAGTCTCTCGATAATATCCAGACTGCTAAAGATTCCGGTTTTGATATATTGCTTGAAGGCGAACAACAAGGTAATGTATTGACCCCTACTGTAATCGGTAATGTAGAGAATGACAGCGAACTGGCACAGACTGAAATGTTCTCTCCTATTGCTATAATAATCAAGGGATCATCCGATGATGATATCATCAAAAAATCAAACGATACCCAATATGGGCTCAGCTCTGCCATATTCTCACAAGATGAAGAAAAAGCACGCCAATATGCGCTTGAGCTCAAATTCGGCATGACCCATATCAATGACCAGCCGGTCCAGGATGAACCGACTGCTATGTTCGGCGGTATGCGCCAGAGCGGTATCGGCCGATTCGGAAGTCCATATATCGTCGATGAGTTTACAGAGAAAAAATGGATTTCAGTCCAGAAGAAAACAAGGGAGTTTCCATTTTAATAATTAAAATGAGCATCCCCCGGGGAATCAGCATATGATTTCTCCGGGGGATGTTTTAATGTGTCCACTTCAAGTGGTACTTCCATCTTCGGTTTTTGGCTCATCAACCGCAATGATGTTTTTCATCACTTCTTTCCAGATTTCCTCGCTGTCTGATCCCATCAACTCAAAGATTTCATTCATTTTACCTCTTTGAACATCGCTCAATTGTCTTTCAAGCGCTTCCCCTTTTTCTGTCAGTTTCAATTCACGAACACGACGATCGTATGATGCAGGTTCACTCGTCATATAACCCATCTCAACCAGTTGACGTGTCGGGGCATGCAGCGCCTGTTTAGTCACTTCTAATGTATCCAAAAGTTCATGGACACTGATCTTCGGTTGTCTGGCGACAAAAAATAGAATTCGATGATGAAGACGATGGATGCCGTGCTGCGAGAGGATGCGGTCAGGTTCTTTTATAAATGTCCGATATGCAAAATAAAAAAGCATAAGTGTCTCATTTAACTGGTCTTCACGATTTTTATCCATAGTGCAATTACCTCCTTGTAAAAGAATATCAGAATATAGTGTCTTTATGCTGAGTCGGGAGCCTTTAAATGCACTAATCTTTTATAGGTCAATAACATTGACCTATAATGATGCTGATGTTACTCTTTAATCAGACATAAGTTGGTTGGAATCTAGTGCGTTATGAAGCGAAGACCCAGCCATCAGACTATGGTTCTATTAAAAATGCACAACAAAATACTAATTTGAGGTGTTAAGAGTGAAATATGAGTATACTGTTTCAGACTATCTATTAGATCGGTTATCAGAGCTTGGCATCCGCCATATGTTTGGCGTACCAGGTGATTACAACTTGGCTTTCCTGGATGATGTCATCGACCATGAAGGCATGGAATGGGTGGGTAACCGCAATGAGTTGAATGCCGCTTATGCTGCCGACGGTTATGCTCGCATCAATGGCATTGCTGCTTTGAGTACAACGTTCGGTGTCGGTGAATTAAGTGCCATCAATGGAATTGCTGGTTCCTATGCCGAGCATGTTCCTGTAGTTAAAATTTCAGGTGCGCCGACGACAAAAGTGATGGATAACGGACTTTATGTCCATCATACATTAGGCGACGGCAAATTTGATCACTTTTCCAGAATGTTTCAGGAAGTGACTGCGGCCCAGACTTTCTTGACGCAGGAGAATGCTGCTCATGAAATTGACAGGGTATTGCTTGCCTGTTTGACTGAAAAGCGCCCTGTCCATATTACGTTGCCGATTGATGTATATAATAAGCCGGCAAGTAAGCCAACATCGCCACTTCATGAAGAAGTGGCCGACAGCAACCAGGAGGCATTAGAGCAGATGCTTGCTGAAATTACACCCATGATCAATGAAGCAAATCGGCCTGTCATATTGGCGGGATATGAAGTGAACCGCTATGAAAATCGGGAAGAACTGCTTCAGTTCGCTGATAAAACAGGCATCCCGGTTACGATTTTGAGTGGCGGCAAAGGGGTATTCAATGAAGAACATCCGCAGTTCATCGGCGTCTATAATGGTGAACTGAGTGCGCCCTACCTGCAGCAACGCGTGGACGAAGCCGACTGCATAATACAGATCGGAGCCAAACCGACCGACTCGACGACAGGCGGCTTCTCCTACAACTTCTCAGAAAAGAACGTCATTCAGATTTCACCTTTCTCCGTAAAAGCGACAGAAAAGAAACACGCGCCTATCACAATGCACGACGCATTGTCTGCACTGAGTGGGAAAGTCAGCAAAAAAGACCCTGAATCGATGGACATTAAGTCCCTGCACGAGCAGCTTAAATCTGGCACATATGAAGCTAAAGAAGAGAATCTTCAACAAAACCGCTTCTTTGAACGCCTATCTTCTTTCATGAAAGAAAAGGATATCCTACTTGCGGAACAAGGCACTGCCTACTATGGCGCAGCAACGATGCCGATACCGAAAGATACGATGGTCATCGGACAACCGCTCTGGGGTTCAATTGGTTTTACACTGCCTGCCCTACTAGGATCTCAACTTGCAGATATGCGCCGTCGGAACATTCTCCTTATCGGGGATGGCTCATTCCAACTGACCGCGCAGGAACTGTCGACAATGCTCGCACAACAGATCAAACCGATCATCTTCCTGATCAATAATGATGGTTATACTGTTGAACGTGCCATCCATGGTGAAAACCAGCCCTATAACGACATACCGATGTGGGACTACATGAAACTTCCTGAAGTATTCGATCCTGAAGGTAAAACTTTGACACTTAAAGTCAAAACTGAGACTGAGCTTGAAGAAGCCTTGAAGACTGCAGAAGATAATTCAGAATCGATGACCTTCATTGAAGTCATCATGCACCGTGACGATAAGCCTGACCTGTTGGAACAACTGTCGAAACGCTTTGCAAATCAGAATGCCTGATTTTGTCCGATCGATTATATATGGAAAAGAAGCCCTTTAGTTTTTAAAGGGCTTCTTTCTATTGAAATGGATTTTGCAAGCCATATTTGATGGTATTTAGATTTTTGCTACTAATATGCGCTCCATCCTGCATCTGCCGCAAGTGCTACACCGTTGATGTAACTTGAATCGTCAGAGGCAAGGAACAAGGCAATATTCGCAATCTCTTCCACTGTGCCAGCCCGCGGCATGAGGTTGACACCCCTCGTTGATGCTTCCATGCCAAATTCGTCTACATCTTTCATGCCAGCTGAGAACCCTGATTGGACAGCCGCTGGCGCCAATGCATTGCACCGGATATTCTCAGGCCCGTAGTGGGACGCAACATTTTTCGTCATGCCGACGATTGCGTGTTTGGCAGCAGTGTAGGTCAATCCTCCACGACCACCCGTCAGTCCGGTGATTGAAGCCATATTTACAATTGTGCCCCCGCCGTTCTCTTTGAAGTGTGGAATGACTTTACGCATTGCATACATGACGCCATCGACATTGATCGACATCACCCGGTTCCATACATCATCTGTAACATTTTCGGCTGCCTGCATGTTGTCACTCACGCCTGCATTATTGACCAGGATATCTACCCTGCCGAATGCCTCTATGGCGACATCAATCATATTTTCTACTTCTTCATTGGAAGCGACATTCACTTTAACGCCATGCACAGCAAAGCCTTGAGATTTGAATTCATCGACCGTATCATTCATCGCCTCTTCATTGAAGTCTGCTATGACGACTTTAGCACCCGCTTCGGCGTAAGTTTTGGCGATTTCTTTACCGATTCCCGACGCACTTCCTGTAATGACTGCAACTTTTTCATCCAATTTACCCATCTTGATCATCCTTTTCATGTAGTATAAATCCACCTGGTTTCTGTCTAATACATTTGTAACCGTTGAATAAACCAAGTGAATGATTAAATCCTTTACTTCTCTATAATATCACTTGTGCTCTAAGCCTTTGAATATAATGGCTTAAAGATTCGATTCATCTGATTACTGAAAAGCTTTTGATTTTCTGGTATCATATCATCAAACCAACTCATATAGATATTTATGCATACCATAAGAACTAAACAGGGAGTGACTCGATGCATATAAGACGCCTGACCATTAGCGATGCTGAAAATTTCCTCGCCTTGAATAAAAAATTGGACGACTCCGGATTCATGCTCCATGACCCGGGAGAAAGAAAGATGAAAACAGCAGAACAACGCCGCGCACTCGTGAAACTGAATGATGATGCTTCAACCATCTTTTATGTTGCAGAGGAGTCAGGCCAACTTATCGGCTTTATAGCAGCCTTTCGGGGAAAACTCAATAGGAACAGACATCGTGCCTCCCTCGTGGTGGGTGTAGATAAAGCGTACCGTGGCAAAGGAATCGCGACCCGCCTTTTTCAGAAGATATTCGGCTGGGCAGGGGATAATAACCTTTTAAGACTGGAACTGACGGTCATCGAGAACAATGTGCCTGCCTTGAAACTTTATCGGAAAATGGGGTTTAAAACGGAAGGTGAGAAAGTACAGTCTTTGAAAATTAACGGCAAAATGGTCAATGAACTATATATGTATAAGCTATTATGATATGCAGGCTATATATTTCTGACATGGATTCAATCCTCCAGAGAAATAATACCGGCCGCATCCAGGTTGATGGATGCGGCCGGTATTATTCTTTATATAGAACTTTGAAGAGTTAGGCCACTCTTTTTTTGAACAATCCGAGCAATAATGCTGAAACTATCGTGCCTATCAACAGTGATACGAGGAACATTAGTCTCCCCTCACCAATCGTCAGTGCAACGAACAGTCCGCCGTGGGGTGCATTCACCGTTGTTGCGAAAGCCATCGCAAGCGCGCCTGCTGTAGCGGAACCGATGACCATCGTCGGGATGACGCGGAGCGGATCAGCTGCAGCGAAAGGTATCGCACCTTCCGTTATGAACGAAGCACCCATAATCAGGTTCGTCGGGCCGGATGATCTTTCAACCTCTGTAAATTTATTTCTGAACATCATGGTCGCGAATGCAATTGCTAGAGGCGGTACCATCCCACCTATCATTGCTGCAGTAATCGGTTCTGCGTTGCCTGCTGAAAGTGCTGCAATGCCGAATGCATAAGCGGCTTTGTTTATAGGGCCACCCATATCGATCGCCATCATGCCACCCACAATGGCCCCAAGCAGGATGATGTTTCCGCCACTCATGCTGCTGAGAGATGTATTCATCCATTCATTCAATGCACTCGCCGGGGGATCGACGATATAATACATGATCAGTCCTGTCAAAAACACACCGATCAGCGGATAGAGCAGTACTGGCTTCAAACCATCCAACGTCTGCGGCAAGCCCTCAAGCAATTTTTTGATGCCGACCATCAGATAACCGGCCAGGAAACCGGCGATCAGACCACCGAGGAAACCTGACCCCATAGTAGACGCCATAAGGCCGCCGATCATACCTGGAGCAAGACCCGGCCTATCAGCGATACTCATGGCGATGAAACCGGCAAGGATCGGGATCATCAGTTGGAAGGCATTTCCACCGACGAAATTGATCATCTCTGCAAAAGGACTGTATTGTTCGTGATCCGGGTCTGCTGAATGGATGCCGAACATGAAACTGACCGCTATCAATATCCCGCCAGCAACAACAAATGGCAGCATATTGGAGACGCCGTTCATCAAATGTTTATAAATCGAAGATTTTCCTTTGGAGGTCTGGCTATCTTCAAGCTGTTTGCCCGATTGTGCAGCTGCATATGGCGATCTCGAAGAATCAAGTGCCTGATTGAGCAGTTCACCGGGGCGCTTGATGCCGTCTGCCACCGGAACTTCGACAACGTTTTTGCCGTCAAAGCGTGACATGTTGACATTCGTATCAGCAGCGACGATGACGCCTGCCGCTTTCTCTATATCCGCTTCAGTCAGTTCGTTTTTGACACCGGCTGAGCCGTTTGTCTCCACTTTGATATCATAGCCCAGCTCGCCTGCTTTTTTCTTCAAGGCATCGGCTGCCATATACGTATGCGCAATACCCGTTGGACACGCTGTGACGCCGACCACATAAGGTTTGTCAGAAGATTCATCGGTTATTTCTTCTGCAGGTGAACTGTCGTCGAAATGATCGATGGTATCCAATATCTCGTCTTTGGTCGATGCCGCCATCAACTGTTTGCGCGCTTCATCATTCATCAATATCGTAGAGAGCTTCGCTAGTGCATCGAGATGGGTCGTCGCTTGACCTTCCGGTGCAGCGATCATAAAGAACAGATAAGCTGGTTGTCCATCCATCGAATCATAATCTATCCCATCAGTACTGCGTCCAAACATGATTGCTGGTGTCTTCACCTCGGACGTCTGGGCGTGCGGAATTGCTATGCCGTCACCGACACCTGTCGTACTTTGATTTTCCCGTCTTTGGATTGCTTCAATGAAACGCGTTGAGTCCGTCACTTTGTCTGTCTGTTCCAAACCTTCAGCGAGTTCTTTTATGACCGCACCCTTGTCCTGGGCACGGACAGACATATTAATTGTATCTTTTGTCAGCAGCTCTGTTATTCTCATCATTTCACCTCTTCTATCGATTGGAGTTCTATCATATCCACTAAATGCTCAATATCCGATCTTTTGGCAAGATCGTCATTGAAAGCTGTGGCACTTCCTGAAGCCACTGCATATTTAAGCTGTGCTTCAAGTCCCCTTCCCTTTTTACCAATGAAACCTGCGACTGTAGAGTCGCCTGCACCTACAGAGTTTTTTAGCGTTCCCGGTGGAGGTGGCATGCGATAAATAGCCTCGGCGTTGACAAATAGCGCCCCTTCACTGCCGAGTGTCAGCAATACATTTGAAGCCCCCTGCGACAGAAGCTCACGACAGGCACTGATCCTCTCTACCTGCGTACTGAGTTTATGGCCCACTATCTCTTCCAATTCGACGTCGTTGGGTTTAATGAGATAAGGGTGATACTTCAACGTTGATACTAGCTTTTGCCCTTCAGTGTCGATGCTGAAGCCGATATTATGCTCATGGAGCAGACTGCTCAAAAATTCATACACATCCTTATGGTTCGAGGGGACACTGCCGGCAAACACGACATGGTCACTCTCATTCAAGGATGTGAGTTGATCTTCGAGCTTGGCGAGATCATCATCTGTGATGATAGGTCCTGCTCCATTTATTTCAGTTTCCTCATCCGTCTTTAATTTGACGTTGATGCGGGTATCTCCTTCCACCCTTAAAAAATCATTTTTAATGCCGCTTTTTGACAATGTGGATTCAATGAAATCTCCGGTGAATCCACCTACGAATCCAAGTGCGGTCGTTTCAACACCGAGTTCATTCAAAATGCGGGATACATTGATGCCTTTACCGCCTGCGTATTTGGCAGTATCAGAACTTCTGTTGAGTGCACCCATTTCAAATTCCTTCAACCTTACTACATAATCCACGGATGGATTGAACGTTACTGTATAGATCATTGGCTGGCACCCCCTATTATATTTGTCCTTGATTGAATTGCTTTAAGGAAACCGTGGGAGGCATCGTCGGTAATTATCGCCGTCTCTTCTATATCGGCAAAATGGACGAATGCATTACGGTTGTATTTCGAACTGTCGACCAGTGCATATGCCACGTTGGACTGACGGATGGCACTCTTCTTTATGAACGCTTCTGCTTCTTTGGGTGTCGATAAACCATGTTCAGCCGAAATGGCATTTGCCCCTACGAAGCACTTATCGAAACTGAGATGATTGATCTTCTCTATGACTTCAGGCCCCACGACTGCTTTGGTCGCTGGTTTCACTCTGCCAGATAAAACATGTGTTTCATGCCCGTTTCTGACCAACGGTTCTATCAGGGTGATGCCATTCGTCACAATCGTGATGTCCTCTTGATTGATGAAGTGTACCATTTCGTAGGTCGTGGTTCCTGCATCGATAAAAATGACATCTCCATTTTCAATCAATGAAGCAGCCGTTTGAGCGATTTTGATTTTTTTCGAGAGGTTTTTTACGGATTTTTCCCCATAATCTTCTTCTCTCTCGTTTTTTCTGCTTGTTGCCCCACCATGTACCCGTTGAAGGGCGCCTTCATCCTCTAGATATGATAGATCCCTTCTTACAGTAGCTGAACTGCTTTTAGTCAATTCGACAAGTTTTTTGACGGAGGCAGTTCCATTTTTGGCAAGGTGGTCCATTATGATTTCATATCTTTTTGACGTGAGCATTTAATCACCCTCTTGAATGAATTGTATAGTAAAATTCGATCAAAATCAATCTTTTATAATCAATATTAATCATATCCAATCAAAAAAAATAACACCCGCAAATGCGGATGTTATTTCTTCGATTTGGGCTTACCAAGTATTTCAGAAAAAATGACGCCGTTGACGACATCATGTGCCTCAAATGTAAGACCATTTTTCTTCAATTTTGTTTTTTCCTTTTTACCAGCAGTGCTTCTCTCTGTTTCTGCTTCTGGTTTACCAACTTCTATCGGAGCATTACGACTTCGTGACTGCCCCATTCTGGATTGACTTTCCTCTTTTACTCTCTCAGCCCAATCTGTGTTCCTCACTTCGCGTTCAAGATTCTGTTCTTGACGCCCAGCCCTTGTGTTCTTCACTTTATCTTCCATTGTGCGGCTGGACGTACGCCCAGATGAAGTACGTTCACTGGAGCGGCGTTCCCTCGGTTGGCGTTCGCCTCGGGTAGACGCTGGCCTGGAAGATTGTTCGGTTGGTTGTTCTTGACGAACAGGCTGAGTCTTGCTATCTTCTCCGGTGCCCATACGACGCTCAATCTCGCCCATCAGATCGCCAAACATGCCTTTTGATTCTTCTGACGTATTCGGCTGTCTTCTTCTTGGCGCAGATTTGCTGGTCGGACGCTCCATCTTGCTCGGATCAATATTCCGCTCCTTATCTTTGCTTTTATCTTTTTGGCTGGCGATCGCTGTATAGATGATACCGCCCAAAAATATAAGCAGAGGAAGTATTTCCATAGTATCACAGCCTATTCATCTTGATCTTTGCGTGTCGGGTCAGTCATTTTATTGATCGAATCGCGCATGTTTGTATCCGCTTCGACATTTTTAAGATCATAGTAATCGCTGACTCCGATGTTGCCGCTTTCAAGTGCCTGTGCAAACGCAAGTGGTACTTTAGACTCTGCTTCGACCACTTTCGCGCGCATTTCTTCTACGCGTGCTTTCATTTCCTGCTCTTGTGCGACAGCCATGGCACGGCGTTCTTCTGCTTTAGCCTGGGCGATATTCTTATCGGCCACAGCCTGTTCAGTCTGAAGATCCGCACCGATGTTCTTGCCGATGTCCACATCAGCAATATCTATCGACAGAATTTCAAACGCCGTACCGGAATCGAGTCCTTTAGCCAATACCGTCTTTGAGATGCTGTCAGGGTTCTCAAGTACAGCTGTATGGCGTTTTGAGGAACCGATTGTGGAAACGATGCCTTCACCTACACGTGCAACGATCGTTTCTTCACCCGCACCACCGACAAGACGTTCGATGTTGGCGCGGACGGTGATGCGCGCTTTCGCCTTGACTTCGATCCCGTCCATTGCAACACCCGCAATGAAAGGTGTCTCGATGACTTTAGGATTGACGCTCATCTGCACTGCTTCCAAAACGTCACGGCCTGCAAGGTCAATGGCTGCACACCGTTCAAACGTAAGGTTGATGTCCGCACGCTGCGCTGCAATAAGCGCATCTACAACACGGTCTACGTTACCACCGGCGAGGAAGTGCGACTCCAACTGGTTCGTCGACACTTTCAGGCCGGCTTTATGTGCCTTGATCATCGGTTCGATGACTCGCTTCGGCTTGACCCGTCTGAGCCTCATTCCGACAAGCGAGAAAATACCTACATTAACGCCTGCAGCTATGGCAGAAATCCATAGCCCGATCGGCACGAAGGACAGGAAGAAGGAAATTACAATGAATGCAATGACGACCAAAAAGATGATCATCAATCCTGATCCTGTAATAAACATAAGATTCATATGATACGCTCCTTTTCATTATTCTTCTAATGGTCTGACGACTACGCGCGTTCCCTCGACATGTATCACTTTTACATCTACATTCCCTTCAATGAACGCACCTTCTGCAACAGCATCGATACGCTGGTCACCAAACTTGATTGTTCCTGATGGCCTGAGCGGAGTAACCGTTTTAGCAGCTTCCCCGAGCAGATACGACCGGTCATCAAATGACGTATAACCAGACTCCTTATCTGTGGCATCCTCTAAAATCAGACGGCTCAAAAAAGGAATTTTCTTCTTTTTGAACTTCACAAATATCACCCATTCGACTAATGCCAATAAAATGATGGTAGCTAAGAAAATACTGAAGAGCAGCATATCATCACTTACAAGCAAGATACTAAAAAGCAGCATCAGGCCACCCAAAATGCCAAGTATGGCACCGATTACAAAAAACTCGATTATTATGAACATCATGCCCAAAATAAAGAGCGAGAGTGATAATCCATTATAATCTCCAACAAGAAGGTGTCCTGCATAAAACACGATAATTGAGAGGAAGGAGAGGAGGCCAAGTAAATTGAAGTTCTCGGAAAACAACTGATAGATCAAACCTAAAAAGAATATGGATAGTAAAATAAAGGCAATCAATGGCATAGTTACGACATCTCTGAAGGTTGTGATTAAACTTCCGAGCAAAAATGAATCTAGTATCGCCATTTGAATCCCTCCATTAAGTTCATTATACATTAAAACATACTATTATAAAATCGATTCCACTAAAAAGAGACAGCACACAAGTGCTGTCTCTATATATCGACTATTCAGAGGGAGTCGACCTATTTGAATTTGCGTTTACGGGCAGCTTCTGATTTCTTTTTGCGTCTTACACTAGGTTTTTCGTAAAATTCTCTTTTACGAGCTTCCTTGATCGTGCCGCTTTTAGAAACTGTGCGCTTGAAACGACGCAGCGCGTCTTCAATAGGTTCATTTTGCTTAACTACTGTTTTAGACATCGTATTCCCTCCCTCCGGATAACAAAAAGCTTACTTATTACATAGCATCTACTATGTACTTATACATTATAATATATAGAGAAAATTGGGTCAACCGCTAATTAATAACTGCTTTCTCCCTGGCCACCGTTTACGATCGCTATACCGCTAGATGCACCGATTCTCGTTGCGCCACTTTCGATCATGAGTTTGGCATCTTCAAAGGAGCGTACGCCACCACTGGCCTTGACTCCCATATCTTCTCCAACAGTCATCCTCATCAGGGCGACATCTTCGACTTTGGCGCCTTCACCATTGAATCCAGTGGATGTCTTGACGAAATCAGCACCCGCTTTCTTGCTCAGTTCACACGCCTTAACGATCTCATCACTGTCTAAAAGCGCAGTTTCGATGATGACTTTGACGAGCACTTCCTGACCGGCTGCATCGCATACGGATTTGATGTCATTATAGACTAGATCTTCATTTCCTGACTTCAGTGCTCCGATATTGATGACCATATCCACTTCATCCGCTCCATTTTGAATAGCATTCATCGTCTCGAACGCCTTAACTTCAGAAGTAGAGGCTCCAAGCGGGAAGCCGATGACTGTACATACTTTGACGTTGCTGTCTTCCAGTAGGTCTCTTGAAGTTGCCACCCATGCTGGATTGATGCAGACGCTGCAGAAGTCGTATTCTTTTGCTTCCTTGCAAAGTTCGAAAATCTGATCTTGGGTTGCTTCAGGTTTAAGCAGTGTATGATCGATATATTTTGAAAGTTCCATTCTTCCACTCCATTACTTTAGGATCAACAGATGATCTTTTTTTATTGTCTCACGTCAAATAACTAAATCGTGCGCTCCAGATAGGCATAGGCTTTAACCATCGGTTTTTCGAGGACTTTAACTACTTCCCCTTTGCTGACTGGGTAACCTGGTTCAGTAATCTTCACTTTGATGAGCTCACCCGTCAAGGAGGCGTCCCCTTCTATTTCCACCTTCAGATAGTTATCCGAGTGGCCGATGAGCTTACCATCTTTCTCTTCCTCAGGTATGATTTCAAGCACATCATCCTTGAACAGTTCGGCATAGCTTGTCGCCAGGCGGTCAGAGAGCTCAATCAGGCGGTGGACCCGTTCATTCTTCACATTTTCATCCACCTGATCCGTCATGCGTGCGGCTGGTGTGCCTGTACGTATCGAATACGGGAATACATGCAGTTCAGAGAAATGGTGACGGTTGATGAAGTCATATGTTTCCATGAACTCTTCTTCTGTTTCTCCTGGGAAACCGACTATGACGTCACTTGTGATGGCGACATTCGGCATGATTTCTTTCAATTTGATGATGCGTGACTCGAAGAATTCCATCGTGTACTTGCGTCTCATGCGTTTCAAGACCGTATCACTACCTGATTGTATCGGTATATGGAGGTGGCGGACTATCTTATTCGAGTCATTGATGACATCGATGACTTCGTCGGTCAACTGGCTCGCCTCGATGCTTGAAATCCTGAGGCGGTTCAAGCCTTCCACTTCTTCAAGGTCACGCAGCAGCTGGGCCAGGTTGTAATCCTTGAGATCTTCTCCGTAGCCCCCTGTATGGATGCCTGTGAGGACGATTTCCTTATAGCCTTCATTGACCAGTTGAGTCGCCTGTTCAATGACTTTTTCCGGGTCTCTTGAACGCATAAGGCCCCGTGCCCATGGAATGATGCAGAATGTGCAGAAGTTGTTGCATCCTTCCTGTATCTTCAAGGTGGCACGTGTCCTATCCGTGAAGTACGGCACATCCATCTCTTCATATGTACGTTTCTTCATGATGTTCTTTACACCGTTGATCGGTTGGCGTTCCTCATGGTATTGGTTGACATAGCCAATCAGCTTATCGCGGTCTTCTGTGCCGATGATTATATCTACTCCTGGAATCTCCATGATATCCTTTGGTGCAGTCTGGGCGTAGCATCCTGTCACACAAACTACGGCATCCGGATTTTTCCTGATGGCCCGTCTGATGACTTGTCTGCTTTTTTTATCTCCGGTATTCGTTACGGTACACGTATTTATGACGAACACATCAGCGTTCTGGTCAAAATCCACGCGGTCATACCCTTCATTTTTGAAGAGTTGCCACATCGCTTCCGTCTCGTAGTGGTTTACCTTACAACCAAGTGTATGGAATGCAATTGTTTTTTCAGTCATTAAAATCAGATCTTTCTTCATAGAATTTGTCGTACATCTGCACCAAATATAGCACAGCCGGCACGTTACTTCAATGGAGCCGGCGGTGCTTCGAATATGGTGCTGATGGCTGACAGCGCATATAACGGAGCTGTCTCTGCGCGCAGAATACGTGGGCCTAGATGGACTGAGTGAAAACGCGATAATTTTTCTATCTCACGCTCACTGAAACCGCCTTCAGGTCCAATGATAATGGCTATGTGGTCGCCAGCTACAGCTTCGCTTGCCACTTCGGCTAGACTGGCTGCACGCTCCCCTGCATTTCCTTCGAAGGCGAAGAATACATGGTCGAACTGTTCGAAGTCCAGTTGATCGACGCCAGCCCCAAATCCTATTTCTGGAATGATTTGGCGTCGGCTCTGTTCGCTCGCTTCCTTGATGATTTTCTCAAACCGTTCAAGACGTTTCCGCCGTTTCTTATCATCCAGTTTGACGATTGACCTATCCGCTGTATATATCTGAAAAGCGTGGGCGCCAAGTTCCGTTGCCTTCTGGAGCATCCATTCAAATTTCTCACCTTTCAAAAGTGGACACAGCACTGTCACATCAACTGGAAGTTCAGGGGATTCTTCGATCAATCCCACAGGCATGAAACTCACCGTCTCTTCCACTGTAAGCAACTTACATAAATACGTCTGTCTTGAGGCATCTACCATATGGACAGTATCGCCGGGCTTAAAACGCATCACATTTCTGACATGATGCACATCTGACTCAGGAAGCTCGAAAGCTTTCCCTTTTTCGATGACGTCTTTTGTGAAATACCTCTGCATGGTGCTACACCTTGCGGGCCAATATGCTGACCCACCCATTCTCTCTTAGCACTTCTTCTATTTCGAAGCCTACTGCGCTCATATGGGAAGTGATTCCCTCTTCTGCTTCGGTTATGATGCCGGAAGCGATAAATCGCCCGCCGTCATTCAGACGGCTATAGGCATCATCGATCATATCATCGACGATATGCGCGAGAATGTTGGCGATGACGATATCATACTGTTCCGTCTCATCTTTCAACAGATCACCGGTCTCCAGTACAATATCGTCCGCACAGTCGTTCAGCTCGAAATTTTCACGGGCCACTTTTATTGAAAGATCATCAATATCGGTGGCTTTGAGGTCCCTTGCCCCCAAGAGATGCGCACCGATCGTCAAAATGCCGGAGCCTGTTCCGACATCGATGATCTTGTGTTCTGGTCCGACGATCCTCTCGACCAGCTTAAGACACATGCTCGTCGTGGGGTGGTCCCCTGTACCGAAAGCCATGCCAGGATCCAGTTTGATCAATTTATCATCTTCCATAAATTCATACTCATCAAGCTCCCATGAAGGAACTATGACGAAATGCTCTGAAACGCGAAAACTATGGAAATATTTTTTCCATTCATTCTCCCAATCGGCTTCATCTATCTGCTTTACCGCTACTTTTATATCCTCTTTGGCATCCAATGGCTCTTCATCGATAAAGGAACGAATTGAATTCATCTTATCATCGAGATCTACTGTTTCATCGAAATAGACGACAATCCGGATGTCACTCTCCGGGTAATCTTTCGGGTCAAGGCGATATTTATCGTCGAAGTCATCTATTTTGCGTTTCAAAATATCGAGGGAGTGTTCAACCGACACTCCCTTGGATATTTTATTCAGAAAAATTGAGAATGACTCTTCATTGCTTTCTTTTGTATGGATTGACACTTCATTCCACTTCATGATCAGTCACCCTTAAAAAATCGTCTTGTTTTATCAAAAATATTCTCGTTTTGCTCCTGTATGTCTTCACCGCCATGTTCAGCCAATTGACGGAACAGATCAACTTCCCTCTCAGAAAGCTTGGTCGGCGTTACAACTTTTACTGTTACGAAGAGATCGCCATAACCATAGCCGTGGACGTTTTTGACGCCTTTTTCTTTAAGGCGGAAACGTTTGCCCGTTTGTGTACCGGCCGGTACAGTCAGGACGACTTCAGAATTCAATGTCGGCACCGTCACCTCATCGCCAAGAGCAGCCTGGGCAAATGAAATCGGCAGTTCATAGTGGATGTCATCGCCATCTCTTGTGAATTTGGAATCGGCTCTGACACGGAAGACGATATAGAGATCGCCTGACGGGCCACCGTTTACTCCCGGTTCACCCTTACCTTGTAGTCTGACTTGTTGTCCATTGTCGACACCTTCAGGCACAGTGACTTCGATTTCGACATCTTTAGTTACAGTGCCGGCGCCTTTACAGACGTTACATGGATCTTCAATTTCTTCACCTGTACCTTGACAAGTTGGACATGTGCGTTCGGTTTGTATCCTGCCAAACGGCGTATTCTGTTCGACTGCAACACGGCCAGCTCCGGAACACATCTTACATGTCGTTTTGGATGTACCAGGTTTTGCACCTGAACCGTCACAAGTTTCACACTGCACTTCTTTTTTGACTGTTATGGTTTTTGTGATCCCGAACACTGCTTCTTCAAAACTGATTGTCATGGTGTATTGAAGGTCATCGCCTTTTCTTGGAGCGTTCGGATCCACTCTGCCGCCGCCTCCAAAGAATGAGCTGAATATGTCTTCAAAGCCTCCAAAGCCACCGGCGCCGCTGAATCCACCACCGCCACCGAACTGCTGATTCATGCCTTCATGGCCAAAGCGGTCGTATTGCGCCCTTTTGTTTTCATCACTCAATGTTTCATAAGCTTCAGATATCTCCTTGAATTTAGCATCTGAGCCCTCTTCTTTATTTATATCAGGGTGATATTTCTTGGACAGTTTCCTGTATGCTTTCTTTATGTCATCTTTTGAAGCATCTTTACTGACACCAAGCACCTCGTAGTAATCCTTCTTTGCCATACTATCGCCTCCAACCTGTATACTATATCATTTAAAAAAGTCAAAGCCAATGCGTTTGGCTTTGACTTTTCCTCAATTGAAATTATGGTTCTGCTTATTTTTTATCTTCTTCGTCATCCACTTCTTTGAAGTCTGCATCAACGACATCGTCATCTTGCGTGCCTTCTGTTTCTGCACCTTCTTGGGCTTGCTGTTCCTGAGCCATCTGCTCGTATAGTTTCATGGACATGCCTTGGACGATTTCTTCCAGTGCATCTTTTTTCGCTTTGATATCTTCGATGTCAGTACCTTCAAGCGCAGTTTTCAATTCTTCTTTTGCACTCTCAGCTTTTTCTTTTTCGTCCGCTTCCACTTTGTCGCCAAGATCTTCGATCGTCTTGTCTGTAGTGAATACGAGTTGATCCGCTTCGTTCCTCAAATCAACCTCTTCGCGGCGCTTCTTATCCTCTTCAGCATTCTTTTCAGCTTCCTGAACCATTCTGTCTATATCTTCATCAGACAGGTTGGAGCTGGATTCGATTGTGATCTTCTGCTCTTTTCCTGTACCTTGATCTTTAGCTGCAACATTTACGATACCGTTTTTGTCGATGTCAAATGTCACTTCGATTTGAGGTACGCCTCGTGGAGCTGGTGGGATATCCGTCAATTGGAATCTGCCGAGTGTCTTGTTGTCTGCAGCCATCGGGCGCTCACCTTGCAGCACATGGATATCGACTGCCGGCTGGTTGTCCGCTGCTGTTGAGAACACTTGTGATTTGCTTGTCGGGATTGTAGTGTTGCGCTCGATCAGGACAGTGGATACGCCACCCATTGTTTCGATACCAAGGGAAAGTGGTGTAACATCCAACAGTACAACGTCCTGAACATCACCAGAGAGAACTCCGCCTTGGATTGCAGCACCCATTGCGACAACTTCGTCCGGGTTGACACTCTTGTTTGGATCCTTGCCTGTTTCTTTCTTGATTGCTTCTTGAACTGCAGGTATACGGGTTGAACCACCGACCAGGATTACTTCGTCGATTTCACTTGTGCTGATGCCTGCGTCTTTGATTGCCTGACGTGCAGGGCCCATAGTGCGCTCGACCAGGTTTCTGGACAATTCTTCGAATTTGGCTCTTGTCAGAGTTTCTTCAAGGTGTAGTGGACCTGCTTCTCCTGCTGAGATGAACGGCAGGGAGATTTGTGTGGAAGATACTCCAGAAAGATCTTTCTTGGCTTTCTCAGCCGCATCTTTAAGACGCTGTGTCGCCATCTTATCTTTAGACAAGTCGATGCCGTTTTCTTTCTTGAAGGACTCGACCAGGTAATCGATGACTACGTCGTCGAAGTCGTCACCACCAAGTTTGTTGTCACCTGCTGTTGAAAGCACTTCGAATACGCCATCTCCGAGTTCAAGGATGGAAACGTCGAAAGTACCGCCGCCAAGGTCGAATACGAGTATTTTTTCATCCTGCTCTTTTTTATCCAGGCCATACGCCAATGCAGCTGCAGTCGGCTCGTTGATGATACGCTCAACTTCCATTCCTGCAATGCGTCCCGCGTCTTTTGTAGCCTGACGCTCGGAGTCGTTGAAATATGCAGGTACAGTTACAACTGCTTTTTCAACTTTTTCCCCAAGGTAGCTTTCTGCTGTTTCTTTAAGGTTTTGAAGAATCATAGCTGAAATTTCTTGAGGTGTATAATCTTTGCCTTCAATTGTTTCCTTGTGTTCAGTACCCATATGTCTCTTGATGGACATGATTGTGTTAGGGTTTGTGATCGCCTGACGTTTAGCGACTTCACCTACTTGTTTCTCACCATCTTTGAAAGATACTACTGAAGGCGTCGTACGGTTGCCTTCTGCATTCTGGATGACTTTTGGTTCTCCGCCTTCCAGTACAGAAACTACAGAGTTAGTTGTTCCCAAGTCGATTCCGATAACTTTACTCATTACAAAATTCCTCCATTTTGGTTGATTGGTGTTACTTCATTCGTGTCGATGGAAAGTTTTATTCGCTTACTTTAACCATGCTCGGACGGATGACCCGGTCCTTCAGGATATAACCTTTTTGGAATTCCTCAAGGATGATGCCGGCTTCTTTATCAGAAGACTCGGTCATGACCGCCTGGTGGAAATTCGGGTCGAAATCTTCTCCGACGCTTTTCACTTCCGTCACTTCATATTTCATCAATGTATTGACAAGATCATTGTAGACCATTTCAACACCTTTGTGGAGTGATACGAAAGACTCGGAGTCCCCCTCGATTTTAAGGGCCCGCTCAAAATTATCAATGATCGGGAGAAGATCTTCCACAATCTTCTGATGTTTGTATTTGTTGTTGTTCTCAATCTCTTGACGATTCCTGCGCTTGAAGTTATCAAACTCAGCATGCAGTTTCAGATTTCTGTTCTCTTCATCTTCCAGCTTCTGCTTAAGCGCTTCGATTTCCTCGTCCTTTTGTGTGGCTTCTGATTGGGTTGATTCGTCATCTGATACCACTTCAGCACTGTCGGCCTCGATTCCAGATTGTTCCTGTTCAGTCGACTCATGCTCGATGATTATGTCCTCATCCTCGGCATGATTCTTTTTCGCCACTGTTTCTTCGCTATTATCTTTTGTCACTACAATCACTCCTTTTTCATTTCCTGGTTCCGGATGGCGTACATCAATCCGATTACCTTTTTGTACCCCATCAATTCTGGACCGATTATCATCAAGTTGCCGCTCATGCCGTTTACATGAAAGTCCGTCGCAATGACTGAAATGGAATCATAGTCCCGATTCAATTCATCACTGAAATAGACATCAACGCCATCTATTTTAGTGAGATCAATCAATTCATTCAACTGATCTGATTCCATATCGTCATAGAGCAGCTGCAAAGTGCTGATGTCGCTGCTTATTTGATGGATCAGATGGTTGAATCCGGAATGCCCCACTATCTGTCCCGGCTCGCCGGCAGCTTCTGCAGCTGCCCGCGCAAGGTTCGTCTTCAAGCCATTGAGCGCGTGTCTGACTTTCATTGCATGGATGATCTCCGGCAATCTGCTGATCGGCTGATCGAACGTCAGCACATTCAGCTCGTTACCCAGCTTTTCTAACTCAGGTACCGTGATTGCGTCTTCCATGTTGACTGGAATTTTTCGGATCGCACCTGATTGAAGCACGATGATCAATAATAGTGTGTGTGTGGTAATGGGTGTAAGCAAAAGGCCTTTTACTTTTTCATCTTCTTCTGATAAGGAAACCTGTGTCAGGTATTGGGTGGTGCCGCTGATCATATCTGCCAGGGAACGGCTCATCTGATTGCGGTCCATCTCCCTTTCCATCTTCGGCAGGAAAGTGAAGTCGAGTGCATCACTGTCTGTGCTCAACTGCTGGTTGAGTCTATCGATGTAGAATCTCAGCGCCTTCCTTGCCGGTATACGACCTGCTGAGGTATGTGGTTTAGTCAAGAAGCCATCCGCTTCGAGCTTGGCCATTTCATTCCTCACAGTTGCTGAAGAGATATCCAGGTTATACTTGTCGATCAGATATTTGGAACTGATCGGCATCATGACCTTCAGAAAATCATCAACTATCGAAAAAAGTATGAGCTCCTGTCTATAGGTTAAAATTGACCTCACCTCATTAGCACTCCATATCCTCAAGTGCCAATATTAATTTATCAAAATGGTCAAAGAATGTCAATCCATAAGTTTGAATAAATTCAAAAACGCTCAATCAAGAAGAAAATCCATAAAAACGGTGTTGCCCACAAGCCGGCCTTTCTGTGTAAGTGAAACGTAGCCGCCATTTTGTTCCAGATGTCCAGCAGCAATTTGACGCCCCAACACTTCACCATACACATCGTCAATCGGACCGTACTTTTGACCGAAGCGTATCATGTCGACACCCTTATTCATCCTCAGGCCAAGGAACATCTCCTCTTCCATCTGTGCTTTCTTTTCAAGGACGATTTTCTCTTTGACGACATCACCTGAATCCTTCATCGCTTCTATATAATGGTTCACCGGTTTGATGTTATAGTACCTTGTTCCATCTATATAGCCGTGGCTTCCTGCGCCGGCCCCATAATAAGGTTCATTTTTCCAGTAAGTTTTATTGTGTTCCGATTCGTACTGCGGCTTGGAAAAATTTGAAATTTCGTATTGCGGATAACCCAGTGCATCCAATCCATCGATTACATACAAATATTTCTCAGCTTCCACATCATCGTCATCCACAGTCATTTTGCCTTTCTTTATTTGATTATAGAAGATCGTATGGGGTTCTATGATCAACGAATACCATGAAATGTGCTTTGGCTTTAAGGAGGCGATATGGCTCAGGCTGTCGTCTAAGTCACTCATCGTTTCGCCTGGCAGATTATACATCAGATCCAATGAGTAGTTGTTCAACCCTATCTTCTCCATATGATCTATGGCATTGAAGATGTCCCGGTAACCGTGCGAACGGCCCAGAACTTTAAGCAGATCTTCATTGAATGTCTGCACGCCTAGACTCACGCGGTTGACGCCGTGGGTATTGAGGACGTCCAGTTTACCTGGCGTCAATTCATCCGGATTGGCTTCGAAAGTAAATTCTTCCGTTATGTTGAATCGATTGTTGATGACTGTTAGTAGGCGATCGAGCTGCATTTCGGTCAGGGCAGTTGGTGTGCCCCCACCGACGAATACAGTTCTGAGGCTCGTTTGTTCAATTCCTTCAAGTTCAGCAATCAGTGCATCTAAATACTGATCGACAGGCTGATTTTTTATCAGCACCTTATTGAAGTCGCAGTATGTGCAAATCCTGTTGCAGAACGGTATGTGGATATATAGGCTTTCTGTCATGATTTACTCTCCAATCAAAACTAAAAGCCACTGTTGTAGTGGCTTTTAGTCTTCATCCATTTTAAGTACGGCCAAGAATGCTTCTTGCGGTATTTCGACGCTTCCAACCGATTTCATCTTCTTCTTGCCTTCCTTCTGCTTCTCGAGCAGTTTACGCTTCCGGCTGATATCCCCTCCGTAACACTTGGAAAGAACATTCTTGCCCATTGACTTGATGTTCGTCCTGGCAATGATCTTTTGGCCGAGGGAAGCTTGGACAGGCACTTCGAACTGCTGACGGGGTATGAGAGTCTTAAGTTTTTCGACGATGGTCTTGCCGCGTTCATAGGCAAAGTCTCTGTGTACGATGACACTCAGTGCATCTACTCTTTCATTGTTGAGCAGGATATCCATCTTGACAAGCTTGCTTTCCTTATAGCCTATCAGTTCATAATCAAATGAAGCATAGCCTTTAGTCTGTGATTTCAACTGATCGAAGAAATCGAACACTACTTCTGAAAGGGGAATTTCATAAATAATATTTACCCTGATATCATCAAGATAATCCATGGTGATGAAATTTCCTCGTTTCTTCTGGCACAATTCCATTACTGCGCCTACATAGTCATTCGGGACCATGACTGTGGATTTGACGTATGGTTCTTCGATATGTGAAATTTTTTGCGGGTCCGGCATTTCTGCAGGGTTATCTACAGTCACCTTCGTCTCGTCTGTCATATAGACATCATAGATTACGGATGGCGCAGTGGCAATCAGTTCAATGCCAAATTCGCGTTCAATCCGTTCCTGGACGATCTCCATGTGAAGGAGCCCGAGGAATCCTGTCCGGTAACCGAAGCCGAGTGCTTGTGATGTCTCGGGTTCGTAGACCAGTGAAGAGTCATTTAATTCGAGCTTCTCCAATGCCTCCCTAAGGTCAGTGTACTTGTTGGCATCTATCGGATAGATACCGCAGTAGACCATGGGATTCATCTTTTTGTACCCTTGAAGAGGCGCTTCTGCTGGGTTATCGGCAGACGTAATCGTATCCCCGACGCGAGAATCACTGACATTTTTGACCGAAGCCATCAAATAGCCTACATCTCCGACAGTCAATTCCTGCACGGGCAGTGGCTTAGGCGTATTGATACCTATCTCAGCCACTTCAAATTCTTTACCGGTGGCCATCATGCGTATCTTGTCACCAGGCTTTACTGTACCATCGACGATTCTGATTGAGGAAATTACGCCGCGGTAAGGGTCGTAGACCGAGTCGAAGATAAGTGCCTTCAATGGTGCAGAAGGATCGCCGTTTGGCGGTGGCACTGTTTCTACAACCCGTTCCAAAATTTCTTCAATGCCGATATTTGCCTTGGCGGAAGCGTGTATGGCTTCATCCTTATCCAAGCCTATGACGTCTTCCACTTCCTGGGCGATGCGGTCGGGTTCAGCTGCCGGGAGGTCGATCTTGTTGATGACCGGAATCAGTTCCAGATCGTTATCCAACGCCAAATAGACGTTGGCCAGAGTCTGTGCTTCAATGCCCTGCGCGGCATCCACAACAAGGATGCCACCTTCACACGCGGCTAATGAACGGGAGACTTCGTATGTAAAATCGACGTGTCCCGGCGTATCGATAAGGTGGAAGATGTAGTCTTCCCCGTCTTTTGCGGTATATTTAAGCTGTACTGCGTTCAATTTGATTGTTATGCCGCGCTCGCGCTCCAAATCCATGGAATCGAGCAGCTGCATCTTCATCTCCCTTGATGTGACCGACTTGGTGTTTTCAAGGATGCGGTCAGCAAGAGTACTCTTGCCGTGATCAATATGGGCGATTATGGAGAAGTTACGTATATTTTCCTGTCGTTCCAGACGCTCTTGATCATTCATATATCTTCCAACTTTCTCTAATAGCAATGGTTGTATTATAGCAACAATAACAATTTCATTCAATTCCTTTTCTGTTTATATTGCATAAGGGTGCGATGTTTGATAAAATACTTCTTGTTGCAATCAATGTTGTACAACTACAAGGTGGAGGTGAATGCAATGGCTAATATTAAATCAGCAATCAAAAGAGTAAAGACGACTGATAAAGCTCAACGTCAAAACATTGCTCAGAAAAATGAAATGCGTACTGCTGTCAAGCGTGCCATGACTGCAAAAGAAAATAATGCGGAAAATACGGAAACACTCGTTTCCAATGCTGTTAAATACGTAGATAAAGCTTCTAAAAAGAACTTGATCCATGATAATAAAGCATCCCGCTTGAAATCAAAATTGATGACAAAATAAACCCCCTCCTCTGTGAAGGGGTTTATTCATGAAGAAAGGTCTCCACTCGGAGGCCTTTTTATATTTCCAGGATAAAGAGCTCAAACAGGCTCTGACGGTTCAGGTAACTGGATTTGAACTTATAGTCGATATCGCGGCATTTGACCATCTTCTGCTCCAATTCATCCTGGCGGTATTTGCCTATTTCCCGTGCAGCCAACTTCACCCGGTAGGGGTGCACCTTCAGGGCTTTCGCTATATTGTCCCCCTGATAGCCCTGCTGCATCATCAGCTTAACTTGATACAACAGCCTCAGCTGATTGATGATCAGATGCAGCAGCTGCATCGGCTCTTCATTCTGAAGCATCAGCGCACGGAGCAGTTTGACTGCAGCAGCTTTCTGACCTGATAGTATGAGATCGGTCAGCCTGAAGATATTCTCTTCAAGACTTACACTGACTATCTCCTCCACAGCCTCTTCAGTGATCTTCCCATCAGTATAGAGGAGGAGTTTATCCAACTCATTCCTGACTTGATCATATTTGATGCCGACACGTGCAATAAACAGGTTCAAAGCTTTAGGATCCACCTCAACACCGGATTCTTCAGCTGTCGCATTGATGAAACTTCTGACTTCATTCTCCGTCATCTCGGCCATTTCAGTGATGGCGCCTTTTTTCTTAAGCAGTTTGGTTATCTTCTTACGGTTATCAAGCTGCTCATGATAGACTTTGAATATGATGAGTGCATCATCGTTTTTATTGTTGATGTATTCCACCAGCAGATCAATATCATGATCTACTTCAGCGCGAACTTTAGCTCCTGTAAAAGAATAGGCATCATCAACCAAGATAGCCTTCCTGTCCGATAGGAACGGTAAAGTTTGTGCTTCTTCTATAATCTGCTCGATTGTCGATTCCCTGTAGTTCAGGGCAACGATGCTGAAATCATCCGCTTCCCCGACATAATCCTCAGCCAATTTCTTAGCTTTTTCTGATATCCTTAGTGCATTATTGCCATAAATGAGCTGTAAGCGATCCATATTGGTCGTCACCCTTCTGTCTATTCTAAATCCATTATAGCTTTTTTTTGTTAAATATCATATAATGTTAGTGATATGTTTAGGAGGTTATCTCATGAATAAATTCGAAAAACATGTTCAATCCAAGAATAACGATGTCGTGGATTCCGGTGTCGGCTTTGTTGTCGGTTTCCTCGGTTTGACGGCGATCTACGTCGTGGCACAGATTTTCCAGATTGTTGCAGGTTAATGAAGAGCTGAATAATCAGCTCTTTTTTTTATGCAGTGATTTTTCTGTTCGAACTTTGTTTCGACGCACATCACTTCATTCTTTATATTGAACCGGACCATACCATGTATGGAAGTGTCGAACATTTCGAGATGGGCAGTCCGCTCCATCACTTCATCATGGGGGTGACCGTAGCGGTTGTCTACTCCGGCAGATACCAGACCATATGTAAATGACCCATTTTTGATGAACGCCTCTCCAGTCGAAGTATTCGAACCGTGATGGCCAAGCTTCAGTACATCTGCATGTATTGATCCGTACTGCTCTATGATCTGGGTTTCACCCTCCGTATCAGCGTCTCCTGTAAACAAGAAGGTGTAGGCACCTGCCGAAACCTCCAACACCAGTGAGTGTTGGTTGGAATCATCACTTGCCAGTTCGGAGGTGGGATATAATTTCCTGATGCTGATGGCCCCTACTTCAATTTCAGGCGCCTCCATAGCATCCACCACCCTGCCCTTTTGCACTACGGACAAATCAGCATACCACTCTTTAAAGCTCGGGTCGAGCGGATTCAGATAAATCTGTTTTACATCGAGTTTCTCCATTATATACTTTGATTCCCCGACATGATCAAGGTCGAAGTGCGACAGGATCAATAGATCTATACTGTTGATTCCCGCTTCTTTCAACAGGGGGAGTACGGTCTGAACCGATAGTTTCTTCGAGTCCGGATTCAAGTATCTTTTGCCCCCTGTATCGATCAGTATGGTCCGGTCATTCACATGGTCGGTCACGATGAAGGCATCACCCTGACCGACGTCCACCATGGTGACGGTGACGTCATATTGATGGATTGCATCAGATGTGAACAGTGTAGTGATGAAAACCAAAAGTGAGAGGATGAAGGATTTCATCTCCCTCAGACATAGGGCGTACATCATCCAATAGGAGGCGATGACAACGATGATCAGCGCCACGGCACTTAAATTTTTGACGGCGATCCGATGGGTCATCATATCCGCCAAATATACGATCGAACCTTTTAGATTGTCGAACATGAAAGCATATAGAAGATCCACCGATTCGGGAATACCCATTAACACCAAGCAGTTATAGAAAATGACCATCGGGAAAAATACCAGTGTAAAAACAGGCACATAGATCATATTCATCACTATTCCGCTGATGCTGAGTTCATTGAACTGCATCAGTACTGTGGCGACTGTAGAAATTTCAGCAATAAGCGTAATGCCGAGCAACTGTGCTATGAAGCCATAACCCATCCAATAGTTTTTGGAAAGAACAATGGCGAAAGTCGTAAGATATGATAACTGGAAGCCTGCATGGTGGACAATCCAAGGATTCATGGCTATCTGGATGATCGCAGATAGAGAAATGACTGTAAGGTATGGTCTACTCCTTGTAAATGACAGCAGCAATAGTGTAATCGTCATAAAGACGGCACGGAATACGCTCGGGCTTGGAAAGTTCAATGCAAGGAACAGCAGCAGCACAACGATCATGATGATCCTGATCGTACCCACTTCCAGACGCAATCGATTGAGGATATGGAATATTACTGCACCGATGAAAGCGACGTGCGTGCCTGAGATGACATACAGATGATAGATGCCGAGCTTCTGCAGAGCATCAAAAAACTCTGACGTTATATATGATTTATTGCCGATCGACAGCGTCAGGATATCATACTTGTAATCGTGTTCCGTACTTCTAAGCACCTTCTTCATATATGTATCGCGTGCCTGTGCAATCTTCATATGTAAAGTTGGTTGTGTGTGGCTCCCGCACCTATCCAGATCCCCACTATCCATATATATGCGGCCATCCATGCCGTTGACCCCCATCATCCTAACGGCATCGTATTTGATGAAGTTGCGTGTCGCCTCAGGCTGCTCCACCGGAAAGGGGCCGGCACACCGGGTGCCTATCGGCAACTCGATGCCTTCAGGTACATACACATCAAGACTATTCCCGTCCGCTTCGGCAATATGCCCCAGACCTTCACGGTAGTATTTGTATTCAGTTATCGTAATGGATTGAACCGTTTCAAGCACAGGTTTTTCAGACAATATAAAAACAGCCATCGTCAGGATGGCTGTCAAAGTAATATGGAAAATAAGATATGAATAGCCCTCCATCCTCTTGATGCAGACCAGACAGGCTATGGATATAAAAAATGCCCCTAATAAGGGGTCATTGCAGATGATATGGGCATTTACGAGTGATAATAAAATCAGGAACGACTTCATGACTCCTGTTTGAATAGTTCCAGGATGTTTTCCCGGTCGAATGCGATACGTTCATGATGGACACCGGTTTTATCAAGGAGTTCCAACGCGTAAGGGTGATTCTTATAGTCTTCTGCATAGTAGATGGAGCTGATGCCGGCCTGTATCAATGATTTTGTACAATGCACACACGGGAAATGCGTCACATAGACACTTGCGCCTTCAGTCGACACGCCAAACTTGGAACATTGCAGCAATGCATTGATTTCAGCATGGATCGTCCTGATGCAATGCCCCCCTTCGAGCAGACACCCAACATCGATGCAGTGCGCTTCTCCGGAGACTGACCCGTTGTAGCCACCGGCAATAACCCTGTTATCCTTAACGATGGTCGTACCGACTCTAAGTCGCTCGCAAGTCGACCGCAGACTGAGCAGATGACTTTGTGCGAGAAAGTACTGATGCCAATTGATTCTCATGTTACCCCTCCTGTATCCTATTCATCTATTGTAATATAAGGTTTCAGACTTTCAAATGTTTTATCGCCGATGCCAGGGATATTCTTTATATCTTCAAGCTTCATGAACAACCCGTTCTCTTCCCTGTAATCCAAAAAAAGCTGAGCTTTCTTTTCACCTATGCCATTAAGCGTCGTAAGTTCGTCTACATCTGCAGTATTGATGTTTACAAGCGCTTCTGCCTCTTCATTTTCTTCCGTCTGATTAACAAGACCTTCAGCAATTTCTTCCCCGACAGCTGGTACATACACCACCTGTTCATCCTTGAGTTTCATGGATTGATTGACGGTCAATAGATCGGCATTCCCTTTGATCTGCGCCATCTCAAGGACATTTTTTACACGGGCGTCATTAGGGACTTCGAACACACCGGGATATTTCACCGCACCCTTGACTTCCACCATGATTGTCTGTGATTCAGCTTGCTCTTCTTCAGGGGCTTCATCGGATGACTCTTCATAAGCTTTAGGTTCGTAGGCTTTCATCGGCATTTCTTCCTCATTGGAAGACATTAATTTAAACACAATTATCGAAAACACTAGACACACGGCCGCACAAGCGATGGGAATTTTATACCTTTTGCATACTTCCATGAATTCAGTCACTGCATTTCCTCCTAGAATAATCTCTCATATATATATGGGGAGAAATGGCCGTTTTTCTTTTTTTACATTGCAAGTAAATAATAAAACTCGAAAAATAAAAATGACCCGGCATCTGCCAGGTCATTCCGTCTGTTTATTTTTTCAATACATAGAATACCCTGTCACAAATATCGGTCACTGGATTATCTATTGAGAAATCACTGAAGGAATTGAGGATTGAAAAATCAGTCTGATTGATTACCCGAATCATTTCCTTATGCTTATAGGTTCGTTGCTCATGGGTTTCAGCAATTTTACGGTATGTGTCCCCGTCTTCCTCTTTTACGAAGAACGTCATATCATGGATTACCGACAGTGGATGCTCACCTGTAATGGCATGCCATATATAAGTGATATGATCTGTTTCATCCGAATAGGTCATATCATTAAATTCATGCTCCATTTTATAGACGCTATGGATATCGAATAGGAAGATACCATCTGGATTCAGATGATCGTAGACGTTCTTAAGCACCTGGGCCACTTCACTAGGGTCTTTGCAGTAGTTCATCACATCGACGGTTGCAATTGCCATATCAAACTTCTCATCAAGGCGGAAATCGAGCATATCTCCAGTTAAAAACGATGTTTGCTTCAAATTTTTTGATTTTGCCTCTTCTATCATCTGTGGGGACTGATCCATGCCAGTCACCTTGTCGAAATCAAGCTGACTGGTCAGACGGCCTGTACCGCATCCGATATCCAGGACACTTTGCCGCCCCCCTTTGAAATGGTTGATGATGTCCAGCCAGAGATCATATGGCAGATCATAGGTGAGTGCCTCATAATGGCGGCTGAAAAGTTGGTAGGTTGACTCAGACTTCAACGCGTTCACCATTCTTGAACAGACGCTCAAGATTATAGTATTCACGCTCTGGTTTATGGAAGATATGGAGGACGACGTTGCCTGCGTCGAGCAATACCCATTTACCTTCCTTATAGCCTTCCATATTCGTCTCTACGCCGTGTTTTTGACACGCATCCTCTGCTTCATCGGCAATCGCCTGAACCTGGCGGTCCGAGCTTGCGTCGCAGATAAGATAATAGTCGGTGACGCTGCTTGACCCTGAAACATCAAATTTCATGATCTCCTCTGCACGCTTATCATCACATGCTTCTGCTAAAAGTTCGATTAGTTGTCCGGTTTTCATACATTCACTCCTTGACCATATTATAGTAATTCAAGCATTCCAATGTCTTATGATAGATCGGCTGATCCTTAGACAATAGATGCTGCATGTTGGCTTTAGTAATCTCATAGACCGCAAGATCCAGATTGCGGTCATCAAAAACAAGCTCCCGTATCGTTTCCACGCCGGGCTGACTTCTTTTCGGCTCAATATAATCTGCAACATAGATGATTTTTTCATTAAGCGACATATGGCTCCTGCCGCTCGTGTGGTTCATGATCGCCTGGTAGATTTCCTCATCCTGCACCCGGTACTCTTCACGCATTTTTACTGCAGCCACTGGGCCATGCAGAACCGCAGATTTATAGCTGAGGAGTTCAGGGTCGAGCTTATACTTTGTGACGTACTGGTACATCTCGCCCAGTTCATCGTACTTCGAGAAATCGTGGAGTATGCCTGCAAGGAAGCATTTATTTTTGTCTCCCTTGAATATTTCAGCCATTTTAACTGCCGTCTCTGCTACTCTTTTGGAATGTTTATACCTTTTTTCAGGTAGTTTGGCCTTTACCATATCTAACGCCACTTTATGTTTCATACAAGCGATGCTCCTTTATATACTGGTATACAGAAGGCTCGAGCTGATGCATTGCCACTTCCCCTTTTTTTATCCTTTCCCGAATGACTGTAGAAGAAATCTCCATAACAGGCTGGCTAAGGGCAATGAAGCGTTCATCTATGGCCAGTTCATCGGAGCGGCGGCTCATTACAACGAAATTCATCATTTTAAGCAGCGCTTCATGACGATGCCACTTGTGGAATCCTTCATATTGATCGGAACCGATAAGGAAATACCGCTCATCTGATGGATATTCCTCCTTCAGATATTGGACGGTGTCGAAAGTGTAGCTCATACCTTCCCGAGTAATTTCCCAATCGAGGATTTCCATGAACTTGTAGGGAGCGGCGGCTCTTTCTAACATTTCAAGACGGTGTCTGTCACCAGTGGTGGATTCATCTTTCAGCGGTGACTGTTTTGCAGGAATCAGGATGATCTTATCCAAATCCAGGGCGATCTTAGCCTCAACGACGCCATGTATATGACCGAGGTGCACAGGATCGAATGTCCCTCCAAAGAAGCCTATCCTCATCCCAAGTCGATCTTCTTGTTCTCTTCAGACATTTTATACAATACAATCGTCTTTCCGATTATGGTGACGACATGACTGTTCGTGGCTTCGCTGATTTGGGCCGCTATATTATCCTTATCCTCCAGACAGTTCTGCAGGACTGATATTTTGATGAGCTCCCTCTTTTCAAGAACGTCGTTGATCTGCTCGACGAAGTTCTCATTGACTCCATTTTTCCCAACCTGGAAGATGGGGTTTAGATGATGCGCCTCTGCTTTCAATTGTTTCACTTGACGAGAAGTGAGTGTATTCATGATTGGCCTCCATTATATTCTTTATACTTTTTATTAACTGCTTCGTAATCTCCCTTGTCGCCAGTCCATATTTCATATGCATCCATTGCCTGATGGATGAGCATCGGCATGCCGTTCATACGGTTTGCTTCCTTGAAATAATCGAGGAATGGCGTTACTTCCGGTTTATAGATGAGGTCGACTCCGATTGTCGATTCGCCGAATAATCCTTGCGGCAAGTCCAACACCTCTACAAGATCTTCATTTGCGAGTCCCACCGGTGTCGAATTGATGATGACATCGAATGCTTCTTGACCAGTCAGCTCAGGCAACAGCGTGAAGGAGAAGTCCGTCGTTATAAATCCCTCCATGGCAGTACTTCGGCGTGCCGCTATGGTCACGTCATCTCCGATGTTCGCGTGTGCCCGGTGTACTGCTTTCGCTGCACCACCGGCTCCGATGATGAGTACTTTGCGTCGACTTTTACCGAACTTGCCATGGAACGCATTCATATAGCCTGTAACATCGGTGTTATGGCCCCTCCATACTCCATTTCTTATGGACACGGTGTTCACAGCACCGATGTTTCGGGCATCCGCTTCAATCTCATCCAGATGCTTCATGATACTTTCTTTATGTGGGAGGGTGACGTTGAACCCTTTCAGTTTATTAGCCGATGCCGTCTCCTGTATGGCATCAAGCGCGTCAGGTTCAACTTCAATCGCCAAGTATTCATCAGACCTCCCCTTAGCAGCGAAATTCGCATTATGGATTAAAGGTGAGAGACTATGCGATACAGGGAATCCTATTACTGCATAATTACCCATTACTGGTCTCCTTTAAATATCGTCGGCCTCAAAGTGACTTCCACACCTTCAGGCACGCGTACAGTCACTGTAGATCCGCCACCTACGCGGATGAACGACAGTCCGCTTATTTCTATGTCACTATCTTCTTCGATATCGAATTCATGACTTTCATAGGACTCGGTCAAGTAAGGTGTTTCAATTTCGGGTGGCGCCAACAGAGTATTATAATGTTTGCTGTAGAATTCATCTGCATTATCCGTCTTGGTCCGGTGGATGGTAAGCGCGTGGTGTGCAAATACGTTAAAACTGTTGCGTTCTCCATAATTATGGTCGATACGCGCCAAGTTACCGATGAAAAGACTCTGCCCGGAGTCCAGTTGGAACCCTTTGGATTTGATCTCTTTAGTTGGAGTTATATGCTTTAAGCTGTCGCTTGAGACATAATGGGCCATTTGGGAATTCAACATCACACCAGGTGTATCATAGATGAACGCATTTCCATCCAGTGGGATATCGATGAGGTCGAGGGTGGTTCCAGGGAACTGGCTTGTCGTAATCACTTCTTTATCTCCCGATGTGTTTTCAATCAGGCGGTTAATGAGTGTCGATTTACCTACGTTCGTCGTGCCCACAACATAGATGTCCTTGCCTTCCGACAACTTCGACAAGCGCTCGAGCAGCTTGTCTATCCCTTCATTCTTCATAGCACTCACTACTACAGTGTCGACAGCTTTGATGCCCGCTTCACTGAGCATGAGTTTAGCGCGATGCACAAGCCGGCTGCGGTTGACCGATTTTGGCAGCAGGTCAATCTTATTGATGACCGCAACCACTTTCTTGTCCCCGACAATCCTGTTGAAGGACGGGATGATGCTGCCGTTGAAGTCGAATACATCAACCACTTTGACGATCAGACCGTCCGTTTCATATAAGGCATTCAGCATCGTCATGAAATCTCCGGAATCGACATCCACATCCATCACTTCATTATAATGTTTCAGACGGTAGCATCGTTTGCAGATCGGATTTTCCTTTTCCAGTCCGCTTGCGGGTATATAACCCGGTTGTTTTTCGTCATCGCTCTGCAGTTCTGCTCCGCAGCCAATACATTTAATAGACTCCAAATGTCAGTCCCTCCATTGAATAAGACCTTTACGGTCAAAATATCTCATTATGATGCGTTCAATTCTCCGGTTGACCACAGTGGCCCAACCATCTTTCTTTTTGACGGGCAATACCAGAATACTTTCCAACCCGGTCCGATTCGCCCCCAATACATCCGTCAGAAGCTGATCGCCGATCATGACCGTTTCAGATTTAGCTGCCCCCATATTGGCGAGCGCTCTCCGGTAGGAATGCCCTAGGGGCTTTCTGGCCCGGTATATATACTGGATTTCGTGCGGGTCACTGAAATCACCGACTCTTTGCTGGCTCCCGTTAGAAACGATGGAGACTTTTATATCGTTATCCTTCATCTCCTTAAGCCACTTCAACACTTCTTCATTGGCATCGGGTTCGTCGAACCCCACCAGAGTATTGTCCAAATCCGTGATGATTGCGCGTATGCCGCGCTCTTTTAAATATTCAGGCGTTATGCTATGGAATTCCCTGAAATAGTCGCTTGGTAAAAAATATTTTTTAAGAAGCTTCAATGTCCGCACTCCCAGTGAGTTTTTTTATATTCTATCACAAAAATAAAAGCCCCTTAAAAAATTAAGGCGCTTTTTTAACTATTCAATGATGTCATTATCCTCTGTCTCGGTCTCTTTGTAAACCAGAAAACCGATGACGACTGTAATGATGATTGAAATGATCATGAGAAAAGTCATTGAGTATCCCTCCAGGTCACAAGTCCTTCATTAATAATTTTACAACTTCAGATGAATGAATACAAGCTTTAGACAAAAATTCTTCATAAGCCATATCTGCACTGTCATCCGCCCTATCTGAAATCGAACGGATGATGACGAATGGCGTCGAGAATTGATAGCAAGTCTGTGCGATGGCCGCCGATTCCATATCCACCGCATAGGCTTTTTTGAAGTTTTGCAGGATGGCGCCCTTCTGGGCCGCATTGCTGATGAATGAGTCACCACTGACCACTTGGCCGCTATGACCAGTTATATCCTGATTTTTGGAAATCGCGGTCATCGCCAACTTCACGAGGCCCTTATCAGCATAGTACATTTTTGGCATGCCCGGCACTTGCCCCAGCTCATAGCCGAAGTCGACAGCATCGACATCGTGATGCAGCACATTCGTGCTGACAACCATGTCCGTCACATCAAGGGTATCCGATAAGGCCCCGGCCACACCCGTGTTGATGATGAGGCTTGGGTTATATCGTTCAATGAGGAGTGCGGTGATCATGCTTGCATTCACCTTTCCGATGCCGCTCTCGACGACAATCGCATCTCTTCCGAAAAGTTCACCGGTGTACGCGGTGGTATGGGCCAGTTCCTCCGATGAGCTGATATCCATCCATTCCAGTAGAATGTCAACTTCCGGCTTCATCGCACCGATGATACCGATGGGTCCCCTAGTCAATGGAAACAATCTCCACTTTCATTTCATTGCCGTTCGGGAGCGGTACATTTACTGAATCCTTCAATTTGGCACCCATCAGGGACTGGGCTATCGGCGATTCATTTGATATTTTACCTTCAAACGGATCGGCTTCAGCACTGCCGACAATCTGATAGGATTCTTTGTCTCCATCAGGCAGTTCCTTGAATGTGACGGTCTTGCCGATCTGGACTACATTATTGTTGTTGCTGTCTTCAATGATTTTGGCGTGGCGCAGCATATCTTCAATTTTGGTGATTTCCTGTTCGACGAACCCTTGCTCATCTTTAGCTGCATCATATTCAGAGTTCTCTGAGAGGTCACCGAAACTTCTTGCGACTTTTATCTTCTCAACCACTTCGGGGCGTTTTACGACTTTCAGATGTTCGAGTTCCTCCTGCAATTGTTCATATCCGCTTTTTGTCATTGGAAATTCTTTATTCATATCCATAATGGTTATAAGCCTCCAGTAATTATAAGTCTAGTTAATTTTTGATTCGTTAAGCAATGTGCGTATTTTGGTCGTGATGAGATCAATCGCCACATCATTCTTGCCACCTTCAGGGATGATGACATCACTGAAGCGTTTAGTGGGTTCGATGAATTGCAGGTGCATCGGCCTGACTACGTTCAAGTACTGGCTGATTACTGAATCCATCGTCCGGCCCCGCTCTTCGATGTCACGCTGTAGCCTTCTCAATATACGGATGTCGGAATCTGTATCCACATAGAGTTTGACGTCCATCAAATCCCGCAGTGCTTCGTTCTCAAGTGCGAATATGCCTTCGATGATGATGACATCTTTCGGCTCAACCAGAATGGTCTCATCACTCCGCGTATGGATCTCATAGTTGTATGTCGGGATTTCTACAGGCTTGCGCTCGATGAGCTGGCCAATGTGGGAAATGAGAAGATCATTATCGAATGCAAATGGATGATCATAATTGGTCTTCAGCCGTTCCTCGAATGTTTTATCGCTCTGGTCTTTATAATAATAGTCCTGCTCGATCAATATGACGCTGTGACCGTCCAAGGCATGCATTATCTTGCGTGTGACTGATGTCTTGCCGGAGCCTGAACCCCCGGCTATGCCAATGACTGTTGGTTTTCTCATTCGCCTTGCTCCTCTTTATCTTTTGTAATTATGAGTAGGCCATCGCCGACCGGCAAAAAGGCTGAAGACATCTTCGATTCTTTTATCATCCGATTGAACCCGTCCACCTTCTCCTTCATTCTCCGGGTGCCGCGGGCAGTGATTTCTTCCTTTGTGACCAATCCTCTAAGCAGTATATTGTCGATGATGATCAGACCACCCGGTTTGACATGAGGAGAGAACTTATCGAAGAAATTCCCGTTGTTCCCTTTTGATGCATCGATGAAGAGAAGATCGAACTTCTGTTCACCAAGTTCCTCGGGGACCACTTCCTTGGCATCTGCCAAAAGGCTCCTCACCCTGTCTGACACACCTTGCATTTCGAAAAATCGTTTAGCATGTGCGTGGGAATCCTGGTCTTTCTCAATAGTGACGACAGAGATATCCTGGCTTACCGATAGCATGTGCATTGCACTGTAGCCAATGGCAGTACCTATCTCAAGGATTCTTTTTGTGCCTGAGAGATGGATATAATGTTTCATGACTGATAGGGCGTCCTGGTCCATGATGGGTACACGGTTTTCTTGTGCATACGCAAGCATTTCAGGAAATAATTCTTTTTCAGTGTTCATTTCTTTAATATATTCATAAATGTCCATATAAGCCACCATATATACAAAAAATACAACTGATAACAAAAGTTATCAGTTGCTTTGTTCGTCAGAATCATATTAGCACAGATTATTCCAGTTGAAAAGACGATTTTACATGCTAATTGTTATTAATATATTTTTCCCTGTTTTCAGTGTGTTCTTCGAATGTTTCAGCAAAATGGTTATTGCCTTCGCTGTCTGCAAGGAAATAATAAAAGTTTGTATTGGAAGGATTCATTGTGCTCTGTACAGACTCCATGCCTGGAGACGCGATTGGACCAGGTGGAAGGCCTGTAATATTGTAAGTGTTGTAAGGATCCTCCACTTCAAGGTCTTCAAATAATGTGCGTTCCTTATGCTCACCTAGGGCATACAATACAGTTGGGTCAGTCTGAAGCGGCATCGCCGGGTTCTCGGACATGCGGTTTAAGAACACGCTTGCGATCTTGGAGCGGTCGGCCAGCGATGTCGCCTCTTCTTCGACTAGGGAAGACAATGTGAGGAACTCATGGAATGAAAGTTCCTTCGTCTCGCCTTCAAAAGTCATTGTATATCCTTCACTCGAATTGAAGACGCTGTATGAATTATTCTTAGTGGCATCAAGCATCTGTTCAATAATGTCCTTTACCTTCGGTTCTTCCTCAGTGATGTCATATGTTGCAGGGAAAAGATAGCCTTCAAGCGGGAACTTGACCTCTTCATCGAGTATTGCATCAGACAGCATATCAGGATATTCCTCAATCAACGATTTGATGTAGGATTCATCATTCATCAGATCCATGAATTCTTTTTCCTTGATAGGCAGCTGCTCTGCCATCTGGGCGGCAATCTCATCTATCGAATAGCCTTCAGGTACCGTCAGTCTATGTTGGATTTCCTGATAGATACGCCCTGTTTCAAGCGTCTTTGCAATCTTTTCGAAGTCCATTGAAGGAGAAAGTTCATAGTTTCCGGCCTGATAATTGGTGATGCTATTTAGTTTAAGGTAGTATTCAAACATCATGCCACTTTTGATGATCCCTTCCTCTTCCAGGACTTCACCTATCTTATCGGCTGTCGAACCTTGCTCTATCTTCACTTCTTTGACTTCTGTAGAATCGCTGTCCAGAGGCTCGATCCCAGATTTGACGTATACATATATGGAGAAGGCCGCGATTACAAACAGTATCGCCAACGTGGCGATGACGAACAAGGACAGGTATGACGATACATTCTTTGAAAATTTGATATCTTCGTATTTGCTCATGTATAACTCCTATCTCAAAAATAGCTTCCAATAAAATTGGAAGCCATCCGTAATTCCAGAAAAAATCTACTGTTCCGGTTCGTCCATACGAGTATTGACGATTTCTTCGATCATATCCCATTCTTCATCCGTCTCGACGGGCATGAACTTACCGCCTTCGCCATCTCCATCGGGTACATTGATCATCGGAATAAGTTCTATCTCTTCATCCTCATTGGAGAAGTTTCCTTCCTCTGCAAGAATGACGTATTCCTTATCGAACCCTGGATGATGGAATTCGAGCATTTTGCGGTAAAGTACTTCGTTCCCCTCTTCGTCGTATAGTGTCAGCATTTCCTCTTCCATGTTGAATTCCATTTCTTCCTGACTCATAGTTCAATCTCCTTTGACCGGGTTATCGAGGTAGCCCTGCAGTATGAATACTGCGGCCATCTTATCGATAACTGCCTTCCTTTTTTTTCGGGAGAGGTCCGCTTCAAGTAGCGAGCGCTCTGCCCCGATTGTGCTTAAACGTTCATCCCATAGTGTTATTTTAACATCTGGCAACGCGTTTTCAAGCAATTTGGCAAAGTGGATTGAACGCTCTCCACTCTCTCCAATTGAATTATTCATGTTCTTTGGCAATCCTACGATTATTCTCTCGACATCATTATCCATCGCCAGCCTGACGATCTCTTCGATACCGTATATCCCTTCATCGTAGTCGATTTTGAGCGTGGTGACGCCTTGCGCTGTCCACCCGAGTGCATCACTCAGCGCCACACCAATGGTCTTCGTCCCAACATCAAGTCCGAGTATCCTATTCATGTATTTCCTTCTCGATGTAGCTCCTGACAAGGACTTCCATTATTTCATCACGGTCGATATGCCGAATTCTATTGCGCGCCTCATTATGCCGGGGGATATAGGCCGGATCACCGCTTTGGAGGTATCCGACGATCTGGTTGATTGGGTTATACCCACGCTCTTCCAGTGTCCTGTAGACGACGGCCATGATGTCTTTGACATTTTCAGTTTTCATGTCGTCTACACTGAATTTCATTGTTTCATCAAACTGGTTCAATTACAGCACTCCCATCGTTGCTTCCCTTTTCAATCAGTATAGCATTGATTGTTTTTATAAAGTACTTTTAATATAGTCTTCAACAAATTGTAATGCACTTGTTATATTCTCTGGAGCGGTGCCGCCACCTTGTGCCATATCCGGGCGCCCACCGCCTTTCCCGTCCACTGTTGAAGCCATGCCCTTCATGATGTCGCCGGCTTTTAGGCGGTCGGTCAATGATTTAGGCACTGTCACCACAAGGGATACCTTGTCGCCATTCACCGAACCGAGCGCAATTACTGCATCTTGGGCCCGTGATTTTAGGCGGTCCATCGTTTCTCTCAGTTCCTTGGCATCTTCTGTCTGCACTTCCATGGAAAGCACCGGCACACCGTTGATATCCTTGGTTTCATGGGTGGCCTCTGAGAGCTTTTCATCTTGGCGAGATGCTTTCAAATTCTTGATTTCATTGTGCATCGACTGGTTTTCAGCAAGCAGCGCTGAGACCTTCTTATTGACTTGGCCATCTTTGACCTTCAGGTTTTTGGCAATCTCTTTTACAACTGCTTCCTTCTCTTTGTAGTACGCCACCGCGTATTTGCTAGTGACAGCTTCTATACGTCTTATGCCTGCCCCGATGCCTGTTTCAGATACTATCTTGAAAGTACCGATTTCACCGGTGTTTCTGACATGGATACCGCCGCATAGCTCTATCGAGTACTGGTTGATATCCACTACGCGGACGACGTCGCCGTATTTTTCACCGAACAGTGCCGTAGCACCCTTTTGTTTTGCTTCTTCTATCGGCATTTCCTCAATCTCTACAGCCATATTGCGGTAGATGTTGGCATTCACTATATTTTCTATCTGTTCGGTTTCTTCTGCGCTCAGGCCTTCAAGGTGGGAGAAGTCAAAACGCAGCCGTTCTTTTTCCACAAGTGAACCTGCCTGGCTTACATGATCGCCAAGCACATCTTTTAACGCCTGGTGCAGAAGGTGCGTTGCAGTATGGTTTTTGATGATGAAGTTACGGCTTTCTGCATCCACTTCCAGGTCATATGTGGCACCTTTGGAAAGTCTACCTTCCGAGATATGTGCCACATGCACATTCTGCCCGTTCGGTGCCTTGTAGACTGAGCTGACTGTAAGTTTTGCACCGTCTGCCCGGATCTCCCCTTTATCTGCCACCTGTCCGCCGCTTGTTGCATAGAACGGTGTACGGTCAAAGATGAGTTCCACGTCCTGGCCCGCCTCTGCAGCATCCATCTCGCTATCCGCATGGATGATGTGAAGCAGCACGGCTTCTTCGCTTTTAGAAGTATAACCGGTGAATGTACTCGGCGCAGTAAGGCGCGCAAGCGTTTCAGACTGGACCTGCATCGAGTCACCCGATTTCCGGGCATTCCTTGCCCGTTCACGCTGCGCTTTCATTTCTTCGATAAAACCTGCTTCATCAACCGTCATGCCGTCATTCTCTGCATATTCCTTGGTCAGTTCATACGGAAATCCGTAAGTGTCATAGAGTCTGAAGGCATCTTCGCCGCTGATGACATTATCATCCTGCTGCGCTTTCTTCTTGAACTGTTCGTAGATTTGGATACCTTCATCAAGCGTGGCAAGGAAGCGCTCTTCTTCTTTTTTGATGACTTCCTTGATGAATGCCTTGCGTTCGCCCACGTTCGGGTAGAAACCTTCCATTATTTCAGATACCGGTTCCACCAGGTCAAACATGAAGGCACGGTTGATGTCGAGCTCTTTGCTGAAGCGGACTGCGCGTCTGATCAGACGTCTTAATACATAACCGCGTCCTTCGTTTGAAGGGAGTGCACCGTCCGCAACCGCAAAGCTCACGGTGCGGATATGGTCGCTTATCACTTTGTACGCAACATCGGCTTTGGCATCTTCGCCGTAACGGTGGCCACTGATCCTACTGATCTCAGCAAGGATTGGGGTGAAGAGATCCGTATCAAAGTTGGTCGGCACTTCCTGTATGATGCTGGCCATCCTTTCGAGCCCCATGCCCGTATCAATGTTCTTTTTCGGCAGTGGTGTATAGGAACCATCCTTGTTATGGTTGAATTCACTGAATACGAGGTTCCAGATTTCCAGATAGCGTTCATTTTCCCCACCCGGGTACATTTCATCCGCCGGAGCACCCGGTTCGAAATCCGGACCGCGGTCATAGAAGATTTCACTGTTCGGGCCGCACGGACCTTCCCCGATATCCCAGAAGTTACCTTCTATGCGGATGATGCGATCAGCATCAAGGCCAATCATCTCCCGCCATATCCTGTAGGCATCTTCATCTTCTGGGTGGACGGTGACATAGAGGAGTGATGGGTCGAAGCCGATCCACTCGCTGTTCGTCAGGAAGTCCCATGCGTAGCGGATCGCATCTTCCTTGAAATAATCCCCTATCGAAAAATTGCCTAACATTTCAAAGAATGTATGGTGACGGGCTGTAAAGCCGACGTTCTCAATATCGTTTGTCCTGATCGCCTTTTGGGCATTGACGATTTTAGGGTTCTCTGGAATGGTGCGGCCGTCAAAGTACTTCTTTAGAGTCGCCACCCCTGAGTTGATCCACAGCAGGGAGTCGTCATCTATCGGTACAAGCGGTGCACTCGGCTCCACCATATGATTGTGTGCCCTGAAGTATTCAAGGAACATATCCCTGATTTCGTTACCGGTCAGTCTTTTCATTACAGTCACTCCTTAGTTTTTAAAATAAAAAAAGATCCCCCCAAAATATGGGACGATCTGAACCGCGGTACCACCCAAGTTATGACATAGTCATCACTTTGCATATATATAAAGTGGGTGGAGATTAGCACGTGAAAGGATGCGTCACTGCTCTCAGCTGCTGCAATGTCTCTGTCCATCACAATCCAGTCACTCGGGATCTCCACTTGTTTTAACCTTGATTTGATTATAGGAATATTCATCGGATCTGTCAATTGAAATCGTATGGTGTCACGCCTTCCATATTTATCATGGCAGGAATCTGGAACATTTTCGATTCGGTCAGGATTTCAGGCATCTCGTCTGCCGGCTTATCATCCTTGTTAAAGAGCAGCCGGATCATCTCGGACAGAGAAGTGCGTCTGTGGATGCCCTCTTTCTCCAGGGAATCATAGAATGCTTCTTGGTCCCCACACAATATAAGGGATTCTTTCGCACGTGTGATCCCTGTATAGACGATGTTCTTCATCAGCATATGGCGATAGCTTTTGACGACCGGCATGATGACGATCGGATATTCGCTCCCTTGCGCTTTATGGATGCTCGTACAGTAGGCGTGCGATAATTCCGTCAGTTCTTTGCGTTCGTATGCGATATGGATGCCATCATAATCAACCAGAATCGTATCCTTTTCTGCTTCATCTTCATCTTTGAAGAGTATGGAATCGATCACTCCGGAGTCACCGTTAAAGACATTGTCTTCACCCCGGTTGACGAGCTGTATGACTTTGTCCCCCTTCCTGAATATGACATCGCCAAAGGCGATTTCATTTTTATCTTCAGCTTCAGGATTGAGGATGGTCTGGAGGATGCGGTTGAGCTTCAGGATTCCGGCATCCCCTCTATAGATGGGAGCCAACACTTGAATATCACGCATGTCATATCCTTTGTCGACCGCTTTTTTCACCACATTATCGACGATATCCGGAATATGGTTCATTTTAGCGGGAATGAAAAGGCGGTCTTTGAACTTTTCGGTGATGTCCATTTTCCTACCTTCTTTTATCTCATGTGCCAATCGGATGATCGAAGATCCTTCGCCTTGACGGTATATTGTATCGAGCTCGGTCGTCGGAATGACTCCAGACTCGATCAGATCTTTGAACACGGTGCCGGGACCGACGGATGGCAATTGATCGCGGTCCCCGACGAACACCAGCCGCGTGAAAGGTTTGACATTGCGCATCAACTGAAAGAACAGCCATGTATCGACCATCGACATCTCATCTATGATGATGAGGTCTGCATCGATTTCTGCGTCGATCACTTCATCCTTACCGGTATCCATGCCCCAACCTATCATACGGTGAATGGTTGACGCCTTGATGCCTGCAGTTTCACTGAGGCGCTTGGATGCCCGGCCAGTGGGGGCGACGAGTCTAATCGGGTATTCGTCACCGTCATACTCGTCGGCAGGCTTCAAGTCGTTCAATTCATGGTAGGCACTGATGATGCCTTTGACTATTGTAGTTTTCCCTGTTCCGGGACCGCCTGTGATGATGGAGATCTTTTCAGTCAACGCACTGATCATGGCAGATTTCTGCCTATTGTTGTAGTGGATATCGAAGCGTTCACCAACATCTGCGATGATTTCGCCTGCCTTCTCTTCACCCGCTGATACTTCCGAACGGTCATTCATCATGCGGAAGATCTGCTCGGCCGATTTGTATTCGGAATAAAAAAGGGAGGGGACATAGATGCGGTCCTCATATTGGACGAGCCGGTCGTCGTCTGACAGCTGATCGATCGACTGGTTGATGGTCTCGTCCGAAAAGTACTGCTCAGCGTCATGGTTCAGCAATTCCCGTGTCATTCCGACAAGAGTGTCCCGTGTGGCATAAGTATGACCATCCGACATGATCACACTCTCCACTAGATACATGATGCCGGCTTCAAGACGGCTGACATCATCTTTACCGATACCAGCATTCATCGCTATACGATCCGCCGTATGAAAACCGATGCCATCGATGTCCATAACCAGTCGGTAGGGCTCCTTCTCTATCACCTGGAGTGCCTGGTCCTGGTAGGTCTTCAATATTTTAGCACTCATCCTGGCACCGAAACCAAGATCGGTCAGTTTGATGACCAGACGCTCAGTCTGGCTGTTCTCCAATATGCGGTAGTGGATCATATCGCGCTTCTTTTTGGACAAGCCTGCCACATCATCCAGTACACTCCGGTCATCTGCAATTTTTTTCAATGCATTGACGCCAAGGGTTTCAATGATCTTTTTGGCTGTCTTTTCCCCTATTCCTGGAAACGTATCCCCTGAGAGGTATTGGATCAGCCCGCGCATCGTCGTCGGCTGCTCTTTCCTGAACATGTCCGCACTGAATTGTTCCCCGAAACGTGCATGACGGGTCACTTTGCCTGAGAACCTATATGTGTCGCCTTCTGCGACCGCGTGGAAGTAGCCCGTGACGATCGCTTCGTCACTGAAGTTCGTATTCGTTTCATTGATGAGTACCTTGAGCACAGTAAAACGCGTCTGTTCACTGACGAATATGACGCGCTCCACTTCCCCTGTTATGAATGTATCATCGTAGATTGTAGATTGATCCAAATGGAATCACCTTCCTCGTTCCGGTCCTCTCAATCGTTGAGTCGTGCAAGTGCATGATGGGCAAGATGATGGTCCTCTTGGATCTCTATTGCGCGCTGGAAATGGCTTATCGCCTGCGCTTCATCATCTTTCATGAGCTTAACCAGTCCAAGGTTATATTCGGCATCCGCGTTCTCTTCCATGGATAATACTTTCTTCAACAAGGTCTCCCCGGGCCCGTACAGCCCGACTTGACAGCAGAGAAGACCATATTGGAACGCGATATCCGCATCATCAGGCTTTACTTCATGTGCTTTTTCAAAAAATTGAATGGCCTGTTCAGGTTCGTTCAGGTGTACATGGCTCATGGCCAGCATGAAATTCAGATCACCATCGTCTGGGTTCCGGGTGTAGGCCAGCAAGTAGAGCCTTACCGCTTCCTTGAACCGTTCATTATCGAAGTAGACGTTCGCGAGTGCATAGTAGGCGCTCGTACTCGCCTCATTCAAGGTGATCGCCTTCTGCAAAAATCGCTCTGCTTCTTCATCTTGGCCGGCCCGATGCAGCAGATTGCCGGCGTTGATATAATGTGCTTCTTCCTCAGGTGATGACTCTATCTCCTTGAATATCTCCTTAAGTGCCTCTTCAGTTCTGCCCTCTTTGATCAACTGTTCATATCTGATGGTCATTATGCAAGATACTCCAATTCTTTTGATTCTTTGTATATACGGTCTATCGTCGCTCCGCCGAGACACACTTCCCCATCATAGAAGACGACTGCCTGTCCAGGTGTAACGGCGCGCGCCGGTTCGTGGAATTCTACAAGCAGCCTATCGTCCATCTGCTTGACGGTCACCGGTACATCTTCTTGGCGGTATCTGAATTTGGCGGTGCATTCAAACGTTTCCGGTACTGGGTTGATGAAGTTGATGTCTGAAGCTTCGAGGCTTGAAGAAGACAATGCTTCATTGTCGTAGCCGGATACTACATACAATTCATTTGTTTCAAGGTTTTTCCCAGCCACAAAGTAGGGTCCTCCGTCTCCGCCGATGCCGAGACCTTGCCGCTGTCCGATCGTGTAGTACATGAGGCCGTCATGACGGCCTTTATCTTCCCCGGTATCCATATTGATCATGCGCCCTGGATTGGCGGGCAGATAACTGCTCAGGAATGTTTTGAAGTCCCTTTCGCCGATGAAGCATATGCCGGTCGAATCTTTTTTATCTTTTGTGGCCAGATCATACTCGCGCGCCAGCCTGCGCACTTCCTTCTTGTCCAAGTGGCCAAGGGGGAACATCACTTTGGATAATTGCTCCTGGGATAGTTGGTTGAGGAAATACGTCTGATCTTTATTATTATCGATGCCCCTCAGCATCTTTGTACCCTCCTCATCATGCACGACTTGTGCATAGTGTCCGGTCGCAACGTAATCTGCACCAAGCTTCATGGCATGATCAAGGAACGCCTTGAATTTTATCTCCTTGTTGCACATCACATCAGGGTTAGGGGTCCGCCCTTTTCTGTACTCCTCGAGGAAATATTCGAATACCCTGTCATAATATTCCTTCTCGAAGTTCACAGAGTAGTACGGTATGCCGATCTCCTCAGCTACTAGGCGCACATCTTCATAGTCTTCTGTAGCGGTGCATACGCCATTTTCATCCGTATCATCCCAATTTTTCATGAAGATGCCTATTGTATTATAGCCCTGATCTTTCAGGAGCTTAGCTGTCACTGAACTGTCTACGCCGCCACTCATACCGACGACGACAGTTATATCTGAATTATTCATGTTATCCTTCCTTTCCGAGTATGCCTAACGCATAAGTCTTCCGTATATATCTTCAAGTGCCGTGACGATGGCTTCCACTTCCTCATCTGTCATCATATAGGAGAAGCTGAACCGTATCGATTGGCGGTTACGGTCCGATTCGCCATACATCGAAGTGAGGACATGGGAAGGGTTCAATGTGCCGGCCTGGCACGCGGAACCGGCTGAAGCATGGATGCCGGCCATGTCCAATGCCGTCAGCATGAATTCTGCTTCGGCAAAAGGGAAATGGATGTTGATGATGTGGCTTGCCGACTTATTGACGTCTCCGTTCACTTCAAATGGAATGTCGGATTGTGTCAGCAAGTTGAGGAACTGCTCTTTAATCTGCATCTCCCGTATGCTTCTGCGCGTTATTGCATCGGATGCCTGATGCATCGCGAGCGACAGGCCTTCGATCCACATGGTGTTTTCAGTGCCTCCGCGAAGTTCCTTCTCCTGGCCACCGCCTGTGATGAGCGGGATGAGTTTCACATCTTTATGTTTATAGAGCAGGCCGATACCTTTTGGGCCGTACATCTTATGTGCACTCAATGTCAGCAGATCCGCTCCGAGCTCCTTGACGTCTACCCTCATGTGCCCATAGGCCTGGACCGCATCTATATGGAGCAAAGCCGTATGCTCTGACAACGCTTCTTGTATTTCATAGATCGGCTGCATCACGCCGGTTTCATTATTGACCAGCATAATCGACACAAGTACCGTTTCATCCCGCAGGCTATTTTTGAGTTCATCGACATCTATCGCGCCATCCGCGTTAGCTTGGAGATAGGTGACGTCCGCATCCAGACTTCTCAATGTGTTCAGGACGGAGGCATGTTCTATCTCGGTCGTGATGATATGGGGGCGGACGTATTGGTTCGCCACCCCTCTGATTGCCATATTGTTGCCTTCAGTGGCACCACTGGTGAAAAAGACTTCTGACGAAGAGGCGTTTAAAAGTTGTGCAATCCCCCTGCGCGCCTTCTCGATTTTGGCCCGGGCATCTTTGCCTGCCCGGTGAATGCTTGAAGGATTGCCGAAGCCGTCATCTTCCAAGAGTGCTTTGCGGACCGCTCCATCCATAGGGGTAGTCGCCGCATAGTCTGCATATACTTCCATTAGAATCACCCATCTCCAAAAATAGCTTTATTATACATTATAAGATTTTAACATGGAACGGTAGATTTTTATACTTTTGAAGCCCATTGTTAGACAAAATAAATCTAATGGATGATAATTGTCCATTATAAGGAGGATTCTATCTATGTCAAAACAACTGACCCCATCCATTCTTAACCTTGTGCCTGTACGTGAGGGCGGAAATGCCAAAGATGCATTCAAGGATATGGTCGACCTCGCTGAACATGTCGACGGTTCAGATTATAAAAGATACTGGGTGGCTGAACACCATAACACCACTTCAATCGCGTCTTCTGCGACGCGCCAACTGATCCATCACATCCTGCACCACACAGAACATATCCGTGTCGGAAGCGGGGGCGTCATGCTGCCGAACCATTCCCCTCTGATCGTTGCAGAGGAGTTTGGCACCATGCACGCCATATTCGGGGACCGTCTGGACATCGGCCTTGGCCGCGCCCCTGGTACGGATATGCGTACCGCGTCTGCCATCCGCCGCAACAACCATGATGGCGTCTATACATTTGGTTCAGAAGTCGAAGAAATCCGTAAATACCTTTCGGATGAAAAGACCCAGGTTGTAGCCTTCCCCGGCAACGGCACAGAAATCCCGCTCTATATACTCGGCTCTTCCACCGACTCTGCACACCTTGCGGCCCGTCTGGGACTGCCATACGCTTTTGCGGCACATTTCGCACCAGATCATATGGAAGCAGCCTTCAAGATCTATGAACAGGAGTTCGAGGCCTCCGACCAGTTGGCGGAACCCTACAAGATTGCCTGCCTGAATGTTATCATGGCCGATACTGATGAAGAGGCGAAGCATCTCTCCACTACGATGGCGCAATTCGTCCTGAATGTCATCAGGGGCGGGGGCAAAAAACTGCAGCCGCCTGTTTCAGACATGGAATCGATCTGGTCGCCGCCTGAAAGGCAGATCGTCGAAAGCCGCTTCCCTGTAGCGATCATGGGCAGTGAAGCCACTGCGCTTGAGAGACTAAGATTATTCCAGAATAAATTCGGTGCAGATGAAATCATGGCTGTAAGCTACATCTATGATAAGGATGCACAGAAGTATTCCTATGACCTGTTCGAGAAGGTCGTCAGAAAATATAATGGCAGATAGAAATTCCCGGGATGTCTACATCCCGGGAATTTTTCTGCATATATCCACTTTTTCGTGATGACAGCCACGAACGCTGTCCAATTGCTCAAATACTGCAGCAGCTTCATTGCTTTTGCATAAAGTCAGCAATGTCGGCCCCGCTCCGCTGATGGTCGTGGCGATGGCACCTGCCTGTTCAGCCACACGCCTCACCTCATCGTATTCGGCGATGAACTGCCGGCGGTAGGGTTCGTGGTAGCGGTCTTTTGTCATCAGTCTGTGCATCGTACTATAGTCATTATTCATAATGGAAAGTAGAAGGACATTATTCAAGGCATTCTGACGTACGGCATCCTGCTTGCTGTATGTTTCAGGTAAAGCCCGTCGGGCTTCTTGTGTTTCCACTTCATATGGAGGAACGCTGATTATTGCAGACAGACCTTCGACATCCAATACGTGGTAGAACAGTTCCCCATCATAATAACCGACGAACAGCCCGCCTGTAACTGCAGGTCCGACATTATCAGGATGGCCCTCTATTTCACTGCCAAGGAACACCTTATCATAAGCCGTCAGGCCCAGCCCGCAAAACCGGTCAGCCAATTCAATTCCAGCCACTATCGCAGAAGCCGAACTACCCAGCCCATGGCTGAGCGGAATATCACTGCCCATCCGAATCTCAAGACCGGGCAGTCCGCAGCCATATTTCCGGGCGATATCCTGGGCTGTCCTTATGACAAGATTGCTCTCATCATGCGGCAGCACATCAAGAAAATCATCCTCGAATATAATGTTGAATCCGGAGCCTTCCTTTGCTTTTATATAAAGATACTTTTCAAGCGCCAGCCCGACGGAATCGAAGCCCGGACCGAGATTGGCGCTGGTGGCCGGTACCTTAAAGTGGTGCATCATTTTCACCCAGACTTTCAATGTACTCAATGATCTGACTCTCATCGTTCGGCAATAGCTTCGGCTTCTTTATGATTTGTTCCATCGCAGTCTCAGGATCCTTCAGCCCATTGCCGGTAAGGACTGTGACGACGGTGGCGCCCTTTTCGATCTTACCTTCTTCAAGCGCTCTGATCATGCCTGCTGTGCTGGCATTGGATCCTGGTTCTGCAAAAATACCCTCGGCTGCTGCCAACATTTCATAGGCTGCAAGAATCTCTTCATCCGTCACCGATTCTATGAGACCGCCTGATTCGTCGCGGGCTTCTACAGCCAGCGACCAGCTTGCCGGGTTGCCGATCCGGATTGCCGTGGCGACCGTCTCGGGCTGTTCAATCACCCGATCATTGACGATGGCCGCAGCTCCTTCTGCCTCGAATCCGTATATCTTCGGTAGGCCAGTATTATTTTTGGCATCATATTCCTTGAACCCTTTCCAGTAGGCTGAAATATTACCCGCATTGCCAACTGGAATCGTCAAATAATCCGGTGCTGCCCCTAAGACTTCAGCAATTTCAAAAGCTGCCGTCTTCTGTCCTTCCAATCGATATGGATTGACTGAATTGACCAACGTGATGCCGTCATTTTTTTTAGCGATTTTACGAACGACCTTCAATGCTTCATCAAAATTCCCCTGGATGGATATGATTTCCGCGCCATACATCATCGCCTGGGCCAGCTTGCCTAGAGCAATCTTGCCCTCCGGCACGACCACGATGGTATTGAGCCCTGCCCGAGAAGCATAGGCTGCTGCTGAAGCTGAAGTGTTGCCGGTCGATGCGCAGATGACTGTATGGGCACCCGCTTCCTTCGCTTTGGCAACTGCCATGACCATCCCCCTGTCCTTGAAGGAACCCGTCGGGTTGTGGCCTTCCACCTTCGCATAGAGTTCTGCTTCGAACTTCCGGCTCAGTGCATCGAGCCGGATAAGAGGCGTCCCCCCTTCATATAGGGTAAGGCGCGGTGTGTCATCGTCCACCGGCAGATATGCTTTATATTCTTCAATCAGACCGTTCCAATGCATTGAATCAATCCCCTTCCACTTTATAGGTTACATAAATGCTGTCATTATTCTCCACCAATGCCCGCAGCTTTTCCGGTTTGATCGCGGAAGTGATGATCACAGCCGCTTCCCCGCGCTCGATGAGTTCATAATCTATGCCGTGCTGCGATAACTGTTCCCCGGCGGATATTTCGTCAACGGTGAACCGGACGTAGAATCTTTTGGGACTGGCATCTTCTGTGATGACCGCCTCGTGTGCTGGCACAATATTCCGTTCAACGCACTCCATGCGCCTGAGGCAGCTGATCAGGTCGGATACTACAGCGGATGCAGTTTCCCTGCCACCGGCACCCGGCCCGTAGAACATCGTTTCCCCTACCGCATTGCCGCTTATATATACTGCATTCTTCTCGTTGGATACTGTAGAAAGCTGATGATCATCCGGCAGGAAGACGGGCGCCACTTCAATCGACAGACGGTCATCATGGAATGTACTCCGGCCGATCAGCTTCATCGTCAATCCGGCACTCCTGCCTGCCTCTATATCTTTCAGTTCTACTGAATCGATGCCTTGTGCCCGGACTTTCCCGATATCCACCTTGCGGTTGTAGGCCAGCCGGGACAACAGCACAATTTTCCTCTGGGCATCGAAACCGGCCACGTCATTTGTCGGATCAGCTTCTGCATATCCTTTCTCCTTGGCGGCGTCAAGCGCTTTTTCGTAATCCCAGCCCTCACCAGTCATCTTGGTCAATATGTAGTTGGTGGTGCCGTTCAGTATCCCCATCACTTCCTGTATGCGGTTCGCGTTCAGTCCTTGACTTATACCGTTAATTATAGGTATGCCGCCTGCTACACTGGCTTCATACATCAGCATGGCACCATTCCTGTTTGCGGCTTCAGCCAGTTCATCGATATGTTCGGCCAGCATATCTTTATTCGCGCTGATAACATGCACCCCTTTCTCAAGGAATTCGAGCAGCATGTCCCGGGTGGACGCCATGCCGCCCATCACTTCAACCACTACATCAATATCTGCAGCATGGATCTCATCGATGGCATCCGTTATCGTCACACCGCGAAGCTCGACTCCGCGTTCCTTATATTTATCCCGGACCAGAACATGGCTGATGGAGAAGCTGGCCCCGATTTGCCTCTCAATCTCCTGACGGTTCATCCGAATGACTTCCATCACTCCGGAACCGACCGTTCCCATACCAAGTATTGCCACTTTCATGTCACCATCACCTTTCTCCAATCATACTTTCATATAAGACTATATATTAGAGAGAAAAGGCGGATAATTCAAGCAGCAATTCAAATAAGGGTACACATTATATGATTTTTGATGTATTATTGTTTTTAAAATTCAGAAAAGTAGAGGTGCAAAGGGATGAAGGTAGCTAAGTTTGGAGGCAGTTCCCTCTGTAATGCAGCACAAGTCAAAAAGATTGCCGATATAATGAAAAGTGACAGTGAACGCCGCATTGCGGTCGTTTCCGCTCCCGGCAAAAGAAGCACTGGCGACACGAAGGTGACGGATATGCTGATTGCCCTACATGCCAATCATACTGCCGGCCTGCCGGTCGAAGAGATCATCACGGATATCATAGGAAGATTTGCCGCAATGGTCGATGAACTTGGACTGGAATACCATCTGCTGGAGAAATATGAAGAAATATTGCGCTCATATCTGGCGGATATCAATGAGAAGAAGCGCCTGCTTGACGCTTTGAAATCATGCGGGGAGGATTTTAATGCGCAGCTGGTCAGCGCGTATTTGAATAAAATAGGGGTCGATGCCACTTATATGTGCCCTGGTGAAGCGGGGATACTGGTGACGGATGAACCTTCCAATGCACTGCTGCTTCCCGAATCCTATGACAGACTGGAAAAGTTGAAGGACGCCGGCCAAGTCGTGGTGATCCCCGGATTCTTTGGATATTCAAAAAGCGGTCAGATCGTCACTTTCCCAAGAGGAGGATCGGATATTACAGGGGCCATTGTGGCACGTGCGGTTAATGCATCACTCTACGAAAACTTTACGGATGTAAGCTTCATCTATTCGGCCGATCCGTCCCGTATCAGATCGCCGCATAAAATCGAGGAGATCACCTACCGCGAAATGCGTGAGCTGTCATATGCCGGGTTCGGCGTATTCCACGATGAAGCACTGGAACCTGTCTATAAACATAATATCCCCATCATGATACGCAATACGAACGCCCCGGAAATAGAGGGAACGAAGATTGTAGCCGAACGGGAGTATATACCCCGGATGCCGGTCATCGGCATCAGCTGCGATGAGGGCTTCACATCGCTCACAATGAATAAATACCTCATGAACCGGGAAGTCGGTTTTACAAGACGGCTGCTGCAGATCATGGAGGACCATGACCTCTCCTATGAACATATCCCTTCGGGTATAGATAATCTATCCATCATACTCAGATCTAATCAGTTCGAAGGCAATGATAAATTGGCGGCGGTCATCGCTGATATCGAAGATACGCTTGAAACCGAGTCGATACATGTCGAAAACGACCTTGTACTGATCATCATAGTCGGAGAAGGAATGAAACATCACATCGGCGTCGCTACAAAGACAACGGTCGCCCTTAGTAAAAATGACATCAACATCAGTATGATCAACCAGGGGGCTTCAGAGATCAGCATGATGTTCGCCGTGGCCCAAAAAGATGCCCAGAGGGCGCTTCATGCAATCTACTATAATTATTTTGATGAATCCTGAAAATCAGGCTACAATAGATGGACACCTACCCCTCACCATATACTAGAAGGAGACGGGTTCGGAAAAACATGGGAGGCCCGCAATGATATTCAAAAAAAGGATCGAACATATAAGAAGATACCGGGAGATTGCTTTGGCCTTCTCCAAAAGTGGTTTCGGATTTATCGTAGAAGAGTTGGGACTTGATGAGGTTCTGTCCCTGCCGAAGAAAATATTGCTCAAAAAGGATGGCACACATGTCGAAAAGACGCGCGGAGAACGAATCCGCCTCTTTCTGGAAGAAATGGGCCCCACTTTCATCAAAGTAGGCCAGATTGCAAGTACCAGACCTGACCTTCTGCCAGAAGACATCATCGAGGAACTATCGAAGCTCCAGAGCCACGTGCCTTCTTTTCCATACGATGAAGCAAAAGAGATCATCGAACACTCTCTGGGAGCTAAGATGGATGATATCTTTTTGGAGTTTGAACAAGAAACAATCGGCTCCGCCTCCATAGGCCAGGTCCACAAGGCCAGGCTTGTAACCGGGGAAGCTGTTGCAGTCAAGGTGCAGCGCCCGAACATCGAGAAAATCATCCGCAATGACCTGGAAATCCTGCTACAGTTGGCATTGATGGCAGAATCGCGTATCGAATGGGCCCGCCAATATCAGCTGGTGGACATGATGGAGGAGTTCTCGAAATCCATCATAAATGAACTCGACTACACCATCGAAGGGCGCAATGCAGATAAGATCGGCAAACAGTTCAAAGATGACGAGGTCGTCCATATTCCGGAAGTCTACTGGGATGTCACGACAAAAGATGTGCTCGTGATGGAGTTTATAGAGGGCATTCAAATCGGAGACCTCGATTCACTGGCGGCTGAGGGGTATTTAAACGAAGTGCTTGCAGAACGTCTCACACACGCAATTTTTCACCAGATCCTGATTGAAGGATTCTTCCATGGCGACCCGCATCCTGGGAACATCACCGTAATGGACGGCGGCGTCATCGGTTTTCTCGACTTCGGCATGGTGGGCAAGATGACGCGTGAGATGAAGTCGATCTACGGCTCGCTGCTCATCGCCATGATGAAAAAGGATGCAGACGGTGTCGTCCGCGCCATAACACGGATGGGGGTCGTGCCCGACGAAGTCAATATGAAGATCCTCAAAAAGGATGCCGAACTGCTACGCGACAAGTATTATGACGTTCCGCTCAGCCGCATGGATCTCGGTGAAGCCGTACAGGACATCTTCCATATAGCGAATGAGCACCATATCAAGCTGCCGACAGATTTCACGATGCTCGGCAAGACCATTCTGACGCTTGAGAGCATCGTCCGTGAACTTGATCCTGATTTCAGCATTGTTGATGTAGCGGAACCTTTTGGCAGACAGCTCCTCAGGGAAAGGTTCAATCCTAAAAATGCTGCAGATCATGCATGGCGCAGTTGGATCGAATTCAGCGATGACCTAAAGGATGTTTCCGGTAATGTCCACGAATTCTCCAAAGGATTGAAAGGTCGCAGTGTCCCTGTAGAACTGCAGGTGAAGCGGAGCGAGGCGTTCATGAAGCGTCTCGACCGGATAGGCAACCGATTGACGTTCAGTATCGTCCTACTGTCCTTCAGCATCATCATGGTCGGCCTCATCATCAGTTCCGCATTGACCGACCAAGCCACCGTCCTCTTCAATATTCCGGCTATAGAAATCGGTTCTGTGGTAGCTCTACTGATGTTCATCGGCATGATCTATTCCATATTCCGTTCTGGAAGATTTTAAAAGAAGCCCTGGAGGACCTCCAGGGCTTCTTTATATTATATATAGAACATGTAGTCGTCGATTTCATCGTCATCGTGGTTCACCATATCCAAAAGCGTAGTGTGGTCGAGCACGTCACGAAGGGCGTCCCGTATCCTGCCCCACAGATAGCGTTCCGTATCGGTGTCCTTATCATCACCTTCAACCGCAACGATATTCTCTTCCAGTGTCCTGAAGATCTTCCCGACAGTGATCTCATCCGGCGCATGGTTCAATTCATAGCCGCCATAGGCGCCCCGTGTACTTTTGACGAGTTCTGCACGTTTTAAGTTCGTGACAATCTGTTCAAGGTATAGGTCGCTGATCCCCCGCTCGTCGGCAATGGATTTGACGCTACGCTTATGCTCACCGTAGCTTCTGGCTAAAGCCAGCATAAAATAGAGACCATATCTCCCGCGTGTAGAAATTTTCATAAAGCACCTCATAGTTTAAGTTCATATTTATATCGGTTATAGTAGTATTAAATATATCATAACTCTGAAACAGGTGAAAATATGTCAACTCAGCCTCTGAGCTTTAGAATGCGACCAAAAACGATAGATGAAGTCCTCGGCCAGACCCACCTTGTCGGTGAAGGCAGCATCATCCGCCGGATGGTGACGGCTAAACGCCTTACATCAATGATCCTCTATGGCCCACCAGGCATCGGCAAGACCAGCATCGCGAGCGCAATTGCAGGTTCGACAAGTTACAAATTCCGTACCTTGAATGCTGTCACCAATACGAAGAAGGATATGCAGATGGTGGCCGATGAAGGAAAGATGAGCGGCAGCGTCATCCTCCTTCTTGATGAGATACACCGTCTGGATAAGGCTAAGCAGGACTTTCTGCTGCCGCATCTGGAAAATGGCAACATCATACTGATCGGGGCCACTACGTCCAACCCCTATCACGCCATCAACCCCGCCATCAGGAGCCGGTGCCAGATTTTTGAATTGCATCTGCTCGATCCGGAAGATGTTGAAGTCGCACTTAACCGTGCGCTTTCGGATACTGGTCGAGGCCTTGGGGACATGTCCATAAATATCAGCAATGAAGCCCTCGAATATCTGTCCGTCACAAGCCAGGGTGACGTCAGAAGTGCGTTGAATGCTTTGGAACTGGCAGCACTTAGTTCTGACAAAGACGCTGGTGATGTGGTCAATATTTCATTGGATGACGCGCGTGCCTGCATGCAGAAGTCCGATCTGCTCTATGACAAAGACGGAGATCAGCATTATGATGTGATGAGCGCCTTCCAAAAAGCGATCCGCGGCAGTGATGTCGATGCCTCGCTGCATTACCTGGCCCGCCTGATAGAAGCGGGCGACCTGGTCACCATCGTCAGGCGGCTGCTTGTCATCAGCTATGAAGATATCGGGCTTGCGAACCCGCAACTCGCCTCACGGACCCTTGATGCCATCCATTCGGCGGAACGCCTCGGTTTTCCAGAAGCCCGCATACCCCTATCCCAGGCAGTGATAGAACTTGCCCTGTCCCCGAAATCGAACAGTGCAATCAAAAGCATCGACGCCGCCCTATCGGATATAAGAAAGAAAAAGACAGGAAGCGTGCCTAAGCACTTGAAGGATGCACACTACAAAAGTGCAGAAAAACTCGGCAACGGCCAAGGCTATAAATATCCCCATAATTATCCGAACCACGTTGTCAGGCAACAGTACCTGCCGGATCCTCTAAAAAACGCAGCGTACTACCAGAAATCAGATGTATCCAAGTACGAGAAACAGCTCGCCGAAGTATACGACAAGCTCAAAAAGATATAAAAAAATAAGCACCGAATTTTACAATTCGGTACTTATTTGGAATATCCGAGCATAAGCCGTGTGTTATTGTTGATTATTTTGGCCTGCTAATTGCAGGTGGGTGCCCAGTTTCCTACTCCAAACGTCCTGTCGGACAGGCATGTTTTTCATAGGAAAACCTATCAAGCTCCCGTTTATAAAAGTGTTAGGTCAAAATATAATTCAACACATCACGAACTTCTCAGATATTCCTCTTGAATACATAATAGCACATGCCTCGAAAAAAAGAAAGGAAAATGAATACGTTTTCTCTGGTTGACCTTCCCCAACCCACCGGCAGGCTGAAGCCTGCCGGTATTTTTCTATTCTTCCGTGTTTACAGAAATATGCAGCTCATCTAATTGTCTTGGATCGACATGTGAAGGTGCATTCATCATCAGGTCACCGGCACTTGCCGTCTTAGGGAAGGCGATGACGTCACGAATGTTGTCTGTACCCGCCAGTAGCATCACGAACCGGTCCAGACCATATGCGATTCCACCGTGCGGAGGTGCGCCGTATTTGAACGCTTCAAGAAGGAAGCCGAACTGCTCATCGCGTTCCTCTTCGGTGAAACCGAGTGCTTTGAACATCTTCTTCTGAAGTTCGGCATCATGGATGCGGATCGAACCACCGCCGAGTTCATAGCCATTCAATACGATGTCATAGGCATTCGCCTTCACATCTTCCGGATGATCCTCCAATTTGTCTATATCCTCTTGCCTTGGCGAAGTGAACGGATGGTGGGCCGCGAAATAACGGTCTTCCTCGTCATCATATTCAAGCAACGGCCAGTCGGTCACCCATACGAAATTAAACTGATCCGCCGGTATCAGCTCCAGATCCCGGGCAAGCTTGTTACGCAAGTTGCCGAGTGCGGCGTTGACGACTTTTGCAGAGTCCGCCACGAATAGGATAAGGTCATTGTCGACCAGGGAAAGCGTGCTTGAGAGTTCCGACTGCTCCCCTTCATCGAAGAACTTGGCAACCGGACCATTCAAGGCGCCCTCATTCACCTTCAGCCAAGCCAATCCTTTAGCGCCATAATTTTTGACGAACGCTTCGAGCTTGTCGATGTCTTTCCTCGAAAACTTATCGGCCGCATCCTTCACGACAATCGCTTTGACAAGTCCGCCGTTATCGACTGCAGAACGGAATACTTTAAATTCGGATTTGCTGCTGAATGCGCTCAAGTCATTCAACTTCATGCCGAATCGTGTATCTGGTTTATCCACACCGTATTCAGCCATCGCCTCATTGTAGGTCATCCTCGGGAATGGCAGTGTGATATCCATACCCTTAACATCCTTCATGACGTGGGCAATCATTCTCTCATTCAGATCCATGATCTGCTCCTGGTCCATGAATGAAGTTTCAATATCAATCTGTGTAAATTCCGGTTGGCGGTCGGCCCTCAAATCTTCGTCGCGGAAACATTTGACGATCTGATAGTAGCGTTCCATGCCGGACAGCATAAGAAGCTGCTTATAGATCTGTGGGGATTGGGGCAATGCATAGAATTCCCCTTCGTGGATCCTGGAAGGCACCAGATAGTCGCGCGCGCCCTCTGGCGTAGACTTGGAGAGTACCGGCGTCTCGATGTCGATGAAATCCTCATTGTCCAGGAAATTCCTGACACTGCGGTTCAATGAGTGTCTGAGCTTCAATATGCTCTGCAGCTTCGGCTTCCGTAATTCCAGGTATCTGTATTTCAACCTGAGGTCCTCGTTCGTCGTATCATCGGTGATCTGGAATGGCGGTGTCTCTGATTTTGACAGCACTTCCACTTCATCTGCAAACACTTCGATACGCCCTGTCGGGATATTGTCGTTCCATTGTGACTCATCTCGCTCATGCACTTTGCCGGAAACGGCGATGACATATTCCGTACGGATGCGGTCGGCAATATTCAATGCCGACTCGGATACTTCCGGGTTGAAGACCACTTGAATCACACCTTTACGGTCCCTCAGATCGATGAATATCAGACCGCCCAAATCGCGTCTTTTCTGTACCCATCCTTTTAGGTTCACCCGTTCTCCAGTCATCTTTTCTGTGATTTCCGCTGTATGTCTCCTCATGATTCTACCTCCTCGATTAGTTCAGCAAGTGCTTTTATGTCATCAAGTTTGACTTGCTTCGTGCTGCCGTCCGCCATATTCTTCAGCTCGGCTACATTCGTCTCCCTTTCTTCTTCGCCTATTACGATGGTATGCTTGGCGCCTTTACGGTCGGCATCCTTCATCTGGGCCTTCAACTTCCTGTTCTTATAATCCATATCCGAACTGATGCCTTCAGCGCGCAGCTGATGGATGAGCCGGCTTGCTGCGGTTCTTGATGCACCATCCAGCGTGCAGATGTAGAGGTCGATACCTTGGGGCTTTGGAATTTCAATGCCTTCAGCCTCCAATGCCATAATCAGACGCTCGATGCTGAGCGCAAAACCGATACCCGTTTCAGTCGGACCGTCCAGCAATTCCAGCAGACCATTATAGCGCCCTCCGCCACATAGTGTGGTGATTGCGCCAAATCCTTCTGCATCGCTCATCAGCTCAAATGCCGTGTGCGTATAATAATCGAGGCCCCTGACCAGGTTATAGTCGATTTCATAGCCGATGCCGAGTGCATCGAGGTTGCGCTTGACCTGTTCGAAATATTCCTTTGATTCTTCATTCAAGTAATCGTAGATTCTTGGCGCCTGTTTAACGAGTGGGTGGTCACGATCCTTCTTGCAGTCAAGGATGCGCATCGGGTTCGTATCGATCCGGGATTGGCAATCTGAACAGAACTCCCCGATGGATGGTTTGAAGTGTGCCACCAATGCTTCATTATAGGCGGAACGACTGTCCTGGTCACCGATCGAATTGATGTAGAGCTTCAGATTCGAAAGGCCGAAAGACTTGTAGATCTGCATCAGCATGCTGATGACTTCCACATCGATAAGCGGGTCTTCTACGCCGATCGCTTCTATACCGAACTGCACAAATTGGCGGTAGCGCCCCTTCTGCTTCCTTTCATAGCGGAACATCGGCGCAAGGTAATAGACCTTGACGGGCTGATTCACATCATGCTGCATCTTGTTTTCTATATAGCTTCTGACGACAGGTGCGGTCCCTTCAGGCTTCAAAGTCATGCTGCGGTCGCCCTTGTCCTGGAAAGTATACATTTCCTTATTGACGATATCAGTGGAGCCACCGACTCCTCTGACGAACAGCTCAGTCGATTCAAAAACCGGTGTGCGGATTTCGCTGTAGTTGTAATCCTGCGCGATCTGATGGAGACGTGCTTCGATGAACTGCCATTTATAGGTGTCTTTAGGAAGGATATCCTGCGTACCTCTAGGTATTTGTATCATTATAAACCACTCCATTTCCGAAAATTAAAAAAAGCCCCTTATATCCAATTGGATATAAGGGGCGATTACTCGCGTTGCCACCCTGATTCAGCCGATAAAAGGCCCTCTGGCATATTAACGGCTGCCACCGCCCGGCGCACGGGGTTCTACCAAAGTGTCGGTTCATGGATACGGATGATGAGTCTGTTTTCAGCCTCGACAGACCTCTCTGGACATCACCCTATCCCCCTCTTTGGATCAAAGAACAGTTTTTCATTTATATAGTATATTAATATTATGGCTTAAAGCCGATGAAGTCAAGCATTCATTTCAAGTACTCTACGATTCCGTCGGTAAGGCCCTGCACCATCAGTTCCTGATAATGCGAAGTCAGAAGGATGCGATCATCCAATTCATTGCTCAAATAGCCAAGTTCAACAAGGACCGCGGGATAATCCAGTTGCCATGTCACCTGATAGTTCATGCTGTGGACCCCGCGGTTCCTGAAATAGGAGCGGGTATCCAGTGCATTGTTCAGCGTTTCGGCAAATTTCTTTTGATGTGGATACGTATAATATGTGGTGAATCCGGTGACGCTCGGATCATCCATGGCATCGCTGTGCAGGCTGATGAACAGGTCGCCTTCAACTTTCCTGGCATCAAGCGACGCGAAGGTGTCCTGCTCCCTTGTGAGCAGCACTTCTGCACCGTGCCTTTCCAGTTCTTCCTTCAACTGCCCAGCCAGTCTGTAGACGATTTCATCCTCTGTAATGCCCGAGGCACTCGTCGCCCCCGGATCTTTGCCACCATGGCCCGGGTCGAGCACTATAGTCGTGCCTGAAATATCATATTCACGCGGCTGCAGGTCAATTGGCGCCTCGTTGCCTGAAGCCTTGAACAGGTGACCGGTTGCGGCGGTGATGAAGACTATCAGGGAAGCGGCCAACAGAAAAGCCACAGGAATCATATAGACATGTTTTTTGTACTTGATGAAAAAGGTGACTGCACCAAATGTGTTGACGAGAAGCCTTTTCATCCATTCCATCACAATATTTTTCCATTTTCCGCTTCATACATGAAGGTGATCGGCCCTTCGTTGTTGATCTGTACATTCATCATTTCACCAAAGAACCCTTCTTTCACCGTCAGGCCCTGGTCCTTCAGATGGGAATTGAAGACGTCATAGAGATGTTTGGCCTGCTCCTTGCCGGCTGAATCGGTAAAGCTTGGACGGTTACCTTTTTTCACATCGGCGTAGAGCGTAAATTGGGAGATGCTGAGGATTTCCCCATCCACATCTTTGATGGAGAGGTTAATCTTCCCATCCCTATCTTCAAAATTCCGGCTGGCGGCAATCTTCTCAGCGAGTTTCCTCGCATCCGCCTCCGTCGAATCTTTGGAGACGCCGACCAGCAGGCAATATCCTTTTTTGATTTCATTGTAAAATTCATTGCTTATCACTGTCGCACTCGACACCCTCTGCAATAAGACCCTCATTAATTCCACCTCATTTAAATACCCGTTCTACACTGTAGATGTCAGGCAGCTGTTTAATCTTGTCGACGATCCGATACAAGTCTGTGACATTATGGACCATCACCGACAAACTTATTTTGGCATGATTATCGATATCAGCCCGTCCGTTCACCCGGGTGATCGGGAATTTCGTACCGGCAATCATATTGAGCACTTCGTTGACGAGCCCCTGCCTGTCATACCCTGTTATTTCCAGGTCAGCCTGATATTTACGGTCCTTATCCTTATTCTTCACCCACTCCACATCTATGAGCCGTTCGGTCTCATTTCTGATGTTCGGACAGCTTGTTACGTGGACCTTCACACCATGACCTTTCGTGATGAAACCGATTATCTCATCGCCCGGTATAGGGTTACAGCATTTGGAGAGGTTGATGAGCATATTATCCATGCCTTGTACATAGACGCCGGACTCCGTTGAAATCTCCTTATAGTGATGGGTCCTGTCGATCTCTTCCACCACATTCGATTTCTCTTCAGTGACTTTGAATTTCTCCATCAATCTGTTTGTCACCTGCTGGGCTGTTATGCCACCAAAGCCGACCATCGCAAACAGATCATCCTCACTATTTAAGTTATAGCGTTCAAGGACAGGTTCCATATGTTGCGGCTTCAAGATATTATCAGGTTTGTATTCGCGGTTCTTTATTTCATGCTCGACCGCAAAACGTCCTTTTTCTATATTGCTCGCCCTATCCTGCTTTTTGAAGAAGGCGCGTATCTTATTTTTGGAGCTTGATGATTTGACGAGCTTCAGCCAGTCCAGGCTCGGACCGTAGGATTGCTTGCTGGTCCTTATTTCGACGATCTCACCCGTCGATAACTCATAGTCGATCGGGACGATCTTGCCGTTCACTTTCGCCCCGATCATCTTGTTGCCCACTTCTGTATGGACCTGGTAGGCAAAATCGATTGGGATTGCCCCTTTCGGCAGCTCGACCACGTCTCCATTCGGTGTGAAGACATACACTTTATCGCTTAGCAGGTCCGTCTTCAATGCTTCCATGAATTCTTCTGCATCCGGTGAAGATGTCTCCTGGTCTATAAGATCCTGGAACCAGTGGAGGCGCTTGTCGCGTGAAGGTTCTTCCTTGAGTTCCTTCCCTTCCTTGTAAGCCCAATGGGCTGCCACCCCGTGTTCCGCTATATCATGCATCTCATATGTCCGGATCTGGATTTCCAGAGGATCTCCGTTCGGACCGACTACTGTGGTGTGGAGGGACTGATACATGTTCGGTTTGGGCATGGCGATATAATCCTTGAAGCGGCCTGGCATTGGTTTCCATATCGTGTGGATGACACCGAGCACCGCATAACAGTCCTTAATGTTATCCACCAGCACCCGGATGGCAAGCAGATCGAATATCTGGTCAAACTGCTTATGGTCCTTCTTCATTTTTCTGTAGATGCTGTATATATGTTTCGGCCGTCCTGATAATTGTCCTTTTATTTTTGTATTGGCCATCTCTTCCTCGATGCGTTCCATCGCATCATTGATGACCACTTCACGCTCACTGCGTCGTTTTTTCATCAAGCTCACAATCTTGAAATACTGCTGTGGCTCTATATATCTGAGCGCGATATCCTCAAGCTCCCACTTGATGCTTGAAATACCGAGCCTGTGCGCAAGCGGCGCATAGATTTCAAGCGTTTCCTGTGAAGTCCTTATCTGCTTGGCTTCAGGCATTGCTTTTAGCGTCCTCATATTATGCAGCCGGTCTGCGAGCTTCACGAGGATGACGCGGATATCCTTGGCGATGGCGATAAAGAGCTTTCTATGGTTCTCCGCCTGCTCTTCTTGCTTGGACTTGTATTTGACCTTTTCAAGTTTCGTTACACCGTCCACTATCACTGCAACTTCTTCGTTGAACATACCCACAAGATCTTCAAAAGTATAGGGTGTATCTTCCACAACGTCATGGAGGAATCCCGCGATGATGGTGGGACCGTCAAGCTTCAGCTCTGCGAGGATCCCCGCAACTTGTACCGGGTGCAGTATGTAAGGCTCTCCGCTTTTCCTGTATTGTCCTTCGTGCGCTTCATGTGCAAGTTTATACGCCTTCTCTATCATGCCCATGTCCTTCTCATTCATATAGGCGCTGCACATTTGTATCACCTGATCCGCACTATAGGGATATTCCTTGTTCATGTCCTCACCGCTTCCCATTACACTGATTAGAATCATCATACTATAAAATCCATTTCAAATAAATGAATGTAGAAAAAAAGCCTGTTTTCACAGACTTTATGGCGTGCTATTGTGCATAAGTGATCAGAGAGAGTGTGTCATACCCCTCAAGACGCTTCTTGCCTTCCAGATATTCAAGCTCTATAAGGAAGGCAATGCCGACGACGATGCCCCCGAGCTTCTCAACCAGATGGATCGCCCCTTCAATCGTCCCACCGGTAGCGAGAAGATCATCGGTGATGAGTACGCGCTGTCCGGGAGAGATTGCGTCCCTGTGCATAGTCAGGATGTTCGAGCCGTATTCCAGATCATATTCATACTTGATGACTTCCCTCGGCAGCTTCCCTTCTTTTCTGACAGGAGCAAATCCGATGCCCATGCTGTATGCCACAGGACACCCGATGATGAATCCCCGTGCTTCTGGACCGACGATGATATCCACTTGTTTTTCCTTGGCATATTCGACAATCTGGTCTGTTGCATAGCCATATGCCTTGCCATCGTCCATTATAGTCGTGATGTCTTTGAAACTGACGCCTTTTTTAGGCCAATCCTGTACTTCTGAAACATATTTTTTAAATCCATTTTTTACCCCACTCACTTCGAAATTAATGTCCTGAGATAGTTTTTCAGCTCAGAGGAGGAAGACATCTTCAACATTTTTTCTGCCTCAAGCCGCTTCCTCAGTTCATTGAAAAGCAAAGATTCTTCAATTTTACGGTCTGAATCATCCTTTTGCTTATATATTATACCATCTTTTAACGTAATCATGTCCAAATCCACCATAATATCAACCATCATTTTGAGGAAATTCATTTTTACCCCAAGACGCCCAGCAAGTGCAGGCGCATGTTTAGCGAGGTTGATTGTGCCATCGTCAGCGCCCGACACCAGCTGTTGCAGGGCGTTGACATCCGCTTGTGAGGGAATCCCGGAAAAAAAGAGTTCTTCACGGCTGTTGAATATCGAGATTATTTTAGATGCATGGATACCATTCAGTGAATACGCAAGATCCAGAAGGTCATCAGGCAGATCCCTCAGTACTACAGTCCCTGAAGTGAACGGCAGATCTTCCCCGTATTCGTAGTAATTGTCACCGAGCCGCTCCTTACCTTTGGCGATGACGAAAACGTCATTCTTTGATATCATGTCGAACCGCTGATCGGACCGACTCCTCATATCGATCAGTTGGACATTATCCACATTGGCGTCCTGAAGCATCAGCTGCAGACTGCGTTTTTGATTGAACTCGTTGATGTTGACCGTCCCAATCAAGCTGATGACATCATTCTGTGACACTTCATTGATGAGGTGCCCAAACCCGAAACCGATGACATCCATGCCGACCCGGGGCATCGTCAGTTTGATATGGCTCTTATCTTTACCCACTTGCCGTATTTGCCCTATCGTATCATTTTGGAGCAGGAAAACAGGCGATTGAAATGATTGGCCGAATGGTTTGAGGCGCTCGAAACGCTCGAATCCCTGCATGGTCATGTTGGTCCCATCCACCTGGTAATCGATGTATTTCACCGGCTTCAGATCAAGTCCGAGGCTTGCGAAGTATTCTTCCAGCTCTATTTTGAATGCGTCAATGTCTTCTGCCGCCACCTCGATGCCAAGCGCTTGGGCGTGTCCCCCAAAATGGGTATAGTGCGTCGATTGCCGGGTGATTATGTCATGCAGGTCAAGCCCTTCAATCGAGCGGCCGGAACCACGGTAACTGTCCCCATCCCGGGTCAGTACAATGGCGGGCTTGCCGAACTCTTCCACTATCCTCGAGGCGACTATGCCGAGCACCCCGGGATGCCAGCCGTCGGCATATGCGATATTGATCTGGTTCTCTGTCCTGATCTGCTCTACAGCCTCCCCGAAAATATCGATGACCAGCTGCTTACGTTCGGCATTCATGTTCTCGATCGTCATAGCCATTTCATATGCTGCATGCCTCTCATCCTCGAGCAACAGTTCCACGGCGATTTCAGCTTCTCCAAGCCGACCGGTGGCATTCAGACGGGGGGCAACCGTAAACGCTATGGTTTCCTCATCGACCCCGCCTTCATGACCGGCCGCACGCAGTAAGGTATGAATCCCTGTGGAAGGTTCGTTATTCAATATTTCCAACCCTTCCATCACCAGCTTCTTGTTCTCGTCTATCATGGGCACAAGATCAGCTACAGTGCCGATTGCAACAAGTGCAAGATCGTCCTGCGCGGCGGCGCCCAGAGCCTGTACCAATTTGTATGTGATGCCGACGCCTGCCAGACTTTTGAAGGGATATGAACCGTCAGGGTGGTCCGGGTGGATGATCACCGTCTCCGGTACCGATTCACCGAAAGTGTGGTGGTCGACGACGATTGTATCTATGCCGTGGTCATTGAGGAACGCCAGTTCCTCTTTACCTGAAATGCCATTGTCTACAGTGATGACAAGGTCGTACTGGCCGATGACGATCTCCTCGAACACTTCCCGGTTCGGTCCGTAACCATCTTCTATGCGGTTGGGTATGAAATATCCGGCGTCAGCCCCTTTTCGCCTCAATGCTTTAAGCAGCAGGACGGTGCTGGTGATGCCATCCGCATCAAAGTCACCATAGACGAGTATGCGTTCCCCATGCTCAACAGCAACATTAATCCGACCCACCGCCTTGTCCATGTCGTGTACCAAAGAGGCGTCATAGGTTGTGGGATTATAGATTTTCATCAAATCTTCCTCTGTCGTATATCCTCTGTTTTCGAGGATGGTCTGTTCAAGCATATTCAATTTGAAAGCACCGATTAAAGATTCGGGTATCTCCTCTGTCCCTTTGCGAACTCTCCATTCAAACTTCGACTGATACATGTGATCCTCCCTTTATAAAACGCCCGGGGACTCCCGGGCGTTCTCTTATACCAATATTTTTTCGTCGTTCTTTTTCTTCTCTTCATAAACCGTCAAACTGCCATCAGTCTTTCTGAACTGACGTTTCTTCAATATGCCCCATAACTGGAGGGCGATGAACAGCGAGGAATAAATGCCGCTGATCAGACCAATCAGCAAAGCGAGTGAGAAGTTGAAGATTGCACTGCTGCCGAAAATGATCAGGAATAATACGACAATGACAACTGTGAATACAGTATTGACCGAGCGGGTCAGTGTCTGCTTCAGGGAACGGTTGATGATTGCATCAATTTCTTTTTCATTATTGATGACTTTATATTTACGCAAGTTCTCCCTCACCCTGTCGAATGTCACGATGGTATCGTTGATCGAATAACCAACGATCGTCAGGACCGCTGCAATGAATGTAATGTCCACTTCAATCCTGAAGATGGAGAAGATGGCGATCATGATGAATGCATCATGGATGAGTGCCAGCACACTCGGCAGCGCCATGCGCCATTCGAAGCGGATCGAGGCATAGATGATGATGCCTATTGAAGCGATGGCCAATGCGATCATTGCATTCTTCGCCAACTCCTGCCCGACTATTGGGCTGACCGTACTGACCGCTGGCTCGTACCCGTATAATTCATCGAATGTATTCTGCATCGTGGTGACTTCTTCCTGATCCAGGTTTTTGGTATAGCGGACAACCACCATATCTTCACCAGAAGTGGTGATGCTGTCAGGGGCGAGGCCGATATCTTCAAGCTCTGTCTCCACCTCTTCTACAGTAGCCTCTTCCGACGTTTGGATATCCGCCCGTGTGCCGCTTGTGAAGTCTATACCCAAATTCAATTTGAAGATGGACAGGATGAGAAGGCCGGCGAGTATGGTCACTAGACTGAATGTAAAGAACTTCTTCGCATGGCCGACAAAATCAAACTTGTCCCAAGGTGTCGTCAGATGTTCGATATCCTTGCCTTCGTTCAAGCTGAAGCGGTCCGCTTCCTTGACCCCGAACCATGTCAGGCGCTTGTTGAAGAAATTCGATTTGACGAGCAGTGACAACAGTATGCGCGTCAGGAAGACGGCGGTGATGAAACTCATCAGTATCGATAGAAGCAACATGGTCGCAAACCCTTTGACGCTGCTCGTACCGAATATGAAGAGCACTATGCCGGCGACCAATGTAGTGATGTTGGCATCTATAATCGTCCAAAGCGACGCCTGGGATGCCTTCTTATAGGCTTGTTTGATGTTACGGCCGATCCGCAGTTCATCCTTCATGCGTTCATACATGATGATGTTCGCATCGACTGCCATCCCGACCCCAAGGATCAGGGCGGCGATACCCGGTAGGGTGAGCACCCCACCGATTATATTGAAGCCGAGCACCGTAAGATAGATATAGACCGTCAACGTGACAGCGGCGATGATCCCAGGGAGCCTGTAGAACGCAATCATATAGAGGAAGACAATCAGCGCCCCGATCAGTCCCGCCGTTACGGTCTCGTCGAGTGCCTGTTCACCGAACTGGGCACCTACCGAAGTCGAATAGATTTCCTTCAGGTCAACAGGCAACGAGCCTGCATTGAGCAGTGCCGCAATATTCTGGGCACGCTCCAATCCCTCCTGGCCGGAGAATCCACCCGAAATCATAACGTCGGATGTGTTCAAGGCCTGCTCCACACTTGGTGCAGAGATGAATTTGGGGTCTTCTTTTGTTACTTCTTCTTTAAAGCTATCCTCACCCTCTTCAAAATCCATCCAGATTACCATCAGATTCTCACCTGGAGGGCGATTCGAGATCTCTTCAGTGATGTCCCTGAATTTTTCGGGGTCTTTCAGCTGAAGCGAGACCATCGGTTGGTTCATTTCATCAAAGCTTTGACTGGCGCCGCCCTGTACAAGATCCGAACCATCAAGGAGGACTTCATCATCGACGTTTCTGATCGTCAGTTCAGCCTGTGTACTGAGCAGTTCACGGGCCTCCGTCTGATCTTCCACACCCGCCAGCTGTACGCGGATCCTGTTGCCGTCTTCAACCTGGATATTCGGTTCAGAGACACCAAGTACGTTGACGCGCGAATCGAGCGTCTGTGCGGTGCTGCTCATTGCAGCTTCATCGATCTCGTCTCCTTCATGCAGTGGTTCAACTTGATAGAGCACCTCGAAACCACCCTGAAGATCCAGGCCGAGATTGACATTTTTGCCCAGATCTTTAGCAGTCAGCCCCACTGTCGTCAATAATATTATTGCAAGGATAATTGCAGATATTATCCTGTTTTTCTTAGTTTTCAATAGGACACACCTCGATTATTTTATGAATCATCAATATTTCAATTATAACGCTTGGGAGCTTAAATTAAAAATTAAAATTAAAAAAAGCTGGCTCACCGAGCCAGCTTATCATACTACTTGACAATTTCCTTAAGTGCAACACGTTCAAATTTAAGGATGGCACCATTTACATCATCGGTGCGGATGTACATATGTTTTTGATCGAATGACTCAACCGTTCCGTGGATGCCTCCGATAGTGATGATATCATCACCTTTTTGCATATTTGCCTGCATATCTTGCACTGCTTTTTGTTTCTTCTGTGCCGGACGGATCATCAGGAAATACATTACCAGAATTAATACCAGGAACGGCAGAATGGCCATGAAAAACTCCATTTAAAAATCTTCTCCTCTTTAGAAATTTTTTGGATTTTCAACATTCAATCCATATGATTCGAAAAATGCTTCTTTAAAGTCCATTAATTGATCATTTAAAATCGCAGTTCGAACATCTTCCATCAATTTTAGCAGAAAATAAAGGTTATGGTAAGTCGTAAGCCTTAATCCTAGAATTTCATTTGCTTTGAATAGATGTCTGAGGTACGCCTTTGAATAGTTCCGGCATGTATAACAGTCGCAGCCGGGGTCAAGCGGCGTGAAATCCCGCTCGAACTTCTTGTTTTTGACGACAACCCTGCCTCTTGAAGTCATGGTTGTGCCATTGCGTGCAATACGGGTCGGCAGGACGCAGTCGAACATGTCGATGCCCCTGATTACACCTTCTATCAGGGCATCTGGAGAGCCGACGCCCATCAGATACCTGGGCTTGTCTTCCGGCAGCAGTGGCACAGTCTCCTCAAGCACACGATACATAATGGGTTTTGGCTCCCCAACGGACAATCCACCGATGGAATATCCGGGGAAATCCATGCTGACCAGATCTTTGGCACTTTGTTCACGCAAGTTTTTGTATTCCCCGCCTTGCACAATGCCGAATAGCGCCTGGTTGCGGTCATGGCCACCTTTATTGTGATGCTCAAGACACCTCTCAGCCCATCTGCTTGTGCGCTCGATGGAATCTTTTACATATCGTTCCTCGGCTGGGAAAGGCGGACATTCATCAAATGCCATCATGATATCCGATCCGAGGTCATGCTGGATGTCCATTGCCTTCTCCGGACTCAGGAACAGCTTGGAGCCATCCAGATGGCTCCTGAAGTGGACACCTTCTTCTTCGATTTTGCGTCTGTCGCTCAGGCTGAATACCTGGAATCCACCGGAGTCGGTCAATATCGGCTTATCCCAGTTCATGAATTTATGGAGACCGCCTGCTTCTTTAATGATGTCGCTCCCCGGTCTCAGCCATAGATGATAAGTATTGCTCAAAATGATCTGACTGCCGATATCCGCAAGCTCCTCCGGAGTCATTGATTTGACTGTCGCCAAGGTACCGACGGGCATGAATATCGGAGTGTCTATAGTACCGTGTGGTGTATGGAGTTTGCCTATACGGGCTCCGGTCTGTTTACATGTCTTAATATGTTCATATCTGATTGCCATCTAAGTTTCATCCTCATATATTATCATTGCATCGCCAAAACTGAAGAATCGGTATGATTCATTGATGGCATGTTGATATGCCGCCATGATCGTCTCTTTATCACTGAATGCACTCACCAGCATCATCAGCGAAGATTTAGGCAGATGGAAGTTTGTGATCAGGGCATCGATCGCCCGGTATTCAAATCCGGGATAGATGAAGATATCAGTGAATCCACTGGCTTCAGTGAACTTACCGTGATCCCTGACGATCGTCTCCAATGTCCTTGTGCTCGTCGTCCCTACACTGATGATCTTACCGCCTTTTGACTTGACCGTGTTCAACAGTTCCGCTGTAGGATGGTCCATGATATAGAACTCCGAGTGCATCTTATGGTCTTCAATCACATCTGTACTGACGGGACGGAATGTACCTAGACCGACATGCAATGTGATGTAGGCGATATGTACACCTTTAGCCTTGATTTTCTCAAGCAGCGCATCGGTGAAATGCAGCCCTGCAGTCGGCGCGGCTGCCGAGCCTGAATGTTTGGCATACACAGTCTGATAGCGCTCTTTATCCTCAAGCGTCTCCTTGATGTAAGGAGGCAGAGGCATCTCTCCAAGGGCATCCAGTACATTTTCAAGCACACCCTCATGTTTCAGTTCGACATGCTTGATACCTTCATCGAATGAGTCTGTACATACTGCCTTGAGCAGGCCGTCACCAAAGCTTACCACCGTACCTGGGCTGATCTTTTTAGCTGGCTTCACCAGCACTTCATATCCCCCTGCGACCGGCTTCAGCAGAAGCATTTCTATTTTTGCGCCGGTCTCTTCTTTGATGCCGTATAATCTTGCCGGCAGTACTTTCGTATCATTTAAAACGAGTACATCTCCCGGGTTGAAGAAGTCGATAACATCTTCAAACGTCTTATCGGAGACCGTGCCTGATTTCTTCTCCAATGCCAATAGTCTGCTTGAAGCCCGGTCCTTCAGAGGGGTCTGGGCAATCAGATCATGTGGCAGGTTGAAATCAAATTCTTCGAGTTTCAAACTTATTCCCCATTTCTCGATGTATCTGGCTGTGTGTCATCTTTGAAGTATTCGTAGCTTTTTGCGGTGGCCCGGCGGCCGCGCTGAGTGCGCTCTAGGAAGCCTTGCTGAATCAGATAAGGCTCATAGACGTCAAGGAGCGTCACCACTTCCTCACCAATGGAGACCGCTACCGTCTCCAACCCCACCGGTCCGCCACCATAAGTATGTATGATTGTGTTCATAATTTTATGGTCGACCGGGTCGAGGCCGCTCGGATCCACCTCAAGCACTTTAAGGGCATGATCAGTCGTTTCCAAAGTGATGGATGGCTCTTCCTTGACTATGGAAAAGTCCCGTACGCGGCGCAGCAGCCGATTAGCTATACGCGGCGTGCCCCTTGAACGTCTGGCCAATTCCACCGTGCTGTCGGGGTCGATGGATACTTCAAATATTTCCGCTGTGCGGTTTACGATCGTCATCAGGCTATCGACATCATAATATTCGAGTCGCAGCTGTACCCCGAAACGGTCCCGAAGTGGCGCCGAAAGACTGCCAAAACGGGTTGTGGCCCCTACCAGAGTGAAGGGTGGCAGATCGATGCGGATGCTTCTCGCTTCCTCACCTTTACCGATGACGACATCAAGGAAGAAATCCTCCATTGCCGAGTAGAGTATTTCCTCCACTGCACGCGGCAGACGGTGAATTTCATCGATGAACAGCACATCGCCTGTTTCAAGGCTCGACAGGATGGCAGCCAAGTCCCCTGCACGTTCCACTGCAGGACCTGAGGTTGTACGTATATTTACACCCATCTCATTTGCGATTATATTGGAAAGCGTCGTCTTGCCGAGCCCCGGCGGCCCATGCAGTATTACATGGTCGAGGGCCTCTCCCCTGATCTTTGCCGCCTCGATGAAGACTTTGAGGTTATCCTTCAACGTCTTCTGCCCGATATACTGGCTTAAAAATTCAGGGCGCAGTGACATTTCCACCTGCTCTTCCTGATTCTGCCTATCTTCATCTAAAATACGATCGTCCATAGTAACACCCCATTATTGAACTAAGTACTTCAAACCTCGCTTAACGGCCTGATCGACTGAATCGAAATGTTCCTGATTCAGGTTCTTTTCAATCCGCTTGAGTTCCCGCTTACTGTAGCCCAACGCTTCAAGCGCAAGCATGGCTTCCTGGATATGGTGGTTGTTGCCACCTTTTTCGGGTGTAGGCGATACTATGCTTACATGTCCGAGCTTGCCTTTTAGATCCAGTATGATCTGGCTTGCCGTCTTCTTTCCGACCCCCGGAAATTTCTGCATATATTTCTCATCTTCGGCTTCCACCGCTTCAATGATCTCTTCCGGACTCGAAGCAGCAAGTATCGCCAGTGCACTTTTCGGACCGATGCCGGTCACTTGAAGCAGAGATTGGAAGAGGACCTTTTCGTCCATTGTCACAAACCCGTATAGCGTGTGGCTGTCATCCCGCACAATCAGTTCGGTATGGACCGTCACATCTTCCCCATCCCTGTTCTCAAAACGGAAAGGGTTCGGCACCATGATCAAGTAGCCGATCCCACCAGTCTCTACTGTAATATTCTGTGGCGCAACTTCTTTTAACGTGCCTTTTATATACTGATACATCAAATCACCATCATTCTACGAATTCGAATTCACCGCGGAGGATCCTTACTGTATCGCCCGTCTGGATGCCTTTCTCACGCAGGGCATCGTCGATGCCCATGGTGCGCATCTGCCTTGCGAACCTTCTTACGGCTGCATCGCGGTTGAAATCGGTCATTTTGAAAATGCGCTCGATGGAATCGCCTGATACGACATAGGCGCCATCATCATCACGTGTAATCTCAAATGCATCAGGATCTTTTTCATGCCGGTAGACGACACGGTGATCTGTCTCTTCGATGACTTCTTCGACCGTGGAAGCTTTCTCAAGCATGTCCGCAACGCGGTAGAGCATATTGTCCAGATTTTCACGGGTGGCAGCCGAAATCCGATATATCTCCTTATCTTCCCCCACTGCTTCCGCAAACTTCTCAAAGATGCCCTCGTCTTCCACAAGGTCAGTTTTATTGAGCACGATGATTTCAGGCCGTTTGAGCAGGCTTTCATTATATAGGCCCATCTCTTTACGGATTGTTTCATAATCCTCTACTGCATCCCGTCCTTCAACCTCACTGATATCTATGACATGAACGATGACTTTAGTCCGCTCGACATGCCTTAGGAACTGATGGCCAAGCCCAGTGCCTTCCGAGGCACCTTCAATGAGTCCAGGCAGATCAGCCATGACAAATGATCTGCCGTCCCCCGTCTCCACGACGCCCAAGTTCGGCTTGATGGTTGTGAAAGGATAATCCCCTATTTTAGGTTTCGCTTTGGTGACGGCACTGAGTATGGTCGATTTTCCGACACTCGGGAAACCAACGAGGCCGACGTCGGCCAGTAGTTTTAACTCAAGCACTACATCAAATTCCTGGCCAGGTTCCCCATTCTCGGCAAAGTCCGGTGCCTGGTTCCTTGACGTGGCGAAGCGGGAATTTCCGCGGCCACCCCGTCCGCCTTTGGCGACGACGGCCCTTTGCCCGTGTTGGGTCAGATCAGCTAATGTTTCTCCGTCTTTTTTCTTCTTGACTACTGTACCTGGTGGCACCTTCAGTACCATAGGCTCACTGTTTTTCCCGTGGGCATTCGCACTCATTCCGTTACCGCCGCGCTTCGCTTTAAAGTGGCGCTGATACCGGAAGTCCATCAATGTCCTGAGTCCTTCATCGACCTCAAATATGATGTCCGCACCATCGCCGCCGTCGCCGCCTGAAGGTCCGCCCATCGGAATATATTTCTCACGTCTATACGCGACGAGGCCATTTCCGCCATCGCCGGCTTTTATGAATATACCAACCTGATCTATAAACATAGTCTCACCCCTATCCTTAAAATATTATATCATATCGTACACCACTCATTTAATGAAAAAGGACACCAGCTCTGCTGATGTCCACTCGTTCATTATTTCGCTTCGGTATAAACAGAAACGCGCTTTTTATCGCGACCAAAACGCTCGTATTTTACAACGCCGTCGATCTTAGCGAATAGAGTATCATCTCCGCCGCGTCCAACGTTCTCACCTGGGTGGATTTTAGTTCCACGCTGGCGGAAAAGTATGGAGCCGCCTGTTACATGCTGGCCATCTTGTCTTTTGGCACCAAGGCGTTTGGATTGGGAGTCACGTCCGTTCCTCGTTGAACCTACACCTTTTTTGGATGCGAAGAATTGCAGATTGAGTTTAAGCATTGCTTTCACCTCACTTGAATAATAATTTGATGTTTTCACCGTATTCTTCTTCTATTGTTTTAAGTGATATGATCATGCTTTCCAATAGAGTCTGGAGTTTTTCATCATCTGGGTCTGTCACTTCAAAATTGAAGGAGCCGGATTCTTCCTCCATATCGATTGAGGGATTCGCATCCGTCATATTGAGTATGGCGTTTACAGAACCGAAGACAACTGCCGAAGCACCTGCACAGACGATGTCACTACCATACTCACCGAACATGGCATGGCCTTCCATATTGAAGGAAGTGACCTGTCCATCATCATTTATATGGAATTCTACATTAATCATTAGAAGTCTATCTTATCAACTGTCAGTTTTGTATATGGCTGACGGTGACCTTGTTTACGCTTATAATTCTTTCTGCGCTTGAATTTCACGACGTCGATTTTTTTACCGCGGCCGTGCTTTTCAACTTTTGCAGCTACAGTAGCGCCTTCTACAGTAGGGGCACCAACTTTAACTGAATCTCCACCTACAAAGAGTACTTTGTCAAAAGTGAATGTGGCACCTGCTTCTGCGTCAATCTTCTCGACGTAGATAGTTTGGCCCGCTTCAACTTTAATTTGTTTACCACCTGTTTCGATAATTGCAAACATACTTACACCTCCTAATATAAAATAAGACACGCCATCTGCAGGTGGATAGTGATCGCTTGAACCTGCAACTGAGCGGTTGATGTCTACATTATCACCAACTTCTGCATTATACCAGCAGCAGATGGTGCTGTCAATCCTGCTTGAGGAGTTCTTTCCTGACTCTGGAGACTTTGCGTGCCACGACAAAAACAATCAAGAAGAGCAGCGCATTGATGAGCACACTCGGCACCGCTCGTAGGGCCGCATAATCAAACATTGGCATATCGATTATGCCAAGTATGGAAAAAATCGCATATATATATGCATCGTAAAAGAAGATGAGCAGCAGTACGACAAATGCCATGGCGACAAAATCTCTATGGAAGACCCGGAAGGCGGTGTGCATAAATACGACGAACGCCACCATCCCGAAGGTGTGTATACCATAGAGGGACCCTATGTAGATGTCGAGCATTGCTCCGAATACGACCGCCAAAAATATTCCCATCCTCGATCCTGCATAGATCGACAGCAGCAATATGAAGATAAGCAAGGTGCGGGGTACAAAATAGACCGTCACTCCACTGATAGATGCTGGACTGAATTCCGCAAAGGTAAAGTCGATATACATGAATAGGAAGGCACAGAGGAAAATCATAAGTGTTCTCATATTATTCCTCCATTGACTCCGGATTTCTTTTGATGACATGTACCAGATCGATGTCATCCATATTACTGTTCAACTGTACGTAAGCATTTTGACTCAACCCATACTCATCGTTTTCGACCTCAACTATTTTGCCGATGAGCAGACCTTCCGGCAGGCTTCCCACCAGACCGCTCGTGAAGACTTCATCGCCTCGTTCGAGTCCGCTGCGGTTTTTAATGTTCTCAACTACAAGTAGGTTGCGTTCATCATCAAACCTGCGAATATTACCATATGCCGTATCGTCTTCATGGGTCACTTGAACTGAGAGGTTATTGCCGGCTGATGATGTCGTCAGCATCTCTACATAGCTTGAGCTACCGTTGGCTCTGACCACAGTCCCCACCAAGCCTTTTGTGGTCATCACCGCCATGCCTTCCTTTATGCCGTCGGATTCCCCTTTATCGATGGTAAAGTTATCCATCCACTGGTCAGGTGACCTCGATATCACACGGGCATCCACACTTTCGTAGGAGCGTCTGGAACTGACCTCCAGAGTTTCCCTCAACTCCTCATTCTCCGCTTCAAGGCCTTCCAGGTCTGCCTGCATCTGCGGCAGCATCTCAAGCTGTGCATGTAATTCCTCGTTTTCTTCAACAGCATTGAAACTGGCGGAGATCTTATTGATGATGTTGCCTATGAATCCGACCGGCGCGTCTATGACGACTTGCGAACCTGCTGTCAGATCGCCGGTGAACTGCTCCGCTTTAGTGACGGAATTCCTATCCGTCATTGAGAAACCTATTAAAAGTATTAATACAATGATGCCAAAAAGTATGATCAGCATACGATTACGGTTGAAAAGCCTGTTCACGATCGAGCGCCTCCATTGATTGATGATATCTGTTAAAAGAATACCACAATAGAGCATTGCTGATAAAGGATATGTAAATAAAAAGGAGAGGCCCTAGGGCCTCTCCATAACAGATAAGATAATAATATATATGATATCTAGAACAGTAAGTATACATGTTCTATCAAAGGCTTTTTAGATGACAGCATCATCAATAGCCTGTTATGTCATTTTCATTACAATTATTATGTTACATGTTTAATTGTTCGCTTTCAAGGGGATAATGTAGATTATTTAATGTAAAATGTCATTTTTCCATAAATTTTGAATCGCTCTGAAGCGCTCAATCACTTCCCGCAGCTCGGCGTCATCTACAGCTAGGGATATGCGGATGTAGTATTTTCCGCGCGAGCCGAATGGAATTCCTGGAGTGACAAGGATGGAGCATTCATGGAGCAGGTAAGCCTTAAACGTCTCACCGTCAAACCCTTCCGGCACATGGATCCAGCCGAATATCCCCCCTTTAATCGGATTGATTGGAATACCCATATCCAATAACGCTCCTGTAACCAGACGGCTCCTTGTGGAGAAGGTATCCTTCTGTACGGGCAGAATATCTTCAGCATGTTGGAGTGCCGCAATAGATGCCTCCTGCACCACACCCCACATACCCGTTTGTGTATGGTCCTGATAAGTGTTGATTGCCCTAATCATTTCTTTGTTTCCTACAGCGAAACCTGAACGGAATCCAGACATGTTGAATCCTTTCGACAGAGAATAAATTTCAATGGCACAGTCGAGGCTGCCTTCACTCTGGAGTATACTGGGATGTTTCCCATCAAATGAAAATGGTGCATAGGCAAAATCGTGTACTACGCAGGTGCCTGTTCCTTTAAACTGCGCTATCGTACGATCGAAAAATGCTCGGTCCGCAACTGCACCGAGCGGATTCGACGGATAATTCAAATATAACAGCCGCGCATTGGCCTTCTCTTGGTCATCTAACGCATCGTAATCCGGCAAATATTCGTTTTCTGCAAGAAGCGGTAGATCATAGATCACCCCTTTCGCCAATTCAACACCGGCTGCATAATCTGGATAGCCTGGATTAGGCAGATAGACCCCTTCCCCCGGCTCGATGAACATCATCGGAAACTGCACTAGGGCACTCTTGGTGCCGTACAGCAGTGCGATATTGTCCTCATCCAACTCCACATCGTACTCATGCTTGTAGAAATCGATGATCGCATCCTTAAATGACTGTTTCCCCCTGAATTGTCCGTACCGTTGATTTTCTGGTTGGTAAAGGGCTTCTGCCGCTCGCTTCAGAATGGGTTCTGGTGTCTCGGCATCCGGTATGCCGACTGCGAGGTTGATCAGTGGGAGGGGACCGGATGGTACCTCTCCAGCCATAGCCGTCTTAAAATAGCTGTCGGGAATACTTGAGAGTAGTTTGTTCATCTTCATTCTCCTTCTGGTTTATCGAATCCTTTGAACTGCTCGTCTATCGTCTGTTTAAAGTGTTCCGACTCAACTGCATTGATGAGGTCCTCTGCCATTTTGCTGTCTTTATCTGAAGCATTTACGACAATCTGATTCCTGTAATTCTCATTCATATCTTCAAGCTGGAGCGCATCGGCCAGATCCATTCCGCTTGCTAGCGCAAAGTTCCCCGGCACGAGCGATAATCCGATCTGATCGACACTTCTAGGCAGCTGCCCTGAATCCTGGTAGACGAATTCCAGATTTTTATTGTTCTTTAATATATCCTTCTCTTCTATCGCAAGTAGATTTGCGTCTTCTGCAACTTCAATCAGACCAGCATCCATAAGCGTCTGGAATCCCCTTGAAGAATTGACGGGATCCAGAGGCAACGCCACTTCACTGCCGTTTTCTATTTCATCCAATGAATCATACTCGCTGGAATAGAGTCCCATAGGTGCAGTCGGCACTTGGATGAGATTATGGAAATCCGTACCGTTCTCCTTATTGAAGTCAGCCATGAACGATTTGTTCTGATAAAGATTCGCATCCAGATCTCCATTATTTAAAGCATTATTCGGTTGGATGTAGTCGGTGTACTCAACAATCTCCACCGTGTAGCCCTGTTCTTCCAAGGCCGGTTTCAATGCAAAGTTCACCATATCACTGTAGGGGCCGGTGGAAGCGCCGATGGTGATCACTTCCCCCTCCCCTTCGTAGAGCAGTGCGCTGCTTCCTATAATGACTGCAAGTGTTGAAGCAAGGAATATCAATATCCCACGCATATCAGTTCCTCTCCTCTCTTTGGCTCAAATAGTCCCCGATTATCTGGATGAGTTGGACAATTATAATCAGAATGACGACAGTCGCAATCATCGTCACGGTGTCATAGCGGTAATATCCGTATCGTATCGCAAGATCTCCGATTCCACCCCCGCCGACGACCCCTGCTGTGGCACTGAAGGCGACAATGGTGATGATCGTCAGCGTAATCGCCTGGGTGATGCCCCGCTTCGCTTCCGGGACCAACACATCCGTAATGATCAGCCAGAGTGATGCGCCTCCGGCAATGCTTGCTTCAATCACGCCTTTATCCACTCCATTGAAGCTTGTCTCCACCAGTCTGGCAAATAGCGGGATGGCCGCCAAGGAAAGGGCCACGCTCGCAAATACCGGCCCGTGGGAGCTGTTTGTCAGCCAAGTCGCAATCGGCATGATCGCTACAATCAATATGATGAAAGGGAACGACCGGATCACGTTCGTCAACGCCCCTAAAAACTGGTTCAGTGGTTTTATCCTATAGAGCAACGGATTCGCAGTCACATACAGCAATATACCGAGCGGGAGTCCAAGCAGCACCGCAAAGAATATGGATATCGAGACCATCAGGGTCGTTTCGAGCAATGCCCGGTATAACAGCGGTGTAATTTCAATCAATCTTTCCATATATCTCAGCCCTCTCTATTCCTTTTGAGTCGTCGATGAATTGCTTCAGTCTGGCGATTTCTTCCTGTCTGCCTTTAATGTGGAGCATCAGAAATCCAAGGGGCATATCCTGGATGTATTCGATGCGCCCGTTCAAGATGCTTATATCGCAATCAAAGTGGCGGTAGAGCTGATTGACATAATTCGCTTCTGCATGTTCATTCAAGAATTTGATGGTGATCACTTCAGATTCACTATTCAGTTCAATATGCGGCGGGATGGTGAAATCGTATATATCCTGAACAAACCCCTTCGTCACCTTATGCTCCGGGTGGCTGAAGACTGCGTAGACATCATCCATCTCCACGATTTCCCCTGCCGTCATCACACCTACTCGGTCAGCAACCTCTTTTATGACCTCCATCTCATGGGTGATCAATACAATGGTGATCCCGAACTCCTTATTGATCTTCTTAAGCAGTTTCAAAATTGTTTTTGTCGTATCAGGATCGAGTGCGCTCGTCGCTTCGTCACATAAAAGCACTTCAGGCTCATTGGCCAGCGCCCGCGCAATGCCGACACGCTGCTTCTGTCCCCCACTCAAATTTTTGGGGTAGCTGTCCATCTTGTCGCTCAAGCCCACAAGCGACAATAACTCTTCAATGCGCGACGGCACTTTCTTCTTATCATAACTGCTCGCCTTCAACACAAATTCTATGTTCTGGTATACAGTTTTAGTTTCAATCAGATTGAACTGCTGGAAGATCATCCCGATCTTCTGCCGTTTTGCACGCAAGTCTCGCTCTGCCAACTTGCCCAAATCCGTACCATTAACATTGATGTTGCCGGTAGTCGGCTGTTCCAACAAATTGATCAGGCGCAACAGAGTACTTTTCCCTGCGCCACTAAAGCCAATCAGACCGAAGATCTCACCCTCACGAATGGAGAGCGTCGTCTTTTTCAGAGCTTCTATCCTTTTTCCTTTAACGAAATATTCTTTAGAGACATCGGTAATTTCAATAGCCACGCCACCACATCCTTTTTATATTAAAAACAAAAAGCCATCTGCTAAATGCAAATGGCTTAAAGATATCTATCTGCCAAGCATCCGCTTGTAGGATTTAGCACAGTACCATAATAGCCTGTTGCTGAAGCTTCAAAGGGCCCAATCCCTCCACTTCTCTGGATAAATGTATTTAATTGAGTGAATATCACTTTACTCGAGATTATTAGAATTGTCAATATATTAATAATACTTGAATTATAATTTAAAAATTTATAGAAATCATGATATTGATAATCTCAAACCAAGAAGACTTCTAAACAGGGTGATGTCATCACCCTGTTTTACTCACAAATATGATATCTAGATTCTAAATAACATATAGAATCTATCAAAGGATTATGGAACTACCATTATTTAAGAAATATTGCGTAGCATCATCTGAATAACATCCTTATTATGTAAAACTTAACTCCCCATCATACTATTCGATCCTTAGTTAAAATTACCAATTTGATGTGTAGTAAAGAGTGAATCGATTATAATCTATAAATTTAGCGTGATAAAATCAGATGCAGCTTGATTAATGTGGTTATGATAAATCTTGTCATATTCGTATGAACCGAAAAATGGCCCCTTATGAATAGGGAGCAAAACCTCAGCTTTTTCGGGATTGTATCTAATCTCATTTAGTAAAACATATAACTTACTAGCAACTTTTAATTCAATTTTTACTTTCCCACAGTTGTCTAAGGAAAAATTATCTACAAAATAGCCTTGAAGAGCGTTAAATTTCCTATAATAACTATATTCTATAAATTCTTTTGTTTCATTATCTTCAAGATATAAATACATATCCAAACCCATTTTTCCATCCCCTTCTACCTATTTAATGACATTCATCTCTTTCAAGCTAATATATTTTCCAGACCCAATGATTATATGGTCTAAAAAGTCGACGCCGATCATTTCCCCACACTCATACAAACGTTTTGTAACCTCGATATCTTCTCTCGAAGGCGAAGGGTCACCACTAGGATGATTATGTACACATATTATCGCGGCAGCGCTCCTCTTTATTGCTTCTTTATATACCTCCCTAGGATGTACTATCGAAGTGTTCAAAGACCCTTTAAACATAGTTTCTTGGTGAATAATCATATTTTTGGTTGATAAATACAAAACTACAAAGTGCTCTTGTTGATAATACCTCATTTTTTCCATAAGCAGTTTACTAACATCATCTGGGCTTTTTATGTAAAGATCTTCCTCTAATGAATGTGTATGCATTCTTATTGCTAGTTCAATAACTGCTAATATTGTTATTGCTTTTGCTTCCCCAATACCTTTAATGCTGATTAACTCCTGATAGGTAAGTTCACGCAGTTCACGAACAGATTTCATATCCTTTATGATTTTGTTTGCAATTCCAATACTAGACTCCTCTTTGTGGCCGGTATTGATGATTATCCCAAGCAATTCTTGGTTGGTAAGCTTGTCAGGTCCATAAATCATCAGTCGTTCTCTTGGTTTATCCGAAAAGTGCATCTCTTTAATTAACATTCTTATAGGAAGCCTCCAAAATATATAGAATTCAAATCATCATATAACAAAAATGAAAGTATAATAGCCGTAGTAATAAATGGAACCAGAGGGATCTTAACGGGTAACTTTGTTTTATAGAAATGCAGTATTATTACAAATAACCCTCCAATCAAATAGGTAAGAAGTAAGCTATAAATAAAGAAGTTGACAGGGGTAATCAAAGTGATTACTGTAAACAATTTTATATCGCCATATCCTATTGATTCTGAAAATAAATAAAAGAATAGATGCAAAATTAAAATTATACAAATGTCCTGAAATGGTTCTAAATAATAAAGATCTGTTAAAAATAGTCCAGCAACTAAAAATATAAGATTCATGTGATTTGGTATTTTTAAATTTTTTCTATCATAGATTGAAAGCGGCAACAAAATTGTAATCATCAAATAATATAATGTGAGGTCTTTGAGAGAAAGATTAAAATAAATGGGCAGTAAATAAAGAAGTATTACTAAAATTTCACAGACTATAAAACTGTTATCGATTTTCCCTTTACAATAGGAACATTTTCCCTTAAGCAAAATAAAACTCATTACCGGAATTAGCTCATAAGGCTTTAAGCTCTGAAAACATAAATCACATCTACTTCTACGATATAAAATCGAAATGTTATCGGATGCAGTTACAGCATATATAAATGATGCGCAGATACCTCCAAGAATAATTATAAAAAACATAGCATCACCTCTTCCTGACACTATATTAGCTTCATAATCATTTTTAGTAAAAATGCAATAATCATATATAACGGTTTGAAAGTCACTAAAAAGGTGATTTTGGATTAATAATCATGTAGTTTTTATTTATTATGTCAGTTTTACATTTGTTTCTTCACATTATAATTTTTTCTTAAAACCTCTAGTTCATTATTTCTCCCATATAACTAAACCTCCCCCGACACTCATACCGCTTCTCATACCCCTTCATATTCTTGCTGAATTGATACCTGCATTTTTTGTATTCATATAGATGACGGCATCTTTGAATTGATGGGTGCGAATCTGAGATGAGCCCAAACGGTTCAGTGTTTCTATAAATTCCGAATTGGATTTTTTATATGATTATTCTTAATAAATAGTGCATAATGCACACATACTCATGTTAGAGGACATCCCAAATGATCGTTCAGTACTTTGTCCAATGAAATTATGCGAGATGATTATTTCCATTTTGACACTTTAAATACAACCTTTTTTAATTTCTTAACAGCCTCTTCTACTGTTCCTAATCTCAGTTTCGCAAACCCTATTATCAATGCTCTCTTATCCTGACCTTCTTCAATCCCTTTAATACTGAATCTTCTCAAAGTATAAAGTTCTATATTTTTACAGGTAGCCTGTCTTTCTATCTCCTCATAAGTCTTATCTGTTTTAAATTCTGCGTAAAAGTGTAAGCCGGCTGGTATATCATGAATTACTATACTGTTTCCGAACTCTTCCTTTAATGTTGTAATTAGTTTCTCCCTCACCTTCTCGTAATGTAAATTCATCTTTTTTACATATTTAGAATAGTCGCCGTTATTTATAAAATGGTTTAGAGTATACAGATTGAATATACTACTGCCTTGAATCCAATTCGAGTACATTTCTCTATATTTTCTCAGTAAGTCAGGAGGGAGCACTATATAACTTATTCTCAGTCCCGAAAAAAGTGTTTTTGAAAATGTTCCGGCATAAATTACTTTGTCGTGTCTGTCCAAACTCTGAAGAGCAGGTATATGATCTGTCCCATATTTGAATTCACTATCGTAATCATCTTCTATAATGTATCTTTCATTTGATTCAGAAGCCCAGTTCAATAATTCAATTCTGCGGGATATAGACATGATCTTTCCTGTGGGGAATTGATGTGAAGGCGTGATGAATAGAATATTGGAATCTGATTCTTTTATTTTATTTATATTAATACCGGAATCATCCAACTCTATTGGGTTAACTTTCAAGTTTAAAGCTTTGAATAAATCATACATTCTTCGGTAACCCGGGTTCTCCATTCCTACTGTTTTTGTGGTATTATCCATTGTCAGTATTTGTTTGATGAGTGACTGAGTACCTGAACCAATGACGATTTGTTCCGGTTTGCATTTTACCCCCCTATTTACTGAGATAAGTCTGGAAATTGTCTCCCTGATTTCATATGGTCCCTGGGGATGGCTTATTTGTGAAATTTCTTCCTTATAATTTTTAAAGACATGTTTTTCAGCATTAAGCCATTTGTCATGCGGAAAATATTCTAAATCAGTAGCCATATGAGAGAGAGATATTTCAAAGCGTCGAGGGGCACCTTCTTCCTTTAGATCTTCTGGAAACTCGGACTCTTCCATATCATCATTATATTGTGCAATATCCTCAACATAATAGCCGCTTCTCTCAATCGCATGAATATATCCTTCTGCCAGAAGTTGTTCGTAGGCATTGGTTACTGAATTCACACTGACATTCAATTCTTTTGAAAGATTTCTTTTCGTTGGAAGCTTCTCACCCGGCAACATTTTGCGATTCAAAATTAAATTTTTAAAATTGATATATATCTGCTGATACTTATAAAATTTTTTCTCATTTTCACCTATATTCAATAGCATGTTTATTCCACACTCCTTTTGGTACCATATAAATTAGAAAATTGGTACTTTTCATTATATCAGCTATGGTGCATATTGGGATAAGATTGAGCATCATATATTAGGAGGCTATTTAATATGACTAAAGTTACTACTGATGATAAAACATTAGATATTCAGAAAAAAAGAGAAAAATACGTTCCTAAAGGAGTTAGCAATGGCAATTTAAATGTTGCTGATTATGCTTCAGGCGCTACCGTCACTGATGTATCAGGTAAAAAGTGGATAGATTTTGCAGGCGCAATAGGCGTGCTTAATGTTGGACACACTAATCCAAAGGTTACACAGGCTGTGAAGGATCAAGCTGACAAATTTCTCCACCCTGGTTTCAACGTTATGTTGTACGAAGGCTATATAGAATTGGCGAAAAAATTAACAGAAATTACGCCGGGAGATTTCAATAAAAAGACGATTTTATTTAACTCTGGTGCAGAAGCAATTGAAAATGCAATAAAAATCTCCAGAAAATATACTGGTAGACAAGCCGTAGTGTCTTTCAAACGTGGATATCATGGTCGCACAAACCTAACAATGGGCATGACTAGTAAGGTTAAGCCTTATAAGTTTGGATTTGGACCTTTTTCTCCAGAGATATATCAAGCACCATTTCCTTATTTGTATAAAAAACCAAATCATCTTTCAGAAGAAGACTATGTGAATCAAATAATCAACGACTTCAAATCTTTTTTTATTGAAACAGTTGCTCCTGAAACAGTCGCTTGCATTGTCATGGAACCCGTTCAAGGAGAAGGCGGATTCATTATTCCTCCCATCAAATTTGTGAAAGCGGTTTCTGATTTCTGTAAAGAACATGATATTATTTTTGTGGCTGATGAGATACAAACAGGATTTGGTAGGACAGGCAAAATGTTTGCGATGGAACATTTTGATGTTACACCAGATCTTATGACGGTTTCTAAATCATTGGCAGCTGGGCTACCGCTAAGCGGTGTAGTTGGTAAAAGTGAAATTATGGATTCATCTAATCCTGGGGAATTAGGCGGTACATTTGCAGGTAACCCGCTGGCATGTGCTGCTGCTTTGGCTGTTATAGAAATCATGGAAGAAGAACAGCTCTCTAGTCAAGCTGAAAAACAGGGAGTAATTATTGAAAATAAATTGACTCACTTGAGAAAAGAACATGATTTTGTTGGAGATATTCGGAGACTTGGTGCCATGGTTGCTGTAGAAATCGTCCAAGACCGTGAGTTGAAATCTCCTGATAAAAATAAAACTGCAGCCATAACAAAATACGCAAATGATAATGGCCTGCTCCTCCTGTCGGCAGGTATTAACGGCAATGTCATCCGCTTCCTCGCGCCTCTAGTAGCAAGTGACGAGGAAATTGAAAAAGGACTAAATATACTTGAAGACGCTTTTAATTCAGTTAAGGAGAGCGAATAAATGATTGATACTAAAAAAATCATAATAAAGAATCCAGCTACTGGAGAAATAATACAAGAAGTAGATGTAGACTCGAGAACAAATATAGAAAAGGCAATTTCTTCAGGCCATTCTGCATTTAAGACTTGGAAGAATACAGATGCTCACAGAAGATCAGAATTAATGAAAAATTGGTCTACAATTATTCAGGATAATAAACAGGAACTCGCCAAATTGATGACGCTAGAAAGTGGAAAACCAATAAACGAATCCAAAGGCGAAGTGGATTATGCAACGAGTTATATCGATTGGTATGCAGAAGAAGCGAAACGCGTTTACGGGCGTACCATTCCTGCAAATTCAGATTCAAAAAAAATCATAGTATCTAAGGAAGCTGTGGGTATGGTAGCTGCTATTACTCCTTGGAATTTTCCTGCAGCTATGATGACCCGGAAGGCGGCTCCTGCCCTTGCAGCTGGGTGTACTTTTATAGTGAAACCTGCTGAAGAGACTCCATTGACTACGCTTAAGCTTATTGAATATGCGCATGAAGCTGGAATTCCTGAAAATGTCATTCAATGCGTGAATGGGCCCGGCAAAGAAATTGGCAATACCTTTACTCAAAGTGATCTAATCAGGAAAATTACATTTACTGGTTCTACTCCAGTAGGTAAACAACTTATAAAAGACAGTGCAGATTCTGTTAAGCACGTTTCGATGGAGCTTGGCGGACATGCTCCGATGATTATTGCTAAAGATGCAGACATTGACCTTGCAGTAGAACAGACCATTGCTTCAAAATTTCGAAATGCAGGGCAAACGTGTATTTGTGTCAATAGAGTACTCGTCGACGAAAGTATAGTTGAAGAGTTTTCAAGTAAGTTGAAATTAGAAGTCGAAAAGCTCAACGTTGGTAATGGACTCGATGAAAATATTCAAGTAGGACCTGTCATCAATAAAAAAGGATTTGATAAGATTCTTTCTCAAATCGAAGATGCTGTAAATAAAGGGGCAGAAATCTTATCTGGGAACAAAACGATTTCAGATGACCAAGATGGTTATTATTTTGTTCATCCTACTATTCTAAAAAATGTTGCAAAGAATGCCGATATTATGCAGGAAGAAACATTTGGTCCCGTTATCCCCATCACGACTTTTTCTAGTATAGATGAGGCATTAGAAATAGCTAACAGTACACCATTCGGTCTTGCAGCATACTTCTTCACCAATGATTATAGAATTGGAAACTATATTCATGGTAACCTTGAATTTGGGATTATAGGCTGGAATGATGGAGCGCCTTCTGCAGCTCACGCCCCATTCGGTGGTATGAAAGAAAGCGGTTTGGGCAGAGAAGGTGGAATCGAAGGAATTGAACCTTATCTTGAAACCAAGTACCTTTCCATCGGTAACTTGAAATAAGTAAATGTTATTATTTCGTTAAAAGGGGTATTAAATGGACAAAAAATTTATTAAATCTTTTTCAATGGTAGATGTATTATTTATGGCTACTGGCGCGATGCTTGGATGGGGATGGGTCGTGCTCTCTGGCGACTGGGTCAGTAGTGCAGGATTTCTTGGAACCGCTTTAGCTTTTATTATCGGGGGTATACTAGTTACTTTCATTGGTTTAACTTATGCAGAGTTAGCTGCCGCGATTCCTGAAACAGGAGGTGGCATGGTATTTGTGCTAAGAGCCTTCAAACAAAAAAGTTTAGGTTATCTAGCAGCGTGGAGTGTGCTGTTTGGATATGTATCTGTGATTACTTTTGAAGCTGTTGCACTTCCCACTGTAATTGACTATGTTATCCCTGTCAGTCATGTAGGGTACCTCTGGAACTTAGGTGGATTTGATATCTTCTTTACATGGGTATTAATCGGTTCGGTAGGCTCCATTCTACTAACCTCGCTTAACTATTTCGGTGTAAAACCTGCCAAATTAGTGCAGAACGTGCTCACAGCAGGCGTGGTCTCTGTGGGATTGGTATTAGTATTTGGGGGAATCACGTTAGGAGATAGTTCAAACCTTCAACCGCTGTTTGGAGAAGGCGTGGGTGGCGTTATGACCGTCTTGATTATGATTCCTTTCCTATTCGTCGGCTTTGATGTAATACCTCAAATTGCAGCAGAAGTGAAGTCACCTCCTAAATTAATAGGAAGAATTTTAATTGGATCTATTATTGTTTCAATAATATTCTACGTGTTGGTGGCGTTTGGGGTTTCAATGGGGCTCTCGGTCGGACAGTTAGAGCTTTCAAGTTTAGCTACAGCTGATTCCATGGGTGCACTTTTCGGCAGTCAAGCAATGGCAAATATTATAGTAATAGCAGGGGTGGCTGGAATAGTTACAAGTTGGAATGCTTTTATCATAGGGGGGAGCCGTATACTCTATGCCATGGCAATCCGAAAAATGATACCTGAGTGGTTCGCTTATATCCACCCGAAATACAATACACCTACCCACGCAATTATATTTCTGGGTGTTTTAGGAGTAGTCGCTCCTCTACTTGGGCACTCCGCTCTAAACTGGTTCGTAAATGCTGGAGGTATAGGAATAGTTCTAGGGTATTTAATTGTAGCATTCTCATTCCTGAAGCTTAGAAGAGCTGAGCCTTCCCTAGAAAGACCTTTCAAGATTAAATATTGGAAAACAACAGGGATTATGGCTATAATACTCAGCATCCTATTTATTGGCTTCTACATGCCTTTCTCCCCTTCTGCTCTTGTTTGGCCAATGGAGTGGTTGATTGTCGGAGGCTGGTATCTGATTGGGTTTATCTTTTATATATTTGGCAGTGAAAAAGATGTGAATGCTGATTATGAAAGAAGCTTCTTAAGTCGTGACCCAAATAGCCAGTTAAGTAAAAATTAATAATTATGCTTCATTCCGTGTCCCCAAATCTGCACCTCAGGTATTGGGGACTTTTTAATTTCTGAAAATGATTTAGTCATGACAGTAACTTAAGCTTTAATATTCTACTCTAACATGCTCTTGAATATTAATGATTTTTATATCTTTCTAAACCTAAGTAACTAAACCTTCCCCGACACTTCCGGCACACATACCGCTTCTCATACCCCTTCATATTTTTGCTGAATTGATACTTGCATTTTCTGCATTCATATAGATGACGTCGCCCTTTGAATTGATGCGTACGTGTCTGAGATACGCCTAAACGGTTCAGTGTGTCTACAAATTCTGGATCGGAGTCTTTATATGGCTCGCCTTTAATAAATAACGCATAATGCACATACTCGTGATAAAGGACATCCAAAATAATCTGTTCAGTATTGTGGGCAATGAAGTTATGCGACATGATTATTTCCATATCGATTTTCTGGCGATTGCCCTGTATGTATTTGATGCGGAACGCTCCGAATTTCGATATCATGCGCTTTGAGATTCGGATGGGAATATTGAGTTCTATGTTGAATTTATCCATTAAAATTCATGTGCATAATATTTAAGTTCTTCTTGGGTCATACGTACAAGCCTTCCTTCAATCTTGATTGGAAATGACAAAAGGTCAGGATGTTTTATATCCTGACCACGTCATTGATTTAATACTTATAATTAGATTTTTATATCTCTTTTTGTTTTTTTCGTAGTATCAATTTGTCTTTGTCAAACGATATTTCTTCATAATCTTTAAATAAGGCGATAATTGTAGAAATTCCTATAGTTGATGCTGTAATCATCGCTGCAATCTCCAAGCCTGTAAACATAGTTGCAGTGTTGGCAGTGGTGGCAGTGGTAGCAGTCTTAGCAGTGTTAAGAAGGGCAAGACGAGTAACACCAGCAATGCCAGCGGACCCACCTGGTATAGGTAAGATTGAAACACCTAAGGCCGCAATTAAAATACCAAGCTTTACTTTACTCAACTTCGTTATCTTGCTACCTTTTTTTAATTTCTTAGCTAACTTTCCACGCACTATAATTTCTTCATATCCTTCATCTTTTGCACTAGTTAGTTCTTTTTTCGTATACACCTCAATTTTTTTCATAAAATAATCTCCCAACGAAACTAATATTGTGTTTTCGATTACAGCAAGGGACAAGTCTATTTCTTGTTATTATATATATTATACACTATTAAACCTTAAATTCAAAAAATAAGAATATTCTGATTCCAATAGATAATGTGATATTAAAATAATACATCTAACGATAAAGGGTCAGGATATCAAATATCCTGACCTTTTCATTCTACAGTAATTCTTTTGCCAAGAGACGATAGACGTTCAATCTGGCTTCCTGGGAGTGTGGAATACTGACGATCATCACTTCATCGAATCCATATCTTTCTTGTTCTTCTCTCAGCTGGGCTGCAACTTCTTTTGCCGAACCGACGATATGGAGTGGCCTGCGTTGCTCTATCTTCATTTTATCCATTTCCGTCAACGGATAGTCCTGTGCTTCCTCGGGTGTAAGGGGTGGCATTATCCTGCCTTGTGACAACATGAGTCCTGCAATATCTTGAGGTAATGCTTGAAATTCCGCTTCTTCACGTGTTTCTGCAGTCGTCACCATATAGCATACATTGATTTCTGGCTGCTCCATGAAATCGGTCGGCTTAAAGTTCTGCTTATATGCATCCAATATTTCACGGCTCAATGCCCCATTGAAGAATTGGGCAAATGAATACCCAGCACCCATTTTAGCAGTCTCTACTGCACTGTTCCCACTCGAACCAAGCATCCATGCCTCAGGGAGGGTAACGTTTTGAGGAAATGCTGGTGTTGAGCCATAAAGTCTGCCTTCAGGTGTTTCATCGTTGATCAACTGAAGCGCTATTTCAAACTTTTCATAAAGGTTATCAAGTTCAGGACGTCTGCCCTGTGACAATGCATACATGGCGCTGCCGTCCCCACCTGGTGCCCGGCCTACGCCAAAATCAATCCTGCCAGGGGAAAATGCACTGAGTGTCTTGAATACTTCAGCCAGTTTCAGTGGTGAGTAGTGCATCATCATAATGCCGCCTGTCCCTATCCTGATGTTTTCAGTCTTGGCCGCGAGTCTGGCTGCGGTGATCTCAGGGGCTGAACTGACTACTGTGCCAAGCCCATGGTGTTCTGCCATCCACATGCGATGGTATCCGAGGGAATCGGCCAATACTGCCAGTTCCTCTGCTTTATGGAGGGCATCCTTCTCGTTGTTGCCTTTAGTTACAGGTGCCTGATCCAATACACTTAATTTCATTGAAAAACCCTTCTCTCTTTATATGGTGACCTAGTAATCGAATAACCGATTGAGTTCTTGTTCCCTTTTCAGTTTTTCCGGCGTAACGTCATTTCCCACAGGATCAATGACCGTAAGCCCTGAAAGATTATCGAGCACCTGTCCGCGGAATTGGCGTAGATAATTTTCGCGCAGTTCCTTTTGTTCCTGCTGTTCGGTTGCCGTCAATCCTATTTGTTTCTTTTTCTGTGCCAGTTCATTGATGCGGTCGAGTCCCACTATCATATTTAACATCTTCTTTCATATTAGTTTTACTTTTTTATATATGCTCATATTGCACACTGCAACTTTTCTGCAGTTCTTTTTCAAGTACTTTGAAACGTTCGTTGTAATTCCCGACACGGAGCTTTTCAGTCAGGTCGGCAATATTCTCGCGCTTCAACACATTTTTCCAGGATGCCTCCGCCTCACTCATCGTCTCCCTCAATATGCACTGCTCTGATGTCTCGATTGAGTCCATCATATTATCCATTATGCCACTCGATGAATAGAGCGACTGTCGGCCTTCTATAGCAGTATAGATGTCATATATCCGTATATCTTCCGGGGATCGTTTTAGCCTGAAGCCACCTTTAGTACCATGGACTGATACAATCAAGTCCGCCTTTACCATCCTTCTCAACAGCTTTTGGAAGTAGCTCGGCGAAGCCCCGATATGTCTGCTGATTTCTTCACTGTGCAGCACAGCACCTTTAGGCAGCAGATTAAGGAGAATAACAGCGTAAACAGATTGTTCCACACCTGTCTTCATTTTCACAGCGGCATCACGTCCTTCTCTTTATATCGGATAATTGTTGTCCGATTTAAAGAATACTTTAACAGACGGAAGCAATATTGTGCAATCATGACGACTCGGAATAAAAAAACAGCAGTACGCTTCAAAGTATAATTAATCGTATTCATCGGAATACAAGTTGAATTATGTTCAATCGTCAGATATCCTATCTTCCTCCTCTTTGACACTTTATAATAGAAGTTTATAAAAGGAGATGAATATAATGCAGATTAAGGAAATAAGTGATATTCAAAATGACCGAGATGAATTGTCCCAGCTTTTCCAGGAAGTTGTAGCCCAAGGTGCCTCTATGAACTATTTGCATCCGATGAGTGATGAAACAGCTTTACGTTATTGGGATGGTGTCCTGTCTGAAAATGTCTGCCTCTATGTCGCCGTGATGGATGGGTCTATTGCAGGTACAGTCCAACTGCACCTCAGCGATAAAGAGAATGGACAGCATCGGGCGGAAATCGCCAAGTTGATGACGCATCCGGCTGCCCGCAGAAAAGGTGTAGCAAAAGCATTGCTGAAACATGCAGAAGAAGCAGCCTTTAGTAAAAATAGATGGCTAGTCATGCTTGATACCGAGAAAGATGGTCCAGCAAATATTCTCTATCAAGATGAAGGGTATGCTCCCATCGGTTCGATTCCTTCATACTCACAAGACCCATTCGGAGAATACAAAGATGTTAATGTCTACTACAAACATTTGAAATGATTATCAAAAGGACCCTTCTTTAATGAAGCTTCTTCTAATTATAGATATCACGATCAATTAACTGACAGTTTGATTCAGATACATTCATCAGAAATCACATCTTTTTTTCTTTACTGAATCCAAATTGTGGGTAGATGTTTATATGTCCAATCAATACGGCATGATAATACTATTTCATGAACAGGAGAGATCAGAAAATGAGAGAAGTAGAGTTTCATAATGGGAACACAATGCCGCAGATAGGTCTTGGCGTATTCAGGGTTGAAGACGGAGAAGACTGTAAGAATGCTGTCAAACATGCGATTGTAAGCGGCTACCGCAGTATTGATACAGCTATGATCTACAAAAATGAGAAGAGTGTCGGCGAAGGTATCAAAGAAGGCATCAAGGAGGCGGGCATTGATCGTTCTGACCTTTTCGTGACGTCCAAGCTTTGGCTTGATGACTATGGTCTTGGAAACGTGGAGAAGGCCTACGACACATCCCTTGAAAACCTTCAGCTGGACTACTTGGATCTATATCTTATGCACTGGCCAGGCACCGATGAGGATCTTATGATCGAGACATGGCATGAAATGGAGCATCTATATAACAATGATCGTGTCAAAAACATCGGCGTCAGCAACTTCATGGTTTCACACTTGGAGACATTACTGCAGCGGACGGATGTAAAACCGGTCATCAATCAGGTGGAGTATCACCCCTATCTTGTCCAAAACGACCTGAAGCTGTACCTCGATTCCCGTAAGATCATCATGGAATCCTGGTCACCATTGATGAACGCCAAAATACTTGATGATGAAACAATCAAGGAGATTGCGGAAGAGACCGGCAAGTCACCTGCTCAAGTGGTCATCCGCTGGAATATAGAAAACGGCCTCGTCACCATACCGAAATCCGTAACACCTGATCGGATAGAAGAGAATATAGACGTATTCGGCTTCTCCCTAAGTAAAACCCAGATCAGTCGTATCAATCAATTGAATAAGAATGAACGGAACGGTCCAGACCCTGCTACATTCACTGGGAATAGATAGGCAGTCATCATTCTTAAATTATAATACAGACAAAGAAATATCCCAGACATAAATTTGAGGTGCATCCGAAAAGTTGAATTTTTCAGATGCACCTCAATTCTATTAATAAGATTCTTTTCATTATGATGCATTTCATTTATAAGGTTACCACATCTCATAGTGAGCACACCGGCATCCATATTGTCCGCCTCTCAATCCACAACCGTCTGGTGCTTCACAAAGCCGAAGTAAATCATTAGCGCCCCAATACTGCACAAGATGATGACGACTGCCATAGGCCAAGCAGCATCCTCCCCTGCCACGCCGACAAGCGGGGATACGAGGGCACCCCCTATGAATGGCAATAGGCCAAGAAACGCTGATGCGCTGCCTGCTGATTTTCTTTGATTTTGCATGCCCAGTGAAAAAGCCATCGTCGACACTGCGCCGACACTCGATACGACAAGCAGCAGAGCGATGAGCATCGGCAGAAGAGAGAGTTCCAACATGACCACCACCATAAGCAGAAGACTGCCAATGACACACATTGATACACCCATCAGCAATATCCGCACTTCGCTCATAAATGAAGACAGTTTACCGGCAACTTGGGCGGCTGCAATGATACCGAGGCCGTTCAGGGCAAATATGAGTGAGAACTGCTGAGGGGACACTTCATAGATGTTCTGCAGGATAAAAGGCGAGCCGGCGATATAGGCGAACATGGCAGACATGACCAGTGCCTGCGTGAAGGCGATGCCCATGAACACCTTATCTTTGAAGAGGTCGCCAAAGGTTTTGACGACGGCGAGCACGCTGCCCTCGGAACGGTCAGATTCCCCTAGCGTCTCATCTAACATGAAAAAGACTGCAAGGAGCAGAATCACTCCGATGGCTGCAATTACCAGAAAGACCGACGGCCAAGAACCGAAGTTGAGGATCATCCCGCCTGATATCGGTGCAAGGATCGGTGCCGCCCCATTGACCAGGGCCAGAAGTGCAAATGCTTTCGTCAATTCTTTTCCCGCATACATATCCCTCGCGGCTGCCCGCGCAATGACGATGCCCGATGCACCGGTGAAGCCTTGGAGGAAGCGAAGAAGTACGAAAAGCCAGATGTTGCCGGTGAAGGCACATAGTGCTGAGACTACTGCATATATGGCCAGGGTATATAGAAGTGGCCGCTTCCGTCCCATGATGTCGCTGAGAGGACCGAATATGAGTTGACCAGCTGCAAGGCCAATCAGGCAAGCAGTCAGGCTGAGTTGGGTCAATGAAACTGTGGTGTCGAGGTCAGCTGCAACAATCGGCAGTGCCGGCAAGTACATATCCATAGACAATGGCCCGATGGATGTCAGCAGACCAAGCAGTACAACAATCCAGAACTTCCGTCTTTTTTCTTCCTTGCTCATATTCATTACAGCATCTCTTCTTCCATTCACTTAATTTTACAATATTTAAAATAAAGCATATCACTGTCCAATTCGGCTGACCATGATCAGCACCTCCAGAAGTGAAATGCTTTTTAGGTTTCCTGCGGCATTTTCAACAGCATTACACTGATGATGATGGACTCCCCAAAGTCAGCTCAGTCCAACTTTGGGGAGTCTTTTCGATTGGAAGTAAGAATGTATGAATAGTGTCAGACGATCACTCCATCTCTGAGCGCTTCGGCATACCACTTTGGGCACCGAGTTTCTGTACGGAGAGGGAAGCGGCTTTATTGGCAAACCCAACCGCTTCTTCGAGCGCCTTTCCTTCAGCGAGGGCGACTGCGAGTGCGCCATTGAATGTATCGCCGGCACCTGTGGTATCTGTGACTTCAACCTTCTCTGAAGGCACGGTGATCATCCTGTCCCCTCTGAAGAAGGAGGCGCCTTTGGCCCCGTTTGTGATGACCAGCTTATCCAGGAATTTCGGCAGATCATCGGTATCGTATGCGAACAGCTTCTTTGCTTCGTTGTCGTTCGGCGTAATGTATGTAGCCTTCCCCCAATAGGCATCATCCAGCTGCATGGCAGGCGCAGGATTGATGATGACGGGTACATCAAGCGTCTCGCAGAGGTCAAGTATATGTTCAACGGTCCGTTTCGGGATTTCAAACTGGATCAGGATATAATCGCTTGCCTCAATCCTTTCTTTGAACTTGTCTATATAACCGGGGTGCATTTCGCCGTTGGCACCGGCGATGATGATGATCCGGTTGTCCTGATCCGATACGATGATATTGGCGAGACCGGAAGAGACGCCGGGCTCGGTCTCTACAGCCTCTATCCTTATCCCTTGTGATTCGAAATTATCGATGAGGGCCGCACCGAACGGGTCATCTCCCACCTTGCCGATCATATGTACTTCTGCACCGAGTCTGGCGGCGGCGACTGCCTGGTTCGCACCTTTGCCGCCGGGCAAGGTCTTGAAGCTTTCGCCTGATATGGTCTCGCCCTGCTCAGGCATATTTTCTGCTACGGTCATCAGATCCATGTTGATGCTGCCGATGACAGTGATTTTAGGAGTATGCATGATCATCACTCCTCACCGTAGGATCTGAGTATATTCTCAAACAGATTCCAGAACTTTTCCTGGTCGACTTCATACGCGAATTTCGTATTGGCAGGTTTCCCCGTCACGCCGAGTAGGTCCACTGCTGTTTCACCGTATGTCATCTCCCCTTTTGTTTCGACATCTGCATGCACATGCTTGAATGTAAACAAATCCGGCTGCAACAGATACATCGTCGTGCAGGCATCATGGATGGGTCCGCCCGACATACCGAAATGTTCTTTATACATGTCGCCGAAGAAGATAAGGAGTTCTGAGACGAATTTTGCTGTTGGATTATTGATTCCAGCCAGACGCTTCTGAATCTCATCTGTGGCGATCACCTGATGCGTCACATCGAGGCCGAACATTGTAACGGGAATGCCACTATTGAATACAACCTTTGCAGCTTCTGCATCGACATAGATATTGAACTCGGCAGAAGGGGTCCAGTTGCCGAATGTGCCGCCGCCCATCAGGACGATCTCTTCGATATCCGATTTGATTTCCGGTGCTTTGATCAGCGCCAGCGCGATGTTCGTCAATGGCCCGGTCGGCACCAGAGTCACTTTTCCATCAGCTTTTTTCACCCGATCAATGATGAAATCGACTGCGTGGCCCTCTTCCTTCTGACTTTTTGGTTCTGGCAGTACGGGACCATCCATGCCGGATTCGCCGTGGATTTCTGTTGCGATTTCACTTTCTTTGACAAGCGGCCTTGCGGCACCTTGGATGACCGGCACGTTAAGCTTCAGAAGGTCCTTGACCTTCAAGGCGTTGATTGTATTCTTATCGACTTCGACATTTCCTGCGACTGTGGTGATGCCAAGGATGTCCAGGCTGCTTTTTGCTGAAGCGGCGATGATGATCGATATGGCATCGTCATGGCCCGGATCACAATCTAATATCACTTTTTTGTATGTCATTGATTAATTTCTCCTATTCATTAGTATGGATTGACATGGACGTTTACGTCCTGCACCTCTTCAAACTGGCGCATCAATATTTGTTTGACCTCCCTGGCCACATGGTGCCCCTCCTCGACCGTCATTCTTGCATCTACGGCGATTTTAATGTCGATGATCACATAGGACCCATGCGAACGCGCACTCAAATTATCGATGTTACGCACTTTATCGACAGCAAGCACTGCCTCTCTCATATCCTGGGTCTCATCTTCGTTCAGCACGACTTCAAGGGATACACTGACTGCTTCTTTTCCCAGCTGGTAGCCCATATACATGATGATCAGGGCGATAACAGCGCTCGCTATAGGATCCAGATAGGCCAAGGCAGGAATGTTGAACGAGCTGCCCACTATAGTCAGCCCGATGCCCACCAGCGCCACCAAGGACGATATCGCATCAGAGCGATGGTGCCATGCATCTGCAATCAGAGCCGGGCTCTTTATCCTACTGCCGAGGCGGTACTTATACTGGAAGAGGGCTTCCTTCACGACCACTGAGAAGATGATGATATATAGCGCAATGAGCGTCGTCTCGCTCCCTACCGAGCCTGATATCAGCGAGCTCACTGAATTGTATATGATCTCGAAGCCAACGACGATGAGCATTATCGCTATAATCAGGGTCGCGACGTTTTCGGACTTGCCGTGGCCATATGGATGTTCTTCATCAGGCGGTTTACGTGAGGCGCGTATACCGATCAAGACAGCTAGTGAACTCAACACGTCTGAAGCGGAATGCACTGCGTCTGCAATGAGGGCCCTGCTGTTTCCAAGCACTCCCCCGATCAGCTTCAGTACAGCCAGAAGAATATTGACGGCCATACCTATAATAGTGGCGACTTGTGCCTTTTTATGCCTATTTTCCATATCATATCCCTCATTTTTAAATTGCTGGCTTCTTCATTCTATCAATGTCTGTCCTTTAATTGAATATAAAAGGCAGAACCCGGCGGGTTCTGCCTTTATTCTGCCTCTTCGTCAGCCAGCGTCTCTACGTCAGAGACCACTTCTTCGAGTGGGAATTCATTATCCCCTGTGTCCACTCCTGGATAATCTTTGATAACTTTGCCTTCCTGATCAATCAGATAGAAGCTGATGCCGTGTGTCACCTGGTTGCTGCCTTCTGGTGGCGGTGCCACGATCGTCTTGAAGTTATCTTCAGCAAATCCTCTGATGAAGCTGTAGTCATAGCCGGTGGCGAGCTGCCATTCAGTATCATCAGGCACATCGTAATGGGACAGGTAGTCAGCCAATACTTGCGGCGTATCCGTTTCAGGGTCGACTGATAGACTGAGGACACCATAGTCCTCCACGCCCCGTTCTTCCAGCTCATTGACAACATCCGTCATATTCGCCGTCATGGGCGGGCAGACGGTTGCACAATTTGTGAATATGAAATCGAGGAGCCAGACTTTGCCCTCCATATCTTCTCGCGTAAATGTCTCGCCCTGCTGATTCGTCACTTCGAAGTCCTCCAGTTCATTGCCGTACCGGGACATCACTTCGACGTCTGAATCACTGCAGGCAGAGAGTATGAATGATGCCATTAAAACAGTAACCAATATTTTCTTCATTAAAAACCCTCCGGAGACGTTTATATCCAACTATATCAGAGAAGCGGATGCACACAACCTGTAAAAAAAGGATATTTGTGAAAATAATATGGCGGATATCATAAAATGCATTTTTATCTGGGCTATTGTTTTTCTGAAGCACTGCTCTCCCGTGTCTGTTCCTTTAGGAAGAAGGCCATCACGATGCCTGCTGCGGCCATCACCGCTGAGAAGATGAAGGATGCGTTCACCCCTGTGACTTCTTCCATCGCTGTTGGTGTGCCGTCTGAGAGCCGGAGAGTGACTCCTGTCATGATGGTAACCATCATCGCGGTAAAGAGTGAACCGCCGATCTGACGCATCGTATTGTTCATGGCGGTCCCGTGTGGGATCAATATATCCTTTAGTGCATTCATGGCGAATGTGGTCAGTGGCATCATCGTCAATCCTGTCCCCAATAATCTGAAGGTATAGATGGTTGTGATGTAGCTGAACGTGGAATCGGTCGTGAGATCCGACAACAATATTGAAGTGACCAAAATCAGAGTCAATCCGGCAAATGTTAAAATCCGTATTCCGAACTTGTCGAACAAGGTACCCGCGACCGGCATCGTCAGACCCATGAGCAGGGCGCCGGGCAGCAGGGCCAGCCCTGATTCAAACGGCGAATAGCCGAGCATATCCTGCATAAGGACGGGCAATATGTTGTTTGCCCCGACCATTGAAGTGAATACCACGACACCGATCAGTGAACTCAGCAGGAAGTGGCGATTCTTGAATACGCGCATTTCCAAGATAGGCTGCCTAAGCTTCAGCTGGCGCCTCGCGAACACCAATACCAACAGCAGACCGACCACGATGGAGGACATTACAAGCAGATCTGTCCATCCCCTTGTACCGGCAATCGAAAATCCGTAAAGCAGTCCCCCGAAGCCGAATGTAGATAGTACAATCGATGGCAGGTCGACTTTTGGATTCGTCTGCTGGGTCACATTCTTCATGGAGACCAAGGCGAGGACGAAGTTCAATAATACTAGCGGCAGCACGATGAAAAAGAGTGCGCGCCATGGCCATATTCCTACAATATATCCAGCAAGCGGCGGCCCGATGGCCGGGGCCAGGCCGATGACCAGGCCGAAGTAGCCCATTGCCTTCCCACGCTGTTCGAGCGGGAACTGGGTCAACAGGATGACTTGGGTCAGCGGCATCATGATGCCTGCTGACAGACCCTGGAACACCCGCCCGAGCAGCAGTACCGAATAGACCGGCGACAGTGCGGCGAGCAGGGTGCCGGTGATGAAGATCATCATGCCGGTCAAATAGAGTGTCCTCGAAGTGAATTTATTGATCAGGAATGCTGACACTGGAATCATGATGCCGTTGACGAGGAAGAAACCCGTCGTCAGCCACTGTGCGGTGCTGAACGGTACATTGAAATCATTCATGATCGGCGGGACTGCAGTGACGAGCAGCATCTGGTTGAGCAGGACGAGGAATGATCCCATCAACAATGTCGCAATCAGTACCATCTTTGGACTCATCTTCATTTGTTTCATATCTTCACTACTTCCTTAGAAATGAACTTGGGAGCTTACTTGAAACGTGTAACGCTGCGTTCATTGGCGGCATCGACTTCAAGGATATGCTCCATGCGCGTCTTCAACTCTTCTACATGCGAAATGATGCCGACCATCTTGCCCGTCGTCTGCAGGTCGATGAGCGTATTCACCGCTACATCCAATGTTTCAGGGTCGAGCGTGCCGAACCCTTCATCGATCAGCATCGTTTCCAGGCTGATGCCCCCCGACTCCTGCTGCAGGGCTTCATTCAAGGCAAGTGCGAGCGTCAGCGCCGCCTGGAACGATTCGCCTCCGGACAGTGAAGAAATGTGCCTCGGCTGATTATTGTAGAAGTCGAAGACCTCGATATCCAGTCCGGTTTTCCGGTTGCTGCGTGAGGTGCTCCTCCTCAGTTCATACCTGTGCCCGGTCATCTCAAGAAGTCGGATATTGGCGATCTGCAGTATGCGGTCCAAGTAATAGGTCAGCACGAACCGCTCAAGGGAGACCTTCTGATCATTCCTGCCGGCCACTGCATCCGCTAATGATAATAAGGCCTGGGTCTCTTCAAGGGCCGCTTCATGCTGCTCGATCAACCCGTTTATCCTGTCGAGGTTTTTATTGTTATGCTCAATTTGAGCGTTCAGCTTCGCGCGACCTTCCATCAGTGACTCGAGATCCTTCTCTATAACTGCAAGTTCTTCTTGTTCCTTTGATGGATCAACCCATTCGCGGCCCTCCATCTGATTTTCCAGGTGGCGCTTCCTATCCAGCGCCACCTCTTTTTCACGATGGTATGATTTGATGGCCGCCTCGATTTTGCTGATGTCAGTCCGTTCTGAAATGCTGATCAGCTCTTCCCGACTCATCGATACCTCATGCGTGAATCGGTCTATCTCGGGTGTCAGTGAGGACAGTGTCTGTTCCGCCTTTTCGGCCTGGCCATTTAATGCCGCAGCCTTTTCTTCCATTCTGGCAAGTTCATCCTTGGTCGCGAGGCGCACAGTCTCGTTCTGGTGCAGACGGTCGCGGTGCCCCTCCACCTCTCGTCGCTTTTCTTTAAAAGCTTGCACGAATGCTTCAAACTGCTCGTAACCCGTCTCTTTTGTGAACGTATCCTTCAGTTCCTGGGCCCGGTTGAGCTGGTGGGTGATATTATTTTCGTTCACTCTACCATCTGTCAGCTTCTGTTCAAGGCGCTTGTACTGTTCATTATACTCAGACTGCCTCCGGTACTTCGCGGAATCTGCCTGCTGATTTTGCGTAAGCTGTTGATAGTCGGTTTCAAGTTCTTCATAAGTCCTCTGCAGCACTGCCAGGTCCGTCCGCTCCTTATCTGCAGTCATCTCTTCCAGCAGCCGGCGCTTCGCCTGCAGTTCCGCTTGGCGCCCGGCTAGGCGCTGCAATGTGTCATTGAAATCGTTCAAGCGCTTCTCTTCATCATCGGTCAACGTTTCCACATTATGGGGCAGTGTCTGGACCGGCTGCCTGCACACTGGACAGTCATGACCGACTTCAAGATGCTCTAGAAGATGGCTGATATGATGGCCGTCTTCAGTGGAGAACTTGTCCTGTACGCTGCGTTTCAGCCTCTCCAGGCTTTCTTTCGTTTCTTTAGACTGCTTTTCCAATTGCAGCAGTTCATCATCTATCTTGATCACCTCTTCATCATTGCGGCGGTTATCCTGCTCTTCTTTGATGGCAGTATCAAGTGCCATCCTCTCCTTTTCATTTTCGAAGGCAGCCCGGGCCAACCGGTCTGATGCTGCGCGGTCCCATGCGTCTTCCTGCATGCGCACTTTTAGTTCTTCCATCTGGCGTGCCAGCTTCTTAGACTCTTGTTCGATATCGGTTTTAGCCTTCTGCAGCTCTTCAATTCCAGAGATGTCCTCCCGGATGTGATCGTCCGACATGAAGCGTTCTGTCCGGTTCAGCCATTTCTCGATTTCAGAGTAGCGGCCTTCAGCGGCCTTCAACTCTTCATATTCTGCCAGATGATCCTCGTATTTTTTTTGAGAAGCATGCTGCGCTTCGACCAATTCCTGCAGGCTGAGGTCGAGCCTTTTCTTCTCGGCAAGGGCCTCACTCTCTTTTTTCAGCGCATACTCCTTCTCTTTGGCGATCCGGTAGTCTGCCAATGATTTCTCCAACTCTTCCATCTCAGTTTTTCGACTTTCCAATTTATTCAATCCGTCTTCAATCTCCTGCAGTTCCTTCACCCTTGTGTTATGGAGTTCCTTGTCGTCCAGCACTTTTTTGACGGTCTCGAATGATTTCTGGTGGCTGGTAGTTTCTGTACCAACTGCTTCAAGTTTTTCTGCTAGCAGATTCTGTATTTGGTTGATTGCCTCTACCCTTTTGGCTGATGTCGGATAGTCTGCTTCCATCAGGTTTCTGACTGCGGCATGTTCATCCCCACTCAAGGAATTGAAGAGTTCCTGAATTTTAGTTTCCATCACCGCGGTGTCCTTCAACTTCTCTTTCTTCAGTTCATTGAGCTTGTTTTCAAACTGGACGAAGCGCTCCGTCCGGAAAAGAGTGCGCAATATTTCCTGCTTCTGTTCGCTGGAAGAAGTAAGCAGCCGCTTGAATTCACCTTGGGGGAGGACGAGGATCTGCCTGAACTGGTCTGCATCCAATTTGATGATGTCCATAATCGACTGCTTGACACCGTTGATGCTGCTGTCGATCACATCACCTTCGCTGCTGTATAGTACCGCTTTTGGGGGGACCGGGGTCTTCCGCCCTGCCTTATGGTAGGACAGCGTACGTTCCACCGTATATGTGCGGCCGCGTATTTCAAACTGCAGCCGGATCGAACTGATATCATCATCCGTTGCAAATTGGCTTCTGACCGAGCCTTCGGTCCGGTCCCTTGTCGACAGTGTGCCGTAGAGCGCATAGGTGATGGCATCAAATATCATCGTTTTGCCGGAACCTGTCCTGCCGCTGATCAGGAACATGCTGTCTTTTACTTTAGTGAAATCTATCGTTTCATTCTCGAACGGGCCGAAATAATGCATGCTAATCTGTATCGGTTTCATCTATATCACCTTTGAAATAGTTATTGAATATTTCTGTCTGATAGCGGTTCGGTGGTTCACCGAAAATATTTTCGATGAATGAACCGAATATCTCCCCGTCGGTTGAACTGCCCGCATCGACCGCCTTCATGCTTTCTTCGCTGACTTCTTTTATCGGCCTTAACTCCAATGTGTTCGGGTATATCATCTTGATTTTGGACATGGGGTCATTGATGTGCGACATGCCCGACAATTCAAATTTGAAATATGCTTCCCTATCCTCAAAATGAACCGCCTCTTCAATGACATCATCGAACGCCCCGGTGTAGTGGATGAGGTCGCGCTTCATATCAAGCGGAACAAAACGGCATTGCACGCCGCCATCTGTATCGATGATGCGGAATCCTTTCGGCTGACTCACTTCCGAGAAGGAGTATTTGAGGAGCGAGCCACTGTAGAATATCTTTTCATGGGTTATGGCAAATGGATGGTGCAGATGCCCGAGCAGCACGAGATCAAACGCTTCGAACAGATCAGCACTAACCTCTTCTGATAAACCAATAGACAACGGGCGCTCGGACTCCGATGTCTTGCCCTCAGAAATGAACATATGACCGACCACTATATTGAAAACACTGTCGTCCATTACTTTCGATATCTCTTCTGTAATCCGTACATAGACGTCATGATGAGTCTTTATCCCGTCGTCCTGAAAATGGACTCTCGCTTCCAGAACATCCAGATAAGGGATCATATAGAAGTGATGACCCCTCATTTTAATTGGTGTGGTAATGTCGTCGATCGCCGTGCGCATGTGATAACCGCTCTTGGCAAACCAGTAGCTGCCGTAGTCAAGGCGCGAGCGGCTGTCATGATTTCCGCTGATCGCCAGGACTGGTACATTTTCCTCTATATTTATCTTATACAGATAATCATTCACCAGCTTCAATGCGGATTGGGAAGGGTTGGCGCGGTCGAAGACGTCCCCTGCAAGGACGAGCACATCAATGTCCTCTTGCCTTACGCAATCGAGGACCTGTTCGAGCATGTGTTGCTGATCTTCAATAAGATCCATGCCGTTCAGCCGCTTTCCTATATGCCAATCTCCTGTATGTAGAATTTTCATTGTATCTATCACCTCGTATCTTCTAATTATACAAGAAAAACGCCCCCCAAGTAAGTTCAGGGGACGGTTTTTCAATGCAGCTGTCGGATGGATATGATGAGGGCATCCAGTTTCTGCTCCATCCTATAGAGCAGAAAGAATGTGATCACTGCCGGAAAACCAACATCGCTGACTAATGGCACCCATTCCATGCTAGATTATCTCGGTAACATTCTGTTCGACGATTTTAGCCGAATGGACAGACACCGGCGTGCCCTGCGACGGTGCCAGTACACCTGTGTCCATAAGCTTTCTGGCCTCTAGGAGTATCGCTTCTTCTGTCAGGTTATCCTTCGGGTTGCTGATGTTCAGTGTAAACCGGCGGTCTGCCGATGTGTTGAAGACGATGACAAGTTTCCTGGTCATGGTTTATTCCCCCTTAATTAATTGATGACATAAGTCTGTTCCTTTTCGACGATTGCGTATACATCATTCGTCAACACTTGGTACACCTCGGCTGCTGCATTGATATCTGCATCCGTCGCTGACAGCTCCAGGTTCCTGACGGATCTGAAGCGCAGTTTTTCCCCGCCTTTTCCATCTGCTTCAAAAAAGTAGAACTTCGCACTTAAGTTTTTCAACATGTCCTTCACCTCCTTCGCCTTATATATCGAAGGGGATGATTAGATGGACAATATTCTTTTTATTTCTTATAATAGCCTTGAGGTGAGGCAATGGACGATCTATTTATGTGGCTGATTGCGCTATGGACTTTCATCATGTTGGGGCTCATGGTAATCGGCGGATATTTCATGTTCAGGAAGTTTTTGAAGCGTATGCCAAAAGGAGATGGGTACAGCGAACTCGATTGGCAGGCGTTCTATATAGATAAGGCGCTGCCCCTGTGGCACGACGAGGCGAAATCCATGCTGAATGAGCTCGTCACCCCTGTCCCCGAATTGTTCAGGGATGTGGCCAAAGAACGGATTGCAGGCAGGATTTCGAAGATTGCCCTTGATGAGGGCGCTAAAAAGATATCATTGGACCACATCATGAAAGGATACATCATCGCTACGCCGAAGCGGGACCATAAGTTCATGAAAAAGAAACTGAATGAATTGGATATTGATTATACACCGTATGAAGCGCTCTTCGAATACGCCGATGACGAGAAACAGAAATTCTCCATCTTTGAACAGACGGAAAAAGTAAGCAGCAGATCAAGTTGACTTGATCTGCTGCTTTTCATATTGCTTCAATTTCATCAGCATCGACAGACGCCATATTATGATCATGACGAAGGCGAGCAGGAAGAACATCCCGCCGATTTCACCGGGGGAGATGCTCATGGACAGGATGGTCTTCAGAATAATCCTCAAGACAAGCAACCCTGCCAGTATGACGGGGAAGAGCTTCGATTGCCTGACATACAGCGCCCCGTCCTTCTGCTCATAACGGGTAGTGATGACGAGCAGGACGGAAAAGATGAGCCCCATCGCCACTGCTTCTAGGATTTCAGAGGAGCTGAGCCTGAAATATGGAAATACATACATCAAGGCGCCGGTCGACATCATCACCGGTGGTATGATGATCTTACGTAATGTCAACGGCCGTTTGGCCGCACGTTGTCTGACGATTATGGCCCCGATCCCCATAATGACGGCCATGATGGACGCAGCTGTAAACAAAATGCTTTCAATATTCATGGCTTAAAACCCCTGGAAATCGCCGAAGAACGGCTGCAGCCAGATGATGATCTGCGTCAGCCCATCAAAATAGAGCAATACACCCATCATAATCATGATGATGCCACCGACTTTCATGATACGGTTTGAATATTTCAGCATCCAACGTGTCCGTGAGACGAAGAAGCTCAGCGTGAAGAAAGGCACCGCAAAACCAAGACAGTATACGACCATCAACATAAGCGCGTTGTTCGGCTCGGATGCACTCATCGCAAATATTGCGCCGATGATCGGACCGTTGCACGGCGTCCACCCTGCACCAAAAGCCATGCCGATCAGAATGGAACCAAAAAAACCGGATGGTCTGTTCTTAAACTGGACCTTCCTGTCCTTCATCAAAAAGTTGAAGTTCAGTACTCCGGTTACAATAAGACCGAATATTATAATCAGGATAGCACCCAGTTGGCGGATCAGATTCGAGTACTCTATCAATAATCCGCCGAAGAATGCGGTGCCGAATCCGAGTGCGATATAGATTAGACTGAATCCAATCAAGAAAAATAAAGTATGAAGGATCGCCCGCACATTGAACTTCTGACTTTCCACTTCATTATAGCTCATACCGGTTATGTAGGAGATGAAAGCCGGAAAGACCGGAAGTACACATGGGGAGACGAAGCTTAATACGCCTGCACCAAATGCGAGAAGGAATGTCACTTCACTACCCATAGAAAAACCCCCAATCAGATATCATTCTATCAGACATCCTCTTAGTTTAGATATTCTATCGGGACGAATATGCGAACATTGTATGACAATTATTGCTGGCCGTTCTGCAGCTGATACATCTTATGGTAGATGCCTCTTTTACAAATAAGCGTGTCATGTGTGCCGCGCTCGACGATTTCGCCACGGTTGAGTACGAGAATCTGATCGGCATCCTGGATGGTCGACAGCCTGTGTGCAATCGCGAGCGTCGTACGTCCCCGGCGCATCTTCTCCAGTGAATGCTGGATCTGCTCTTCTGTCTCGGAATCGATGTTTGCCGTCGCTTCATCAAGGATCAATATTTTAGGATCTATCGCCATCGTCCGGGCGAACGCGATCAGCTGGCGCTGTCCGCTTGAAAATGCGCCGCCTTTTTCGATCACCCTGTGCTGATAGCCGCCCGGAAGGTTGTCTATGAATTTATCCGCATAGACGAATTCCCCAGCTGCCTTCACTTCTTCAAATGTCATGTCGGGGTGGTACAGTCGGATGTTTGAGGCGATCGTGCCGTAGAAGATGAATGGATCCTGCAGCACGAGCCCCACCTTATGCTTCAATTCGCTTTTTGGCATTTCCTTGATGGAGTGCCCATCGATGGTGATGTCCCCCTGATTGAATTCATAGAAGCGCATAAATAAGTTTATGATTGAACTCTTTCCGGAACCGGTGTGTCCGACCAATGCAACGGTCTCCCCCGGCCGGGCTGTAAACGTGATGTTCTTCAGCACGTCCACTTCACCATCATAGCTGAAGGTGACATCTTTGAATTCGATATGCCCCTCAGTGATCTCCGCTTCCTCATCCTTATCTTGGACCGGTTCCAGGCGCTCATCATCCATCAGGGTGAATACCCGGCTTGCGGATACAAGTGCCTGCTGAAAGATGTTCAGATTCTGGCTGACCTGGTTGATTGGTTCAAAGAACCGTTCCATATACTGCAGGAATGCAAAGACGACACCGGCTGTAACGGTCGATTCGAAGCTTAGGAATCCGAAATAGCCGAGTATCACTGCGATGGCCAGCACATAGATCATGCTGATGGCCGGCCTCAGAAGCAGGCCATCGAGCTTGACATTCTTCATATTATATTTGTAGTGTGTCTCATTTATAGTATTGAATTCCGCTTGTAGACGCCTTTCCTGGTTGAATACCTGTATGATCTTCATGCCTTCTATCGATTCGGCCAGTTTCGCATTCATCTCGCTCAGAAGCTGGCGTGCATGGGAGAAGAAGTTGGCTGAATACTTCCGGTATACTGCCAAAATGACAGCGATCACAGGCATGAAGAGCAGTGCAAACAAAGCCAGTTTAACGTCCAGGATGAACATCATCACAAAGCTTGAGATGACCATGAAGATCGCCATAAGGAATGTTGCCAGCACACCGATGAACATGTCGACGATCGCTTCCGTATCATTTGTGATCCGCGATACGACGCTGCCGCCAGGCACTTTATCGAAATAGCGCATGCCAAGACGGCCGATCTTTTCAAATGCATCGATCCGCAGCTGCTGGATCACCTTGAACGCCAAATACTGGAAGAGATAGATGTTCATGTATGTGGTGACTGCCCCGAGTAACTGGACGATGGTAAAAATGATGATCAGCCACATGATATCCTGTTCCGGAAACACACCCGGCGTCAAATAATCATCGATGAAGATCATGACGAGGTAAGGAGTGGCTACACCTGCTGCAGTGGATACCGCAAGCATTAGGAATCCCAATGTCAGCACACCTTTGAAGGGCAACGTATATTTCATCAGACGGAACAGGACATCCTTCTGATCATTGAATGTCAGATTCAAATTGTCATTCTCCATCTAATTCGGCCTCCCTTCAGCCATGTCTTCCAAGGAACTCTCCAGAGATTCACGCAGCGCCTGTGCATTATAGGTGTCGTGATACCAGCCCTGTTCTGCCATCAGCGTGTCGTGTGTGCCCATCTCCATTATTGTCCCGGCATCCATGACGATGATCAGATCTGCATGGCTGACAGCACTCATGCGGTGCGCTGTAATGATATTCGTCTTACCGTGCCGGTTGGACTGCAGACTCTCAAGTATGCGCTCTTCGGTTTCTGCATCAACGGCTGATAATGAATCATCAAGTATCAGCACTTCCGGATCAAGAATCAGTGCGCGCGCAATCGATATGCGCTGCTTCTGCCCTCCGGATAATGAGACGCCACGCTCTCCGACAACGGTATCGTAGCCGTGGGCGAATGCTTCTATATCATCGTGTATCTGGCTGAGGCGTGCCGCTTCATGGATATGTGCATCATCCATTCCCGGATTGCTGAACGCGATATTATTCCGGATCGTCGTGGAGAACAGGAAATGATCCTGGGGCACATAGCCGAACTGCGCCCTCAGATTGCTGATGTTATAATCTCTGAGCGGATGGCTGCCGTAGAGGATATCTTCCGGGTTGACCGTATCGAATTCACGGAGGAGTAGTCTGAGCAATGCACTTTTACCAGAACCAGTACGACCGACTATACCGACCGTCGTGCCTCTTTCGATGGAGAAACGGACATCCCGCACTCCATCGGAATCATCGCCCGGAAAATTGAAGGCGCCGATATTAAAATGGATGTCTCCTTCAGGCTGATCTTCTATCAGATATTCTTCTCCAATGTCATTTTTCGTCTCCATGATCTTTTCTATCCGGGCGTAGGAGGCGCTGCCCCTTTGTATCAGGTTGAAGAACATCCCGAGCGCAAGGAGCGGCCAGACCATCATGCCTAAGTAGGTTGTGAATGTGACCAGCTGTCCGACGGTGATCGCATCGTCAAGCACCATGCGCGCTCCGAAAAATATGGAGATGAAGTAACTCGCTCCAATCACTGTCATTATTGTCGGATCGAACAGTGCATCGACTTTTGAAACTTTCAGATTTTTATCGACGACATCATCACTCAACATTCTGAAGTCTTCCTGATCATGGGATTCATATCCGAACGTTTTGGTCACCTTGATGCCCGATATGCTTTCTTGGGTCTTATCGTTGAGCATGCTGAAGGCAGCCTGCGCCTTCTTGAAGCCGCGGTTTAGGAGTGTACCGTAATAACTCGTCAATATCACCATGAACGGTAACGGAATCATCGCCATCAATGTCAGTTTTGGACTGATTGTAACGGCCATCGTAATCAGAACCGCCCCTCCGGTGATCAGTGAATCGGCTATAGTCAGAATCCCGGCACCGGCAGTCGCCTGGACTGCCTGGATATCATTGGTGGCATGGGCCATCAGATCCCCGGTACGCTTCTTCTGATAGAATGAAGGGCTCATCTGTGAATATTTATTATAGAGCGAGGAACGCAGAATCTTCCCAAGTCGGTAACTCGCCCCGAAAATCATAATGCGCCAGAAGTATCTGAATATGTATGTCAAAGCCGCGACCATTATGAGCAGAATGATGAATTGGCCCAGTATCTCTGCAGTCAGCGACTCTTGCCTTATCCCGTCGATGACCCATCCTATGACTTGCGGGGGCACCAGTTCCATCAATGCAACGAGTATCAGCATGATGATGCCGGCGACGTAATTTTTGCGTTCCCTTTTAAAGAACCACCCCAATTTTTTGAATACTCTCATGCCATCCCCCCTTTTTGTTGACTGCATTTAAATTCTATCATATATTTCGAAAATTGAAATATTTTAAGCGTAAAAATAAACCCTTCTATATAGAAGGGTTCATCTTTATTTTTTTGATGCTTTCATACGCTCTTTTGTTGATTTTGAATCGGCACTGCGATTCATCATAGTCATCATCTGATTGATTTTCTTCTGGGAAGGTTTCTGTCCCATTTGCATCATCATCATTCTGAGCATCTCTTCATTGATAGGTGGATTCTTTTCGAGGTAATCCATCATATATTTCCGTGCCATGAAGAAACCAAGGGCAACGCCACCGATGAGTGCAACAATAACAATCAGTATCCAGATCCATGTAGCCAAACTGCTCACCTCTTTCTTCGTAGAACAGTATAAAGTCTACATCAAAAACAGGTGTTTTTCAACAGATTATTTCTTCATCACTGTCTCCAATATCCGTTCGACGGTAAATCCATATTTTTCGACGACTATGTCGCCAGGGGCACTCGCACCGAACGTGTCGATTGTGTGCAACTTGCCGTTCATGCCGATGAAACGGTGCCATCCCAGACTTGCCGCCATTTCAATGGCGGTCCGGTTTTCGATGTGCGTGTTCAGTACACTTTCGATATATGCTTCATCCTGCTTCAGGAACTGCTGCATATTCGGGATGGAGGCGACTTTCACTTTTACACCTTGTGCATTAAGTTCTTCTGCGGTGTCCACAGCCAATGGCAGCTCGCTTCCGGAAGCGAATAGGATCGCATCATCCCCTTCGTCATAGGCTAGATAACCACCTTTTTTGACACCTTCTTCAACAACATCGTAAGGCACATCGATCGTTTTGACATTTTGACGTGTCAGCACAAGGGCCGTCGGTGTATCTTCAGCTTCCATTGCTATCTTCCAGGCGGCACGTGTTTCGTTGCCTTCTGCCGGTCTGATTGTATTGAGGTTCGGTATGGCGCGGAGACCAGCAAGCTGTTCTACCGGTTCATGCGTCGGACCGTCTTCCCCTACTGCGATTGAATCATGGGTAAGTACATAAGTTACAGGCAGTTTCATCAGTGCGCTCAGACGCATGGCTGGCTTGAGGTAGTCACTGAACACGAAGAACGTGCCACCGTAAGGACGAAGGCCACCGTGTGCTGCCATGCCGTTCAAGGCAGCTGCCATACCGAATTCTCTGACGCCAAACCAAATGTTCCGTCCAGCGTAATTATCAGGACCGAAATCTTCTTCATCCTTCACATTGGTCTTATTGCTGCTGGCAAGGTCCGCAGCACCACCGAACAATGTCGGAACGGAATCAGACAGGGCCTGTATCATATCGCTTGATACTGCACGTGTGGCTTTCTCTTCGCCTGCTTCATAATAAGGCATATCCTTGTCGTAGTTCTCCTGTAGACGATGGTGGACGGCATCCTCAAATTCAGCGTGCAGTTGTGGATGTGCTTCTTTGTAGCCTTTAAGCATTTCATTCCATGCTTCTTCTTTTTCATTGCTTCTTGTTTTCATCGTTTCATTGAAGCGTTCATAGACCGATGGATCGACATCGAATGTCTTCTCCGGATCCAATCCATAATATTCAAAAGCTGCCTTGCGTTCCTCTTCACCGAGCGGCGCACCGTGTGAGGCGCTTTTGCCCTGCTTGTTCGGGGAACCATAGCCGATGATCGTCTTCACTTCGATAAGTGTCGGACGGTTCGATGACTTGGCATTCTTTATCGCTTTGTCTATGGCATCACAGTCATTGCCATCTTCCACTTTGATGTAGTGCCAGTTATACCCTTTAAAACGTGTGCCGACATCTTCCGAGAAGCTCATGTCGAGATCGCCATCGAGCGATATGTCATTTGAGTCATAAAGCACGATCAGCTTATCCAAAGCCAAGTGACCCGCCAGTGATGCCGCTTCATGTGAGACACCTTCCATCAAGTCGCCATCGCTTGCTATGACATACGTGTAGTGGTCCATCACATCATGGCCATCCCTATTGAAGCGGGCTGCCAGATGCTTTTCCGCCATCGCCATACCGACACTCATTGCGAATCCTTGACCCAATGGTCCTGTAGTCACTTCCACACCTTCGGTATGTTTGAATTCAGGGTGTCCAGGGGTCTTCGACTCGTACTGCCTGAAATTCTTCAGCTCTTCCATTTCAAGCGAACCGCTCAAGTGCAGCAGGCTATACAACAACATGGAGCCATGGCCCGCACTCAATACGAAACGGTCCCTGTTGAACCAGTCCATTGAGTTCGGGTTGAAGTTCAGATGGCGGGACCAAAGTGTATAAGCCATCGGTGCAGCCCCCATAGGGAGACCCGGGTGGCCCGATGCCGCCTTTTCGATTGCATCAATGGATAGTGAACGGATTGTGTTGATAGCTAGTTGATCTGTCTTATCAAAAGTCATTTACGCATACTCCTTTATGAATTCTTATTTTTATCTGCTTGGATTTTCTTTACTTTTTCAGGGGTCACATCATTGCCTTCAGGGTCGACGACTTTAGTGTTCTCCACCTGTTTTTTGAATGAGGAGCGGAAGTTTTTAAGATACTCTTCCCTCAAACCTTTCAGTTCAGAGAGTTCATCCCCTGTGATGCTGCCCGACTTCTTTTTGGCAGCGAGCGTATTGATCCGCTGAATTTTATCTTTGTCTAACATAGCAGCCCTCCTGTCCACTTTCTTATAATCTACCATAAAAAAAAGTGTGAGACCATTCTCACACTTCAAAGTCATCTTATGAATCCAATCATTTCCATCAACTGCTCCATATTGCTGCGCTCGGCATACTCTTCAGCCGATAGATCCGCCTCTTCTACAGGCGGGGGTGCATCGCCATGTGTGACGACCTGGTACTCATCTATATAGACAACTTCAGAATTACTATTCCCTTCCTTGTGGGAATCCAACATGAAAATGAGGCCAGCAGCGAAAACAAATATAAAGACCATACCCAATAGTTTAAATTCCTTCAATGTCATCATTACTACCTCCAGAACATACGTTTGTATAAATATAATAACAGAACGCATGTTCCGGGTCAATGGATAGCGAACAAATGTTTGTAAGATGCTCTCTATTATGATAAAATTTAAACAACAATATGGCGGAGGTAATAACTATGAAGGCGCTAACAGACAGGCAAAAACAAATATACCAATTCATCAAATCCACAGTGAAGGATAAAGGCTATCCGCCGAGTGTCAGGGAAATCGGCAACGCGGTCGGTCTCCAGTCGAGCTCCACTGTCCACGGCCATCTGGCGAAACTGCAGGAAAAAGGTTTCATCAAAAGGGACCCTACAAAACCCAGGGCCATCGAAGTCATCACGGAAGAGAACGAACAGCATGGCGCAGTAATCCATGTTCCGGTCCTCGGTAAGGTTACAGCCGGGCTGCCGATCACTGCTGTAGAGAACATCGATGAGTACTTCCCTCTCCCCGAACATTTCACAGCGAACCACAACAGTGAGATCTTCCTCCTCAACGTGGCAGGTGACAGCATGATCGATGCGGGCATCCATGATGGTGACAGAGTGATAGTGCGCAAGCAGAACATTGCCCATAATGGCGACATCATCGTTGCGATGACGGATGATGATGAAGCGACGGTCAAACGTTTCTATAAGGAACAAGGCTACTACAGGCTGCAGCCTGAAAACACGACTATGGAGCCGATCATCTTGGACAGTGTCGCTGTACTCGGTAAAGTCGTTGGACTATTCCGCGCGTTTTAATGGATTTCAATATAGAAAAGGGCGCATCTTAAAGATGCGCCCTTTTTGTCTTTCCGTATCCATCCTGTCAATATCCTTCGTTACAAATGTTTTATCTATCAAGTATGATTCTGATTTGTTCTAAAATATCTTTTGGATTTTGTGTTTGCTTGTCCTCTGTTTTATGTTTCAACTGCATCCCCTCGTTCTTGTTTCATTCAGGATGGTGATCTGGAAAGATGATTCTATTATTTAAATATATAAGCCCTGTGTCTGTTTTCCCCTTATTCCGGCAGGCGAAACATTATTTTTCAAATTATATTTCTCCAATACCTCAATAGAATTATATTCTTTTAATATGCATGATGGGTACCAATTACTTGTCTAGAGTAGAACCATCAAAAGCCGGGTATGTATAAATAAGCTGTAATTCCTATGGCAAAGCAGGATCCATAACCATATTTTTCGAATTTCATTCTGTATATTCTGTGAAATCAATGGGACCGGAGGGAGTTTAAATGACAATCCGGATAAAAGGTTTTTTCAAAAATTTAATCCACTATTCTTTAAAAGATAAAGTGTTTGATATGGCAGCACAACTCTCTTACTATTTGTTGCTTGCAATATTCCCGTTTTTGATCTTAATATTCACCTTATTGCGATTCCTGCCGCTCTCAACCGGTACAGTACTGGATATCATCAGACCGTATGCACCAGAAGGGTCAATGCAGTTGATTGAGGACAATTTGTATCATGTGCTCGAGGTTACAAGAGGAGATTTATTGTCGATCAGTATGGTAGCGACTTTATGGTTGTCCGCAATGGGTGCCAGTGCATTGGCACGGACATTAAACAGTGCACACAGGGTGGAAGAGAGCAGGCCTTTCCTGAGAGCGTTTGGTGTTGCAATTCTGCTCACCATCGGCATGATCCTCGGGGTGATCATCTCTTTAATATTACTGGTGTTTGGACGAGAGATCGGATTGTCCATTTCTTCCTTATTAAGAGTCGACGCTGGTTTCCTGCAGAATTGGAACACATTCCGCTGGACTTTCAGTTTTATCATATTAGTGGTCCTGGTTGCAGGTCTGTATTACTTTGTACCAAATAAGAAATTACGTTTTCTCGACATCCTCCCTGGCACATTGTTTGCTGTGATTGGCTGGCAGCTGGCTTCGCTCGGTTTCTCATATTATGTGGGCATCGCTGATTATTCCATTATTTACGGAAACCTTGGGACCATCGTCATTCTACTGATCTGGTTATATTTATCTTCCCTGATAATTTTAATAGGCGGTGAAATTAACGCGATCATAAGCAGTAAAAGGAGCAGGAAAGTACAGTGATCCTTGTAAAGTAGGCTATAAATTCAAGGTAATGATCTGGAAAGATGATTCTATATTTAAACATATAAGTCTGTTCTTTTTTCCTCCCATATTCAGGAATAAGAACATAAAATCAAGAATATGTATAAACTGGTTCTTTCAGCGTACAGGAATCCGTCATCAGAGAAGGCGCAAGGGAACGCAAGATGAAAGTTTTCTTTCCGCGTTTTCATCCCTCCCCCAGTTCAATGATTAGGAAACACAACTTGTCTATATATTTAATACAGGGATTTAGGGTATAAAAGCTAAATTATACATAATAAATTGGATTCGATTTATGTCCTTGAATCCAATTCATTCTTCATTATAGACAGCACAGCACGGGAAGACCAGACAGCTAGGGTGTCACACATCAACGAAATTACTTGTGATGGCATACTTATCCATCCATCAAAGCACATGTGCCACATCAATATATATATATCCGCATCATAAATGATATTCCAGTAGTATTCGCGGGGACCAAAGAAAAATCAATGCACAAAAGGGGTTTGGGACTTAAATAATTTGTGTATGGAAATCGATATAAATCCACAAATGCCTGCGTAGACGATTGAGGCACATAGTGATACTTTCATTTCGAAAGGAATGAGAGTATCACCAGCAAGATGCCGACTGATATGAAATGCACATATAAAAACGGGTCTTCGGAATATATAGTGGAATTACTTTTTTAATAGTCGCCGATTGTAAAATTAAGCTAGACACCTAAAAAGGGTCACGCGTGATACACTCAAAATGAGTTTTCCGACCAAAGAAAATCATAGGAGTGATCACGCATGACCTACACCCATATTACCACGGACGAGCTAGTAATCATAGAAGCCTATTTCCATCAAGAGACCCCGACTTCACAGATTGCGAAACGGATTGGGCGTGCCCGTCAGACGGTCCATAATGTCATCGCATATCTCAAGGACGGGCACACTGCGCTGGAGTATTATCGGCGCTATAAGGAAAACAAAAGCCGGTGTGGTAGAAAACGGATTGTTCTACCGACCGATCAGCAGAAACATGTTGAAAAGCAGGTGGCGCAAGGCTGGACACCGGATGTGATTGTCGGTCGGCAGGAGATGCCAATTGACTGCTCGGGCCGTACACTGTATCGAATGTTCAAACGAAAAACCTTTGATGTAGCCACACTGCCGATGCAAGGCAAGCGAAAACCAAATGGCCATCAGGAACGCCGGGGCAGACAGGCCTTCAGGCGAAACATCTCTGAAAGAACAACTGACTACCCGGCGTTCAATGAAGAATTCGGCCATCTCGAGGGAGATACCATCGTCGGTGTCCGCCACAAGAGTGCCGTCATCACGCTGGTTGAACGCCTGTCTAAGGTCATTATCACCTTGAAGCCTGAAGGCCGGACGGCACAGGCAATCGAGTCTGCCATCAATACGTGGTGTCAAGAGATGCCCAGAAACCTGTTCAAGTCCATCACTTTCGACTGTGGTAAGGAATTCTCCAACTGGCAATCGATGAGCAACCAGAACGATCTGTCCATCTACTTTGCCGACCCAGGGACACCGTCTCAACGGGGATTGAATGAACATTCCAATGGCCTGCTCAGAAAGGATGGACTGCCCAAAGACATGGATTTCAACACGGTCGATCAGATATTTGTCTCGTCTGTCGCTTCAAGAAGAAACCACATACCGAGAAAATCATTGAACTACCGGACACCATTGGAAGTCTTTTTGAGTTACATGGGTGAAAAGGAACTGTCTAGCTTATTTTGACAAACGAAAAGTTTAAAAACAACTGGTGTTTAAATCGGATTTTCTAGTGGGATGTTAGGACAATCAATAGTATTATAAAGGTATCAATCACATACGAGTGATACGTTGGGAAAAAATAAAATAGTCCAATTTACTTTACCGTGTACTATGGTACACGGTTTATAATATTCATGGGGTGAAATAAGATGATTTACTGCATTAGTGAGTTTGCAGAAAAATGTGGCGTTAATAAAGAAACGATTAGATATTACGAGCGAAAAAATTTACTACAAGAACCTCACCGAACGGAAGCTGGTTATCGGATATATTCATATGATGACGTTAAGCGTGTTGGGTTTATTAAACGAATACAGGAACTTGGATTTTCTTTAAACGAGATTTATAAATTACTTGGTGCTGTAGATAAAGATGAAGTTCGTTGTCAAGATATGTTCGAATTTGTTTCTAAAAAACAAAAGGAAGTTCAAAAACAAATAGAGGATTTAAAACGAATTGAAACTATGTTAGACGACTTAAAACAACGATGTCCAGATGAAAAGCAATTACATTCGTGTCCAATAATAGAAACATTAACATGAGACATTAACGAAAGGGGCTTTTTTATGAATAAATTTAAGGTAAACATTCAAGGAATGACTTGTACGGGTTGTGAAAAACACGTAGAATCAGCACTTGAAAAGATAGGTGCTAAAAATATTGAGTCTAATTTTCGTCGTGGTGAAGCAGTATTTGAACTGCCCGATGATATTGAGGTTGAAAGTGCAATAAAGGCGATTGATGAAGCAAATTACCAAGCCGGAGAAATTGAAGAAGTATCATCACTAGAAAACGTGGCGTTAATTAATGAAGACGATTATGACCTTCTTATTATTGGTTCTGGTGCTGCTGCCTTTTCTTCGGCAATTAAAGCTATAGAATACGGTGCAAAAGTTGGAATGATTGAGCGTGGAACGGTTGGGGGAACCTGTGTGAATATTGGCTGTGTTCCGTCAAAAACTCTTCTTAGGGCAGGGGAAATCAATCATTTATCAAAAGACAATCCGTTTAAAGGTTTACAAACATCCGCTGGAGAAGTGGATTTAGCTAGTTTAATCACGCAAAAGGATAAATTGGTGAGCGAACTTCGGAATCAAAAATATATGGATTTAATTGATGAATATAATTTTGATTTAATTAAAGGTGAAGCAAAATTCGTTGATGCTAGTACGGTTGAGGTCAATGGGGCAAAGTTATCTGCAAAACGCTTTTTAATTGCAACAGGTGCATCTCCTTCGTTGCCCCAAATTTCAGGACTTGAAGAAATGGACTATTTAACTAGTACAACACTTCTTGAGTTAAAGAAAATACCAAAACGATTAACTGTAATTGGTTCAGGATACATTGGAATGGAGCTTGGACAACTATTTCATCATTTAGGTTCAGAAATAACGCTTATGCAAAGAAGTGAGCGACTTTTAAAGGAGTATGATCCTGAGATTTCAGAGTCAGTTGAAAAAGCGTTAATTGAACAGGGTATAAACGTTGTCAAAGGGGCAACTTTTGAGCGTGTTGTACAAAGTGGAGAGATAAAAAAGGTTTACGTAACAGTAAATGGCAGTAAAGAAGTTATTGAATCAGATCAGTTACTTGTTGCCACTGGAAGAAAACCAAATACGGATTCTTTAAATTTAAGTGCGGCAGGTGTTGAAACCGGAAAAAATAATGAAATCCTGATCAATGATTTTGGTCAAACAAGTAATGAAAAGATTTATGCATCAGGAGATGTGACGTTAGGACCGCAATTTGTATATGTAGCAGCCTATGAAGGTGGAATTATTACTGATAATGCTATCGGTGGGTTAAACAAAAAAATAGATTTATCGGTAGTCCCTGCTGTTACGTTTACGAATCCAACGGTTGCAACGGTTGGTTTAACAGAAGAACAAGCAAAAGAGAAAGGGTATGATGTGAAGACATCTGTATTACCTTTAGATGCTGTTCCAAGAGCAATTGTAAACCGTGAAACAACCGGTGTATTTAAACTAGTAGCAGATGCAGAAACACTAAAAGTATTAGGGGTTCATATTGTATCTGAGAATGCAGGAGAGGTCATCTATGCAGCATCATTAGCTGTTAAATTTGGCTTAACGATAGAAGATTTAACAGAAACCCTAGCACCATATTTAACAATGGCTGAAGGGCTAAAATTAGCTGCACTTACGTTCGATAAAGATGTTTCGAAATTATCTTGTTGTGCAGGCTAAGGGAACTTTTTTTACAATTCCCTATTCAAGTGAACCAGCTAATACTGTACTAAAGTGTGCAGTAGTTTAGCAAAGTCTACAAAAGGATTTCATACACTATTTTGCGATCACCCATTATATAAATGCTTTAAGGGATTTTCTAAGTGCATTTGTGGTCACAAAAATAATTTAACACTGATGATTTCGACATCAAATCTATATTTGATACCTTAACACCGCAGAGTAATAAAGGATGAACAATATGTCAGACTTATTATCCCTACCAGACATTAAAACAATAGAATCACCACAAGAAAATGAAACCGATATGATGTTTAAAGTTGAAGCAGTCGGACCACCTGAACGTTGTCCTGAATGTGGTTTTGACAAGTTGTACAAACACAGTTCAAGAAATCAACTAATTATGGATTTGCCCATTCATTTAAAGCGAGTGGGCTTACAATTGAACCGTAGACGATACAAATGTCGTGAATGCGAATCTACCTTCTGGGAACGCCTAGTATCTGTAGATGAAAAGCGTAGTATGACCAAAAGGCTTTTAAAGTCTATTCAAAAGCAATCCATGTCTAAGACCTTTGTAGAAGTCGCAGAAAGCGTTGGCGTTGACGAGAAAACTATTAGGAACGTTTTTAAGGACTATGTGGCACTCAAAGAACGTGAATACCAGTTTGAAACTCCTAAGTGGCTTGGGATAGACGAGATACATATTATCCGAAGACCTCGGCTTGTATTGACTAATATTGAACGCAGGACTATTTATGACATCAAGCCTAACCGTAACAAGGAAACAGTCATCCAACGTCTTTCAGAAATCAGTGACAGGACTTATATTGAGTACGTCACAATGGATATGTGGAAGCCCTACAAAGACGCAGTGAACACTATCCTTCCACACGCTAAAGTGGTCGTAGATAAGTTTCATGTAATTAGAATGGCTAATCAAGCCTTAGATAACGTCAGAAAGTCTTTGAAAGCTCATATGAGCCAAAAAGAAAGACGTACCCTTATGCGTGAAAGGTTTATCCTTCTAAAGCGTAAACACGATCTAAATGAACGTGAATCATTCCTCTTAGAGACTTGGTTAGGTAAACTTCCTGCCTTAAAAAGAAGCCTATGAACTCAAAGAAGAGTTTTACTGGATATGGGATACTCCTGATTCAGATGAAGGTCGTCTTCGTTATAGTCAATGGAGACACCGTTGTATGTCCAGTAACTCTAAAGATGCATATAAAGACCTCGTGAGAGCCGTAGACAACTGGCATGTCGAAATATTCAACTACTTTGATAAAAGGCTCACTAACGCTTATACGGAGTCAATTAACAGCATTATTAGGCAGGTAGAGCGAATGGGTAGAGGTTACTCGTTTGATGCCTTACGAGCCAAAATCCTTTTCAATGAGAAGCTCCATAAAAAGCGTAAGCCACGATTTAATTCAAGTGCTTTCAATAAAGCTATGTTACACGATAATTTCAATTGGTATGAAGTGAATGATCATAACATTACAGACAACTTTGGTGTCGATTTTTCCACACTTATTAAGAATTTGGAGAAGGGTGATTTATAAGCCCTTTTCCACCATAAAAACCGAATACCCATAAAAACCATTTTGCCCTAGAGTCTCCCAAAAGATATTGCCCACTATAGCCAGATAAAAGATAGAAAGTGACAAGGACGGGGTGCAGTTTAGCGAAGACTAAATGGAGAGGAGCATTCGATGAAAAAGTCCTTAAGTATTCTATTGATGACACTGATTATACTTTTGCTTGCAGGATGCGGCGGCACTGACAATGATGCTGAAGAAGCGATGACGGGTGCGGAAGAGGAAACGACAGAGCAGCCGGCAGAATCAGTAACAACTGAAGAAGCCGCGGCCGGAGGCGCAGTGAATGAAGAGCGCACGGGAGAAGTGGAAGAAGACTCCGAAGCGGACTTGGCGGAGGAAGCGACAGAAGACTCTGAAGAGGCAACAACAGAGGAAGTGACAGAAGAGCAGATGAAAGATGCGACAAAAGAAAAATCGAAAGAAGAAACAAAAGAAGATTCCATGGGTGGATCTTCTGCATCCGGCCCCTATGAAAAACATATGGTCCAAAATCCCGCCGGTGAGTCATGCATCATGAATCGTCTTGCCGCAGATCACTGTGAAGACATCACGATGCAGCAGAAATTCCTGGCCTACCATCATCTGAACTTCATAAATATACTGACGATATCACCGAACATCGGCTGCCTCGAGTGCATGGTGGATTATTCGTTCGCTGTTATAGACGGTACCCAGGAACCAATCAGCATTAATGAGATGGATACGAAAGGCGCCCCTTTCACTCCAAATCTCGAAACTTTCATGGAATCATATGCCTATGAACTCGCCAACTTCTTCAATGGCCATCCGAACCGGCTTATGGATTATATCAGCCAAGATGGCCCTGCCATATCCTATCTCGACAACAACCGCACTTCTGGCAGTTTTGCCGATCATACGACTCACTCAGTTGATGTCCAGAACATCGAAGACAAGGGAGACGGGACATATAAGGTCACGATGGACCGTGAATATGAACATATCACTTCCAACGGCATCGGAAGCAGCACGGTTGAATATACGGTATGTGAAACCGAGCACGCATTCAAAATCGTGGACTTTAACTGATGGCATTGACGTATTGAAAGAAGGCGACTATGAGATAGTCGCCTTCTTTATTTTCTTATATAATTTTCCGTATAGTAGGGCACATTCTCTTCATTATACGCTGTGCCGATCCCTAGATGTGTGAAACTGTCTTTCAGTGTATTCTCGCGATGTGCAAGTGAATTCATGAGGCTGTGGTGGGAGAAGATTGGTGAGGTGTGTCCCATCGCTATATTCTCCCCTGCCATCCTGTACGACACATCGGCTGACTCCAACCGATCCTTCAGCGTCACGCCATCGGGTGAATCATGATTGAAGTAATCCTTCTCAACCATATCGCGGCTATGGCCGAGCGCGGCTTTTGAAGCCGCTTCATCCCAGGACAAAGGTTCTAGTCCATATTCCTGTCTGGTTGCATTAACGAGTAGATGGTTCATTTTGGAATTATCTGCTGGCTCAGGATGATTATATAGGGCGCTGCTTTCACCAAAGGCCTCTTTATCGACAACAAGCAGGCCGTTCACCTGATCAGATTTGTGAAGATCATAGAAAAAATAGACGTATGTGCCATTAATATCATAGACTGCATATTCTTCATTATCCACACGCAGCCGCTTCCAGCCCTTCTTTATTGTCGATTCCGGAGCACCATATATGGAGTCGACCTGTTCCCTGTCCATCCCTTCGATGTTGATCGTCTCGACCGATATGTCGCCACTGTTGGTATAGGCGCCGACGACCCTCTTATCTTTAACCAATACCATATGGAACATGCCAGGCTGGTCTTCAATGTAGAACTCCCCTTCATACTCCGAGCGAATGTGTTTTTTGCCGGAAGTATCATATTCACTGCCAAGCGCAATCTCCACTTCCTGGGTCTGATCGCTGTTGACCTGGTGAATTTTATCCATATTATAAGAAGGATAAATGTTCTCTTCAAGCCATCCACGCAAATAAGACAACTCCATGCCTTCTTCAAAATCATAGGATTGCAGCACGGGGGCTGTAAATATCCAAATGAAATAAAAGAATACGAGCATAAATATTTTTTTTATCATACGGGCACCTCCCTATCCGCATATGGTTTAAAAAAAGTAATTAAACTTTCGTCTAATTACTTTATCCGGGTATATATTCAGTTTGTCTCTCTTCAAAATATGCTTCATCTACGATTGTATTATCCTCACCCATCAGTACGACATTCGGCTTGAATGTTTCCAATTCACTGTCATCCAGCTGAACATAGCTGATGATGATGATTGTATCCCCCACCTGTACTTTTCGGGCTGCTGCCCCATTCAGGCATATTTCACGGGAGCCCCGCCTGCCTTCGATGACGTATGTTTCGATCCGCTCGCCGTTATTGTTATTGACGATCTGGACCTTCTCATTCGGGAGGATATTGGCTGCATCAAGGAAATCAGGATCGATAGTGATACTGCCGACATAATTCAAGTTTGCTTCTGTAACTTTTGCACGATGGATCTTGCCATTCATCATTGTTCTGATCATTTCATCACCAACATATTATCTATTAACCGTGTTCTTTCGAACTTTACAGCAATGAATATTATAGCATTCCCCTCGATGTTTTGAACAGCATCAAGTCCTGGATGGGTATAGATCTGCAGATCGTCCACCACTGCTGAAGTCTTTGATTCGATGTGAGTCCTTATGCCCTCTTTGATCGCTTCAGCGTCAACCTTGCCGTGTTTTATGCTTTCCTGCGCCTTTACAAGCGCGCGATGGATTTCAGGAGCTTCAGTACGTTCGTTTTCGGAGAGATTAACGTTTCGGCTACTCTTTGCCAATCCATCATACGCCCGCTCGGTCGGCACACCAACTACCTTGAGTTCATGGTTGAAGTCCAGGACCATGCGTTTTATGATCATCAACTGCTGACGGTCCTTCTCTCCGAACACTGCAAAGTCAGGACGAATGATGTTGAATAATTTATTGACCACGGTCACTACCCCTTCAAAATGGCCGGGTCGCCTGACACCATCAAGTATCGATGCCATGGATCTCAAAGACAGTTGAAGTTCTGGTTGCTCTGGGTACATTTCTTCTTCAGAAGGATGGAACACCACATCGACTCCAGCTTGTCTGCATATTTCCAAGTCTCTCTCAAGATCCCGCGGGTAACTTTCCAGATCTTCGTCCGGCCCGAATTGGAGGGGATTGACGAAGATGCTGACCACTACCGCATCACCCTTTCGCTTCGCTTCTTCTATCAGCGCAACATGACCTTCATGCAAGTAGCCCATAGTGGGCACGAATGCAATATCCCCTGTCCTTAAAGGTTTTAGTATGTTGCGTATGCCTTCTATTGTGTCTGTATTTTTCATTACTCTTCAAAAACCTTTCTCTTATAAGTAGTGGCTTCATCGGGAAATTCCGAATTCTTTACAGCTTGTACATAAGCGGACAAACCTTCTATCCCAGCAGTATTGAAATCCGCATACGACCTGACGAACTTCGGCAGGCGTTCGGTGCCATACTGGAGCAGGTCGTGATAGACCAGTACTTGTCCATCCACCTCTTTACCTGCGCCGATGCCGATGGTTGGTATTGTGAGGACTTCCGTCACCTTCTCGGCGAGATCTGATGGAATCGCCTCAAGTACAAGCACTGATGCACCAGCGGCCTCCATTGCCTTGGCGTCTTCAATCAGCTGCATGGCCGCTTCCTGGGTGCCAGCCTGCATTTTAAACCCTGTCACGCCGACTGACTGGGGTGTCAATCCAAGGTGCGCGACGATTGGTACACCAGCCCGCACTGCTCGTTTGACGATGGGCAGGCAGTCTACCCCTTCAAGTTTGATGGCATTGGCGTCTGTCTGCTGATACAAAGACAGCATATTTGTCAAGCTTGTATCGTCATTCGCGTGATAGGTACCAAATGGCATGTCGACCACCATATATGTGTCTGGGGCACCCCGCCTGACGGCTTTGGCATGATGGATCATATCTCCAGTCGTCACCTGCACTGTACTGGTGTATCCAAGCACCGTCATGCCGAGTGAGTCACCGACAAGCAACATGTCCATCCCTGCTGCCTCACTTTGTTTTGCACTTGGATAATCATAGGCGGTCACCATGGTGATCTTTTCGCCATTTTGTTTCATCTGACTCCATTCACTGGTTGTTTTCATCATACTGCTCCTTTTATTTAAAGCCTATTATAATTATAATTAGTTTACCATATATTTGGATGGTCGAAATACGTCGGGAGGATTAAAAAATGAAAATTGCAGTGATTGGCATAGGTGCTGTAGGCAGTGTCATCGCCCGAGAGCTGAATATGCTCGATTATGATACGGTGTTGTTCGGCAGACAGCCAAAATCCGGATTCACCATTTCTGAAGCGGGAGAGGAATTTTTTTATCCTTACAGGATAGAAACGATGGATGCCTATCAAGGAGAACCGTTCGACATAGTATTCATCGCGGTAAAAGCGACCGCATTAAACAATATCAGCCAAACTTTCCATCATCTCATCAATGAAGGGACGGAGGTCATCCTATGCGAGAACGGCATGGGCTATGAGCGATATTTCAATCGGCCAGTGCCTGCTGTAGTCTATATCAGTGGACAGAAGAAAAATGACATAATTGAACATTTCCAGGATTCCACGCTACTGATTGAGGATAACCCCCACCCCAATATTGATCGTTTGATTACAGCATTGGATAAAAATCCGGAGACAGAATTGGAGATAAAGAAAAGCGAGGATTTTGAACGTATCCGCTATGAAAAACTGTTGATCAACCTAGGCATCAACTCTGTAACAGCTTTGTCAAAAAACACATCGAAGATCTTTGATCTGGAGTCTGTGACACAATTGACCCGTAGCCTTCTAGAGGAAGGTGTGGCCATCGTCAATAATGAGCGGGAAATCGTGTCGCCGGAATTTACAGATAGGGCCATGGCAATCTACAAAAACTATAATCCGGAAATGGGCACGAGCATGTACTACGACGTCATAGCGAATGCAGAAACGGAGTATATCTATATACAAAAGTATCTCTACGGTAAGAAGGGGAATCTTGAAACCCCCGTCTTGGACGTCATTGTCACCCTGTTGGAGGCATACCAGTATAAGCGTGGATATTGACTATATTGTGTCATTTCATACATCGTGCCTAAGACACATTTATTCATGCTAAAATAGATGGTCAGAAGGAGTGTATGATCATGAAGAGACTAGTATTGCCATTTGTGGCGCTTATTTTCTTTCTTGCCGGATGCAGCGGAGAGGATGGCCAAATGGGCATAAAGGAAAAGGTTGATCAATACAGTGCAAACAAGGAAGCGGAAGCAGCTTCCATCACTGGTTCGGAACTCATCATCGGTGAAAATAAGGAGGAGCGGTACGACTTGCCTGACGATGAATTTTTTGTATCGATTGCACCGTTCATCAATTACACGCACCCGTGCGAATTCCATAGCCTGACAGGATGTCAGGGTGAACTGGAGTCCAAGGAGATACATGTAAAGATTACCGATGGAGAAGGAGAGGTCCATGTGGATGAAAATATGGAGACTCTTGAGAATGGCTTTATAGATCTGTGGCTGCCGCGGGACCGTGAATATGATATCACCATCACGTATGGCGACTATGAAACCGAGGGCTCGTTTTCAACATATGAGAATGATTCGACCTGCCTGACAGATTTTCAACTGGAAAAGTAAAAAGCATCCTTGCTGATGTGGAACCAAAATCTCAATTTAGGGATTCATATCAGCAAGGATACTTTTTTTGTAATTTTTTAGGGCATCTACCCTCATTAACGAAAGTTAATATGATATTTGATGCTATTAACCTCCAAAAAATGAACTTGATTCACTATTCTTATTGAAAGGTTCGTTTTTTGTGTTATCATAATAAGCATCTTGAATACAAAGCACTCATATAATCGCAGGAATATGGCCTGCAAGTTTCTACCGGGGCGCCGTAAACGCCTTGACTATGAGTGAGTAACTCTCGTGCAACCACTTGAAGTCTGCTCATCTCATGATGTGTGCTTTTGGCTTTTTCAAAATAAAATTTTGGAGTGGATTTTGTGGAGTTGCTTAAACAGAAAATATTAGATGAAGGAACGGCGCTTTCAGATACAGTATTGAAAGTCGACCATTTCCTGAATCATCAGATTGATCCATTACTTATGAAAGAAATTGGAACAGCGTTTAAAGAACGGTTTGAAGACCGCGGAATAACTAAAATATTGACGCTGGAATCTTCCGGCATCGCACCTTCGGTCATGACGGGGCTTGAACTTGGCATCCCTGTAATCTTTGCCAGAAAGCGCCAGTCATTGACGTTGAACGAAGGTTTGCTGACGGCTGACGTTTTCTCCTATACTAAAAATGAGTCTAATACCATCGCCATCGCCGAGAAATTCATCTCACCCGATGATGAAGTATTGATCATCGACGATTTTCTGGCAAATGGAGAAGCCGCTAAAGGTCTGCTCGAACTTGTGGAACAGACTGAAGCTTCAGTAACCGGTATCGGCATCGTCATCGAAAAAGCCTTTCAGGAAGGCGGCGAAATACTTCGTACTGCTGGATACGATGTCCATTCCCTTGCCCGGATCGCCTCTTTGACGGAAGGTGAGATAACCTTCATGTCTGGAGTGGAAGTGTGATGCAGATGTCTTCACTTAAAAAACTTTCACTCGGCATCCAGCATATCCTTGCCATGTATGCCGGCGCGGTGGTCGTCCCTTTGATCGTCGGCGCCGCCATCGGCTTGACCCCCGCACAGCTCACCTACCTCATTGCCATCGATATCATGATGTGCGGCGTCGCAACAATCCTACAGGCCTGGAAAAGGCAATATTCGGGCATCGGACTCCCGGTCGTCCTTGGCTGTACATTTACTGCTGTTGGCCCGATGATTGCCATAGGCAATACTTACGGCATCCCTTCAATATACGGGGCAATCCTTGCTGCAGGTCTGTTCGTCATCATCATTGCGAAATATTTCAGCCGACTGATCAGATTCTTTCCGCCTGTGGTCACAGGTTCCGTAGTGACCATCATCGGAATTACTCTCGTGCCGGTCGCCATGCATGATATATCCGGTGGCCAGGGCAGTGCCGACTATGGATCCGGCCTGAATCTCGCACTTGGTTTCGGTACACTTGCAGTCATATTGGTGCTGTTCCGATTCGGGGAAGGCTTCCTGAAATCGATTGCCATACTATGCGGCATAGTGATCATGACTTTCATCAGTGGTTTTTTTGGAATGGTGGATTTCAGTGCAGTCAGTGCGGCCAGTTGGCTTCATCTTCCCAAAGTCTTCTACTTCGGGCTGCCCGAGTTCAATATAGTGCCTATAATGACGATGATGCTCGTGACAATCGTCGGTCTGATAGAGGCGACTGGTGTCTACTTTGCCCTTGGAGACATATGCGATGAGGATATCGGACAAGAAGATTTGAAAAGAGGCTACAGGGCAGAGGGCTGGGCGATCCTGCTCGGTGGCATTTTCAATGCCTTCCCCTACACCACCTATTCCCAGAACGTCGGCCTCGTCCAGCTTTCAGGCATAAAAAGCAGACAAATCATCTATATTGCAGGCACCATGCTCATTCTGCTCGGTCTCGTTCCAAAAATCGGTGCTGTAGCAGTGGCAATTCCGACCCCGGTCCTTGGCGGTGCGATGCTGGCAATGTTCGGGATGGTTGTCTCATACGGCATCAAGATGCTTTCAAGAGTGGACTTTGAGGACCAGAACAATCTGATGATCGTTGCAATATCGATCGGTATGGGCCTTGGCGTCACGGCTTTGCCCGACCTTTTTGCGATCGTGCCTGACAGTTTAGCTGTCATAACGGAAAGCGGCATCGTCCTCGGAAGCCTGACGGCGATTATACTCAATATTGCATTCAATGCCCGCTTGGGCTTCCTTAGACATAAAAGGCAGAACCGTCATATCATTGAATAGTATTACATTATAAAAGAGGCGTCGCTTGGCAGGGACGCCTCTTTTATCGTTCAATCATTCCTTTTTCAGCCATTTCCATAAGGGCCACGGGTTAAAGCATATACCACACATAAAAAGAGATCCCCTTTACAGGAGCCTGTGTTTACATAGAATTTCGATTTTGATATCCTTCGTCTTCCTCTTTTGAAATGTCGTCCACTTCGTCGAAATGATTTTGGATATAGGTTTGTTCTTCTTTCTTCGACAATAGCCCGTACGCTTTTCCTTCGACTACTGCATGTGGTATATCAGGTTGTGTCAATATATTATGTACCTTTACGGAATTGGAAAAATCGCCATTCTTCCATTCGAGCATTTCTTTATGTAGGAACGTTCTGTCTTTGACATCGTATTGTTCGAGTAAGTCAATCACTTCGTCAAGTCGTTTTTCCGTAATTTTCAAGTGCCCCCATTTCTTCTCTGCTCGTACTTTTTGATGCGACATTCGATGAACCATATCGACGACTTTATCTTCCACTTTTTCCGGCGCAGGCTCGACTTTGTCTTCGTACTTGAGGGCAGTTTCTTTGATCTTTTCCTTTTCCTCCAGAATGTCGGTATCATTCGGTGCCGAAAGATTAGCCTCCGGTTCGCCCTTTTCAACGCTTTCGGACGAACTTCCGATGCTAATGAATAAGATGACCAAGACGGCGGATGTAGTGATTACCATAAAGGTTGAAATCGAAAATATGATTGCCTTTTTCATTGAATCCCCTTTCTGATAGTTGTCCATGGCTACTATTTTCGATTTTAAATCATGACCAACATGCGTCAAGCCGTTTTGTTTACTTTTGGACTTCTTGTGTTTGATGACAAAGGCAGAACCGTCATATCATTGAATAGTATTGGAATAAATAAAAGAGGGGGCCCCTATGGGGTCGCCTCTCCTATAGTTCAATCATTTCTTTTTCAGCCATTTCCAGAATGGCCATGGTCAAAGCATAGACAACATGCTCGAAGACCAGCCCACCCTGTACAAATACTGTGTAGGGACTTCTGATCGGTCCATCTGCGCTCAGTTCTAGGGATGCACCTTGGATGAATGTGCCTGCAGCCATGATGACCGGGTTTTCATAACCTGGTATATCATCCGGTATAGGCAGGAACTTGGAATTCACCGGGGATGCCTTCTGGATCATTTGGGTGAAAGTGATCATCTCTTCTTCCCTATTGAATGTGACGCTCTGGATCAGATCTGTCCGCTCAGCATCCGGCAGTGGATCTGTCTTGAGTCCCACCGAAGCCAACAGGTGGCTCGTCAATACCGCACCGTTAAGCCCTTCAATTACCGTGTGCGGAGCCAGGAAAAAGCCTTGATACATGTCTTTGAGGCCATCTAGGCTTGCCCCCATTTCTTTGCCTATTCCCGGTACGGTCAGCCGATAGCTTACCCGCGTAATGATATCCGTGTTGCCTGCGACATACCCTCCCATTGGCGCAATACCGCCGCCCGGGTTTTTGATCAGACTGCCGGCAATTACATCCGCTCCGGCTTCTATCGGTTCACGTGTCTCCACAAATTCACCGTAGCAGTTATCGACGAAGACAATCACTTCAGGATGCTGTTTTTTAATTTTTTGGATCATCTCTTCCATTTCAGCTATAGTCAGAGATTTGCGCATGCTGTAGCCCCGGGAGCGCTGTATCGCGACTATCTTGGTCTTTTCATTGATTGCCGCCATAATCGCCTCTTCATCAAAATGGTCGTCGACCAGATCTACAGAGCGGTATTCTACGCCCTTTTCCATCAGACTCCCGATATCGTCATGACTTGTTCCTATCACCTTTTCCAAAGTATCATATGGCTCCCCGCTGATATAAAGCAACTCATCACCGGACTCAAGCAGTGATAGTAATACCAGGCTGATGGCATGCGTCCCTGAGATGATCTGGCTTCTGACCAGTGCATCTTCACTGCGGAACACTGCGCTGTAGATATCCTCGAGCTTATCCCGCCCTGTGTCATCGTATCCGTAACCGGTCGTGCCGCTGAAGTCGCTTTCGGTGACGCCATTTTCATAGAACGCCGACATGACTTTATTGAAGTTCGCCTGTCCTATCTTTTTATTCTTTTTTATGATGGGGTCAATCTCTTCGACGGCGTCAGACACCATCTTCGCTATTTCAGTATGGTTCACACTTATTCTCCTCTTTGAACGATTCTTCTACTCCAGTCTCCTGGTGGTTCGAAGCCTTTGAAGCTGTAGGATCCATCATCCTCATCCAAAAGCGCCTCTTCTACGATTGTATGACGTTTCAGGTCATAGACTTTCTGTGGCTCAGAGATTGGCAATGTGACATGGTAGGCTTCCATCGTCTCTTTCAGGAAATCTTCCAATATGCCCAAAATCTCTTCTCCAGCCATGTCCTTATTGACATAGGCATGCGGTTCTCCAGGCGTCAGATAACGCCCATCATCAATGTCCGTCTTGTTGAAGAACACGCATGACGGTATGTCATCCATCCCCAACTGTTCGATCAGTTGCTTTACAGTATCGTAGTGGGTACCGAGCGCATCGGTGCTGTTGTCGATGACATGGATGATGAAATCACTGTCCGCCGCTTCCTCGAGCGTCGATTTAAAGCTTTCAATCAATGTCGTCGGCAAGTTTTGGATGAAGCCCACCGTATCCGATATGATGCACTCGAAACCAGAAGGCAATACAATCTGCCTCGTCTTAGGGTCAAGTGTGGCAAAGAGTGCATCTTCTTCAAACGTATCGCTTTTTGCCATTGTGTTGAACAGTGAAGATTTGCCTGCATTCGTATAGCCAATCAATGAAACCTTTACGACTTGGTTGCGCTTGCGCTGTGCCCGGTATCTCTCCCTATGGGCTTCAACCGTCTTCAACTGCTTCTTGATTTCTTTTATACGCTGGTTGATATGCCTTCTATCGGTTTCCAGTTTCGTCTCCCCTGGCCCTCTTGTACCAATGCCACCCCCGAGGCGCGACAGATTGATGCCTTGACCCTTCAACCTCGGTACGAGGTACTGGAGCTGTGCCAATTCGACTTGCAGTTGGCCTGCCTTCGAATGGGCACGCATACTGAATATGTCCAATATGACTTGTGTCCGGTCAATTACCTTAGTATCCATATAGGATTCAATGGAACGGTTCTGGCTTGCCGTGATTTCATCGTTGACGATGGTATAGTCTATCAGATCATCTTCCCCGTAGACTTCAGCCGTTTCAGTCAGAAAACCTGTACCTGCATAGGAGCGTGCATCGACCCGGGTCCTGTTCTGGATATGGACGCCGACAATCTCTATACCGACGGATTCTGCCAGACTTTTCAACTCTTCCACCTCGGTGTCTATCGATGTGCGGTCCGGTGTATCGACTGCAATGATGACACCTTTATATATATGAGTCATTATGACACCTCCGAATTTTAATGCTGCTCTTTACTACGGTGTGCTTGTTCAGCCAACAGATGCTGGATTCCTAGATTACATTAACACATTTAATTGCTTTAAAAAGTAACTCCACTGGAGGTTAAAAAAACATCCCACCTAGTGGGATGTCCTTTTATTTCGTAAATGTACTGATCGCATGCTTATAGATCAAATGATCTTTGCCTCCGGAACTGAGCTGGATCACGTACTTATCGAAATCAATTACTGTACCCCGCATCTGAAACCCATTGACCAGGAATACCGTCACTTCCACTTCAGTTTCCTTGAAGTCACTCAGGAATGTATCCTGCAAATTAAGACTTGCCATTTTTATCTCTCCTTCGCCTGCAGAAATTGATATATATCTTCCAATATTATATCCGTATCGACTACATCCAGATCGTACCATGTTACAGGCAGCTGATTTCTAAAAAATGTAAGTTGTCTTTTGGCATATTGCCTTGAATGTTGAATGATCGCTTCTTTAACATCATCCAAAGTTCCATGTCCTTCAAAATAGGGCATAAATTCCTTATAGCCGATTGCCGCACTCGCTGTTTTCGATAAAGGGCCGCCATCCAGTAATTTACGAACTTCTGATTCAAGCCCCATCTCGAACATCTTTTCGACCCTTTCCCGGATTCGTCCATGAAGGACTTTACGGTTGCGTGTCAATCCTACTATAAATGTATCATATTTCATTTCATCTGTGTAGCCAGGGCCCGTCCTGTTGCTGATCCTGTTGCTCAGTTCGTGTTTCACCAAGGCTCGGATCACCCGCTTGCGGTTGTTTGGATGGATGTCTTCTGCACTTTTCGGATCGATGCGCTGCAGCTGATTGTGCAGAACGGGGGTAGCCAGTTTTTCGAAGTGGCCAGTCAACCTTCTCTTTTCTTCATCATCTTCTTCATCGAATTCATAGCCGTACACCAGAGCGCGGATATAGTGTCCGGTCCCCCCTACTATAAAGGGGGTGCGGGCATCTTCATGGAATTCATCGATCAGATCCTCCACATGGTGTTGGAACTGGTGGACGGAGAATGTCGTATCAGGCGGCATGACATTGATCATGTAATGCTGGACGCCATCCATCTCTTCTTCTGTAATCTTTCCGGTGCCAATGTCCATGCCCTGATAGACCTGCATAGAGTCTCCACTAATGACTTCAAGGTCGAATCTTTTGGCGATCTCAACGGCCAGTGAAGATTTACCTACGGCCGTAGGCCCAACGAGTATCAGAAGTTTCTTCTTTTCAGACATGTCTCCTCACCCACCCTAACAGTCTATTGTAAACTTGTGCACGGTTCTTCTCAAACAGCACTTCATGCCTGCTCTCTTCATAGAGTTGTACGGTCACGGAATCCACATATTTCCTGTAGGTCCGACCCAAACTCCTGATGTCAGCACCATACTTCGAGAATGGATCCGATTTACCGCCTATAAGCAGTATCGGCACATCCGCATTCAACCGCTTCAAATTCTTCTTCTCAAGACTTTCATCGATATTGCGGGCAATCTCAAATAATGCCCGGTTGCTCATCAGGAAGCCGCAGTAAGGGTCTTGATTGTAGTTAGATACACGGGAGTCATCCTCCGATAGCCATCTGTTTTTCTGTTCACCTTTAAATGCACCATCATATCCCGACACCGCCACACTGTTGATTATCGGGGAGCGATATTCCGGAGCGACGGCCGCAAGGAGCTTGAGTAGTTTGACGCCCATGGTTTCAATCAGGGATTTTTTATTGCCCGTCGCTACAATGATTGCGCCATCATAAATATTCTGCTCCAATAACCTGCGGGCAATGATGGAACCCATCGAATGTCCGAGTATGAATGACGGGATATTTGCCGGCAATAGGCGGGACACCGCAATGGCATCATCAGCCAGAACGTCGAGGGACTCGAAATGCCCTAGCTTTTTTGCTTCAGGTCCATGTCCCCTATGATTATGCATGATCACCATACAGTCATTCATCGCAAGCCAGGTCATCATTGCAGTATAGCGCCCTTTATGTTCGGCCATGCCATGCATCAGTTGAATTGCACATATGGGCTCATCCGGAATGAATATGCTGACCTCTATATCTCTGCCATTGTTATTTATAATCTTTTCGATCATTCTCATATATGCACATCCTATTTCATGATCCTATTGAACATCCGCTCGATTTCATATGTGCTCATATGGATGAGCACAGGTCGTCCGTGCGGACATGTATAAGGTGAATAACAGCTGCGTAGCGACTCGATCAGTGCTTCTATCTGATTTTTATCCAGATAATGGTTGGCTTTTATGGACTGCTTACAACTCATCATGATTGCGAGTTCTTCTTTATATTGATTTACCGAAAAGTCTTCCTTCCCGCTGACAAAATCGATGAGTTCCCCGATGTCCTCTTCCGGGCGCCTCTCATCAATCCAATTCGGGTAACCAGTTACGGCATACTGTGTCGGACCGACCTTGTCGATATCAAAGCCCAATTGTTTAAGTTTCTCAAGTTTCCCATCTATCTCTATTATATCATTCATCGGAAATTCGAACGTATATGGGATGAGGAGCGGTACGGCAGCTGTTTTTCCAGCAGTGATGTTTGCGGAATAGTATTCATACTTGATCCTCTCCTGTGCGGCATGCTGATCCATCATGTACATGCCGGAATCGTTCTGGAGGATGATGTAGGTGCCGTGGAGTTGACCAACTATCTCCATATATGGCAGCTTTTCCGCTTGGACTTCGCTTTCGGATGGCTCGGGGACGTGTGTTTCTTCCGGTTCCGGTGGAGGAGCAGTTTCAGATGAAGGTCCCTCCTCCCGGGCGATGGTGCGCACGGGTTCTACCGAGTACTCTGTTTTGGGCCATTCAGTTTGCGGCTCCTCAAAATCATGTTGCATTGGGGGCTTCGTATACCTTGGGCGATCAAATGGATTCGGCTGGGTGAAATCAATCGCATCTTGGATAGGCTTTTGCCTGTCCTGTGTCTTTTTTGCCACATCAGGGATGAGCACTTCTTTCCTCATGCTCTCAAGCACTGCTTTCTCAAGCAGATGGTTCAATTCCCTCTCCTTCGAGAACTTCACTTCTATTTTGGCGGGATGCACATTCACATCAACCAACTTCGGATCCATTTCAATATCAATCACGGCAATTGGATATTTGTCTTTGGGCAGCAGTGTGTGGAAGCCCTTGACTATGGATTGTGACAAAGCGAAACTTTTAATGTGGCGCTGATTGACGGAAATATTCATATAATTGCGGTTGCTGCGATTGATCTCTGGACGAACCACGAATCCATGTATCTTGAAATCGGCATCTTGTGCCTGTATTTCAACGGCGTTGCGTGCAACATTGAGGCCGTATATATCGCTCATGGTTTCTTTGAGGTTGCCGTTGCCTTTGGTCATTAATCTCTGCTGGTCATCCAACACCAGTCGGAAGCTCACTTTTGGATGCGCCATCGCCATTTTCTGTACCACATCAATAATTTTTCCGCTCTCAGTCTTCAACGAACGGATATATTTGAGCCTGGCAGGTGTATTGAAGAACAGATCTGTAATGGTGATGTCAGTTCCCTGTCGTTCCTTACCAGGACTCTGCCTCATTAGTTCCCCGCCTTCAAAGCGGATGAATACAGGGTCGCCAGAACGATGCTTCGTCTCGACAGAGACTTTGGCGACAGCGCCAATGCTGGCCAGTGCCTCTCCGCGGAAACCGAGTGAGCGGATCTGGAACAAGTCATAATCAGATGAGATCTTACTGGTCGCATGCCGTTGGAAAAGGAGTGGGCCATCCGTATGATGGATGCCGTCACCATCATCGACGATGCGGATTTTCTTCATGCCCGACTCTTCTATGAATACTTCTATTTCAGTCGCATTTGCATCAAGGGAGTTCTCCAAAAGCTCTTTGACGACTGAACTCGGACGCTCCACCACTTCGCCTGCTGAAATCTTATTCTGTATGGCACTCTCCAATACTTTTATGGTGCCCATTGGATCATTCCCCCTTCATTTCATTCTGCAGCTCCTGTAGTTTCATCAAAGCATCGATCGGCGTCATCTGATTGATGTCGGCGTATTTCAGTTTCTCCATCACCGGATGCAACTGTTCATTTTCGGTATCGTCAAGGGGCAGTGCGAGTTGCTGGCTTGCCACGCCTGTACCGTCTTCAAAGGCTTTAAGCAGTTCGTGCGCCCGCTTTGTAACTGCATCCGGCAGTTCTGCAAGCTTTGCTACTTGTATGCCATAACTTTTTTCGACAGCGCCTGGCTTGACCTTATGGAGAAAAATCAGTTTACCGTCATATTCAGTTGCTTTTACATGGACATTCTTCAAATGTTCAAGCTCACCGCTGAGCCGGGTCATTTCGTGGTAATGCGTTGAAAACAGTGTTTTTGCACCAATGTTGTCATGGATATATTCAAGCATGGCCTGCGCCAATGACATACCGTCATAAGTCGATGTTCCACGGCCGATTTCATCAAATATCAAGAGACTGTTTTCTGTCGCATTAAGCAACGCTTCATTAGCCTCCATCATCTCAATCATGAATGTTGATTTGCCACTCGCCAGATCATCGCTCGCACCGATGCGTGTGAATATCTGATCGAAGATCGGCAATATTGCAGATTGTGCAGGCACATACATTCCGATTTGAGCCATTATGCTGATGATTGCGGTCTGACGCATATAAGTACTTTTGCCGGACATGTTGGGTCCGGTAATAAGGTAGATGAAAGTTTCATCATCCATATCGAGCGAGTTCGGCACGTAGGTGTTCTCACCGATCACCTTTTCTACGACCGGGTGACGTCCTTCCTTGACGCTGAGTTCACCATCGCTGAACGCCGGACGGACAAGCCTGTAGTCATTTGAAACAGTGGCGAAGGACACAAGGCAGTCGAGAGTACTGATTAATTCGGCCGTATACTGCAGCCGTCCGATGAACTGTTCCATATGCGTTCTCAGTGCAATGAACAAGTCATATTCCAGTATGATGCTCTCATCATGCGCACTCAGAAGCTTTGATTCCATATCCTTCAGTTCCGGAGTGATGAATCGTTCAGCATTCGCCAGCGTCTGTTTTCGCTGGTAATCGAATGCTTCGGCATCGAAGTCGACTGCACTGCCCTTGGATATTTCAATGTAGTAGCCAAAAACCTTGTTGAATCCCACCTTGAGTGTTTTGATGCCTGTCTTTTCCCGCTCGCCTGCAATGTAGTCATCGAGCCACTTTCTACCGTTGGTGGCGATATAGCGATATTCATCCAATTGTGCATCATATCCCGTTTTGAATATGCCACCTTCTCTTATGGTTTTAGGTGGTGTATCCGACAGGCTTTCTTCCAGCACCTTGTGGACATCATCCAACACATCAAAATCCTTGAATAACGGCGAAGTGGATAGTCCTGTTTTCTCAAGTGCATCGGCTATACGGGGCAGGCCTTCTAGCGAATCCTTCAACTGGACCAGGTCTTTTGCATCGATGTTGCCGAAACTCAGTCTTCCGACCAGCCTTTCAATGTCATATACGTTATTCAGTAATTCCCGGATATCTTCCCTCTCAAGAAAGCTTTCAAGCAGCACGGCAACAGTGTCCTGCCGTTCCCTGATGAGTTCTTCTGACAACAGAGGCCTTTCGATCCATTTGCGGAGCTTGCGCTTCCCCATAGGTGTTTCGGTACGGTTCAAATACCAAAACAGGGAACCTTTCACTTTTCTCGTTTGTAGGCTTTCAAGAAGTTCGAGGTTGGCGATGGCGGCATAATTCAGCTGCATCGTCTCGTTGATGCGGTGCTTTTTGACCTGCCTGAAGTGCTTCAACTCTTTCATGTTGTGTGCATTAATGTAGGATATGAGAAGATCAAGTGTCTCCTTCTCCGCTTCACTTATACCTTCATCGCAGTTCAGGCTGAAATGCCCGTTTGCCTTATACGGCGTATTGATTGGAGGATCACGGTAAATTTCTGATAAAACGCCTGTTATCTGTTCTTCCACAACGATTTCCCGTGGATTGATGCGCTCAATCTCACTTTTTAAAAGGGCGAGTTGGGCCGTTGTGAACGCTTGTATCTCACCGGTCGATATATCGGAGTAGGCGACAGTGAATGCTCCTTCAGCTTCCCCGATCGCCAGTATGTAGTTACTCCGTCCATCATCCATGCCAAAGTCATCTATCAGAGTACCCGGTGTAATGATGCGTACTACTTCACGCTTGACCATGCCCTTTGTTTTTTTAGGGTCTTCCATCTGTTCGCATATCGCAACTTTGTAGCCTTGATTGATGAGGCGTTCAATATAGCCATCAGCCGAATGATATGGGACCCCGCACATCGGTATCGGATCTTTCTTCTTATCCCTTGAAGTCAATGTAATCTCCAGCACCTTACTTGCCGTGATTGCATCTTCATAGAAAAGCTCATAGAAATCGCCGAGTCTGTAGAAAAGCAGTGTATCGGGATGTTCATCTTTTATATTCAAATATTGTTGCATCATAGGTGTAACTGTAGACATTTAAACACTTCCATTATCGATTTAAATATAACTGCATTATATCATGTGTCGCTTTCATTGTTTAACCTTACCGACTGTTCTTGCATCAACGGCGCTCCCACTATATCCATACACATAAAGCGAAAAAGAAGCTGCATACCCCAAAAGGATATGCAGCTTCTCGAATGTCTAGTCTTTTTTCTGGTTCGGCATGTTTTCCATTGCCGCGCCCGTTTCACCTTGGAGAAGATCCCCACCGGTTGAGGTGATTATATCGTTTGTTACAGTCTGGCTGATTGCGTGTGAGACCATCTGAAGGAGTTCATTCACTTGTCCTTGGGACTCCTTGAACTGATCGACAATCGGCATTTCATCCAGCTCGGCTTCGATCTTTTTGATCTTCTCCTCAGTCATCTGATAGGCCCGTTCCTTACCGTAGTTCTGGAAATTGACCGCCTGCTTCTGCAGACTCTTCAAACTGGCCATCTTTTCGCGCACTTCTTTATTTTCATGGATTTTGGCTTCGGCTTTTTTGAAAAACTCCACCTGATCGGTTTGAGCGATCATCTTGCCAAGATCTTTCGCTTCATTTACAATATCGTCCTTCGTATACATTCGACTGCCACCTTTTCATATTTTGCATCCGGCTTTCATTTATAGCAGATGATATTTTACGGATTATTAAAATCTCCTATCAGTATATATCTTTTATCACTATATTTCAAAGCGATTCTTTCATTATCTTGCATCGGATGTACCAAAAGGCGTTATCCACTGTCCTGAATAGTAAGATGCAATGACACCTACAGCAATGAGTGCTATAAAACAGACGTCATATCCGGAAAATCTAGTTTGCCGGTAATAGGTCCGCACCCCATCATCGAATCCTTTCGATTCCATCGCCACCGAAAGACGATGTGCCCGTCTGATGCTCTGGCTGAGCAATATCACCACCGTGCTCGTGAATCCTCTGAGTCCCCCTATATACTTTCGGCTGATCAATGAACGGCGTACTTTGCGCGCCCTCCTCAAAGTGATGAACTCCTCGACTATAACAGGCATCATACGAATCGATGCCATAAATGAATAGGCGTACTGCGGCTTTACTTTCCCCTGTTGCATCATGCTGTAGAATACATCAGTCAACCTGGTAGTAAAAATGATGAGCGAACCGAAAAATGACAGCGTCAGACCGCGCATCGTTATGTGAAGTCCTCTCACTACGCTTTCCTCAGTGATGTGCACAAGACCAAATTCAAATAGGGTCGTGTCACCTTCACCGTATAAAACCATATATGCGCTGGAAATAAGCCCTGTTAAAATGGTTACGGCAATCAACAATGCTTGATACTTGAGTTCAATTCCGCTCATGACTAAAAATAATAAAAGCATCCAAAGCGACAGATGGAATAGATGATTGGGATCATGTATTAATACCACAGTTCCAAATAGACAGATGGCCACTGCTATTTTTGTGAGCGGGTTGGTCCCATCTATAAATGTAGAATAGCGTTTTATCGATTCAAACACCGCTACCCACCTCTTTCATTATACCGTCATGGATCTGGAGACGCCGCGAGGGATAGCGTTCTTTTATTTCTTTATCGTGGGTGATCATGATAATCGTCGTACCACCTTCAACCAGCTCATGCATCAGTTCGAGCAGTTTGAACGTATGGCGCGCATCCAATCCGAATGTCGGTTCGTCCAAAAAAATGATCTGCGGGATTCCGCCGAGGGCCGTTGCGACACTTAACCGCCTCTTTTGTCCTGTTGATATTTCAAGCGGGTGCAGCCTTTTGATATGGGAGAGGCCCATCCTTGAAAGGACCTCCCCCGTCTTCCTTTCAGCTTCCGCCTCATCATAGTGCATTTCCAGGTTGATGAGCACTTCGCCAAAGACGCTATTGGTGATGAATTGGAGCTCGGGGTTCTGAAAAACCGGATAGAGTGCCCCTTGGAATTGTTTGGTCTTCCGTATCCGCCGACCTTCGAATATGATTTCACCCCGTGTTTGCATCAGTTTCATGACAGCCATCATGAAACTTGATTTGCCACTTCCATTCTTTCCTTCCAGTGTGATCCACTGCCCTTTTGATATATGCAGATCATCCACATTAAGCAGCTCGTCTCCTGCTCTGTTTATTGAAAGACCTTTGATCTGCAGAAGCGGCATGCCATTACCCGTGCTTTTGGCGAACCGGGGCGCGTTCTGCCAAGAATGGGGATGCCATACCCCTAGAGCGTCCAATGCTTCCCTATTGTCATTTAACATATCATCCGGGGTGGCGGAGGCGGCGATACAGCCTTCATCATTCAACAAAATAATCCGATCCACTCTAAACCACACGTGTTCAACCCTGTGTTCGACAATTACTACAGTACGCTCTTCCCACACTTCCTGTATCGTCTCCCATAAAGAACAGGCAGTATTTTCATCCAACATGCTTGTCGGCTCGTCGAAAAAGAAAGTATCGGCTTTCTGGAGCAATGCAGAAGCAATCGAAAGTTTTTGCTTCATGCCGCCCGATAAGCTGCTGATTTGAGCATCAAGAGGTTTTTCCAACCCCACCGCCTCTAATACGGATAAGGCATTCGAGGTCATATCGCAGACAGGCACTTGATTATTCTCCATTATGAAAGCAAGTTCTTCACCGATTGTAGGCATGGTGAACTGAGAATCAGGGTCTTGAAAGACCACAGCACCCTCACCAAGCAAATCCATATGGTCCGCTTCCAGCAGTGCATCAATGACGCGTGGCATGAGGCCACTCAGTATATTCAATAAAGTACTTTTGCCGGAACCACTCGGTCCTACTATCAGAACTTTTTCACCTTCTTTTATCTGCAGGTTCATGTCCGTAAACAATGGGGCATTGGCGCCCCGAAACTGCAATGCCATATTCACCACTTCCATACCATCTATGCCCCCCTTTCTGTTTCCTTATACTGACCGAGCAGTTTAAGGAAACCTGTCTCAAGCAATGCTCTATAGAGGATATGTGCAAGCCACCCTGCGACCACTGCCCCACTTAATATCCTGAAGCCAACCATCAGAATCAGGTTCCATGTTTCGAGATGGGCAAGGTAACCATAGTACCAATCCAAAGGCAGTGTAGAGAGCGCCGCTGCTGTCCCTGCTGATACAGCTACCATCAACGCTGTACTTTTATATCGTACAATGGCAAAAACAAGTTCACAGGCCAACCCTTGGATAAGTCCATAGATAATAAGCATGACATCGAACTGCAGCAGGACTATGGTTTCAGCCGAGGCTGCTGCAAATTCCGCAATCAATGCAACCCCCGGTTTCCTGATGATGAGATATACGATGACCGGCGCGATGAACCACATGCCATAGACCAATTCATTTAGATGGATGCCGAGAGGTTTCAAAGCTGTGTAGAATGCCCCCCAAACTGAGTAGATGACTGCAAACACGAGTGAAACGACGACGGTCACCAAAACGTCTGTCAATGTTAAAGATTTTCTTCATTTTAATACCCTCCTGAAATCATTAGAGAATAAAAAAAGCACACCACTAATGTAGTGGTGTGCATATTATAATTTTATGTAATATGCCACTTCCCTACGCTAGTATGATCTAGATCAGGTGATAAGGGTAATTCTCAGTCCAAAAGGACACCCCTAGTGGTGTGCTGTTATTCAATTAACTCCATGATAGCGTATTCTCAGACTTTTGTAAAATCAGTTATTGTCCGCAATCATTTGATGATATTTACCACCCGCTTTAAGCAGTTCTTCTTCACTGCCGCTTTCAACGAGTTCACCGAGTTCCATGACGAATATACGGTCCACGGCTTTGATTGTATTCAATCTATGCGCGATGATGATGCTTGTACGGTCCTTCATCAATCGTTCAAGCGCCTCCTGGATCTTCAGTTCCGTAACCGTGTCTATGCTGCTCGTCGCCTCATCAAGCAACAGTATCGCCGGATCAGTTATCAGTGCTCTCGCTATGGAAATGAGTTGTTTCTGTCCTTGTGAGACGAAGCCCTCATCAGCCTCGAGCACAGTATCATAGCCATTCTCAAGCTCTATGATGAACTCATGGGCATTAGCCAATTTTGCCGCTTCAATGACCTCATCATCTGTCGCATCCAATTTACCATATCGTATATTTTCGCGGATCGTCGCCTCGAACAGGTATGGATCCTGAAGCACAAAAGCTGTCTGTGAACGCACTGCTGTACGTTTATAATCCAATATGTTCCGGTCATCGATACGGATTTCACCTTTGTCCGTCTCGTAGAAACGGGCAAGCAGCTGCATTACCGTCGTCTTGCCTGCACCAGTTGAACCTATGAGCGCGACCGATTCACCGGCATCGATCTTGAAGCTCAGATGATTGATCGTTGGCTTCTCTTGATCAGCATCATAAGAGAATGAGACGTCGTCAAATTCTATTTCTCCGCGGATCGTCACATCCTCAAGATGCCCTCTATCTGTTTCAGTTTCAGAATCGATGATCCCAAAAACCCGCTCTGCTCCGGCAAGAGCCGACAGCACTTGGTTAAACTGATTCGAAAGGTCAGCCAGAGGCCGTGTGAATTGGCGGGCATATTCAGCAAAGACCACAATCGTCCCGATGGTCACAAGCCCATCTGTATAGAACACGAGCAGGCCACCGGCCCCGGCAACAATCGTAAAGCTGACATTATTCAGCATGTTCATGATCTTTGGAATCAAACCTGCATAGAGGAAGGCCCAAAAAGTGATTTCCCTTAAGTTCGCAGCCTTCTCGCTGAAATTGCGTATGGCCGTTTCTTCTTGGGAGAATACTTTAACGATTTCCTGACCGGATACCATCTCTTCGATATAACCATTCATTTCACCCGTGGCCCTCTGCCTTTTTTTATAAAGCGGCCCCGTCCGCTTTGTGATGAATGCCACTGCCACAATCAATATCGGTATGATCGTGACCGTCAATAACGTCAACAGTGGACTGAGATAAAGCATTACACTGATTGTACCAATCAAAGTCACGACACTTGTCGTAAACTGGATAAATGAAGTGTTCAACGTCTGGGAAATAGTTTCGATGTCGTTTGTCATCCGGCTCATCAGCTCGCCATGCTGCCTCTTATCAAAAAATCTTACGGGGAGCTTCTGCATGTGCGAAAACAGCCGCGAGCGCAGTTTGTATATCGTCCTCTGAGACAAGCCCACCATGAAGAAAGCCGCTGTGTACTGTATGGAGGAGAGCAGTATATAGATGACAAGGAGAAAAATCAATATGCGGCCGAGCCCGTCAAACTCACGCGGTACGAAATAATTGTCTACGATATAGCCAACAAGGAACGGACCGGTAATGCTGAGCAGACTCGTCAAGGTCACCAGGAAGATGATCGAATAGAGAAGCTTACGCTCTTCCGAGATAAATTTCCAGAGCCTTTTCAAGGTGCCAGAAATATCGTTGGCACGACGCTGATCGTCTTTATTCTTCTTATTTTTGATTTCTTCCTTAGTGAGGACAGGTTCGTGTCCAAACGGTTTCTTTATGAAATCAATCATCCAATTGCCCTCCTTCCGTCTGTGATTCCACTATTGAACGGTACAAGTCGGACTGCTGCAGCAGTTCTTCGTGCGAACCGAGCGCATTGATCTTCCCGCCCTCAAGCAGCAGAATACGATCTGCCATCTTAGCGGTGACTATCTTCTGCGTCACGATGATCTGGGTGGTTTCTTCTTCCCTGATCGCTTCCCAAAGGGCAGATTCCGTTCTTATATCAAGCGCTGAAGTGCTGTCATCCAATATAAGTATCCCTGGCTTCCTGACAAGTGCACGCGCTATCGACAGCCGCTGCTTCTGTCCACCAGACAATGTTACGCCCCTTTGTCCGACTCTTGTATCATAACGATGATCGAACGATTCGATGGAATTATGGATCTGGGCTTTTTGGGTTGATGTGAAGATATCGGATTCCAATGCTTCCAAGTCACCCCACAGCAGATTCTCGAATATACTTCCCGAGAAGAGCACCGCTGATTGTGGGACATATCCGATGGCCTGTCTTAGGTCTTCTTCATTCCATTCTTTGATGTCCCGTCCGTTGATGTAGATGTTACCTTCCTCTGTCTCATACATTTTAGGTATCAGGCTGAGCAGCGTGCTTTTTCCTGAGCCGGTCCCGCCCATGATGATAAATTTCTCTTTTTCACGGACTTCAAAACTGATATCGCGCAACACGTAGCGGGAAGAACCTGGGTATTTGAAAGAGACTCCTTCGAATTTAACCGACCCTGCCTGGTTTTCTTTAACGATCTCTGCATTATCATTTATGCTGATTGGGGATTTCAGCACTTCTTCCATGCGGTCGCTCGAAGCTTTGGAGCGGCTGAAGGCGATGATGATGAATGCAAACATTGAAAATCCGCCTTGCATCCTTAATGCATAGTTTACTACGGCCACCACTTCACCCACTTGGATGGTATTGTTCTGCAAAAGATCTGAGGCCATCCAAAGTACGACTAGCAGACTGCCGTTGATGATGAGGAGGAGCACTGGCATGATGGATTCCATCAATCTCAGGGCATATATGGTATCGTCGCGCAGGCGCCCTGCCACTTTGCTGAATTTGCTGATCTCAAAATCGGCACGGTCGTTTGCCTTGATCAGCCTTACAGCTTCTAGATTCTGCTGGATGAACCGGTTTATCTTATCCAGCCGTTTTTGGACCCTTAAGAATATCTGTCCACCTTTTCTCGCTGTAAAAATCAAGAAGATAAGAAGGAGAGGTGTAAGAAAGGAGAGATAGAATCCAAGCGTCGGGTTGACGACAAAAGACATGATGAGGGAACCGACAACAAGCAATGGTGCCTTGATGATCACCCTCAATGACATATACAGCAGCATCTCAGACTGCAATACATCCTGGGTCATACGCGTAATGAGGCTCGAGGTTGGAAATTTGGACAATGTCGCCAGTGTAAAATATTGGACCCGTCGAAAAAGTGCTGTGCGCAGGTCATAGCTGAAACTGTTTGCCACATGACTTGCAAAGAGGGAGTTCATTATCCCGCTTATAAACGCCACCATACTGATGGCGAACATGACGATCAGGTAGAACCACACAGTGTCGATGCTTTCTGCCACAATCCCATCATCTATGACCTTGGATATCAGATAGGGTTGAGTGAGTTCAACCGTCAACTCTATCAGCATAAAGAAGAGGGCAATGGCCATGAACCACTTATATTTCAATGCGAATTTATAGACTGTCAGCAATTTCTTCCACCCTTTTTTCTTTCGATTACCGAAGTATTATAGTAATTATGACATAATTCAATCTATTTTGACAGTCTAAATAAAAATGCATTCGAAGCACATCTGCTTCGAATGCATCAACTTATCGGAATGCCGCCATCAGCTCATCGAATGTTTCATCTTCAAGCGTCATATCCCTTTTGACAAGAGGCTGATCGAGATAGCCTTCTATGTTTTCCTGATAGGATTTTGATTCCGCGTCATGGTAGATGATCCCTTTAAGAAGGCCATTATTCGCCATGACATGCTGCATTGCATTTTCTGCGTCCGTATGATCGTAATCATCCAAATCTTCTACAGCCACCAGGTTCTCTTTGAACCAATCATAAGTGTTCACCTTATTGTATGTGACACACGGGCTGAATACGTTGACGAAGCTGAATCCTTTGTGGTCCATTGCCTGCTGGATGATGGCAGTCAGCTGTTTGATGTCTGAGCTGACGCTCTGTGCCACAAATGTCGCACCGCTGGCCATGGCAGTCCGTATCGGCTGGATCGGATCTTCCTTCGAGCCGTCCGGCGTCGTCTTCGTAACGAAACCTTTGCCGGAAGAAGGCGATGTCTGCCCTTTAGTCAGACCGTAGACCTGATTATCCATGACGATGTATGTGATATCGATATTGCGTTTCAATGCATGCACAGTGTGGCCCATGCCGATGGCAAAACCATCACCGTCACCGCCGGCAGCAATCACCGTCAGTTCATCATTCGCCATTTTGACACCTTGTGCTACAGGCAGACTGCGTCCATGGGTTGCGTGGAAACCATAGGACTTGATATATCCGCTCAAACGTCCACTACATCCTATCCCTGTTATGACAGCAAGTTCATCAGGTTCAAGTCCGTTGGCCGCACACGCTTTCTGGATGGCTGCCTGGACACTGAAATCTCCGCATCCTGGACACCAGTTTGGTTTGATATTATTTCTAAAATCTTTAAATGTCGCCATTACATAACTTCCTTTATTTTCAGAATCGAATTGATATGTGCTTCAATCTCATCAGGCTTAAAAGGGGTCCCATCATATTTTACATGGGAATTCATACGGTCATGGCCATAATAGTTCATCTTCAGGATACTATGGAGTTGACCACTATAGTTGTGCTCAATCACGAGAATATCTTTCGCCCCATCAAGATAAGGCTTGAGGAGTTTCGCTGGGAATGGATGAATCTGCTTCAGGCTGATGGTGGTGATGTCTGCATCTATCCTCTCGGCAGCTTCATTGACCACGCCGTTGACGCTCAGAATGCTGATTATGAGCAGGTCGCTTTCGATTCCACCGTGCACTTTGAATGGTTCATCCATTGTAAAGTCTTTCAGCTTCCTCATTCGCTTGTCCATTTGGGTCATGCGGTTCTCTGCACCCTCGTTAGGTGTCCCGACCGTACTGTGTTCTACACCGGTGACATGGTGGATACCGCCTTTGACGCCTGGTATCGGACGCGGCGAAATGCCGTCCTCCTCATCACTGTAGCGCTCAAAATAATCCTCATCATTATCGATTTCTTCTGTAATTGTCTTGCCCCTGTTTATTTCGACACGGGACTGGTCAAATGGCCGTGAAGACTGTTTGCCGAGGGACATCTGAAGGTCGGAAAGCAGTATGACCGGCACCTGATAATATTCAGCCAGGTTGAATGCTTCCATCGTCGTATAGAACGCATCTTCCACGTCGGACGGAGCCAGTACGATTTTGGGGATGTCTCCGTGCGTGCCATATATCATCTGCATCAGGTCTGACTGCTCCTGCTTCGTCGGAAGACCGGTCGACGGCCCCCCGCGCATCGTGTCAACTATGACGAGTGGCGTTTCAGTCATACCCGATAGGCCGATTGATTCCATCATCAGCGACAGGCCCGGTCCAGCTGAAGAAGTGAAACTTCTCGCGCCGGCATAGTTTGAACCAATCGCCATAGTCACTGCTGAAATCTCATCTTCAGTCTGGATTACGGTACCGCCGAGTTTCGGGAGGTTGTCTATCATATATTCCATGATTTCACTCGCTGGAGTGATCGGGTAGGCAGCCATGAAACGCACGCCGGCATTGAGTGCGCCAAAACTGATGGCATCATTGCCGATCAGGAAAAGCTGACTTTCGCCATCTGTAGGCTCCAGTTCAAAATCTCCGTCAATGTCAGGCATCTGCTCATCCATCAAGTTGTATCCGGCCAATATTGCCTGATTATTGCTTTCTACAATCTGTTCGCCCTTACGGATGAACATTGTATAGATCATATCTTTGAATGGCTGCAGCTCAAGATTCATCAGGCGCGCACTTGCACCCACCGCCACCATGTTCTTCATCAGCTGACTGCCAAGCTTCTTGGCAGTGGCTGTAAATGGAATTGATATGAGTTGGATATCCAAATCCTCTTCCTTTTTTGGATCGAACTTGCTGTCTGCAAGCACAATCCCGCCCTGAACGAGTTCATGACTGTTCAAATCTATGGTCTGCTGGTCGAAGGCGACCAGTATATTCGTATGGTCGCTCACTGCTCGAACTTCTTTAGTCGATATTCTCACATTATTATTTGTATGGCCGCCTTTTATACGGCTTGAAAAATGTCTGTAGCTATATAGATGGTATCCCATCCTGTTTAGGGTTGTTGAAAAGATCTCTCCGGTCGACTCGATGCCCTCACCTTGCTGCCCGCCGACTTTCCATGACAATTGCTCTTTCATAAACATTGCCTCCTTGTCCTTATGCTAATATACCAAAATACGGCATGTTTTTCGATCTTCATGATGGTTATGCGATGAAAATCAGTCTATCGGATGAGCCTATTCCTCAATACGTATCTTACTGATTTTATTCATCTTCGTATCAATGATGACACCGGATAGTATCCCCGCCCCTTCTTCAGGGACGTTATGCCTGACGGGCATTTGATGGATGAACCGTTCGATGACTTCTTCTTTGCGTATCCCGAGGATTCCGTCTTTGAAACCAGTCATCCCGACATCGGTAATATATTTCGTACCCTGCGGCAATACTTGTTCATCATTTGTCTGTACATGCGTGTGGGTGCCGACTACAGCACCTACCCTGCCGTCCAGGTAATGTCCCATGGCGAGGCTCTCACTTGTCGTCTCACTATGGAAATCGACGAATATCTCATCCGCTTCCGAATGTTTCAGTATTTCATCCGCCTTTTTGAATGGACAGTCTATCGGATCCATGAAGCTTCTGGCCTGGAGATTGATGATCTGAAGCATCTTACCGTTCACGTTGATGACTCCGTGTCCTTTGCCCGGGGCACCTTCCGGAAAGTTTGCCGGACGTACCATACGCACATCACCCTCAAGAAATGGGTAGATTTCCCTTTTGGCGAATGCATGATTGCCTAAAGTAATGAAATCAGCACCCGCCGTCAATAATTCCTTATATATCTTCTCGGTAATACCTTTGCCATGCGCGGCATTTTCACCATTCACAATGGCCACTTGAGCGCCATGCTGCCTTTTTAGATCAAGCAGGTGCGCATTCAGCATCCGTCGCCCTACTTTTCCCACAATATCTCCAATGAATAGTATTCGCATTATAGATCCATCCTTTAATCCATTTTATATTTTTGGTCATGGTAATAGAAAAGACCAGCAGGCATGCCTGCTGGCCTCTTTATTTTGCATACTCGACTGCTCGCATTTCACGGACGACCGTTACTTTGATGTGTCCTGGATATTGAAGTTCTTCTTCAATCTGCTTCTTGATGTCCCGCGCTAGACGGTGTGCTTTCAAGTCATCCAATTCATCCGGTTTCACCATCACCCGGATTTCACGACCAGCTTGAATGGCGAATGTCTTTTCAACGCCCTCATAGCCTTCTGCAATCGATTCAAGCCTTTCAAGGCGTTTGACATAGTTCTCAAGTGTTTCTCTACGTGCACCCGGGCGTGCAGCACTCAGTGCATCCGCTGCAGCGACAAGGATTGAAATGATGCTTGTCGGTTCCACATCACCATGATGGGAGTGGATGGCATTGATGACTGTGTCAGGTTCCTTATAACGCTTTCCGAGCTGAACGCCAATTTCAACGTGGCTGCCGTCCATTTCGTGGTCGATGGCCTTGCCGATATCATGCAGCAGGCCGGCACGTTTGGCGAGCTGGACATCTTCTCCCAATTCGCTGGCAAGCATACCTGCAAGATAACCCACCTCAACAGAGTGCTTAAGCACATTCTGTCCATAACTGAGTCGATATTTCATCTTGCCAAGGTGCTTGATAAGCTCTGGATGGAGATTGTGGATATCCAGTTCGAATGCAGCTGCCTCACCTGCATCACGAATGCTCGTCTCCATGTTGCGTCTCGCCTTATCGACCATCTCTTCGATGCGGCCTGGATGGATCCTACCGTCCTGTACAAGGGCTTCCAATGCATTTTTGGCGATGGCCCTACGAATCGGATCGAATCCTGAGAGGATGACTGCTTCAGGCGTGTCATCGATTATGAGATCGACACCCGTCAGCGTTTCAAGCGTCCGGATGTTGCGCCCTTCACGGCCGATGATCCTGCCTTTCATTTCATCATTCGGCAGAGTTACTACTGATACTGTCGATTCGCTCGTATATTCCGCAGCGTAACGCTGGGCGGTGGATGCAAGAAGTTCTTTTGCCTTCTTATCCACATCAAGCTTCATCTCGTTCTCTTTCTCCTTGACCATGACAGCCATGTCATGTGACAGTTCACGCTCCACGTCGTCGAAAATTTCTTTGCGTGCCTCTTCACGGGTGAGCCCGGAGATGCGGGTCAGTTCTTCTTCATGTCGACTGATAATTTCTTTAATCTTCTGATCCTCGGCATCAACCATTTGCTGCTTTTCTTCAATTTTAGCTTCCTTCACTTCCAGAGCTTCGTCTTTTTTATCAAGCACTTCACTTTTTCTGTCAAGCACTTGTTCTCTATTCAAAAGCCTGGATTCTTGAGATCTGAGTTCCTCTTTCTTCTCAGTGGATTCACGTTCAAATGCATCCTTGAGATTCTGGTTCTCTTCTTTTGCCTCAAGCAACTTCTCTTTTTTGAGGTTCTCCGCCTGCTTATTCGCTTCACTGATAATATGTTCTGCGGAAACACGCGCCTCCTGCTGCTTTTTGGTCAAAATATTTTTTACAATAAAATATCCGATTACAACACCTAGAAAAATACCGAGCAAGATTAAGAAAATGTCTATCATGTCCATAATAAACACCTCTCCTACAAGCTCTATTCCTCAATTATATAATACATTGAAACAAATATTATATAGATTCAATTCTAAAGATAATCATACGAAAACGCAAGCACCAGGAATATCAATTTAGCATCCCGATACTTGCGCTCTGTGAAGGCTTGTTTTTTTATGATTCATCTTCTTCAAAAAGGGTTTCTTCTGCCGGCTCTTCGATTTCCTCTTCCTTAGCTTCGCCCCCAAAGCCAAGTGCAGAACGCAATTTCCTTTCAATCTCATCAAGGGTGGCAGGATTATTCGTAAGGTGTTCCTTGGCGTTTTCTTTACCTTGACCAAGGCGCTCCCCTTCGTAGGAATACCAAGCACCGCTTTTCTCTACAATGTCGTACTCGACACCAAGATCGATCATCTCGCCTGTTTTTGAAATGCCTTTACCATACATTATATCGACTTCTGCAACACGGAAAGGAGGTGCGACCTTGTTTTTCACAACTTTGATCTTAGTGCGGTTACCTACAATCTCCTGACCAAGCTTCAGCTGTTCGGCACGCCTTACTTCCAGACGGACAGAACTGTAGAATTTAAGTGCCCGGCCGCCTGATGTCGTTTCAGGATTACCGAACATGACACCGACTTTTTCACGGATCTGGTTGATGAACATCGCTGTGGTATTACTTTTCGAAATGGCGCCGGAGAGTTTTCTCAGCGCCTGGGACATCAGGCGCGCCTGCAGTCCCACGTGCGCGTCACCCATCTCGCCTTCAATTTCAGCTTTAGGCGTCAACGCCGCAACCGAGTCGACGACTACTATGTCAACAGCGCCACTTCTGACGAATGCCTCCGTTATTTCAAGGGCCTGTTCCCCCGTGTCCGGTTGTGATAGATACAAGTTTTCTATATCGACTCCGAGATTTTGGGCGTAGTCAGGATCCAAGGCGTGTTCAGCATCTATAAATGCTGCAATGCCGCCATTTTTTTGAGCTTCTGCAATGGCATGGAGTGCCACTGTAGTTTTACCGGAAGATTCCGGACCATAGATTTCTATGATTCTTCCTTTCGGGTAGCCACCTACACCAAGTGCTTTATCCAGTGTGATGGAACCTGAGGAAACCGTTGACACTTTGCGTCCCGCATCGTCCCCAAGTTTCATGACCGCGCCTTTGCCGAATGACTTTTCCATATTTTTTATCACTGTATCTATCGCTTTTTGTCTCTCGTCCATAATTACCCTCCATTAATTCATTTCATAATATATTATAACATAATCCACGAATCCATGCGAACATATATTCGTATGTGAGTCATCGGATTCTGCACAAATATCCCCGGTATATTGAGTATTGTAGATTCATCTGCTCAGATTGCTGATAACAGTCTACAAGGGCTGCAGCCATCATTTTTCATTGCCACTGAATACCGCACGGCCTTTGTAGAAATACTCGACGCCAGACAGGATGGTGAAGAAGACGGCGATGTACATTGCTGTCATACCAAGGGAAAATGGCGTATATTCTGTAAACATATCACCAAAAAGCAACATTACAAGGGCAATCATCTGGAATACGGTCTTTATCTTACCAAGTTGCCCCGCTGCACTTACATAACCCTGCTCTATCTGAAGCAGTCTTAGGCCGGTTACAGCGAACTCTCTTGCTATTATGATGACTGCGATCCACGAAGATATCACTTGCAGCTCTACCAGGACGATCAATCCTGTAGTAACGAGCAATTTATCTGCTAATGGATCAAGGAATTTCCCCATATTGGTGATCAGGTTCCATTTCCTCGCAAGATAACCATCAAGAAAATCCGTCAGCGCGGCTATAACGAATATTATCGCTGCAATGAACCTGCTGAGTGAAACTTCCTCGCCGCCCAGGACCTGAATGCTGCCCCAACCGAAATCTATCAGTATGAAAATGAGGAAGATTGGGATGAGTATGACTCTGAAGACGGTGAGCTGATTGGGTATATTCATTATACTACTCCTTTATCAGATTGAATTCGTAATATACGGTGACCGCATCTCCCTGCTTAGGGTTCTGCAGACGTTCTCCATCGATTTCCACATTGAAATTCGTTGCATCGCCTAAAGTGAGATACAGCACATTGGCTTCTTCAGAGATTTCAAATTCTCCCTCGGATAATGTCTCATAGGCATAATTATTGCCTGCGTCATCCGTCAGCGTCACCCAGGATGGCGTCTCTCCAGATAGACCAATCACAAGGGGGGAAGACACTTTGATATCATAGTAGAAGGTGGCGCCATCTGAACTGTTGAAGGTATAATCGGATGTTGATTGCGCATCATCTGTTTCGTCCTCCTCTTCAGTAGCCTCCTCCGTACTTGATTCATCAACGGTATCCTTCTCTTCTTCAGAATTTTCCTCAGGCTCTTTGGATGCGGCAGTCTTTTCATCGAAATCGTAGATTGGCTTCTCTTCAAACACATCCGCCTCAGAACCAATCTGCAGTAGGACCATCCAAATTATAAACAAGCTTAGAATGATGCCAAGGAATCCGATGATTGTCCTCTTGAAATATTTATATTCCTCATCGTCAGGATGGCTTCTTCTTTTCTCATTCAGATCACCATCGTCGGGTAGGTCACTGGCGAAGCGCTCCTTTAGCTTATCATGGTCCAAGCCAACTGCATCTGCATATTGTTGAATGAGGAACTCTGCATGTCTAGGTTCTGGCAAGGCATTTAAGTCCCCCGCTTCTATAATATGGATGATATCTTTCCTGAGTCCCGACTTCTCCTGCATCTCCTTCAGGGTGATGCCTGCCTTTTCTCTTTTATCCTTTAAATAAGTACCAAGTTTCATGGCAACCTCCCTACATCCCGCCGAAGAAGCTCATATCTTCATCTTGGAACCAGTGTTGTTTCTGATGTTTTTCATAGGTTATCTCCTGATCTTCATCTTCCCTAAGCTCTATGATGTAGTCATAATCGGCAAGAGTATAATTCATGCCGTCCACAAACAGATCCGGATGCTCTATGACCTTTACAGCCGGGAAGCGCATCACTTCCCTGATGAGGCTTTTATGCTCTTCATTGGTCGATTTGTTCGTAACCGCACCATCGATGATGAAGACATTACTCTGGTCGTACTCCCCTTTAATGAGAGTTGTGCGCTCCGTCTGCTTGATCAAGGTCGAAGATAGGAAAAGCCATTTTTTCTTCGCGGTCACACTGGCTGCAACAATGGATTCCGTTTTACCGACGCGGGGCATACCTCGGACGCCGATCATTTTATGACCGTCTTCCTTAAACAGTTCGGCCAGGAAATCGACAAGTATCCCGATCTCTTCCCGTGTGAAACGGAAAATCTTCTTGTCATCTTCGGCCCTTTTGATGAAGCGGCCATGCCGTACTGCCAGACGATCCCTTACTTGAGGCTTCCTTATTTTAAGAATATTGATGTCGTCGATATACGCACTCATCAGTTCAAAACGCTTCAATTTGTTCAGCTCATCCGTGCGGATCAGCAAACCCCGTCTTTCATTCTCTACCCCATTTATGGTGTCGATGCTGATTCCGAGGTTGCCGAGTAGGGATGAGATATCCCCAAGCAGCCCTGGCCGGTTATTGATGATTTCATATTCCATATATTGTTCGATATTTCGTTCTGGGTATCTCGTCTTATTGCTGTCTGTAGAACTCATGTATACCATCCCCCGTTAACATTCATTATTTCACCGGTTACAGATTGGGCATTTTCATGCAGCAGATACTGTACAGCATGCATCACTTCTGCTGGTTTTACGTAGCAGGCCTGCGGCAGTTCTTCCAGCAGATGGTGCTGGTCGGCCTCTGAAAGTAGTGCTGTCATCGAACCTTCAACTATCCCTGGTGCCACTCCGTTCACCGTTACACCGGTTGGGGCCAATTCTTTCGCCAAAGATTTGATGAGTGCTTCCTGAGCCCCTTTCATGGAAGCATATATACTTTCATAACTGGCTCCGTGCCGCCCCCAGATGGAAGTGATGACGATGATTCTGCCTTTTTTTCTTCTGAGTTTCGGCAGCAGCACTTGTATGAAGGCGACAAGATTACGAATGGATATGTTGTACTGGGCGTCGACTTCATCGAGGGCGGTGTCCTGGACCAGGCTGAATAAGCTATACCCCGGACACCATATCAATCCATCAATGCCATCCACCCCGTTGAAGAAACCTTCAATGACCGTCTTATCCTGCGCATGGCTAAGATCAAGGAAATGGTGGGTGCTTTCATATTCCGGCTCTTTCTCTCTGGAAAAAGTGATGGTCTCTTCAGTCGACAGCTGCTCATGGAGCTTTTTGCCGATATCTCCGGTGCTGCCTACTATGACATATCTAGACATCACGTTTCAATATACACTCTACCATGTATTCGGGATCCATGACATCGATAAAGTGGGTCTCCACTTCCTGGATGGTGATTTCTTCGATTACTTCAAGCAATTTGTAGAGGTCATAGCCATCCAGGTAATATTTTGTATATTGGTTTGCGATATACTCCGGAGAATTCAAGCTGGCCAGATAATCGCCTATCACTTCCCTTTTCTGGTTCATGAGTTTCTCTTCTGTAAAGAAGCCACCCATTTTGACCGATTCGATGATATTGCGGATTTCTGCAGCAAATGCATCTGGCTCTTCAGTATTCGTAGCGAAAAGGGCATGGGAAAAATCACTTTCTTCAATGTGGCTGAAATTGAACGAATCGTCTATGAGCCCTTTATCCATAAGCTCATAATAGAAATCTGACTGTTCCCCAAAGACCATATCCAATGCGAACATCATCGACAGATCGCGCTTAAGGCGATTTTCGGTGTCGTCATCTTCCTGATGGTACTTAAAGCCGATCATTGATTTGGTTTCTTCAACATCCATCTTCAATGTGTTTTTACGCTTGACGATCTCCCTAGGCTCCAAAGGGAGCACCCTCTCAAGTTTAGGGAGTGGGTCGATCTCCCGGCGATTCTGATGCGCATCAATATAATCGATTAATCCATCTATGTCAAAATCACCGACGAGTATCATCACCATATTGGAAGGATGGTAGAATGTCTTGTGGCATAAAAAGAGATGGTCTGCGGTAATCTTACTGATTGATGCCTCAGTACCTGCTATATCGACTTTGACCGGCAAGTTGTGATACATCTGATTGAGGGTTTCAAAGTAGAGCCTGTATCCTGGATTATCCTGGTACATCTTGATCTCTTCATTGATGATGCCGACTTCCTTTTCGACTGTCTCTTCAGTGAAGTAAGGCTGCTCAACCATGTCCATGAGCAGCTTCAGATTCTGATCGAATGATTCTGTAGCACTGAAAAGATAGGACGTGCGATCATAGGAAGTGAAGGCATTAGCATTGGCACCGCATTTGGAGAATAGATTGAAGACATCACCATCCTCCTTTTCGAACATTTTATGTTCAAGGAAATGGGCAATACCGTCCGGCACTCTATACTCTTCCCCACCTACGATGAAATGATCATCCATGGAACCATATTTCGTCGTATATGTTGCAAACTTTTTGCTGTAGCCTGGTTTAGGTATGATAAATACAGTCAGGCCATTGGCACACTCGTGCTTGTAGACCTGCTCATCTATTTTCGGATAATCAATTTTGTTCATCTTCTTCACTCCTTGTAAGTACATAGACCGTGTCCAGTGCAACCCTTTTGCTGACATCGGCTATCATGGCACTATCAACCGCCGCCAGACGTTCCTCCCACGAAGAGGAGTGCTCATCCTGAAGCATGCGATTGTACTCCAACGCCAACAGGCCTTTCGGTTTATCCATCACTTCTTTTCTGTTGACCCGCATCATACGTTTCACTTCCTCTACGAATTCATCATCGAATTCTCCCTGCTGCAGAGTCTCGAGTTCTCGCAGAATGGCGGACTCGGCTTTTTTGACATTTTTAGGATCTACGCCACCCATGACGAACATATACCCGTTACGGACGTCGATTTGGGAGCTTATCTGATAGGCAAGGCTCATTTTCTCCCGTATATTCTGGAAAAGCAGTGAGGAGGCAGAACCGCCGAACATCTGATTCATGACGTTGAATGCCATCCTCTCCTGAAGATCCAGGTCTGAAACGCGGAAGCCCATGTTCAGTTTAGCCTGTTCAATCTTTTGGGCGTCCGTTTCTCTCTTTACCTGTTCAATTGTCTTGTTCGGATAAGGCTGATGCTTGAGTTCCACGAGCGCTCCGCGCTGATGGATCTTGTTAAGCTTATCTTCTATATCTTCATCTACCGCTCCGACTGCAAGAATCTTCAGTTCATCTTCAGCCATCATGCGGGCATGTTCTTCTTTGATATCTTCAAGTGTAAGGGATTCAACATCTTCAAGGACACCAAACGAAAAGTACTTGTAGTCCTCCTCTTCAAACATTAGATTGACCATGGCCTGGAAGCTTGCCTGGGCACGATTGTCCTTCATACTTTTCAGACGATTGCGGTACAGGCGTTTCTCCTTATTGAAGAAGTCCTCGTCGGACGCATCATAATTGAATGGCGACCGCAATACTTCGTTTAGGAGTTTGCACATCTCGCCGACGATATCCATATCTTCATAGATGAATTTATCGTTCACTAACTCCATTCCGATGGTTACTGTATGGTCTCTCCCTTTTCGTCCTGTGTTGGAGGTGAGATGGGCACCATAATGATGGGCGAGGTAGTTCAAGAGATCCGCTTCCTTTAAAAAAGTGTCGGTCCGCTTTATCATCATGCGGGAAAGAAGATTCCGCTTCGTCACCCGTTCACGCTCTGATATGCTTCTGAAGACCAGTTGGATGGTGATGGTCTTGAATTTGTCGGTTTCTACGATTACTGATGGCACATTATTCAATAGATTCTTATTCACTGTATACATGGAAAACTCCCTATTCTTCATTCTGTATAAGTACATTACGCGGCTTGCTGCCACTGCTCGGGCCGATGACACCATTTCCTTCAAGATCATCAATCAGCCTTGCGGCCCTGTTGTAGCCGACTCTGAACTGACGCTGGAGCAGTGATGCGCTGGCACGCTGTTGCTCTATTACAAACCATTTGGCATCTGGATAGAGTTCATCTTCAGATTCTTTTTGTTCCTTCTGTACTGGTTGATTCATGATCGATTTCTCATAGTTGGCCTTCATCTGGCTTGTAATGAAGTGTACGATGTCCCCAACTTCGCCATCTGAGAGGAAAGCACCCTGGACACGTGTTGGTTTCGATTTCCCTGAAGGCAGATACAGCATATCGCCACGGCCCAACAGTTTTTCGGCCCCTTGCGAATCGAGGATGGTTCTCGAATCAGTCTGTGAACTTACACTAAAGGCAATCCTTGACGGTATATTCGCTTTGATGATACCGGTAATGACGTCGACCGATGGCCTCTGGGTTGCGATGATGAGGTGGATGCCGGCTGCACGTGCCATCTGGGCGATGCGCGTGATCGCAGCTTCAACCTCTTTGGAGGCGACCATCATAAGATCTGCCAACTCATCAATGATAACCACGATATAAGGCAGTTTCTGGACCTTCTCCGGAGTCTCGCTTTCACGCTCCAGATATTGGTTATACGCCTCGATATTGCGTGTGTTGGAATGGGAAAATAAATCATATCTCCGTTCCATTTCGCTGACGATCCGATTCAGGGCGTCACTAGCCTTTTGAGGATTCGTTACGACCGGACTCAATAGATGCGGTATGCCGTTATAGACATTCAACTCCACCATCTTCGGGTCGATCATCATCAATTTCACTTCATGTGGTTTGGCGTTCATCAAGATGCTCAGGATGATACCGTTTATGCAAACTGATTTACCACTGCCCGTCGCACCTGCGACCAGCAAGTGGGGCATCTTATTGAGTTCAGCCATGACCGGACTCCCTGAGATGTCTTTCCCGAGTGCCACTTCCAGCGGATTATCGGAAGTCTTACGTTTTAGTACTTCACGCAGCGTCACCATGCTGATCACAGAATTAGGTACTTCTATACCAACTGCCGATTTACCGGGTATCGGAGCTTCAATCCTTATATCCTTGGCAGCAAGGCTGAGTGCGATATCATTTTGCAGATTGATGATCTTGCTGACTTTCACACCGATGTCCGGCTGTATTTCAAACTGGGTCACAGCTGGGCCGATACGGATTTTTGAAACTTTAGCATTGACTCCGAAGTTTTTCAGCGTATCTTCCAAAACCCTGCCTTGTTTCAGGACTTCTTTGTTGCTTACGGTCTCTGATACTTCCGCATCCTTCAACATCGTTATTGAAGGGAGTTCATACTGCTTCAATTGATCCAATTCATCGTCGTCGAAGGTTGAAATATCAGAGTCACCATCACCCTCCGCTTCAGCATCACTTTCTTCTGAAACATCCTGTTCTTTTCTGCTCCAATCCTCCTGTGAGGTTGCAGCCTTCTCTTTTGTTTCATCATAAGGTTTTGGCTGATTGTGGCTGTTGTCGGAATCTGTAGCATCTGATTGGGTTTCTTGATGTTCGTATTCATGCATGGTCTCAATGATTGATTCATCGGCGCTGAAGTCTTCCAGTTGTCTCGGTCTTTGTTTTGTTTCCGTCTGCGGTTTTGCTTTACCTTTTGCACCTTCATATTTATTGGCCTGTCGACCAGTGCTCTGGATACGCTTGTCGGTCAGCTTGCTGTACCCTTTCTGAATCAGATCTACAGCAAATGAGAACAGGCGTGCGATGCCCACTGCAGTCCTCTCGGCAGTGGCTTTCAGCATTTTGGATGTTTTGACCAGATCGTTGGAGAGGGATTGCTCGATATCTTTTGAAGTGATCATCAAGTAGCTGAAATACAAGAAGATCAGGCCGAGCAACAGAGTTCCCACCAGGGAAATGCCCGTCGAAGAGAAGGCAAATAATATCTGCCCTATAATCCCACCTCCGAAGAAATGCAGGATGCCCTCTACTTGAATGGTTTCCAGAGTATCATTGAAAGTATAGAAGTTCTCAATGCTCGCCCTGTCTACAATATACAGTAGCGAATGGAATAAAAATAACAGACCGAATTGGAGCAGCAAGTATCCCCCCATACGGCGTGTAAGCGGCAATTTCTGTTCTGCTGCCAAGTAGATGCTCATAAGAAACAGCATCAGGTATGTAAAGTACCGGCTCGTTCCGAAAAGATAAGCAAACAAAGCATCCAAATATGTACCTACAGCGCCGAGTTGGAACAGTGTGATGAATAGAAGTACGATGAGGATAAATGCCGAAATGGAGTAATAGCTTCTATTGTCTTTTTTCTTTCTTACGGCCCTACCCGCCTTTTTAGTTCTGTTTGGCTTTCTGGCCATGGACATTCCCCCCTATTTACAATGAGACTGCCAAAACTGGCAGTCTCATTGATGGTTTATATTTCAGATATTATCGGGATGATCATCGGACGGCGTTTTGTACTATCATACAGATGCTTACCGAGATCATCTCGTATGCTCTGTTTTAATGTACTCCACTCAATCTTCTTCTCATCAAGGGCATCCAAGACGATCTTATGGACGCGTTCTTCCGCTTCCTTAAGAAGATCTTCACTTTCCTTCACGTAGACGAAGCCTCTGGATTGGATCTCCGGACCGGCCATGATCTGCCGTTTTTTGGGATCTATCGTCACTACGGCTATGAAGATGCCATCTTCACTTAAAAGTCGTCGATCACGAAGTACAATGTTACCCACATCGCCGACGCCACTGCCATCAATCAATACATTGCCGGCAGTCACCTTATTCGCACTGATCATCTGTTTACCGTCGTAGCTGACGACATCACCTTTTTCGAGAAGGAATATATTCTCTGGTGCGACACCGGTTTCAGCGGCGAGTTTTGCATGGGCAATCTGCATTTTGAACTCACCTTGGACCGGGATGAAATGCTTCGGTTTCATGACATTAAGCATCATCTTCAGCTCTTCGCTCAAGCCATGGCCAGAAGCGTGGATGTTCTGTTCCGGGGTGGCTATTTCAGCACCAGCCTTCACCAGTTCGTTCATCGTACTGTACAGCACCACTTCCATATTGGAAGATGGTGTCGTCAGTATATAGACGATATCCCCTTCTTTTATGTTAGTCACTTCATGCTGGCCACGGGACATCGTACCCAATGCCTCAATCGGTTCACCTTGGGAACCGGTTGCGATGATGACCACTTCGTTATCCGGGTAGTCTTCTATCTCATGGCTTGGCACGAGAAGACCTTCAGGGATATCGAAGTAACCAAGATTCCGGGCCACCTTGAAGGAATTTTCCAATGTGCGGCCGAGGAAAGAGACCTTGCGGCGGTTTTTTGCGGCATTCGTCAGCACTTGTTGTATACGGACAAAGTTTGAAGCATAGCAGGAGACGATGATTCTGCCTCGTGCACGTGCAAATCCATCCAGTATGTGTTCTTCAATCACATTTTCTGGTGTGTTATAGCCGCGTTTTTCCGCTTCCGTAGAATCACTGATCAGAGCGAGCACATCTTTTTTCGCAATATCGTACATCTTACCCATATTGTAGCTGTAATCCCCCGTCAAACTCTGATCGAATTTGAATTCTCCAGTATAGACGATTGAACCGTATTTAGTCTCTATACTGACCCCATATGAATCCGGGATGCTGTGGCTTGTTTCGAAAAACACCATTTCCGCATTTTTGAATTTCATGCGTGATTGGCTGTTTATCGTATGGAACTTGATTTTCTTATTGACGCCTTTAGCCCTCAGACGATCTTTTACAAGCGCCAAGGTTAACTTGGAACCATAAATTGGGGCGTTTAAAGACCCGACGATATACGGTATTGCGCCGATGGAATCTTCGTGCCCATGGGATAGGAAGATTCCTTTCAGCTTATGTTTGTTCTCTTGTACATAGGTGATATCCGGAATGACGATGTCTACACCGAGCATTTCATCTTCCGGAAACATCAACCCTGCATCGAGTATGAACATTTCGTCATCAACTTCAACGACGTACATATTTTTGGCTATCTCACCGACACCGCCGAGTGGTATGATTTTCACTTTAGCTTCCGTGTTCGCTTCTTGTTTAGCTCCGTTCAAAATATTTCCTCCTATAGCCTACTTGAATGTGGCATGGTAGAACTTCCCATCTATTGTGATATGGGATACTTTTACGTTCTTTGTATCATAGCGCGTTTCATCGCTGTTTTTCAGAATGAGATGGTCGATTGGCTTATCTTTGGTATGGAACTCCCTAAGCTTGTTGCCAAGTGCCAGATCTGTAAATATGATCTTCACCCCATCGTCATCTTTAATCCTCAGTTGACCGGTGGCTTCATGTTCCAAATCATTTATATCTACTTTATTAAAAATCAATTCGGTTACTCTCCTTTGTTATCTTCGAGCAGTGCCTTGCGGGACGCGTTGACGCGGCCCTGTTTATCGATTTCCGTTACTTTCACAAGGAATTTGTCGCCCATCTTAACGACATCCTCCACTTTGCCGACGCGTTTGGTATCAAGCTGTGAAATATGGACAAGCGCATCTTTGCCTTTGAACAGTTCGACAAAAGCCCCAAACTTTTCAATGCGTTTCACTTCGCCCATGTAGACTTCACCGACTTCTGCAACGCGTGTCAGTTCTCTGATGATTTCTTTAGTCCGCTCTATCATCTCAGGGTCGCTATGTCCGATCAGCACCGTTCCGTCCTGCTCAATATCGAGTTTGACGCCGGTTTCATCAATTATTTCATTGATTTTTTTACCACCTGGCCCGATCACATCACGGATCTTATCCGGCTTGATATGCATGACTTCAACTTTTGGAGCATACTTGCTCAACTCCTGACGTGGTTCGCTTAACGTTGCAAGCATGTTGTCCAGAATTTCGGCACGGCCTGCTCTTGCCTGCTCCAATGCCTCACTCAGGATATCTTCATCCAGTCCATCAATTTTAATGTCCATTTGGATGGCTGTAATGCCATTTTCTGTACCTGCAACCTTGAAGTCCATATCCCCAAGGGCATCTTCCATGCCCTGGATATCCGATAGGATTGTGTAGTTATCGTCCTTTTTGACGAGCCCCATCGCAATGCCGGCCACAGGCGCCTTTATAGGCACACCCGCATCCATCAGAGCAAGCGTCGAGCCACAGATTGACGCCTGTGAGCTTGAACCGTTGGACTCCAGCACTTCAGACACTAGTCTGATTGTGTATGGAAAATCGGATTCATCCGGTATCACTTGATAAAGGGCACGTTCACCAAGTGCACCATGACCGATTTCGCGGCGACCTGGTCCTCTGATCGGTCCAGTTTCGCCTACTGAGAAGTTCGGGAAGTTATAATGGTGCATAAAACGTTTGTTTTCGTCGACCCCGAGCCCATCTATAATCTGATGTTCTCGAAGGGCGCCAAGCGTACATATGGATAAAGCTTGAGTTTGGCCGCGGGTGAATAAGCCTGAGCCGTGTGCACGAGGCAGCAAGCCAGCCTGTGAATCCAGTGAACGGATTTCAGATGGTTGCCGGCCGTCAGGTCGTATTTTCTCTTCTGTGATGAGACGTCTCACTTCATCCTTCAGGAGCGTTTCTACTATAGAAGCCGCTTCTTTGTAAATGATTTCATAATCTTCGGCAGATTCATCCAGCGTTTCTAGGATGCGCTCTTTGGCAGCTTTTATCGCCGCATCACGCTCTTTTTTGTCTGGATCCTGAATTGCTTCATAGAGACCCATCGTTTTCGCTTTCTCCTCCATGTCGCTTTGCAGGTCAAAGTCCGGCTCCGGTACTTCAAAGGGTGTTTTCTCTATGTCCAGTTCCGCTAATATCTCTTCTTGGAAAGCGACCAATTTCTTGATGCTTTCATGGCCGAACATAATTGCTTTCAGCATCGTCTCTTCAGACACTTCACGTGCGCCTGCTTCGACCATGTTGACAGCATGCTTAGTGCCGGCAACTTGAAGGTCGATGTCAGAACGATCAAGCTCCTCCACCGATGGATTGATGATAAATTCCCCGTCGATCCGGCCGATCGTCACTCCGGCTATAGGACCCTTGAAGGGGATATCACTGACTCCAAGTGCAAGGGATGACCCAAGCATCGCCGCCATTTGAGGAGAAGCATCCGGGTCTACCGAGAGGACTATGGACATGACTTGCAGGTCATGCCTATACCCTTCTGGGAAGAGCGGTCTGATCGGACGGTCGATCAGGCGGCTTGTGAGTGTCGCTTCCTCACTTGGACGACCTTCACGCTTGTTGAATCCGCCAGGAATTTTACCCGCAGCATACAGCTTTTCCTCATATGCGACTGTCAGCGGGAAAAAAGGAAGATCTTTCGGTTCCTTGGAAGCAGTGGCGGTGGTAAGCACGACCGTCTCGCCGTACCGTATGAGCACTGCACCATTGGCTTGTTTGGCAAGCTCGCCGTATTCGACTGTCAGCTTGCGTCCCCCCCACTCTGTTTCATACACTTTCTTCGTTGTTTCTGTCATAATTTGTCTTCTCTCCTTAGTAAGGCTACTTAATCCAATCATATCACTTTTAATGGAGAATATACATAAAAAAAAGCATATCCAAAGGATATGCTCAAGCTGTTATTAGCGACGGAGACCGAGTCTTTTGATGAGTTCACGGTATCTCTGTATGTCTTTTTTACGCAGGTAGTTCAGCAAATGTTTCCTGCGGCCGACCATTTTAAGAAGACCTCTTCTTGAGTGGTGGTCCTTCTTGTGGATGCGCAGGTGTTCGTTCAGTGTTGTGATTTCAGCAGTCAATACTGCAATCTGTACTTCTGGAGATCCTGTGTCGGATTCGTGTGTACGGTATTCTTGTATCAGTTCATTTTTGCGTTCTTGTGATATAGCCATTAAAAACGCCTCCTTTTTTTATTGTTCACCGCTATCCGAGCAGATGCCGGAGTTGCACTCTGCCAAGATTAGGGCACTTGGCTCATTATACGTTAAATGCTATAGGTTTTCAAGCAGCTTAATCGCGGGAGTTTGACACTTACATAAGCAGAAATTGCCTTTAAAGCCTTTGGTGGCTTTATTTTTTTGTCAAATGTCACTTTAAATTATTGCGTACTATTTCGTACCAATGTATAATAGAGCTATCGGAACAGTATAAGGAGGAATATTTGTGCGCATTAAAAAAAGTGTTTCCAAAGGGTCAACGTCTTATTCTGTTATCAAGGATGTGTATCGTAATGGAAAGAAAACTTCAAAAATCGTGGAAGCTTTAGGCAACGATGAAGCCATTTTAGAAAAACATCCTCATGTTGATCCCTATACCTGGGCAAAAGAATACGCCAAAAAATTAACGCAGGAAGAAAAAGAAAGTAGCTATAAAGTGATTGCCAAATATAGTCCAACCAAGCAAATCAAATTAAATAAACAAACACTATTCCATTCGGGGTACCTTTTTTTACAATCTCTGTATTACGAATTAAAACTCGATAAAATCTGTCAGACAATCGCTCAAAAATATAAATTTGAATATGATCTCAATGAGATACTATCACGTCTTTTGTATTTACGTATTCTACATCCGACTTCTAAAAAAGGGACATTTGAACATGCGAAAGACTTACTTGAACCAGTGCATTTTCAATCCCATCAGATTTATCGGGCACTTGAAATACTTGCGGAACAATCGGATTTCATCGAAGAAATGGTCTATAAAAATAGCCGCCAAGTGGTGGATCGAAACACACAAGTTTTATATTATGACTGCACCAATTTTTTCTTTGAAATCGAGGAAGCAGACGGGATCAAACAATATGGGGGTTCCAAAGAAAATCGACCCAATCCTCTGGTTCAAATGGGACTGTTCATGGATGGATCCGGACTGCCGCTGGCTTTGAGTATGACACCTGGAAATAGAAATGAACAAACTACCCTGAAACCTTTGGAACGGCGTATTTTAAAAGACTTTGACCTTTCTAAATTTATTGTATGTACAGATGCCGGTCTCTCATCCAATCAAAATCGAATCTATAATACGAAAGGAAAACGCGCCTTTGTCACCACGCAATCGGTTAAAAAGCTGAAGAAATTTTTGAAAGAATGGGCGTTGGATCCCAAAGGTTGGCGCACACCAGGAAGCCATAAAAAAATCAATTTAGAGGATATCCGTCATCTCAAAAATGATACGAAAACGTATTATAAAGAGCGCTGGATCAAAGAAAATGGATTAGAGCAGAAATTAATGGTCACATACTCCCCTGTTTATCAAAGGTATCAGTCATCAATTCGGGAAAAGCAGGTAGAACGCGCAAAGAAAAAAATGGAACATCCAAGTTCATTGAATAAAACAAATCAAAATGATCCAAAGCGCTTCATTGAATCAAAACACGTCACAGATGATGGCGAAATAGCAGACAAAACACAGGCAACCCTGAATCAAGCTCAAATTGATGAGGAGTCTATGTATGATGGATTTTACGCGGTATGTACTAATCTGGAATCCTCTGTGGAGGAGATCATCAAGATTAATTATAGGAGATGGGAGATTGAGGAGACATTCCGTATATTAAAAAGTGAATTCCAGGCGCGTCCCGTTTACTTACAGCGTGAAACGCGCATAAAAGTCCATTTTTTGACTTGTTTTCTATCTTTATTAATGTATCGCATTTTAGAGAAAAAATTAGATGAAAGATTTACATGTCATGAATTAATCAGTACTTTGAGGAATATGAATATGCGAGAATTAGATGGCGAAGGATACATACCTGCCTATACTCGAACCACAATTACAGATGCTTTGCATGATGCATTCGGCTTCCGAACTGACTTGGAAATCGTCACTCAAAAAAATATGAAAAAAATTTTTAAACAAACCAAAAAAGCAAAATAGTACGCTTTTTTCGAGTCATTTAAAACCGCCATAAACACTGAAATCACAGTGCTCATGGCGGTTTTCACTGTCAAAGATGAGATTATACGTTAAATGCTATAGGTTTTCAAGCAGCTTAATCGCTTTTTGTTTATCTCTGGATATATGATCAGTGAGCTCATCGATTCCGGAGAATTTCCTTTCCTCTCTTATGAAATGATGCCAGTGTACAGTGGCATTTTCCCCGTAGACGCTGCGGTCGAAATCAAAAAGGTGCACCTCTACACTCACCCGCTCGAGGTTATCGTGGAAAGTCGGTTTGACACCTACATTGCAGACGCCCTTGTATACAGTTTCCTCATTATCGAGCCTGAACGTCACGGCGTACACACCTTTAGCAGGTAGGTGATAGCGGTACTCCGGCTCAATGTTCGCAGTCGGGAAGCCAATGGTCCGTCCCCTCTTCTCTCCTTGCACGATTACACCTCTGACCTCATAGGGACGGCCTAAAGCATGATTGGCACTTTCAAGTTCATGCGTAAGCAGATCTTTTCTGATCTTTGTGGTCGATATCTTTTCGCCATCGACAGCCAGTTTTTCAACACCTGTCGTATGGAACGCCCCGTACTCAGATAGGGTGCTGATGTTTCCTGCACCATACCTACCATAAGTGAAATCGAAACCTGCAATGACTTCCTTGATATTCATGTCGATTATGTACTGGAATACGAAAGTGTCTGGGGACAATCCCGCAAGTGCGCTCGAAAAATTGATGACAAAGCAATAATCCACGCCCATATCCTCAAGCATCTCCAATTTGACATCAAGCGGGGTCAGATAGGTCGTCCGTCTTTTTTTCGGATTCAATACTACCGATGGGTGGGGGTCGAACGTTATGACGGCCTTCTTAAGACCATTTTCTTCTGCTTTGGCGATCATCGTGCCGAGTACATCCTGATGGCCTCTATGAAGCCCATCAAAAAAGCCGATAGCTGCAGCAGATGCCGGCAAATTCATATTTTCTTTTTCCTGTGGATGGTGCAATCTTATAGTTTCCATTACATCGCCTCTTATAAATTGAACATTTTGTAGGGTTTCATCATTTCCTGTTTTTCAGGATGGTCATGGTAGATGCCGATAACTTTGCCTTCATTTCTGAAGACAACCTTGTCAGTCCTGTCTTCTACCATTTCCATAATAGCAGATTTATACACCTTTTGCCCATTCAGGATTTTTTTCAGGAAATTTTCATCTTCTATATCTACAGTCGGCAATTCTTCTATCAACTTCCGGATTGGAATGAGATGTGCTGCGGCATCCCCTGACTTCAATTCCTCTAGGGTTGCAGATTGATTCAAAGTGATACCGCATGATTCCGTTCTGATCAGAGCAGACATATGGGCCGCTGTTTCGAGACTTCTCCCAATGTCTACTGCCAATGTACGTATATAGGTCCCCTTCGAACACGTTACATCAATATCGAAGTGGATGAGACCACTATCCCTCTCGATAGTTCCTATACGTGAAATCTGAAAGATGCTGACGGTCCTTAACGGCCTTTCCACTTCTATGCCTTGACGTGCATACTCATACAGTTTCTTTCCGTTTATTTTGACAGATGCATACCTGGGCACCCGTTGCGTATAATCTCCTTGGAAAGTCACTATCGCTTCATCGATCATTGCATCAGTAATGCCGTCAGTCACGTTGCGGTTCTCCACCTGTCCCGTCTGATCTTCAGTATCTGTCGAATAGCCCAAAGTCACACGCGCACGGTAGCTTTTTTTCTTTGTCTGCAAGTATTCAGTCAGTTTTGTGCCCTCACCGACGACGATGGGCAACACTCCAGTCACTTCAGGGTCGAGCGTCCCTGTATGTCCTACTTTCTTCATGCCGAGGATTCTGCGCATACGCATCACCACATCATGGCTGGTCAGTCCTTTGTCCTTATTTACCGGGATTACACCATGCATTGTTGTATAGACCTCCGTATATAAATAAAAACCTGGGGGGCCCCAGGTTTTATTTGTCTTTTATTTCATTAAGCAGTGCATCTATCTTGCTGCCATACTCGATGGAAGTATCATACTTGAACTCCAGTTCAGGAGCCTTCCGTATGGGTATTTCCTTAGCCACTTCCGAACGGATCAGGCCTTTGGCTCGGCCGAGTGCAGCCTGTACTGCTTCCCGGTCATCGTTGAGTGAGGTGAAGTATACAGTCGCAACTTCCATCTCTTTGGTCAGTTCAACATCTGTCACCGTCACCATCCCTATATCCGGGTCAGCAACCTTCGTCCGGAGCGCTTCGCTCACGACTTTCTTGACTTCTTCAGCCACTCGCTCTTGTCTGTTAGACATAAGTTATCACCTTTCAATTTCAACCATGATATAAGGTTCGATCTGGTCTCCCTCTTTAAGGTCGTTGAAATTCTTGATCGTAATGCCGCATTCGTAACCTGCAGTCACTTCCTTGGCATCATCTTTATAACGCTTGAGGGTATCCAATTCGCCTTCATGGACCACTATACCCTCTCTGATGACTCTTACACCTGAATCGCGGGTGATTTTACCGTCAGTGACGTATGATCCTGCGATCGTACCCACTTTGGACACTTTGAAGGTTTGACGGACTTCGACGTTGCCGATTACTTTTTCTTCAAAGATCGGGTCGAGCAGACCTTTCATCGCAGTTTCGATTTCTTCAATGACACTGTATATGACACGGTGCAATCTGAGGTCTACTTTTTCCTGGTCTGCCGCTTTCTTGGCATTGACATCAGGGCGCACATTGAAGCCGATGATGATGGCGTTTGAAGCTGAAGCCAAGGTGACATCAGATTCATTGATTGCCCCAACCCCTGTATGGATGATACGGACATTGACACCTTCGACATCAATTTTCATCAATGAAGCGCTCAGTGCTTCAACGGAACCTTGCACATCTCCTTTAATGATGAGGTTGAGATCTTTCATCTCCCCTTCTTTCATCTGTTCGAACAGGTTTTCAAGGCTTACTTTTGAAGTCTGTTCGCGATCATTCATGACCTTCTCTTCACTGCGCGCCTCTCCGATGCTGCGCGCCGTCTTGTCGTCTTTGAAGACTACAAAGCGGTCGCCAGCCTCCGGCACGTCGTTGAGTCCAGTGATTTCAACAGGTGTCGAAGGACCCGCTTCCTGGATGCGCCGGCCGAGGTCATCAACCATGGCTCTGACTTTACCGAAAGTGCTGCCGACGACAAGTGAATCACCGACTTTGAGTGTCCCGTGCTGGACCAATAGGGAAGCCGCAGGGCCTCTTGACTTGTCCAGTTCAGCTTCGATTACAGTGCCGATGGCTGGACGGTCACTTGTTGTCTTAAGCTCGGATACTTCTCCGACTAGAGTAATCATTTCAAGAAGATCTTCGATGCCATCACCGCTTAGGGCGGATAGTGGTACGAAAATTGTGTCACCGCCCCAATCTTCCGGATAGAGGCCATATTCACCAAGTTCTGTCATGACACGGTCCGGGTTGGCCGTTGGCTTATCGACTTTATTGACTGCCACGATGATCGGCACTTCAGCTGCTTTAGCATGGTTGATGGCTTCAATTGTCTGGGGCATGACGCCATCATCAGCTGCTACGACAAGAATTGTGATGTCTGTGACTTGAGCACCACGTGCACGCATGGTTGTAAATGCTGCGTGGCCAGGAGTGTCGAGGAACGTTATTTTCTTACCGCCTGACTCAATCTGGTATGCACCGATATGCTGAGTGATGCCTCCAGCTTCTCCGGCTGTCACTTTAGTGTGGCGGATGGAGTCGAGCAGTGTCGTTTTACCGTGGTCGACGTGGCCCATTATCGTAACGACACTTGGGCGCTCCTCATTCAACTCTTCGCCTTCAAGATCGAAATAATTTTCAAGATCTGTATTGTCTACGACTACTTCCAATTCGGCAGTGAATCCATGTTCACTTGCTATCAGCTCAACGGATTCATTATCCAAGGCCTGATTGATGTTTGTCACAACACCGACCATGAAGAGGTCTTTTACAATTTTAGATGCGTCTACACCGATTTTCTCCGCAAGTTCACCGACAGTGATGCCTTCTTGGTACTTGAATTCTTTAGGCAGCTCTTTCTTAGGCTCAGGTTGCTTAGCTGTTGGCTTATTCTGTTTACGCCTTTTACCCCCATGTATACCGGGTGCCCTATTCCTCTGTTGCCTTTGATTCGGTTTGTTTTCACGTGGCTTATTTCTGTTGCCCTGCTCTTTTTTCTGTGTAGATGCTTTTGCATCCTTTTTAGGCTCTTCGGCTTTTTTGGTTTCTGTACCTTTTGCTTTGCCAAATTCTTTATCGAGCACTTCCACTTCATTATCTTCAAGAGATTTCATATGGCTATTCACTTCAATTCCTCTTGCTTGGAGGAATTCGATTATTACTTTACTTGCGACTCCATGCGCCTTCGCGTATTCGTAAATTCTGATTTTACTCATTGAATCACTTTCCTTTCTCTTTAAGCTCCAACATCTTTCTGCCGAAGCCTGGATCTGTCACTGAAAGTACAACTCTGTTGGCTGCACCTGTTGCGTTGCTCAAGGACTCATTGGTGTAATGATCGATCAGCGGTATATCATATGTCCTGCACTTATCGTGGATCTTTTTCCTTGTGTTTGCGCCGGCATCGGCAGCCAGAAAGACCACTTCCGCTTTTTTGGAACGGATGTTTTCCAGCGTCTTTTCCTCGCCTGCCGTCAGTTTCCCGGCTCGTTTTGCCAAACCCAGCATATTCAATAACCTGTCCGTCATCGTTTAGGGATATCCTCCCTATAGATGAGCCGGATGATTTCATCATAGATTGGGGCAAGCGTTTCCTTGTCAAAGCCCAGTCTGTTTTCCAGCACTTCTTTTTCCCTGGCCTTTTCGACAGCCTCAAGGTTTTTCACTACATAACTGCCACGGCCATTCTTTTTACCACCCGGATCGACGAACACTTCGCCTTCTTTAGTGGAAACAATCCGTAGCAACTCTTTTTTAGGATGCATTTCATTGGTCAGGATACATTTTCTAAGAGGTATTTTCCTTTTCATAACAATCACCCGTCATCTATTCTAGGATGCCCTCTTCACTGGCATCTGATTCACTTTTGATATCGATCTTCCATCCTGTCAGTTTAGCTGCAAGACGTGCGTTTTGTCCACGCTTGCCTATTGCCAGGGAAAGTTGATTGTCCGGTACGATGACCATCGTGGATTGGTTCGCTTCATCAACCACTACATCAATCACCTGCGAAGGGCTGAGCGCATTTTTGACGAAGACTTTCGGGTCTTCATCCCATAGGACGATATCGATTTTTTCGCCTGAAAGTTCATTGACGATCGCTTCGACACGTGCACCCCGGGCGCCTACACATGAACCTACAGCATCGACATCCGGATTCTTCGCATAAACGCTTATTTTGGACCGTTCGCCAGCTTCCCTGGCTACACTGGTAATCTCGACTGTGCCATCGTAAATTTCTGGCACTTCTTTTTCAAACAGCCGTTTAAGGAGGTTCGGGTGTGTCCGTGAAACGAAGATCTGTGGACCCTTAGTAGTCTGTTCGACTTTATTCACGTAGACTTTAATCCTGTCGTTTGGACGATAGGTCTCATTCGGCATCCTTTCGGATTCACTTAAAACTGCATCAGTCCTGCCCAACTGGATGTGGACGAAACGATGATCCACACGGTCGATCAGACCCGTTAAGACTTCATCTTCCTTATCGATGAATTCATTATAGAGGATGCCGCGTTCAGCATCCCGCAGGCGTTGCATGACCGCCTGCTTGGCGGCTTGGGCGCCCACTCTATTGAAATCCTTCGGCGTGACGTCCTCATCATACGGATCACCGACTTCATATGCCGGATTAACGGTGCGGGCTGTTTCAAGGTCGATTTCCCCAGTCGGGTCTTCAACCTCCTCCACTACATCTTTTCTGGATACCACTATATATGTACCGTTATCCATATTCAGGTCGACTTTAACATTCTTATGCTGGGAGTAATTCTTTTTATATGCTGTCAAAAGAGCTGCCTCGATGGTTTCTACAAGCACTTCCCTTGGAATGCTTTTTTCCTTCTCGAGGTAGTCTATCGCATTCAATAACTCCTGGTTCACTAATAAGCGCCTCCAATCATAATATTACCGCTTTTCGAATTGTTGCGATTTTGCTTCGATCTATCGTCACTGTTTTCTTACGTGTTTTAACTTTATATTCTATCGTTACGGAAGTAGGATCATAGGCCTTCAATATTCCAGTCCATTCCTTCTCCCCATCAATCTGCTGGTAGGTCTTTACATAGATGCCCTGCTCCAGCGTCATTTCCAGATCTTCGTCATCCTCGATCGGGCGCTCTGCACCTGGTGACGAGACATCAAGGAAATATCCCCCTTGGATGATTTCCCATTCATCAAGTTTCTCGCTCAAAACTTCACTCACCTGGGCGCAATCCTCAAGGGTGATGCCGCCTTTCTTATCAAGATAGAGTCTCAGAAAGTAGTCTTTCCCTTCTTTGACATACTCCACTTCAATGAGTTTGTACCCCATCTCCACAACCACTGGTCGAGCATGTTCCAAGACATTCTTTTCAGTGCGATTCACTGCCCATTCCCCTCCTTCAAAACTAAGAGAAGAACGGGCTAGCCCGTTCTTCTCCGCGTAACGTGGTATTTAATATCATAGTTATTATACCACAGTGCATTTTAGCCTGCAACTTGAGTCTACATATCAAAAATCGACAGCTGTGCCTTGTCTGGCAGATGATCGAGACTGCCCAATTCAGTCAGGTAATCGACTACTTTCTGAGACACGCCGGCCCGTTTATTCAAATCTTCTTTCGAGATGAACGGTTCGTCCTCGCGCGCTTCCACAATGCGTTTCGCCACTCCGGCACCAAGCCCTGGTACAGCTATGAATGGCGGAATCAGTGCGTTGTCTTCGATCTTGAACTCAAAGCTGTCCGACTTCTCAACACTTACCGGTTTTATCTTGTAGCCACGCTGCACCATCTCATTGGTGATTTCAAGAACTACCAGTGTATCTTTTTCCTTTTTGCTGAGCTCCTGGAACCTCTGGTTCATTTCCTTGACGTTATGTCTGATTGTCGTACCATCCTTGACCATCGTCAGCAAATCGAAATCCGAAGCACGGACTGTAAAGTAGCTCGCATAATAATAAAGGGGATGGTGCACTTTAAAGTAGGCGATCCTGACCGCCATCAGAACATAGGCGGAGGCGTGTGCTTTCGGGAACATGTATTTGATCTTCTTGCAGGAGCTGATGTACCAATCGGGCACGCCCTGTTCTTTCATCGCTGCTTCATGTTCCTCGGTCAAGCCTTTACCTTTACGGACTTTCTCCATGATATTGAAGGCGAGCGAAGGCTCAAGCCCCTGATACATCAAATAGACCATGATGTCATCACGGCATCCGATGACGTTTTTCAAGTCACATGTACCGTTTCTGATCAGCTCTTGCGCATTGCCGAGCCAAACGTCTGTACCGTGGGATAGCCCGGATATCTGGACGAGTTCACTGAATGTCGAAGGTCTCGTATCCTCAAGCATCTGGCGTACGAAACCAGTACCGAATTCCGGTACACCAAGAGTCCCTGTACGGCAGAGTATATCTTCCTCAGAAATACCGAGTGCCTTCGGTGAATTGAATAGTGACATCGTCTCTTCATCGTCAACGGGTACCGTCTTCGGATCGATGCCGGATAGATCCTGCAGCATGCGTATCATGGTCGGATCATCGTGGCCCAGAATATCCAGCTTAAGGAGGTTATCGTGGATCGAATGGAAGTCGAAGTGTGTCGTTTTCCATTCCGATTCCACATCGTCAGCCGGGTACTGTATCGGCGTAAAATCATATATATCCATATAATCCGGAACGACTATGATGCCGCCCGGGTGCTGTCCGGTTGTCCGCTTCACACCGCTGCAACCCAGTACAAGGCGATCGATTTCAGCCCCCCTCCGATGGAGGCCATTATCATTCATATAGCCTTTTACATAACCGAATGCTGTCTTCTCTGCAACTGTACCGATGGTACCTGCCCTGAACACTTTGTCTTCACCAAATAGTTCTTTTGTATAGTTGTGGGCAACAGGCTGATAATCCCCACTGAAGTTCAAGTCGATATCCGGAACCTTATCCCCCTTGAATCCAAGGAAGGTTTCAAATGGAATATCCTGTCCTTCCTTTATCAAAGGAGAACTGCAAGTTTCACATGATTTGTCAGGCAGATCATAACCAGAGCTTACACTACCATCCATAAAGAATTCACTCGTCCGGCATTTAGGGCAGACATAGTGCGGTGGCAGTGGGTTCACTTCAGTGATTTCCGTCATCGTGGCGACAAAACTGGAACCGACTGAACCGCGGGAACCGACCAGATAACCGTCTTCAAGTGACTTCTTGACGAGTTTCTGGCTGATGAGGTAGATGACGGCAAAACCGTTTCCGATGATGCTGTCCAGTTCTTTCTCAAGGCGGTCTGTAACAATTTCCGGCAACTCCTCACCGTATAGGGCACGGGCATTGCTGTAGCTGAGTTCTCGAATTTGGTCGTTGGCCCCTTCTATATTCGGTGTGTAGAGTTTATCTTTGATGGGCACAACTTCTTCTATACTATCGGCAATCCGGTTTGGTGCGTCAATGACGACCTCCCGCTTCACCGTCTCTTCAAGGAATGAGAAAGCGTCCAGCATCTCGTCTGTAGTCCTGAAATGTGCATCAGGCAAGTTGCCTCTCGATAATGGGTTCCCAGGATTGCTCTTCACCAAGATATCCCGGCACAGCTTATCCGACTCATCCAGGTAGTGGGTATTGCCGGTGGCTACAACAGGTTTATCAAGTTCATTACCCAATCTGATGATGTTTTCGATGATTTCTTCCAAGGTCGCCTCACTGCGGACAATTTCGCGCTCCAACAGTCTGCTGTAGAGTGCTTTTGGAAATATCTCGAGGTAATCATAGAAACCTGCTGTCTTCTTTGCCGCCTCGTATGACTTCTGCATCATGGCAGTGAACACTTCACCTGAATCACATGCACTGCCGATGAGCAGACCGCTCCGATATTTATCCAATAGCTGTTTCCTGATGCGCGGCGTCTTGTAGAAGTTATCTGTCAAAGACTGTGATACTATCTTGAACAGATTTTTGAGGCCTTCCTGGTTTTTTACAAGGATTGTTACATGGGTCGGCATCGCACGTTTATAGGAATCCTGATCAGCCAACTTTTCATTGATATGGTTATGGTTCTCTATACCTGCCTTTTTAAGCTGCGATAACATCTTAATGAATATATAGGCGGTCGCTTCGGCATCATATATTGCGCGGTGGTGTTGTGTCAGTTCGACATTATACCGTTTGGCGAGTATATTCAGACCATGCTTCTTGAAGTCCTTGTTTATGGAACGGGATAGTTCAAGCGTATCGATGACGCCATTCGTATATGGAGCAAGCCCTTCTTCACTGTATGCAGCCTCTATAAAGCCCATGTCGAAGCTCGCGTTATGGGCGACGAATATCGCATCCCCCACCCATTCCTTGAAATCGGTGATCACTTCTGAAATTGGTGGCGCATCCTGCAGCATATCATCAGTAATGCCGGTGATTTCCTTGATGGTCTCAGTGAGCGGTTCATTGGGGTTGCTGAATCTTTCGAAACGGTCTATGATTTCGCCATTTTTAACTTTAACCCCTGCAAGTTCGATGATACGGTCATACTTGGAGGACAGGCCGGTCGTCTCAACGTCGAATACGACATATTCATGTTGATCGAGTACTATGTCCTGCGGTTTATACGCAATCGCTGCCCCATCGTCGACAAGAAGCCCTTCCATCCCATAGATCATCTTCAAACCGTTGGCTTTTGCGGCATAATATGCGTCGGGGAAAGCCTGCACATTATTGTGGTCAGTAACGGCAATGGCTGTATGTCCATAATCTTTTGCCCGTTTTACATATTCTCCGATATTCCTCAAACCATCCATCTGGCTCATTTCAGAATGGAGGTGGAGTTCTACCCTCTTATCAGTGCTGTTGTCCTTTTTCTCCGGCTTGTTGAAGACGTTCAAGCTACGGATCATAAGCACCATATCTTTGGAGAACTCGTCATATTCGACATTGCCTTCAATGAGCACCCAATCATTTTTATCCAACGCCTCAAAAACTGCTTCATCTTCCTTGCCGTGCCTCGAGAACATTTTGGCGGCGATGGAGTCCGTATAATCGGTTAGCTTCAACTGAAGAATTTTACGGCCTGTCCGGAGTTCACGTACCTCCTTATCGAATATGACGCCTTCAACTTTTACATTGAACTCTTCTTCGACAACTGTTTCAAGTGGCCTGATGTCTTTCATGGTGATTGCTTTGCCGATCTGCTTGATGGTCTCTTCCTGCTTCTTCTTCATATCCGTTTCAAAATGCTTCTGCTGCTCTATGAAGCCCTGCACCAATTCAGTCTTCTCTTCTCTGAGGCGTTCTTCAAGCTGTGTCCGCCGACTCGAATCGAGCTCTGCATCCTTACGGAATTCAATCCCTTCTATCGGCATGCCGCAGGCAACATAGGCGTTCTTCAGATTACCATTTATATTTTTATTGAAATGGGCCACTTCAATGTCATTCTGGACAGAAAAAATCAACGTCCCATCGTTGAGTTGTTTGTCACAATTAAGCAGCTGAAACTTGATGTTTTGATTGATGCCGATGGAATCAAGCGCATATTCAAGGTAATCGATTATATCTTTGTCTGTATAATGATCTGCCGTGATGATCAATTGGGTGCGTGCTATATTGGAAAAAGCTGTTTCTATGCTCTTTTCCATCATGTTCCTGAGCGCGACAGGTATCATTTCTTCAAAATGGACATGGAACTCCCAGACTCTCTCAGCATCATTTGACACTACTTTCTTTAGGGTTCCTGTAGCTAAATAATTATTATTTCCACTGATTCCTGCCTGCTTCAGCAGAATGTTAAACTGATCTTTTCCCTTCACTTACAACACTCCTGTAAAGAGCGCGTAAATCGATGATTTACGCGCTCCCCCTGTTAATAATTATCTTCAAGATATTGTTTCAGTTCGCCCACCGGCAGATTGATGGATGCATCACTGCTTCTCGGTTTGATTTCTACAACGCCTTCTTTCGCATCGCGTCCCACTACTACCCTAAACGGCAGACCGATCAGATCGGAATCTGCAAACTTGACGCCGGCACGTTCCTTACGGTCATCGTACAGCACCCGGTAGTCAGCACCAAGTGTTGCATACAATTCTTCTGCAACCGCTTCAGCCTCTTTGTCTTTAGGGTTTGGAGTGACAATGTGCACATCGAACGGCGTCACCGACTTAGGCCAGATGATGCCGCGCTCATCATGGTGGCTCTCAACAATCGCCGACAAGGTCCTGGAGATCCCAACGCCATAACATCCCATGAGCACAGGTGTACTGCGTCCATTCTCATCCAACACATTCAAGTTCATCGCTTCAGAATATTTTGTGCCCAATTTGAATACTTGGCCCACTTCTATGCCTTTCATGAACTTCACTGGTCCACTGCCGTCCTGAGCCATTTCCCCTTCGACGATCAAGCGGAAATCACCATAACCACCAATCTCGAAGTCGCGCTTATGGTTGACGTTGAGGAAATGGTATCCACTCTCATTTGCACCAGTCGGGTAATCCTGCATGTTTTTCACCTGATGGTCAAGGTAGACTTCAATCCCTGCGTCCACAGGACCCAGACTGCCGGGGTCGGCCTGCATCAGGCTCCTAATTTCTTCGTCCGTCGCAAAGCGTATATCATCTGTGGCAAAATGAGTCTTGACTTTGACATCATTCAACTCGTGATCTCCCCTGAGCAGTATCATGACGTACCGCTCATCGACCTTCATGATCATTGTTTTGGTGGTCTCCTCAAGCTTGATATCAAGGAAATCAGCTAAAGCGCTGCATGTCTTGACGTCAGGCGTCGCTACCTTTTCGATTTCATTAGTACTTTCCACTGTTTTTGCCTCTGGTATCGGGCATCCTGCTTTTTCTATATTGGCCGCATAGTTGCTTTCCTCAGTATAGGCAATCGTGTCCTCCCCGATGTCTGCGAGCGCCATGAATTCATGGGTATGGCTGCCCCCTATCGCACCTGAGTCTGCCTCTACAGCACGGTAATTAAGTCCTACCCGGGAAAAGATCTTGGAATAGGCCATATACATGTCCTGATATTTCTCGTCTAGGGAATCCTCATTACTATGGAATGAATAGGCGTCCTTCATAATGAATTCACGTCCGCGCAACAGGCCGTATCTTGGACGCAGTTCATCCCTGAATTTCGTCTGGATCTGAAAGACTGTAAGAGGCAGTTTTTTATAGCTTTTGAGTTCATCACGCAACAGAGCGGTTACAATCTCTTCGTGCGTAGGCCCAAGGGCAAATTCACGACCATGGCGGTCTTCGAGCCGCATAAGTTCACTGCCGTATGCTTCCCATCGGCCTGATTCCTGCCAAAGCTCCTTCGGATGCAGTACAGGCATGTGTATCTCTACGCCTTCGATGGCGTTCATCTCTTCTCTGACGATCTGCTCGATATTGTTCAAGACCAGTTTCGTTATAGGCAGATATGTGTATACACCGCTGGCCATCTGTTTGATCATGCCAGCCTTGAGCATCAGGCGATGGCTCAGGCTATCTGCATCTTGCGGGGTTTCACGCATTGTTGGTATAAACATTCTAGATTGTCTCATTCAGTTCACTCCTAAAGGAAAAATGTTTTTATGTCATTCCAAGTTACTAATACCATTACGATCAACAAGAATAGTACACCAATCAGCTGAATGTTCAGTTCAACTCTCCTGTTCAGAGGTTTTTTGAATATCCCTTCGTATAGTACGAATAATATCCGACCCCCATCCAATGCGGGTATCGGCAGCAGGTTCATTATGCCCAGGTTGACACTCAATATCGCAGTAAAGCGCATAAGCGTCATCAGGCCCTGGGCTGCTACATCTTCAGTCACTTTATATATACCGACCGGTCCGTTCAACATATCGAAGGAGAAGGTCCCGTCAGCAATGCTGATGAACATCTGCACTACAAGCGTGAATATGAGCGTCCCCATTTCGTATGTCTGCTCGGCGCCCCATAATATTGGAGATATCACGCCGCGCTCCATCTCGGCCCCTATTCCGATGACCAGCCTTTCATTGGTTTCACCGTCTGGAAGTTCCGTCTTTTCAACTATCGGTGTCATTTCAACAGTACGTGATTCCCCATCATTCACAACCGTTATGTCGAGTTCGGTTTCGCCTTCTTGCTGGATGATGGTCGACATGTGCTCCCAACTGTCCACTTCCTGACCGTTGATCGTTTTTAGATGATCACCTGATTTCAGGCCCGCTTCTTCAGCCGGTGTATCTTCTGCTACAAAGCCTACAACAGCCTCCTCCACTGGCTTGCCATTGATGTAGAACAGCACTGTGAACAACGCAAAAGCCAATACGAAGTTCATCAAAGGTCCCGCCGCCAAAGTCATCAGGCGATGCCCCACCGATTTGGACTCAAACCTCGCAGCTCTCGGGGCAATGCGCTCCAGTTCGGAATTCTGAACAAAATATGCTTCATCTGAAAATGTATAGGTGACCTCTTCCCCGTCATGTAGGCGTATAGCTTTGATGAACATTTCTTTGGTGATGTCCGACTGGATGACTTCTACTTCCTCGACTTGCGTGAAGTTATGCTTATCATCAAGTATTATATGGCTGATGCGGTCTACTTCATCAGTCTTTAATTGGACACGCATACCGGCGTTGAGTGGATTGATTTCCATCTCATCGGAGGCCATTCTGACATATCCACCGATCGGCAGAAGGCGCACCGTATAAAGTGTGTCATTGTACTTGTGGGAAAATATTTTAGGTCCCATGCCTATGGCGAACTCCGGACACATGATGCCTGCCCGTTTGGCGAAAATGAGGTGCCCAAGTTCGTGAACTGTAACCAGCACACCAAAAACTACTATAAAAGCTAAAATGCCGGTCATACAATCACCTCATATCTGTTTTATACAATTTATCATAGTACAGGATCGTTTCCAGGTCGGGATTTTCGACGACCGCATGGCCATCCATGCGGGATTTGACGATTTCCTCTATTCCGGTGAATGAAATTTCACCATCCAAAAAGCGTCCGACAGCATATTCATTTGCAGCATTCATTACTGCCGGCATCGTGCCGCCAGCTTCCATTGCTTCATACGCATAGGCAAGCATCCGGAAACGGTCCAGATCCATTGGTTTGAAATTCAGTTGGCTGAGGGCTGAAAAATCCATCGGGTTGTTCATCGGCATCCTTCGAGGATGACTGAATGCGAATTGGATGGCTGTCCGCATATCGGGTGTGCCTATTTGCGCCATGATGCTGTTATCGATAAATTCAACCATAGAGTGTATGGTACTCTCCTTATGGAGAATTGTAGAAATCTGATTGATGTCGACATCAAAAAGCCATTTAGCCTCTATCACTTCAAGCCCTTTATTCATCATCGTCGCTGAATCGATGGTGATTTTCTGGCCCATGGACCAGTTGGGATGATTCAGTGCATCTTCAAGCGAGACATCCGACAATTCGCTTCGGGACAGATCCCGGAATGAACCGCCACTTGCAGTGAGGATGATCTTCTTCACTTCACGTAGGTTTTCACCACGCAGACACTGGAAAACTGCTGAGTGCTCAGAATCGACAGGGATAATCGCCACACCTTTGGCTTTCGCTTTCGACATGACGATTTCGCCGGCTGCAACAAGCGTTTCCTTGTTTGCCAAGGCAATGTCTTTACCCTGCTCTATCGCATGCAATGTCGGTTCCAGACCGATGCTTCCCATGATTGCAGTCAGAACCATATCAGAATCATCCGAAACAACTTCAATGAGGCCCCGAGCCCCTGAAGTGAACTCTATATGTGGATATTTCTGTGCCAGTACCAGCCTGTCGGAATCATCTTTGACGCTCACAAGCTTTGGTTCAAACTGCTCGAGTATTTCTTCAAGTTTTTTTATGTTACTGCCTACAGAAATGCTGCCGATTTTGAATTGCTCGCGGTTTTGGGCGATGACGTCCAAAGCTTGAGTGCCTATTGAACCTGTAGCGCCTAATATTGAAATAGTCTTCATTTAATTTCACCCAGTTCTATCTTAAGTTATAAGAGGCAGTATGTTCATAAGGGGCAGTACAAAAATAAAGCTGTCGAAGCGATCAAGGACGCCACCGTGTCCCGGAAGCAGTCTACCTGAGTCTTTAACGTCAAAATGCCTCTTAAGGGCCGATTCAACCAGATCTCCAAGTTGGCCGAACATACTGAGTATCATCGTCAGCAATAGGAAGAGCAGAATTTGTACGCCTTCGATCCATCCCATGAAGTAAAACAATAGACCGAGCAGGACACTGCAGAATATACCTCCCAAAAATCCTTCTATCGTCTTATTGGGACTAATCTGCGGCCATAATTTACGCCTGCCGAATGCTCTGCCGAATAAGTATGCACCAGTATCCGTCACCCAGACAATGAGCAGTGCATAGAGTATGTAGATGAGGCCTGCTTCCCGTGTTTCATAGAAGTACATGAATCCGATGCCGACATAAGCTACAGCGAGCACGCAAAAACCCATGTCCACAAACGAAAATCTGTTTTTGCTGATGACAGTAAAACTCAACATCAACAGCGCCATCACGATGATCAGGTCAACCTGAAAAACTGATATGTGTGGCATGTAGGATTCCTGGGGCATCATGATGATGAAGAGTGCCACCATGGACAAGATTCCAGGTATGGAAAATATGTGGATGCGGTTCATCTTCAAAATTTCATAAAGTGCTGTATAGGCAAGTAGAAAAACGGCAATCAGAAGTGGCCAAGCCCCCCATACGACGATTGGCACAAATATAAGCAACGCGATGATTGCGGTGATGGTTCTTGTCTTCATGTTACTCCTCCTCTTGGCCAAGTCCCCCAAATCTTCTCTCACGTCTACAATACTGTGAAATCATCTGATCTAGTTCATCAACTGAATATTCTGGCCAAAGTGTTTCTGTAAAAAATAATTCGCTGTATGATGACTGCCATAATAAAAAGTTGCTCAGCCTATATTCGCCACTTGTGCGAATCAGCATCTCCGGGTCGGGTATGTCAGTGGTCATTAGATGATCATCTACCATTTCTGCGGTGATATCCTGAGGTGACACATCCCCTTTTTCTATTTTGGCGCCTATGCACTTGAAGGCTTCAAGGAGCTCGTCGCGTCCGCCGTAGTTCAGCGCAAAAACCAGATTCAGCCCTGTATTGCCACGTGTCTTTTCAACAGCATGCTGAACGGCTCTCTGCGTATGCTCCGGCAGGGATTCAAGACGTCCGATTGTCGTCACCCTGACGTTCTTCTCATCTAATTCAGGATGGAAAGTGCCGAGAAAATCACCTGGTAGCTTCATCAGGTAATTGACCTCACTGATTGGCCGGGACCAGTTTTCTGTGGAAAAAGCATATAGGGTGAGATACTTTATACCCAAATCGGAAGCATGACGTGTTATACGTTTGACGTTCTGCATGCCTTCGTAGTGGCCGCTCACTCTTGGTTTGTTTTTCCGTTTGGCATATCTGCCGTTTCCATCCATGATGATGGCGATATGTTCAGGCAGCCCCTTTTCTGTCTTTATTTCTTGCTTCTTCCTACGAAACATAACAATCCTCCTGAAGCATTATAATTATTAGTATACATTTATAATAAAGAGTCCTCAATCAATTTATTCTACCATATATCGGAGGCATAAAAAAAATAGGCAGGAATCTCCTGCCTTAAAATGTCATTTGGTTTAGACTGACATAATATCCTTTTCTTTTTCGTCACAAATGGCATCAATTTCATTAATGTGCTTATCTGTAAGCTGCTGCACATCGTCACTGTAGCTTCTGAGGTCATCCTCAGTCAGTTCACCATCTTTTTCAAGACGCTTCAATTCGTCATTTGCTTCGCGCCTGACATTCCGGATTGCGACTTTAGCATTCTCGCCTTCCTTGCGTGCATCTTTGACGAATTCTTTACGGCGCTCTTCCGTAAGTTGAGGCACCGTGATGCGGATCATTGTACCATCACTTGTCGGATTTACACCCAAGTCTGCCTGCTGTATCGCTTTTAGAACATCATCTACGGAGCTTTTGTCATAAGGCGTGACAGTAAGCATCCTCGCTTCCGGCACAGCGATTCCTGCAAGCTGATTCACTGGAGTCGGAGCACCATAGTAATTCACCATTACACGGTCGAGCATGTTTGAGCTCGCACGGCCTGTACGGATGGTGGCGAGTTCCCTGTTCAGGTTATCCAATGATTTACTCATCTTTTGTTTAGCGTCCTTAAGAACTGATTCACTCATTTGTTTTCTCTCCTGTTATTTTGTAATTTCTGTACCGATGGTCTCACCTGATACTGCGCGTTTAATGTTGCCTTGTTCTGTAATCGAAAATACCATAAGCGGTATGTCATTGTCCATACAGAAGGATGAAGCTGTCGCATCCATGACCTGCAGATTTTCCTGCAGCATTTCCATATAGGTCAATTTTTCGTATTTGTAGGCGTTTGAATCCGTCTTTGGATCTGCAGAGTAGACACCGTCGACGTTATTTTTGCCCATCAATATGACATCGGCTTCGACTTCAGCTGCCCTGAGTGCCGCTGTTGTGTCTGTTGAGAAATATGGGTTGCCGATTCCAGCTGCAAAAATGACGATACGTCCTTTTTCCAGGTGCCTGATTGCCCGCCTTCTGATATATGGTTCAGCAACTTGCTTCATCTCGATTGATGTAAGCACACGTGTTTCACATTCAAGTTGCTCAAGACTGTCTTGGAGCGCCAGGGAATTCATCACTGTAGCGAGCATTCCCATATAGTCTGCCGTGCCGCGGTCCATGCCCAGATCACTTCCAACTTTACCTCTCCATATATTGCCGCCGCCGACGATTACGGCGATCTCCACGCCAAGTTCCTTTGCTTCGAAAACTTGCTTCGCAATATTCTTGATGACTACCGGATTTATTCCGAACCCATCTTCTCCAGCCAATGCTTCGCCGCTTAATTTCAATACGATTCGTTTAAATTTGGAAGTTTCAGGCATAAGTCCCATCCTTACTTAATTTTTATATGAAATCAATTTAGAAAAAAAGACACCGAAGTGTCTTTTCCTTACTTATTCACTTGATCCATTACTTCATCAGCAAAGTTTTCTTCTCTCTTTTCGAGACCTTCGCCGACTTCAAAACGGATGAAGTTTTTAAGTGTACCGCCTTTGGATTTGAGGAACTCTTCAACAGTCTGATCGGAATCTTTGACGAAAGGCTGATCCACGATGCAGATTTCTTCGAGGTATTTACGCATTCTGCCTTCAACCATCTTATCTACGATGTTTTCAGGTTTCCCTTCATTAAGAGCTTGCTGTTTGAGGACTTCTCTTTCGTGGTCCAGCTCTTCTTGTGAAACATCATCCTTAGAAACATACTTTGGATTCAGTGCCGCTGCATGCATCGCTACATCTTTGGCTGCTTCTACATCTGTAGAGCCTTCAACCAACGTGAGTACGCCGATGCGTCCACCCATGTGAAGGTATTCGCCGAATGAATCTTCATCTGTCTTCTCAGCCAGTGCAAACCTTCTCAAAGTGAGTTTTTCACCAATTTTCGCGACAGCTTCCTTCATCGCGTCGTCAACTTTTTTACCATTCATCTCTGAAGCGTTCAATTCATCGAGATCATGTGGTTTTGTCGTCAGAATATGCTCAGCGATGTCTTGAACCAACTTCTGGAACTCTTCGTTGCGTGCAACGAAGTCTGTTTCTGAGTTGATTTCAACGATTACGCCATCGTTGCCTTTGGAAGCAACGTGTACAAGGCCTTCAGCCGCAATACGATCAGCTTTCTTGGCTGCTTTTGACATACCTTTTTCGCGTAGATAATCTACTGCTTTATCGATGTCACCATCAGTCTCCTGGAGTGCTTTTTTGCAGTCCATCATGCCTGCACCTGTTCTTTCACGTAGTTCTTTAACCATTTTTGCAGTAATAGCCATTTAGAATCCTCCTGGTCTTTAAATTCGGGAGATTATGCCTTAGGGCAAAGGGTCCCACCTTTTAAAAAAGGTGATAAGAATAAATAACTTATCACCGTTTGAACATGTCTCTATTTGCTTTCGCCAGCTTCAACCGTTTCAGTGGTTTCTTCAGAGTCTTCTTCTGTCATGTCGATATTCTGCTCTTCAGCAATCTCATCGTCTGAAACGCCGCGTTGTCCTTCAAGTACTGCATCAGCCATTTTACTGGTCATGAGTCTTACTGCACGGATAGCGTCATCGTTAGCCGGGATGACATAGTCGATTTCGTCCGGATCACAGTTTGTATCAACCATTGCGACAATAGGGATACCAAGTTTTTTCGCTTCAGCAATCGCATTGCGTTCTTTTCTCGGGTCAACGATGAAGAGTGCTTTTGGCATCTCTTTCATTTCACGTATACCACCAAGGAATTTGATGAGACGTGCATATTCCTTACGCAACTCGACTACTTCCTTTTTAGGCAGTACATCGAATGTACCGTTCTCTTCCATCTTTTCGATTTCAGAGATGCGGCGGATACGCTTGGATATTGTTTTGTAGTTTGTCAGGATACCACCGAGCCATCTTTGGTTGACGTAAAGTTGACCAGCACGCTCAGCTTCTTCTTTGATTGAATCCTGTGCTTGCTTTTTAGTACCTACGAATAGTACTTTGCCACCTTCTTCAGAGACGCTTTTTACGAACTCATAAGCTTCCCCTACTTTTTTAACCGTCTTTTGCAGGTCGATGATATAGATGCCGTTTCTTTCCGTGAAGATGTATCTCTTCATCTTAGGGTTCCAACGGCGCGTCTGGTGACCGAAATGTACACCAGCTTCGAGCAATTGCTTCATAGTAATTACTGCCATAATTGATTTCCTCCTCTGGTTTTTCCTCCAGTACAGCTATGGAAACGACCGTAAGGCACCTGTTTCCACTTCACCGGACTGTGCGTAATGGGCTTTTTCAGCCGTTAAATAATATACCATACTTTAGCCGATAAATCAAACTTTGATTTAGCTATCTTTTCTGAGTTCTGGTAGGAAATCCTCTTTTTTAACTTTGATGAATGTCCCTTTCATCCCGAGAGATCTTGACTCTATGACGCCTGCACTTTCAAGTTTGCGCAGCGCATTTACAATCACGGAGCGAGTGATCCCAACGCGATCAGCCACTTTTGACGCAACGAGCAGACCTTCATCGGAGCCGAGTTCATCAAAAATGTGCTCGATAGCTTCGCGTTCAGAATAGGACAAGGAGCGGATCGCCATGGATATGCTCGCTTTATCCCTTGCTTTTTGTTCAACTTCTTCCTGCTTTTCACGGAGTATCTCCATACCGACCACTGTACCCGCATACTCTGCCAATACAAGGTCGCTCGTTTCAAACTTCTCAGTTACGCGTCCGAGGACGAGCGTGCCCAGACGCTCTCCACCACCGAATACCGGTACGATGCATGTTTCAGAGTCCTGGAAGGAATCTTCAGTCGGGAAGACTGTCATCGCATCATCGAAACTGATGTTTTCTTTCGTTTCGCTGATCTTCATGATCATGTCTACATATTCCTGCGGGAACCTTCTTTGCTCAAGCATATCGTATATTCTAGGGTTTTCGATTTTCTGGTTGATGCCATACCCAAGAAGTTTACCTTTACGCGAGACGATGAAGACATTACATTCAATGACACCGCTTAACTTTTCGGACACTTCCTTGAAATCTACTTTGACACCTTCTTGACTTTGAATAAGTTTGTTAATTTCCCGTGTTTTCTGCAATAAATTCTCCATTGATGATTCTCCTTTAGATTTATAGTATGAATGCGCTCAAATTCTTATCCGATTTTATGTTGTTGAGTCTCGATGAAACATATTGCTCTGTAATTTCTACATGGGCACCCTGCATGCCACTTGCTTCAAACAGCAGTTCTTCCAGTAGTGTTTCCAATATGGTGTGCAGCCTTCTCGCCCCGATGTCATCGGTACCGCTGTTGACTTCAAAAGCAATCTCGGCAAGCGTATGGATGGCTGCTTCAGTGAAGGATATCGTGACGCCCTCTGTAGCAAGCAATGCTTCATATTGCTTGACCAAGGAACTTTTCGGTTCCTTCAAGATCTTCTCGAAATCTTCAGTTTTAAGTTTATCCAATTCCACCCGGATCGGAAAACGCCCCTGCAATTCAGGTATGAGGTCGCTTGGCTTTGCCACATGGAAGGCTCCTGCTCCTATGAAGAGGATATGTTCGGTAGCTACTGGGCCATACTTGGTCTGAACCGTGCTACCCTCTACGATAGGGAGGATATCCCTTTGTACACCCTCACGTGAAACATCGCCTGAGTTCTGGCCACCTTTTGCGATCTTATCCATTTCGTCGATGAATATGATGCCCATGGTTTCCGCCAAGGAGATTGCCTCATCGTTTACACTGTCGGTGTCGATTATCTTTTCTGCTTCTTGTCGCTTCAGGTATCCTCGGGCTTTGCTGACAGGCATGGTTCTTTTGTGCTTATTCTTCGGCATGAACTGCTTCAGCATATCCTGCATGCCACTGTTGTCCATACCAGGCATCATCATTCCCATCGGATTCTGGTCCTGCTCCACTTCTATAGTTACATTCGTATCTTCCAGATGGCCTGCTGCAAGCTTCTCCCTCAGGTTCATGCGCTTCGTCCTGACTTCAGGGGTCACCTCTTCAACTGTTTCATCAGATTGCTGGTTCATGAACATTTCGAAAGGGTTGGAGCTCTGCTGGTTCTTTTTTTCGCCGGGGGCAAGTAAAGTGATCAGACGTTCTTCGGCAAGCTTCTCCGCATCTTCCTCCACGAGCCTCATCTTTTCTTCCTTAACGATTTTTACGCTGGCTTCGACCAGATCACGCACCATGCTTTCCACATCGCGGCCAACATAGCCGACTTCCGTGAATTTTGTCGCTTCCACTTTAGAGAATGGCGCTCCAGTAAGCTTTGCCATCCTTCTTGCTATTTCTGTCTTGCCGACACCGGTAGGGCCGATCATCAAGATGTTCTTTGGTACCACTTCAGCTTTCAGGGAATCGTCCAGCTGCATGCGGCGATGTCTGTTCCTCATGGCGATTGCCACTTTGCGCTTTGCTTCATGCTGACCGATGATATCCTCATCGAGCCGCTTTGTTATTTCTCTTGGCGTCAGATTATCTTTCACTTCAAAACGCTCCTTTAGTCTATCGTTTCTACAATTATATGGTCATTCGTGAACACGCAGATTTCACTGGCGATCAGCAGGCTATCGCGGGCGATTGTTTCTGCATCAAGATTGTCGCCGTGCTTCTTCATCGCGCGTCCGGCACTCAGTGCAAAGTTACCACCACTGCCTATGGCCAGTATGCCGTCATCAGGCTCTATGACTTCGCCTGTACCACTGACCAACAGCATGGTTTCCTTATCCATCACTATAAGCATCGCCTCAAGCTGCCTCAGGATTTTGTCGCCGCGCCATTCCTTGGCTAGCTCAACTGCCGCTCTTGTGAGGTTGCCATTGTAAGCGTAGAGATTCGCTTCGAATTTTTCAAATAATGTGAATGCATCAGCCACACTCCCCGCAAATCCTGCGATTACCTTATCATCGAAAAGCCGTCTCACTTTCCTTGCCGAGTGCTTCATGACGACTTGGTTGCCAAGAGTCACTTGGCCATCGCCGGCCATTGCCATTTTTCCTTTATGACTGATGCCGAATATCGTCGTTCCTTTTATTGCCATGTTGTCACCTCTTCTGATTCGCTGGATGGTGCTTCAAGTAAGTTCTCCTCAATTGCTCTTTGGAGACATGAGTATATTGTTGTGTCGTGGATAATGATTCATGTCCCAGAAGTTCCTGGACCGCCCTTAGATCAGCACCGTTGTTCAACATGTGGGTCGCAAAACTATGTCTGATCTTATGGGGGTGAAGGTGAAAATCACTCGCGCTCTTCTTCACCATCATATCAATTGCGTACCGCAGTCCGCGATCGGTAAGTGGGCCATCCCTGTAGTTGACCCAAAGCCTTCCATTAGCTTCTATCACAGCCTTGTGTTTATCCACGTAATTCTTCAATGCCTCACCAGCATGTTCACCAAAGGGAAGGACACGTTCCTTATTCCCTTTACCCCGCACCTTCAAAAGTCCATGATTGAAATCTATATCGCTGATCTTTAACCCGAGCAGTTCGGATGCGCGCATACCAGTCGCGTAGAGCAATTCAAGTATCGCCAAGTCACGTTCATACATCTTTGCATCTTTGTCCAATGAATCGAATAGCTTCTCGAGCTCGTTTTCATACATGAATCCTGGAAGACGCTTCTCTTTTTTTGGATTTGGCAGATTCGTAAACGGATTGCCGGATACCTCTCCCCTGTCCATAAGATAATTATAGAAACTTCTCAAGGAAGAGATTTTACGGGATACGGTGGATTTGCTCAACCCTTTTTTATATAGCATATTCAAGTAGTTTCTTGCATCCATGTACTTGAAAGAAGCATATTCGAGCCCTTCCTGATCAAGGAACTTGAAGAATTCTGTGATATCTATCCTATATGCATCTACAGTATGTGGTGATAAATTACGCTGATATAGAAGCTGTTCAAGGAAATTTTCAAGATGGGACATGAACACACCGCCTTTTATCAGAATCTTATCACAATTAAGCCGCTGGCATCAATTGATAGCGGTATGCTGATTCCACCGCTCAATCAATGCTTGTAGCTCCAATAGTATATAATAACCTATTTTGCACTGAAATGCACAAAGAAATATGAATATTGCCAATATTTTATGAAGGTCATAGAAAAATACCCATACAAAGATGGGTATTCATCTACTCCGCTTTCTCTTCATAGTCACAATTTGTACATTTAACTTTTGCCGTCTTACCTTTTTTCGTCTCTACCAGATAGTGGTCGCACCTTGGACAATTCCGTCCAATCGGACGGTCCCAAGAGATGAAGTCACATTCAGGATATCTGTCGCAACCATAGAATATCCGATTTTTCTTGGACTTCCGCTCAACGACCTGGCCTTTTTCACATTTAGGACAAGTAACACCTATTTCTTTGACGATTGCTTTTGTATTGCGGCAATCCGGGAAATTTGAGCATGCCATGAACTTACCATAGCGTCCCATCTTGTAGACCATCGGAGAACCGCACTTCTCACAATCTTCACCGGCCGGCTCATCTTTTATTTCTATTTTTTCCATTTCTTCATCGGCACGTGCCACCTGGGGCTCGAAGTTTTTATAGAATTCGTCGATGACTGCTACCCATGATGCATCACCTTCCGCGATATCGTCGAGACTTTTTTCCATAGTCCGCGTAAACTCGGCTTCAATTATATCAGGGAAATATTGTGTCACCGATTCATTAACGATCTCACCAAGTTCAGTCGGGAAGAAACGCTTCTGATCGATTTTGACATAATTCCGCTTCTGGATCGTATCGAGGGTCGGAGCATAAGTTGAAGGACGTCCTATACCTTGCTCTTCCAACGTCTTCACAAGGCGCGCCTCCGTATACCTTGGGGGTGGCTGGGTGAAGTGCTGATTGGGCTTGATATCTTTTGAAACAACCGTTTCGCCTTCCTTGATATCCGGCAGCTTGTTCTCCAACTCTTCCTCTTCATCGTCTTTTCCTTCGACATAGATCTGCATGAATCCTTTGAATTTGATCGTTTGACCGTTACTGCGGAAGATGACTCCATTATTGGACATCTCCATGCGTACAGTGTCCAATATCGCCGGCGCCATCATGCTGGCGATGAAACGTTCCCATATAAGCTTATAGAGCCTATACTGATCTCTGGATAAGTACTGTTTCATATTGGCTGGAGATCGGTTGGCACTGGTCGGCCTTACAGCTTCGTGGGCATCCTGGCTTCCTTCCGCCTGCGCCTTTGAAGGCTTTTTGCCGATGAACTCCTTGCCGTACTCCGCTTCGATATACTCGACGGCTTCCTTCTGGGCGACTGGCGAGATGCGGGTGGAGTCTGTCCTCATATAGGTGATGAGCCCGACAGTGCCTCCTTTTTTAATATCGATTCCCTCATAGAGCTGTTGGGCGACCATCATCGTCTTACGCGCCTTAAAGTTCAGCTTACGGGCAGCTTCCTGCTGCAGGGAAGATGTTGTGAAGGGCTTGGAAGGATTTCTCTTCTTCTCCTTCTTCTGTACAGAGTCTACAGTGAAATCGTTCCCTTTCAGCTGTTTCATCACGTGTTCGACGTCATCTTTCGTCTTCAGTTTCATTTTGGCGTCTTCAAGGCGGTTGTACTTTCCTTCAAAATCACTTTTTGAATAATTGAAGAGTCCTGTAATCGTCCAATATTCTTCCGGCTTGAAATTCCTTATTTCGTTTTCCCGGTCTATGATCAGTTTTAGAGCAACGGACTGGACACGGCCTGCAGACAACCCTTTTTTGACTTTCTTCCATAAGACTGGAGAGATGTTGTAGCCCACAAGGCGGTCAAGTATACGCCTGGCCTGTTGGGCATCCACCAATTTCTGATTGATTTCTCCAGGCTGCTTGAAGCTTTCTTTGACGGCTTCTTTAGTTATTTCATTGAACACTACCCTGTAATATTCCTTATCGTCACCTAAAGCATGACTGAGGTGCCATGCTATGGCTTCGCCTTCACGGTCCGGGTCACTCGCCAAGTATATTCTTTTCGCTTTTTTCGCTTCTTTCTTCAATTCTTTGAGAAGAGGACCTTTGCCTCTAATCGTTATATATTTAGGTTCGTAATTGTTTTCAGTATCGATTCCTGTCTGACTACGGGGCAGGTCGCGGACATGCCCCATGGACGCAACGACTTTATACCTTTTTCCGAGATACTTCTCTATTGTTTTTGCTTTAGCAGGCGATTCCACTATTACCAGATTATCTGCCATAAGCCGTCCGCCTCCTTATTTGTGTTTTCAAATCCAAATAATACAGTGAATTAAAATTGTTTGTCAACTATAATTATTTTTAATATTTTCATTTGCTTTATCGGCCGATGAAAATTTCTTCCATTATATCACTCGGACCAAGCACCATTTTGGCACCATCCTGTATTCTTATATTTGTGCCTTTTGAGAGCGGTGAATGAATATTCCCAGGTATGCAGAATCCAATGCGGTTCTCATCCAAAGCCATCTCCAGTGTGATCATGCTGCCACCGCCGACTTCAGCTTCAGTGACCAGCACGCCAACCGACATTCCCGCTATGATCCTATTACGCGCAACGAAGCGCCACTTCTCTATCGAAGTGCCGGGCGGGTACTCGCTTACGACCAGATGATCGGCTTCCATGAGGGTGCGGACATGTTGGGTGCTTTTAGGATAATGCACGTCATGCCCGAACGCCAGCACACCGATTGTAGTCCTGCCATCTTTCAAGGCCGCTTCATGCGCAATGGCATCCGCGCCATAGGCGAGGCCGGAAACAATCGTTATCTCCTGTGCAAGTCCTGGTATGATACCATCCAATGCCCGGCGTGTATAAAATCCTGCCTTACGGCTCCCCACTACAGCTAGCTTGCAATGTGCAAAAAGCGTCGGGTCACCGCGATAATAAAGTATGTAGGGGGGATCATATATTTCCTTTAGGAGTGCTGGATAATCCGCATCATCAATCGTAATATATCCTATGCGCTGTTCCTCTAAGATTTTAAGCAACGCTTCCCCATCCATTTTCTGTGCACGGGAAATCTTTTCCGACAGCCCTTTTGGAGGGAATGCACTTCCTACAATATATTTCCTATACTCCTGTACAGTAACTCCTGCAAAGCTTAATTTTAAATGATTCAAATATATTCCTCCCATCTCTTTTTGAATTATAGGAGAATTAACCCGACACGCCATGACATTTATGTTAAATCTTATGGAATTAACTGCCAAAAAAAGCAGAACCCCATATAGGGTTCTGCTTTTTTTGTAGAAGTTCATATGATTTATATGACGTTTATTTTACAGTGAGGCATTTTTCGTAAAGACCATCTTCTTTCTTGATTCGGTTGATTAGAGTTTCACCGATTTCAGAAGGCGTATCAGCCGTTTCGATGCCACACGCGTTCATCGTTTTGATTTTTTCATCAGCTGTACCTTTACCACCGGAAATGATTGCACCTGCGTGACCCATACGTTTGCCTGGAGGAGCTGTCACCCCACCGATGAATCCTACGACAGGCTTGTTCATGTTTTCTTTGACCCACTCTGCAGCTTCTTCTTCTGCAGTACCGCCGATTTCTCCGATCATGACCACCGCTTCTGTCTCAGGGTCTTCATTGAACGCTTTCAGCGTGTCGATGAAGTTTGTACCATTGACCGGGTCACCGCCGATACCGACAGCAGTAGTCTGCCCGATTCCGGCTTCAGTCAATTGGTGCACCGCTTCATATGTCAACGTGCCGGAGCGGCTTACTACGCCGACATGACCTTTTTTGTGTATATATCCTGGCATGATGCCGATTTTGCATTCGTCGGCAGTGATTACGCCCGGACAGTTCGGTCCGACAAGGCGCGTCTTCTTGCCTTCCATATAACGCTTGACTTTAACCATATCAAGTACAGGAATGTGCTCAGTGATACAGATCGCCATATCCAGTTCTGCATCGGCACATTCGACTATCGCATCAGCCGCAAAAGGTGCCGGCACATAGATGACAGATACTGATGCACCTGTTTCTTTCTTCGCTTCTTCAACAGTATTAAATACTGGCACGCCTTCTACTTCCTGGCCACCTTTACCTGGTGTCACCCCTGCAACAATCTGGGTTCCATACTCAAGCATCTGCTTTGTATGGAACAATGCAGTTGCTCCGGTGATGCCCTGAACTAGTACTTTAGTATTTTTATCGATAAATACGCCCACAGTAGATTCCTCCGTTTTTATTTATTATTGACCGCTTCGATGATTTTCTTGGCACCTTCAGCCATCGTCTGTGCAGAAATTATATCAAAATCGGACTGTGCAAGGATTTCCTTACCTTTTTCAACGTTGGTACCTTCCAGACGCACAACCAACGGGATATCAAGCCCGACATTCTTGACCGCTTCCACGACACCTTCAGCGATGACGTCACATTTCATGATGCCGCCGAAAATGTTGACGAAAATACCTTCAACACCTTCATCCCCGAGGATGATCTTGAATGCTTCAGTTACTTTCTCAGTTGTAGCGCCGCCCCCTACGTCTAGGAAGTTGGCAGGCTCGCCGCCGAAGTGATTGATGGTATCCATTGTTGCCATAGCAAGACCGGCACCGTTTACCATACAACCGATATTACCATCCAGCGCAACATAGGACAGATCATATTTGGATGCTTCAATCTCTTTTGGATCTTCTTCATCCAAGTCGCGGAGTTCTACTATATCTTTATTCCTAAAGAGCGCATTCTCATCAAAGTTCACTTTCGCATCCAATGCGAGCACTTCACCTTCGCCCGTTGTGACGAGCGGGTTGATTTCCATGATGGAACAGTCTTTTTCAGTAAATACTTTGTATAGGGAGAGCATCAATTTAGTCGCCTTGCCGACAGATTCCTTTGGAATGTTGATGTTGAAGGCAAGTCTTCTGGCCTGATAAGGCATGAGTCCGACTACAGGGTCGATGACTTCCTTGAAGATTTTTTCAGGAGTCGCTTCAGCAACTTCCTCAATCTCGGTACCGCCTTCTTCAGAACCCATCAATACGACGCGGTCTGTTGCACGGTCTACGACTAGACCGATATAGTATTCATTCTGGATGTCGCATCCTTCTTCGATCAGGAGACGTTTAACTTCTTTTCCTTCAGGACCGGTCTGGTGGGTAACGAGCACTTTGCCGAGCAGTTCCTTGGCGTACTCCTTAACTTCATCCAGTGTCTTGGCGATTTTGACACCGCCTGCTTTACCGCGTCCGCCCGCGTGGATCTGTGCTTTTACGACGTATACATCAGAGTCCAGTGTTTTAGCTGCTTTCACTGCTTCCTCCGGTGTATAGGCTACACTGCCGTTAGGCACGGCCACGCCCATGGAGCGAAAGATTTCTTTCCCTTGATACTCATGGATATTCATGTTCATCCTCCTAAGACTTTTTTAACCTTACCCCCCAATTATAGAAAAGGTGCTCATTAAAGTAAACTGCATTCCAAAAATTAATATTTTAGTCGCATGGATTTCACCGGTTCAAATGTATGGCGGTGTATTTCGCAGGGGCCAAGTGAGTCAAGTGCGGCCAAATGCTCCGTTGTGCCGTATCCCTTATGGGCGGAGAATCCATAATCTGGATAAACTGTGTCGTAATGCTCCATATACAGATCCCTTTCTGTTTTGGCGAGCACACTGGCAGCAGCAATCGAGACGGAATTTGCATCTCCTTTTATGATTGAGGTCTCTTCAATTCCCATGCCGATGGTCATCGCATCCACAAGAAGATGGTCGGGAGCAGCGGCCAACTCATCAACGGCACGCTTCATCGCCAGACGGCTTGCCTGGTAGATATTGAGCCGATCTATCTCATAGACGCTTGCGGTGCCTATACCGTAGTCCGCCTCCGCGATGATTATCTCACGGAAGGCCATCCTTTTCTTCAGGGAAAGCTTCTTTGAATCATCCAGACCGGGCAGCATGAAGCCTTCCGGCAGAACGACCGCAGCTGCCACCACTTCCCCCGCAATGGGTCCGCGCCCCGCTTCGTCGACACCCGCAATATACTCAGCCTTGCCTTTTAGATTACGTTCGTATCGGCTCATATATTCATATTTTTCTCTCATCAGGGCTTCATTTTCCAGCCTCTTCCTATGGCGTTCTAATGATTTGGCTACCCCTTTCCTCGGATCATCACGCCATGGGGACCTGTTCAATTCATCAAGTGTTGTATAGTCTCCGAGTTCTGTTTCGATCTCTGATATCTTCACTGTGCATCCACCTTATCGAATGTATAGCGGCCAATCTTGCCATTTCTGATATCGTGGATGACCCGATTGGTCACAGCTTCATAGTTGATTTCATTTCCGCTTGACTTCATACCTCTAGACTTGCCTATGGCATCGAATACTGTGACGATGTCATCATCTTGGCTCGCAGAAATGTTGTAGAATGCATTAAAGCGCTCGGGGTCCCATTCAAGCAGGTGCTGCATGCCAAAGATTGCAACTTCATCAAGTGGCACAACCGTATCCTTAATTGCACCGGTCAAGGCAAGCTTCTTTCCTGTCGCCTCATCCTCGAATTTCGGCCAGAGGATACCTGGTGTATCCAGCAGCTCCATCTGCTGTCCGGCTTTGATCCATTGCTGCTGTTTAGTGACACCTGGGGTGTTCCCGGTCTTCGCTCCTTTCTTTCTGGCGATATTGTTGATGACTGTGGATTTGCCGACATTGGGTATACCTATGATCATAGCTCTTATGGCACGGCGCCTGATGCCTTTTTCTTCCATTCTATTGAAGTCCTCGGCAGTAGCCTTTACCGCCAACGGCTCGATTTTTTTGATTATCTGGTTATGGCGGCCATCCAGGGCGACTGGATATTTCCCTTCACTCTTGAATTTAGATAACCAGCGATCCGTAGCTTTCGGATCGGCCATATCCACTTTATTCAACACTACGACACGAGGTTTATGCTTTGTGATTTCATCCATCATGGGGTTATGGCTTGAATTTGGGATGCGGGCATCCAGTATTTCAATCACCACATCCACCTTCTTCAAATTCTCTTCCACTTCCCTTCTCGCTTTGGCCATATGACCCGGGAACCAGTTTATGCTCATATAAAAGCACTCCTATCTATAAATCTTCTATTTTATTTCATTAATTCATCCCTGTATTATATAATACAATCACCATTTAATAAACGACGGGAGGTGAGGGTCGATGATTTCGGTTGTAATTCCAGTTTTCAATGAAGCAGAAAATATTCCGGTGCTTGATGCAGAAATCTCATCAGTCATGCATGCAATCGAACATACCTACGAAATCATCTTCATCGATGACGGCTCACAAGACGCCACCTTGCCAAAAATCAGGGGGCTCTCCAACCCAAACGTCAGATTCGTTTCGTTTTCTCGTAATTTTGGTAAAGAGGCGGCTCTTCTGGCTGGCCTCAAAATGGCGCGGGGGGATGCAATCGTCATCATGGATGGCGATATGCAACATCCACCTTCCCTCATTCCAGATCTGATCAGGCCCTACGAGGCAGGATTCGATCAGGTGGTCGCCAAGCGCAACAAGGTGGAGGAACCGCTTTCCAGACGCCTGCCATCAAAGCTATTCTATCGCCTGATGAATGTTACGAGTACAGTGAAGCTTGTCGATGGAGAGGGTGATTTCCGCCTCATCTCAAGGAAAGTAGCTGATGCGATACTGTTGCTTAGCGAAAATAACCGGTTTTCAAAGGGAATATTCGAATGGGTGGGCTTCAATAAGACCGTCGTCGAATTCGATCATATCAAGCGGGGTTCAGGAATCAGTACATTCAATCCACTCAAACTTTTGGATTACGCAATCGATGGCATCAGTGCGTTCAATCATCGGCCACTGAGAAGCTGTTTTTATTTAGGGTTGGTTGTGCTGGTTATCTCACTCATCTATATATTGTACATGTTTGTTAATATTATGTTTAATGGCATCGATGTCCCGGGTTACTTTACAATCATTGCCAGCCTGTTGCTTTTAGGCAGTATCCAGCTGTTCTCGCTCGGCATCATCGGCGAATATGTCGGTCGTATCTATATAGAGACCAAAGATCGTCCAAAATATATCATCGAGACATCTTCAGACAGCGATCTCGCACAAGGAGGTCATCATGGAACTGAATAGTGATGTCAATGAAGTTCTCCGTTTCATTTTCGTCGGCTTTATCAACACCATCAATTACTATGTGTTCTACATTCTGTTGATAACGATGGGGGCACCTTATCTGGCGGCGCATCTCATAGGCTTCGCTGTAGCCTTCATCATTTCCTACTTCCTGAATTGCAGGTATGTATATAAAGTACGGCCGACATTGGCAAAATTCTTGAAATTCCCCTTGAGCCAGGTTTTCAATATAGGGCTCCAGACTGCTCTACTTTACCTGTTCGTTGAATCTTTCGGCTGGCCCGAGCCTTTCGCACCGCTGCCCGTACTGATCATCACTGTACCGCTCACATACATCATCACCCGATGGATCCTGAAAGATTAGGAGGAGTAAATTGAAGAAAATGAAGGCGCCTTTTTCAGCTATACGTCTCATCGTCCTCATCAGTGTACTATCGGTGCTATCCCATTCCTACCTCCTGTGGCGCTTCCTGTCACCGACTGACGATAAATTGAAGGTGTTCATGACGGGCGCCAATGATGGCCTGGAACAGATGCTCCCCATGCAGCTCTACCTCTATGAAAAATTCAAGGAGGGTACATGGTTCTATGACACCGATTTTGGTCTGGGTGGGGATTTCTATACGGATCTCGCCTACTACTATTCGACAAACATCATCCATCACATCAACATGGTTATGGTACGTGTGGCGGAGTTCTTCATTGGCTTAGATGTCGCAAGCATCGATTTTTGGGCTTATAATGCATTTTTCATTTCCATGCTGAAAACATTCCTGATCATTTATTTTACATACCGCTTTTTGAAATCGATCGGAAGCGCCCCTCTCCCTGCACTGGTCGGTGGATTTATTTTCGCTGCATCCCCCACCTATTTCAGGTTCACCATCTTCTGGTCCTTTTTTAGTGACGTCTTCATCTGGCTGCCCTTGACTCTTTGGGCAATCGAGGTACTCATCAGAAAAGGTCGGCCCGGGTTATTTATATTTGCCGTTGCAGCCACGATGATAAACAATTTCTATTTTGCCTATTATCAATTCATCATCGCCCTTGTCTACTTGGGCGTGCGTCTGTTATTCAAACAGAGAGGTGATGCTTCCCGGATTGATACATTGAAGCGGGCCATTCCGTCGGGACTACTCGGCGCAGGTATTTCCTGCGTTGCCTTCTTCCATGCTGTGCGGGGATTCTTCAACAACGATGACAGGGAATATGAAGTCACCGTACCGCTTGTCTCGGAGCTAGGATGGCAGGATAACATATTTTATGAAAACTATTTGATAATCATCCTGTTCCTCGCCATCCAGGCTTTATTCACCATGAAACTCTACCGTCACTATTTCTTTCGGCTATTTGCAGTGCTGACGATCGTCTTCATGCTATTTACGTTGTCGCCGTACGTCGACACTTTCTTCAACGGTTTCCAACAGCCCCAGAAAAGATGGCATTATATGCTAGTCTTCTTCCAAGCTGCACTGATCGCACTGTATCTATCAAAATTCAGGACCATCCCGCTCAAACAGTATCTCACAAGCCTCATTCCGGTCTATATCATAATTGCGCTGTCCGCCTGGATTAAAGGTGACATTGTGATTTGGGTGTGGATGATTCCGCTGATCCAGCTCCTGGGTCTCCTATTGTACTTCAGATGGGGAAGGAAGCCCCTGGTTCAGGTGGCGCATATCTTTGCCATCATCACCTTTGTCATGATGGTCGCCGCTTCACACACCGAGTCACAGATCTACCATGATGGCATCACCGACCGAAATCATCTGTTCTATATCAACAGTAACCACTACGCGAGTGATCTCCAGGAATATAACATCGACTGGATACAACAGAGGAAACAGCCTGAACAGAAGATAGACTACAAGGTCAAAGAACAAGATAATACGCCCCTATATATGGGCTTCAACGGCACCAGCCTCTATTCGAGCATCATAGACGGCGAAATCATCGACTTCTATTATAATGATTTGAAGGTCAATATCCGCTATGAATCCATTAGCCGCTACTCGACATTTCAATCGCGGAGCAACCTGTTCTCCCTCTTCAACGTCGATTATATGATGCGCAGCAAGGACCATTACGGCATTCCGCTGAAATTCTCACCCATCAAGGAGGATGGCACTTATACGGTATATGAGAATACCCTGCCACTTCCCTTCGTCAGGCGAGTCTCCCGCATCTATGACCCGGATGAACTGGAGGGCCCTCTAGAGCGTGAACGTGCCATGCTAAAAGGAATAGTGACCGATGCAAGGCCTCCGAATGCTTCTGAACCATCCCCTGAAAATATAATCGATGAGATAGAAATTGCACCACAAAATGCCTCCTACACTAACGGCATTCTGGATGTCCCTTCAGACGACGGCGGCTTCATGTTCGACTTCTCCAATATTGAAATTGCTGAAGAAAGTGATGTATATATTGAAATATCCATCGAACTCATGGAGCCAGTCAAACGGTTCACCATCGATGTTGATGGCTATCCGAATGAAAGGTTGTTTGCCACCAGCAAATACCGGACGTATGCAGATGACCTGCTCTACCGGGTCAAACTGGAAGATAAGATCCCTATTTCATTTCCAGAAGGCCGATATGCGGTGGACATTGAAGGCGTGTACATCGAAGATTATGATGTACTTGAGCAACAGAGCAGAAAAGAGTCTCCAAATTATACCGTAACCGAAAAGGAAAACTCCTACGTCATAGAACTCGACGATCTTGAGCCTGGTTTAATTACTGTCCCCATGATCTTCAGGGAAGGCATGACTGCTACTGGAGATGCTTCCGGTAGGTTGGATACATTCAGGGCGAACTACTTGATGACGGGCTTTGAAACGGGGAACGACAGTGTCATCACCATTTCCTATACCCCGCCGTATTACTGGACCACTTTGCTGGTCAGTATAATCTCACTGATCCTCTCCATTTTTTGGATTATGGCAAAGGAGTTTCGCAAAAAAGGCAAATAAAAAAGCCTGACATTGAATGTCAGGCTTTTTACGTTTTCTATCTGCGCTCTCTGATACGGGCAGCTTTACCACGCAGGTTACGCAAGTAGTAGAGCTTCGCACGACGTACACGGCCACGGCGTGTCAATTCGATTCTTTCGAGTTTAGGGGAGTGTACAGGGAATGTACGTTCAACACCTACGCCGTAAGAAATTTTGCGGACTGTGAATGTTTCGGAAATTCCACCGCCGCGACGTTTGATTACGACACCTTCGAAAACCTGGATACGCTCACGGGAACCCTCTACGATACGTACGTGGACACGGACGTTGTCTCCGGCCCTGAAATCAGGCAGGTCAGTCTTAAGCTGGTCCTGCGTCAGTTCATTGATTAATTGCTGTGACATGTTATCTTCTCCTTCTTCCAATTATCTTGCCGATCATAGCAGCGGATGATTGTGTATATGTGTGTTTCACACTCGTATAATATTACCACAATAGCCATCGTGTTTCAACGGCTTAAATGCAAATTATCGGACGGCCCTGATCACTCGAGCAGATCCGGACGCCTCTCCCTGGTACGCTTTAGGCTTTCTTCATGGCGCCATTCTTCAATCAGCTTATGATTGCCGTTAAGCAACACTTCAGGTACTTTCATACCCCTGTATTCGCGAGGTCTGGTGTAGTGCGGATGCTCGAGAAGCCCCGTGCTGAAGGAGTCCTCCTGATGACTCTCTTCGCGATTCAGCACGCCGGGGATCAGTCTGACTACTGCGTCCGTCATCGTCATGCTGGCGAGTTCCCCACCCGTCAGCACGTAGTCCCCGATGGAGACCTCATCGGTCACAAGGCTTCTAATCCGCTCGTCGTAGCCTTCGTAATGGCCACAGATGAAGACGATATCATTTTCTGTGCTCAATTCCTCAGCCATCTTCTGATCGAAGGGCCGTCCTTGCGGACACAACAATATGACCCGCGGGTCATCGAGTTCAAGGGATTCCATGGCATTGAAGACAGGTTCGGGTTTGAGCACCATACCCGCACCGCCGCCATATGGATAGTCATCGACCTTATTGTGCTTATTGCCGGAAAAATCACGGAAGTTGATCGTGTGATAGTCGACGATGCCTTTTTCTTTGGCACGGCCGAGTATCGAGGTGTTCAAGATGCCATCATACATTTCTGGGAAAAGCGTCAAGTAGTGAATATTCAATCCAACAGTCCCTCCATGGGATGGATGATGATATGTCCTGCCTCAAGATCCACCTTTTTTACTACGTCTTCGATATAGGGAATCATATATTCCCGCTCTCCTTTGACGACCCAGACATCGTTGGCCCCTGTTTCGAATATATCCGTAACAGTTCCGATCGGCTTCATGGAGTCTTCGAGCTTAGCTTCCAAACCGATGATATCTTTGTAATGAAATTCATTTTCCGCAAGCGGCAATTGGACTGCATCAGTTTCCTGCATCACTTCCTTTCCCTTCAACTCCTCTACATCATTGAGGCTCGATACCCCTTCAAATTGCAGCAGATGGAAATTTTTATGAGTACGATACTGTGCAATTTCAAAGTTTTTCCCATCTATTTCCACGATATTGCCTGGACTGAATCTTTCTTTTGAGAAGTCAGAGTCACTGAGCACTTTGACTTCTCCTTTCACACCATGGAAATTCACCAGCCGGCCTATACTTATTCTCATCATATCCCCCATTTCCTCATATATCTTGTATTAAAAAAGGCACACCGCGAGGTGTGCCTAGTCAACATCAACAAACACTTTCTTTGAACCGCCATGATTGGCATTGGCCATGATCGTGCGCACTGCCCTGATCATACGTCCGCGCTTGCCTATGACACGGCCGATATCGTCTTTATGGACGGTAATGCTGTAGGAGATTGCGTGATCGGTCTCTTCCTCAGCGATTGTGAGCATCTCAGGATGTTCAAGCACCGGCTCAAGAATTGTTTGAAGTAGTTTCTGCATCGGGACTATTTCCCATGTTTTGCATTATGATAACGTTCCATAACACCTTTTTTGCTCAGGATGTCACGTACCGTATCACTTGGTTTAGCACCATTCTGAAGCCATTCAAGGGCTTTTTCCTCATCGAGGTCAACAATGTTGTCCCCTTTTGAGATAGGATTGTATGCACCGATCTGCTCGATGATGCGTCCGTCCCTCGGGCTGCGGGAATCCGCAACTACAATGCGGTAGTAAGGTTTCTTTTTAGAACCCATGCGTGTCAGTCTAAGTTTAACTGCCATCTTATATTAACTCCTTTCGATTCCTGTATTATTCGTTTTCACTTTTACTACTATAACAGATGGTTAAAATCCTGTAAAGACTTTTTACTTTACGAATTTCAATCTAGAATGGCAGTCCCATGTTGCCGAAAGGATTTTTCTTCTTTCCTTTCTGACTTGTCATCTGCTTCATCATCTTCTTCATCTCACCAAATTGTTTGAGGAGGCGGTTTACTTCCTGCAGGCTGCGTCCTGAACCCTTGGCGATCCTCTTCTTGCGGCTCGCATTGATGATTGCAGGGTTTTCACGCTCCTGCATGGTCATAGACCGGATGATGGCCTGGACGTGATCGATTTCCTTGCCGCTCATCTGCATGCTGTCGAGGCCTTTTATCTTCTTGGCGCCAGGCATCATTTTAAGGAGTTCATCGAGAGGTCCGAGATTCTTCACCTGATCCATCTGATCCAGGAAGTCATCCAACGTGAAGCTTTGATCCTTTATCTTTTTCTCAAGCGCCTTCTGATCTCCTTCATCGACGTTGGCCTGCGCTTTTTCAATGATGGATAATACATCCCCCATGCCCAATATGCGCTGTGCCATGCGATCTGGGTGGAATGCTTCCAGACCATCCAGCTTTTCCGACATACCGACGAACTTGATCGGCTTTTCGGTGACCGAACGGATTGATAGGGCTGCACCACCCCGGGTGTCGCCATCCAGTTTAGTCAGCGTGACGCCTGTGATGTCGAGGAGATCATTGAACGACTCCGCAACATTGACTGCGTCCTGGCCCGTCATGGCATCCACGACAAGCATGATTTCATCAGGTTCTACAATGCCTTTGATATCCTTCAATTCATTCATCAGCTTTTCATCGATATGGAGGCGTCCTGCAGTATCGATGATTACGGTGTCCAGATGCTCATCCTTCGCATGTGCCATCGCCTCGGTGACGATCTGCTGCGGTTTAACCTGATCACCCAATGAGAACACAGGTACATCAATCTGTTTACCGACCGTCTCCAACTGATCGATCGCCGCCGGGCGGTAGATGTCGCCAGCTACCAGAAGCGGTTTCTTATTGAACTGTTTACGCAGGTGAAGGGCCAATTTACCGGCTGTTGTGGTTTTACCCGCACCTTGGAGGCCGACCATCATGATGACAGTCGGCGGCTTCTGGCTGAAGATGATCTTCTGGTTCTCGCCACCCATCAAGTCGGTCAACTCTTCCCTGACGATCTTGATGACCTGCTGACCTGGGGTCAACGACTGCATGACGTCCGTGCCGAGCGCGCGCTCCTTCACTTGATTGATGAATTGTTTGACAACTTTAAAGTTGACGTCAGCTTCTAAAAGGGCAAGGCGGACTTCACGCATCATCAGTTTGATGTCTGATTCCGATACCTTCCCTTTGCTCTTGATGCGGTCCATAGTTGCTTGAAGCCTTTCCCCTAAACCTTCAAAAGCCATAATATCTCCTCCTAGTCGAGCGCCTCAAGCGTCTCGAGAATTCTTTCTACATCGTGGGAGCGGTCCTCACCCAATATCTCACCAAGTTCTTTTATCAGTGACTGCCTGGAGATGAAATTCCTGTACATCCCCAAGTTCTTTTCATAATGTTCAAGCAAGTCTTTCGACCGTTTCAAATTATCATAGACTGCCTGTCTTGTCACATCAAGTTCCTCTGCAATTTCACTGAATGTGAAATCTTCCAAGTAATAAAGCTCTATATATTTCCTTTGTCTGCTGGTCAACAGCGTATGGTAGAAATCATAGAGATAGTTCATGCGCATGGTGCGTTCAAGTTCTTCAAGCACGTTCTTCATCATCCCCTTCGGCATTCGACACCATATCTGCAAACAAGCCGTAAACATAGTTCTCTGCATTGAATTCCTGCAGATCATCAAGCTGTTCACCAAGACCGACGAACTTCACCGGAATGCCGAGCTCATTTTTGATGGCCAGCACGATACCGCCTTTAGCCGTACCATCCAGTTTGGTCAGCACAATGCCGGAGACATCGGTTACATCCTTGAAGGACTTGGCCTGGCTTAATGCATTCTGACCAGTCGTGGCATCAAGCACAAGTAAAGACTCATGGGGTGCTTCGGGAACAACTTTCTGTATGACTTTCTTCATTTTGGAAAGCTCATTCATCAGATTCCCTTTATTTTGGAGACGCCCCGCCGTATCACAGATGAGGACATCAGCCCCTCGCTTCTTCGCCGCGTTGATTGCGTCGAACATGACTGCGGCTGGGTCGCTGCCCTCAGCCTGGCTGACTACATCGACATCCACTCGTTCTCCCCAGACTTTAAGCTGGTTGATCGCACCGGCCCGGAAAGTATCACCGGCCGCAAGCATTACATTTTTGCCTTCTTGCTTGTATTTGTGTGCCAACTTGCCTATGCTCGTCGTTTTGCCGACACCATTCACCCCGACGACGAGGATGACAGTCAAGCCCTCTTCCTGGATATTGACCGTTTCGGGAAGATTGTCATTACGCTCATAGATCTCCACCATTTTTTCGACGATCGTCTCACGCAGCTCCGAAGTATCTGTAATGTTATTCACCTTTGCAACATGACGCAGTTCATCCGTCAGTTCCATCACGGTATTGAACCCGACATCAGCCGAAATCAGGACTTCCTCCAACGCTTCAAAGAAATCCTCATCGACGGTACGATAGCGGGCCATGAGTTCATTGATTTCACTCTGGAACCTTTCCCTGCTCTTTTCGAGGCCCGCTTTAAATTTATAGCCTATCTGCTCCTGTTCCCATTCCTCGAATTCATCTATGCTTATCAGACCGTCATCAAGTGCCTCGGTCTGTGATTCAAGCGATTCATCCGAAAGATCTTTTACCTCATTGGACTTCGGTTGGAACTTGTCTTTCAGTCGTTTAAATAAGCTCACACCGTCTCTTCCTCTCTTATGTTTTCTTCATAATCCTTAAGATCTACGCTGATCAGTTGACTGACGCCTCGTTCTTGCATCGTCACCCCGAACAGCCGGTCGCTCTCTTCCATCGTTCCTTTACGGTGGGTGATTACAATGAATTGCGTCTCTTTTGACAAGGATTTCAGATACTGTGCGTAGCGCAGCACATTCGACTCATCGAGGGCAGCTTCCACTTCATCCAATATGATGAACGGACTGACCCGGACCTGCAGAATGCTGAACAGCAGGCTAATTGCAGTCAATGCCCGCTCTCCCCCTGACAGCAATGATAATGTCGACAATCTTTTGCCGGGAGGCTGGGCGTAAATTTCCACTCCGGATTCGAGGTAATCGTCTTCTATAGTCAACCTCAACTCCGCCTGTCCGCCCCCAAACATCTTCTGGAACACTTCACCGAAGCGTATATTGATCTGCTTGAAGGTTTCTTTAAAGCGCATTGCCACTTCGCCATCCATTTCACGGATCACTTCAAGTAGTGTATCTCTTGCCTCGAGCAGATCTTCTTCCTGTGTCTTCAGGAATTGATAGCGTTCACCCACACGCGCATATTCTTCTATCGATGCCAGATTAACTGGTCCGAGCTCATCGATGCTTTTCCTGTTCAAAGAAATTTTCATTCGTTTCTGATCGATATCCGTCAAATCCTGGTGTGTTTCTTTAGCTCTATCATACGTTATTTTATACGTTTCTGACAGATATTCAATCTTTTGTTCCACCTGGATATCAAGCTTCTCTCTTTTTGTTTTATGGGCGTGGAAAGTTTCCTGCAGTTCATCGCGCACCGGCAGGAGTTCGCGCCTGTCTGACTCCAGTTCCTCATATTCCTTTCTGAGCGCATATAGGACTGATGACTTCTCTTCTGCAGAGTGGTTGAGCGCTTCAACTTCCTGTGATAGGTAAGCACGTTCTTTCTCCAAACGCTCAATATCCATCTCATTCAGATCTTCACTGATCATTTTCTGCTGTTCCTTGGCTTCATTGATCAGCGCAGTGATTTCTTCCTGCTCTTCTTCAAGGCGGGAAGTTTCATCTTGTGCATGCCTGAGCCGTTCCTTTACTGCTGCTAACTCCCGGCTGGTGGCGTGACCTTCGTCAGTCAGATGCTGGAGCGTTTCCTTCTTATCTTTATCGGATGCATTCATCTGTGTGATGCGACGATTGAGATGGTCTAGTGAGACCTCGATCTGGACGATTCTCTCTTTCTTCTCTGCAGTATCTTCTGGGGCGCCCAGCCCTGAAAGTTCTTCCCTCAGAATCTTGATATTGTCCGCCCTCGCCTCAAGCTGATAACCGAGCCTCAGGATGTTGCCATGATATTTGTCTTTTTCTGCAGCCAGCTGCTGGCTGGTCTGGTCCAATTTGTTTTTCTTCTCCATCTGACTTGCCAAGTCGTCACCAAGCTGTTTCACCGTCGCCTCGATCTTCCGGGTTTTCATACGGTAGGCTTCCAGGCTCTCCTTTGTTTCCTGCAGTTCCTGCTGGTTCTCGATGATTGAGCCTTTAGTACTTTTGGAGCCACCGGACATCGCTCCGCCCGGCATGATGGTATCGCCACCCAATGTAACGATCCGCAGCCTATGGTTGATTTCAGAAGCCAATGCTGTGGCATCATCAATTGTCTCCACGACAAGTGTCGTCCCGAGGAGGTGGCCCACGACGTCCGCTATTGAGTCGTCATGAATGGCGATTTCCGACATGGTGTGCACCTTGATGCTTGTGCGCTCCAGTATGCCACGAATATCCTTATGGAGATGCCTTTGACGTATGGTGGTCCTTGGCAAGAATGTAGCAAATCCGGCTTTGGCGGACTTCAGTTTACTGATTGCCGCTTTGGCGCTCTGCTCATCTTGGGTGATGATGTTTTGGGCTTGTGCCCCAAGTGCCGTATCCAATGCCTTGACATATCGTTTGTCAGCGGAAACCATCTCCCCTACAGCGCCTATGATGCCGTCCAACTGTGCCCTATTCTTCAATGTGAAACGTGCACCCGGATAATATCCACGGTACTCATTATGCATGGCAGACAACATATCAACCTTCGACTTCTGCTGCTCGATATAATGTCTGGCTGTATCAAGCCTATTCTTCTCGTTGTCGTAATCTGCTTCGAGTGCTTTCAGTGCCGCTGATGCCGACTGCAACGCTTTATGGTTATCATCCATCTTCTTCAGTATTTTTTCATGGCGGGTTTTTTCCTCAGCATGCTGGGCGTTGTCCGTCTTCTGGAGATGCTCGAGTTCTACGACCCGCTCCTTTTTCTGGCGTATATTATCATCAAGCCTGCTCTTTTCGGATTCCGCCCGTCTGCATTCATTCTCAAGCGTCGTCTTTTCCACCATCAGATCATAGTATTCGTCCTTAAGCGTTTCGATTTCACCCGACTGATCCTGCAGAAGTTCTTTTTTATGTGCGGCGATTTCTTCTTGAGCCCCAGTCAATTCGTTGACCGCAGTGGAAAGTTCAGCAGCTTTCTTTAAGGATTCACGATGCTTTGAATCTATGGAGGCAGCGCGTGCCTGATGGGCAGCAAGGCGTTTTGACAGCTCTTCACTCGTCTGTCCTTTAGTATCCTTCCGTTCTTTATACAATTCAATCCGACCACTAGCCTGCTCCAATTTCTTTGTCAATTCGACCAGACGCCTGTTTAGCCCAGCGTTCTCCTCATCATGCCTATCACGTTGCCGGGCAATCTCGGCCATCCTTTTTTCCTTATGCTCCAATCGGCTGTGCATTTCTTTGATTTTAGCTTCTGACGATTGGAGACCCTCAGTCTCTTCATTAAGCATGGCCATAAGCGTCTCCACATCATATACCGTCACTTCTATGTCACTGTTGCGCATCTCCTCTTTCAGCGCCAGATACTCCTCGGCAGTTGCACTCTCCTTCTCAAGCCTATGCACCCGGCCTTCGAGTTCATGGATGATGTCGTGCACCCGGTCGAGGTTATCTGCAGTTTCTTCAAGTCTTTTTTCGGATTCCTTTTTGCGTAATTTGTATTTCATCACGCCTGCCGCTTCTTCAATGAGGCCTCTTCTCTGCTCCGGTTTCGCCTTCAAAACTTCATCCACTTCCCCTTGGGAAATGATATTATATGCATTTCGCCCCAAACCGGAATCGAGGAAAAGCTCATTTATTTTCTTGAGCCTGGTGCGTTCCTTATTGATGTAATATTCACTGTCGCCATTTCTGTATAGCTTGCGTGTAATGTGGACTTCATCAGCATCCATCTGCAAAGTTCGTGATGCATTATCCAATACAAGCCGGACATATGCATAATTCATCGCCTTGCGGTCTGCGGTGCCATTGAAGATAACATCTTCCATTTTGACACCTCTGATGGAACGTGCCGATTGTTCTCCAAGCACCCAGCGTATGGCATCGGTGATATTGCTTTTGCCACTGCCATTCGGACCGACCACAGCCGTAACCCCGGCATCAAAATTGATGTCCGCCTTATCGGCGAATGATTTGAATCCGTGCGCTTCCATCTTTTTCAAATAAACCATTAATCCTTCTCTCCATCATCAAAATTCTTAAATGCATATTCAGCAGCCTTCTGCTCGGAGTCCTTTTTTGAACGTCCGCTCCCTTTGCCTATCATGATGCCATCTGCAAAGACCGCAGTGACGAATCTCTTATCATGGCTCGGTCCGGTCGCTTCAATAAGGCGATACTCGACGCTTTGCTGACTTTTTTGATGCATCTGTTCCTGGAGCGCTGTCTTATAGTCCATTACAGCATTATAATTATCATCGCCTATTTCAGGGTATACATGGGCTTTTAGGAAGCTGACTACTGAAGCTGTGCCCTGATCCAGATATAACGCTCCAAGGAAGGCCTCGAATGTATCAGAGACGATTGACGGCCGTTCCCTGCCACCCGTCTTCTCTTCACCTCTGCCAAGCAGGATGAGTGGAGCCATATCCAGTTTCGATGCAAATACTACAAGTGATGGTTCACATACGATATTGGCCCTCAGTTTTGTCAAATCACCTTCCGGCAATTTTTCAAACCGGTTATAGATATAATCTGAAACCATCAATTCTAGTACGGCATCCCCTAAAAATTCGAGCCGTTCGTTATTATGGATCTTGTCCAGTTGAAGATCGTTTATATAGGAACTGTGCATAAATGCCTGGATATATAGGCTTTCATCATCGACGGAAATGCCTGTCCGATCGATAAAATCCGTAAACTTCCTTCTGAAATCTTGAAGCCTCTGCCTGGCATGCGGATCTTTATTGATCCGTCTTTCTATTTCATTGAAATCCATCTGTTTACCTCCATTTAATTCATTCTAAAGGAATGAGATATTTAATAAAAGATTTTATAACAAAAATAAAATCCACTTTGAAAGTGGATTTTAACATTATTTCGCTTCTAGTTTGTCGATGTAGTTGAGGGCGTCGCCTACTGTATTGATTTTCTCAGCTTCCTCGTCCGGGATTTCCATCTCGAACTCGTCCTCGAGCTCCATCACAAGCTCAGCGATATCCAGAGAGTCAGCACCGAGGTCATCTTTGAATGATGCATCCTTAGTCACTTTCTCTTCATCAATTCCCAATTTGTCGACGATTATGTCTTTTACTTTGTCGAAGTTTGCCATTATAATTCACCTCCCTCCAATATTATCACAGGGTTTACCCCATGTACATACCGCCATTTACATGGATTGTCTGTCCGGTAATGTAACGTGCCTTATCCGATGCCAAGAACATGACTGTTTCTGAAATATCATCGGCATCACCAAAGAATTTAAGCGGTATCTGTTCAAGCATCTTTCCTTTAACTTCATCGGACAATACATCAGTCATATCACTTTCGATGAAGCCCGGGGAAACAGAATTCACTGTGATGCCTTTTGGAGCGAGTTCCCGTGCGACGGATTTTGTGATGCCGTCTATCCCAGCCTTGGAGGCGACATAATTCGTCTGGCCCGCGTTTCCAATCGATCCGACGATGCTGGAGATATTGATGATTCTTCCACCTTTTTGGCGAATCATCGGACGTGAGACACTTTGGATGACGTTGAACGTGCCTTTTAGGTTTACATCAACGACTTTATCCCATTCGTCCTCTTTCATGCGCATGAGCAGATTGTCCTGGGTCACACCGGCATTGTTGACGACAAGGTCGATTGCCTTGTACCGGTCGGTGATGTCTTTGATCATCGCTTTGACTTCTTCATGGTCCTGGACCTGACATTGAATCGCCTCAGCTTGACCGCCTCCTGTTTTGATGGCTTCTACAACTGCTTCGGCCTTATCCTTCGATCCTGAATAATTCACGATTACATTGTAGCCGGCCTGCCCGAGCTTAAGTGCGATGCTTTTTCCGATGCCTCTTGACGCTCCTGTTACAAGTGCTGTTTTAGCCATTTTCTAACTCCTTTACATGTGCCATTGTATCAATATGTGAAACGCTGATCGAGCGGTCGATTTTTCTAACCAGACCACTCAAAACTTTTTTCGGACCGACTTCCACTGCCTCACCGACCCCCAATTCAGATGCTGTCTGAATCGATTCGGTGAAGCGGACAGGATGGGTGAGCTGATCGATCAGTTGGGCACGGATCGTGTCCGGATTCATCTCTGATGCTGCCGATACATTTTGGATGACCGGGATGGTTGGTGAAGCAAATGGGATATCTTTGATGAATGAAGCGAACGCTTCCCGTGCATCTTCCATAAGATACGAGTGGAATGCACCCGATACATTCAATTTCATCACGCGTCTTGCCCCATGTGATTTGCCCTGTTCGACAAAATCATCGATCAGGCTTTCATCACCCGAAATCACTATCTGATCAGGCGCATTGATATTTGCCGGCTGTATCTTTCTTTCATCATCCGACAATGAATCGCATAACTTTTTTAAAGGATCATATTCCATACCGATCACTGCAGCCATGCCGCCCCCTTCGCTCTGCGCCATAAGCTCACCACGCTTTGCCACTATCGAAATTCCGTCCTTAACCGTGATGACGCCAGCATGTACAAGAGCAGGTAGCTCCCCGAGGCTGTGGCCGAGTACAACATCGCCTTTCAGGCCTGTAGCCGCAAGTACCGCAAGACTGTGGGCAAATAGTGCCGGCTGAGTATACTGTGTCATGTTGAGGCGCTCGTCCTCTTCGAACATTATCGACTTCAGATCAAAATCAACGTTCAAAAAGACTTCATCCAGCAATGTCCGGCCTTCCGGTGACTGCTCGTATATATCTTTCCCCATACCTGCGTATTGGGAGCCTTGCCCTGGGAATAAAATCATCTTCTTCATTCGTTTCCCACCTTCTCTTTAATTTTGACGATTGCATCGGATTCAGCCATTTTTTTGGCTTGACGGATTGCCGAGACTATTGCTTCTGCATCACTTGAACCATGGGCCTTCAGTACGTTTCCATCAAGACCGAGCAGCGGTGCCCCGCCATATTGCCTGTAATCCAGAAGTTCCCTGACGGACTGCACATCCCTTTTTAGGATAAGGGCCGCCAACTTGTTCTTGGCATTCTTGAGGAATGCATGCTTGACTTCCCCCATCAATGCCTTGGCAGTACCTTCAATCGTCTTAAGAATTATGTTGCCCGTAAATCCGTCGGTAACAGCGATATCGACGTCACCTGAGAGGATGTCGCGTGTCTCAAAATTCCCTGTGAAGTTCAGGTCGCTTTCCTTTAGAAGCTTGAAAGTCTCCTTCGTAAGCTCGCTTCCTTTGTTATCTTCACTGCCGTTATTGACGAGGCCGATCCTTGGATTGCTGCGCTTTTCATTCTCACGCATATACAGATCAGCCATCACTGCAAATTGATGCAGATGCTGGGGTTTATTGTCGACGTTCGCCCCCATGTCCAATAGCATCATGCCATTTCTTTCACCACCGGTCGTCGGCAGCAAGGTGCCGATGGCGGGCCGTTCAATCCCCTTGATGCGTCCCACCACGAACAGTCCGGCACTCATCAATGCACCCGTGTTCCCTGCTGAAACACATGCATCCGCTTCTTTATCCTTCACTGCTTTACACGCACGCACAAGGGAACTGTCCTTCTTACGGCGTACCGAGCGAACTGGGTCATCATCCGATTCAATCTTCTGTGTGACTGTTATGAATGTCACCCTGGGATGGTTTCCCGAATAGGATCCTTCGAGCCCATACAGGAGAATTTCAAGGCTGTCATCCGCTTCAACAGCTTGTAGTACGCCTTTCTCTATCTCTTTTGGGGCATTGTCTCCGCCCATGAGATCCACCGCAATTCTAACCATCATATTCACCTTCACCTGTATAATACATTTCAAAACGCCCTTTAAAAACGAGGCGTTGTTCCACTTTGGATACTACTTGAATGGTGGCGATCCGACCATCCATATTTTCAACCACTGCCTTTGATATCACCTTATCACCCAGTTTGACGGGGCGTACAAAGTCGATATGGGCAGTTTTCGTCAACGCCAGCGGCTGATCTATGACAGCCACACATAAAGAGTTTGCCTGTGCAAATAGATAGTGGCCGCGGGCAATCTTGTTCTTTTTAAAGACATGGCCTTCCTCTGCTATAAACAGGGATAGGGCATGATCATTCAATTCAATGTCTATGATTTCACCGATGACTTCCTGCAATGACAGGCTCCGTATCTTATCGGTCTCTTCCCGTGCAACGTGCTTGATGCGCTCCCGCACTTCCGGGATATCGAGTTCCAGGCGGTCGAGCCTTATGGTCTGAATGCTGACTTTAAATATTTCAGCCAGACGCTCATCAGTCAAAAACGGGTCTGAAGATACCCTCTCAAGTAACAGTTCCTGCCGTTCCGTCTTTTTGTATTTAACCATATTCAACCTCGTTTAGTAGTTGGTACTAGAATCAGTATATATAAGTGCCTTGTGGATTTCAAACACTTTGTGGGCCTTTCAAAAAAAAGCACTGTATGGTTTATACAGTGCATGCTTCAATCTATTATCACAATCTTATTGGCCATATGGTTCCATAGTGTGAAATGTCTGGAGCTTGAGTTTCACAGCCGATCAGCGCGTAGCACTGACCGCCGCCACCTTTGAATTCCATACGGAATGATGCTCTACGAATTCAGATTTTCTGCGTACTCTATTGCACTTTGGCGTGCATGCTCAAGCACTCTGTAGTCTTCTGCCAAATCTGCAACCTTGAATTGGGGCAGACCGCTTTGGCGTACACCGAAGTAATCACCGGGTCCACGCATATCAAGGTCACGCTCACTCAGTTCGAAACCATCTGTCGTACTGGTCATGATATCCATCCTGAGTTTTGCATTCTCTGTCTTCGGATCACTGATGAGTACACAGTAACTCTGCTTGTCGCTCCGGCCGACACGGCCCCTCAGTTGGTGGAGCGTCGAGAGTCCGAATCGTTCCGCATTGAAGATCACCATGAATGTGGCACTCGGGACGTTGATGCCGACCTCTATCACTGTCGTTGAAACGAGTATGGGTTTTTCACCCGATTCAAATCGCTCCATGCCCTCTGCTTTTTCATCCGCTTTCATACGGCCGTGCACAAGCTCGACATCCTCTTCACCAAATCGGTTCTTGAACAGTTCGTGGATTTCCTGCACATTCTTCAGATCAAGCGTTTCAGATTCTTCTATCAGCGGTGCCACGATATAGGCACTGTGTCCTTTTTTGATTTCCTCTGAAAGTTGCTGAAGTACTTCATCGGTCTCTTCAAAGCGACGCCAGTATGTCTGTACCGGTTTCCGGCCCTTGGGCATCTGTCTGATGACTGAAATATCCATATCACCAAAAGCGGTTATGGACAGCGTCCTTGGTATGGGTGTTGCCGTCATGTACAGGACATTTTTCCTGAGTGCCTTATCATTCAGGCGTCTCCTCTGATTGACCCCGAAGCGGTGCTGTTCGTCGGTGATGATCAGCGACAGGCTTTTGAATACGACATCGTCTTCTATCAGTGCGTGGGTACCGATGATCAAGTCTATCCCGCCTCGTGCCAATTCCATGAGTATCCGGTCTTTTTCCTTGCGTGGTGTATTGCCTGTCAGTTTTTCGATATTGAGTTCTCCGGCGAATATTTCAAGGAAAGACTGATAATGCTGATTAGCCAGTACCTCAGTAGGCACCATCAACGCGGTCTGTTCTCCGATGGTTTTGACGGCGTAGCTCGCCAAGCCCGCCACAATCGTCTTGCCGCTGCCAACATCACCTTGGAGAAGCCGGTGCATCGAGATGTTCTGCTTAAGGTCCCTGCAAATCTCATTCACACTGCGCTTTTGATCGCCCGTCAGTTCAAAAGGCAAAGTGGCGATGAACGCCTTCAGGGCATTGATGTCATAATCGATGATGTATTGTTCGTTGCGTACCCTCTCCCGGCGGCGCTTTTCCATAAGCTGCAGCTGGAATATGAAAAGTTCATAAAATTTTATGGTCCGCCTCGCTTCGTTGATGTCATGCGGATTTTCGGGAAAATGGAGGTGCCACAAAGCTTCCTTGATAGACAACAATCGATATTTCCGCTTATATTCCTCCGGCAGATCGTAGATGAACCTAGCATCTTCAAATACCCTGGCAACGATTTTGCTGAATGTTTTTGAATGCATGACCCCGCCGAGGGGATACTTTATGCGATAGCCGCCGGAAGGATCGAATATCATCCTCTGACCGTTTATTTCAAGCCTGTTCCTATCGAATTTACCGGTGAAATTGACGGTTTCCCCAACAATCAGTTTATCCTTCAAATAAGGTTGATTGAAAAAGATCACTTTTATATTCAAGCCATCAATTTCGACAAAGACAGTCAGACGGCTTTTCCCCCTACGAAAAAAAGAGACGGTGGGTTCAGTCCTGACCCTCCCTGAAACGGTCACTTTATCATTATGCTTGGCATCATTGAGATTCATCACTGCGAGATTCTCATAGCCGCTCGGCAGATGGAACAGGATGGTGTCTGAATCAGTCAGTTCCAGTTCATTGAGCTTCTCATGTAACTTCGGTCCAACACCTTTCAGCTTTTCAACCGGCCGCGAAGACTTTGACACCCGGTAGAGCTGCATCATTACTGACCACCGAAAATCTCAGCTTTTAGCCGTTCTCCAGTCGGTGTACCGGCAAGTCCGCCACGACCCGTTTCACGAAGTGCGGAAGGCATGGTGAGTCCTATCTTGTACATTGCTTCCACCACTTCATCAGCAGGTATTCTGGATTCGATGCCGGCAAGCGACATATCCGCCGCCGTCAGAGCATTGCTGGCACCGGCTGCGTTCCTCTTGACGCAAGGCACTTCCACCAGCCCTGCCACCGGATCGCATACGAGGCCAAGCATATTCTTCAAGGCAATCGCAAAACCGTGACCGCTCATCTCAGGCGTCCCCCCTGCCATTTCAACAAGGGCAGCCGCTGCCATGGCACTTGCACTGCCCACTTCTGCCTGGCAACCTCCCGCAGCTCCGGAGATGCTTGCGTTATTCGCTACAACAAATCCGAAGGCACCTGATGTGAACAGGAATCTGACCATCTCTTCGCGGGAAACATCATGCTTTTCCTTCATCGCAAACAGGACGCCTGGTACGACACCAGCAGAGCCGGCGGTCGGTGTGGCGCATATCTTACCCATCGCAGCATTCACTTCATTTGTGCTCACGGCATGGGCGATGGCGTACAGAGTAAGGTCTCCGCTCAAGCCTTTGCCGCTGTCGATGTATTTCTTCATCTTTACAGCATCCATGCCGGTCAGGCCTGTAGTACTGGTTACGCCGTCAAACCCTTCTTCAACGGCATTCTCCATAACTTCAAGATTGCGCTCCATATCTTTATAGACGTCAAGATACGAACGTCCCGTCACTTCCATTTCCTGCTCGATCATAATGTCGGCGATGGCTTTGTTTTCGGCAGTTGCTTTATCTATCAGTTCTTCTATCGTCCTAAACATATCTGTCCCCCCTAGCTTTCTTTCATTTCAATTACTCGATCGACACCTTCTGCCGCGGCGACTTCGTCGATGACCTCCTGGCTGATCTTTTCATCAAGCTCGATCGTCATCAGTGCAATATCCCCTTTTTCCTTGCGCGCGACATTCATCTGGCTGACGTTGATCTGATGGCCTCCGAGAATTGTCGTGACTCTGGCGATGGTCCCGAAGGTATCCTTATGGAAAACCAGAAGGGCTGGATAATTGCCGGATAGGCTGATCGGATAGTCGTTGATGCTGACCACTTCAATCTTGCCGCCACCTATTGATATCCCTTCAACCGTCAGTCTGTCTGACCCTTTGACCAAGTGCAGCAATGCAGTATTCGGATGGGAACGTTCCTCTCCCATTTCGATGAACTGTATATGCATACCCGCTTCATCTGCATGATCTTTAGCGGTGATTATGCGGTCATCATCGGTGTCGAAACCGAGCAGTCCACCAATCAATGCAACATCCGTACCATGTCCTCTGTACGTATCTTTAAAGGATCCATACAGATAGATATCCGCATGGTCCGGCTGTTCCCCAAAAAGACTGCGCGCGAGCAGGCCAATCCGTGCTGCTCCTGCAGTATGTGAAGAAGATGGTCCGACCATTACCGGTCCGATGATGTCAAAAACACTTTTATACTTCATTCGATCCCCTCCATAAAAAAATCCATCGATCCAGGCGAACCGATGGGGTCTCATGACTATTCTACAGAAAGTAGATAACTGTACACCGGTTGATGTCCTTCATGGACTTCAAATTCCACTTCGTCATGTTCTGCTTCAACTGCTTCAATGATGCGGTTTACTTCATCCCGATCTCCTTCGTCGCCGATAAGTACAGTGACGATTTCAGATTCATCATCAATCATCGATTCAAGCAGCTGTTTCAATGCCGCTTCCCTGGAATCGTCTGCGCCGGTTATCTTGCCATTGTTGATGCCCATGTGCTGATTTTTTTTGATGTCGACTCCGTCTATCTTGGTGTCGCGTACTGCATATGTTACCTGTCCTGTCTTGACGTGTTCAAGTGCTTCCTTCATTGCAGTACTGTTGTCTTCCAGCCCAGCATCTGGAGAATACATCAGCAGGCTCGCCAATCCTTCAGGTATCGATGCGCTCGGTATTACGGCAGCCGGGATATCAAGTAGATCACATGCCTGCTCAGCGGCCATGATGATGTTTTTATTGTTGGGCAGGATGATGACATTTTTGACATCATCCCCTTCTATCGTCTTCAGGATATCTTCCGTAGCGGGATTCATCGTTTGGCCGCCGTTTATGATATGCGTTGCACCGATGCTCCTGAACAATTCATTGATGCCTTCTCCGGATGAAACGGTTATAATTGCCGTTTCATAGGATTGCTTGTCCTTTGTCTCGGTTTTGGCCGGACCTTTCTTGTCCTGTATCTCCCTGAACTGTTCACGCATGTTTTCAATCTTCATCTTGATCAGTTCACCATACTCGGCGCCATAAGTCATAGCTTCTCCTGGTGTTTCAGTATGGACGTGGACCTTGACGATCTCATCGTCTGATATGACAAGCAGCGAGTCGCCGAATTCACTCATCTCTTCGCGGAACGCATCTTCGTTGAACTCACGGCCCTTATCATCGAAGCGCACCATGAATTCGGTGCAGAAACCATACTCGATGTCGTCTGCCGTCATGAACTGATCGAACTCGTGATGATCATCAACGAAGTCCTTCATGTTCTTCTGCTCATCCTTGACTTCAATCTTTTCGCCCTTCAATGCAGAAAGGAAGCCTTCATAGACATATAATAATCCCTGTCCACCGGAATCTACGACGCCCACTTCTTTAAGTACCGGCAACAGGTCTGGTGTCCTGTCCAAGGATGCTTTCGCTTCCTTGATGATGCCTTCCATCAAGGAGGTGAGTGACGTTTCTGTTTCAGCCAGTTCCTCAGCCTTTGTGGCAGAATCTTTAGCGACTGTCAGGATAGTGCCTTCGACAGGCTTCATGACTGCTTTATAGGCAGTGCGTACACCGGCACTGAGCGCAGCTGTAAAAGTTGCTGCATCTATTTCCTCCTCGTCCTCTATGGACTTGGAAAAACCACGGAAGAGCTGGGAGAGTATCACGCCAGAGTTCCCCCGCGCACCCATCAGCAGACCTTTGGAAAAGTATTTGCCGATATCTCCGATATGGCTTTCACTTTTATCTTCCACTTCATTGGCTCCTGAAGTCATCGATAAATTCATATTGGTGCCCGTGTCACCGTCTGGAACCGGGAAGACGTTCAATGAATCCACATACTCGGCGCGCTGCCGCAAGTTCTCGGCACCACTTAAAATCATATTTTTAAACATTACACCATCTATCTTATCCATTGCTTAGTAAATCCTCCCTGATCAGTCCTCAGTATTGATGATTCTGACACCTTGAACATGAATGTTAACTGACTTTATGTTCAACCCAAGTGTCTTTTCGAGCTTATATTTGACGGTCGATTGCAGATTCGTCGCCACCTCTGAAATCTTGACGCCGTAGCTGACGATTATATATAGATCGATATCCACTTCGCCTTCGTTGTTTTCCACGATGACGCCGCGCGAATAATTCTCTTTGCCGAGGAGTTCGGCAAAGCCGTCACGCACCTGGTGCTTAGAAGCCATACCGACGACACCGTAGCTTTCCACCACTGCACCGCCTGCAATATTCGCAATTACGTCCATGGCGATATCAATACTGCCCATTTCATTTTTTATTTCAAGAGTCATTGTCTTTCCTCCTCATACATCATTTAATTATAAGCGGAAACCGCATATAAATACAAGTATGCCTATAACACCATAGTGCCGGCCGCCTAGCGTACCCTCGGAATATCGCTTGTAAAATCTTTTCTTATCATGTATTATATTATAGTATGCAAATAAAGCTATAATCAATATTTATGGTAATCTTTATAAAGGGAGATGACAATATGTCTAAAGAATGCTATTTCACTGGCCGTAAAGCAAGCACAGGCAACAACCGTTCACACGCAATGAACGCCAACAAAAGGACTTTCGGCGCCAACCTGCAAAAAGTAAGGGTACTCGTCGACGGCAAGCCTAAAAGAGTCTGGGCATCAGCCCGCGCACTCAAATCCGGCAAAGTCCAACGCGTATAATCTTGGCAATATTGAATCCATCCGATCAGATCGGATGGATTTTTTTATTTTATTTAGAATATGTTGATGAGATAAACCATCAGCATCGCTGTGAAGATTGCGGGTATCATATTGCCCACCCTCATTTTAGTGATGTTGAGCATATTTAAGGCAATCGCAAGAAGTATTACGCCACCAGTACTCGTCACCTGCTGGATCATCTGATCGAGGATGAACTCCGGTATGAACTTGGCTATCTGCTGGGCAGAAAGTATGATGCCTGATTCATAAAAGAATGTCGGCACGCCTGAGATGATGACGCCGAGGCCATAGGTGGTCGTCATGACTATTGCGATGAAGAAATCCATGATCGATTTTGTGATCAGTACTTCATTCGAGCCTCTAAGGCCTGCATCCAATCCTCCGACAATTGCCATGGCACCTACAATGAAGACCAGAGTACCGGAGACAAACCCTTGTGACAGGTTACCGGCATGCTTGTCGCCGAGCTTGATCTCCATCCAGTGGCCGAAGCGGTTCAGCATCTCTTCAAGACGGATGACTTCCCCGATGACCACCCCAACGATCAGGCTGAGTAATGTTATGATGATATCATCGGCCTGGACGACCATCTGAATCCCCAGAGTCAGAATGATCAATGCCTGTATTTTCATTATGGAATCCTTTATCGGAGCCGGAATGAATGTAAATATCAAACCCAGCAATCCACCGACTATGATTGCCATACCATTTGTGAATGCACCTGCTAAAATCATTCTGCCCCTCCTTTAACGGTCATCTCTGGATTGTATCATAATTATTGTAGCATCCGTATGCACCGAAGCATATTCCTCTTTAAATTCGTTGCTTATCGTCAATGTTCGGCCAACCTCGAGTTCGACATTATCCAAATCATATTCAAATCCCCCCAAGCTCAAGTTCCCACCTGCAGCCAACGGCAAAAAGGAGACATAGCGCATGCCTTCAGCTTTTGCTACTGTATGCTGGCCTGCCGGGAGCAGCTGCATGATGTTCTGGTGATCGATGAGCCTGATGTTGGCCTTGCTGAAGCTGCTGCGCGTCAACAGAAAGATGTTCGCAAGAGTATGGTCGAGCCGACCACCCGTCGCCCCGTATACATCTATGCTCAAGTAGCCTTTTGCCACAAGATCTTTCAGGCATATCTCCAAATCCGTATCATCTTTCCGTGTCGGAACAGGTGTCACCGCCATATGTCTGGTGATGAACGCCCATTCTCCATCGTCTACAGAATCGAAATCCCCATAAGTATACTTTGGGTGGATGCCTTCCTTGAGCAGAAGATATGCACCGCGATCCACCCCAGCCCATTCGCCGGGCCTGATGGCTTCCACTATGCCCTTTTTAGATTCACGGACTAACACGTTGATATGCATGCCATCATCCCCTCAACCGGCTGATTGCTGCGGCAGGGTCCTCGGCCTTGAACAGATGGGAGCCGCTGACAAACAGGTTTGCCCCCTCACGCCTGCATATAGCCGCCGTTTCATCATTTATGCCGCCATCGACTTCGATGTCAAATTGATAGTTATGCGCTCTCCTCATCCCCTCAAGTTCGGTGATCTTATCCACACATTGGCTGATGAATTGCTGTCCGCCAAAGCCTGGATTGACTGTCATGATGAGGACGAAATCAAGGTCTGGCAGCAGATATTCAAGCTCAGATATGGAACTATGTGGATTTAGCGCGATACCCGCCTTCATGCCATTCTGCTGGATTTTTTGGATCAGTCGGTGCGGGTGATGCGTCGCTTCAACGTGAAAGGACACCATAGCAACGCCCATCCGCTTCAGTTCTTCGATGAACTGGTCGGGCTGAAGGGTCATCAGATGCACATCAAGCGGTATGTTGGAGACCTTGCTGATGGCTTCGATCACAGGCAGTCCATATGATATGTTCGGCACAAACTGGCCATCCATGACATCAAGGTGGAACATATCGGCACCAGCTGCCTCCATCCTATCAATATCGCGTTCCAGATTCGCAAAATCCCCGGCAAGCAGGGATGGTAAAATTTTATCCATTCAATATCTTACCTTTCTGTTTTCAATTTCATGATAGATCGTTACATAGCTGTCATAGCGCGTCTTGGCCAGCACTTCGTTCGCCACGGCTTCCTTGACGCCGCACTTAGGTTCTTTAATATGTTGACACTCCCTGAATTTGCATTTCTCACTGTGCACATTGAAATCCGGAAAACAGAACTTGAGGTTGTATTTATCGAGACTTGTGAATTCTATCGTGCTGAATCCTGGGGTGTCTGCAATCTTGCCTCCGGCAATATCCATCAGCTCCACATGCCGCGTCGTATGTTTTCCACGATTTAAAGCGTTGGAGATTTCTGCAGTCTCAAGATCGAGTGCCGGCAGGAATGTATTCAGTAGAGTCGATTTACCCACCCCGGACTGACCAGCCAAGACACTGATCCTATCCCTGAAGATCATTTCCAAATCCCGGGCGATGGAACCTCGGTCGGTGAAATGGACAGGGTAGATATCACTATAGACCGATTTCAGCGCTTCGGCATCGAAATCGTCATCAGCGAGGTCCATCTTGGTGATGATGACTACTGGCTCCATATCATGCGCTTCTGCGTAGGCAAGGAATCGGTCCAGAAGATAATAGTTGAATTCAGGGGATTTCATGCTCATTGTAATCAATAGCTGATCGATATTGGCGACTGGTGGCCGCACAAGTGAATTTTTGCGCGGATCTATCGCTGTTATATACCCTTCCATATCGTTCTCCACCTGAAATGTTACAATATCGCCGACAAGCGGGGATTCCTTGGTTTTTCTAAACAGGCCCCTCGCCCTCGCTGCGTATATACTCCCTTCGGACTCTACATAGTAGAATCCGCTCAATGCTTTGATTATTCTTCCTTTAAGCATACGTCACCCCTGATTGATTTTACTTTATTATAACAGTTACCCTCTTTATGATAAAATATCACTAGCATCATAAAAGGAGGTACTACTATGTCAGAGTCAATTGAAGCGAACGAACTGCAAGATGTAATCCAAGATGAGGATAAAGTCCTGATTGATGTCAGGGAAAAGAATGAACTGGAAGAGACAGGCTTCGTGCCTGGTGCTGAACATTATCCGATGTCGGACTTCGAGAATGCCATTTCCTCCCTCGATAAGGACAAGACGTATTATGTAATGTGCAGATCCGGCAAGAGAAGTGAGAAAGTACAGCACCATTTAATTGATAACGGCTACAAAGCGTTGAATGTCGAAGGCGGCATACTGGCTTATGACGGCCCACTCGATACATTCTAGCCATATGCACGAAGGAGTCTATCCCAAGGCGGGAGAGACTCCTTTTTCATTGCGCCACCATTTCTTGGTAGGCAGGGCCAAATGACAATTTGCCCATAAATGAATGCCCCCTTCCGCCATATGGCGGAAGGGGGCATTTGAATTTATTTACGGTCGACGTTTTCTCTGACATTTTCAATGATGAAGCCACTTTTAACGTAGCCTGGGATGCTGTTCAGATCAACGGTGAGATCTTGCTCAGGCACATCATATGAAATTTTGCCGGCAAAGTATTTCATCGTCTCTTCCATGATGATGACTGTCATCCACTCACCCGCACAACGGTGGTTCGTATAGTAGTCGCCGCCGCCTTGTGGAATGAGGTCGAACGGACTGCCATCCCAGTCTATGAAGCGTTCAGGGCGGAATTCATTCGCATTTTCGAATACATCATCGCGATGCATTGTGCCGTAGACATCGAGCAGAAGGAAAGTGTCCTTGTCTATATCATGTCCATCGAAGTTGAAGTCCGTCTTCGCTTTGCCCGGTAGGAATGGGACGAATGGGTAGAAACGACGCACTTCTTGGGAGAACATGTACGCGTAATCTTCTTCATTGTTGATTTTTTCCCTTGAAATTGGATATTCATTCATCGCATGCAGACCGAATGATACAAATCGGTTGATCGCGATGAGAGGACGGAACGTGTTCATCAGGTCGATGGCACAGAGTCTTGAGTCCATAGGGTTCCCCTTGTAGTCTTCCCAATGTGCAAACTCATAGAGAGCCGTTCCCTCTGGCGGGTGGATCTTGCCTTTACGGGTCTGGATGATCTGATCTTCAAGCCAGTCCTCGACACGGTGACGTGCTTTGACGGACTCCCTGTAGCCTTTGAACTTGGAGCCCAAGCCTTTGAAGGAATCGATCATGATGTCCATATCCGTTGCGATTTCTTCAATCTTAGATTCTGGAGCCTGTACACCAGCCCACTTGGTACCTACTTTAGTAAGGAGGACGATGGATTCGCGATAGATGTTTACACGGCCCATCTGCTCCATGCGGTGGGTGTTCATATACCAGTGATTGCGTGTAAGTTCACGTAAGTATTTCAGGTTGCCTTCTGTCATAAGTGACATGAAGAGTGCTTTTCTGTCTATATGTTTTTTACCGGTCGTCGTATGGATGGCACCTTTACCGAACAGAGTATTGACGACGCGTTTTGGCAGAGTGCCGGACCGTTCGATCCTATCGTTATCATAGAAAGTCTCAGCAGCTGTTTTACCACTGAGGACGAGGATGCGCTTACCGCCAAGACCCCTTGTTTCAAATATGTTTTCTGCACCAAGGCGCTTTCTTTGATTCGTGGTGTATAGGTAACCTTCTTTCATTACCTTAAGCGTGTTGTCGAGACCTTTGTCTCTTTTTATTGTGCTCATAAGTTCTCCTCCAATTTCATTATTCCTAATCCATTATATATAAATGATCGTGCTTATGCCACTATTTCAATCACTTGTAGGGCACCTTATCCTCTTTGACGGTCTCACCATCGACATCGATGCGGTAGTGGCCGGTTTCATCTTCTTCGATAATCATATTGATCGTATACTCGTGATCCGAATCGATTTCCAGTGTATCGAATACATCATCTATATCGTTATCTTTGTCATCAATGTATATTTCCACAGTACGGGTTGGACGTTCTTCCTTGGAGTCTGTATCTTTATCGTCGTATGGAATCAAGACTTCCTTGGCAAATTGCTTCTCATTTTTTGGTTCGGGCCCTAAAGATTTGATTATATCGATTGTGGAACCCTTTGTGAATTCCCCATAATGTGGGGACTGGCCCATGACCTGGCCCTCTTCAAAGTCTGCGCTGTGGGCTTCCTGGATGATATCCACTTCAAATCCTGACTCAATCAGTGCTGCCTCTGCTTCCTCCAGCTGCTGTCCCCTATAATCTTCCACTTCTATCATTTCCAAGCCTTTTGACACTGTCAGCTTCAAATTGTCTGAAGACGGATCGACAAGGGTATCTGGTTCTATTGACTGTTCTACTATAGTCCCGGGTTCAGATGGATCATATACTTCTTCAACTTCGAATGAGCTGAATTCCATCGCTTCAATATCAGCCTGCATATCTTCAAGATAAAGTCCCGTCAACAAAGGCATTTCCATTCCTGAAGACACCTCAAGGACCAGCTCATGTTCTTCAGGAGTGACTTCCATTCCAGCTCCAATGGACTGCGAAAGTACCGTGTCAGGTTTTGAAGCATCGGGTATCTTTTCCACTTCGACGCTGCTGAATCCAAGTGCATCCAGATCACCTTTGATATCTTCATAGTAGCCCCCGACAAAATCCTCCATTTTATAGGGTGCTTCTCCTCGGCTGACGATAATATCAATCGGAGTGCCTTTATCTACTTTCCCACCAGCCCCTGGTACGGTGCTGATGATCGAGCCAGTACTCATTTCAGGGTCATATTCCTCGATTGTCTCACCCATCTCCAAACCATTTTCTTCAAGTATCTCTCCGGCATCTTCAATCGGCATACCGTTCATGTCCGGGAGGATGGTCGATTGGTCCATAACAAAGAAAAAGAATAATGTCGGCAGCAGAAGCAACATTGCCAACAATGGAATGAGCCATAGCTTTCGATTCTTCTTCCTATCTTCTTGATGGCTGCTCAGGGGGCTTGGCCCAAGGTGGGTCTGAGACACTGTACCGGAATTGAATGCAGCGATATCATTGAGTATTTCATCTACTTGACGATAGCGGTTATGGGGATCTTTTTCAGTGCACTTACCGATTATGCGGACAAGCGCTTCCGGCACTTCCCTGAATTCCAGTATGTCCGGAAAGGGCTCTGATATATGCTTCAATGCCACTGAAACCGGGGTTTCCCCTTCAAACGGCAGCCGGCCGGCAAGTAATTCGAACAATACAATCCCGAATGAATAGATATCTGTCCGTTCATCCGTCTGGTTGCCTTTTGCCTGTTCCGGGGATATGTACTGCACAGAACCCATGACCTGGTTAGTTTCAGTCATGCGTGTATCACTCAGGGCCTTAGCAATGCCGAAGTCTGTAATCTTCACTTGTCCTTTACCATCCATCAGAATGTTTTGGGGTTTGATATCCCTATGGATGATGCCTGCACCGTGGGCATGCCTGATGCCACGCAGCACCATCCCACATATCCTCAGCACTTCAGCTACCGGCACAGGATGATTATCTTCGATGAACTGTTTCAACGTCGGACCATGGATCACTTCGGTTACAAGCAGATGATACATATCCGTCTCATCGACGTCCAGAACGCTGACGATGTTTGGATGGGAGAGTTGGATCGTACTTTCGACCTCACGTTGGAACCGCGCCACGGATTTCTCGCGGTTATGATGATCCACTTTGATCAGCTTTACGACCACTTCCCGGTTCAAGATGATATCCTCAGCCAAGTAAACGGAGCTCATGCCACCGCCGAGGTATTCAATCACCTTGTAGCGCTCTGAAACGATTTCCCCAATCACACCTGATTGCCTGCCTTCAGTTCAGCCAATACAAGGCTGATATTATCCGTAGAGCCATTTTTGAGTGCACGTTCTATAAGATACCCCGGCTTATCCTCAAACGGGATGTCCGGCTTTGACACGATTGTATGAATTTCTCCACTATCCATTTCATCCGTCAGGCCGTCAGAAGCCAGCAGGAGATGATTATACTGTTTGTTCCGTAACCTGAAGACATCTGCTTGGATGAGACGGTCGGTGCCGAGTGCTTTTGTGATTATATTCCTTTTAGGGTGCACTTTTGCATCTGCTTCGGTAATTTCTCCGGCATCGACCAGCATGTTGACGAATGAGTGATCTTTCGTCACCTGTTCGATGGAGCGGGCGTTCATCACATATGCCCTGGAATCCCCCACATTCAAAATAAGCAGGGTTTCGTCAATCACTGCCGCGAGGACAAGGGTCGTGCCCATTCCGCGATACTCTGCATATTCTTCCTGGTATTCATGCATCCTGCGGTTGACATCCATCACAAGATGCCTCAAAAATTCGACCGCCTGCTCGACGTCGAACAGATTCTGCTCTTCCCATGCTGCCTTCACTTCATCATGTGCAAACCTGCTGGCGACATCACCATGCTCATGGCCGCCCATCCCGTCCGAAACGAGCAGCAGCATCTGATCTGTTCCATTATAGAAGATGCCGGTGGCATCTTCATTCAAGCTGCGGTAGTCTCCCTTGATGCTGTCTTCTACTGCCTTCATTGCTATTCCCCCGTTTCTTCCTTGGATTCCTTGGCACGGAGCTGGCCGCATGCGGCATCTATATCGGTTCCTTGCTCTCTTCTGAGCGTCGCGTTCACCCCGCACTCATTGAGTGTCTCCAAAAATGTGAAGATATCATCCCTTGTAGTGCGTACATAGTTCCGCTCCGGCACATGGTTGACAGGTATGAGATTGACATGGCATTTCAAGCCGCTGATCAATTCACTAAGCTCTCGTGCATGTTCAGGCTGGTCATTGACGCCACCGAAAAGGCCATATTCAAAAGTGATCCTACGGCCGGTCTCCTGTTGGTAATACTTCAAGGCATCCATCAATTTCTCTATATCATAAGCTTTATTGATCGGCATCAGGCGTGTCCTTATATCATTATCCGCTGCATGCAGGCTCACGGCAAAGTTGATCTGTATATCTTCTTCCGCAAAATCATAGATGCGGGGCACTATGCCACTAGTGGACACCGTGATATGACGAGCGCCGATATTCAATCCATCGTCATGATTGACGATACGCAGGAACTTCATCATCTGGTTGTAGTTTTCAAACGGTTCACCGATGCCCATGATGACGATGCTGCTCACACGTTCGCCCGTTTCGTCCAGCGCTTTCTGAATCTGGACGATCTGCGAGACAATTTCGCCCGCTTCGAGATTACGCTTCAATCCCCCGAGCGTCGACGCGCAGAAACTGCAGCCTATACGACAGCCAACTTGGGTCGTTACACACACGGAGTTGCCGTAATCATGGCGCATCAATACAGTTTCGATGGTATAGCCATCCCGTAGGCGGAACAGGAACTTCATGGTGCCATCCTTACTTTCCTGCCTGACCACCGTCTCCAGCGGCGCTATGCTGTACATCTCGGACAGTCTTTGGCGCATATCCTTAGGCAGGTTCAACATTTCTTCAAACTGGTCTACACGATGAATATAGAGCCATTCGAATATTTGCGCACCGCGATACCGCTCTTCTCCCCATTCGACTGCCAATGCCTCCAATTCATCGAGGTTTAACGTGTAGATCGACGGTCGATCGAAGTTCGGCAGCTGAAAATCTTTAATCGGTTTCTTTTCTGGTCTTTTTATCATTTCTATTCCTTCTTCCTGAATCTGGCTATAAAGAAGCCATCTGTATCTGCTTCCTGGGGCAGAATCTGGCGATATGGCCCTTCAAAATCGAATGCTTCCAATCTGAACGGATCAAACTCGATATCGTCATTTTCCTTTTTGAACGTATAGGCCACATTTTCATTTTCCATCTGATGGATGGTGCATGTCGAATATATGAGCACGCCGCCTTTTTTCAAGTATTGCTTTACGTTGGATAAAATTTCAAGCTGGAGACCAACAAGCGCTTCTACATCTTCCGCAGTGCGCTCGTACCTGATTTCCGGCTTCCTGCGCATCACCCCGAGCCCTGAGCACGGGGCGTCGACTATGATTTTATCATACAGTCTCGGATATTCATCCTGGGCTGCGTCTGCCAGAAAAACTTCGAGGTTCGACAACCCCAGGCGTTTGGCATGTTGGGTCACAAGCGGCAATTTATGCGCGTGTACATCACTCAGATCGACATGCCCGCTGGTGGCTTTCTCTAGCGCGTGCAGCCCTTTACCGCCTGGCGCACTGCAGGCATCAAGGATGATATCATCCACTGCCGGTTCAAGGGCTTCATTGACAAGCATCGAACTGACATCCTGGATGCTGAATAATCCTGCTTCATAGCCCTCCGACTTCAGGATATCACCATCCACTTCAATGGCGTCTTGATGAATATCTGAAGGGATCGCCTTCAAGCCTTCCGCTGTCAATTTCGAGATGAGCGACTCCCGTGTAATGCGTGATGTATTGGTGCGTATATACATCTGGGGACGGCTGTCCAATGCTTCCGCTATCCGACGGGCCCCATCGATGCCGTGGTGGGTCTTCCAATGGGAAATGATCCATTCGGGGATGCTCGTTTCAACAGACAACCGCTTTGTTGCGCTTTTGATGGTATCGGCATCTTGCCTCGGCGACCTTTCGAAATTCCTCAGTATGCCATTGATGGCATTGGCGTCTTTTGGGCCGCCTGATGCCTTGGCGATCTCCACCGCTTCATTGATTGCGGCGTAGTTCGGCACACGGTCCAGCCACATGATCTGATAGACTGTAATCTCTATCAGATTGCGCTGCCACCGCTTGAGCCTTGTGCGTATAAAGGGCCTGATCTGATATTGGATGTGCAGCCGCTTTGCGATCGTGCCGTAGACGATTTCAGTCAGCAGTCCTTTATCATTCGCTTCCAATGGATGGCTCTTGATTATATCGTTCAAGACGATGTTGGAATAACCCCCCTCATCCATCACCCGGCTGTATGCATCGAGGGCCAGTTTACGTAATGACATTATCTGATACCCCCAAGTATTGTGCCTTCTAGATTTTGTCTGCCTGCTGTGAATTCCGATGCATCAGTCCGCTTTTTCCCAGCCAGCTGGACTTGTGTGACCTCAATCAACCGACGATCTCCGGAGACTACGGTGAAGCCATCTTCCGTCACCGAATCGATGGTGCCGGGTTGACGCTTTGAGTGCTTTTCAAGAAGTCGCGCACCGTAGATCTTCAGGCGTTTGCCATCCATTTCAGTATAGGCACCGGGCCATGGGGACAATCCCCGTATATGATTGAACAGATGCTTTGCATCGTCCCCCCAGTCCAACTGTTCATCCTCTTTGGAAATGTTCGGACTGATTGTGACCTGCCCTTCATCTTGTGGAACACGGGTATTCGTCCCTGCCAGTAAGGCAGGAAGTGTCTCATTGAGAAGCTCTGCACCAAGGTGTGAGAGGCGGTCATGTAAAGTTCCTGTATCATCTTCAGGCGTGATGTTGGTCTTTACGCTTGTGATGATATCTCCACTGTCGAGCCCTTCAGCCATATACATGAGCGTCACACCGGTTTCTGCATCACCTTCCATGATCGCCCTGTGGATCGGGGCGCCGCCTCTATGTTTCGGCAGCAGGGAGGCATGCACATTGACCGCTCCGAGACGCGGAATGTCAAGCAGTGCCTTTGGGAGTATCTGTCCGTAGGCTGCTGTGACGATCAGATCCGGAGCCATTTCCCTGATCTTCTCCACCGCTTCCTCCTGTCTGATATCTTGAGGTTGTAAAAGTGGAATATCGAGGGTTTTTGCTGCTTCTGCGACCGGCGGAGAGGTCAGCACCCTTTTTCTGCCGACCGGCTTATCCGGCTGGCTGATGACCAGCGCGACGTTATGCTTTTCGTGGAGCTTCTTTAATATGGGTACTGAGAAATCGGGGGTCCCCATAAAAATGATTGTTTCCGTCATTATAAATTCCTCCTACATGATGACTTGCGGATCCACATCTATCCGGAGTGAGACACCTTCCGTACGATATGCTTCATGATAGTATTCATCCAATTCACCCAAAACTTCGAGCAGTGCCGGCTCCCTCTTATATTTCAACATTATCTGGAAACGATACTGCCGGTTGATCCTCTCAAGAGGACTTGGGGATGGCCCCACTATGATGGACTTGTCCGTAACGGCGTCCACCAGGGCATCATGGATATGACTTGTTGCTTTGAGGCATTTTGAAATATCCTCGCTCGAAACGGTAAATAATACATGAAAATAAAATGGTGAGTAGCGAGCCAGACGTCTGAATGCCATCTCCTTTTCATAGAACTGCCTGTAGTCGTTCCCTTTTGCCAGCTGGATTGCATAATGGCTCGGATTGTAGGTCTGGAAGATCACTTCTCCAGACAAAGCATGCCGTCCTGCGCGGCCCGATACTTGAGTGAGCAGCTGGTATGTTTTTTCATTGGCTCTGAAATCAGGAAGATTGAGCATCGTGTCTGCGTTCAGCACACCCACAAGCGTCACCTTGGGATAGTCGAGCCCTTTTGCAATCATCTGAGTGCCGAGCAGAATGGGTATTTCTTCTTCTTCAAAGCGATCAAGCAGCTTTTCATGCATGCCTTTTCGCCTTGTTGTATCGTTGTCCATCCTGACGATTTCAGCATCGAACATATCGCGCAGTATTTCTTCCACTTTCTCGGTACCCGTGCCCCTGAAGGTGACATCGTCACTTTGGCAGTTTTCGCATGTACGTCGGACTGCCGATTCATAACCGCAGTAATGGCACAGGAGGCTGCTGTTTGATTTATGGTAGGTGAGGGAGATGTCACAGTTTGGACAGATTGGCACATAGCCGCAGTTTTGGCATATCTGAAAGTTCGAATATCCCCGCCTATTAAGCAGCAGCACAGTCTGTTCACCCCGCTCGATGCGCTGGTCGATGGCTTCTTTGAGCGTCTGTGAAATTATCGAGGTATTGCCCCCGCGATGCTCTTCTGCCATATCCACAACATGGATCTCGGGCAGCACTTTCGTCCCGGCCCGCTGCGTCAGTTCAAGCCGCTCATAGACGCCCCGCTCACTACGGGCATATGTTTCGAGGCTCGGTGTCGCCGTTCCCAGTATCAGGGGACAATTATGGTATCGGCTCCTGAACTTCGCCACTTCAGTAGCATGGTACATCGGCCGATCTCCTTGCTTATATGTCGTTTCATGCTCCTCATCCACTATGATGGCACCGATATTCTCGAAGGGAGCAAAGACACTGCTTCTGGCCCCGACCGATACACGTGCACGGCCTTCTTTTATTTTGCGCCATTCATCGTATTTCTCCCCGTGGGAAAGCCCGGAATGGAGCACCGCCACATCATCACCGAATCGGCTTTTGAAGCGGTTGACCATCTGCGGGGTCAAAGCGATCTCCGGCACCAGCATGATGGCATTTTGTCCTTCATCCATCACCTTTTGAATGACCTGAAGATATACTTCAGTCTTGCCGCTGCCTGTAATCCCGTGGAGCAGGAAGGTGTGGGGCTCCCTGGCATCCATCGTTTCAGCGATGCGGTCATAGGCATGCTGCTGTTCTTCATTCAACACTTTCGGCGGGTCCAGTGTAAATACCCTATCAGCATACGGATCCCGTTCCATCTGCCGTTCGACCTTCTCTACATATCCTTTCCGGACAAGTTCATTGACCAGATGGTTGGAGAACCCTTCAGCGGCAAGGTCTCTGATAAATATCGGCTCCGAACTGGATTCGATTACGTCGAGCAGCTCCTGCTGCTTTTTGGCGCGTGACAGTTCGACTGCAGGATGACGTAGGGAATAGACTGCAAGGGCCGTCTTCTTTTTCGTATGCTGCGTGATTACTGTCTCTTCCTTTATTTCCCCAGACGCGAGGTAGGGTGCAAGTTCCTCCAGCACTGGGGCAGGCAGATGTCTCGTCTCCACCTCCCCACCCTGCTGATGGGATTCAAGAAGTCTTTTTGCTGTCGCTCCATGCCCTTCAGCCAAGCGCAGCACCTTTTTGTAGTTTGCCTTCAGCGCTGCCGGCAAAATGGTTTCTATAACGCTTATATACTGATCGATGTAGTAGTCTGCAAGATGTTTGGCGATGACCACCATCTCTTCTGTCAGCACTGGCTCAATGTCGAGAGTGCGTGCGATTTCCTTGATCCGCTCCGGATCGAAGTCGGTCTTTTCGCTGAGCTTCATCACATACCCTTGGATGGTACGTCGCCCGAAAGGTACGAGTACGCGGTGGCCGACCTTGAGTATATCCAGCATGCCTTCCGGGACACGATAGTCAAAGACTTGGTTTACGCTTTTACTCGGGATATCCACTATTACAGAAGCATACATCAGTCCAGCCACCTGTCGAGCAGCGTATCCATGATGACAGAAGCGAGCAATTGCTTATCCATCTTTTCGAATGGTACCGGCTCCCCCTCTTTAAACAGCATGACCACCTCGTTATCCGGGCTGTTCATGCCGATATCAGGGTTGGATACATCATTCATGATGATGCAGTCAGCATTCTTCCGCTTCAGTTTATCCAACGCATACGCTTCAACATTTTCGGTTTCTGCTGCAAATCCCACGACATACATATCTCTGGCATGGAGTCCGGCATGCTTCAATATATCCGGTGTCTTTTTCATCTCAATGGTCATACGCTCTGTCCCCTGCTCTTTCTTCATCTTCTGGTCCTGCATGGAGACAGGTGCAAAGTCACTGACTGCAGCAGTGAACAAGCCAAGATCAGCATCCATATGGTCATCTGCTGCACGCCGCATCTGTTCTGCCGTTACGACATCGACGACTTCAACACCCCGTGGTGCATCGATATTGACTGGGCCACTGACCAGTACAACTTCTGCACCTCTCTCAGCCGCAGCCTCGGCCAAAGCGTATCCCATCCTGCCGCTTGAATGGTTGGTGATGTAGCGCACCGGATCCAGAGGTTCCTGTGTCGGTCCTGCTGTTATCAGCACTTTCTTGCCAGACATCCGGTCATCTTGTTCAAGCTGGGCTTCTATATAGGCTTTTATTTCCGGTACATTTGCCATGCGTCCTTTGGCATTATAACCGCATGCCAAGAACCCGGATTCTGCATCGATGAATTGGTATCCATCTTTAGTAAGCACTTCCATATTCCTCTGTACTGCAGGCTGGTTATACATGTGGACATTCATTGCCGGCGCAAGCACCACCGGTTTTGGATTTGCCGCCAGCATATTGAGCAGCATATTGTCATAGATGCCGTTGGCCAGCTTGCTGATAGTATTTGCAGTCACTGGCACTACTGCTATGATATCCGCCCACTCCCCGATGTTGATGTGGGAAATCACCGACGGGTCTTCCTCTTTGAAGGTATCGGTGTATACATGATTGCGGCTTATTGCCTGAAATGCGAGCGGTGTGATGAATTCAAGTGCATTTTCCGTCAGGACGACACGGACCTGGTGTCCACCTTGAATCAGTTTACTTGTTAAGTCGACTGCCTTATAGGCGGCGATGCCGCCTGTTACACCGATAACGATATTTGACATGCTCTCACCTCTTTGAATATAGCCCTTCTATCGCGATGGGCTGTTAAAAAAAGCTGACAAAATTTGTCAGCTAGTTTTTTGCCTTAACTTTATTTGCAGCAATTTCTTCAAGTGACCGGCTGACCGTCTTCAAAGTTTTGTACTCTTCCAAGATAAGATCATCCGGTTCATCTTGTAGATGACGTGCCCGTTTGGCAGCCATTGTCACTACCAGATATTTCGAATCGACATTCTTCTTCAGATCGTGTATGGATGGATATAACATTATTGATTGACCTCCAGTAGCATTTTTCTCAATTTGGATTCTACACGTGCCCGTTTCATATGGGACGCTTCGACAATGCATTGGACCCGTCCGCGTGCAGTGTCCACATCGTCGTTGATTACGACATAATCGTAAAGGTTCATCATTTTAAGTTCTCTTTTTGCTTCATCAATGCGGTGTTTGATGATCTCAGGGGAGTCTGTTCCTCTGTTCACAAGACGCTGCTCCAATTGGCTAAGGTCCGGTGGGGCCAGGAAGATGAACAAGGCTTCAGGAAACTTTTCCCTTACCTGTTTTGCCCCTTCGACTTCTATCTCCAGGAATACATCATGCCCTTTTGACATGGTCTCCTCCACATAATCCACCGGAGTGCCGTAGTAGTTGCCCACATACTCGGCATACTCAATGAATTTATCTGCTTCAATCAATGCTTCGAATTCTGCTTTGCTTTTGAAGAAATAATCGACGCCATCCGTCTCCCCTTCTCGCCTCTCCCTTGTCGTCATGGAGATCGAGTACTTGAAGTCAGTATCAGGATGATCGAAAATCGCCTTTCTGACCGTGCCTTTCCCAACACCCGATGGGCCGGAGAGTACAATCAGCAATCCCTTTTCTGAAGTCATAACACGTAACCTTTCTATTTGTGATTATCTCCTAATGTACCATAACCGGGAGAAAAATTCATCATCAAATGACGGCTTGCGACAAACATGGCACAATTCGTGTTAAAATGTTCATTAGTCTAAAACAGGAGGATGAAACCATGGCATTCGACGGTAATTTTGTCCACGCCCTATTGGGAGAATTGAATAGTCTCCATAGCGGGAAGATAAATAAGATACAACAGATGGATGACACAAGCATGATATTCAAGGTCAGGGCACAAGGTGCAAACCATAACCTTCTGATAAGTGCGCATCCCATGTATGCACGCTTCCATCTGACAGACCATAAATACGAATTTCCATTCGATCCGCCGATGTTTGTGCGTGTTGCCAGAAAACATCTTGAGGGCGGCATCATTGAGACCATCAGACAAATCGGCAACGACCGCCGGGTTGAAATGCACATTCAATCGCGGAATGAACTAGGAGACCCAATCAAACGCATACTCATCCTGGAAATCATGGGACGGCATTCGAACATCATCATAACGGATGCCGACTATATCATCCAGGATGGCATCAAGCACCTCACGCCGAACAACAACAGCAGGACCATCATGCCAGGCTTCCCATATACAGCCCCACCCACTGAGCCGAAACTGAATCCGAGGACGGCGGATATAGAGTCACTTACAGCACGCATCGACTTCAACAGGGGGAAGGTAGGCCGGCAGATCCTCCACAATGTAGAAGGATTCAGTCCACTCTTCGTCAAGGAAGTCGAATATCTCGCGGGTTACTTCACCACTGAAACCATCGTACCGGCAATAAAAGAAGCCATGCATCAGGCGGAAGAGATAAAGCCTGTGCTCTATACGTCCGGTGACGCTGAAATATTCTATTTCACTCCACTCAGCCACCTTGGTGCACCGGATGCAACATATGATTCGCTCTCTGGATTGATGGACGACTATTACCATGACAGATACAGGAAGTCGCTGATCAGACAGAAGGCACAAGATTATGTCCATTTGATCGAACGTGAATATGACCGTACAGAACGTAAGATAGAAAAGCTCAAGGCGGACCTCGCTGAAGCGGAGAAGATGGATGAATACCAAAAGTACGGGGAACTGCTCACTGCATATATGCACCAGGTCAAACCATACGATGAAAGCATCGAAGTCATCGATTATTATACCGATGAACCTCTGAGCATCCCCCTCGATAAGAATCGTACAGCGAGTGAAAATGCCCAACGCTACTATAAGATGTACAATAAACTGAAGACGCGCGAAAGCAGCGCCGCTACACAGCTGGAGCGCTCATACCAGGACATTAAATACCTCGCTTCACTGCTGCATCAGATGGAAAGCATCAGCACTGAAGAAGAAGTTGAAGAGATAAGGGAGGAATTGGGCGAGCAGGGCATCATCAAGAACAATCGTAGACAACCGAAGAAGAAAAAGCATAAAATTCAGCTTCATCCTTACCGGACAACGAATGGACTGGATGTACTGGTCGGTAAAAACAACAAGCAGAACGACTATCTGACGAGTAAAAAAGCACAGAACAACCATCTGTGGTTCCACACAAAAGACATCCCAGGTTCCCACGTCGTCATCTTGCATACTGAAGGCGAAATAGAAGAACAGGATATTCTGGAAGCTGCGATGATAGCAGCCTATCACTCCAAGGCCCGAGACTCGGAGTCGGTGCCTGTCGATTTTACAAAAGTCCGGCATGTGCATAAAGTCAGCGGTGCAAAACCTGGTTTTGTGACCTATACTGACCAGCAGACCGTAAATGTCACTCCAGACCGCGGAAAAGTGATGAAAATGGCACAGCCGGAAGCATAATAAGAAAAGCCACCTCCACAATATATTGTGGAGGTGGCTTTTCTTTAATAGAGGCTCATATAGCGTTCGGCAGATTTTGCCCAACTGTAGTCCGATTGCATCATGTTATTGAACAAGGCATCCATATGCGCCTTGTCATGGTAGATGGATCGGCTGTACCTCATGGCATCGAGCAGTTCATGGGCATTGTAGCTTTCGAATGAAAATCCGTTCCCTACATGATTGAACTCGTTATATGGCACGACCGTATCCTTCAATCCACCAGTTTCCCTGACGATTGGAACCGTTAGATATCTGATGGCGATCAGCTGGCCCAGACCGCACGGTTCAAACAGGCTCGGCATGATGAAGAAATCACTGGAAGCATAGATTTTCCTGGCATAGGATTCACTGAATCCGATTGTCGCATGCACCTTCCCGGGGAAATTATGGACAAGTGATTTGAAATAATCCTCATACTGCTGCTCTCCTGATCCGAGTACGACGAGTTGGACATCCTCCATCAGGAATTCATGCATGACATGTGTGATGAGATCCAGACCTTTTTGTGAAACGAGACGAGTCACAATGCCGTACATGGGGATTGCCTCATCCACTTCCAATCCGAGAGCACTCTGAAGCGCCGTCTTATTTTTCAGTTTGGTCTTGCATGATGATCGGTATCTATAGTCAAGTGCATCATCTTTCAGGGGATTATATTCTGTCACATCCAGACCATTGATGATGCCATGCAGATCATGCCTCCTGTATTCGAGCACCGTCTCCAGACCTTCACCGAAAAATGGCGTCAGAATCTCTTCGGCATATGTTTCGGACACGGTCGTAATGACATCCGCATGATGGATGGCGGTTTTCATCATGTTAAGCATGCCCTGCCACTCGAATCCCGCGAAATGCTCCATGCCGAAGTTGAACATATCCCCGAAGGCCGAGTGATCCATCCATCCCTGATACTGGATATTATGGATCGTGTAGACAATCTTCATGCCGGGGTGTGGCCGTTTGATGCTGCCGATTGCAACGGCAGCCCCAGTCTGCCAATCATGACAATGGAGCACATCATAATTTTCATCTGTACGGTACATGAATTCAATGATCGCATTCGAAAAGTAGGCAAAGCGCTCCCCATCATCGATATATCCGTAGAGGCCGTCACGGTTGAAGTAGTACTCATTATCTACAAAATAGTAGGTGACTCTCCTATCTGTATATTTCAAGATGCGGGTATACTGGTTGCGCCATCCTACCGGGGTATTGTAGATCATCACTTCCTCCATATCCCGGCGGTAATCTGAATGGATGATTCCCTTATATAGAGGCAAAATGACCGACACCTCTGCCCCTTCCTTGACAAGTGCCTGCGGCAGGCTGCCGATGACATCGGCCAACCCACCTGACTTGATGAACGGTGTGCATTCACTTGCAGCAAAAAGTACATGTTTCATGCTGTCACTTCTTCCCATATCAAATTAGATCTCGGTACGCTTGGCCAGAACATAAGGTTTTTCTTCAGAACCCATCAGCTGGCGTCCTTCTGTAATCCTGACATCTTTATCCAATATCACATTCTCAAGGTGGACATCGGGTTCGATTCTGCAATTTGCAAAAATGATGGAGTTTTTAATGACTGCTCCTTTGCCGATCTTGACATTGCGGCCGATTATCGAGCGTTCGACAGTTCCTTCGACCGTGACGCCATTTGCCAAGATTGATTTTTTGACGTTGCTGGTCTTCTTATAGAGCGTCGGTGGGCTGGTGCTCACTTTCGTCTTCACTCTATTCTTGCCGAAGAAGAATTTGCGGTAGCGGTCTTTTTCCAGCAATGCCATGCTGTTGTTGAAATATGTTTCAATCGAATGGAAGTAATGTGTTTTTGCCGTTATATCAAAAAAACCTGTATTATACTCTTCAAGCTTCTCTCTTATGCCATTATGGAAGAAACTCGGCTTGTAATTGTTGATGCAGAACGTGACGATGTTCATAAGGACAGATTTTTTAATGATGTATACGCCTGTATAAAGGTGCGAGTTTTCTTGATCGTGTGTAAATCCAGTAACCTGATCCCCTTCTGTAATGAGGCGAAGGATCGGGCCTTCTGGAGGGGTTTCAACTTTTTCTGAAACGAATGTCACGTCCCTATCATTCTTGATATGCTGTTCAACCGCTTCAGAGTAATCGGTATTCGATATGAACTGGGAGCCGGAGACGAGCACATGATTTCCTTTAAAACGGCTGAACAGATCGGAGTGGTTATGGAAATGCTTAAGATCTCCCTGTGATACGTCAGTCGGATCATTCCAGTCAGGGGGAAGGACGAATATTTTAGATTGTCTTCCTTCAATGCCGAAATCTTCTTTGCGGTTCAGATGATCGAGTAATGATCTGAATTTATTGCCAGCAAATACTCCTATGACATTGACGCCTGAATTATTCATGCTGGTGATTGCGAAATCAATCAGTCTATAGCGCCCCATGAATGGCACCGACCCACTGCTCCTAAAATAAGTCAATTCATCCAGGTAATCCTGTTCAGGCTGTAGATTGATCAGTCCAAGTATTTCGTTATCCATTATGATTGCCCCCCTTTTGGCAGATAGTCGTCTAAAGTATCATGACTGATGACGATAGGCTCTTCGTCCTCGGCGAGTATTTCAGCACCATCCGGCACCTCAACACCTGAAGTGACGATTACACGCTCAAGTCGGACACCTTCGCCGATTACTGCATCAGGTAGTATGATGGAGTCTTTGATGCTTGAGCCTGCCCCCGTCTCCACACCGATGAAGAGTATCGAATTATCGATTTTTCCTTCAATGAAAGAACCTGGAGAAATGAGTGAATCCTTTATCTCCGCTGTTTCTCCGATGTACTCCGGTGGACGGTTTTCTTCGTTCGGATAAGTAGGCCATTCTTTGGACATCAGCAAAGTCTGGAAATCGTCTTTCAGCAGATCCATATTTGCTTCCCAATAACTTTTGATTGTGCCTACATCTTTCCAGTAGCCTTCAAAATTGTAGGCGAACAATCTCTTCTCATCCGACAGCATCATTGGGATGATGTCCTTCCCGAAATCATGTTCGCTGTCTTCCTTCTTTTCATCTTCGAGCAGGTATGGTCTAATCGTTTCCCATTTGAAGATGTAGACTCCCATTGAAGCCATATTGTTTTTTGGCTCCTCGGGCTTCTCATCAAATTCATATATGCTCATATCTTCATTCGTGTTCAGAATGCCGAATCGGCTGGCATCTTCCCATGGTACCTCAATTGCCGAGATGGTGGTATCGGCATCATTGGCCCGGTGGAATTCGAGCATTTTAGTATAATCCATCTGATAGATATGATCGCCACTCAGGACAATCAGATTATCAGGCTCGTATTGATCGATAAAATGCAGATTCTTGACGATTGCATCTGCCGTACCACTGAACCAGGCACTGCCCTCACGGTTGGAATGCGGCGAGAGTACACTGACGCCCCCATATTGCCTGTCAAGGCCCCAAGGTTTGCCGATGCCGATGTGCTTATTGAGCATTAAGGGTGAGTATTGTACGAGCACCCCGACTGTCGAAATACCCGAGTTGGCCAGGTTGCTCATTGTAAAATCGATGATTCTATACTTCCCTCCAAACGGTACAGCTGGCTTGGCGATATCCTTCGTCAGTTCGCCAAGCCGCGTGCCCTTTCCCCCTGCCAGCAGCATGGCTACAGTATTAGATGTCATATTACTTCCTCCTGTCTGTGTCATCTTCAAGATCGAATACTTGAAAAGCAAGTGGTGCGATGGATACTTTTATATATTGGTCTTCGCGGATATAATGTTCATCCGTTGAAAAATGCCTGCCGTCATTCATGACGTCGGAACCTGAATATTTGTCTTCATCACTATTGAAGATTTCCCGATAGACGCCGGGTTCAGGCACTGGGATTTTAAAATCATGATATACTTCCGGACGGTAGTTGAATATGCATACTTTAAAAGTCTCCTTGTATCTGCGTACATAGCTGAGGACGGAATGCGTATTATCGTCGACGAGCAGCCATTTGAACCCTTCAGGCATGTAATCCCATTTATGGAACTCAGGATGCGTCCTATAGAACGCGTTCAGGTCAGCGGTATATTTCTGCAGGGAGTGATGGTACGGATATTCGAGAAGATGCCAGTCGACCTGCCCCTTATCCTTCCATTCATGGAACATCCCTATTTCCTGCCCCATGAACAGTAGCTGTTTTCCTGGTTCTGTGGTCTGATTGCCATATAACAGCCGGGTCTGGGCAAATTTTTGCCATTGGTCTCCAGCCATCTTATCGACTATGGATTTCTTACCATGGACAACCTCATCGTGGGACAGAGGCAATAGATAATTCTCATTGTACTTATATGCCATCGAAAACGTGAGTTTATTGTGGATGTTTGCCCGCGCGTAGAAATCCTGTTCCATATAATCAAGCCGATCATGCATCCAGCCGAGATCCCATTTGAAATTGAAGCCGAGTCCGCCGGTGTGGACCGGGTGGGTGATTTTCGCCTCATCGGAAGAATCTTCCGCCATCATAAGGAGCGTTTCATCATACATGAAGGCAGCTTTATTCAATTTCTTCAGGAACTCCACCCCGGCAATGTTCGTCTCACTGCCGTCTTCGTTATAGATTTTATCCCGGGCTTCATGGTTTTCGAAGTTCAGGTCAATCATGCTGTGCACAGCATCGATCCTAAGACCATCGATGTGGAATTCACGCAACCAATACATCGCCGAAGAGATGAGGAAAGATTGTACTTCAGGCCGTCCGTAATCGAACGTCAACGTTCCCCACTGGCGTTTTTCAGCAATTCTCGGATCAGGATGTTCATAGACAGGCATGCCGTCGAACATCCTTAATCCATGCGCGTCTTTACAGAAATGGGCGGGTACAAAGTCCATGACGACACCGATTCCCGCTTCATGCAGACGGTTGATCAGGCGCTTCAATCCAGCCGGCTCCCCAAAACGGCTGGTCGGAGAGAAGTAGCCTGTCACCTGGTAACCCCAGGACAAGTCAAAGGGATGTTCAGTCAAAGGCATGAACTCAACATGTGTGTATCCCATCTTCTCCACATATGGCACCAATGCTTCAGCAATTTCATCATAGCTGAAATGGGCAGCATCAGTCAGCTCATCGACGGTGTTATAATCTGCACTGTCCACGGCATGTCTCATCCAAGTCCCCAGATGGACTTCATAAATGCTGATCGGGGCTTGATAGACATTGCTTCTGCTTCTTTTCGCCATCCATTCATCATCCGTAAAGGTGAAATCATCGTGGTGGACGATGCTGGCTGTTGCCGGTCGCCGTTCATGGTAGAATCCATAGGGATCTGATTTCAGATGGGATGTGCCCTGAAAATAAATCTTATACTTATAGGCGTCCCCTTTTTTCATGTTGGGGGTTTTGAAAATCCATAGACCTTGATCGCCCAAAGGCTCAAAATCCATGCCTTCACCACTGTAGTCATTGTGCTCACACGCGAGCTGCACATGCGTAGCATTCGGCGCCCAGGTGATGAATCGCACCTCATCACCCAAAACGTGAGCCCCCATGAATTGGTAGGCATTGTAGTGGGTGCCCTGGTGAAACAGATATTTATCCATTTCCAACCGCTCTGCACTCAAAATATCTCCCCCTTTACGTTATACTATGTCCATACCCATTTTTATGGTGTTACAACTTATAAATTTGGAATGATACATTTACAGCAATTTCAGAATATTTATTTAAATGATAATTATACATGCAACAATCATTTACTACAACTAGATGGAGGAACTTTATGTATGACGCATATCTAGATGCATCAGATCAGATTACTATAGTCAAAAAAAATGCCAGTTCGGAAAATACAGCGTCCATTTCCGTCATGCAGAATGGCGAAGCGCTTGAAATCCACCCGGCCCATATCAGCGATAAGTGCACCACCATTTCGTTAGCACATCCCCTGAACCTCGATCATTTCACTTTTCTGATTATAGGCGGGCGGCATATCCCACTTGAGATGGGCCGCTATACCTTTTCTACAGAATTCGACTTGAAGTATGCAACCGATCAGCAGATGGGTGCCATCTATACAAAAGAACAGACCATCTTCAGAGTATTTGCTCCGACAGTCTTCCAGTGCAGACTGCTCCTTGATGGTCAACCTTATAATATGGATAAAATTGGCGGCTACTTTGAAAAAGTCATTTCCCACGACTGTCATGGCAAAAATTATCATTTCGAAGCGAGCCACAATCATGTGACGCATTTCGTCATCGATCCGTATGTCAAGGCAGTGTCAGCCAACGCAAAAGAGGCTATGGTTGTCGATTTCGAACGCATCAACCCCAACTACCGGAAACATCATGTACCAGATATACCGAATGATTCAGCAATCATCTACGAAACCCATGTAAGGGACATCACCAGTCATCCGAACAGTGGTGTCAGTGAAGCATGGAGAGGCCTCTTCCTCGGGATGACGGAAGATACGGAGACCGGCCACCGGCTGAGCAGCGGACTCAATTATCTGAAGGAGCTAGGTGTCACCCACATAGAATTGATGCCGGTCAATGACTTTTCGACCGTTGATGAATTGAATCGGGATAAAAGTTATAACTGGGGATATGACCCTCATTTCTTTATGGTGCCTGAAGGCAGTTATGCAACAAATCCTTCAGACCCGATCAGCCGCATCGTCGAACTCCAAAACCTTATACTTACATTACATGAGAATGGCATGAAAGTCGTTTTGGATGTAGTCTTGAATCATGTATATAGGGTGGAACACTCGAGTTTCGAGAAATTGGTACCCGGCTATTACTTCAGACATAATGCTGATCTATCCTTGTCGAACGGCACGGGAGTCGGCAATGATTTCGCCTCAGAAAAAATGATGGCCCGCCGCTTCATTCTTGAAACGATGGAATTCTGGCTCGATTTCTACCGGGTCGACGGTTACCGGTTTGATCTTATGGGGGCGCTCGATATCGAAACAATGCAAGGTATAGAACATATTTCAAAAGAACAGGACCGGGAAATTTTCCTCCTGGGAGAAGGTTGGGACTTGCCGACAGCCTTGGAGTATCATAAAAAGACACTCCCTGAATTTTCAGATCGCATTCCGAGTGTCCATTTCTTTAACGACCATTTCCGCGATGTGATCAAAGGCAGCAATTTTGAACTGAGCGAAAAGGGGTATGTAAATGGAGATGGACAAGGCGCCCAAGCTATCAGGGAAATGTTCACTGGGAGTTTCAAAGCATTCAATCCGGGTATGAGCATCAATTATGTGGAAGTTCATGACAACCATACGTTATATGACCGCCTCAAGTATTCCTCGGACAAGCGGCAGTATGTGCTTGAGAGTCAACATCAGCTTGCAACTGCGTTGACCCTGCTATCGTTCGGCACACCATTTCTGCACGCCGGACAGGAATTCTTCAGGACCAAATATGGTCATGGAAATACGTATAATCTAAGCGACCTGTTGAACCGCATGGACTGGAACCGCAGAGCCAAGTATCAGGATAATATTGAATTCATCAAAGCAGTAATACGTTTCAGGCTAGAAGAAGATGTCTTCCGCCTGAAAAATCCTGACGAAATTAAAAAGGCGCTTACATTCATGACGTTCAACAACTTGCCGCAAGCCTTCGGGGTGCAGATCAGCCACGAGGAGAGCGAGTTTATGATCATCATCAATCCGACGGAAAAATCCGTCGAACTTGGATATGGCTCGGATGATTCCTATAGGATCATACTCTCAAACCAGCGTTGGCATGATAAGGCCGTATATGCCAATAGTCTCTATATTAAAGGGTATGAAGTCGTTATACTGAGGAAGATGGCCGATGCCGCCTAATACACAACAGACCAGGAAGGTGATTGAAGTGGAAAGAACACAATGGGAAAATAATATTGAGGGAAGTTTCATCACACAGGAGCAATATGATCGTCTACCAGAAGAAGAGAAGAATGACGCATTTACCGGTACTCTTGCATTCGGGACAGCAGGCATAAGGGGGAAAATCGGACTCGGGCCGAACCGTCTGAACCGATATACAGTCGAGAAAGTGGCGCTTGGCATTGCACATAGCTTAAAAGATGATGATGATTCACTCGTCGTCATAGGTTATGATACCCGCCACTTTTCACCAGAATTTGCCCAAGCCATGACGAGTGTCCTTGTTACCAACAATGTATCAGTCAAGCTCTCAAAACAATATATTTCAACGCCGGAGCTCTCGTTCCATGTCAGGGAACACAATGCAGACCTCGGGGTCATGATAACGGCAAGCCATAATCCACCGGAGTATAATGGCATTAAAGTGTACGGTGCGGATGGTGCCCAGCTGATCGATCGGCCGGCTTCACTACTGAGTGAGAAGATCAACGCGATAGAAGATATATTCAACATTGCTGCCATTCCTTTTGAAGAAGCGTTGGAAAACGGCGACGCTGGATACATTTCTACTGAAATGGAAGAGCTCTATAAGCAGAGAATTACTGCGTTCATTCCAGAAATTCCAAAATCCGACCTTAAAGTCGTATTCACAAGCCTGCATGGAACGAGTGTGCCGATTGTGCCCGAGCTGCTCGATACACTTGGATTCAACGGTTATCAACTGGTCGAGGAACAATGTCGCCCCGACGGTGATTTTCCTTCGGTCGAATCTCCAAACCCGGAGAACGAGTCTGCATTTGAAGAGGCACGGACACTTGGCAAAAAGGATGAAGCCGATCTGCTCATTGCCACAGATCCCGACGCCGACAGAATTGGAGTGCAGGTCCTGCATAATGGTGAGTATGTCCATTTGAACGGCAACCAGCTCGGTATACTGCTTCTCAACCATCGCTTGGATAACCACGACGGCCCAAGTCCGGTCGTCATCAAATCAATTGTGACAAGCGACTTAGGCCGTAAGATTGCAGAAGATAAAGGTGCAGAGATGATAGAAGTTCTGACTGGTTTCAAGTATATCGGTGAGCAGATCAAGATGCTTGAAGACAATCCCGAAAAACAGTTCATATTCGGCTACGAAGAAAGCTACGGTTTTCTCCTTGAACCATTCGTGCGTGACAAAGACGCCATACAGATTGTGCCGTACCTTGTCTCGATGGCAAGCGCACTGAAGAATGAAGGCCGGACGCTTGTGGATGTCTTGGAATCAATCTACGAAACGTACGGCAGGCGTATGGAAGTTCTTTTCAGTCATACCTTCGAAGGGACGAGCGGCAAGGAGGAAATCAATGAAATCATGAGGCAGTTCCGCACCAACACCCCTAAAAAGCTCGACCGGAGGGAAGTGGTCATGTCTGAAGATTTTAAGACTCAGACTCGGACGTATCAAGATGGCCGGACAGAAAAGATTGAACTCCCACAAGCCGATGTCATCAAAATTCATTTCCAGGATGGCTGGATTGCTCTAAGGCCGTCAGGTACAGAACCAAAAATAAAACTTTATGCCTCCTTAGATAGTGAACACATTGAACAGGAAGCCAAATTCATAAACGATATGATATTTGGTGTATGATGAAAAAAGCTCAAACTGGAACTGAAGTTCCAGTTTGAGCTTTTATTTTGATAGTGATGTCTTGAAATCCATGACCGTCTTCTGTTGACCATCAGAAAGAGTCCCGCGATTGGCACTTACCTCGACCAATGCATCGAGATTACTCAATGTAAAGAGAGTAAAACCTGACTGGCTGAATGCTTCAGCCGCCTGGGGCAGGCCATAAGTGAAGATTCCGATCACCTTAAGCACCTCAGCTCCACCTTCCTTCAAGGCTTCAGCCGCTTCAATACTCGAACCACCGGTGGAAATCAGATCTTCGATGAGCACTACTTTTTTACCGGAGATATCCGCGCCTTCAATCTGATTCCCCTTACCATGCTTTTTCTTGCTTCCCCGGACATAACACATCGGCAATTGCAGACGCTCGCTGACGAACGCAGCGTGTGGAATTCCAGCGGTGGAGGTTCCGGCAATGACTTCTGCTTCAGGCATCTGCTCTTTGATTACTGAGGCGAATGCATCCGCAATTTCGTTTCTTGCCTGTATATCCCCTATTATTTTGCGGTTGTCACAGTATATGGGAGATTCTATGCCACTCGCCCAAGTGAAAGGTGCTTCAGGACTGAGCTCTACGGCTCCTACATCAAGAAGTATTTCTGCAGTGCGTAATTCCATCTATTGTTCCCCGCTTTCAAATTCTTTTTTGATCTTATAATATTTTTCTGATGGATTCGGGTCTCTGGTGATGGAGCGCCCTACCACAATATAGTCGCACCCGGCACTTTTAGCTCCTTCAGGTGTAATGATACGCACCTGGTCATCCTGTGTGTCCGACTGCATGCGGATGCCTGGTGTGACGGTTTTAAATTCCTTGCCACAAGCTTCATGGACAAGCTCTGCTTCAAGTGGGGAACACACTACACCATCAAGGCCTGCAGATTGCGCAAGTTTCGCAAAATGAACGACGCTCTCATCGAGGCTCAATCTGGAACCCAGTTCTTCATGGACCAGCTCTTCGCTCATCGATGTGAGCTGGGTGACAGCGATGAGCAGCCCGTCAGGGTTGTAGTTTTTGAAGGATTCCGCAGCGCGCTTCATCATCGCCACTCCCCCCTGTGCATGGACATTCGTCATCTGGACATCGAGTGCCGCGAGCCCTTCCATCGCCTTGCCTACTGTATTCGGAATATCGTGGAGCTTCAGATCAAGGAAGACATCATGCCCCATGCTGCGCAGTTCTTTTATGACCTCCGGCCCATTCTGCAGATAAAGCTCCATGCCTACTTTGACGAACAGCGCTTCATCGAAGCGTTTTAGAAATTCGCGTACATGCTCCATCGTACTGAAATCAAGTGCAATTATCGGTCTGTCCATTAGTCTTCCTCCCGTTTGTAGGCGCGCCCCTTCAAGTCATGGATGTGGGCGACACCCATATCTTTCAAGCGTTCTTCCAACCCTCTGATGAGAGTTGGACAGATCATGGGATCAGTAAAGTTCATCGTACCTATTGCCACAGCATCAGCACCTACTGAAATATAGTCGAGTATATCATCCACTGTCGAAATGCCGCCCATCCCGATTATCGGTATGTCGGGCATGTGCTGCCGGACTTGGTAGATCATGTTCAGGCTGACCGGTTTGATGGCCGGACCGCTCAATCCGCCAGTGATGTTAGATAGGATCGGTCGCCCTGTCGTGTCGAGCCTCATGCCTACAAGTGTGTTGATCATTGTCAATCCGTCCGCTATATCTCCGACGCTCTTTGCCATTTCGACGATGTTTGTGACGTTCGGTGAAAGTTTTACATAGACTGGTACGTCAGAAGCTTCTTTGACTGCAGCGGTCAAGCGCCGCGCTGTTTCTGGATCAGTGCCGAATTGGATGCCTCCGGCTTTGACGTTCGGGCATGAAATGTTCAATTCCAGCGCATTGACGTTACCTGCCTTGGATATTTTATCTGCGACCATCACGTAATCATCTATCTCAGTGCCTGCAACATTCGCTATGATGGGCACATCGTACTGTTCAAGGAATTTGAGTTCATGCTCGATGATGTGATCAACCCCAGGGTTCTGCAACCCGATGGCGTTCAGCATGCCACTTGAAGTCTCTGCCACGCGCGGGGTGGGATTGCCTTTTCTTGCCTCATGCGTTGCAGCTTTGATCATTATTGCACCAAGCTGTGAAAGATCATAGAGTCGGGAGAATTCCTCACCAAAACTGAAGCAGCCTGATGCCGGCATTACCGGATTCTTAAGGTTTAACCCCGGCAGGGAGATATGCATCGCCTCTTTGTTCATAACACTATCTCCCCTTTCCTGAAGACCGGGCCATCAGTGCAAAGCTTGACATATTCACCCTCCGTTGTTTCGCATACACATGCGTAGCACACACCAAAGCCGCATCCCATCCGTTCCTCAAGCGAAATATAACCATCAATCTCCATCGTCTCGGAAAGTGCCCTCAGCATTACTTTCGGACCACAAGCGTAAAAGCGGTCGAAAGGTCCATCAAGTGCTTCGATGACATCTGTAACGAATCCTTTCGTGCCGTATGAACCATCAGCCGTGGAGACAAATGTTTCACCGAGTGCACTGAATTTATCTTCATAGAAAACATCTTTCTGTGAATTGAATCCCAGTACATGGGTAGTTTTCACGCCTCGCGCGTTCAACTGTTTGGATAATTCATAAAGAGGTGGAACACCGATGCCCCCGCCTATTATGAGTACATGTCTGTCACGTTCCAATGGATAGCCGTTGCCGAGGGGGGATAATATATCCAAGTTCTCCCCGGCACGTCTGTCCGCTAATTTGGAAGTCCCTGCGCCATCCGCCCTATATATGATGGTAAAGCGCGAAGCTTCCTGATCGATGCTGGCGATTGAGATGGGCCGCCTCAGTACATGCTCGGTCGACTCGTCGATGCGCACGTGGACGAACTGTCCCGGTGTCTTCATATCTGAAGTGAGCGCCCCTTCAAGCTCCATCTCGAATACCCGGTCGGCAATCTCGTCATTGGCAATTATGGTCATGAGTGTCTTCATATGATCACCTACATCTTTTCCATATTGAATGTCATGCTTTCAATCACTTCAACCAAGGTACGTGCCGTATCAAGTGATGTCAGGCATGGAATACCGTTCTCGACAGACTCTCTTCTGATCCTGAATCCGTCTCTTTCGACCTGTTTCCCTTTTGTCATTGTGTTGATCACGATCTGCACGCTGCCGTTTTGGATATCCTTAAGCAGACTGTTCTCCTTTTCCCGCACCTTATCGACGGTGAGGCAGGAAATGCCGCGTGACTCCAATGCCTTTCCGGTACCTTCCGTAGCCATTATCCTGAATCCGCATTGTGACAGTCTATGGGCGAGTGCCACTGCTTCTTCCTTATCCTTATCTGCCACTGTGAACAGGACGGTTCCGTGGTCTTTAACTTCCAATCCGCTTGCTGCCAATGCCTTATACAACGCTTTGTTCAAGCTCATATCCTTGCCCATCACTTCACCGGTCGATTTCATCTCTGGTCCAAGTGTAATATCCACATTCTTCAGTTTGCTGAAGCTGAAGACCGGTGCTTTAACGTGATAACCATCCTGGAATGGCACCAATCCCATCGGATGTCCAGTATCCTTCAAGTTCACTCCCAGTATTGCTTTCATGGCAAGGGCGGCCATAGGCACTTCAGTGATCTTGCTCATGAACGGCACTGTACGGCTGGCGCGCGGGTTCACTTCGAGGACATACACTTCGCCGTCGGCTATGACGAACTGAATATTGATGAGTCCTACTGTCTTCAATCCAAGCGCCAATTTCACCGTATAGTCCTTAAGCCTATCGATTTCTGCTTCGCTTAGTGTGACAGGCGGGTAGACCGCGATAGAATCTCCGGAGTGCACACCGGCCCGTTCGATATGTTCCATGATTCCAGGAATGATGACATTTTCGCCGTCACTGATCGCATCCACCTCTATCTCCTTGCCAGTCAGATATCGGTCTATCAGAACCGGGTGCTGCGGTGAGGCCTTTACGGCATCACGCATGTAATTCTTCAATTCCCCACTGCTATGGACGATCTCCATCGCACGGCCTCCCAAGACATAGCTTGGACGGACTAGAACCGGGTAGCCGATCAGTTCAGCGTTCTCCAATGCCTCCTGTTCGTTGGTGGCAGTCTTGCCGAGAGGCTGCGGTACATCTATATCGCGCAGCAGTGCCTCAAAGCGTTTCCTGTCTTCGGCGCGGTCCAGATCATCAAGGGATGTGCCGAGGATCTGGACCCCCGCTTCTTCCAAGCCGTCGGCCAGATTGATGGCCGTCTGGCCGCCGAACTGGACGACTACGCCTTTTGGCTGCTCCAACTCGATGATGTTCATGACATCTTCATGGGTCAGCGGTTCAAAGTACAGTTTATCGGATATTGAGAAATCCGTGGAGACGGTCTCGGGGTTATTGTTGATGATTATAGCTTCATAACCGGCTTCCTGGATTGCCCATACTGCATGGACGGTGGCGTAGTCGAACTCCACACCCTGACCGATCCGGATCGGACCGCTTCCAAGTACGATTATCTTTTCCCTCGTGCTGACCACTGATTCATTTTCAAGTTCGTAAGTACCATAGAAATATGGAGTATTCGACTCGAATTCAGCCGCACATGTATCGACCATCTTGTAGACTGGCATGATGCCCTTCTCCCTGCGCATGCCGAAGATTTCCTCTTCTTCCATATTCCAGCGGTGTCCGATGACCTTATCGCTGAAGCCGTAGGTTTTAGCCCATTTGAGATGATCGAGCGACCCCGGGTTTTCCTTCAGCTCATGCTCTATTTCGATGATGTGTTCAAATTTCCTCAGGAAGAATAGATCTATTTTCGTCCACTCATGGATGGTCTTCTTATCTACGCCCCGCCTTAATGCCTCACCAATATAGAACAGTCGTTCATCACTCTGCTTCTTTATCATGTCGTTGATGTAGTCCAGTTCGAATTGGTCTCCATTAGGTAACCCGAGGTGATGGACACCGTATTCCAGTGAGCGGATTGCCTTCAGCAGGGATTCTTCATATGTCCGTCCGATAGCCATGACTTCACCGGTAGCCTTCATCTGTGTGCCGAGTTTCCGTTCTCCCTTTTCGAACTTATCGAACGGGAAGCGCGGAATTTTTGACACTACGTAGTCGAGGGTCGGTTCAAAGGCGGCATAGCTTGTACCCGTCACCGGATTGATCATTTCATCAAGTGTCATGCCGATGGCGATTTTTGCTGCAAGTTTTGCGATCGGATATCCGGTTGCCTTGGAAGCAAGGGCGGATGAGCGTGATACCCGTGGGTTCACTTCGATGATGTAGTAGTCGAAGGAATGGGGATCAAGTGCAAGCTGGACGTTGCATCCCCCTTCTATGCCCAGCTCGCGTATGACGTTGAGCGACACATCACGGAGCATCTGATGCTCTTTATCGGTTAATGTCTGGGTGGGTGCGACGACGATGGAATCTCCGGTGTGGATGCCGACGGGGTCGATGTTCTCCATATTACAGACCACAATGGCATTATCGTTCGAGTCGCGCATGACTTCATATTCTATTTCCTTGAATCCTGCGATTGATTTCTCCACAAGGCACTGGCCGACAGGGGAGTACTTCAGCCCATTTGCGACAATCTCATTCAAGTCGGCATCGTTATAGCAGATGCCTCCACCTGTACCGCCCATCGTGAATGCCGGGCGCACGATGAATGGATATCCCACGCGCTCCTGGAATGTTTTCGCTTCATCGAGCGTGGTAATGATGTCCGAATCCGGTACCGGTACCGCCATCTGGTTCATCAGCTGCCTGAAAAGATCCCGGTCTTCTGCCTGTTTGATGGATTCGAGCCTTGTCCCGAGCAGTTCAACACCGTTTTCCTCAAGGATGCCCAGACGGTCGAGCTCAACCGCCATATTCAGGCCAACCTGCCCACCGAGCGTCGGCAATAGTGCATCCGGCTGCTCCTTGCGGATGATCCTGGCAATGAAGTCCGGCGTCAGTGGTTCGATATATACAACATCAGCTATTTCCTTATCCGTCATGATGGTCGCTGGGTTGGAGTTGACGAGAATGACGCGGTACCCCTCTTCCTTCAATGCCAGGCATGCTTGGGTGCCTGCGTAATCGAACTCTGCAGCTTGGCCGATGATGATCGGACCGCTGCCGATGACTAGAATTGTTTTTATATCTTGACGTTTAGGCATGGTTGGCCTCCTTTTGTTTCATCAATTTCACAAATTCGTCGAACAAGTATTCAGAGTCATGGGGCCCTGCACCCGCTTCCGGGTGGAACTGCACCGAGAATGCCGGGTACTCAGTATGGCGTAGTCCTTCTATCGTCCTGTCGTTAAGTGCCAGGTGGGTGACCTCGAGGCCTGTACCGACCAGTGAGGCACCATCTATCGAAAAGCCGTGGTTCTGTGAAGTGATTTCAATCTTTCCGGTGGCGAGATTCTTAACCGGATGGTTGCTGCCCCGGTGACCGAACTTCATCTTATATGTCGAAGCACCGCAAGCGATTCCAAGTATCTGATGGCCTAGGCAGATTCCAAAGAGCGGGATGCCAAGGAGTGCCTTGACGGTCTTGACCTGGCCTGGTATATCGGCCGGGTCCCCAGGACCATTCGAAAGCATTATGCCATCAGGTCTCATCTGGATGATCTCATCCGCTGTCGTGTCGTGTGGCACGACCGTCACATCACAGTCGAGTGCATTCAGCTGTCTGACGATATTTTCCTTCTTTCCGTAATCTATCAGCACCACCCGCGGGCCGGTGCCTGTAGAGATATACGGATTCTTGGTGGATGCACGCTTTACCTGGTCGGTCCTGAAGGAGGAATGCTGCAGAAGCTCGATCAGGTCTTCGTGATAGGCCTCATCTGTAATCACTGCCTTCATGACCCCGCCGTTCCTCAGTTTTCTTGTGATGCTGCGCGTGTCGATGCCGCTGATTCCCGGTATATCATGTCGCTTCAGGAATGTATCCAGCGTTTCCGTCGTGCGGAAGTTCGATGGGTCTGTACAAGCTTCCCTTACAACAACCCCCCTAGCCGTCGCCTTCAGAGATTCGTTGTCCTCTATATTGACGCCAGTGTTACCGATCAGCGGATAGCTGAAGGTGATGATCTGATCGGTATAGGAGAGGTCGGTGATGATTTCCTGAGCCCCAGTCATGGCAGTGTTGAAGACGAGCTCGCCTTCCGCTGCCTTCTGGGCGCCGAAAGGATACCCCTCATATACGGTGCCATCTTCCAAAACAAGATATCTTCTCTCTTTAATCATCATGCTTCCCCCTTATAAGTGATATTTCCGTCGACGATGGTCATGTAGATGTCCGAAGTCAGTTCAATTCCGTGGAAGGGCGTGTTGCGTGCCTTTGATAAAAATTTTGATTTGTCGAGGACATATCTCTTTTCGAGATCAACAATCGTGATATCGGCGGCTCTGCCGACCTTGAGCACGCCCATCTCAAGTCCAAACACTTCCGCTGGCCTGACTGTCAACCAATCGATTAGCTGCTGCAGTGTGAACACCCCCGACTTGACAAGCTTCGTATATAGGAGCTGGAATGCATTCTCACTGCCGGTGATGCCAAACGGTGCCGTGTCCATGCCGACCGACTTCTCTTCCTCTGCATGCGGAGCGTGATCTGTTGCAATGAAGTCTATGGTCCCATCCTTCAGGCCTTCAATCAGGGCGTGACGATCGTCTGATGCTCTGAGTGGTGGGTTCATCTTGAAGTTCGGGTCGTCCTCCCTGATGTCTCCTTCGTCAAGCACCAGGTGATGTGGCGTCACTTCCGCCGTCACACGGATGCCCGCTCGTTTGGCGTCCCGTATGACCCGCACACTTTCTTTGGTGCTTACATGACAGACGTGATAATGGCACCCCGCTGCTTCCGCCAGCAGTACATCGCGTGCAATCTGTACGGATTCAGTCACTGACGGGATCCCCTTTAATCCCAACCGCTCGCTGACCCCGCCTTCATGGACTGCGCCGCCGTGAATCAGTGTGTTCTCTTCAGTATGGGCGACTATCGCCATGTCTATACGGGCTGCTTCCTTCATTGCACGAAGCATCATATCGGCACTTTGGACGCCTACACCATCATCTGTGAAGGCAAATGCACCAGCGGCTTTAAGTGCGTCAAAATCGACCAGTTCATTGCCAAGTTGACGCGTCGTGATGGATGCATAAGGCAGTACCTTTACACTGGCGCTTTCTTCGATGCGCCTTTTGATATCGGCCATCGTCTTCTCATTGTCTGGCACAGGTCGTGTGTTTGGCATTGGACATACTGCGGTGAACCCTCCGCGAGCTGCCGCTCTTGTGCCAGTTTCAATCGTCTCCTTATGCTCACCGCCGGGTTCCCTCAAATGAACGTGGACGTCGACGAAACCTGGCGTGATGAGCTTGCCCCTACAATCGATGATCTCATCCCCCTGCTCGATTTGAGGGGCCATGTCCACTATTTCTCCGCCGTCAATAAGGATGTCCATCCTGACCTCACCATTTTCTGTCGCCACTGTGCCATTCTTCAAAAGTACTGTCATTATCCTTCACTCCTAAGTATGTCTTGTATTACACTCATGCGCATGAACACACCATTATTCATCTGCTCGAAAATGACTGATCGCGGGCTCTCTATCAAACGCCCATCTATTTCAACGCCGCGGTTGACTGGTGCAGGATGCATGATGATGGCGCCCTGCTTCATCCTTTGGTACCGCTTCAGGGTCAGCCCGTATTGATTATGGTAACTGCGCTTCGTAAAATCCGCCTGATCACCATGGCGTTCGTGCTGGACACGCAGCAGCATGATGACATCGCACGACTCCACCGCATCGTCGAAGTCCACGTACTCCCCATCCATTTCCTTGTCGCGCCACGCTTCCGGTCCGCTGAAAACGACCGTCGCACCGAGCTTCTTTAGTGCCTGTTGGTTGCTGCGGGCGACTCTGCTGTGTGATATATCACCCGCCATAACCACTTTCAACCCTTCAAAAGTACCGAATCTATCGTATATCGTCATTAAGTCGAGAAGCGACTGGGTTGGATGTGATCCGCTGCCATCCCCGCCATTGATGACTGGGATCGATAGGCCATCCAGATCGTCATAGTAGGCGGTCATAGCGTGGCGTACAACAAGTGCATCACATCCTATGGCTTCCATGGTGCGGCACGTGTCGTACAATGATTCTCCTTTAAGCACCGAACTGTGGTCCGCATTGAAGGGGATCGAGTGGATGCCGAGCCGGCTTTCAGCCATTTCAAAACTGGCCTTGGTCCGTGTGGAAGGTTCAAAAAATAGATTTGATATATACTTCTTTTCCTTAAATGGCTCAAATTTCCCGGCTTTTATCGCCTGGGCGCGTTTGATGAGCCTCATGATATCGTCAGTCTGTAGTTGTGTCATCGACAACAGGTTGTCCATCACTAACCGGCACCTCCTTAGGCAGGATCGCATTTAGCAGTATCCCTGCAACAGCCGCAAGCGCCATCCCTTCAAGGTTGAAAGGTATGTTGCCGATCGTGAAATCAAGGTGCGCTTTTCCGATTCCTACGACCAAGATTACAGAAGATATGACCAGATTGCGTTTTGAATCCAAGTTCACCTGCTCATCTATAAGCATCCTCAAGCCGCTTGAGGCGATGATGCCAAAAAGTAGGATCGACACCCCACCCATGACAGGGGTCGGTATGCTCTGGACAATGGCTGTGAACTTTCCTATGAAGCCTAGTATGACTGCAAGGACGCCGGCCCCTCCGATGACCCAGACGCTGAATACGCGCGTGATCGCCAGTACTCCGATGTTTTCCCCGTAGGTCGTAGTCGGTGGTCCTCCAATCAGGCTTGAAAACATTGTCGAGACTCCGTCCCCGACTAGGGAACGGTGCAGGCCCGGCTTTTTGAAGAAATTGCGTCCGACGATCTTATTGATGACCATCTGGTGGCCGATATGCTCACTCACTGTGACGAACACGATCGGCAGCATCACGACCATAAGTCCGAGGTTCCAGGTCGGATTGTATGAGACGAACGGGAGATGGACGTCCGGGAGCATGAACCAGCTCGTTTCGATAATCTGTGTGAAGTCGACGATGCCCACTAGTACAGCTGTGATGTATCCTCCGATGATACCGATCAGGATGGGGATCAGGGATAGTACCCCGCGCAGGAATATCGAAGCGCAGATCGTGATGATGAGCGTCACCGCCGCTACAAATATGTAGAGCATACTGTAGCCTTCCTGATTGCCCGAATCCGTATACATCGCCATATCGACCGCAACCGGTGCAAGGCCGAGCCCGATGACCATGATGACCGGTCCGACGACTACTGGAGGCAGCAGGTTCATCAGCCAATCTATGCCGAAGCCCCTTATCGCGATACCGATGATGATATATAGTACTCCGCTGAAGAATAACGCTGTCAGCACTTCGCCTAGACTATTTGCTCCAAGCGCAATTGTAATGGGCAGTATGAATGCGAAGCTTGAGCCAAGGTATGCTGGTATCTGCCCTTTCGTAATGAGTATGTAGAGCAGGGTGCCGATGCCGCTTGCAATCAGAGCCGCGGATACCGGCAACCCCGTCAAGTACGGCACAAGCACCGTAGCACCGAACATTGCAAATAGATGCTGTGAACTGAGCATCAACCATTGGGCAGGCTTTGGCTTATCCTGCACATCGAGTATGGGGGAGACACTTTTTGAGTAGATTTCTTCTGGTGATTCTTTGGTCTGCATTTCAGCCGTCCTCCTGTTATCTGCTTAATAGAACTTCGTTGACTGCGTCGTGCTCCTCTAGATGGACATCTATCTTCTCTTCTTTGGCAGTCGGGATATTCTTACCGACAAAATCGGCGCGGATCGGCAGTTCCCGATGCCCTCGGTCGATTAGTACAGCCAAGGAAATCTTTGAAGGTCTGACTTCATTCAATATCGCATCCATCGCGGCGCGGATCGTCCTGCCCGTAAAGAGTACATCATCGACGATGACTACATGCTTGTCATCAAGTGACACTCCGATGTCTATGGCACTGCCGGCGCGTTCTTTCTTCCTGTCATCACGATAGCCTGTTATATCGATTGTGCCTGTCGGTATCTCCACGCCGTCTATCTCAGTAATCTTCTTTTGAAGACGTTCCGCAAGATACTCACCGCGTGTTTTGACTCCAAGGAACACCAGTCCTTTAGTCCCTTTATTATGTTCCAGTATTTCATGCGACATGCGGGTAAGCGAGCGTGTAATTTGTGATTCATCCAGTATCGTTCGTTTGTCCACCTAAATCCTCTCCTCTAAAAATGTATAAAAAAATACTCATGTCCAAAGACATGAGTATACACGTATCCTGATAAATATACACTTATCCCTAAGTGTACCCGGTTATATCACGTCTTTGAAGCCTCACGGGACTCCTTTTAAAGACATTCATATTCACTTTTCTTCAATAGTCTAGCCTTAATACAGAGTGAAGTCAAGCATTATTCCGATAAAGGTGTCAATGTTTCTAATACATCTTCGAATGGTTCAGGCAATGAATCGCTGAATTCCATGTACTCACCATTTGTTGGATGGATGAAGCCGAGCGTCCCCGCATGCAACATCTGGCCATCTGTATTCAACGTCTTCCTTGGACCATATTTCGGATCCCCGACAAGCGGATAGCCGATATATTTCATATGGACGCGGATCTGGTGGGTCCGGCCCGTCTCAAGGATGCATTCTATCAACGTATACCCTTCATATCTTTCTAGCACATTGAAATGCGTTGTAGCATCCCGTCCAGAATCGATGACTGCCATTTCCTGGCGTTCCTTTGGATTTCTGCCGATCGGCGCTTCAATGGTTCCCTTATCGTGTGGGATGGTACCGTGTACAAGTGCTGTATACTTCCTGGTGACACTTTTATCGACGAGCTGATCGACCAGTGCACGATGGGCCACATCATTCTTTGCGACCATCAGCAACCCACTCGTATCCTTATCGATGCGGTGCACGATGCCTGGCCTCAGTTCTCCATTTATACCTGAGAGGTCATCAAGCTGAAACATCAGGCCATTGACAAGCGTTTCCGAATGGTGGCCGGCAGCAGGATGGACCACCATGCCTTTAGGCTTATTCACAACGGCTACATCATCATCCTCATAGAGGATTTCAAGGTTCAGGTCCTGGGGGGTGATGTCAGCCTCCACCAGTTCACGTTGATGGACTATGATGACATCATCAATTTTGACCTTATAGTTCGGCTTGACGGCCTCACCATTCACTTCAACAAGTCCATCCCTGATCCTGCCCTGCATATCACTGCGTGAAGTATCGTCCAATTTCTCTGCCAGCAGCCTGTCGATTCTTTGGCCACTGTCCATTTCATTTGCTTTAATTTCCTGCATCCGTGTCACCTTTTCCTATTATAAAGAATTCCAAAATCATCAATATCACACCAATTGTGAGTGCGCTATCAGCAATGTTGAATATCGGGAAATCGTAGAACACGATCAGCACATCGATGAAGTCCACTACTTCCTGGAATAATATGCGATCGATGAAGTTTCCGAGGGCACCGGCCAACAGCAGGGTGAGCGCAAGCTGCAGCAGTGTATTCCCTTTCGCCTCCTTGACATAAACGTAGATCAATATACCAAGGACCAGCAACGTCACCAAATAGAAGAACAGCATCTGACCCTGGAACATGCCCCATGCCGCCCCACTGTTGCGGTGGGAAGTCAGCATGAAGTACTTGCCGAGGACCGGCACGGATTCCCCTTCCTGCATGCCGGTCACAACAAAGTATTTCGTCAGCTGATCGATTGCCAGTACAGCTAGACCGATCAAACTCATTGGAATGATTCTATATGATTTCATAATAGCCCCCTAGAGCTGATCCACCACTTCGCGGCAACGTGGACAGATGTCGTCTTCGCCACCATCGATGGATGGCGCTGTGGAATAGTTCCAGCAACGCTCGCAGCGTGTGCCTTCAGCATGTACGACTTTGACTTTGATATTATCATATTGTCTACCATCTTCAAGTGACTCTACAACTTCCACTTGAGAGACGATAAAGAGCTGTTCGAGACGACCATTGATGTCAGAATAATTCATGTCGTCTGGCTGTGTCACATATACTTTCGCTTCAAGTGACTTGCCGATGACCTTGTCATTACGGGCTTCTTCAAGCGCCTTCAGCACATCATCCCTGACATCCATGAAATGTTTCCATTTTGCAGTGAGTGCCGTATCGACTTCTTTCGCCTCAGGCAGGTACTCGAGATGGACACTTTCCATTTCGGTATACGGCGTATGCTGGTAGATCTCTTCAGCCGTGTGTACCAGAACAGGTGCAAGCAGACGGTTCAATCCAGTCAATATGGAATACAGCACTGTCTGCATGCTGCGGCGTATATGAGCATCCTGTTTCTCAATGTAAAGGATGTCTTTACCGTAGTCGAGATAGAAGTTCGACAAGTCGACATTGATGAAGTTCTGAAGTGACTGGTACATGGTGACGTAATCATAGCGGTCATAACAGTCACGCATCAGATTCACCATTTCGTTGAAGCGTTGCATCATGAACTGGTCGACTTCCTTCAATTCATCATAAGCGATTGCATCCGTTGAAGGATTGAAATCAGACACATTCCCGAGCAGGAAGCGGAAAGTATTCCTTACTTTGCGGTAGACTTCAGACACCTGCTTCAGGATATCATCTGAAATCCTGACGTCTTCCTCAAAGTCAGAAGACATCACCCATAGCCTGATGATATCTGCCCCCATCTGTTTCATGATCTTCTCCGGCAGGATGACATTGCCGAGGGATTTCGACATCTTCTTGCCTTGACCATCCATGACGAATCCATGGCTCAGGAGTTCTTTATAAGGTGCGATGCCTTTAGTTGCAACACTGGTGATGATTGAGGAGTTGAACCACCCACGGTACTGGTCGGACCCCTCGAAATAAAGGTCCGCTGGGTATGTCAGGTTATCGCGTACTGTCAGTACACCACGGTGGGTCGAGCCAGAATCGAACCAGACATCCATTATATCTTTTTCTTTTGTGAATTCACCGTTTGGCGAACCTTCATGTGTGAAACCTTCAGGCATGAGGTCTTTTGCATCCCACTCGAACCAAATGTTCGATCCATGTACTTCAAACAATGATGCGACATGCTCGATGACTGCAGCATCAACTATCTCCTGTCCATCTTCTGCATAGAAGAAAGGCAATGGTACACCCCATACACGCTGACGTGAAATTACCCAATCACCACGGTTTTTGATCATGTTGTACATGCGTTTCTGGTTCCATTCCACTTGGAATTCAGTGTCCATGACCGCCTGGAGGATATCTTCACGAACATTTTTGATTGATGCGAACCACTGTGGCGTTGCCCGGAATATAACCGGTGTTTTAGTGCGCCAGTCATGAGGATAAGAATGCGTATAGAAGCCGAGCTTAACCAGAGCACCTGCTGCTTCAAGGTCTTCCGTGATCACTTTATTGGCGTCATCATAGAAAAGCCCTGAATACTTGCCCGCTTCATCCGTGAAGACGCCTTTATCGTCTACAGGACTGATTACATCGAGTTCATATTTCTGGCCGATGATGAAGTCATCGTCACCATGTCCAGGAGCAGTATGGACACACCCTGTACCTGCTTCCGTTGTGACATGTTCACCCAGCACGACAAGGCTTGTGCGGTCATATAGTGGGTGTTTGGTCGTGACGTACTCCATTTCTGAGCCTTTGATTTCTTTTGTACGCGTCACTTTATCCTTATCGAATTCGACTTCTTCGCAGAAATGGTCCAGAAGCGCTTCAGCCACTACATATTCCTGACCTTCGTAATTGATTTGGACATAGTTCAACTCAGGATGTACTGCAATGCCTGAATTGGATGGAATCGTCCATGGCGTCGTCGTCCAGATGACCATCTGCACGCCTTCATCAAGTACGCCTTTGCCATCAGCCACTTTAAAGCCAACATAGATTGAAGGAGAGCGCTTATCCTTATATTCGAGCTCCGCTTCAGCCAATGATGACTCACTGACCGGGGACCAGTAGATCGGTTTTTTCCCTTTATAGATAAGACCCTTTTCGACCATATCCTTCAACACACGAATCTGTGCGGCTTCGAATTCAGGTTTATAAGTGACATAGGGGTTGTCCCACTCGCCATCGATGCCCATGCGTTTGAAGCCTTCGCGCTGCTGGTCGATCTGCGTGTCGGCAAATTCGATGCATTTGTTTCTGAATTCCTCGATCGACATACTTTTACGGTCGACACCTTTATTGGTGAGTGCCTGTTCTATCGGCAGTCCATGCGTGTCCCAGCCGGGTACATATGGTGAGTAGTAGCCGCGCATCTGCTTATTACGGATGATGATGTCCTTGATGATCTTATTCAAGGCGTGTCCCATGTGCAGGGCACCATTGGCATAAGGCGGGCCATCGTGGAGCACATAAGGGGTGTTTCCTTCATTGAGTTTCAATTTTTTCTCATAAAGGTTTATTTCTTCCCATTTCTTCTGCATCTCCGGCTCTTTGTTTACAAGGCCGCCACGCATTTTGAACTTGGTTTTCGGCATGAGCAGTGTATCTTTATAGTCCATTTTCCAAACTCCTTTTTTATTTGGTAGATGATTTAAAAAAACTCTGGCCAGTGTCAATAGGGGCGAAATTCTCCGCGGTACCACCCTGATTGACTCTGGTCCAGAGTCCACTCGTTACAGTCATTAAAATACATCATTAGTGATTTCAGAAGCACCTTATGTGCCGGGGCTCCCACCTTCCCCCGGTCGCTGCATCCATAATGCATGCTTCCCTGTCTAACAATACTATTATTATGCTAAATATCCTTCAATACGTCAACACATCATTATTCCTGGTTGCGCTCTTTATCCTCCAGATCATCGACGCGGTGTTCCTGATTCTTTTCGAAGTCGAGCAGGTAATCCCAGTCATCCGATTGCAGCAGGTCGAGCTGTGCCTCCACGAGCATCTTGAACCGTGCACGGAAAATTTTGGATTGCCTTTTCATATCTTCCGTCTGGCTCGAGATATGCCGGGCTCTGGCAAGCGCATCATCAATGATGCGTTCGCGTTCAGCATCTGCAGCTCGGATGATTTCTTCTGAACGCGCCTGTGCCGTTCGTTTCGCTTCATCCCCTGCCCGCTGCGCCGTCAGGATGGCCTCGTTGATGCTTGTTTCGACGGTCCTGAAGCTGTTCAGATTCTCTTCCTTCTCATCGAGCATGCCTTCCAACTGCTTTATCTTCTCATCGCGACTGTCGATTTCAGACTGCATCGCCTGTAGATGCTCTCTTACTTCCCTTTCATCCAAACCACGGTAAACTGTTGGAAATTTACGATTCAGAGCTTCTTCTCTATCCATTTTCTTCACCTCAATTGACTAATACCCTACCCGTCCCTATATATCCGGGCCATAAGGCGATATTTACCCTTTTTTGTTTCAGCAATTATTGATGTAATCTTAAAACGGCCAAAATGCCGGACAGAAATGATGTCACCGGATTCAACCAGGAACGCCGGATTCGAAGTCAGGGTGTGATTCACCTTCACCCTGCCCTTTTCCACGCGTTCCTTGGATTTTGAACGCCCTTCACCGACGGCTTCTGAAATAATTGCGTCCAATCTGAAGGATGAGACGAGCATGTGTTTATCTTTTCCTTCATCAACTGCTTCCATGAACGCGGCGTGCGGCACATCATTAAGTGTGACTGGTGCATTTTTGATCCTCTCAAGGCCTTGTTCGAAGACTTGACGATACGGTGCTGCATAAGCGAATTGAATGTGGGCTGAAACGACTATATCACCAATCAGTGAACGGTCGACTCCAACATTCATAATGGCACCGAGGATGTTGCGGTGTGTAAGGCTGACGAACTTTTTGGGATAATCGACTTCGAAGATCCCGATTTCAAATTCTTCAGGAGTAACTTCCAGAAATTCCGGAATAATCATCGCCCTTTGACGCTCGCGTTCACCGGGTCCACCATAAAACTCGACGTACAGATCGGGGTGGCGCCCAGACAGACTCTCGACGATCAACCTCTCTCTCGGATCCAAAAAATCGAGGAGTACCGGATAATAATCCCTCGCAGCAATCTCGAACTTGCCATTGAAATACGTTATTTTCTCATATTCTTCTTTTCTGAAATGCTGATAGACTTCCCTCAATCCAGAGCCCTCCTGTAAAATATCGGAAACGCCCTCATGATAATCATCGGGAAACGATTAGATCATAAGGGCGTCCGGCATCATTAGTAATTCAGGTTCTTCAGACCAATGCCTGTACGATAACCCTGAATATCGCATTCAGGCCGCTCAAGAAAAGGTTCATGGTCAAAATCGCAATGATCGGCGACAAGTCCAACACTCCTCCAATTGGTGGGATGAGTTTTCTGAACGGCTCAAGTATCGGCTCATATACTTTTCCGAGGATTCTTCCGAAAGCAGACTCCCGGAGGCCCGGCAGCCAAGAACTCAGAATATAGATGATCAATCCCCAGAAAAATATTGGAAAGACGGTGTTTATGAACCTTTGAACGAAAAATACTATATCTATTAACAGTTGGTTATCCAAACTCATTCTCCTTACATTTCTTCAGTCTGATTCTTTTCCTGGCTGATTTCCCCTTTAACGCCGACACTATTTGGCGTACATAGGAAAATATCAGCGCCGACTTTTTGGATATCTCCGTCCAAAGCATAGACCGTGCCGCTCAGGAAGTCAACGATGCGCTTTTTCTGGCTGTGATCGACTTTGGAGAGGTTGACGAGAGCCGCCCGTTCATTCTTAAGCTCATCTGCAATGTCCTGCGTTTCCGAGAACACTCTCGGTTCAAATAGGCATACTTTTGTATTGCTTGCTTCAGCACTCATCAAAGTAGTCTCCTTGTCCCTTGTATTGGATTGCTTCTTCTGGTGTCTTGGTTCTCCGGAGCGGCGGTCTTTCTTCCTGAATGATGGAGAGACCGGGGCACTGCCCTGCTCCATCTGTCGAGGTTCGCCAGACCCTTCATTGACTTTTTTCTTTTTTGACTGGTCAAGTTGCGTCACTTTGCTGTTCTGCTGTTTTGGCTTGTTTTCTTCAACGGACTCTTCTTCATCATACTCCACAATGAAGATGTCCTTGAAAAACTTTTTTATGGCCATGGCATTCACCTGCTTCCCATTAGTTTGCTGCCAATGCGTACATAAGTCGCCCCGTGCTTTACTGCAAGAGTGTAATCGTTGCTCATCCCCATGCTGAGTTCGTCGATCTGGACGTTATCCCCATTGACTTCAGCAAGGGAATCACGCAACTCCGCCAGGCGCTGGAAGACACCTTCCACACGGGTCGCATCGTCCGTGTCCGGAGCCATGGTCATCAGACCGATGACTTCCACCTTTTCATAAGATTTCATTCTCTCCAGGAAATCGGGGACATCTTCCGGCGCCAAACCATGTTTGGATGCTTCTCCGGATACATTCACCTGTAAGAAGCATTTTACAGCATGAGAGCTGTATTGTTCAATTTTTTTCGCGATGCTCTCCCTATCCAAAGAATGGAGATAGTTGAGATGCGTAATGACTTCCTTGACCTTACGGGATTGGAGTGTACCTATGAAGTGTATTTCAGCATCTTCCGGAAGTGCCCTGCGCTTTTCAAGGAAGCCTTCCACACGGTTTTCACCAAAGTGACGGATGCCAGCCTCATAAGCCTCCAACGCTTCATCCACAGTGTGGTATTTGGTCACTGCAATCAAGTTGACGGCATCACCGATTTCATTTTTAATATCTTCATAATTCTTTTTGATCATTGTTCTTCCTCCCAATAAAGGCAAGGGCCCGTCCCGTATTGCCTTGTTCAGTCCTATATGAAAAGAAGGTGCTGGTATCTTCAGTGCCAAGAGGTGTTAGATGAATTCTTTCATTCAGTACACCAGCAAGCCGGGCCTGATGTCCATTCACCTTTTTCAGATCGAGCTTAAAACCTTCGGCTGTCCGGGTGATGGCATCATCAGGCACACTTGTCATCCCCAGTGCATTGATGACATTTTCGTCCACCTCATAGCAACTTCCATTGATTGCCACGCCTATAACAATATTCAAGTCAGCCGGATCACCACGATAGGATCCGATCAGTTTTCTTGTTATTTCTGATGCAGTGCCCCGCCAGCCTGCATGGGCCAGTCCGATGAAACCATCCGTCTCGCTGAAAGCATAGACAGGCACACAATCTGCATAATTCATGGTCAACAAGGTATCCGCATCATATGTATATAAGGCGTCCACACCTGTAAGCATATCTGTGCGCCTACGAATATTGGAACCCCCATCTTCAGCATGGACTTCTTTGACGGTACTGCCATGCTGTTGGATTGGGGCTACCCAACTTTCTGGAGGAAAACCGATATGGCTAGCCAGCACATCCTGATGATGATGAATGTTTTTAACATCATCATCGATGTATAGAGCCATATTGAAAGCTTCTGATGGGTAGGGACTGGTCCCACCGGTGCGCTTCGTATAGCCGAAAGCGATATTGCCGAGACTATTGCCAACATGATGGCGATAGTTATTGAACTTCATGGTCCACCTCACAAAACAAGTCAGAAAGGGACACCTTTCTGACTTGAAAACTTTTCTATCTTCTGCGTCTCGAACGGTTCCTTAAGAACGTAGGCACTTCGTAATCATCGTCCTGTGGTGTGTTGTCTCTCGCCTGGAAGTCACGCTCTCTAGGTTCTTCGTTTCTGGAAGGGTTCGGTTGGATGATTGGATCCTTCTTCTCTTCCCTCTCAGGAGAACGGTTGACGGATTTCTCATTAAAACCTGTAGCGATGACAGTTACGATGATTTCATCCTCAAGTTCTGGGTTGATCACCGTACCGAAGATCATATTGACATCCTCATCTGCAGCGTCCTGTACAACGTCTGCCGCTTCCTGGGCTTCAAACAGGGAAAGGGATTCCCCACCGGTGATATTCATGAGCACACCTTGCGCTCCGACGATGGAAGTTTCCAACAGCGGACTGGAAATTGCTTTCTTCGACGCTTCTATTGCGCGGTTCTCACCGCTTGAAACACCTATACCCATCAACGCGGAACCTTGGTTGTACATGATTGTCTTAACGTCCGCAAAGTCCAGGTTCACTTCCCCTGAAACCGCGATCAGGTCGGAAATACCCTGAACACCTTGACGGAGTACATTATCCGCTTCTTTGAATGCTTCCATCATAGGAGTGGATTTGTCGACGATATCAAGTAGGCGGTCATTCGGAATCACTATCAGCGTATCGACAGCCGCCTTCATCGCATCAACTCCAGCTGATGCCTGAGTTTGACGCTTCCTGCCTTCGAAAGAGAAAGGACGCGTGACGACGCCGACTGTCAGCGCCCCCATCTCCTTTGCTATTTTGGCGACAACTGGGGCAGCACCTGTGCCCGTGCCACCGCCCATGCCTGCTGTTACAAAGACCATATCAGCACCTTGTATCGCATCTTCGATCTGTTCCCTGGATTCTTCAGCTGCTTTCTTCCCGATATCAGGATTAGCGCCTGCGCCCAGTCCACGTGTCAATTTTTCACCAATCTGGATTTTCGATTCTGCCTTCGACAGATTGAGTGCCTGACCATCTGTGTTGATGGCGATGAATTCAACATTCTGCATACCGTCGTCTATCATGCGGTTGACTGCGTTGTTACCGCCGCCACCGACACCGATCACTTTAAGTGTTGCCATATGGTTGAAGCCTTGCTCGAATTCTAACATTATTTTATTTCCTCCCAGTCATTCATCTTACTGATTCTACTCGAATAGATTTTTAAAGAGTTTTTTCATATAGCCACGGTAGTTTTTGTCTTCACCCTGACGTTTGTCTGCACTATCCCGGTTGTCCATGTCTTCCGATCTATCATCATATGAATAATCGGCGTATTCTTCGGAAGCGTTTTTTGATTGATCAACAGACCCGCTGTCCGCGTCGTGTGATTCCTGCTCTCTGCGCTTGTTGAAGAGTCCGGTGAAGAAGTTTCCTGATGACTCCTCATCAGCGGCATGCCGGACAGTATCCGACTCTGTATCATAATTATCAATTGTAACATATTCAAGGAGTTCATCAAACATTATTCCGCTTGAAACTGTAGCGATGGCGCTTGAAAACTCTGGTTTCCTGGCACCCATTTGATTCGGTATATGAACGCGGACTTTTTCTGATACGAGATCCTGCATCAGTTCTTTGATGCCAAGAAGGTTCGCTGTGCCTCCTGTAACGACAAAGCCACCACTTACTTTGGTGATCTGATTTTCCTGTAGGACCCCAAAAACATCCATAAAGACTTCTTCCATCCTCATCTCTATGATGTCTGACATATCCTGAGGCGTAATCTCGATATCAGCTTCGCCATCGCGCTGAGGCAGACGCACGATGTCCTCAGCTGAGGCCAGATCATAGAAGGCATGCCCGTAGTGATGTTTCGCTTTTTCTGCAGCCTCGAGGGTAGTATTGAACGCTTCAGACAAATCCTTCGTTATATGCTTACCGCCTACTGGAAGGCTGCCTGAGGTTTTTAGCGTACCGCGCTCATAATATCCGAACTGCGTCAGTTCATGACCGATATCGATGACCACACCACCGAGCTCGACCTCTGATTCGCTTAGTATATGCGCATAGTTCACAGCATCGGAATAGACATCAAGCACAGTCAATCCAGCTTCTTCCACACACTTCACCGCGTTCATTAAAACAGTCCGGCTGGAAAGCAGTATCCCCGCACTGACAAAGAGTGACTGGGTAGCCATCATCTCTTTCGGATCGGAGACTTCGTGGAGGTCGTCCACTTTGAAGTACACCGGGTAGACGGTCACTACTTCCTTATCACTTTGCACAACCCGTTCCCGGATCGTTTCAAGCATATCTTCGATATGGGTGCCGTTTATTTCGGTTGAATTGCCTCCAAAACGGATTTCTTCCTCTGCAAACTTCAATTCCGTGCCGGCAAGCGGCATTTTCAAAAAGACCTCATCAATATCGACGCCAGATGAAATCTTTGCTTTTTTCACAGTATCTATAATTGCACTTCTCGTCAGGTCAAAATCTCTTATCGTCCCTTTGGATACGCCATCAGTATACGTCTGTCCAGTACCGATGATGTTGACACCGTCATGGAATTTCTCGCCGACTACGGCTTTGACACTGTTTGAGCCGATATCCAGGGCGACATAATAATGTTCCTTCAACTCTTCTGCCTCCTAGTAAGCCATTTCACTCTCTTATATAGTTTACAGTATACTTTTTACATTGTGAACTATTTAAACGTAATAGTCCAGTATAAATGCGGATCGGCAATCATTCATTTTCTTCGCCGATTGACGTCAGTTGCGACTTCAAGTCACCTAGAGTCTTCTCGATATCTTCGATGTAACGAGGCTTTACGGGGTTCTCATAGATTCCTTTTTTTACATCATCCGCCTCTTCGCTGCCATAAGGGAGGAAACTGCTGCCGATTTCGATGTCGATTATGCCACCACCAGGCTCCCCGATTTCTTCTTGCATGCTCAAGTAGTAATCCATCTTCTCATCGATTGTACGGTAATCAGCAACGATTTCCTGGCCATTGTTCATGAAGATATGGATGCGGGTGTCGGTGTTTTCTGAGGGACGGTAATAGATTTCCGAAATCCCCTCAAGAACCTCCCTCTCCATTTTGTTCAGATTATCGATTAGCGCATCGAATTCCTGGCCTTCAAAAAAGTGGAGGATAGGGGCAGTTTCGGGCAGAGCCGGGTGGCCCCTCAACACTTGGGCATTCTCAAGCACAGGGTAGAACAGATCACCCGATGCTACATAGGCCACGGACTCGCGCTCTGAGATGGAAACATTTATCGTGTTTAACCACTGACGTTCAATCGTCACTTCGTCAATTGCCGGAAGCATCGCAATGTTTTCCTCAGCCCTGGAAAGGTTCGCACTGAACATCTTGTCACCCTCTTCAAATTGGAGCCGTTCCATCACTTCCTGATCACTGATCATTTCATTGCCTTCTAAGGCGATTTCCTTTACATCACTTGCACTGCTTACTGCATAATAAATCAGGCCACAGACCGCGAGGAGCAGCGTGATGATGATGCCCAGGAAGAGATGGGTGCGGGTGAGCACCGGCATTTTTAGCTTTGCCTTTTTTCTTTCAGGTATATCCTTGTCCTTTTTAGACCCATCATTTTTTGTAGGCTTTTCGCCCATTCTAAAGGAGATGGTTTTACCTTGGTGGAAGGTCTCTATTTCCTCGTCTGGAATAACCGCCTCTTTCCCCGTTCTGCTTCTAGGTACCTCTTTACGATTCTCACCGTCGACATTAGATGTCCTTTTATCCACACTCTTTTTTGGTTTTTCCACCGGCGGGGGAGTATCCTGCTGCAGCCGTTCTTCTAGCTTGCATGCTTTCTTGTCGCGTTCTCTTTGCTTCAACTTCTGCTTCAGCTCATCTATATCATTATGATTGTCCATGGAATCCCCCCTACCCATCAGTTGTCGAGTGCTGTAAAACCTTCTTTGAAATGATCACCGCGGGCCTCAAAATCTTTGTACTGGTCCCAACTGGCACATGCTGGAGAGAAAAGCACAACATCCCCCGGATGTGCATGATCTGCTGCCCTTATGACACCATCATGCGGGTTTTCCACCACTACCGAGTCAATGCCGAGTTCATCCGCCAACGAAACGAACTTTTCTTTCATCTCACCAAATGCGATGATCAGACGCACATGTTCAAGGTCTGGCACGAGTGATGCAAGAGACTGTCCGCGATCAAGTCCTCCAGCAATCCAGATGACAGGGGAATGGAAACTTTTCAGTGCAAAAGAAGTCGCCAGATTATTTGTCGCCTTGGAATCATTATAATAGCCTACACCTTGGTTAAGCCCCAAATACTCCATGCGGTGAGGTATACTCCCGAAGTGCTTCAGGGTTTCGATGACTGCTGTGTCGGAAGCACCATGGTTTTTAGCGGCCAACAGTGCCGCCAATATATTCTCATGGTTGTGTTCGCCTTCTAGCAGCACCTCATCAACGTCTATCAGTGGACGATTCCGGTAGATGATCATATTATCTCTGATCATGGCTTCTGCGTCCCCCTCAGTCGCAAAGTATTCGATCGAGAGCGTCGTCATTTCTTCGACTATATTCCGTTGACGGCTGTTGAAGACGACTTTTTCTTCCCGCCCCATATTCCTGAGCAGATTCAACTTCGCTTTCACATATGCTTCCTTCGACCCGTGATAATCAAGATGCGCTTCATAGATATTTGTGAATACTGCGGTATCCGGACGGAAATCCCTTACACCCATCAACTGGAAGGACGAGAGTTCCATAACCAATATATTACCAGGCACAGCTTCTCTGGCAGCCTGGGAAGCGGGGTAGCCTATGTTGCCGCACAGTATCGGTTCGAAACCTGAACGTTCCAGCATTTCTCCAATAAGGTGCGTAACGGTGGTTTTACCGTTGGTGCCCGTGATGCCGATGATCGGCACTGGCGAAATATGATACGCGAGTTCCACATCGGTAATTATCGGCACATCTCTTGCTGCCGCTTCTTTCAAAAAGTCGATGGTATAGGGAATGCCTGGATTTTTCACAATCAGTTCAATATCGTTCAGCAGACTCACAGGATGGTGGCCATCGACTATCTCGACTCCCCATCCCTTCAGCTGCTGGCGGATCCCCTCATCAGAAATCACTTCATTCGTTGTAAGCGTCACATTGGCGCCTAACGTGAGCAATGCAGAGATGGCACTTCTGCCACTTCTGCCATAACCAAGTACAAGTACTTTCCTATTCTGATAATCCAGCTTCTCCAATCTAGGCCACCCCCAGTAGGACACCAATGATGCCTGCAACAGCACCAACCGTCCAGAATACAATGACAATCTTCCATTCATTCCAGCCACTGAGTTCGAAATGGTGATGGATAGGCGTCATTTTAAAGATCCTTTTTCCGGTCAATTTAAAAGATGCCACCTGCATCATCACAGAAGCAGTTTCTATGACGAACATGATTCCAATGAGCAGCAGCAGGAGACTTTCATTAAGTACGATGGATACTGTCGCAATGATGCCCCCGAGGGCGAGCGAACCGGTGTCCCCCATGAACAGCCTTGCCGGATATTTATTGTATAGGAGGAAGCCAAGCAATCCGCCGATCAGTATCATCAGGAAGATGACAAGCGTCGTCTCCTCCCGTACCCACGCTATAGCCAGGAAACTTGAAAATGCAATGATTGAGAGTCCTGTCGCCAATCCGTCGAGGCCATCTGTAAGGTTAACCGCATTTGAAAATCCAACCTGCCAAAACACAATCCATACGACGAACAGCACGCCAAGGGGCAGTGTCCAATCCGTTCCTGGAATGCGTAGGGCCGTTTCTATATCCGGAATAGCCTGGGTCATAATGAAATAGACAATCACCGATAGCACAATCTGTGCAAGGAACTTCTGTTTTGAAGATAACCCCCTGTTGTCCTTTTTGACCACAATGATGTAGTCATCTATGAATCCGATGAGCCCAAATCCGATAGTCACGATGATCATGACCAGCATCTTGTAGGTATCATCCACAAATAGAAGCGCAATCAACGATAATATGATTACGGGAATTAGATATGTAAGGCCACCCATGGTCGGGGTGCCCGTTTTAACCTGATGGCTCTCTGGCCCTTCCTTACGTATCGACTGTCCGAATTTCATCCGCTTGAGCAACGGTATCGTTACAGGAACGAGTACCGCCGTCAATATAAATGCGGATATTAAAAATAAATAGTCCATGATATCCTCCTCTAGTCTTCAGGGTCGTTGGACGACAGAGTGACTTTTAATTCCTGTCCATCCTCTAAAACGACGCCCGGGTCGATTGATTGTCCGTTGACGTACCCTTCACCTTCTACAGTTACATCCATTCCGGCAAAGTCTCCAAACATAATAACTTCCCTCTTTGAAAGTCCCGTCAAATCAGGCATCTTCAGCTGTCCATCAGTTTTGACAAAAAATGTTTCATACGGTAACAGTTTATCATTTTTCGGGTAGTGGTCCACTACTTCTTCGCCATCTCCCAATATGATTGTCTGTATAGAATCATTTGCCGCTGCGGGCACATCGGAAATCATCTTGCCCGTATAATCTTCTATCTTCACTGGCTCAGGTGATTCCCCATCTTCTTCGCCGACCGTCAGATATTTCAAGGTCCGCTCCATAAGCGGATTGAAGCCGGGCATCACACCAATATCCCATGTATCCGATTTATTTTTGCTGGCAAGCTTGACGCCATAGTAGACGATAACCTCAGGGTCGTCTTCTGGTGCATACCCGATGAAGGACGTCAGGAATTGATAATCGCCCTTCAGATAACCACCTCCATCCGGATTGATCACCTGGGCGGTACCTGACTTCCCTGCGACTTCATAATCCTCGAGAAGGTATTGCGGATTACGTTCCATCGATCCTCCGACGAATGTATTGATTTCATCCTGTGTCCTATCTGCCGCTTCTTCCGATATCACTTGACGCACGACAGTTTCGTCATTCTCTTTGATCACTTCACCGCTCTCACTATCAGTGATGGATTCGACGATGTATGGCTTCTTCATTTTGCCACCATTTAGTATCGCCGTCATACCTTGGATCATCTGTATCGGGGTAACAGTAGAAGTCTGACCGAAAGAGGTAGTTTTCCTCTGCAGTTCAGCATCCCATGCCAAGGTTCCTGATTGTTCATTCGGGAATTCTGAGCCTGTCACTTGGCCAAAGCCAAAGTCCTTGTAATATTCAAGCATCTTCTCTTCCCCCACTTTTTCCTGGAGGATCATCATCAAGGCGTTTGAGGAGTACTGCATCCCTTCATTATAAGTGATATCGCCCCAGCCCTCAGGCTCCCAATCGTAGATTGTATGGCCGTCGACATCATATGATCCGGATTCATATACTGCATTCGGGTCATATACTCCAGCATCAATCGCTGCCGCCAGACCGAACACCTTAAAGGTCGAACCGGGTTCAAATGAATGTTGGTAAAGCATGTTGAGCCAGCTCTCTCCAAACCCTTCTCGAGTTCTGGGATTGAATGACGGTCTTTGGCCGCTTGCGAGAATTTCTCCAGTCTTGGCATCCGCCACGACCGCAAAAGTCTCCTCAGGCTCAAAATGTTCTTCCATCGTGTCGAGGGAATCCTCAAGATACATCTGAATGTTCGAATCGATTGTCAGTTGGATATCCGAACCATTCTTCGCTTCGGCAACGCTGTCGGTCCCCGGTACGATATACCCCCATAAGTCCTTGAGGTAGTCGAGTCCACCGTCCTGACCTTTCAGCTTCTCGTCGTACGCCTGTTCAATCCCAAGCGATCCTTCGAACTCCCCAGTATCCTGATTCTTTTCGGCATAGCCGATAAGGTGCGAAGCGAAATTGCCATTCGGATAGAACCGCTTCGTTTCGGCGATGAAGACTATGCCAGGGATTTCAGCCTCCTCGAGGGTCTTTTTATCGTTATAGGATAATTCGCGTCCTTCTTTGCCAAGCTCAATCTGGAAGCGTTCTTCCTCTATACCTTCTTTGATGCGTTTTTCGATTTCATCTTTATCCATATCGACGACTTCTGCGATTTTCTCTGCGGCAGCTTCAGGATCGCTGACGTGGTTCGAATAGCTGGGGTCCGTAATCAGAGCAATGCGATACGCCTCCATATCGCTCGCCAGAACGTTGCCGTCACGATCCAGTATGCGCCCGCGTGCTGCTTCTATTTGTGAGGTACGTGAGAATTTTTCTTCGCCGTGGGCAACCAGATCTTCATCATCCAGGGATTTACCTATCATCAAATAGCTGAACTGCCAAAATATACAAACAAAAAGCACTCCTATACCCAGGTAGATTAGGAGCGCGCCAACAGATAGTGTTTTTGTTGTATTTCGTAGCTTGATTCTAATTCTTGCCATACTTCTCAGCAACCTTTACATTTCCATTATCCAGGTCAAGTCCAAGTTCATTTGCTTTTTCATAAATTCTATCGTAGGACGAGAGATCCGTAACCTCCGTCTTCAACTCACTTATTTCGCCTTCCTTGATTGCGGTTTCACTTTCGATTTGGCTAATCTGCGTCTGGACAGTATGGGCCTCCATCTTTAGTGATAATACGTATATCGCAACAGTTGCGATCAGAACAAAAAGGACGAGATAAGTAAGCGTCTCGATTTTTCCGAGGCCGACGACGCGGCGTCTTCTTCTAGTAGCAGGCTGTTGCTCCCTATGGCTGCCGGGCTGGGACAGGGGTTGCTGATAATGTTCTACTGCCATGTTATCACTCCCTATTTCTGCTTCTCAGCAATTCTCAATTTTGCACTGCGCGCACGCGGGTTATCGAGCACCGCTTCATCGTCTGCAGTGATTGGCTTCTTGTTCACCCGTTTCAATACAGGTTCGTAGGCTTCCGGGATGACAGGCATATTGCGCGGCAGTTCGGGCCCTGCTTCATATTCCATGAACATCTGTTTGCATATTCTGTCTTCCAGGGAATGGAATGTGATGACGGATACCCTTCCGTCCTTATTAAGAAGGTCGATTGCCGCTTCGAGCGACCTTTCGAAAACCCCGAGCTCATCATTGACCGCTATTCTGAGCGCCTGGAATATCCGCTTGGCTGGATGCCCCCCTGTTCGTCTGAATTTGTGGGGAATCTGGGATTTGATGATTTCAGTCAATTGCGTAGTGGTCTCAATAGGCGCCTCGGCCCTGGTGCGTTCAATCTCCCTAGCTATCTTTTTCGAAAATTTTTCTTCTCCGTAGCGGAAGAAGAGGCTTACCAACTGGCTGTAGGAATATGTATTTACAATTTCATAGGCATCAAGCGACTGGTCCTGGTTCATGCGCATATCGAGTCGCGCTTCCCTAGAGTGGCTGAATCCCCGTTCAGTTACATCAAGCTGCGGACTTGAAACGCCGAGGTCATACATTATGCCATCGACTCCACTGACGTTGAATTTCGCCAGTTCCGCCTTCAAATTCTCAAAATTGGAATGGACAAGTGTAATATTGTCGTTTCCTTTAAATCTTTCCTGTGCGTTCTCTATTGCCCAGGAGTCCTGGTCAAAAGCATATAGATGACCCGTGGTCAATTGTTCCAAGAGATAGGCACTATGGCCTCCGCCACCCAAAGTGGCGTCGATATATGTGCCGTCAGGGCGTATATTCAACCCATCCACTGTCTCTTTCAATAGAACGGTGTCATGTTTGAACATACCCTCACATCCTATAAGTCAAAATCAATCAATTCTTCTGCGATATCCTCATAATGGGCTTCTGAATCATCATAAAATGATGTCCATTTATCCGTATCCCAAATTTCAATCCTATGGGCAACACCGATGACGGTGCATTCTTTTTTTAATCCAGCATATTCCCTCAAATTAGCGGGGATGTTGATCCTCCCCTGCTTATCCACTTCCACTTCGGCAGCGCCCGAAAAAAACATCCTCATGAATTTTCTGGCATCTTTCCTAGTAAGCGGTAAAGTACTCATTTTTTGTTCCATTTGGGCCCACTCTTCGAGAGGGTAGCCAAATAGACACTGATCAAGGCCTCGGGTGATGATGAAATGTCCTGCGAGTCCGTCCCTGAATTTACTTGGCACTATCAAGCGTCCTTTAGCATCAAGCTGATGCTTGAACTCTCCCATGAACATCTGATCACCTCGCCTATACAAATAATTTACCACATCTCCCCACTATGTACCACAAATAATGTGCTTTCTCCTCCAATTAATTTGACACAATAAAAAAGACGGCCCTCATAAAAATGAAGACCGTCCAATATTCTAGATTCCTTTGATGATTGTAAGCTGCGTCGTATAGGCGAGGCGCCCCACTTCGAGATAGATTGGAAACATCCACGGGTGGTAGATGCGTTCCTGCAGCGATCCGCCCGGCATCAGCCTTTCTGATATCTCTTCCAAATCATTCAATTCTTTGCGCAAAGTACGTTTCACTTCAAGTTGGTATCGCCGTTTCAGGTAACTCAATTGTTTCTTGTGCACCTTCAGATTGGCTTCAATCAGATCACGATGGGCTTCACGGCCCTCCTTATCCTTCAAACGGCTGTAATCGGTATCGAGATGATCCGCTATGCTGTCGACTTCGTCGAAGAAAGTGGTATCTGTTGCCGACTCGATCAGGTTCTGCTTTTTAGTTTCGGAATCTGTTGCGAGATTCTCAGAAACTTTGATTCCATATTTATCGAGAAGTTTGTTGAGCCTCATATCCTCATGGATGATCTCCATTCTCTTTAGTACAATCGGCATGTCGATATCCATCACTTCAAACACTTTATGAAGCTCGCCCCAATACTTCACTTCTGCGCCGCCACCCGTAAATATGAGGGTGTTGAATAGCATCTCCTGCATAAGTGGTCTTGTTACGACATTATTGCTGAATGAAGCAGGGTCTTGCTCAAGATATTCAAGTAACGCATCTTTGGATAACGTACCCTTATCGGCCAGGTAGCTGCCGTCCTGCTGGTCTAATAGAGTACGCGTCGTCCGTGAACCGGTGAATAGATGCACATTCGTTTCAGTATCGATCGTTGGGGATAGGTCATGCGCTTCAATGAATTCCCGCTGCCCCTGCCTGAACGCTGCATCGATGGCTTCATGATTTTCGATCATCTTTTTGAACATCGGTGCTTCAAGCTTCCTCACCGCTTCATCATGAGAGTTGAAAATCAACAATCCCGCATCCGCGAAAACATCATGGACGAGCGCATGGAACAGTTCAGTCCAATACTCGTTTTGTTCAATCATCGTTTCTATTTCTGACTTTTTCTCCTTCAGGTAACCTGAATCTCCGCACTCCTCCACTATACGATCCAGAGTGTCTTTCATTGCACTTTGGTCATACCTGTAGAACCCCAGGCTCATCGGCACCGTCAGATTCGGTTTATAGGAAATTTTGCGCCGGCGTCTATGGGTGCGATCATAGATATGGGTATGGTTCACTTCTTCAAAATCATGGTCTTCGCCTGCTATCCAGAAGACGGGCACTGCCTGGTAGTTGTAGTTTTTCTTCACTTCTTCAACCAGTACAAGCAAAGTGAGCATTTTATGCATGATCATGCTGGGACCCATGAAGAGGCCTGCCTGTTGTCCACCGACGATGACCCTGGCGCCTTCCCGGAGACGTCTAAGGTTATCTTCCTGCTTGTCACTCAGACCATAGGGCGCCATCCCCTCGGCCATGATATCAGCAAGCTTACCTGTATGCGGATGACTTGGTCTATCCATCACTTTTTTTATACTTTTTTCATCATAAGTCAAGTTTTGATAGAAGGACAGCGTTTGTCCATCCCCACCGGCGAACCGGTGTGTAAAATCGTCCTGTGTGTAATTCAAACATTCAATTTCCATAATTCGACCCCTTCTCACTCTAATGCTAACTTGATTATAAATATTATGAAGATATAAAACAATTGAACGGTTTCAAAGATATGTACTATACTAAAGAAAAGGAGAGAATGCAAAATGACAGAAGTGAAGCATCTGGCAATCAATTATAAGACAGTAGAAGAATTCAAGAAATTCCGCGAGTATGGTGCGCAGGAACTGCAGATGAAAAAAGAGCTGGAAGGCAATATCATGGATGCCAATACAGACTCGCCATTCTTTGGCATCTACGTAGGCGACACGCTGGCTGCGCGCATGTGCCTTTACCGAAAAGAAGATGATCATCAACCCATATTCGATCCGCCGCATGATTATATGGTGATATGGAAACTGGAAGTACATGAGAAATATAGAGGCCGTGGCTACGGCAGCAAGCTCATCGACTTCGCCAAAGACTATGGCATGCCAATTAAAGCCATCAGCCGTCAAAACTCACGCGGCTTCTTCGAAGCGCATGGCTTCGAAACGCTGAAGTATGATATCGAAAGGGATATGGCGGAAGACCCCTTGATCTGGTATCCGGAAGGCTTCCACCTCCAATAGCGGCAAACTCCATAGGCCTCATGAAAAAGACGCTGGCAAAATTGCCAGCGTCTTTTTCTACATAAATTATTTAGATGTAACTTCTTCACCTTTATAGCTGCCGCATTCTTTACATACACGGTGGGAAAGTTTCATTTCTCCACAGTTTGGGCATTCTACCATACCTGGTACAGAAAGCTTCAGGTGGGTACGACGTTTTCTTTTACGCGTAATCGAGGTTCTTCTCTTTGGTACCGCCATTTCTATTCCTCCTTGTTATCACTGTCGTCCAACAGTGATTTTAGCTTTGATAGTCTTGGATCCACGCTCGTCCGCTCATTTTCCAACGATTCCTCATCGGTCACGGACCATTCCTTGCCACCACTAAGCGGTTCATCGCTTTTAGTGATGACAAAAGGTATGTTGACGATGATGAGTTCCTTGATGACCGGTTCCAGATCTAAAGTGTGGGTCACTGGATGAACATTTTCAGCGAGATCATCCGCTTCTTCCGCATCCTCATCGAAAATCTCCTCCGCTTCAATATGAAGCGGCACTTGGATATCTTCGCTTGTGCGGCTGTCCAGCATATTGACCACCGTCTCTATGGTTAAATCAGCCATGATCTGGCGATTACGGACATGAAGGACGCCTTCGACGGACACTTCGTCCACTGAAGTGACATCTTTACGATCCGTCATCTCTTTAAACTGGACCTTTTCGTTTACAGCGATTGAATCCTGATTGAACTTTTTCAGTTGCGTCAATGACCATCTCATATAGTTTTCACCTCTTATGAGCACAAAAAATATTGTACCTTTCTAACAGTACTCTGTCAAGTTTTTTTCTTAACATCACTAATGATTCTGCCCCATTTCTGATACAATGGAATCGAATGGAAAGGAGCACTATTATGATTATCACATCTTTGATTACAGAGTACAATCCCTTTCATAATGGACATATCCATCATATTGAAGCATCGAAGCGCCTGACCGGGGCCGATGTCACCATCGCCATCATGTCGGGGAATTTCACGCAACGTGGTGAAATTGCAGTGACGGATAAATTCAAAAGGGCGAAAGCTGCCATCAGGCACGTCGATCTTGTGGTCGAACTGCCGTTCGTCAACGCTGTCAGCTTTGCAGATGATTTTGCGGTGGGTGGCGTCCATATTGCGAATCTGCTTAAAAGCGACAACATCGTCTTTGGTAGTGAATCCGGTGATATTGCAGAACTGTCGAGGCTACAATCCCTTATGGGAGACGCAGACATCCACTCGTCCATGCAGACGTTGCAGAAGAAAGGTTACAGTTATCCAAGAGCCCTTGCTGCAGCCTTGCAGACAGATGTGTTTAAAGGAGCCAATGATATTCTCGGCTTGTCCTACTTGAAAGCTCTGGAAAAACTGCAATCGAATATAACCCCTCATACAATACAAAGGATCGGCAATGACTATAATGACCCTGCCCTGTCCGAGCGGCGCTTCTCCAGCGCGACCAGCCTGAGGAATGCTCTTTGGGAAGGTGATCTAGAAGGTGCATCACGTTTCATGCCCGCCCCACTTGCACAGGAGATCCATAAAGATGGCCCCCTCACCAATGAAGTCCTGTTTCCTTCACTGAAACTCCTGATCCACAGGAGCACACCGGAAGAACTGCGCAAAATCTACACGATGACCGAAGGTCTTGAACATAGGCTGATTTCCAGAATAAGGAGGCATTCGACTTACGCATCATTCCTTGATGACGTCAAAACGAAACGATATACGCGCACACGCCTCAACCGGCTGATGCTCTACATCCTCTTCAACCTGACCAGTACAAAGGTGGATGATTATTCCTTGCCGCAGGCTGTAAGGGTCCTCGCCATGAACAGGCATGGACAAGCCTATCTGAAGACGCTATCTCAAGATCTCGAGATCATCACCAATGTAAACAGCACCAACCGTCATCACATCCAAGATGAAATAACGGCGACTGATGTCCATAATATTTTCAGTGGCTCAAAGCGCAATGACTACAACACACCCGTCATCATTGCGGATTGAATTTCCCCCGCAGTGCCGACTCCACATGGGGTGGCACTACATCTTCTATTTTGCCGCCGTACTTTGCGACCTCCTTGACCATTGAAGATGAAATGAATGAATAGTTGTTGTTGGTCATCATATAGATCGTCTCAATCGTACTGTTCAATTTCCTGTTCATGGAAGTCAGCTGCATTTCATATTCAAAATCACTTACGGCACGCAAGCCCCGCACGATTGCCTGTGCCCCCACTTCCTCACAGAAATCGATCAGCAGTCCATCGAAGATGCGCACTTCAACATTCGGCAGCCCCTTCGTCACCTCGTTGATAAGCTCCACACGCTCCTGAGGCGTAAATAGTCCTTCCTTGGAAGAGTTCTTCAGGACGGAGACATAGACTACATCAAATATTCGACTCGCCCTTTCGATGATATCGATATGGCCATATGTGATTGGATCAAAACTTCCTGGGCATACTGCAATTCTTTTCATGATTGTTCTCCTTCTTTCTTCAGGATATTGATTCGGATCGTACCATATACTGCTTCCCTGATGCTCGTATAGCCTTCTTCTGCATATCTCTCATCCTTATGTGTCTCGACGACTATACTCCCTCCTGCATCCAATATTTTAAGATCTTTTATGTATTTGAGCGACTCCTCAGCCATTCCCTTATGATAAGGTGGGTCGAGAAAAATGAGATCGAACTGCCGGTCGCGTTTCGCCATCGCCTTCAGGGCGCGCCGGTAATCATTCCGGTAGATTTCCACATCTTCATCCAGTTCATTCGTATTTTGTTTCACCATCCTGACTGCGTCGCCCGCTCCGTCTATAAACATGGCAGAGGAAGCACCACGACTCAACGCTTCGATGCCGAGCGCTCCGCTTCCTGCAAACAGATCGAGCACCCTCCCCTCTACCGGACCGAGGATATTGAAGATGTTTTCCCTCACCTTGTCTGATGTAGGTCTTGTATCCTGCGATTTCAAAGTCGAAATTGTCTTTGATTTATATTTGCCGCTGATTATTCTCATGGGCGATTCCTTTCTTTCCCTTGTCCCTTCATTTAAAATGGAATCGGGAGCTGATTAATGATGCAAAAATTCATTGTACTTGGAGAAGGCTACGGAGATGTATTTGAACTCGAAGCCATCATAGAACATAACCACCACCGGATTGATAAAGGCATATTCCTTCATGCAGATGAACGGCCTGCTACATTCGTCCTAGTGATGAAGCCTGTCCGTGGAAATTTCCAAACCCTATACACCATCTATCAGGGCGTTCCATATAAAGACGGTTCCGGCAAGAAGTATCAAATGATATCCGAATGGTGTACGGCACATGACCTACCTATTGTCGAATTCAAAACGCGCGATCCGGAGGACTTCCACGATAAAGAGCAGTTTTTCCAATATATCACTGGCGTCTTGAGGTTGAACAACCTGATACCGCCGCTTACCTGATATATTAGATGACGCGGTAATCCTTGGGTTCATAGTTTTCAGCGTTGTACTCCCTTTGGATGTGCGGATATTCCGACACAAGGACATCTTCGACGTATTTCAGGCCATTCAATGTCTGAGCGGTTTGGTCAAGCTCTGATTCGTATATATAGAGAAGTAGATACTTCTTATCTTTATTTACATATATCAGGTGGCCGTGCCGTTTCAATTGTCGGATGAACTTATTTTGTTTAAAATAAATATATATGCCGATGCGTTTCTCAAGCATATTACCCCACCTTATAAAATTTTATAAAGTTATGATACCATGTAAATGAGAAGTTTTAAATGAAACTATAACTGGAGGCAGTAATCATGAAGAAATGTACAAAAAGCCTTTTGACAACAATTGGATTAGCCGGCGGAGCAGTCGGTGGCCTGTGGATCGGTACAAAATTGACATCTGAGCAGGATATCCGCGACATCAAGCCATACTTCAGGCATCGCTCACCTTATATCCTCGCGCACCGCGGCGGTATGGGACTTGCACCGGAACACACAGCTGCAGCATTCAACAAATCTGCTGAGTTTGGTGTGGACGGATTTGAAATCGACATCCGCATGACCAAGGATGAAGAAATTGTGGTCTTCCACGATGCCTATGTAGACCGTACTTCGAATGGTGCAGGCCGTATCAGTGAGCTCACTCTGGACGAACTGAAGGAACTCGATTTCGGCTACCATTTCAGAGACGCTGAAGGCAGCCATCCATACAGGGGCAGCAATGAGGCCAAAATCATGACACTTAGGGAGCTCATCAAGAAATATCCCGATATGCTCATCAACATAGACATCAAAGATGATCCGAACACTTATGAGGGCAGTCTGATACCAAGCCTGCTCTACCGTCTGATTGATGAAACAGACGTCAGCAACAGAGTACTCATCACGAGCTTCTATGACGACCAGATCGATCGTTTCAGGCTCTATTCAGGCGAAGACATTGCACTTGGCGCCGGCGAAGATCAAGTACGCAATGCCTACCTGGCCTATGCGAGCGGCTTCGGCCACTTATTCAACCCGAAAGCCGACACACTGCAGATGCCGGCAAAGCACAACAATATCCCGCTTGATAAAGAAGGGTTCATCGAGTATCTCCAAAGCTTGAATGTCGCAGTCGGCTACTGGGTCATAAACGAAATGGATCAGATGGATGAACTGATTCAAAAAGGTGCCCATACAATCGTCACCGATTATCCGGACATCAGCAGCCATCTGCTGAAACAGCGTTACTGATTAAATAAGGGTTCCCCCGAAATGAACTGTACCCCATAATATGGACAGTTTATAAAAAGAGCTCTAGGCAGCTAGAAGATGATCTCGGTATTGTACTGGGGTCATCTTATTTAATTTCCACTGATATCTCTTGTTATTATATTTCTCTATATATTGATTCACTTCATCATTGAGTTGGCTTAAGTTCTCGCATAATTCATGGTCTACCATATCTTTAAAATGACCAAAAAATGATTCCATTGGAGCGTTATCCCAACAGTTTCCTCTTCGCGACATCGATTGAAGAAGGCCAGCTTCTTTCACTCTGGATTGAAATTTAGGGTGAGTGTAATGAAATCCCTGGTCAGAGTGAATCATTGCTTCGGGATGAAAACTTCCAACGGCTCCTTCCAGTTTTTCTAATGTTCGATAAACAATATCCATCTCTAAGGAAGTAGAGATATGATGAGCGACAATTTCCTTGGTCGCACTATCTTTAACACATGATAGGTAAGCCTTTTGGCCTTTCCCATAATAGGTATAAGTGATATCTGTTAAAAAGACTCTTCCAGGTTCCTGTTGATTGAATTCCCGGTTTAGATGGTTGGGGCACGTACGGTGTTCTTGGGTCGCTTTCATCATTTTTTTATAAGGTTTGGCTTGTCTAATCTTTGCCGTAAGTCCGAATTTCTTCATTAATCTTCGAATTTTCTTATGATTCATTAAGAGGCCATAGTCATTTTCAAGCTCCATCTTAATTTGTAGAGCACCTACTTTTTCTTGGTTCTGCGTAAAGATGAATCGAATCATCTCTATATCCTTTTCATCTTTTTGACCTCTCATCTGTCTTTGCGGCTTACTCTTTAACCACGCATAATATCCACTTCGGCTCACTCCCGTAAATGAACATAAGAATGAGACCATATGACTTAAAGAATATTTACGGATGGTCTGTTCAATCAGTTGATAAACTTCAGTTGGAGCTATTTTCACTTCTTTTTCATCGCCTGCCTTTCGAGTTCGTCTAGCTTTTTTAGAAATTCATTTTCAGCCTCTAAATACTTAATACGAGCTTCAGCTTTCTTTAGCTTTTCTTCCGCAGACAGTTCCTTGGAAGAAGGGCGGCCTGTGCCACCTTTCCCTCTACGTTCTCCTTCAAGACCTAGTTCTCCGTACTTTTCAAAAGTGTCTCGCCAACGCTTTAAGCAACGTTTAGGTCGATCCTTCCCAATTATATTTAAATTAAATCCGTGTTCCTCAAAGATCTGACTTGGGAACTTGCCAGTCTGGTATTCCTGAATCGCAACTTTCTTAAAAAATGGGTGATAGGTGATGGACCGTTCTGAAACCTTTACCACATTAGGATTGGCCTCCAATTGTTTCATTTCGACATTTGAATATATTTTTTTACTCATAGTCACTCTCCGTTCAAAAACTTATATTCATTATAAACGGCTTTACTTTCTAGAAACAGAAATAACCCGAATAACGGAACACTTTTTTATAAGTGTCCATTATTCGGGTTATAGTCCAAAACGGGGGAACCCTTATTTTATTTCTAGCCTGCTGTCTGGCAGCCACAGCTGCCGCCTGTTGCACATCCAGATTCATTGGACATTGAAAAGAACGGGTTGCTGCTGACCACGTTAACATGATCGCTGATGCTGGAACTGATGTGGAAAAGTACTTCATCCAGCATTTCCTGCAGTTGGAACTCTGCCCGTCTGTATTCCATCACTACCGGGTGCATATCAAGTGTTTTCTTGAAATTATTAAGTTCCCGTCGCTTTGCACTGAAATCAGGATGATATTTGCCGAAGCGGCTGACTTCCTCGAAATCCACTTTCATTCTGTTGAATTTGGAAATGAGCCCGGCGACCTCGGTATCTTCTTCGAGCAGTCTACTGTATCGGCAATAATATTTATATATATCGGTCTCGCGGACCATTGCATTCAAATGGTCTATACGATCCATTACTTCCATTTCTATATCTGTCGTCATATATTGAACACCTCCCGTCCATAGTATCATAATGGTCCTATCGGCCGCTACCAATTTTCAGGGTCTGTATAAATACCATTTGCAACTCTACTTGGAATAGATTAAAATTAGATTAATGGTAAAAATGTTTAGGGAGGAAAATTCATGGTTTTTGAAAATTCTACTCTTGAGACGATGATCGTGTCTCAGGATATCTTACAGAATGTAATGAACAAGAACGGTCTAGTGCTCGGAGGTTCATGGGATTATGAACGCATGACTTTTGACTATAAGTATGAAGTGCCTGAAGGCATCTACTATCTCCGCATACCCGGATATGCTGTGGAAGGTGATGTTGGAGCAAGAAACGCTGTCCTCCAGCTTATGGATCCATATATGGGTAAACACTACTATCCTACGGGTGTTGAGTACGGAAGCGACGAACACTTCCCTGAACGACTGGTCGACCACGCTGTCAAAAAGATCCGTACAATTGCTGATGAACTGAAAAGTCTCATCTAATAAAAAGTAAAAAGACTGGAAGCATTAAATGATCTGAACCCTACCAAGTTGACAGATGAAATAATATAAATGTTTCCCGCCTGAGAATGGAGATTCTCAGGCGTTTTTCTATGCCGCCAATGCCCTGAATTCCAGCGGACTCAATCCCTTGAATTTGTGTTGCGGTCTGTGGTGGTTGTAAAACTCAATATAGCGTGTAATGTCTTCTATAATTGTTTGATAATCCGCATAGTACTTCTGCTTGCGTCTGATGTGGAACCGTTCCGATTTGATTTTTCCCCAGAATGCTTCAATCGGGCCATTATCGATGCATCTTCCGACGCGGGACATGCTTTGTTGAATCTGCTGGGCATCCAGAATCTTTTTAAAGCCGTAGGAGGTGTACTGGAAGCCACGGTCACTGTGCACAAGCGGCGTTGCCTGCGGGTGCTTTTGAATCGCAGAAGTGAATGTATCAAAAACAAGCTGATTATTGTTTGAACGGCCGAATTTGTAGGCCACAATACTGTTGTCGTACAGATCGATGATCGCGCTCAAGTAGGCTTTCTCTCCGTTCAGCGCTTTGAATTCAGTCACATCGGTGAGCCATTTCTCATTCACATGGGCTGCGTGGAAATCTCTGTTCAATACGTTCTCAGCGACCTGTTGCGGTGTGTGGGGGACGTATTGTTTCTTTTTGATCCGGGTCACCGATTTCAAGCCCATCCGTGTCATCAGCCGATAGATGCGTTTCCTGTTATACCCCGTCCTCAAGGCTTTGTTGAACACATGGCACATCTGACGATAGCCATAGATGCCGTCCGTTTCAACATAGATTTCGGCAATCGCACTGGCCACTGTGTCATTCTCTGCTTCAGCGTGTGGCACGGGGCGTTTCTGATATTGATAATACGCTTGTCTTGAGATGCCTGCCGTATGGCATAATTCAGAGATGGCATAGCCTTCATTATGCAACGTAGTGATGGCAGTGTGGAGCGTGTGACTGGGAACCCGGCTGTATTTTAATCCCTCTCGAGTTCCTCCAACTTTTTTAGCAGGGCGTTCTCCACCTCAAGCTTTCGTTTATCTGCTTTGAGCATGGAAATTTCTCTGTTCAAGCGGTCCGTCTCAGTGAGCTGGTCTTCTGATTTTCCTTTTCCGCGTCTGTCCTCAAGGCCGATTTCACCATATTCCTTGTATTTCACAATGATATTCCGGGCCTGCTGGTAACTCACCTCAAATCTTTCGGCAAGTTCACGATAACTGATATCCCCCTGTGCATGATACTGCGCAATCTCAACCCGTTCTGCGTACGTTGTTTTCCGTCCCTTGGTCAATGGTGAAGCTCCCTCCCGCGTCGTTCTTATTTCTTCACCATTATTGTAACGTATAATCCAATTCCGAACAGTTGTTTTCGACGGTATGTCATATTTGTGTGCGAGTTCGTGAGTGGAGATCATTCCATTCATATATTCTTTTGCGACCATTTTTTTAAAGCCGCGGGTATATGTTCTATGCCTGTCCCGTTTCTTTAATCCCTCAGCACCATGCTTCTCATACTTTATCCGCCACTTTCTAAGTGTCTCAACAGACACCTGATGCTTTGTGGATATATGGCTTGGACTGATGCCTACCCTCAATTCCTGAATCATTTTCAGCTTTTCTTCAAATGAATAATATTTGTCAGTCATAAAAGAACCCCCTCCAGGTTTACAGATGTTTTATTTCATCTGTAAACCTGGAGGGGGTCAAATCAAAATAATGCTTCCAGTCTTTTTTATTATCCCTGCAGAATTGCCTTGATCAGTGAAGTCGTTTCTCCACCCGGATACAGGATATATAGCAGAATGTATACCATAGTTCCCGTGATGGCTGTTGCAAACCAGATGGTAGATGCCCACGGAGCAAGCTTCCTATGCTTCGACAATTTGTTTTTGTAACCTAAGTAGACTTGTATGCCACCTAGCAGACCACCACCTGTGGCCAAAGTAATATGGAAGATGAGGAAAGCCGTATAATAAGGCACCAGCGCATCAGGACCGCCAAAAGCTGTATTCCCTATAAAGGCTGTCCTTGAAGCGTAGATGATGAAAAACAGCAATGCACTCGTTGCTGCCAAAGTCATCATTTTCTGGTGGGCCTCCACTTCACCCTTTTTGACTCTACTTATCCCCACAGCCATGAAGATGGCGCTTAAGATGATGAAGAATGTGCTTAGTGTAGGTAATATGTGCACAATAAGACGCTCCTAACTCTATTATCTGTATTGATTGAAAAGTTCTTTTTGCAGACGGGCCTCTTCCATCGAACGACGCGTTACTTCGTCTTCGTCTTTACGCTCATTCCTATACCAATTGAAGAATAGGTGACCTAGCATGAAACCGAAGAAGACTTCCTGGAGCACTTTCATTATCACTCCACCTGTCTGCTGATCCATCCGCGGTGAAGCATCTGTGAAGTACTCGGGTCCAGAAATGAGTCCTTGCCCCTTCAATCCATCCAACACACCTGAAGGTACACATAATTCCATGGCAGAGAGCCATGCGTCACCATCGGTATATGTTGAATACACTGCATTCTCAGCAAATATGATCAGCCCACACGCAGGAGTCAACAACGCCCCGATGCCGAATATATAAAGAAGTTTAAACAAACCGCCCATATGCTTCTCCTCAGGTTCCACCTTGTTGAACACCGGATAGAACATCAGCAGAGCCAACATGAACAGTAGCACGTTGAATGCGGCATGCAGGATTACTTCCTGCTTCAGGAAATCAAGGACGACCGGCAAATGGTATACTGAGAAAACCCCAGTGAATAAGATCAGCGGTATAAGGGGCTTCCTGGCAATTGCAAAAAACTGCCTGAAGCCCGGCAGGCTGACGAAATATGCCCAAAGATAAGCAGGCACACCGAAATATAGGAGCGGAGCTATAAGTAGGAATACGAACGCCATCTGCAGCATATGGAAACTGAATAGTATATGGCTTAGAATATCGACTGGTGAGCCATACATCGTGTAGAGCAGCACCATGGCGATGCCGAACGTCGCTGCCTCCCTGTTGGTGGATGGGCGTCCGCCTTCAAAATTACTGTACCACTTTCTTGTCAACAGAAAATAGACGACAGTCATAAATACCACGAAACTAAAATAGTACGGACTCCAGTTGGCAACGAAACCGAATATAGATATAGATGATAAATTGTCCATTTAGGATCATCCCTTTTTTTAAAATCACTTACTGTTAATTATAAGTTCCGCTTTGACTTAAGGCAAGGTGGGTGCATGACAATATAATGACAAAATAAAGGCCGGCATATATGCCGGCCTTCATTATTTAGATTGGGCTTCCAATCCAAGTGATATATAGGAATGTTACAACGAATGCAATGCCGAAGTACATACCTGTCATGATGAATAGTTTAGCGAACTCGTGACCTTTATCTTTCATGTGCATGAAGTAGTAGAATTGAAGAATGACTTGTACTACAGCCATGAACAACACGACCGGGATGACAAATCTCGAATCAAGATCCATTGCCACCATTCCGAATGCAACAAAGGTCAGGAAGATCATCATGCCGAAAGAGACCATCTGCTGACGCATCTCTTTTGTACGTTGAGTGCGCAAATACTCAAGCTTCGACTTGGACATAGGTTCCTGTTTGATTTCTGCCATATTACATCACTCCCAGCAAGTAAACTATTGTGAAGATGAATACCCACACAACGTCGATAAAGTGCCAGTAAAGTGCAGCTGTATTGACTTTAGCCGCCGTATAGACTGATAGGCCACGCTTGGCGTTGCGGAGGATGAGGCCAGTAATCCAGACCAATCCGATCGCTACGTGGAAACCATGCGTGCCAAGCAGGAAGTAGAAGGCGCTACCGAACGCACTAGTTCTGAATGTATGTCCAAGATGTACATACTCTACGAACTCGTAGATTTCCAAAGATAGGAAACCAAGTCCGAGCAATACAGTAACAACAAGCCACAACTGCATCTGCTTAAAGTTATTGTTCCGCATATGGTAGACCGCATACACGCTTGTAAGCGATGAAGTCAGGAGGAACATTGTCATGACGAAAGCAAGCGGCAAAGCGAAGAGTTCAGCAGCCAGAAGATGGTCATCTCCTGGAACTGAATCTTTCAATGCAAGGTAGGTTGCAAAGAGAGATGCGAACAGCGCAGTCTCACCTGCTAGGAAAATCCAGAATCCGACAAACTTGTTCTTGCCTTCAAGCGTCGCAGTTTCCGGATGGACAGGCCATCTTTCACTGGGTACATTATATTCCATGTGAGCCATTATTTCGCACCCCTTTCTTCTTCTTCAAGATCTCTTAATACTTCTTCCTTAGTGACATAATAACCAAGATCATCCTTAAGTGAACGTGTAATCATAGCGCCAGCAGTGATCGCAAGTCCGATGATGAGTACCCAAACTGCCCAAGGATGCTGCGGTAGATCGGATACTGCAGAGACTGCCCATTCTTTACCGGAAGCGAAGTAAAGCGCTCCGAAACCAGCTATGAAGAGTCCAAGCGATATGATGAATGGCAGGATTGAATTGTTAGGCATATGGAAGTCATCCAGTGACTCTGCCGGCATCATCTTGCCATCGTTCGCTTCTTTTTCGATCCAGAAAGCATCCATTCCACGGACAAGTGGGATCTGTGCAAAGTTGTAGTAAGGCACAGGTATTGGAAGTGACCATTCGAGTGAACGGCCGTCGCCCCACGGATCGCGTCCGACTTGTTTGTTTTTCGCTACTGTGATGATGATATTGATGACAAGTATGATAACTGCTAATGCCATCATGAAAGCACCTATCGTGGAAATCATGTTCGCCGTGTTATATCCTTGCCCGTCAAGGTAGGTGAATACACGTCTTGGCATTCCCCAAAGACCGAGGAAGTGCTGGATCAGGAATGTTACGTGGAAACCAGCAACGAAAAGTACGAAGGTGATTTTCCCAAGTTTCTCACTGAGCATCGTACTGAACATCAGAGGCCAGTAATAATGGAGCCCTGCAAGCAGTCCGAATACCACACCACCGACGATAACGTAGTGGAAGTGCGCAACGATGAAGTATGAATCGTGGTACTGATAGTCTGCTGGTGCAGCACCCTGCATAACACCTGTGACACCGCCCATGACGAAGGATGGAATGAATGCAAGTGCGTAGAGCATTGGTGTCGTAAATTCAATGCTACCGCCCCACACAGTCAATATCCAGTTGAATATCTTGACACCGGTAGGGACAGCGATCGCCATCGTAGCAAGAGCAAATATGGCGTTTGCAGTCGGTCCGAGACCTACTGTAAACATGTGGTGCGCCCATACCATGAATCCGAAGAATCCGATAAGTACCGTAGAGAACACCATTGCTGAGTACCCAAACAGCCTTTTCCGGGAGAATGTGGAAAACACTTCTGAGAATATCCCGAACGCAGGAAGAATCAGGATATAAACTTCAGGGTGTCCGAAGATCCAGAATAGATGCTCCCAGATTATCGTATTACCACCCGTCTCCACCAGGAAGAAGCTGGAGCCGAACATACGGTCAAATATGAGCAGGAACAAACCGATTGTGAGCGGTGGGAATGCAAAGACGATCAGGACTGATGCAACTAATGTCGTCCATGTCATCAACGGCATCCTCATATATGTCATACCCGGTGCCCTCATATTGATGATTGTCGTTACGAAGTTGATACCGGATATCAGCGTTCCGGCACCTGTAATCTGCAGTCCAACGGCGTAGAAATCGATACCGTGTCCCGGCGAGTCGATGGATAGGGATGCGTAGCTTGTCCAACCAGCATCCGGCGCACCACCAAGGAACCATGATAGGTTGATGAATATACCACCCAATATGAACAGCCATACACCGAGCGAGTTAAGGAATGGGAACGCGACGTCGCGCGCTCCTATCTGCAAAGGTACAGTAGCGTTCATAAATGCGAATAAAAGTGGCATGGCAGCCAGGAATATCATGGTGGTACCATGCATTGTGATGACTTCGTTGAACAATCCTCCAGATAGGAAGTCGTTGTTCGGTACTGCGAGCTGAATACGTATCAGCATTGCTTCAATACCGCCAAGTACGAAGAAGAAGCCACCAGCAATCAAATAAAGTATTGCGATTTTCTTATGGTCGACCGTAGTCATATATTCCCAGATTACGGAACCGAAGCCTTTCTTTTTAGCAGTAGTTGCCATTACTAGTTACCTCCCTCTTCTGAATCTTCTTCAGGTTTTTCCCTCAGAGATTCAACATCTCCGGAACCTTCTTCAACTTTCAGTTCCATCAGATAAGACGCTACCTTATCGATTTCTTCATCTGACAGATCATACTGATCCGTCATCTTGTTTCCTGGTTTGAAGGATTCCGGATCTTTGATCCAGTCGACAAGGTTCTCTTCGTTATGTTCAAGGAAGCCTGCGATGAGATCGCGGTCTCCGAAGTTCGCCAAGTTAGGCCCTACAGCACCCGCGCCCTGCGGTGTTACTGCGTGACAGCCGATACATGAGTTGTTGAAGATTTCCTGGCCTTCAGCCGCATCGTCCGTCGATGCTTGGGCCGGTTCCTCAACAGCCTTCATGTCAGCGAGCCATTGATCATATTCTTCTTCCGGCAATGCCTTTACCTTAAAGTCCATCAACGCGTGGGATGGTCCGCAAAGTTCCGCACATTTTCCGTAGAAGAGACGGTTGGACTCTTCGGCACTGTCATCATCGAACACCAGATAGAAGCTGTTGATTCCATCTACGTTCGTATCCAGCTTACCACCGGCAGCCGGTACCCAGAATGAGTGTTTAACGTCGCCTCCCTTAAGGTTGAAGTAAACTCTCCTGTCGGTAGGTACCACAAGCTCTTGGCTTGTTACGACTTCCTCGTTGGGATATTCAAATTCCCACCAGTACTGATTGGCGGTGACATTGACGATTGTCTCTTCTGTATTGATTCCTCCATCTTCATTTTCCATGCCGCGGACATCACCTTGTTTGAAGACCAGGTAGACTGTTGGTACTGCAAGGATGATGATGAGCAGGATCGGGATGGAAGTCCAGATCACTTCATATACGTGGTTACCAGCCACATCTTTTGGTTTGTGGTCTTCACCTAATTTACTTCTGCGACTTTTCATCACTGCGAAAGTAAATAGAATTATGACTGATACTACAACGAGTAGCATGATGGCTATAGACAACACCATCAAATAGAATTGTTCTTGTCCAACTTCACCGGCTGGCCTCAGCGTACTGAGATTATTCTTCCCGCACCCGGAAGCAAAGGCGGCCAGGAAAACGATAAGACCAATCCATTTGGCACTCATCCAACGATTTTTCATTTAAATAGACCTCTCTTTCATACTTGAGCTTTTAAAAATTCCCTAATAGGCCGGCAACAATGATCATTACGAAAAAAATGATGATGTAATTCAGCGAGAAGATGAAGACCCTGCCGGCATGGCGGTAATCATCTTTGGCCGGGCGGAACTTGTTCAATGTTATGACTAACCAGGTGATGTTCAGTGCTGTCGCAAGGATCACGAACCATAGCCCAAGTTCCGTCATCATGAGCGGCGTGAACAGTAACAGTGCCACCCAGAAGATGATTGACGCCTTAGCCCGGCGGTTTCCTTTCACAGAAGGAAGCATCGGTATACTAGCTTTACTGTATTCCTCGCTTCTTCGGATAGCCAATGCATAGAAGTGCGGAGGTTGCCAGAGGAACATGACAACGAACATCGCCCAGGCGAGCACGTGCAGACCAGGGTCTACTACTGCCCAACCGATGAGTGGGGGCATCGCCCCGGGTATCGACCCGATGACAGTGTTCGACACCAGATGCCTTTTCGCATAAATGGAATAGACGACTACATATCCAAAAGCAGCGATCAATCCAAGTGTTCCAGCAGTCGCGTTGATCATGAAAAGAAGTATCTCTCCAATGATGAAAGATCCAAATCCTATGTACAGTATGTCTCGACCCGAGAAAGTGCCATCTACACTCGGACGGGACTGCTTCGATTCCATGATCATGTCTATGTCCCTGTCATAATAGTTGTTCAGTGCAGCTACACCGCCTATTACAAGAGCAGTCGCTACGACCATCAGCAGCAGAAGCGGGACATTCGAGAAGAAAGACTGGTTGTAGTACATGACAGCCAGAAAACCTGCGGCAAAAGCCGGAATCAAATTCGCTTTGATTATACCATCTTTGACCAGAGTTTTGACCGCCTTATAGGTCATCGTCCTATTACCATGATGCACATCATTACCATATACATCATTTTGCATTCATACGCCTCCTTTCACCACAGATACATTATAAATAATGATAAATTAAACATGACACATTTACTATATATTTTTGAAATAAAATTGTTACATTTTATATTGTTCAAAAATTGTTCATCAATGTGCCACATTCTTATTCCGAATATGTTTTATACTGGGAATAGTTGTTTGTTGTACATAATCGATTTTACCATATATTCTAGAATTGTTAAGAGCAATTAAAAATATTAATGATTGCGAAGACAAGTTCTTTCATATATATTGAATATTTGTGACTACTAACAGCATAAGAGCTATAGAGGTGTTACCATTGTATAAAAACTTAAAAATACTTGCTGTCATCACCACGCTTGCGATGGTGTTCGTTCAGATAGGCGGCGCTCTGGTAACCAAAACAGGCTCCGCGGATGGTTGTGGCCAGTCTTGGCCCCTTTGCCACGGGCGCATCATCCCGAGCGAGTGGCCGATCGAGACGATTATAGAGCTGGCCCACCGCGGTGTGTCTGGTATTGCGATCATACTGGTTGGTGTACTGAGCTTTATGGCCCTTAAGCTGATGGCCCATAAAAAAGAAACCAAATTCCTTGTGGGCCTAAGTATCGCCTTCATCATCATCCAAGCGCTCCTTGGTGCTGCAGCTGTGATGTGGGGCCAGAATGACTTCGTACTTGCAGCCCATTTCGGGATTTCACTGATCAGTTTTGCCTCGGTCTTCCTCTTGACGCTCCTCGTGTTCGAAGTCGATCAGAAGTTTGAGGCGCAAACGCTGGTCATTGGACCTTATCTCAGATATCACACCATATTTCTGACAATCTATATCTACCTTGTTGTATACAGCGGCGCCCTGGTCAGGCATACCGACTCATCACTTGCCTGCCTGAGCTGGCCGCACTGTAGTCCCGGCAAGCTATGGGCTGATACATTCTACGAATGGGTGCAGATGGGGCACCGGGTTTTGGCCGGGGTCATCATCATCTGGATCTTCATCATCATGCTTCATGTCCTTAATCACTATAGTAATTATAGAGTCCTGAAGTATGGCTGGATCATTGCATTCGTCCTTGTACTACTGCAGGCGACCACCGGCATGCTCAGCGTATTCACGCTGGTGAACATCTTCATCGCCCTATTGCATGCCCTATTCATCACTCTGCTGTTCGGACTGCTCTGCTACTTCATACTTCTACTGTACCGCTCCAGGTAATATAGTGGTTGCAAACAGAAATTGTAAAACAAAAGGCGTGCCCTTCATCTACAAATCAAGAGATGAAGGGCACGCCTTTTATATGTTCCAGAATTTCACCTTACGCTTTTTCCACGGTCATCATAAGATCCATCGAGGCTACTTTATCACCCGCTTCGACGAATACATCCGTTACTTTACCGTCGAAGGGGGCCTTTACAGAGCTTTCCATCTTCATTGCTTCTGTGATTATGATGACCTCCCCTTTTTTGAATGTTTCCCCTGCTCTATACTTCACCGTACTCACGGTACCGGGCATCTGCGCTCCGATATCGCCTATGCTTGCAGGGTCGGCTTTTTTGAGTCTCGCTTCTTTCGATTCGACACTTTCATCATTTATATAGACCTTGCGGGGGAAACCGTTCAATTCAAAATACATCCAACGGTAACCATCTTCGTGCACATGCCCGATCGATAATAAGTTTACAATCAGCGTCTTGCCCTTATCTATTTCAATCTCAAGCTGTTCATTCTTACGCATTCCGAACAGGAAGGTTGGCGTATCCAACACTTCAACATTGCCCCACTTGTTGTTGGTCATAATGAAGTCTTTGAAGACTTTCGGATAGAGTGCATAGGACAATACATCTTTCTCGGTGATCTTGTAGTCGCAGAATTCAGCCACTTCTTCACGTAGCTGATCGAAGTCCACGGGCTCCATCACCTCACCTGCCCGTACACTCAATGGTTCAGTGCCTTTTAGCACAACTTTCTGCAAGGCTTCATTGAACCCTGTTTCAGGTCTGCCGATTTCCCCTTTGAAGAAACTGACGACTGAGTCGGGGAAGTCAAGATGCTGACCACGCTCGATGACACTTTCCTCATCGAGTTCGTTTTGTACCATGAACAACGCCATATCCCCCACTACTTTGGATGATGGGGTCACTTTGATGATGTCGCCGAACAGCATATTGACCTTCTGGTACATCTTCTTGACATCACCATAGCGGTCACCAAGTCCAAGCGACTTCGCCTGGCTGTAGAGGTTTGAGTATTGCCCTCCCGGCATTTCGTGTCTGTAGATTTCAGTATTTGGACTTTTGATGTCACTTTCAAAATCGGCATAATACTTCCTGACATCCTCCCAGTATTCGCTTAAGCGTTCAAGACCTTCTATATCTGCACGGACTTTCCTGTTTTGATTGCTTTGTGCATAATATAGGCTGTTTGCACTTGGCTGGGATGTCAGGCCGCTTAATGAGCCAAGCGCCGTATCGACCACATCCACACCCGCTTCAATCGCCTTGTGATACATAAGGATGCCATTCCCACTCGTATCGTGGGTATGCAGATGGATTGGAAGATCCACCGTCGCCTTCAATTCCCCAATAAGCTCGTAGGCTGCTTGCGGCTTGAGAAGTCCTGCCATATCTTTAATCGCAAGTATATGCGCACCTTCTGCCTCAAGTTCTTGCGCCATCTTCTTGTAGTAGTCCAGAGTATAGACGGCTGAACGCTGTGGATCTAGGATATCCCCTGTATAGCAGATGGCCGCTTCCACCACCTTACCGCTTTTGAGCACGGATTCGATTGGATGCTTCATTGCTTCCATCCAGTTCAGAGAATCGAATATGCGGAAAACATCTATGCCTGCTTCTGCACTTTCCTGTATAAATTTCTCTACGACATTGTCCGGATAGTTTTTATAGCCCACTGCATTGGAAGCGCGAAGGAGCATCTGGAATAGGACATTCGGTATTTCACTACGCAATGTTTCAAGCCGTCTCCACGGATCTTCCTTAAGGAAGTTATATGCAACATCAAAGGTGGCCCCTCCCCACATTTCAAGGGAAAATGCATCTTTCAGATCATGTGCCGTATAGGGCGCAATCTTCTTCATGTCATAAGTGCGGATCCGTGTTGTAAGCAATGACTGATGCGCATCCCTCATTGTGGTGTCCGTCAAAAGCACATCCTCTTGTGCCTTCAACCATTTCACCAATCCTTCCGGCCCTTCATTATCCAGTATCTGCTTTGTTCCCTCTACTATTTTCGGTTCATAGCCTGGCATGCGTGGGGGGTCGAAATGTGGCTTTTGGCGTTGTTCGACCCCTGGGAATCCATTGACCGTGATTGTCGAAATGTACTCAAGCGTCTTGGTTCCTCTATCCTTTGGCTTCTCGAACTCGAAAAGTGAAGGTGTGTTATCGATGAATTTGGTCGAATAATCTCCTTTCCGGAAATCCTCATTGCTGATGACATTGGCCAGAAACTGGAGATTGGTCTTAATTCCCCTTATACGCATTTCTTTTAAGCTGCGCAGCATCTTTTCGTTGGCATCCTTATATGTGAGTCCATGTGTAGATAGTTTGACCAAAAGCGAATCGTAGTAAGGCGAGATGACCGCCCCTTGGAAGCCATCTCCGGCATCCAGCCGTACGCCGAACCCGCCGCTTGAACGATACGCCATGATCTGGCCTGTGTCAGGCATAAAATCATTCAATGGATCTTCAGTGGTAATCCGGCACTGGACAGCATATCCCATCAATGGAATATCTTCCTGCTGCGGCAGGTTGATTGTTTCCCCAAACAGCGTATTGCCGTCGGCTATTTGGATTTGTGTTTTGACAATGTCGATGCCGGTAACCATTTCTGTGATTGTATGCTCAACCTGTACACGCGGGTTCACTTCAATGAAATGGAAATCGTCTTCAGCCACCAGGAATTCAATGGTTCCGGCGTTGACGTAACCGACTTTTTCAGCCATGTCCTTTGCCGCCCCGCAGATTCTGGCACGCATCTCTTCACTCAGGCCGACTGACGGTGCTACTTCCACAACCTTCTGATGGCGGCGCTGGACTGAACAATCGCGTTCATAGAGGTGGAGGACGTTGCCCTCATCATCCCCAATGATTTGGACTTCGATATGCTTCGGAGTGGCGATATACTTTTCAAGATAGACTTCACTATTGCCGAAGGACTTGGATGCTTCACTCTTGGCCCGGTCGTAACTGTCCCTGACGTCATCGCCTTCATCGACAATACGCATCCCTTTCCCGCCACCACCTGAAATGGCCTTGATGATGATAGGCAACCCATGCTTTTCAATGAACTGCTCGACTTCTTCGAATGACTGGACTGCACCGTCTGAACCGGGGATGATCGGGAGTCCGGCAGCTACTGCTGTTGCGCGTGCCTTGACTTTATCGCCGAACATATCCAAATGACGCTGCTTTGGTCCGACAAATATGATGCCCTCTTCTTCACAGCGCTTCGCGAACGTCATGTTCTCACTCAAGAAGCCATAGCCTGGATGTATGGCATCCACTTCTGCTTTTTTCGCCACTTTTATGATGGCTTCAATATCCAGATAACTCTCTGTAGGCGACAGCTCTTCGCCGACAAGATATGCTTCGTCGGCCTTGTATCTATGTAATGCCCCTTTATCCTCATTACTGTATATCGCTACTGTCGTAATATCGAGCTCCGTACATGCACGGAAGATACGGATGGCGATTTCTCCCCTGTTGGCAACCATCAGTTTGTTGATTTTATTCATGACATTCCTCCTCTGTTATCATTTCAATTATAATAAATATTCAAAAAATATACAATCTAATTCATTATTGCCCTAAAATTGATAAATGACAAAAAAGACCAGAAAATGAATTCTGGTCTAAAGGTTAGTCAACGTCTTTTGTTTTTTTACATGTTTAGCCGATATGATGAGCAGGCCGATTGCGATGGATATACTGAGGAATGACGAGCCCCCGTAACTGAGCAGCGGCAAAGGCACACCGGTAAGAGGAATGAGTTTTGAGATGCCGCCGAGGTTGACGAATAACTGGAAAGTGATGTATATGGCGACGCCTACACAGATGAGGCGATAGAACATATCCTCTGAGACTGCTGCATACCATAATGCCTTCAATACAAGGACCAAGTACAGAAGTAGGATGAATATCACTCCGATCAGCCCCAATTCTTCTGCAACAACAGCAAATATGAAGTCAGTATGCGGTTCTGGAAGATAGCCGAGCTTCATTACACCATTGCCCAGCCCATTGCCGAAAATACCACCATGGGATATGGATACCAATGCATTCGTCAATTGGTACCCCGTCCCGGTCGGATCATTAAATGGATGGAGGAACGTGTCTATGCGGGCTTGCTGGTGTGGTGAGAGGATACTCCCCTTGATCATGAAGATGATGATGCCTATCGCTACTGCCGCCATGGCGATCACTCCACCTGCTTTAGCGAGAAATCGGATCGAGATGCCGGAGTACAGGAATATCCCTGCGATGATGCCAGTGATGACGAGCCCAGTGCCGAAATCGTTCGAGATGACCATCATGGTACAGAAACCTATGAACAACAAAGGTACCAGATGACCTGCTTCAAGTTGCTTGAGGCGGTCTTTCTTTCTATCGTATATGTACGCCAGATATAAAATGGTCACTATCTTGAAAAACTCCGAAGTCTGGAAGTTGAAGCCCGCTAAGCGGATCCAGTTCCTTTCCCCGTTAACTTCTGTACCGAAGAAAGCCGTAAACAACAGAAGGACAAAAATACCACCCGTTGCTGCAATCTGGAAGTATTTATTGCGCAGAAACTCCCCGGACATGAAGTAGGTCATGATGAATACCACGATGAAACCGAGAATTATGGAGAACAGTTGCCTGATATAATAATGTTCAGGATTCCCGCCTGTAATATCGCTTTTCGATGCAATCACCATACTCGCACTGTAGACCATGGTGAGACCGATGAGGCTAAGCAGGATATAGCTGATCACGATGACGAAATCAACGTGTTTGGAGTATACTTTTACATAGTCGAAGAAGTCTTTTATGTATGACAATTTATCGCCTCATTTAAAAAAGTCTAAAGATTATATTTCTTTAGACTCGAATTTTTCCTTTTCCATATATGCTTCATGCACTTTGGATACTTCCTTTTCCAGTTTCTCCAATACAGCATGTCCGTCTTCGGGATCGATCAGGCCGAGTCTTGCAGCGAAATGGACTTCTTTTGATAATCCAAACATCTGTGTGTCCAGAACTTCTTCATAGACCGGGCATTGGGGCATTGTCAAGTTGTCCATCTGCACTTCGATCAGCTGGACAATCTTTTCGGCATCTTTTTCCAGCTGTTCATAAGCCTGTCTGCTCAATTCATCTTTAGTGGACACGAAATTACCCCTTTCTATAAACTCTCTATAAAATTTTATATCAGGAACACCAAAAAAGCAAGTAAATACAAGAGTATGATACGATTGAAACGGCTTAAACAACACATATATTTCTGCTATAATTAAGCAGTAAGGAGAGAATGCAGATGATTATACAAATATTGGGCAATGTACGTTACCAGATTACACTCGATCCATCCACCTGGATATTCGACGACCGCAAGGAAGAACTAGAAAAGGTGTTGGCTCAGGAACCGGAAGAGGAGCAGATCAATTTTTCGGACAACACAGAATGGAACAGGCAGATTATTGAGGGCACGACTAAACCGCCTACTTTAAAAACCGAGAAAAAGTTCAAAAATAAAGAACTCTTGGAAGGCACTTTCATCATTTGCCTAAAGCCTTTCCTGGAATATACCGAGCCCCATCAAGGCGAAGATGCAATGATTGTGTTCACGCATGACGAAGGGACGACTACTCTTCCCTATAATGCGCGCGATACATATTATGCCCATTTCAGTCAAGATGGGAAGCGCATCTATGATGATGGCATGATCGATGTGCTGGTCATCAAGGATGGTAATATGGAAGAAAAACTCGTGCATGTTACCGGCATCGCCTTTGAATAATAAAAATCAGCCTATCCAGATGGATAGGCTGATTTTTATTTGCCGGAAGTTTTAATGTTTCCAGCTTTCCGTTCCTGGTGCAATCTGAAGCGATATAAAGCCAAAACGGCCGTAGCGACTATCAGACTTTCTGCAACGGGGAGGAATGCACCGAAAAAGGTCAATATGATGCATCCTAAAAACATGACGACGTAAATGATGGCATTTTGCCACACCTTGACTTTACGTGCGAAACCGAGATTATACACTAGGATCGACAGTATGAAGATGGTGATGAAAAGGTACCACATTCCACTTTCAGGGTTGGAATCCAACCTGAATAACCTGCCGAAGAAAGTCAGGCGCTCTGTAACATTCACACTCATCAAATCAGGGAGATACAATTAAATTCACTCCGATTCAAGTTTAATCTTTTCATGTTTTTGTGATTTTTCCCGCTCATTCTTGGCAAGTATGCTTTTTCTGAGGCGGATGGATTCCGGGGTCACTTCCACAAGCTCATCATCATTGATATACTCGAGCGCTTCCTCCAGCGTCATCACTTTAGGTTTTTTCATGGTCGTCGTCTGCTCTTTTGTAGCAGAACGTATATTGTTCGCTGCTTTCACTTTAGTAATGTTGACAGTCAAATCGTTGTCCCGTGAGTTTTCGCCGACAATCATGCCTTCATAGACTTCAGTGCCTGGTTCCATAAAGTTGGTGCCACGGCTTTCCAGCTGTAGGATGGAATAAGTCGAAGCCGCTCCTTTATCGATGGATACGAGAACACCATTACGTCTACCGCCTATGCGTCCTTTAATGAGTGGACGGTAATCCTCGAACGTATGGTTGAGGATGCCGTAGCCACGTGTCATGGACATGAATTCCGTACGGTATCCGATCAGACCACGTGCTGGTACAAGGAAAGTGACACGGCTTTGGCCATTGCCTGTATTGACCATGTCCACCATTTCACCTTTCCGTTGGCCGAGTGATTCTATGATGCTTCCGGTATACTCTTCAGGCACGTCGATCTGGACACGTTCAAACGGTTCACATTTGACACCGTCAACCATTTTGACGATGACTTGCGGTTTCGAGACTTGAAGTTCGAACCCTTCACGACGCATGTTTTCGATAAGGATGGATAAGTGGAGTTCGCCCCTGCCGGAAACTGTCCATGCATCCGGTTGATCAGTAGGTTCAACTTTCAGGGAGACGTCCGTTTCGAGCTGTTCCTCCAATCTTTCCTCTATCTTCCGCGCTGTAACATGCTTGCCTTCTTTGCCGGCGAATGGCGAGCTGTTGACTGAGAATGTCATCTGCAAGGTCGGTTCGTCGATATGCAGAAGAGGCAATGCCTCCTGATTGTCAATCGGCGTCACAGTCTCTCCGACGTTGATGTCCTCCATGCCGCTGACTGCTATCAGATCGCCTGCTTTGGCACTCTCGATTTCGAGGCGCTGGAGTCCAAAAAAACCAAACAATTTGGTCACGCGGAAATTTTTGACCGTGCCATCATTCTTCATGAGCGACACTTGCTGGCCAACTTCGATTTTCCCTCGGAATACCCGTCCGATGCCGATTCTGCCGACATAATCGTTATAGTCGAGGAGTGCGACCTGGAACTGTAGCGGTTCGTCGCTATTATCTACAGGAGCTGGCACATATTCCAAGATCATATCGAATATGGACTGCATGTTCTCTTCCTGCTTATCCACCTCGAGACTTGCCGTACCGTTTATTGCGGAGGCATACGCCACTGGAAATTCGAGCTGTTCGTCGTTTGCATCCAGTTCAATGAAAAGCTCAAGCACTTCATCGATGACTGCTTCTGCGCGGGCCGTTTCCTTATCAATCTTGTTTACAACAACAAGTGGCTTAAGGTCCTGATCCAATGCTTTCTTCAATACGAAACGTGTTTGTGGCATAGTACCTTCATAGGCATCCACAACTAGGATTACACCATCAACCATCTTCATGATCCTCTCAACTTCGCCACCGAAATCGGCGTGGCCAGGAGTATCAAGAATGTTGATGCGTTTATCTTTATAGTCAATTGCTGTATTTTTAGCGAGAATCGTTATTCCACGTTCCCGTTCAATATCATTGGAATCCATCGCGCGCTCGGCGACATGCTCATTCTCCCGGAATATGCCGGACTGCTTCAGCAGTTCGTCTACTAGTGTCGTTTTTCCGTGGTCAACGTGTGCAATGATTGCGATATTACGGATATCTTCTCTTAAATTCATCAAGTCTTTCCCTTCGTTTTTAAAATCGTTTTGGTGCTTTCATTTCATAACTTATTTATTATAACACGACATCGGTGTCCTTTTCCACTCCTTGACAAGCATTGGGTGTAATAAAATGTTGTCTTATGCTATAATATTCATCAAATACACTTCGAAAGGACCGTCAAAATGGAACAAAAAAAATCAAAAGCCATATTCATGGTGCTGGCTGTGCTGGCTGTCCTGATGATGCTTGCCTTCTCCGCCTTCGTCGCCGAAGCGATGCCACTCATGGCCATATTGTCCGTCGTACTGTTCATCGTGATATTCGGCATCGGTTTTACACTGAAGAAGAAATATCGTGAAAACGGCTGGCTGTAGGCTGCTGAAATTGATATTTTGCATAACTTGTCCAAGGACAAATGGGGATTTACTGGAACTTCTTCCCCGTTTGTCCTTTTTTGTATGGATTGCCTCTTTTTCTGTATTTTGACCCATCGTTTGAACTCACAGATAATGACGGCACCACCATTAAGGAGTTGTGCCATGAGGGAAAAACACGATCGCTTGAAAGTTTATGAGTTTTTGTACAACAGGGTGCCTTTTTCAGATGATGAAACGGCAGAATATCATTCCATGCAGAAGATGGAACACCTTGAGAGTGAATTCGAACGCCATCTTATGAACATTAACACACAGAATATGTCCATCCACTGGCATGCCGAAATGCACATCGGCAACGCGTTCGAAATCGTCAATGTCCTGATTGCCACCGACTACTGCTATTATCTTTTCGTGCTGCATGATCTTAGTGGCCCACACTACATTAATCAGTTCAATATACTATGTACTGCTGGACATGAAGCTGTAATCGACCTCAACCGCAGCCGCGCGATATTCGAAATGTTCCGCGGGCAACTCATAGATGAAGGGCGCTATCAGCGTCCGATCATCCTCAAATATGTGATGATGGATCCAAGCTTCAAAATTGAACCGGCCCGTTCTGAACTGTTTTTGAAATTAAGTGATCTCCCCCATTATTTGAAGACCATCGAACATTCCGCTGTGATCAGAAAAAAGAACCGTCACCCGGCCTCGCACTGATTACAGGCGCCCGGGTGACGGTCAGAATGGTCCACTTCAACTTCAAAAGGGGCATCAAATGTCCGTTCTGCCACAGTTTTGATTGGCAGACGATAGGCGGCAATTTCGGACGATGTGATGCATGTGGCAAAGTTGTTGGTATACATGCGATAACAGCTGAATACTTCAGCCGCCTCCACATGATCAGCCCTGATACACACTACAAACGCCGTGATATCATAGACCATCTCAAGCTCGAGCTGTCGGAATATACGCTTCAGAAGATCATCCGACAGCACTTTATAAAATTGGAGGGACATACCCGCATCTATCGCTTCTCCCCGTGTACACGCCTGTGGCCGGCTATAAATGCCGCATCACTTGTAAAGTAATCTGTAAGTTCCTTGTGGATCGCTTTATTGCCAGTCAGGATGCTATCCTTCTTCAATATATCGATCTCTTCACCAAGCAGGTTGGTTGTCCTGCCGCCAGCTTCATCGATGATGATCATACCTGCTGAATAATCCCAAGGGTGCAGTCTGAAGAACACAGAGGCGCTGAGGATGCCGGTCGCGACATATGCCATTTCAAGGGCAGCAGAACCGTATGATCGTGTACTTCTTGTTTGCTCCACTATTTTCTTAAATGCAGGTCCTATCTGATCTTTGATGACCCAATTGGCATTCATGCCGATGAGCGACCGGTCAAGCGTCGTGTCCCGCATTTCATCAAGGCGGATATCATCCTTGAAAGCACCACTACCGACCCTTGCATGGTACAGCACGCCTCCCATGACATCCAAAATCAACCCACAGTAAGGTTCTCCGTCTACATAGACGCCGATGGAGACAGCGAAGTTCTGGAGCTGGTGCACAAAATTCAAGGTACCGTCTATCGGATCAACGATCCACAGCACACCCGACATATCTTCAATATCTGTGCCGTGTCCTTCCTCACCAATGATGCGGTGGTCCGGGTAGCGTTCAAGTATCCGTTCATATATATATGTTTCTGTTTCCTTATCGACATCCGTCACCAGGTCATGAGGATTAAGCTTGGCATCAACCTTGAAATCCTCCTTCATACGGAGTTTGATGAAGTCCCCCGCTTCCCTGATGATACGCTGTCCGAATTCATATATTTCCATTGCATCCACCCCAAATGATTGATTGACATTACCACTTATTCTATCATATAGATAATGATCTGAAAGGAGAAGCCAAATGCCTAAGTACCATTTTACAAAGGAGGACTTCCGGGTTTTCGACATCGACGGTCTGGAGCCGCGGATGGATGCCCTGAAAGAGACCATACGACCTAAACTTGAGAACCTCGGTGAATATTTCAGTGAATATCTCACCACTTTGACCGGAGATGAGCATTTCGCCCATGTTGCCAAGCACGCACGTCGGAAAGTGAATCCCCCAGACGATACATGGGTCAGCTTCAGCACCAATCCAAGAGGCTATAAAATGATGCCCCATTTCCAGATCGGCCTTTTTGGAGATCATGCATTCTGCATGTACGGGGTCATATATGAGTCTCCTGAAAAACAGCAGGTTGCTGACAAATGGCTGGATATGATCGAGGAGATGCGCAGCATGCCAAATAATTACGTAATCTCTCTGGATCATATGAAACCCGAAAAGACAGCCATCAAAGATATGAGTTATGATGACTTTGAATCTGCGCTCACCCGCCTGAAGGATGTGAAGAAGGGTGAGTTCCTGATCGGGAAAATGTATCTGCCTTCGAACCCCGTTTTGGAAACCGATGATATATTCCTAAAAGAGCTGGAGACGGTCATGACTGAACTGTTAAAGCTCTATTGATTCAAATGGAGCATTGGAAAAGCCTCGATACACGGCATGTATCGAGGCTTTTCCAATAGGAGGAAGATTAGGTCACCTGCACTTTCAGCTGATCTGCCAAAGACTGTATACGGGCGATGTCAGCGATATCCACATTCCCTCCACTGACTACCAATCCACAGTGCTCAGAGTCGATTCTATCATTATGGGACAGCAGTCCGGCAAGTGCCGCAGCCCCCGAGCCCTCTACCAGTGTCTTGCTGCGTTGAAGCATGGCCACTATGGCTGCAGCGATCTCCGTCTCACTCACAGTGATGATGTCGTCCACATAGCGGTTTATAAGAGGCAGCGTCTTTTCACCAGGCTGTTTGACTGCTATGCCTTCTGCGATCGTAGAGACATTCGAAAGTTTGTCCACTATGCCCTGATGATAGGCAACGTGGGTGGCTGCAGCTGCTTCAGCCTGGACGCCTATCACTCTGATTCCTGGCTTCACGGATTTGGCTGCCACTGCTATGCCGCTGATCAGTCCACCCCCGCCGATCGGTACGATCAGCGTGTCGATCCTATTCTCCTGCCTCAGCATTTCCAAGGCGATTGTTCCTTGTCCGGCCATTATGTCGTAATCATCAAAGGGATGCACATATGTCGCCCCACTTTTTTTCTGGTGTTCAAGCGATGCTTCATAAGCTTCCTGGAAACTCTCGCCCGTAAGCACAACGGAGGCACCGTACCCTTTCGTCGCCTGTATTTTCGCTTTCGGTGTACACTCTGACATGTATATGGTCGCTTCGATTCCAAGCTTATAAGCCGCCAATGCCAATCCTTGCGCATGATTCCCGGCCGAAGCAGTGATGACGCCTGCTGACAGTTCCTCCGGAGACAGGCGCATCAATTTATAGCTTGCCCCCCTGAATTTGAAGGCTCCTGTCTTCTGTTCGTTCTCCATCTTGAAATATATATTTTTACCGGTCTGCTGATTCGTAGTGGCTGATGTCCGCAGTGGTGTCTGGTGGACGGTAGGGCTCAGGTGTCTCCATGCATCGTGAACCAATCCGCCGGTTAGGAAATCCCCATGTAATCACACTCCTCTATTGTTCTTGTCATATTTATCCTTTATGCCTCGTCTCGTATGCTTCTATTTTCTCTTCAAGGAGCAGCGTCAGTGCAATATCATCCCAGCCATTCAAAAGTCTTTCCCGGTGGTGCGGAGGCAGGTCAAACTCCATCCGGCCCGCTTCCCATGTAACAATCTGCTGTTCCAGGTCTATATCAAGATGGAGCCCTCCGCCTTCAGCGCAACGCATCCACTCCCTGATTTGACCCCGATCTGCTGTAATGAGGATGATGCCATTCTTCAAGGCGTTACTGTAGAATATATCTGCAAAACTTGGTGCAATGATGGCTTTGAAACCATAGTCCTTCAGTGCCCAGGGTGCATGTTCCCTCGAAGATCCACACCCGAAATTTTCTCCGGCTACAAGAATCGAAGCATCCTTGTAATCTTCACCATCGAGTCCAAAACTTTCTCCATCATCGTTCCCGAACCGCCAATTGTGGAAGACGAATTGGCCGAAGCCCGTACGTTCCACCCGCTTCAAGAATTGTTTTGGAATGATCTGGTCAGTATCGACATTGTCACGATCAAGCGGAAATACTTTGCCATGATGTCTACGAACTGCTTCCAAACGATCCCTCCTGACTCAGTACTTTCTCCTGAAATTTCCTGACATCCGTAAATGTACCTTCAATTGCAGCGACTGCCGCCATTTCGGGACTGACAAGGTGTGTTCTTGCCCCGTTGCCCTGCCGTCCTTCAAAGTTGCGGTTTGATGTAGAGGCACACCGGCCACCGGCTGGGACAATATCATCATTCATCGCCAGACACATGCTGCAGCCGGATTCACGCCATTCGAACCCTGCCTGCTTAAAGACTTCGTCAAGGCCGAGCTCCTCTGCCTGCAATTTCACTTTGAATGAACCGGGGACGACAATGGCACGTACACCGTCTTTTACTTTATGCCCCTTGATGATATCTGCTGCACTTTCAAGGTCGGACAGCCTCGAATTGGTACAAGAACCGATGAACACATGATCGACTTCAATGGCTGTGACCGGCTGTCCCTCCCGGAGTCCCATATACTGGAGCGCTCTTTTGACTTCATCCCGGTTCTCCACTTCGTCAAGCAATGGAGTGCTTCCGCTGATCGGTACGGTCATGCCAGGGTTGGTCCCCCATGAAACCTGCGGCTCCACTTCTTGTGCATTAATCTCAAGGGTGACATCGTACTGGGCGTCAGCATCCGTCGCAAACGCCAGCCACTCGGCGGCTTTTTCTTCAAACGCCTCTCCTTGCGGCACATGACGGCGCCCCCTCAAGAATTCGACCGTCTTCTCATCCGGGCTGATCAATCCGGCGCGGGCGCCGCCCTCGATTGACATATTGCATACCGTCATCCTGCCCTCCATCGAAAGCCCGCGGATGGCTTCACCTGTATATTCTATGACATGCCCTGTACCAAATTTGACACCGAATTTCGAGATGATCGCAAGTATCAGGTCTTTTGCAGTGACCCCTTTAGCCAGCTCACCATCCACTTTCACATTCATGGTTTTTGGCCGTTCCTGCATCAGCGTCTGGGTGGCAAGGACATGTTCGACTTCACTTGTGCCGATACCGAAGGCGAGTGCTCCGAATGCGCCATGGGTCGATGTATGGCTGTCTCCACAAACGATTGTGCGTCCTGGTTGGGTCAAGCCGAGCTGTGGCCCTATGACATGGACGATGCCCTGGTCCGGATGGTCCATATCTGCCAGAGTGATGCCGAACTCCTCGCAATTGTGCTGCAGCGTCTCCATCTGTACCTTGGCAACTTCATCCGTCATTACCGTCCTATTCTGGGTGGGGACGTTATGGTCCATGGTTGCATAAGTCAAATCCGGCCGCCGCACCTTCCGGTTGTTGAGCCTGAGCCCTTCAAACGCCTGGGGGGATGTCACTTCATGAATGAGATGCTGATCGATATAGATAAGATCCGGCTTATCTTCCTGCTGATGCACAACATGTGATTCCCAAACTTTCTCAATTACCGTTTTTCCTTTTTCCATGACCGACACACCTTTTCATTACATATAAGAACTGCATATGGCGTCTGTGATGCTTCTGGACGACAAGTTTTCTACCACTTTCCTGACCATCATATCCGTACCGAATACATTTCCATTCTTCACATCAAGATCGTGCGTATGATTACCTGCCTCCAGACAATCGATGACTGCTTTTTCGACTGCCTCTGCTTCCTCTTCCATTCCGAATGAGTATTTGAGCATCATTGCGGCAGAAAGAATCATTCCGAGGGGATTTGCAATCCCTTCGCCGGCGATATCCGGTGCCGAACCATGGACCGGTTCATAAAGCCCCAGTCCATCTGCCCTGAGGCTTGCTGAAGGCAGCATGCCTATCGAGCCGGTCAACACTGATGCTTCATCGCTTAAAATATCTCCAAACATGTTCTCTGTTACAATGACATCGAAATGTCTGGGATTTGTAATCAATTTCATCGCTGCCGCATCGACCAGTTGATGTTCCACCGTCACATCGGGATAATCCCGTGCTTTTTCCTCGACTATTTCACGCCACATGCGACTCGATTCCAAAACATTCGCCTTATCGACGGATGTCAGCCTGCCTTTTCTTTTCCTGGCTGCTTCAAATCCCCTTACCACAATGCGTTCAATCTCTTCTCGGGTATAGTGCAATGTATCCACGACTTCACTGCCATCTGCACTGCGGCCACTCGGCCGTCCGAAATAAAGTCCGGACGTCAGTTCGCGTACGATCATGATGTCGCAGCCGGCCACCAGTTCAGTCTTCAGCGGAGATGCATGCATAAGCGGTGTGAAGCTCTGCACTGGTCTGAGGTTGGCAAAAAGACCAAGTGCCTTACGGATGCCGAGCAAACCACTCTCAGGACTTCCACTGGCAGGTCGTCCGCTCCATTTCGGGCCGCCTACAGCGCCAAGGAGTACAGCATCAGCTGTTTGGCATGCTTTTATAGTATCTTCAGGCAACGGAGTATCAAAGCGGTCGATAGCATCACCGCCTATGGCATGTTCGTGGTAGGTGAATTCATGGTTGAATTCCATCGCAACGGCATCAAGTACTGCTTTGGCACCTGCCATGATTTCCGGTCCTACACCGTCGCCCGGCAATAGGATCACTTGTTTCTTCATAATATCGCCCCTATCCTGTAGATTAACTGTCAGATGTTCATGACTTGCGCTTTATTTGCCTGGACATTCAGGATATAACGGTTGACTGCGTTGATGTAGGCATTTGCTGATGCCTCGATGACATCCTGGGCTGTCCCGCGCCCATTTACCGTCTGGCCTTCGACCATGAGCTGGACGTGCGATTCAGCCAAAGCGTCCTTGCCTCCGCCGACAGAATTGATCTGATAATCCAGAAGCTTCATATCGTGATCGATCAGCTCGGAGATTGTGCTGTACAGTGCTTCTATGCTGCCGTTGCCGGTAGCGGCAGTCTGCACACTTTCACCATCCGGGGTACGGAGGGAGACCGTAGCTGTTGTAATATTACGGGTCCCGTAGTTCACCTGGAAGGTCTCAAGAGTGTATCTGCTCATTTCCGACTGATCGGTCTTGACTTCCATGATCAATGTATAGATATCATCATCAGTCACTTCTTTTTTGTGGTCCGTCAGGGCCTTGAAGCTCTTGAATGCTGCTGTCAGGGCCTCTTCCGACATTTCAATACCGAATTCGCCCACCTTATCCTTAAATGCATGACGGCCAGAATGCTTGCCCATAAACAATGTGTTCGAGGAGACTCCAACAAGCTCCGGAGTGATTATCTCGTATGTCTCACTGTTTTTGAGCACACCGTCCTGATGGATGCCCGATTCATGTGCATATGCGTTCCGTCCGATGATTGCCTTATTCGCCTGGACATACATGCCAGTCAATTTTGCCACAAGATCGCTCGATCGTTTAATTTCATCTAGTTTCAGTCCAGTGTCGTAGCCGTAATGGTCGCTTCTGATTTTGAGTGCAACAGCAACTTCCTCCAAAGCGACATTCCCTGCGCGCTCCCCGATGCCGTTAATCGTGCCTTCTATCTGCGTCGCCCCATTTTCTATAGCGGCCATGGTATTCGCCGCCGCCATGCCGAGATCATTGTGGCAGTGGCAGGATAGATCTGCACGGTCGATGTTCGGTACATTCTCCTTCATATATTTGAACATGCGGCCATATTCATCCGGCATCGTGAATCCTACAGTGTCGGGGAGGTTGATGACTGTTGCACCGGCATCTATGACTTGCTCGATGACTTCGGCCAGAAATGCCCAGTCGGAGCGGGTGGCATCTTCTGCCGACCATTCCACTTCCTCGAATCTTTCTTTCGCATAAGTGACCATATCGACAGATTGGCTTGCGACTTGTTCCGGCGTCATCTTCAACTTGTATTGCATATGGATCGGAGAAGTTGCGAGGAACACGTGTATCCTTGGATGCGCTGTATTCTTCAACGCTTCATACGCGCGGTCGATATCTGCTTTCCTTGTCCGGGCAAGGGCCGTGACCGAAACATCCTTGATGGTGTCCGCTATCAATTTCACTGCCTGGAAATCGCCTTCTGATGCAGCTGGGAAGCCAGCCTCCATGACATCGACGCCCAAACGTTCCAACTGCTTCGCTATCTCCAGCTTCTCCATCTTATTCAAATTGACCCCTGGGGACTGCTCGCCATCCCTAAGCGTCGTATCAAATACTTTAATTCGTGGCATGCACCTTCCCGCCTTTCTTCCCATCGGCTGCAGGCTGTTTAACGAATGGCATCAAATCTCTCAGATCCTGGCCGACTTTGGTTATCGGATGATTGTATTCATTATTATTGATGGCATTATACCTTGGTCTGCCCGCCTGGTTTTCGAGGATCCAGCCTTGGGCGAATTTTCCATTTTGGATCTCTTCCAGGATATCCTTCATGCGCGATTTCGTTTCATCATTGATTACGCGTGGTCCTGATACGAAATCCCCCCATTGCGCAGTATCTGAGATCGAATGCCTCATGTTTTCCATACCGCCTTCATACATGAGATCTACGATGAGCTTCATTTCGTGCAGGCACTCGAAGTATGCGACTTCCGGCTGGTATCCTGCATCCGTCAATGTTTCGAATCCTGCTTTTACAAGGCTCGTCAGGCCGCCGCAGAGCACTGCCTGTTCACCGAACAGGTCCGTTTCCGTCTCTTCCTGGAAGGAGGTTTCAAGTACACCTGCCCGTGCAGCCCCGATTCCTGCCGCATAGGCCATGGCCAGATCTCCCGCTTCACCTGAAACATTCTGGAAAACACCGTATAGTGCAGGGACCCCTGCTGACTCTTCGTAGGTGCGCCTCACCAGATGACCCGGTCCCTTCGGTGCGACAAGGAACACATCCACATCTTCGCGCGGAACCACCTGATTGAAATGGATATTGAAACCGTGTGCGAACGCAAGGGCGCTGCCCGGCTTCATATATTCTTTTATGCTTTCTTCATAGACCTTGGGCTGATTCTCGTCCGGAAGCAGCACCATGGTGACATCGGCCTCACTGACAGCTTCTGCTACGGATTTCACCGCGAAGCTATCTTCCATCGCTTTATCCTCCGATTTACCGGGCCTCAAGCCGATGGTCACCTCATATCCGCTATCCCGCAAGTTCTGTGCATGGGCGTGACCCTGCGAACCGTAACCGACGATTGTGATCTTCATTCCCTCGAGTGCCGCCTTATTGATATCTTTGTCATAGAATACTTTTGTCATAATTGATCTCCCTCTCATATGTGTGTTTATTGTTATGGTTCGTTAATCCCTCGTTCAGATGCTTAGGCTGAATTCCTGTACCTGCCCCGGTTGCTTGCCCCTTGGGAAAGCGGTGACCCCTGTCCGCGTCATCTCTTTGATGCCGTAAGGGTGTAGCAGATCCACGAGTGCTGCAATCTTATCGGGTTTGCCAGTCACCTCGATGATCAGACTGTCCCTCGATACATCCAGTACCCTGGCACGGAACGGCTCGATTACGCTTTGGATCTCTGCACGTGCTGCACTGGAGTTTCCGACTTTGATCAGGGCCAGCTCCCTTTGGACGATTGCTTTCTCTGTGATGTCGTTTACCTTCAAGACATCTATCTGCTTATTCAGTTGTTTAGTCAGCTGTTCAACCTTCTTCTCATCGGGCACCGCCACGACAAATGTCATTTTCGAGATGCCTGGAGATTCGGTAGTGCCCACCGTAATGCTCTCTATATTGAATCCTCTTTTTGACAGCATGCCTGTAATCCTGTTCAGGACACCGCTTGTATTCTGTACGGTGGCTGTAATTATCCTCTGCATCTCCTCACCCCCACCATTTCATGATTGCCCTTGCCGGGTGCGACCATCGGAAACACCTTATCCAACTTCTGCACTCTGGCATCGACGAGCACTGGCCCGTCATAGGCGAGCATCTCTTCCATGACATTGGCCACCTCAATTTCCCGGGCGACTCTGAGGCCTTTTACGCCGAAGCCTTCAGCCAGTTTGATGAAGTCGGGGTTGTCGGTCATCAGGGAGGAGGAATAGCGTTCTTCATAGAAGGTCTCCTGCCACTGCCTGACCATGCCAAGTGCTTCATTGTTGACGATGACGACTTTGATTGGAAGATTATATTGCTTCAGTACTGCCATCTCCTGCATGGTCATCTGGAAACCGCCGTCCCCTACGATGGCGATCACCGTCTCTTTGGGCTTGCCGAGCTGGGCACCGATTGCTGCTGGCAACCCGAAGCCCATCGTGCCAAGGCCGCCTGAGGTCACCCATTTATGCGGCTGATCAAATTGATAGAACTGGGCAGCCCACATCTGATGCTGGCCGACATCCGTCGTGATGACCGCCTCGCCGCCTGTCTTCTCATAGATCGACTCGATCAGCCACTGCGGTGAAATCAGATCGTCTGAACGTTCGAACCAGAAAGGATTTTCTTTCTTATTGGTCAAAGTTTCAATGAGCCACGTCGTCCGGTCCTTCGTTTTTGTTTCCGTGGCCAAAAGTGCAAGCAGGGCTTCTTTGGCATCCGAGACGACCGGTATTTTAGTTTCAATGTTCTTGCCGATTTCAGCAGGATCGATATCGATATGGGCGATGGTGGCATGCGGGGCGAAATGCTGTAGCGAACCTGTCAGACGATCGTCGAAGCGGGCTCCGATGTTGATGAGCAGATCGCATTCGTAGATTGCCATGTTCGCGCAATATGACCCGTGCATGCCCGCCATGCCGAGCGATAGTTCATGCGACCCCGGGAAGCTGCCGAGGCCAAGCAGCGTGTTCGCTACCGGCAGGTGGTGCCGTTCGGCAAAAGTTTTAAGTTCATCCGCGGCATCTGCAGCATGAATGCCGGCTCCAGCCAGCAGAAGAGGTTTCTCAGCTGTTTCAATCTGTTCTGCCAGACGCTTGATCTGGAGCGGGTTCGGTTTCGTGGTAGGTTGGTAGCCGGAGAGTTTGAATGCCGTATCATATTCTTCCTGGGTAATCTCCTGTGCAATATTTTTTGGTATATCGACCACGACGGGGCCTTTACGCCCTGTCGTTGCGATATGGAATGCTTCTTTGACGATGCGCGGCAGGTCCCTGATATCATTGACCTGATAGTTATGTTTCGTTATCGGAGTAGTCAGTCCGATGACATCCGCTTCCTGGAATGCGTCAGAACCGATGACTGCAGTGGAGACTTGTCCTGTAAAAACAACTACTGGCAAAGAATCCATCATCGCGTCCGTAATACCGGTAATCAGGTTTGTAGCCCCCGGTCCGGAAGTGGCAATGACGACTCCCGGTTTCCCCGTCACCCTTGCATATCCTTCAGCAGCATGGATGAGTCCCTGTTCATGTCTGCATAAGATATGTTGGAAGGAATCCCGCGCCTTGTGCAGTGCATCATAGATCGGCAGCACTGCACCACCCGGATAGCCAAATACAGTTTCAACATCCGCTTCAACCAAACTTTGAATGAATAGATCAGCCCCGGTCATCAGCTTCTGTTCAGTTTCTCGAGTATATGTTCCACTCTGTGTTTTCATCATCATTTGCCTCCCCCTAAATCCTAATGGTTGGTCCGATGCCATAAAATATAAAAAATGACCCTTTTTCCCCACGATGGGCCGCCAGTCGAAACTGCGACCTGTCATGGGGTGAAAAGAGTCATTTCACGGTACCACCCAGTTTTACGCCTCCTTTACAGAAGGCACCTTATGGACTTCATCTAAAAGTCCGTTTTGGTAACGGGTGGTCTTCACCCGGCCGGGCCTAATCGTCGACCTTTCAGTCCGGCGCTCAAGGTTGAGATAGAATAAAGCGTCGATCCCGGTTCTCAGCCACCACCAGGTCTCTGTCCATCGAGCTGCTTAAACTACGTTCCCATCAATGCTTTTTTATTATTCAAACTTTTCTGATATGTGATATTGAACGTAATCTTATAACGCCCAATAAAATAAATCAACACCTTTTTTCAATTATTTTTTAAAATATCTAATTATTCTGATAATGTAACCGTTTACAATGTTGCCGTGCCCATGTTTAACGATTTCATAATATTTTTTATCTTTTTTCAATAATGCAGCCATAAAAAAAGATGCGCCATCTTTCAGGCGCACCTTCCACATCATCTGCTCAAATAGTCTGTCACTGCTCCTTTCGAAGCACATGTCACATTGTGTGCATATTTTCCGAGCACACCTTTTCTGTAAAGGGGCGGCGCTGAAAAGCCTTTTCGCCTTTCTGACATCTCCTCTTCTGACACCGCACAGGAAATTTCTTTCTTGGTAGAATCGATCGTCACCAGATCACCTTCATGCAGCAGGGCGATCGGCCCACCGCTCTGCGCTTCAGGTGCGATATGGCCGACGACCAGCCCATGGGTGCCGCCTGAAAATCTACCATCCGTCAATAAAGCGACCTTCTCCCCGAGTCCTTTACCGACAAGCAGACTTGAAATGGATAACATTTCAGGCATCCCCGGTCCGCCTTTAGGTCCTACGTAGCGGATGACCAGCACATCACCTTCATTGATTTTATTGTTCAGGACAGCATCCGAGGCGTCTTTTTCATTGTTGAATACACGGGCTGGTCCTTCGTGACGCGCCACTTTGACGCCGGATACTTTCGCAACGGCACCCGATGGCGACAAATTACCCTTCAGGACAATCAGAGGTCCGTCGGCACGCTTCGGTGCATCAAGCGGCATGATGACATCCTGTCCCGCTTTCAGTCCTTCCACCTGCGCCAGATTCTCAGCTATCGTCTTCCCTGTGACTGTCATGCATTCTCCGTTTAGATAGCCTGCTTCATGCAGCATCTTCATCACACCTTGCACGCCACCAGCTTTATAAAGGTCCTGCATGACATAACGTCCACTCGGCTTCAGATCTGCCAGGTGCGGTACTTTTTCCTGTATTCTGTTGAAATCATCGATGGTCAGATCGACTTCTGCTGCATGTGCGATGGCAAGCAGATGCATCGTTGCATTCGTGGAACCTCCAAGCGCCATTACAACAGTGATGGCATTCTCGAATGCTTCTTTTGTCATGATATCTTTTGGATAGATGCCTGCTTCCAAGAGATTATAGACGGCTTCCCCTGCAGCTTTTACATCTTTATACTTATCTTCCGATTCCGCAGGATTGGATGCGCTTCCCGGGAGACTTAATCCGAGTGCCTCCATTGCGGCCGCCATGGTGTTCGCAGTATACATCCCTCCGCATGCTCCCGCTCCTGGACACGCATTGCATTCGATTTGATTGAGCTCCGCCTCATCAATATCTCCAGCATTCAACTTACCCACCCCTTCAAAGACACTGACGAGATCGATATCCTTGCCGCGGTGCTGACCGGGAGCGATGGTTCCGCCGTACACAAAAATGGCGGGTACATCAGCATTAGCTATGGCAATCGCACAACCTGGAATGTTTTTGTCACATGCCCCGATGGCAACGAGTGCATCTAGATTTTCAGCACCGACTACGGTTTCTATGGAATCAGCGATCAAGTCACGTGAAGGGAGCGAATACCGCATACCTTGGGTTCCCATTGAAATGCCATCTGAAACTGTAATTGTATTGAACTGGAGCGGTACTCCCCCGGCTGCTCCAGCTCCCGATTTGGCTTCCACCGCCAGATCATTCAGATGAATATTGCATGGCGTCACCTCCGCCCATGTGCTCGCGATGCCTATCTGAGGTTTTGTAAAACTTTCATCAGTGAAGCCGACGGCTCTCAACATCGCACGGTTGGGTGCTTTGACATCGCTTTCTGTATAGACATTGCTTTTGATGCGTAGATCTTTTTTGTTTTTTCCTTCTGTTGACATCCAATTACCACCTTTTAGATTTTTACTGATCATGCTCGTACTGTTTTATTTTCGGCTGGGGTCGTCTGTTCATCTTTTTCGTTAAACTTACTCATCCATGTTGCAACTACAGAACCGGAAATATTGTGCCATACACTGAAGAGTGCAGCCGGGACGGCGGAAAGCAGTGAGAAGTGTGCTGCTGCAAGCGCCGCCGCAAGACCTGAATTCTGCATCCCCACTTCGATTGAGGCCGCCTTCTGGTCGGCGAGGTCAAAACGCAGTGCTTTAGCCAATCCGAAACCGATGATATAACCGAGCACATTGTGCAACATGACCACACCGAATATCAACAGGCCAGACTGCACAATGGCTTCTGTATTATTCGCAACAACAGCTGCAACCACTCCAACGATGCCGATTACAGACACCAGCGGCAGGACCGGTATATAACTCTCAACGCGTCCGCCCAACATCACCCTCACCGCAAGCCCCAAGGCAATGGGTACCAGGACGATCTGGACGATCGAGATGAAAAGTTCCATGAAAGAAACCGGAAGCCATGCGCTTGCAAGCAGCAGTGTAAGCGCCGGCGTCAGAATCGGTGCAAGGACCGTCGAAACCGCAGTTGCAGTTACGGATAATGCTGTATTGCCTTTTGCCAGAAAAGTCATGACATTTGAAGATGTCCCTCCCGGTGTGCATCCCACTAGGATGACGCCGACTGCAATTTCAGGAGGCAGACGGAACAAGACAGCCAACCCCAAAGCTAAAAGGGGCATTATAGTGTATTGTGCCAATACGATTATGAAAATTTTCCCAGGTGCCTTCAATACTCTTTTGAAATCTGAGAGGCTTAATGTCATGCCCATACCGAACATGATGATCCCAAGCAGCAATTTTATGTATGGTGTTATCCATGTAAAGCCGCCAGGCATTATAAAGGCCAAAACTGCAAATAGGATCACCCAGATGCCGAACGTATTACCTACAAATTGACTCACTCTTACGATTCTCTTAATCCAATTCCCTTCCTTCCATTCAATTATGCTTGAAACTATAGAAGCTATCTTAACAGATAAAACATGAACCGGACAGGCTTTTTGACTTAATTTTTAGAATCTTTAAAATAAAACGCTTTCTTTAATATCTACACTGCTTATTTAAATTTTCCATAAAAAAAGACGCTCTGGCGAGAGCGTCTCCTAAACCTATAGTGAATCGTTGTTGCGTCTGTTTACATTATCACGGCGTTCCTTCGTTGCATCATAGCTGTAATCGTCGCCGGTACGGCGCTGTGATGCATCGTTCGATTGCATATCGTCCGCGCGGTCATCAGATCCACCGGAACCTGCAGTGCCACCGCGCCTTGTATACTCTTCTTCTGATACCGGAGTGACGGGCTCACTGGAGTCGATATTGCGATCTACAAACCGGTCGTCTTCTGGTGTTTCATCTGAACGCCTCATAGTATCACGGGAAGATGTTCTGTTTTCGTCATCATATTCATCGAGGCTGAAGGTGCGTGTCGACTCAATGTCATCGTCACGGTGGTTCCGTGGCGCCCTATTGCCTTTATCCTCGTTGACTTCATCCCTATCAAGAGGAGCGTCATCTTGACGATGGGCCGTAGGCCTATTGTAGTCGAACGACTGATCTGCTGATAATTCATCTCCACGGCGTGCTTCCCTGCTTGGCGCTCTGTTTTCAGTCACTCTATCGTCTTCAAATTTACGGGCATGGTCCCTATCATATCGACGATCTTCATCAATAGGCTGGACATCATCATTTCGAATGACCCTATCCTTTCTGACAAAGAGCAGTATGGCCGCAATGATGAAGAATAATGGTATGATGCCGGTCACTACAGGTGCAATGAGCGGTGCAGTGAAGATGGCCGCTACCAGAAGTAGGAAACCTGCCAAAATTCTTCTGCGCATAGTCAAAAGTCCAAACAATCCCAAAATGAGTGGGATCATCAGATATAATGCAATCATCCATACATTGTTCAACCACCCGACTACCATATCAGCAAGATCTCCAGGTGCAGCCCCGATATCCTGTCCCTGCTCTGCAAGGTCCTGGAATTGGGTTTCAAGTTGCTGTGTCATGTTCTGTGTAAACTGAGCATCATTCATTGTGACGAGCGCAAAGAAAAGAAGTAGGACTGTAATCGCCAGCAATGCAATCCAAGCCAGCCATCCAAATATCTTTTCAGGGATCCGGCTGACCGGTTTTACCGTTTGGGTATAATTTTTTTTAGCCATAAGAGCCTCCTGGGTTATTTATGTCTTCATAATTCATATTACCCACACATCGCTTTTTTAACCAGACAAAATTTATATTTACTGCTCCCTACGTCTTTTATGTAAGTGTGCAGCCAAACCTATAGGTGTGGCTACTGGGAAGCAAGGCCCATCTTTCATATGATTTATATTTTGATTAGACTGCCTGGTTCTGCATCCTTAAGCTTTTTGACTGCTGAATAGGCTTCAAGACCGCTGTTTGATTTGAATTCACGAAATTTGGTTTTTTCCTGTGATTTCCCCGGTACAATTAATTTAAATGCATCATACTTCATTTCCAATTCTTCTTTAGGCACACCGGTATCATACGCCTTTTCTACAGCTTCAAAAAAGAGAACGGCATTGATGATCTCATCTGTGGTCCAATCTTCATCAAGCGGATAACTGTAATTTTCCATAGTAAAGGTCTCCTTTTCGGTAGAGATAAAAAAAGGCGCCCGTTATGGACGCCCTTAAAATATACTGTTACATAGTGTGGATTGGTCTACCCAGTACCACGTCCGCTGCTTCCATTGGAATTTCTCCAAGTGTCGGGTGGGCGTGGATAGTGAGTGCGATATCCTCAGCTGTCATTCCTGTCTCGACTGCAAGGCCAAGTTCCGCAATTATATCAGAAGCTCCTGATCCTGCAACTTGAGCGCCGAGTAGCAAGCCGTCTTCTTTACGTGAAACAAGTTTAACGAAACCATCAGTCTCATTCAATCCAAGCGCACGACCATTTGCTGCGAATGGGAATTTACCTGTCTTCACTTCAAATCCAGCTTCTTTAGCGTCTGCTTCGTTATAGCCGACTGTAGCCAACTCAGGTTCTGAGAAGCAGACTGCTGGCATGCTGAGATAATCAACTTCGGATTTTTCTCCTGCAATTGCTTCAGCAGCGACTTTACCTTCATAGCTTGCTTTGTGGGCAAGTGGAAGTCCAGGCACGATATCACCTATGGCGAAGATGCTGTCGACTGAAGTGCGGGACTGTTTATCGACTTCGATGAGGCCTTTATCGGACATTTTGATGCCGGCTTCTTCCAGACCGAGCTCATCTGTGTTCGGACGACGTCCTACTGTTACAAGGACATAGTCTGCTTCGATTTCTTTAGTCTCGCCTTTAACTTCATAAGTGACTTTGACGCCATCATCTGTTTCTTCAGCTTCTTTGGCCATTGCTTCCATCTCGATGGTTACACCTTTTTTCTTGAGGTTCTTCTTGACGACTTGCGTCATCTGTTTTTCGAACCCGCCAAGAATATCTTTGGCACCTTCAAGAATCGTCACTTCTGTACCGAAATTCGCATAGGCAGTGCCAAGCTCAGTTCCGATGTAGCCGCCTCCGATGACGACCATCTTCTCAGGTTTCTCTTCCAACGCAAGCGCACCGCTGGAATCCAGGATACGTTTACCGAATTTGAAACCTGGGATTTCTATTGGACGGGAGCCAGTTGCCACGATTGCATTTTTGAATTCATAAGTCTGTGACTGCTTCTCGTCCATGACTTTCATCGTATTGCCATCGACGAAGTAAGCTTCGCCTTTGACGATCTCGACTTTGTTTCCTTTAAGCAGGCTTTCGACACCGCCAGTAAGCTTTTTGACTACGCTGTCTTTGAATGACTGCACTTTGGAGAAATCGAGTTTTACGCCTTCAGTGATGACACCCATGTCTTCAGAGCTTTGTGCCTGTTGGAAACGGTGGGAAGATGAAATCATTGCTTTGGACGGGATACAGCCGACATTCAGGCAGACGCCACCGATGTCACCTTTTTCTACGATTGTCACTTTCTGTCCAAGCTGTGCTGCGCGGATTGCTGCAACGTAGCCTCCTGGGCCTGCGCCGACTACAATAGTATCAGTTTCAATAGGAAAATCTCCAACTACCATGTGTAATTATCCCTCCATTAATAGTAATTCTGGATTGTTAAGCAGACGCTTAACATGGTTCAGGGCGTTCTGTGCCGTCATGCCGTCAATCTGTCTGTGGTCATAGCTGAGTGACAGTGCAAGCATAGGGGCCGCCACTATCTCCCCATCTCTGACGATTGCCTTCTCTTCTATGCGCCCGATACCGAGGATTGCCACTTCAGGCTGGTTGATGACTGGTGTGAACCATTGTCCACCTGCAGAACCGAGGTTTGAGATGGTCATTGATCCGCCCCTCATTTCATCGCCTGAGAGTTTGCCGTCACGTGCTTTGCCGGCAAGCTGGTTAATCTCGTCGGATATTTCGAACATGGATTTCTTGTCTGCATGTTTCACTACAGGTACAACAAGTCCACGCTCTGTATCGGCAGCAATGCCTACATTATAATAATGTTTCTGTATGACTTCAAATGTTTCTGAATCGATTGATGCATTGAATTCAGGATATTTCTTGAGCATTGACACAAGCGCTTTTACCACATACGGCAAGAAAGTCAATTTGATGCCTTGTTCTTCTGCGATTGATTTGAATTTCTTCCTGTGGTCCCACAGTGCTTTTACTTCTACTTCGTCGAGATGTGTAACATGTGGGGAAGTCTGTTTGGAGTTGACCATCGCTTTTGCGATCGCTTTTCTCATGCCGCTCATCTTTTCGCGTGTTTCCGGGAACTCGCCTTCAGAAGATGCTGGCTTGGCATCTTTGGATGTTGGCTGTTCATCAGTGGTATCGGCAGTTTCTTGAGTCGCCTCAGCAGAACTCTGGTCGCCATTCATGAATGCTTCCACATCTGCCTTCACTACACGGCCGTTTTTGCCGGTGCCCGATACTTCTGTGATGTCAACATCGTTATCCCGTGCAAATTTACGTACACTTGGCATAGCGATGATGCGTTTGTCGGAAGAGCCGCCTTTTTCTGACTCGTCTTCCTTACCGGAATCTTCGCCTTCGTCAGAAGTCTGTGCTTCTTTCTTGGAATCTTCCGTTTCTTTTTCTTCTTGCTTCTCTTCTTGCTTTTCTTCTTTTTCAGCAGGTTCTTCTCCGCCAGAGTCTTCAGAACCATCATCGATGGTCACAATCGTTTCACCAACAGTTGTAACGGTTCCTTCTTCGACATGGAGTTGTTTGACCGTCCCGTCTACTGGAGACGGGATTTCAACAACTGCTTTATCATTCTGCACTTCTGCTAGAACATCATCTTCTTTGATTTCATCGCCTTCATTGATGAACCACTTGACGATTTCACCTTCGTGGATACCTTCACCGATATCCGGCAGTTTAAATTCAAAAGCCACAGTATTTCCTCCTTTATACTTTCTGTTTAAAAGTCCATAACCTGTTTCGCACGTTCGATGATGTCATCTTTGGTAGGCAGCCATACACCTTCCGCTTGTGTGAATGGATAGACCGTATCAGGCGCTGTGACGCGCATGATTGGTGCTTCCAGACTAAGAATGGCACGTTCGGACAGTTCTGCTGCAACGTTCGCTGCAACACCTGCTTGACGCTGTGCTTCCTGGATGACCACTGCACGGTTTGTCTTCTCGACAGATTCGACCAATGTGTCATAGTCTATCGGGGAGACGGTCCTCAAGTCGATCACTTCTGCAGAGACGCCCTCTTCTTTAAGTGCATCAGCTGCTTTGATGGCTTCTTGAACCATTGCGCCGTAAGCGATCAGTGTAATGTCGTCGCCCTCTTGTTTGACGCTTGCCTTGCCGATTTCGACAGTATATTCTTCTTCCGGTACATCTTCACGGAATGAACGGTAGAGTTTCATGTGTTCAAGGAAGATGACAGGGTCATTCGAACGGATTGCTTCAATCAGAAGCCCTTTTGCATCTACTGGGTTTGACGGGATGACCACTTTAAGGCCTGGTGTCTGTGCCATCAGACCTTCCAGCGAATCCGCGTGAAGTTCAGGCGTGTGGACACCGCCGCCAAATGGCGCACGGATTACGACAGGCGTTTCCTTGGAAGCGCCTGAACGCTGTCTGTTGCGGGCGATTTGGCCGGCTACACCGTCCATTGCTTCAAAAAGGAAGCCGAAGAACTGGATTTCCACTACAGGGCGGAAACCTTCCAGTGTAAGGCCGAGACCCATCGAAGCGAGTCCACTTTCTGCGAGTGGTGTATCGAATACGCGATCTTCACCGAATTCTTTCTGCAGGCCTTCTGTAGCGCGGAACACCCCGCCGTTTACGCCGACGTCTTCGCCGAAGACCAGGACGTTCTCGTCGTTCCTGAGTTCTGTGGCCATCGCGTCAGTGATTGCTTGGATCATTGTCATCTGTGCCATTGCTTATTTCGACTCCTTTTCTTTGTAGACTTCATACTGTTCCTTCAGGTTGCTCGGCATGTCATCATAAGTGAGCTCCATGAGTTTGGTGACAGTCTGTTTTTCTGCACCGTCTGCTTCTTTGATTGCTTTCTTGATGTCTTCTTTAGCCTGTTCCATCACTTCGTTTTCCTGATCTTCGCTCCATAGGCCCTTCTCTTCAAGGAAAGTGCGGAAACGGACGAGCGGGTCTTTCTTTTCCCAATCTGAATCTTCATCAGATGTCCTGTAGCGTGTCGGGTCATCCCCTGCCATTGTGTGCGGACCGTAACGGTAGCAGAGCGTTTCGATGACGGTCGGTCCTTCTCCTGCAACAGCACGGTCACGTGCATCTTTAGTCACTTTATATACAGCAAGCGGGTCCATGCCGTCCACCTGAATGCTTGGCACACCTGAAGCTACACCTTTTTGGGCGAGCGTCTTCGCCGCAGTCTGCAAGTCTCTTGGCGTCGAAATTGCATAGTGGTTATTCTGGATGACGAAAATTGCAGGCGCCTTATACGCACTTGCAAAGTTGATGCCTTCGTAGAAGTCCCCTTGGGATGTACCACCATCACCGGTATAGGTGATCGCTACTGTGTCTTTTCCGCGCATCTTGATGCCGAGTGCCACACCAGCGGTCTGCACATATTGTGCGCCGATGATGATCTGCGGGCTGAGTGCGTTGACGCCTTCAGGGAACTGGTTGCCTTCATAGTGGCCCCTTGAGAAAAGGAACGCCTTCGTAAGCGGCAGGCCATGCCAGATGAGCTGCGGCACATCACGATAGCCAGGAAGGATGTAGTCCTCTCCTTCAAGGGCGAACTGGCTGGCGAGCTGTGATGCTTCCTGCCCGGCAGTAGGTGCATAGAAGCCCAGTCTACCTTGGCGGTTCAATGAAACTGAACGCTGATCGAGCACACGTGTCCAGACCATGCGCTTCATCAGTTCTACAAGATCATCGTCGGATAGATCAGGCATTGCGTCTTTATTGGTAACTTTCCCGTCCTGATCGAGAATCTGGAACATTTCAAATTTATTTTCGATCTCTTCAAGCGCCTTGACTGGATCGAAACTTTTATTCTTTGGTGCCATAAAGTGTTCACCATACCTTTCAAATTTTTCATTTATCGTCTATTATCTTACCATATCCTGTTACAACAGTAAAATGAATAGCATTGTAACAGCTGCTCACAAAGCGCTTTAAATCAACGATTTCTGTATTAATACAGTTTTATCTGTTATATAATACAGCGCTTACATCATTCTCCTTCAATTATGGTCTCTATCTCTTTTTTCAGTGCATTGACCTTTTCAGTCCGTTTGCTGAAAGCTTCTGCATTCTCCTGTACTTCCTCATACTCTTTACTCAAGCTGTTGAGGCGTTCATCCACTTCATCTTGTGACACTTCTTCTTCGCCAAGGTATGCAAAGATATCCTTCTCGCTGTTCAATACAGACTTGTAGCTGCCGATCATTTCACCATGGCTCATATATCTCTCGTCCATCGCATCGATCAGCGACTGTGCCTGCTTACGGTTCGATTCGTCGGAAATCTCTTCTACATATTGGGTCGAAGCTTCCATGCGGCTTCTGCTGTCCCCCATGATCGAGACTTCCTGATCCAACTGTTTGATGCGTTCTTCCGTATTTTCCACCAGCGAATCGCTTATCTCACCAAGTTCCCCTTTAGTGGCGTTCTCAAGCGAGCCTTGTAGTTCCGCCTTCTCGCTCTCCAACTCTTCGAATTTAGCGTTGACATCCTCTATCTCCTTTTCCACCTCGACGGTCTCTTGAAACGCATTATAAAAATCGAGCAGTTCATCAGATGCAGACGAACACCCGGCAAGCACCATCGCCATAACCATGGCGCCACCTAATAGTTTCTTCATTTCCATTCCCTCCGATTGTTGACTGGATAGTGTATAATTAAAAAATAATATGTTGAGAATTCCGGTTCTCCTGAGTATTATAGTATAATAAATCGCGACATATATAAACAGGAGGGTTTATTTTGGTAACAATGAAAGACATCATCCGGGATCCCGATCCGTTTCTGCGCAAGAAAGTGGCCGAAGTCGACACAATCGATGAAGAAACGATAAATGAACTGGCCGCCATGCGGGACTATCTCGTACGCTCCCAAAATCCCGATATTGCAGGAAAACAAGGCCTTAGGCCGGGCGTCGGTCTTGCTGCGCCGCAAGTCGGACTTGATAAACGCATGCTCGCCATCTATATAGAAGGTGACGAAGGCGAAGTGCTCCATGATCATATGCTGATCAACCCTAAAATCAAAAGTCACTCGGTGACTGAGACGTACCTACCGGGAGGCGAGGGCTGTCTGAGTGTCGATGAAGACGTTCCAGGCCTTGTGCATCGCTTCCAGCGGGTCAAAGTTACAGCCCTCGATCCCGAAGGCAAGCCTGTAGAAGTGAAGGCAAAAGGCATGCTTGCCGTCGTATTGCAGCATGAACTGGACCACCTCGACGGCATCATGTTCTATGATCACATCGACCCGGACGCTCCCATGGAGCCAAAGCCAGGCGCCAAGCCTGTAGATTGAAAAAGCGGCCGTATCAAAGCGGTCGCTTTTTCATTGCACATGAATTCCATCCAATCAGATGAAGTCATCGCGCCTCTCCCTAAATGGGATGTTCTGCTCATACAACTCCTTCTTCAGTGCCGTAAATGTTTCGTGATCCAGGACTTCAGGATCATGGTCATGACGCTTTCGGTGGACATCATCTGCCTCTTCATGATCGTCATAGATGTAGTTCATCACCACCATGTCAGGATGTGTATTGAATTCCAGCATGATCATGTTGCGGTCCTGACGCGTCCACTCAAGCAGTACAGCTTCCAATATACGCTTCTCTTTCATGCGGTTCCCCTCCATTCCCTTCCATTATAAAGTCTTTGCATGTCCCCCGTCTATAATGTAAAATGAAGTTAAGCTGATAAGGGATGTGGTCATAATGCTCAGACGGTGGAAGAAGAGGCTGAAGCAAAGGCTTGGACGCATTCTCGGTAGGAAAGGGTTGCTGAACAACGAATATTTCAAACGGCGTTAAGTCCGTTATATTGTGTTGCTTTATGCAACACAAATTTTTTGTTAATGGCCATCCATATAATCAAATCAAAAGGAGAAATCATATAATGGCAGTATTTAAAGTTTTTTTTCAAGAACAACTAGATAGCCGCATCATCCGTGAAGAGACAATAACACGGTATTTTGAGGCAGAGTCAGAGAGCGAAGTGCGCACAGCACTGAAAGATAGCCGCCTCAACATCGAATTCGTCCAGGAATTAAGTCCCGCACACCTGGAGTACGAAAAGAATAACAATGCAGACTTTAAGGTTGAGGATATCTGATGACACTGGAAAAAGGTGAAGTAGGCGTTTTTGCCCTCGGGGGACTCGGGGAAATAGGCAAAAACACATATTGCATTGAATATAAAGACGAAATCATCATGATCGACGCAGGCATCAAATTTCCGGACGACGAACAGCTGGGAATCGACTATGTCATTCCCGACTACACATATCTTAAAGAGAACCAGGAGAAAATCAGCGCGCTCATCGTCACCCATGGCCACGAAGACCATATCGGCGGCATTCCTTTCCTGCTGAAAGAATTCAATGTGCCCATCTATTCCGGGCCTTTGGCCCTTGGACTCATCCGCAACAAGCTGGAGGAGCACCGCCTCCTCCGATCGACAGAGCTTAAGCCGGTCGAAGAGAGCACTGTATTGAAGTTCAAGCACATGACAGTCGAATTCTATTTGACCACACACTCCATCCCTGAAGCATATGGCGTCATCGTGCGGACACCTGAAGGCACAATCGTCCACACAGGTGACTTCAAGTTCGACTTCACACCGGTAGGCGAACCTGCAAACATTGCGAAAATGGCACAGCTTGGGGAGGAAGGGGTCCTTTGCCTCCTTTCCGATTCAACAAACGCTACAGTGCCGAACTTCACCACAAGCGAAAAGGAAGTCGGCCAGAATGTAAAGGATATCTTCCGCAAGTGTACAGGACGAATCATCTTCGCTACATTCGCCTCCAACATCTACCGCGTACAGCAGGCAATAGACGCGGCGATCAAGTTCGACCGTAAAATCGCCATTTTCGGCCGCAGTATGGAAAACAATATCAAAATCGGCCTGGAACTGGGCTATATCAAAGCGCCGCCTGAAACATTCATCGAGCCAAAAATGATCAACAGCATCGAAAAGCACAAAGTGATGATGCTGTGTACAGGCTCCCAAGGTGAACCGATGGCTGCCCTATCCAGGATAGCCAACGGCACGCACCGTCAAATCAGCATAATCCCTGATGACACGGTCGTCTTCAGCTCATCTCCGATTCCAGGCAACACGCTGAGCATCAACCGGACAATCAACGCCCTCTACAAAGCGGGTGCAGATGTCATCCACGGAAAGCTCTCAAACATCCATACTTCAGGGCATGGTTCACAGGAAGAGCAGAAGTTGATGCTCCGTCTGATGCGCCCTAAATATTTCATGCCGATCCATGGTGAATACCGCATGCTGCATCTTCACAAGCAGCTGGCAGTCAACACAGGTATGGACCCGGACGATGTCTTCCTGATGGAAATCGGTGATGTTCTGGCATTGAAACGGGATAGTGCAAGACATAGCCACCGCGTACCGGCAGGCACAGTATTCGTCGACGGTACGGGTATCGGCGACATCGGCAACATTGTCCTCCGGGACAGGAAGGACCTATCTGAGGAGGGGCTCGCAATCGTCGTCGTTTCGATAGACTTCAATACAAAGACGCTTCTTAGCGGCCCGGACATCATCTCACGTGGTTTCGTCTATATGCGGGAATCCTACGGCTTGATCCGTGGTGCAGAGAAGAAGATAAAAGCGGATATCATCAACCTGCTCAACTCAAAAGAGCATGTGGAATGGTACCACGTGAAGCAGCTCATCATAGAAGAACTCAGCAACCACCTCTACAAGCGGACCCATCGTAAACCGATGATCCTGCCTACCATCATGAGGGTCAATGAAAAGAAGAAGAAGTAATGAATAGATAAGAGCACCTGTGGAAGTTTCCACAGGTGCTCTTCTAGTCTATGAGTAATTTTTCAAACCGGGTCAAATCCTGATCATCGCCTATTACAATCAGGATATCATCCCTCTGGATGTTGACCGTCGGGTCTGGACTGACAATGATGTCCTCATCCCGTTTTATCGCTATTACACTGACTCCGTATTCTGCACGGATATCCAAGTCCAGCAAGGATTGATCCGCCAGGTTCTCCTGTGCTCTGATCTCAACGATCGAATGCTCATCCGAGAGTTCAAGGTAATCGAGTACGGAAGTGGATGCAAGCTTATGGGCGATGCGTTTCCCCATATCGCGCTCAGGGTGGATCACCATATCAGCGCCGATCTTATCAAGGACACGGGCATGATAATTGTTCTGTGCCTTGACGCTCACATGCTTGACCCCGAGATCTTTAAGGAGCAGCGTCGTCAGGATACTCGACTGGATATTGTCACCGATTGCGACGATGACATTATCGAAGTTGCCGAGACCGAGGTTCTTAAGCACTCTTTCATCAGTAGTGTCGCCGATGGCCGACTTGGTTGCGATATCGGCATATTCATTGACACGGTTTTCATCTATGTCGACCGCCAGTACATCCATTTCGAGTTCAATCAGTTCCCGTACAATGCTGGCACCGAAACGGCCGAGGCCGATCACCGCATAGTCCTTTTTCATCTTCATCACCTATTCGTTTAGGATATCAATACTTGTTGTCGCCCTTCCCCTGTACATAATCCTTATCGAACAGGAAGAGTCTGAGCAGCATACCGAGACTCGGTATCAATAATAGTAAACCTAATATGAAGGCCACTGTCAAACTGAAGGCCATATTCTCGTTTACAACCGAAGTATTGATGTCGATGTAGGGATACAGTATATACGGCAGTTTACTGATGCCATAGCCGTAGAAGGCGAAGGCAAACTGCAGCATGATCATTATGAAGGCCAGACCGAAACGGCGCTTCCTCCAGATCAGGTACACCGCTACCCCCATCGCTGCAAGGCTGAGCCCGAACATATACCAGTAATCCTGCGCACGCAGGAAGTGTTCCCTGTTATGTTCACGGAGCCCCAAGAAGACGAACTGCGAGATGAAGAGCATCGGCAACGTCCAGATCAGGAACCATCTGCGTACGAGGTGGAGCGCCTGTGAATCTTTGGCGCGCGCTGCGTAGAACGTCAGGAACCCGCTTGATACATAGAGTACTATGACCACAGCCAAAAAGACGACGGACCAGCCGTAAGTGCTGAAGAGGAGCTCTTCAAGCTGGAGGCGCACACCGTCTGCACTCTCGATGATGTAGCCGCCTTCAGAAATGACGAGCGCCATCGACAGCGAAGCGGGGATCAGCAACCCTGTGGCACCGTAGAGGAACGCCCAGGATAACTTCGGCTCCCTATTGTAGGAGTTGAAGGCGTAGTAGCTCCCCCGTATCGCCAATAGGATGAGCGCAATGCTCGCTGGAATCAGCAGCGCTGTCCCATAGTAATAGGCGGTATCCGGATAGAATCCGACGATGCCGACGAAGAAGAAGACGAAGAAGACGTTCGTCACTTCCCAAACCGGGTTCAGATAACGCTTGATGATCGGACTGATGATGCTGTCGTCCCCCGTCAGCTTCGAATAGAAATTATAGAAGCCGGCACCGAAATCGATTGCGGATACTATGATGTAGCCGTACAGGAAGGTCCATAGGACTGCTACCCCGATGATTTCATAATTCATTGCAACCGACCTCCTTCATAGTCCTCTCCATAGATTTCAATGCGTTCTGCTGTGGCACTCTTATTTTTGAACATCTGGAGCAGCACATAGATTGTGGTGACCCCGAGCACCGCATACAGCAACACGAAGGCAATCAGCGTGATGCCCAGTCCATCAGCCTGGGTGACGGCTTCAGAAACCCGCATGTAGCCGCGCAAGATCCATGGCTGGCGACCCATCTCTGCCAGGAACCAGCCTGCTTCTATTGAAGCCATGGTCAGGGGGCCGGTCAATACATAGGCATAAAGCAGTGCAGGATGGTGTTCGTCGAACTTCGAAAACTTCGCTATGAAGTATATGATCGATACCATAAGTGCGTACATCCCGAAGAAGACCATGATGTCGAAGAAGTAGTGGATGATGAGCGGTGGCTGCTCGTCGTCCGGTATATCATTGAGCCCGGTCACCTCGGTATCGAAGGAGTTGCCTGCCAGGAAGCTGAGTGCACTTGGAATCTTGAGTGCATAGCTCACCTCATTCGTATCTTCATCAATTGTACCGAAAAGGACCAGATCAGCGTTGTCCTCCGTTTCAAAATGCCATTCCATCGCAGCCAATTTCTCAGGCTGGTGCTCATGCAGGAATTTGGCTGAGAGGTCTCCGGCCAGAACGGTCAGTGATGCTGTAACAAGCCCAAGCACCATCATGACTTTAAGGCCTTTCTTGTGATACTCCCTATCTTCCTCGAATTTCGAACGGAGGAGTTTGAACGCACCGATGGCGGCGATGATGAATACTGCCGTCGTATACGCCGTCACCACTACGTGGAATACCCTGACCCAAGTCGACGGGTTGAACATCGCCGCAAGCGGATCTACGTTGATGAGCTCTCCATCAACCATATTGAAACCAGCAGGTGTATTCATGAATGAATTCACCGTTGTGATGAATACTGCCGAGAGCGAAGACCCGATGACAATCGGAATGTTCAAGAGCCAGTGGTGCCAAGGATTCTTGAAGCGGTCCCAAGTATATAGGAATATCCCAAGGAATATTGCTTCAAAGAAGAAGGCGAATGTTTCCATAAATAGCGGTAGCGCAATGATCTGCCCACCGAGCCGCATGAAATCAGGCCATATCAAGGAAAGCTGCAGACCGATGATCGTACCGGTCACGACCCCAACGGCGACTGTCACCGTGTAGCCTTTGGCAATCCTTCTTGCCATCGTCAAGTACGCAGCGTCTTTCTTCTTCACCCCCAGGAACTCAAGTACCATGAAGACAATCGGTATACCTACTCCGATTGTCGCAAAGATAATATGGAACCCTAATGTAGACGCTGTCAATACACGCCCCAAAACCACATCTTCCATTCAATCACCTCTTTGTAATCGTATGCTTAATTATAACGTTTATAATCAATTTATCCTGATCGATTTGACAACGATCAATGACAAATTTGTGAATAAACTATCATTCTCATGATATAATTGTACGCTTTTACATCGTTGATTTCAAAGATTTAGTTCGAGGAACCCGCACGTTTTATACGGCTGTGGAACAGCAGGCCGATGATGATCATGAGCATCAGGCTTGAGATGGCGACGCGCGATGCAATTACACCATAGTCCGCCATCAGCCAGGTGATTGAGCCATACACCAATGGGCCGAGAACCGCACTCATTTTGGCGCTGAAGGCGAATAGGCCGAAGAACTGCCCTTCCTTCCCCTCCGGTGACAGTTCAATGATCAGTGTCCTTGAAACCACCCAAGTCGATCCCATGGCGATGCCGAATAAAGCCGCTGCAATCCAGAATGTCCACATCGGTAAAGGTATCGCCGCTACTGCCACTGCGAAGAGAAGTAGGCATGCGATGATTGTAAATGTCCGTTTTGAACCAAGCCCCTGGCTTAAAAAGCTGAAGACGATCGCGCCGATGATGCTGAACACTGTGGCTGTCATGAAGATGATCAGGAAAGCCCCCGGCGAAAATCCGACGACTGTCACCGCATAGGGCTGCATCATGGCGATTGCAGTAGCCAACGCGTCATTGATGAAGAAATAGGCGATCATAAAATAAAATATGGAAGGAGATGAACGTGCTTCCCTGAAAGTGGCATATATATCTTTATAGCCTGCCAGGAAATGCTGTTTCGGCTTCTTTTCCTGTGGTTTATCCTTATGGATGAAAAAGAGCGGCAGACTGAATATCAGGAACAGCACCCCGGATAGCCAGAATGTATGATGGACTGGACGGTCGCCAATCAGTAGCAGGACTGAAAATATACCGAATAATGTACCTAAATATCCAAGTGCCACGCCGTACCCCGAAATGAGCGGTATTTCCTTTTTATTGCCAAGACTCGATAACATGCCATCGTAGAATACATTCCCTGAATTGAAGGCGAATTTGGCGATGACAAAGAGCACTACTGCCAAAACGAAGCCATTCGGCAAGCCAAACCATCGCTCATCCGCTTCCCCGCCGAAGATTCCCATACCGATCGAAGCGGCGACGCATATCAATGTGAAAGCCACGACATACCGCTTCCGCCTCCCGGTCCGATCCATCACCACACCATAGAGCGGGGCGAAGACAATCAGCATCAAAGCCGCCACCGCATTGGCATAGGCGATGACAGTCGATGCTATCTGCTCGAGCCTCGGATTGGTCCCGACCGTTTCCGTGATGTATTGGGGAAAGAATAGAGTCACTATGTTGGCGCTGAATATCGTGTTGGCAAAATCGAATAGTGCAAAAGCGAAAATAGGTAGAGACAAATACAGTTCGACCGGGCGGCGCGTATGTCCGTTCATCGAGACACACCTCTCATCATTTACTGCCATTATACCCATAAAAATATGCGCATGGCCACGGCCATGCGCATATTCATTATACTCTGCCTACATATTCTTCAACGAGGGCAAGCACTTCGTCTGTATCCTTACATTCAACCGCCCTTGCTGCCAAACGCTCCATATCTGTCTTCTTGAGACCCGATATCTGCTTGCGCGCTTTCAGCACTGAAGACGCACTCATGGAAAATTCATCGAGTCCAAGACCGAGAAGAAGCGGGATGGCGTGAGCATCCCCCGCCATTTCACCGCACATGCCTGCCCATTTACCTTCTTTATGGGCAGCATCGATAACCATTTTAATGAGGCGCAGGAGTGCCGGATGATACGGTTGATACAGATAGCTCACAGATTCATTCATGCGGTCTGCCGCCATTGTATACTGGATGAGATCGTTTGTACCAATCGAGAAGAAATCGACGACTTCTGCAAACTGGTCGGCGATGATGGCTGCAGAAGGTATTTCAATCATGATACCCACTTCGATATCTTCCTTGACCTTCTCGCCTTCTTCGACAAGCTTATCTTTCTCTTCGATAAGCAATGCCTTGGCACGGTTGAACTCATCGATGGTCGCAATCATAGGGAACATGATCTTAAGATCACCATGTTGACTTGCACGGAGCAATGCGCGGAGCTGTGTTCTGAATAGCTCCTGATTATCAAGTGTCATACGAATCGCCCTGAAACCAAGGAACGGATTCATTTCGTTCGGCAGATCAAGGTAAGGCAATTCTTTGTCGCCGCCGATATCAAGTGTTCTGACTACAACCGGCTTGCCATCCATCTCTTTCAACACTTCGCTATATGCTTCGTACTGCTCCTCTTCAGTCGGCAGTTCATTCCTGCCCATGTAGAGGAATTCCGTACGGTACAGTCCGATTGCTTCAGCGCCGTTCGACTTGACACCGGAAAGGTCATCCGGCGTACCAATGTTCGCAGCGAGTTCAACCGTGACACCGTCCATCGTCTTGGAAGGCTCGTCGACAAGTTTTTGAAGTTCAACCTTCTCCTCTGCTACCCTGGCTTCTTTATCTTTATAAACAAGGACTTCTTCTTCGGATGGATTCAGGATGACTTCTCCTGCACTGCCATCTACGATGATATCGTCACCGACCTGGGCACGCTCCGTAATATTCTTCGTGCCAACCACTGCAGGAATCTCCAGCGAACGGGACATTATTGCGGAGTGGGAAGTTCGGCCGCCGACATTCGTGACGAACCCCTTGACAAAATTCTTATCCAATTGGGCAGTATCAGAAGGCGTCAAGTCTTCTGCCACTATCACGACAGGAGTGTCAATCTTGCTTGGACTCGGCAGCTCCCGGCCAAGCATGTTTGCGAGTGCCCGCTTTGACACATCCTTGATGTCTGCTGCACGTTCCTTCATATACTCATCGTCCATGCCATCAAAGATGGCCACGAATTGATCACGAGTCTCCAGAAGTGCCTGAGGCGCACTCTTCTGGTCGTTGCGGATGTGGGCTTCGATCGGACCCAGGAATTCCGGGTCGTCGAGTACGAGCAGGTGCGCGTCGAATATCGCCGCGTGCTCCGGTCCCACCGTCTGCTCCGCATGATTCCTGATTTTCGTGATTTCGACTTTCGATTGGTTGAAGGCAGCCTTGAACTTTTCGACTTCAGCGTCTTCCTGCCCTGCTTCTATCGACTTGTCGTCGAATGACAGATCAGGCTCCTCCAATGAATAGACGGGGGCGATGGCCACGCCGTCGCTTGCACCAATCCCTTTTAATATCTCGGACATCAGTCAGTCAATCCTTCTTTTGAGAGTGTTTCTGTAATTGCTTCAATGGCCTCAGTTTCATCGTTGCCTTCAGCATAGACAGTCACTTCGGAATCTTTGCCGACACCAAGTGACATGACACCCATGATGGACTTCAGATTCACTTTTTTGCTGTTGTACTCAAGCTGGATGTCAGAGTCGTACTTGGATGCAGTCTGCACAAGAATTGTTGCTGGTCTTGCGTGTATACCTGTTTCGTCTGTAATGAGATAAGATTTTTGTTCCATTGCGTTAGTCTCCTTTTATTTGCGTGATGGAATTACATGATTGTCATACATGTTTGCTGTTATTGTACCATGTACAGCAATGATATTCTAATATACCACAAGCATTGGAAAATAAACTTTGCCTGTCCATCTTCCAGTTTTCACAAGTTGGTCACAGAGCGGTCGCGATGCCGTGAAAAACGCCCTTTTGGCATCGTTGCCAAAAGAGCATCATAATACGCCAGTCAAATTTAGGAAACTTTGGCACAGCGTTCGATATATTCATAGCCGAGCTTCTTCATCAGCATATAGCTGATTGCCGCGCCGATGATTTTACTCAAGATCGTCAAGAATGAAAAGCGGGTTTTCCCGGATTTCTTGCCGAACGTCTTAAATAGGATGCCTCTCGCCTTACCTCCAAGGAATTCGCTTCCCATGCTGGTCGCCATTACTGCAGCGCGGTTCATGAGATCATCCGACATCTCATTGACCTGCCGGTGATTGAGCTCGAAAATCTCCTCGACCCCACTGCGTATGTCCCGCATCAACTTGACATCTGTACCGATATCAAGGAATGGAATGGGCAGAATGGCTGCAACGGAAGAGTACATCGCTTTTCTGTCGACCATTTTACGTGCCTTCCTACGCTTTTCTTCCACGTCGTTCGTCATCATCTCAGACATATCCAAAACTCCTTTTATTCATATGCAAGTCACTTCAAAATATACCCTATTTAAGGATGATGAAAACAAGACTAGTCATTGAGATCTACAGTGACGACTTTGAGGTATTTGCCCCGTTTGTATCCTTTGACAGTTGGGAAATCCTTCGGTAGTCCCTTGACGTCTGTCAATGAGTAGGATCGCCCCGCCTTTTCGATGGTGCGGTCTATCTGCTGCTTGAACTGGTTCAATGTGAAAGTTTCAAGGTTCTGGCTCAACACCAGACGGCCTTTGGGTTTCAGTACCATGAGTGCCTGTTCGATAAGTTTTGGATAGTCGCGTTCGACTTTGAACACCTTTTTCTTATAGCGGGAAAAGCTCGGTGGGTCTATCAGGATCTGGTCGAAACGTTTGTTGTTGCGGGCTGCGTAATTCAAGTATTCGAACGTTTCCATGATGTGGATCGTATGCCCATCGGTGGAAAGGTTATTGGCATTGAAGTTATCCGTGATCAGTTCGTTGGTCCGCTTCGCCAAGTCAACGCTTGTCGTCGCCATCCCGCTTTCTGCCGCTGCAATGGAGAATGTGCCGCTGTACGCAAACAAGTTCAGGAACGTTTTCGCACCCGCCATATTTTGGGCGAGAGCCTTGCGCGTCTCCCTCTGATCGAGGAACAGGCGGGTCATGGGGCCGTCTTCAAGATGAATACTGTAGGACAAACCTGCTTCCTTGACTGTAACCGGGAATTCGACATTGCCCGTCACCCTGCGGTTGACGATGTTCATGCGTCCCTGTTCGCTGAAGCGGGTCTGTTCGGTGATGGAGGCCGGCTTCAGCCTGATCATCAGCGTCTTGATGATCAGATCTCTTATTTTATGGATGCCGCGCGAATAGAAGGTCACAAGCAGGTGGCCATCATAGTTATCGATTGCCAAACCACCGATGCCATCACCGATTTCATTAAACAGCCTGAATGCTGTTGTGTCAGGTTCGTTGTAGAGTGGTTCCCTTCTATCGATTGCACTCAGGATGCGCGACTCGATGAATGCATCATCAATCGTTTCTTCACCGTTTGTCAATATCCAGCCCTTTGTCTTTTGCTCGAAGCTGAGCATGGCGATGCCGATTAGTCGGCCGTATGTATCTTCGACACGGACGATTTCACCATCACCAAGAAAAGTGTCATCACTCAGATCCTCCCCGTCAAGATTCAACTGCCCTTTCAGATACGGTTTTTCATGTCCTTTTTTCAATTGCACTGTATTCATTGGAACGACTCCTTCTTGGTCATGAAGCTATGGAACAGGCTCGCAGCGAGACTGCTTGTGCGGTCGTCGACATCGAGCGGTGGCGATACTTCACTTATATCAAAACTCACCAGATTCTTAAGCTCAGCCATTTTCCCAACCATATCATGGATTTCCACAGCCGTATATCCGTCAGCAGAAGGAGCGCTAGTGCCTGGCGCCACTCCCTGCTGCACGGAGTCCATGCATAAAGTTGCAAAGACAGCATCATATTCTGCAAGTTCAGCCAGCATCTCGCCAAAAATGGTCGTTTTCCTGACTGTTTCCATCTCAGCATATTTCACTCCAAAACGATCGGCGGCATCAAACAGGCTTTTTGTATTGCCGGATGGTTGGATGCCGACCACATAGTAGTCGATCGCCTGATCGGCAGACAATATCTGATGGAACATTGTACCAGAAGATGGCCGCTCGTCCCTGAGGTCGAAGTGGGCATCGAAATTAAGCACTGCAATTCTTTTGCCGGGGTAGGCTGCCCGCACGCCCAGGTAGTGTCCGTAGAGTGTTTCATGCCCGCCACCGATTATCAGCGGGAACTGCTTATTATGGAGCACCTTATACACAGCCCGTCCCAACGCGGCTTGGGAGCCTTCAAGATCCGTATCTCCAACGATGCTGCCATAGTCGTAGATAGGTGCTGTCCATGGCAGTGAAGCCAATTTTTCCCGCACTTTGACCGGCCCCAGTTGTGCACCAGGCCGTCCTTGGTTACGCCTGACACCTTCGTCGGAACGAAATCCGACGAAGACCGGGGCGTCACCTCTGACAGTCTCCGTCCATCCGCTTATATGCTGATGGATACGTTCTTTTATATCCGGGTCATCTACACGTCCCGTGTAATGGTGTGTTTCGATTTCCTTCATATTATCTCCCCTTGTCGAATTCTTTGAATATGCTGATCAGGGCAAGTGGCGTAGTCAGTAGGACAAGCAGCACATTGAATGGCAAGATGAACAACGATAGCTCCACGTCGCGGAATACCGTAATATACAAACTTACCGTGACCTTGAGCCACAAAGCGATTATGACGATCATCTGCGTATGGTAATACTTGTTCTGGGTCATGTTGAAAAATGTTGTAAACAAGTAGATGACAACTAGTGACAGCGCCAGGAACAAGTTGACCCACTCATAGATGTATTGCATATCCGACACTCTGAAATGGCCTTCTGTAAAGACCCCGTTCCTGTTGTTGAATTCAATCAGGACAAAAATCAGGACAAGTGCGCCCAGCAACAGCTCGATATAATTCGGACGCAGCCACTTCGGAAAGTCGAATTCCATAAAATCCTTCACCCGGTTCAGCATGCCGTTGCGCAAGTTATAGAGTTTCTGTGAGAACCTCAGATAATCGTTCGGATTGAGCCTGTGTCCGGTGCTGCGGGAAAGGGTCGCTGCATCACCTTTTTTCGGCTTCTTCAGCAGATTTTTGGATTTGGAGAGGAACACTCCAACCCATAGTGCCGTCAGGGACAACACCCATATGATGGCAAAAAACATATTGATCGATAAAACATCCTCAGGCGCCTTTGTCCGGTCGATATCCGAATAGACTGCGTTTTGGGTGAAGAAGTAGGCCAACCCATAGAAAAAGAGAATGACCATATAATGCTCCTTGCGATGCTCCGGATCCAGATGCTCGTTGAATATGCTGTAGAGCATGTGGACGATAAAAGCCAGCATGAACAGAAGCGACAGCCAGCCGTAGACCTGGAACATCAGAAGGGTCGTCATTAAAAAGAGCACAAAAGCGAGTGTCAGGAAGAAAAACGACAGCTCTGTATCAAACTCTGTGGTCCTGCGGATGAGTTTCGCCACCAAAAACATCACGCCACCAAACAAGATGACCAGAATGCCGGCTATAATCGGAAAACTACCGATCACCATGGCCAGTACGTTGACCACTTCTACGAAAAATGCATTCATCAGGTCGAAGATTGTATCTATTGGAGGCGTCTGGGCATCACCTTCGCCTCTTATCCTGCCAACATTAAAAAGAATGAATAATCCTGTAATAACAAAAAAAGTACCGAGAAGGATGCTGATGATCACTTCTCCCTGTTGCTTCAACCATTTCATTTTAATTTCACCTCAGTATCCTCTCCCATTATAGAGGAAAAGCCCATCAAATGCATCGAATGGCACATGCCTGAATGAAATAAATCACAATAAATTGTGGAGTGTCATGTTTAGGCTCTGAAATGCACGGGTATAAACCAACTAACAGCAGATAAGAAATAATAATATATGATATCGATACTTATAAAACAGGAGTGATTATCATGGATTTCAGCGATAAAGACAGACAAGAAGAAACAAAAAAGGAAGCTGAAGAAGCTTATAGAGGAGAAGACTCCAACGAAGACCGAGAAAAAAATGAGGACGATAAAAGCACTGAAAAGACTAAAGATGACATTCAAGACGCTTTCGAATAAAAGAGATTGCCGGCACAATGCCGACAATCTCTTTTTGCATGTATATAACCTTTAAAGGTGCTGCTCAGCCTTTGAGTGCCCGCCCACCGATATCCCGCCTGTAGAACAAGCCGCCTTCAGTGAACGTGACTTGGGCAACGTTTGAATATGCAGCTTCGACCGCCTCTTCAATGGTGCACCCCTCACCGGTTACGAGCAATACCCGGCCACCATCCGTCCGCCAGGCATCGCCGGATTGTTTGAGGCCGCTCACAGCGCAGTCTGCCCTGACGGCGCTGAAATCGACTTCACATCCCTTTTCATAGGCAGCCGGATAACCGCCTGAGGCCAGCATGACACCCGCCTTGTAGCCGTCTCTGAAGGTCAGGCTGAACGGTTCCTTGGCCTTAACCTTCTCCAGCACATCAATGAAATCATCTTCCATGAGATCCAGAAGGACTTGGGCTTCAGGGTCTCCAAAGCGGGCATTGAATTCAATGACTTTGACGCCATCACGGGTGACGATCGCTCCCAGATAAAGTACCCCGAAATAATCGAGTCCCTCATCGACCATCGCCTGGGCCATGGGCTCCACAATCTTGTCCACAGCTTCTTGCCTCAGCGATTCATCAATATGATGGACGGGTGCATAGACTCCCATCCCCCCTGTGTTGGGTCCTGTGTCCCCGTCATACGCCCGTTTGTGGTCCTGGGCCATTATTTCAAAGGAGTGGGTATAAGATCCATTGACCAGCACCATCAAGGAGAATTCTTCGCCTTCGAGGAATTCCTCGATAACGACAGGGGCGTCCTGCTCCGGCTTCAACATCTCTATACCTGCTAATGCTTCTGCCATGTCCATGGCCACAATCACGCCTTTGCCTGCCGCCAGTCCATCTTTCTTCAAGACTACCGGTGCACCAGTTTCATTTATATAGTCCCGTGCCGAGTCCTGGTCTGTGAACATGCGATGGGAAGCGGTCGGAATATCGTACCGCTTCATGATGTCTTTGGCGAAAGCTTTGGAGCACTCAATCTTGGCTTCATTCTTCTTTGGACCGAATACATCCACTCCCAACTCTTCCAGATGATCCGCAAGCCCAGCTTCAAGAGATGCTTCTGGTCCGATGACCACCCACTGGATATCATTATCCAGGCAGAATTCCCCGATGCCCCGGCAATCCGTCTCGTTCAATTCCGGCACCGTAACAGCAAATTCTTTCATGCCGTCATTTCCGGGGATGGCGTAGACGATATCGCTCCGTGTCGATTGGGCCAATTTTTTTGCCAGTGCATATTCACGTCCGCCTCCGCCGATCACTGCTACATTCATGGAAATGCCCCTCTCTGTTCATGTAATCAAATCCGGAATCGCTCCGGTCCTAATGCTTGAAATGCCGCATGCCTGTAAATACCATCGTCATGCCATGCGCATTGCAGTAGTCGATGGATTCCTGATCCCTTTTCGAACCACCCGGCTGGATGACTGCACGTATGCCATTTTCATAGGCCAGTTCAACGGAGTCCGGCATCGGGAAGAAACCATCGCTCGCCATGACCACATCGCTCCCGAGCCCCACAGCGCGATCGATGGCGATCTTAAGCGCTCCAACTCGGTTCATCTGTCCGGCCCCGATGCCTACTGTCCGGCGTTCATTGGACAGGACAATCGCGTTGCTTTTGACATGCTTCGATACTTCCCATGCAAGCGCCATCGCCGTCAACTGTTCTTTCGTCGGCTGCTTTTCTGTGACGACTTTGATGTCCCTCTCGTCGAGAGCGCCGGTGTCCTGGCTCTGCACGAGGTATCCACCCGAGACACTGACCATCTCTTCAGCATGGGCATCCTCATGGAAATCCGCTTCAAGCAATCTGAGGTTCTTCTTCTGGGTCAACACCTCAAGCGCCGCCTCGTCGAAGGACGGCGCGATGACGACTTCCAGGAAAATAGAGTGCAGCTGTTCGGCCGTCTCCCGGTCCACCGTCTTGTTGAGCGCCACAATACCGCCGAAAATCGACTGGCTATCTGCTTCATGGGCATTTTTGAAAGCTTCCGCAATCGTTTCTCCCGTACCCACACCACATGGATTCATATGTTTTACCGCGACTGCTGCCGGCATAAAGAACTTTTTGGCCAACTGGAATGCTGCATCCGCATCGCGGTAGTTGTTGTAGGACAGCGCCTTGCCGTTTAGGACATCGGCGTTCAATATCGTATTGCGTGCTTCAGTCGTCCGGACCAGACGTGCCGTCTGATGCGGGTTTTCACCGTAGCGCAGGGATTCCTCAGCCTGGCTGAAGTGGTTGACGATCGCCTGGTCATAATCATTCGTATGGCGGAACACTTTTATCATGAGTGCACGCCGGTAAGTATCGTCAAGCGTCTCCGATTCGATACGGCTGATGACCTCTTCGTAGTCTTCTGGGGAGACGATGGTCGTCACATGCCTGAAGTTCTTGGCTGCCGCCCGCAGCATCGTCGGTCCGCCGATATCGATGTTCTCAACCGCCTCGGCTTCTGTGACGCCTTCAGTTGCGACCGTTTCCTTGAACGGATAGAGGTTGACCGCCACCAGATCGATCGGGGCGATATTCTTTTCATCGAGTTCCGCCATATGGGCAGCATTATCCCGATTGGCGAGTATGCCGGCGTGGACTGCCGGGTGCAGCGTTTTGACGCGGCCATCCAATATTTCCTCAAATCCTGTCAGCATGCTGACATTCTCAACAGGGACCCCGAAGGATTCTATCGCCTTCAATGTGCCGCCTGTTGAATAGAGTTCATAGCCATTGCGAGAGAGGCCCCGGACAAACGGCTCGAGCCCTCTCTTATCGGATACGCTGATCAGTGCTTTCTTCATCTTCTCTCCCCTTCCAAAAATTTTTTGAGTGCCTGTGGGTACAGCTTATACTCGAGCTGATGAATCTTCCTCTCCAGATCTTCAAGTGAATCTTCAGGATTGATGCGTACAGGCTCCTGGGCGATGATCCGGCCCGTATCGATGCCGGCATCCACAAGATGGATCGTCACTCCTGTCACTTTAACCCCGTAGTCATAGGCATCCTCGATGCCATTGCGGCCTTTGAAGGCTGGCAGCAGTGAGGGATGCAGATTGATGATCCTATCTTCATATGTGCTGATGAACGCCGCCCCAAGTATGCGCATGTAGCCTGCAAGCAGTATATATTCAACATCGAGGCGTTGAAGCGCCCTTATCATCGCCGCTTCCTGCGTCGCCTTCGATCCATAGTCGGAGATGGTGCAGACGAGGCTTTCTATGCCGAGTGCCTCTGCACGCCGTAAGGCGTAGGCTTCACGATTGTCGCTGATCAAAAGGACGATCTCGATGCCGATCTCTTGTGCGTGACGGGCCAGATTGCTGAAATTCGTGCCGCCACCGGAGGCGAATACTGCAACTCTAGTAGCCATGGACACGCAACCCGCCGTCCGCAGTCACGCGGCCAAGCACTACCGGACGCTCTCCGGCGGCTTCCAGTATCTCCAAGGTGCGTGCTTGATCTTTGTCGTTCACTGCAATCATGAAGCCGATGCCCATATTGAACACATTGTATGCCTCCCGCATATCCATGCCGCCGAGTTCAATCAGCCATTCTATGATTTTCGGCACTTCGACATTCGCCACATCGATATCTGCACCCAGATGCCCGGGGAACGCCCGCGGTATGTTTTCGATGAAGCCACCACCTGTGATATGGCTCATCGCCTTGATGCTGATCTCTTCCCTGACTTTTTTGATCGCCTTGACATAGATGCGCGTCGGCTCAAGCAGATGATCGATGATCGGTCTGCCGTCCAGCATCCCTTCGACGTCGACCGAGTAGTCGGCAAGCCATTTCCTGACCAGGCTGTAGCCGTTCGAATGGATGCCGCTTGAAGCCAGTCCGATGATCGTGTCCCCAGGCTTTGCAGCTGTCCCATCTATATAGGCATCCTTCTCGACGGCGCCTACAGCAAAACCGGCGATATCATATTCGCCTGCACCGTACATATCCCCCATCTCCGCGGTCTCACCGCCGATCAGGGCGCATTCTGCGTCCGTACAGCCATTTGAAATGCCTTCGACGATGTCGGAGATGTGCTCAGGAATGACCTTATCGACCGCGATGTAATCAAGGAAGTACAGTGGCTCTGCACCGGTTGTGATGATGTCGTTGACGCACATCGCCACGGCGTCCACACCGATTGTACGGTGACGGTTTGAATCGATCGCCAGCTTCAATTTCGTACCGACACCATCAGTGCCGGAAACAAGGACAGGGGCTTTCATATTCAGCTGTGACAGGTCGAAAGCGGCACCGAACCCCCCAATCCCTCCGATGACCTCCGGACGCATCGTCCGTTTTACATGTGCTTGGATCTTATCGACTGCCTGATATCCGGCCGTGATGTCGACTCCGGCATCCTTATACTGTTCTGACATGCTCATACCCCTTTCGTCTTCTGATCCTTCTCCTGCGGCAGGAGCCGGTCGATAATCTCTATTGGATAATTGCCTGTAAAGCAGGCATCGCATTGGCCTTTCGAACCATATGAATGGTACACATCATGCATCGCGTCGACCGACAGATAACTCAAGGAGTCAGCACCGATCTCACGGCGGATCTCCTCTGTCGATTTCGATGAAGCGATGATTTCAGCATGGGTTGAGACATCGATGCCATAGAAGCATGGATTTTTAAGCGGCGGGGATGAGACGCCCATATGGACTTCTTTAGCGCCCGCCTTCTTCAATGCCTTGACGATATACCGGCTGGTCGTCCCACGCACGATCGAATCATCGATGACGATGATGCGCTTGCCCTCAACAACATCACGCACCGGGGAGAGCTTCATGCGCACTGCCCGCTCGCGTGCTTCCTGCCCTTTGGAGAGGAATGTCCGTCCCACATAGCGGTTTTTCAACAGTCCCTGCTCCTGTGGGATTCCGGATTCTTCAGAAAATCCTTTTGCAGCAGCAAGGCTCGAGTCCGGCACGCCGATCACTATATCCGCATCCACATCCATTTCCTTAGCCAACTGCTGACCGAGCGATTTTCTGATGGTGTATGTGGATGTATTGCGGAATTCCGAGTCGGCACGCGCAAAGTAGATGTACTCCATCGAGCACATATTCGGATGCGACGCGTCCGTATAACGGTCGAAGTCGATGCCTGCTTCACTCAATGTAATCAGTTCGCCGGGTTCGATATCACGTATGTACTCTGCACCGATTGCGGTGAAGGCACACGTTTCGCTGGCAACGCAATAGGCACCGTCTATCATGCCGAGCATGAGCGGACGCACACCATGATCATCCAGGGCGATGGTCAACGCCTCTTCGTCCAGGATGACGAAGGCGAAAGCCCCCTTGATCTGCCTGAGCGCCGTCTTGATGCGCGTTTTCCTGTCCGGGCTTTTATTTTTACGGATCAGATGTGCCAATGTTTCGGTGTCCGATGAAGTCTGGAAAATCGCCCCGTCGTCTTCTAAAGCCTCACGGACGCTCATGGCATTGACAAGATTGCCGTTATGCGCAAGGCCAAGGTCCCCCTTATGGCTTTTGAACAGGAATGGCTGGACGTTCGACAGCTCGCTGCCACCGCTTGTTGCGTACCTTACATGGCCGATGGCATGCGGAAAGCCATGCAGCGATGCCAGCTGTTCCCTGGAGAGCGCTTCGGTCAAAAGGCCCATGCCGCGTGCGCCGAAAAGGTACTCTTCGTTCGAACAGACGATGCCGGCCCCTTCCTGCCCCCGATGCTGGAGGCTGTGCAGTGCGATATAAGTCAATTCGGCGGCATCCGGATGGCCGTACACACCGAATATGCCACACTCTTCATTTAGTCCACGGATGTCATACATTTCGGGATTGCCCCTTCCCATGTGTTTGAGATGGCGTCCAGGCTACGTTCTATCGTCATATCACGCGATGCTACTTTGAATGCATCTTCTGTCAGGACCCCGATTTCGACAGCGCCTTCAATGTCTTGTCCACCTGCTCCGATGACGATGTAGCGGGAGGCATTTTCTGCAAAGAGATCTTCCCCGTCCATATCGAGTGATGCATCCACTCCGAGATGATGGAAGGCTGCGAGCTGCGCCAGTTTGATGGCGATGCCGCCACGGCCAATTGGTGCGATCTTTTTGATGCCACCGTTCTTCAGACGATCCCTGAGATCCATGCCGCGGCTGTATTCGATTTCCAGGTCGATGTGGCGTTCCTGCTTCGAAATATCTCCATCAATCAGCTTTTCAAGCTGACTGCCGGCAAAGCTTTTGTGTGTCTCACCCACCAGATAGATTGAATCCCCCGCCTGTATCTGGACGTCTTCCATGAAGCGCACATCTTCTATCAGACCGACCATGCCGATGACCGGCGTTGGTAGTATTGTGCCTTTGGATTCATTGTATAGGCTGACGTTGCCGGATACGACCGGTGTCGACAGCGTCCGGCACGCTTCTGCCATACCGCGCGTCGAAGCATCGAGCTGATGGTAGATTTCAGGGTTTTCAGGACTGCCGTAATTCAGGCAGTCAGTCATGGCAAGCGGGAGTGCACCAGTCGATATGATGTCCCTGAACGCCTGCGCGACGACTTCTTTACCGCCATTGAACGGATCGGCATAGACATAGCGGCTCTTGCCGTCGACCGTCATCGCGATGGCCTTATCCGTCCCTTCCACTCTGACGATCCCTGAGCCGAAACCTGACTTCTGGATGGTGTTCGAACCGACCTGATTATCGTATTGTTCATATATATAGCGCTTTGAACCATGGTTCGGATGGCTGAGCAGTGCATCGAATGCCGCGTTCAGATCTTCTTTACTGTAGTCATATGTTTTGTCGTCGACTCCTGGGTTTTTGCCTTCCAGCACATAGACAGGTGCCTCATCGGACAGTGGCTGTACGGGAATATCCGCGTACTTCTCGCCTTCATAGAAGAGTTCCAGACGGTCGGAGTCCGTCACTTCACCGATGACCGCGGAATCGAGTTCATATCCGTCGAACATCTTGAGGAATTTATCCTCTGTGCCGTCCTGTACGACAAGCAGCATGCGTTCCTGTGTTTCCGACAACATCATTTCGTATGGGGAGATGCCGTCTTCCCTGACAGGCACCTGGTCGAGGTAGAGCGCCATGCCCGATTCACCTTTGGCTGCCATTTCGGCACTTGATGATGTCAAACCTGCCGCCCCCATATCCTGGATGCCGACGAGTTCAGGCTGGTTGATGGCGTCAAGAGTCGCTTCCATCAGTTTTTTGCCGGTGAATGGGTCTCCAATCTGCACAGATGGACGCTTCGACTCTGATTCCTCAGATAACTCTTCAGACGCGAAAGTTGCGCCGTGGATGCCGTCCCGTCCTGTCTTCAGGCCGACATAGATGACTTTGTTGCCGACACCTTTGGCCGTCCCTTTTTGTATCTGGTCGTGGTCGATGACCCCGACACACATGGCGTTGACAAGCGGGTTGCCGTCATATGAAGAATCGAATTCGACTTCTCCTGAGACAGTCGGGATGCCGATGCAGTTGCCGTAGCCGCCGATACCAGATACGACGCCTCTGAGCAGCCAACGGTTGTTTGGTTCAGATAGCTCGCCGAAACGGAGGGAATTCAATAATCCGATCGGGCGCGCGCCCATCGATACGATATCGCGGATGATGCCGCCGACACCCGTCGCTGCCCCTTGGTAGGGTTCGACTGCAGAAGGGTGGTTATGGGATTCGACTTTGAAGACGATGGCCTGGTCGTCGCCGATGTCGACGACGCCTGCACCTTCACCCGGTCCCATCAGTACGCGTTCCCCTGATGTCGGGAACTGCCCGAGGAACGGTTTCGAATGCTTATACGAACAATGCTCACTCCACATGACCGAGAATATGCCGGTTTCCGTATAGTTCGGTTCCCTGCCGAGTATTTCCACGACATGCTTGTATTCTGCATCCGTCAAGCCCATCTCTTTATAGAGCTTGTCGTCTTTGATCATCTGTTCTGTCGGTTCATTGAATTTCATTATGAGTGGCCTCCCAGTTTGCCATATTTTCAAACATTCTCTTACCATCATCACTGCCGAGCAACGCTTCAAGTGCGCGTTCCGGGTGCGGCATCATGCCGAGGACATTGCCCGCTTCATTGATGATGCCTGCAATGTCGCCGCGCGAGCCGTTCGGGTTGTCCATGTATTCCAGGACAATCTGATTATTCTGCTTGAGCGTGTCATAAGTCTCATCATCACAGTAGTAATGCCCTTCCCCATGCGCAATCGGAAAAGTTACCGTTTCATCAGGCTGATAACCCGTTGTGAATGCAGTGCGGTTGTTGGACACTTTCAGCTTTTCATCCCTTGAGATGAATGTGTGGGTGTCATTGAATATGAGCGCACCTGGCAACAGGCCGATCTCAGTCAGTATCTGGAAGCCGTTGCATATGCCAGCTACCGGCTTGCCGGCTTCTGCCGCTTCGACGATTGCTTTCGTCACCGGTGCCACAGCAGCCATCGCACCGCTCCTCAAATAGTCCCCAAAACTGAAGCCACCTGGAATCAGGACACCATCATAACCTTCAAGCGACGTCTCCCGGTAATCGACGTAGTCCGCTTCCCCGCCGGACTTCAGGATAGCGTTCAGCATATCCCTGTCACAGTTCGATCCTGGAAAGCGTATCACAGCGAATTTCATCATTCAGCCACCTCGTCGATGATAGTATAGGAATATGTTTCGATGACTGTATTGGCGAATAGTTTCTCGGACAGCCGACGGACGCTTTCATCGATTTTCGTCTCGTCTGTTTCATCGATGTCGAAGTAGAGCACCTTGCCGACACGGATGTCGTTGATTTCCTCATGCCCCAGTTCGTGGACCGCCCGGTTCAGGGCCTCACCTTGTGTATCCAATACTTGCGGCTGCAGTGTGACGATCAGTTCAATCTTTTTCATTATATGAGTGCCTCCATCTTTTTATAAAATGCCCTGTAGGTGTCAATCAGTGATCCTGTACTGTTGCGGTAGACGTCTTTATCGAAATTCTCTTTGCTCTCCATATCCACGATGCGGCATGTATCCGGCGAGATTTCATCTGCGAGCATAATGACACCGTCACGATCTTTGCCGAACTCGATCTTGAAGTCGATCAGCGACAGCCCCATTTCCTTCATCATCGCTGTCAACACTTCATTGATCTTAAGGGCCTGCGCTTTAAGGTGGGCGACTTCCGCCACACTTGCGAGGTTGAGCATGGCGATATGGTCATCCGTGAGAAGCGGATCGCCGAGTGCGTCTTCTTTATAGAAGAACTCGACTAAAGGTGGGGTCATCGGCTGATGTGTTTTGAGGCCAAGACGTTTGACTATGCTGCCCGCGGCATAGTTCCGTACGACCACTTCGAGTGGGATGATATCAAGGGGCTTGACCAGCTGCTCGGTCTCACTGATGCGTTCTATATAGTGGGAGTCGATGCCATGCTTTTTCATATATGCGAATATGCCTGAAGAGATCAGGTTATTGAGACGTCCTTTGCCTGTCATGTAGTCGTGCTTTTCCCCATTACCGGCCGTCACTTCATCTTTATATTCAATCCGGTATGCCTCTTCTTCCGTCCTGTAGACACGTTTTGCCTTCCCTTCGTAAACGAGCATCATGACTCCTCCTTGATGAAATTCTCTTCCAGCCGATCAAGTGTTTCTAAGACATCGTCAGTGAGCACCGTCACGTGCCCCATTTTCCTTGCCGGCTTGCGCGCTGTCTTGCCGTAGACGTGGACGTGCCACTCCGGATTTGTGAAAAGCGTCTGTTCAAGGCGGTCGAGATCGGCACCGAGCAGATTCATCATGACTGCATGCTGGTGCTGATGAACGGCAGGCATCGGATGGCCGAGGATCGCCAGTATATGTGCATCAAACTGGCTGATGTTGCATGATTCGATTGTATGGTGGGCTGAGTTGTGGGGCCTCGGGGCGATTTCGTTCACATACAGCGCGCCGTCCTGACCGATGAAGAATTCTATCGTGAACACGCCGGTGAAATGCAGCTTATCCATGATTTTACGTGCCGCTTCCTGCGCTTTGGCTGTATATTGCGCATCAACACCTGCCGGTGCGATTGTGCGGTAGAGGACCTGGTCCTTGTGCAGATTTTCCTGAAGTGGGAAATATTCGACTTGGCCTGTCGTACTTCTGGCGACAGTCAATGATACTTCGCGTTCCAACTGCAAGTATTTTTCGGCAACCCATTCTGCCTGATCGAATGGAACCTCGATGCTTTCCATATGCGCCTGTGATTCGATCACCATCTGACCCTTGCCGTCATAGCCGCCCGTTGCGGTCTTGACGATGACAGGGTAGCCATTGGTGTCGGCGAATGACGCGAGTGCGTCTCGTGTCGATACTTTCGCATAAGGAACGATGGCCGCACCCGCCTCTTCTATCGCCGTCTTCTCGTAATCCCTGTTCTGCAGCGTCAGAACCGTCTCAGCACCTTGGGGGATATGGTAATCATCCACTAAGGTGCGCAGTATGTGGGCATCGATATTCTCGAATTCATATGTGACGATGTCCGACAATCTGCATAGTTCCTTAAGTGACTCAAAATCACTGAATTCCGCATGGATGAATGTATGACAAGTACTTCTCGCCGGCGCATCTTCAGAAGGGTCGAGCACCGCGACCCTATACCCCATCCTTAAAGCGCTCTGCGCAAGCATCTTTCCGAGTTGCCCGCCACCTATTATGCCTATCGTACCGCCTAGTTCAATCGAGCTCATTCTGCATTCCCTCCACTTTCTCTTCTAAAGTCTCCGTATAGGCTTCCAGTCGGCTGTAGAGGGCATCATCGCCAATCGCCAACATCTTTGCCGCGAGTATGCCTGCATTCGTGCTTCCCGCCTTACCTATCGCCGTTGTCGCGACAGGGATGCCGCCTGGCATCTGGACGATGGACAGCAGTGAGTCGAGGCCATTCAGCGCCTTCGATTCGATCGGGACGCCTATGACCGGTATGTGCGTCATCGACGCTACCATGCCGGGCAGATGAGCGGCACCCCCTGCACCCGCGATGATCACTTTGATGCCCCGATCCTTTGCATCCCTGGCGTAGTCCATCATCATTTCAGGTGTCCTGTGGGCACTGACCACTTTCTTTTCATAAGGGACGGATAGCTGATCCAGCATGTCGCACGCATGTTTCATCGTCGACCAGTCTGAAGAACTTCCCATAATCACTCCTACTGTCATAAACGAAACCCTCTCTTTTATCCGGATGTTTATTTCTTCAGATTCAGTTTAACAATAGAGTTCTATATAATCAACTCAAAAACGAACAATAAATTATTTTATATTAATATAGTTTGTATATAGACTAAATTATTTTTGCCTTACAGATTTATTATACGGCAATACACTCTGATTGGACTCTATTGATTTCAGAATTTTATGGTCTTCAATCTGGAAATTTATGCTCAGTTGTTGGATAATGGAGGAGAAATAGATAGAAACCAGGAGGGCTTTCATATGACAGCAGAACTATTGAACGGCAGAGAAATAGCGAAGGACTACCGCGCTGATCTTGCCGCCGAAGTCGAAAAGTTGAAGGAAGCAGGTACGACACCCAACTTGACCGTCGTCATCGCAGGCGACGATGGCGCATCTCTCAGCTACGTGCGGTCAAAGAATAAGGCAGCCGAAAAGATTGGCATGACTTCAGAAATTGTGCAGCTCGACGGAACGGTGACTGAGCAGGAAGTGCTGGACATCATCGCACGGCTGAATGATGATGATACAGTCAATGGTATCCTTGTCCAGGTCCCGCTTCCTAGCCAGGTCAGCGAAGAAAAGGTGCTGGAGGCGATTGCCCCAGATAAAGATGTCGACGGCTTCCACCCTATCAACATTGGACGCCTCTACACCGGACAAGAGACATTCGCACCATGTACACCACTTGGCATAATGGAGCTCCTCAAGCATACAGGTCCACTAGAAGGCAAGGATGTCGCCGTCATCGGACGCTCACATATCGTCGGGCAGCCGGTCGCAAAACTGCTGACCGATCAGAACGCCACGGTCACACTCATGCACTCCCGCACCCGTAATATGACCGATAAGCTGAAAGACTATGACGTCATAGTAAGCGCCGTCGGACAGCCGGGCCTCATTACAGGTGAACATCTGAAGGAAGGCGCCATCGTCATAGATGTCGGCAACAGCGTCGTAGATGGCAAGCTCGTCGGTGATGTCGACTTCGATTCCGCCAGTGAGACTGCAAGCTACATCACCCCAGTACCGGGCGGCGTCGGCCCGCTCACAATCACCATGGTACTAAACAACACACTGATCGCCGCCAAAAGGCAGAACCAATCCAAATGACGCCAAAAACCCCGGCTGGATCTGATTGTCATCAGATCCAGCCGGGGTTTAGTCCGTCACCGTCCACTATTCAATTTCGAATGATGATATAAGTGAGATAAGCCGTGTATGCCACCAGCATGAACGCCCCTTCCCTTCTGCCGATGGAGAAGTGCGTCCGCGAAAATATCAGAAGCAGCACGGTCAAACCAACCATGACAAAGCCGTCCAGGAACAGTTTCGATTCTGCGGCTATCGAACTTACGGTCGCAGCAGTACCGGTGACGAAGAATATGTTAAAGATATTGCTGCCGACCACGTTGCCGATTGCCATATCCCCCTTACCCTTCAATGCGGCGGTTACAGAAGTCATGATTTCCGGCAGGGAGGTCCCGACTGCCACAATCGTCAAGCCGACCAGCGCCTCGCTCATGCCGAGTGCCAAGGCGATTTCAGTCGCGCTGGACACGACCATTTCACCTCCGATGATGATGGCGGCCAAGCCGCCTAAAGTGAATAGGATATTCTTCCACCAAGGCTCGCCGTAGTCGGTTGGTGCTTCAGCCACTGTACCGGACCGGTTTTTGCGTGCCATTTCAAATACATAGTACAGAAATATCAGGAAAAACAGCAGGATGATGATGCCGTCTCCACGTGTAATCGCATTGCTCGGGCTATCTTGGAGGAATGTGTCCATCATAAGGACCATCATCACAACCGCCCCGAGCAGGGCGAAGGGAATCTCTTTGCGCACTGTTTCACTCTGTACCGTAAGCGGGGCGATGACCGCCGTCAAGCCGACCACAACAGTCATATTTACGATGTTACTGCCGATGACGTTGCCGAGGACAACGCCTGCACTGCCATCCAAAGCCGCGAGGATGGCGACGGTCGCCTCCGGGGAACTCGTCCCAAGCGCGACGATTGTCAAGCCGACAAGCAGCGGCGACACATTAAGTTTGACTGCAATATTCGAAGCGCCCTGCACAAAGTAATCTGCGCCCTTGATCAGAAGGACGAAACCGATTATAAGCAATATGTAGGCCAAGCGTCCCACCTCATTTCCGTATCATGGATTTGATATATTCTTAATATGCATTAAAACATAAAACGCTCCCCTGTGCCTTAAAAGGGGAGCGATTATTTTATTTTTCTGTACGCGGTTCGACGAAGAAGGTGATGACAAGGAACATCAGGAAGGCAAGCAGCAGTACGCTGCCGCCGACGATGAACAGGACTGTTGTGAACGTTTCATTCATATTGAATGGATCAAGCATATAGAAATACATGCCGACAGTCAGCAGCACCGCCCCCAAAATACCCGTTACACCATGGATATGCACAAGCACTTTATGCCGCACCGTGTAGACGCTGTAGAAGATTCCCCATGCAAACATGGAAAGCCAGCCCACCAGAAGTACGTGCGTGTGAATCGGCCGGATCGCGTAATCCATCTCCCCCGCCATCTGCGAACCGATGAATACACCGAGCAGCCCAAATGCCGCTGCCACCCTGATAAAATTAATGCCCCATTTTCTTTCCATTATAAATCCTCCTGTTATTTCTTCAATGTAATTGTAAATGTCGTGCCTGAACCAAATTCACTCTCGATTTCCACTTCGCCTCCAAGCATATCAAGCGTCTCCTTGACGATCGCAAGCCCAAGGCCTGAACCATTCGTCGAACGCGACTGGTCCACGCGGTAGAAACGCTCGAACAGCTGGTCCATATCTTCTTTTCTGATACCCACTCCCGTATCGCTGAAAATCACTTTCACCCGGTCACCTGCGTCAGTGAGCCTGATGAATATTTCATCACCCGGCCCCGAGTACTTGATGGCGTTCGACACAAGGTTATCCCAGACGTTGTAGAGCAGATGCGGATCGGACTTGACCGATACCTCATCAAGGGTATAGGACAAATCTATCTCTTCCTGATCGAGACGCCATGAAAATGCACGGATGACTTCCTGCACTTGTCGGTCGAGCCTGATTTCTTCATGCTTCACCTGATACGTTTGATCGTCAAAGCGGTTGAGTACCGTCAATTGCCTGGCCAGTGCAGACAGGCGCCTCGCTTCCTGGTGGACCACTTCCGCCGGCTGGCGGAGTCCCTTAGGCAAGTCCTGATCCATCATCAGCTTGGAATAGCCTTGGATATTGAGCAGCGGCGACTGCAGATCATGGGTGACATCACTGATGAACTTCTGCCGCATATAGCGGTTCTCACTCAACTGTCCCTGCATGGCGTCGAGACTGACGGCCAGTTGACCGATTTCATCCGGTGCATAGTTTTCCGGCTCGATAGCGTAATCGAAGTTCTCCCTTCTGATTTCATCCGCCGCCGTAGACAACCTCCCGAGCACCGTCGCCATACGCCGGGACATTATGATGATCGATATGAGACCGACTATGAAGACGGTCAAGAAAAAAACCAATCCAATGATATGGAATTCGCTGAACATCAAGGCACTGTCCTGCTTGATGAAGAGGGCATACTGTCCCCCTTCAACCTCAAGCGGGACGCCAACCGTATTCCTTACATCATTCATGAAATGGCCCATCATGAACCAATTGGCAAGCGTTGCCGCTTCGCCCTGGTATACACCACCATCCATGACATCCCGGACATTTGCCAAAGAGAGTTCCGTCCGGTCGAATGGCTCACCCGCTAAAGTGACGGCAGCAGTGTCAAAATCGACCACATCAGAATCTTTCCCCTCTACATCTTCCCGCTTTACTATAGCTCCTTGATAACCGAGGGATGTAAAGAGTTGCAGATGCTCATCGAGCACTGCTTCAGTCATGTCAGCCTTTTCCAGACCTGCGACGAAAGTTTCCGCAGTGTCGACAAGTGCCTGATCCATCTTTGGCTTCGAGTGGAGCATATAGAGGATATTTGCTGCAAGCAATGCAGTCAATGCGCTTAAAGCGATGACGATGACCAGCCCGATTATGAATTTTCTGTTCAGGGACTGTTTCATGCCTCCCCCTCCAATTTATAGCCAATGCCACGGACGGTGACGATCTCAAGAGGCACACGGTGCTTCTCAAGCTTCTGCCTGAGCCGGTTGATATGTGTATTGATCGTGTAGGCACCCGATTCAATGTCTCCCCACACCGCTTCTGCAAGATAATCACGGGTCACCACCCGCTCTGGAGTCTCCATCAGACAGGCAAACAGCTCGAGTTCCTTGACCGGCAGCATGAACGTCTTATCATGGGCCCTGACCTCGTAATGGATGCGGTCAAGGACGACCCCGTTGTAGCTCAACACTGAATGGCTGTCCGGCTGTGTGCGCTTGAGCACGGCCCGCACCCTGTAGATAAGCTCTTCCGGTTCAAATGGTTTGAGGATGTAGTCCTCAGCTCCTGCTGTAAACCCGCGTCCTTTATCTTCCAGCTGACCCTTGGCCGTAAGCAGAATGACCGGAATATCCAGGTCACCACTTAGTATCTCAGTAAGCTTGAAGCCATCCATACCTGGCATCATGACATCCACAACAGCGAGATCCACTTCATCATCCTCAAGTTGGCCAAGCGCGTCGTCCGCCGATTCTGCCAATATGGCTTTGTAGCCATCCTGCTTAAGATATATGGATACAAGTTGCCTGATATGCGGATCGTCTTCCACTACCATCACCTTCTGCACGTCTCCCCACTCCTTCCGTAAATATCTTATCACAATGATATAAACATAATATAAACAAAAACACATACAAAAATACACCCATCCGATTAGGGGCGGATGGGTGTATATGTCTATATGAAATGTGTTGGATGATTCAGGTTGGAAACCTAGACAGTCTGGAGACTCATTTTCGGGCCGAATGGCTCGAAGTGGATGCGGGATTCATCGATACCCAGTGCATCCAACTCTGCGATCATTGTATCCATGAAGCGCATGGAACCACAGATGTACACTTGTCGGCCATCGAGTTCTCCAAAGTCGGAACGGTTCAGATAGCCGTCCGGCTCACTGTATTTTACTGTAATGTCGGCACCATTCTCTTCTAGTGAAGCAAACTGGTCTTTGAATGGCTGGAAATCCTTGTTGATTGCACTGTAGACGAATTTTACATCTTTGCCTTTTTCAATCGCATCTTCTGCCATTGCCATCACTGGTGTGGCACCGACGCCGCCTGCGATGAAGAGCAGTTTGTCGTGGTCTTCCTCGACTTTGAAGTCCCCGGCAGGGGCAGAAAGATAGAGGACATCCCCTTCTTCGATACCGTCATGCAGGTAGTTCGAAACGACACCTTTTTCGCCGCCTGCCATTTCACGTTTGACACCAAAAGTGATACCGTCTTCAGTTGAATTGGAGCAGATCGAGTAGTGGCGAAGTGCGTCATACGGATATCCTGAAGGCTGTACTTTGACTGTGATGTACTGGCCTGCTGTGAATGTTTTATCGACATCATCAGAATCTACTGTGAATCTGACGATTTCAGGTGTCATGACTTCTTTCTTTTTGACCATGAAAGGCTTGAAGCCATCCCATGCAGCATCCTTATACATGTCTTTTTCGACATCGATGAAGACTTGGGCAATCTGGTTGTAGTATTCGCCCCAAGCATCGATGATTTCAGGAGTCGCCTGATCGCCAAGCACTTCCTTGATGCCTTCGAGTAGATATTTCCCTACGATTGGATAGTGTTCTGGCAAGATCTGCAAAGCACGGTGCTTGTGCGCAATGCCAACTACATGCGGTACGATCGCATCCAGGTTATCAATATGTTTAGCAGCAGCGAGAACCGTCATCGCAAGTGCTTTAGGCTGATCTCCTATTTTCTGGTTTGTCTGATTGAAGATATTCAAAAGTTCAGGGTGTGCCTCGAACATTCTTCCATAGAATACGGACGTGATTGTAGTGCCATGCTCTTCCAATACTGGAATCGTCGCTTTGATGATATCTTTTTTAGTTTCAGTAATCATTAACAGAACCCCTTTAATTTTTAAAGATATATTTCTTATGCATCTTTATAATAAAGGGTAATCCTTTTCTTTACAAGGTATATGTAGAAGTTTTCACAAATTGTTCACAGAAGTTCCCACTGCAAGACCCTTCTATTTATTGATTCTGCGAATCCGTGTATAATCATTGCGAGGAGTTGATCGCAATGAAATTGACATTATATACGGACTATTCCCTAAGAGTGCTCATGTACCTCGGCATGAATGAAGATAAAAAAATGCAGATTGATGATATTGCAGAGTTTTATAACATCTCGAGAAACCATTTGACGAAAGTGGTCCACCATCTGGCAAAGCTTGAATACATCAAGACTGTACGTGGCCGAGGTGGCGGGATTATGCTAAACTGTAGACCAGAAGAGATAAATGTCGGCGAAGTCGTCAGACGGACAGAAGATAACTTCCACATGGCAGAATGTTTTTCGGAAGGCAATGAATGCATTCTGACGCCTATCTGCGGGTTACGCTTTGTCTTAAATGATGCATTGAAGGCATATCTTGCAGAACTTGATAAACATACTTTGCGGGATATCATCCCTAAACCGATATTGAGGTGAATACGATGGACTCAAGTACAATCGTAAAATTTTTAGCAGGTCTTCTCCCCGTCGCCCCCATCACCGGAGAACTCCTCGACGAGGAACTCCAGGTGCAGCAGGCGGACTCCAACGAAGAAAGTAGCGAAACCGATTCCAGATATGCCGATTATGAGGGACCGATGATGGAAGAAGAAATTGCCGCCCATAATGGCAATCAACCGGCCATTAAAGGGGTCAAAGGCAACTTCAACGTCCAGGTGGGCAGCCGATTTAATCCCAGGGCAGGCGTCTATGCCGTCGATCAATACGATGGCAACATCACCGGCAATATAGAGGTAACCAAAAATAATGTCGACACCAGCCGCCCAGGCAGCTACACGGTCACCTATCGTGTAGAGAACAGCCGCAACTACTGGTCCACTTATACGAGGATGGTGGACGTGGTGAATGGAGCAGGTGACCGCGTCCCACTGGTCCCGCCGACAGAGTCCCAGCTTGCAGGCAAGGATGAGGATGAGGCAGAAGAATCAGAAGCGGGTTCCGCAATCACTTTCTTTGGACTGGATGACCAGACGATTGAACAAGGGAGTGATTTCGATCCGAAAGAAGGTGTCCAGGTGATAGACGTCGACGGCAGCGACATCACCTACCGCCTCCATATTTCAGGCGAAGTCGATACGGAAACTCCAGGCGAATATACAATCGCCTATGCCACATTCGACCATTTCGGAGATCCGCATGCGAAAGCACGGACAATTACCGTGGAGTAACCTCCTTTCGTCCACTGCTTTTTGTTGCGGTTCAGTTTCCAACAGCGTCATGCAATATAAAAAAGGTGGATCCTTAAATGGATCCACCTTTTTCAATGGGGTGTTTTATTTATCCAACTGTGCCTTTACTTCACGGTTGAAGTCTTCAAGATCGTCCGGTTGACGACTGGATACGAGGTTGCCACATACTACGACTGATTTGTCGTGCACTTTCGCACCTGCGTTCTCCAAGTCCTTCCGTACAGAAATGAAGGATGTGATATTGCGGTCTTTCAGCATATCCGTGTCGATCAGCACTTGCGGACCGTGACAGATTGCGAAAGTCGGCTTATCCTCTTCGAGGAAGTGTTTGGCAAATTTGCCGAAACGCCCCTCTTCATCTGAACGCAACAGGTCCGGCGAGAAGCCACCTGGAATGAACACTGCGTCATAATCACTTGGTTGTACGTCATTTATACCTTTATCGGCTTTAAATTTACCGCCTTGTTTACCTTCCAGTTCACCAGCTTCCGGTGCAATGACCTCCACTGTATGGCCATCTGCTTTGATGGCTTCTACTGGATTCGTATATTCGATATCTTCTACCATATCCGTCATCAGTATAGCGACTTTTTTAGTCAAAACTGAATCACTCCTTAAATATCTTTCGTTACATTATATAGTATTCCACATGTCATCACGCCTTAAACATAAAATATGCATTTAACGTATATAGCAATGATTTGTTTGACATTAAGAACATACGTTCCTATAATACTATATCAGGAGTGATGATATGAATTTTTCTTACGATACTGAACTTGAATATAAAATATTATATAATGTCAAAAATGATCTGTTTGACTATCCGAATACGAGCATGGCCGAATATGATATAAGGACCGTCGACTTCCATATGCAGCTTATGGCCCAAAAAGGACTGCTTATACTGACACCATTCGACTATGATTTCTACTATAGCAATATAGAATTGACGGAAGCAGGAGAAATGCTGCTCTCCAAAAGAGCTTCATGACAAAACCCTCCATCTTGGAGGGTTTTTTTATCACTTAAGATCAAATGCACTACGCACACGTTGGGTCATGTCGGCGTCCATTTGCGTGACCGGATCAGCCGCTTCATATTCGCCGATCATCAGGCCATCATCATCCGAATCGACGACAGTCAACCACTCCACACGCAATACATATTCCTCTTTTCCAAAATGCGGATTGATGCGCTGGATTTCCTTGAAGGGATATTCATCATACTCGATCAGTTTACCGCCCGAGTACATTTCAAATGCTTCAAATGGGACGGCGGGTTCCACCACCCGACCGATGCCAAGGAAACCTTGTCTAGTGCTATACAATGCGAATTCATCGCCTCGTCTCAGATGTTTTACACTCTCTTTATGCCGTGAAGTCGTCAAGCTGACGATCCCCAGTTTCTTATACGTATCAAATTCCCTGAAGGTCTGATTGAACCTTCCATTTATCGCAAACATTTCTCCACCCCTGTCATTTATACCTTCTGAAACCATATACTACATGATAGCAAAGACAATTTCAGCGGATATAACAAGGAAATGTTTATTTTCTTATGGATTCGGGCATTGTAATGGTGTAACGAAAAATTTTAAGGGGTGTTAATATGGCTGAAGAAAGCAAAAAAGATCAATTGATGGGTAAAGCCAAAAAGGCTGCCGGAGATTTTATGAATGATGAAAAGACTAAAGAAGAAGGTAAACGCCAAGAAACAGAAGGCAAAGTGAAAGACGCAGCGAACGATGTAAAAGATAAGGCAACAGACGCTTTCGATAACGATAAAAAATAATTATAGAAAATCACTGCTTATTGCAGTGATTTTCCCTATTTTCATTTTTATGTTTAATAACCTGTATATATAGGTACTGTTTAATGTAGCTTGAAAGACAGTTTAGATTCTTATAGAAGGAGTGGATTATTCATGGCAGAAGAGAAAAAAGGATTATTCGACAAAGCAAAAGACTTGGTCGACAAAGCGAAAGACAAAGATACACGTGAGAATGTCTCCGAAAAATGGGACAACGCCAAAGAATTCGGCGATCAGCACGCTGATAAGGTAGGCGCTGGTGACAAATGGGATACAGTCAGCGAAAAAGGCGACAGCATCGTCGACAAGTACGGCATCGACGGTGACGAAGAAAACAAGAACGATGAAGAAAAGTAATTGTCGTTCATAACAAAAAGGGTGGTTCCTATAGGAACCACCCTTTTTTCTATTTCTCCGTCACAATATACCGATCTTCGTCATGGAAGGCAGATTTCAGATTTTCCAAATGATTGATCGTGTCTGAAGCATTGGACATGTATTTTCTGCTATTGCGCATATGAACATCGAACATTGTTTCGTTCATATCGTATTCTTCTTCCTGATTCATAAGCTTGAACTCGATCAGTGCCAAGGTACGGTTTGAGATCGCCAATCCCAAATCCGACTTCAGCTGTTCAAAATACTCGGCATGGACCGGTTTCAGATATTCAGGAATCTGCATGCCATCCAACTCCATCTCGAGAGTATTGTAGGATTCATGCAGTGATTCCAAAGCAGGGGCCAATTCATTCGGGTCGAGAGCTGCCCATTGATACTTTTTTTTCAGTGGACTGAAATCATCGGTCCAGATTCCCACCACATCCTGCTGGATCTGTTCCAGATGATCAACCATTGCACTCAAGTTATCCTGTTCCTCCTGCGTATAAAAGTCATCTATATTTTTACCGTCTGTCTGATTTATGACGGCTACTGTATTCAGTTCGGCTGCCTCTACATCATTGATGGAGGATTCGGCCAACTGCAAGTTTTCATGATTAATTATGCTGGGTGTCGGCCTTTCGGCTTTGAAATCCTCAAAGCCAATATTCTGTTCCGCCCTAGATGTACATGCACTTAACAGCAGTATGGCGAAAATGGTTAATATCGGTTTCACTTGGGTCGTCTCCTCTGCTTAAGAGTCACTTATCTTCATATCCCACCCATTGTAACACAACTGTAATATCTCAAAAAGCATTTTCATTGCCTCAAATAAAGAAGAAGACCCCCTGATGAATTGGACTATAACCCGAATAATGGACACTTATAAAAAAGTGTTCCGTTATTCGGGTTATTTCTGTTTCTAGAAAGTAAAGCCGTTTATAATGAATATAAGTTTTTGAACGGAGAGTGACTATGAGTAAAAAAATATATTCAAATGTCGAAATGAAACAATTGGAGGCCAATCCTAATGTGGTAAAGGTTTCAGAACGGTCCATCACCTATCACCCATTTTTTAAGAAAGTTGCGATTCAGGAATACCAGACTGGCAAGTTCCCAAGTCAGATCTTTGAGGAACACGGATTTAATTTAAATATAATTGGGAAGGATCGACCTAAACGTTGCTTAAAGCGTTGGCGAGACACTTTTGAAAAGTACGGAGAACTAGGTCTTGAAGGAGAACGTAGAGGGAAAGGTGGCACAGGCCGCCCTTCTTCCAAGGAACTGTCTGCGGAAGAAAAGCTAAAGAAAGCTGAAGCTCGTATTAAGTATTTAGAGGCTGAAAATGAATTTCTAAAAAAGCTAGACGAACTCGAAAGGCAGGCGATGAAAAAGAAGTGAAAATAGCTCCAACTGAAGTTTATCAACTGATTGAACAGACCATCCGTAAATATTCTTTAAGTCATATGGTCTCATTCTTATGTTCATTTACGGGAGTGAGCCGAAGTGGATATTATGCGTGGTTAAAGAGTAAGCCGCAAAGACAGATGAGAGGTCAAAAAGATGAAAAGGATATAGAGATGATTCGATTCATCTTTACGCAGAACCAAGAAAAAGTAGGTGCTCTACAAATTAAGATGGAGCTTGAAAATGACTATGGCCTCTTAATGAATCATAAGAAAATTCGAAGATTAATGAAGAAATTCGGACTTACGGCAAAGATTAGACAAGCCAAACCTTATAAAAAAATGATGAAAGCGACCCAAGAACACCGTACGTGCCCCAACCATCTAAACCGGGAATTCAATCAACAGGAACCTGGAAGAGTCTTTTTAACAGATATCACTTATACCTATTATGGGAAAGGCCAAAAGGCTTACCTATCATGTGTTAAAGATAGTGCGACCAAGGAAATTGTCGCTCATCATATCTCTACTTCCTTAGAGATGGATATTGTTTATCGAACATTAGAAAAACTGGAAGGAGCCGTTGGAAGTTTTCATCCCGAAGCAATGATTCACTCTGACCAGGGATTTCATTACACTCACCCTAAATTTCAATCCAGAGTGAAAGAAGCTGGCCTTCTTCAATCGATGTCGCGAAGAGGAAACTGTTGGGATAACGCTCCAATGGAATCATTTTTTGGTCATTTTAAAGATATGGTAGACCATGAATTATGCGAGAACTTAAGCCAACTCAATGATGAAGTGAATCAATATATAGAGAAATATAATAACAAGAGATATCAGTGGAAATTAAATAAGATGACCCCAGTACAATACCGAGATCATCTTCTAGCTGCCTAGAGCTCTTTTTATAAACTGTCCATATTATGGGGTACAGTTCAGATGAATCAGGGAGCCTTTTAAGTCATTCTTCTTCGTTCAATATCAAATAGTCTAATTCTTCTTTCGTCAACGCGTTCAACCTTTTGAATTGGAACAGGAAGAACAGCAGTCCAAGTACCGTCCAGGCCGCCAAAGCCCAGTAGGACGGGGCAGAGAGCGACGCCGGTGAGCCCGGATACAACAGAAGTACAAGGAAGGCCAGCGATATGATGGCACCGAGCACACCAAATATGACGTAGAGGAGATTATAGTTATCCTTAACCCTAAAGAATCTCACAGCGACCAGGCTGGTGATGAGGAAGGCAATCGATACACCCGTAGATGACATGTCGACAATCCAACTCAAGGCAGTACGTCCAAGCCAAGGGGCTAACAGACAGACGGCCATTACAAAAAGGATTGCCACATAAGGCGTCTTGCTCTTGCCGACCTTCATGAAGACGGACGGGATGAACTTCGCACGCCCCAGCGCGAACAGCAGGCGTGATGATGACATATAAAATCCGTTAAGCCCAGTGAACACACCGAATGAGATGGCGAGTGCAAGCATCGTCATGCCGATGCCACCCATTGAACTCTGGACGACCGAGCCAGTTACCCAAAGTGCGCCCCCCATCGTCTGCTCATCAGGATAGACCCATGACGTTACCAGAATCATCAGTACGTACGTGACGATTGAAGCCACGATACCGAAGACGATAAGCTTGAACGTCTTATCCGGACTGAAGTTGAACTCTTCAGCAGCTTGCGGGATATTGTCGAATCCAACATACATCCACGGGGCAATGGCGACAATCAGAATGATCGAAGTCCAGATGCCATTGTCACTGTTGAACAGCGGCTTTGCATTCGTCAGTTGAAACTCTCCAGAAAAGAACGACCAGGCGAACAGGATTGTAACGACGATCGCCATAAATAATGCAAAGATGAATTGGAGATTACCGGATAATCCGCTACTCTTGATCGAGATGAAGGCAAACAGGATCAGTACGAGTGATGACAGTATGACCTCCATGATATAGACGTCCCAGCCGGCAATCGTATAGAGATAGCCTATTTCCAGGAAATCGGGTAAAATAAATTTAAACAGTAGGCTGAAGGCACTGGCATTCAAAGCGACCACCGATATGTAGCCGAGTGCCAGGAACCATGAAGCGATAAAGCTCACATACTTACCGAAACCGACGTAACTGAAGGCGAATTCACCGCCGGACACCGGAAAGCGTGTCGTCAGTCCTCCATACGCCACCGCGATGATGAGCATCAGGATACCACCAATGGTGATGCCAAGTGTGGAACCGAGCGTCCCAGAGGACAATAGCCAATCCCCAGGCAGGATAAATGCCCCCCAACCGATGCTTGAACCGTAGGCCACTGCCCAAACGAAACGTTTTGACATTGTACTGTCGAGTTCCGTTCTCTCCATATCTGTTATTTTATTTTCAATTTCCATATGTATTTTAGCTCCCTTTTCCCTTTTATGTTTTATATCCTAACAGAGTACATGCTAAACGTAAAATTTACAATTGGCACACAAATTGAAGGGTATGATGAAAATGAAAAAATTCTTGAAATATTTAATCGCTGCCAGCACGCTGTTTGTGATTTCTCACACTGGTGCAGAAAACGCTTCTGCTGCGGCCTTCGGGGCACAGGAGTGGACGCAGTACCGCTTCTCACCGGACAAGAATGCCGTCATAGATTCAGGCCATGAACCGCTTGAGTATATGACATTGGAGACGGAAGACGAAGTGCGGGTGACGCCGGTGGTGGCAGATGGCAAAGTGTTCATCGGCAACCATAACTCAGGTGATGTCATGGCATTCGACCTAGAAACCGGTAAGCGGGTGTGGCACAATACGGCGCCAAACTGGATACACTCTGAGGCCATCTATCACGAAGGTTTGGTGTACGTCGGCTACGGCAACAGGTTCTTCCAGAAGAACCGGGCCTACAGCTTCTTCAAAAATTTCGGGCTCCATAATCTGTTTCGGCACAGGGCGATCCGAGGCACTGGGGAGAGTGGCGTCATGGCACTTGATGCAGATACCGGGAAGCTGGTGTGGCGCTATGAGACAAGGGGCGAGGTCATGCCCACTCCTGCCATATACAAAGATCACCTCTACATTACGACCGGCGACCGCACTTTGTATAAGCTGACACTCGATGAAGGGGCGCTCATCCATAAGGAAGACATCGGATCCACCGTCAGCATGTCCTCCCCGAACATCCATGAGGCTACGCTCTATGTCGGCGGCAGCGGCCCCCTCCCCTATACTTTCTCGGCATATGATCTGAAGAAAGATGACATGAAATGGCAGACTGAATTTCCCGATGTCGACATGGGTCTCGATGATGTGCCACCGGCAGTCAGCAACGGTCTGGTCATCACCACGGGATTGGTCTCCAACAAGGACGGGGAATTGGAGCATGAAATTTATGCATTAGACATCTCTACCGGTGAAATGGCCTGGCAAGATAACTGGGGGACGGGCCAGTTCGTCAAAAACAATAAATCAGGCGCCCCGATCATCCATGAAAGCAAGATCTTCGTTGCAAGCCCCATAACCAAAACCTATTACGCCTACGATCTAAATAGCGGCGAACAGCTCTGGGCGTACGAGGATGAGGCCGCGAAAGCACCGCCGGTCGCCAAAGATGGCATCGTCTATTTCTCAAATGTTGAAGGTGAAGTCGTCGGCCTGGACATCACACGCGGCACACCCGTCAAAAGAATGGCGCTTGAAGGTGTGCTTGCGCCCGCCGGACCGGTCATTGTAAACGATACGCTCTTTATCGGCAGTCAGGACGGCAACATCTATGTCGTGCCGCTGGATGATTTTGAAGACATCGATAATTAGAGGATATGAAAAAGGCGCAGACCAGCTGGTCTGCGCCTTTTCTGATACGCCATTTTCATTTCCATAAATCAGCCCTTATAGTCGAGCAGATTGATGCCGAATATGAGTGGCATCATCACATAGACGAACGCCACTATCAGGATGACCCCGATGATGTTCAGGGCAAATCCGGTCTTCGCCATCTCCTGGATGCTGATTTTATTGGTCCCGAATACAATCGCGTTCGGCGGGGTGCCTACAGGCAGCATGAACGCGCAGTTCGCCGCCATGGCAGCTGGCACCATGAGCGTCAATGGATGGACTTCAAGTGCAATCGACAGTCCAGCCAGTACAGGCAGGATCATCGTTGCCGTCGCCGTATTGGAGGTGATTTCTGTGAGGAACAAAATCGTCACAGAAACAACGACCAGCACCAGGATGATGTGAATGCCTTCGACACCCTTCAGCATCTCACCGAGCCATTGGTCGACGCCTGTCTCGACAATCGCCGCAGCGAGTGCCAGACCGCCGCCGAACAGCAGCAGAACCCCCCACGGCAGCTCGCGTGAAACTGACCAGTCGAGTATGCGCTTCGATTTTTTGGCAGTCGGCAGCAGGAATAGTATGACTGATGCAAGCATTGCGATGGAACCATCAGTCAGCATGCTTGTGAATTCAATCTTACTCCATATGAATCCGCGCGTGATCCACATGAATGCGGCAAAGAGGAAGACGATGAGTACAAGTACTTCTTCCCGGGAGATCTTACCGAGTTTATTCAATTCATCCGTAATGATCTTGCGTCCACCCGGCAGTTGGATCATGTTGTGCCGGAAGGCGAAAAAGTTCATGAACGCCCAGGCGAGCGCCAGGAAGATGATGACGATCGGCACACCAAACATTATCCATTGGGCGAAACTCATGTCATAGCCGAAAATCTCCTTCAACTGACCAGCCATTATGATAAGCGGCGGCGTGCCGATCAGTGTACCCAAACCGCCGATTGTCCCGGCATATCCTATACCCAGTACCAGAGATTTTTCAAATCGCATCAGATCATCTTCAAGGACTGATGAAGAAAGGGACTGGGCTTCATTTATAATGGCCATCCCGATCGGTATCATGATCATGACGGCAGCAGTGTTGCTGACGAACATCGACAGGGCCGCGGTTGCTATCATGAAGCCAAGCAGTATCATCGATGTGCGTGTGCCGATCGCATTGATAATCGTCAATGCTATGCGAGTATGTAGATTCCAGCGTTCCATTGCGAGTGCAATCAGGAAGCCACCGAGGAACAGAAAGATGATGTCGTTGCCGTAGGAACTTGTTACGGCCCCACTATCCATGACTCCACCCATCGGAAAAAGAAACAGCGGCATGAGTGATGTTGCAGGAATCGGAATCGCTTCCGTAATCCACCATGTAGCAATCCATAATGTTGAAGCGACGACAAAGACGCCACCCTCTTCAAGCCCCTTCGTATCGAGCAGCAGTAGTGTCAGGATAAACAGCAAAGGCCCCAATATGAGTCCGACAAGCTGCATGCCCCCGTAGGATTTCTCCGGTCCTTCCGAGCCGTGCGACGAGCCACCCCTATCCGCATTCTTCTTCGCCTCATCGACACTGAAAAACTTCAGCAAGGACTTTGTCCGCCTCGATTCCCGCCACATATTGCGGTATGTACGCTTTAATTTTGACACGTTACTTCCCCTTTTAAATGGAAAACGGTTTCAACCGTATTGATTGAAAATAACACATTCTCTGAATACTCGCTATAGCGATATGAATTTTGTAACTAAAAAAACCGGAATCTCCTGATCTGAACCCTACCAAGTTGACAGATGAAATAATATAAATGTTTCCCGCCTGAGAATGGAGATTCTCAGGCGTTTTTCTATGCCGCCAATGCCCTGAATTCCAGCGGACTCAATCCCTTGAATTTGTGTTGCGGTCTGTGGTGGTTGTAAAACTCAATATAGCGTGTAATGTCTTCTATAATTGTTTGATAATCCGCATAGTACTTCTGCTTGCGTCTGATGTGGAACCGTTCCGATTTGATTTTTCCCCAGAATGCTTCAATCGGGCCATTATCGATGCATCTTCCGACGCGGGACATGCTTTGTTGAATCTGCTGGGCATCCAGAATCTTTTTAAAGCCGTAGGAGGTGTACTGGAAGCCACGGTCACTGTGCACAAGCGGCGTTGCCTGCGGGTGCTTTTGAATCGCAGAAGTGAATGTATCAAAAACAAGCTGATTATTGTTTGAACGGCCGAATTTGTAGGCCACAATACTGTTGTCGTACAGATCGATGATCGCGCTCAAGTAGGCTTTCTCTCCGTTCAGCGCTTTGAATTCAGTCACATCGGTGAGCCATTTCTCATTCACATGGGCTGCGTGGAAATCTCTGTTCAATACGTTCTCAGCGACCTGTTGCGGTGTGTGGGGGACGTATTGTTTCTTTTTGATCCGGGTCACCGATTTCAAGCCCATCCGTGTCATCAGCCGATAGATGCGTTTCCTGTTATACCCCGTCCTCAAGGCTTTGTTGACCGCATGGCACATCTGACGATAGCCATAGATGCCGTCCGTTTCAACATAGATTTCGGCAATCGCACTGGCCACTGTGTCATTCTCTGCTTCAGCGTGTGGCACGGGGCGTTTCTGATATTGATAATACGCTTGTCTTGAGATGCCTGCCGTATGGCATAATTCAGAGATGGCATAGCCTTCATTATGCAACGTAGTGATGGCAGTGTGGAGCGTGTGACTGGGAACCCGGCTGTATTTTAATCCCTCTCGAGTTCCTCCAACTTTTTTAGCAGGGCGTTCTCCACCTCAAGCTTTCGTTTATCTGCTTTGAGCATGGAAATTTCTCTGTTCAAGCGGTCCGTCTCAGTGAGCTGGTCTTCTGATTTTCCTTTTCCGCGTCTGTCCTCAAGGCCGATTTCACCATATTCCTTGTATTTCACAATGATATTCCGGGCCTGCTGGTAACTCACCTCAAATCTTTCGGCAAGTTCACGATAACTGATATCCCCCTGTGCATGATACTGCGCAATCTCAACCCGTTCTGCGTACGTTGTTTTCCGTCCCTTGGTCAATGGTGAAGCTCCCTCCCGCGTCGTTCTTATTTCTTCACCATTATTGTAACGTATAATCCAATTCCGAACAGTTGTTTTCGACGGTATGTCATATTTGTGTGCGAGTTCGTGAGTGGAGATCATTCCATTCATATATTCTTTTGCGACCATTTTTTTAAAGCCGCGGGTATATGTTCTATGCCTGTCCCGTTTCTTTAATCCCTCAGCACCATGCTTCTCATACTTTATCCGCCACTTTCTAAGTGTCTCAACAGACACCTGATGCTTTGTGGATATATGGCTTGGACTGATGCCTACCCTCAATTCCTGAATCATTTTCAGCTTTTCTTCAAATGAATAATATTTGTCAGTCATAAAAGAACCCCCTCCAGGTTTACAGATGTTTTATTTCATCTGTAAACCTGGAGGGGGTCAAATCATCCGATTCCGGTCCAATTACAGTGACGATTCAGGACCGATATGATGCAAAAGTGCCAAGATGAAGACCTTGCCGACTTCGAGCATCGCACGCTCATCAATATCGAATTTCGGGTGATGATGGGGATAGACTGCACCCACTGCCGGATTTTGTGCACCTGCAAAGAAGAATGTCCCAGGTACATGCTGAAGGTAATAGGCGAAGTCTTCTGCAGTCATCATGCGTCCCTTTTCGATGATTGTCACATCTCTCATATGCCTGACGCAGAGTGACTTGAGCATTTCCGTTTCTTCAGCTGGATTGATCAGCGGGATGCAGCCGTAGGTAAAGTCGACATTAACAGAGGCGCCGCTCATCCTGGCAGTAAGGTCTGCAACATGCTTCACTTCTTCGGCAAGTTCATATTTCGACTGGATGTCAAACGCACGTAGCGTACCTGTAATCTGTGCAGTATCCGGGATGACATTCGGGGCGTCACCGCTATGGAAACTTCCTATTGAAATGACGCCCGGGTCATTCGGCCCCCTAAGGCGATGGGTGATCTGCTGCAGGTTCATGACGAGCTGGCTTGCTGTAGCCAATGGATCGATCGCCAGATGCGGTAATGCACCGTGTCCGCCCTTGCCTTGGATTGTGATGGCGAAGTTATCATCTCCAGCCATCGTCCCTCCTGACCTGAAGCCGAGCGTGCCGATCGGATCATCCGTCCATACATGTGCCCCATATATGTAATCGACTCCTTCCAGGCAACCGTCGTCGATCATCGATGATGCCCCACCAGGCAGCAGTTCTTCTCCAAACTGATGGATGAATACGATATCACCATGCAACTGGCTCCGGTGCTCTGCCATGACTTTTTCAACAGCCATGAGAGTGGCCGTATGGGCATCATGACCGCACGCATGACTGATGCCATCATACTTCGAGCGGTACGGGACATCTTTTTCATCATGGATTGGCAGAGCATCAAAATCAGCCCGCAGCGCCACCGTCGGCCCCGGATGTGCCCCCTTCAGATAGCCAACCACCCCATTCAGCCCCACATCACGCCTATATTCGATGCCGAGCGTTTCAAGGTGTGCAATGATATATTCCGGTGTATCCTTTTCCTGATACGATAATTCCGGATGCATATGTAGATGACGACGTATTTCGACCATCTCGGGATACAGTGATTCGAGCTGTGCAAATAGAATGTCTTTCATCGGTTCCCCTCTTTTCACATCGTTCATACTCATATTATTCCATAAAGCACGCCTGGAAGGAATGTCTTTTAGTGGCAGATCATGATGACCTTAAATTTTCTGAATTGACACACTAATAGTTCGTATGCATGGCATTTTGATGGTATCATGGAAGTGACAATATGAAAGGGTGTGTCTAAGATGACGAAGCAATCAGCTAAGCAGACGGTCTATGTAGACAAATTTACAGATGGCATCCTGGATCCGACGGAAGATATGTACTACAAAGTCAAAAATGGCGGCCATATCATCGCCAATACAGCCCCGGGGTGCTGGGGCCCGATGATCACTCCTGAATTGAAGGGTGGACATGAAGTGACGAAGCCGGTATTCGTGGAAGGGGCTGAAGTCGGGGATGCGGTCGCCATCCGCATCAATTCGATACGGGTCACTTCCATGGCGACCGCTTCAGGCAATGACAAGCCTATGGAAGGACGGTTCAACGGTGACCCATTCATTGCAGGAGTATGTCCGAACTGTGGTGCCAAAAACCCCAAATCCGTCACAGAAGGCATCGGCCAAGGCGCCGTCCGGTGTGCAGAATGCGGTGAAGATGTCACGCCATTCACCTTCACCAACGCCTACACGATGGTATTCGACGAAAAACGCTCTGTCGGCCTGACACTCGATAAGTCAGGTGCTGAAAAGGTGGCCCACGCAGGCAGACACTATATGGCCACCCCTGAAGATTCCATCCAGCATCCGGTTGTAACATTCGCCCCGCATGATATACCAGGCGTCATGGCACGGGTGATCCCTTTCCTTGGCCAGCTCGGCACCACCCCAGCCCGCCCGATGCCTGACTCCCATAATGCAGGGGATTTTGGCCAGTTCCTGATCGATGCCCCGCACGACTACGGATTGACTGAAGCTCAGCTAGTCGACCGGACCGACGGTCATATGGACGTCAATCGGGTCCGCGAAGGGTCTACTGTCATCTGTCCAGTCAAAGTGGCAGGAGGCGGTGTCTACCTTGGAGATATGCACGCCATGCAGGGCAATGGGGAAATCGCAGGTCATACGACGGATGTCGCCGGTATCGTCGACCTTCAAGTCGACGTCATCAAGAACCTCGCCATTGAAGGCCCGATCCTACTGCCGCTTACAGAAGATCTGCCGGCATTGGCCAAACCGTTTACTGATAAAGAAAAGAAAGAAGTGCGCCGGATGGCCGAAGCTTGGCACGTGCCGGAACTTGAAGAGAGCTATCCCGTATCCTTCATCGGCACAGGCGCCGATCTCAATGCCGCTACATTGAACGGCATGGAACGCGCAGCGAAGCTTTTCCGGACGGATGTCCCTGAGATCATGAATCGTGCCACCATCACAGGCAGCATCGATATCGGGCGCAACCCTGGGGTGGTGACCGTCACCTTATTGGCACCAAAGAGATATCTTGAACATGCGAAGCTGCTCAAGCAAGTAGAATATATGTATAAATGATAAATGCGCACCCTATCAGGGTGCGCATTTATCATTTATAGTACAGCTTGGGCAATCAGACGATCGAACCGTCTGATGTCGACTTTACGGCCCAGATTGATTTTGATGTTGCCGACTTTCGTCCAAAGTTCCACCTCGGCGTTCGCATCGAACATGCCGCCGGCATTCTCCGTCGACCACATATGGATTGCACTATACGGGAGGGAATACATTTCAACTTTCTTCCCCGTCAATCCTTGAGCATCCCTCATGATGATTCTGCGGTCAGTGAATATGGCCGAGTCGCGCAACGTCTTAAAAGCAGTTATCGCACGTTCTCCGTCAACGAGTATTTCTTCAGCATCCCCAGGAATTTCAGTCTCAAACTGCAGTGTCCAGGCAAATATATGTCCACCTTCCATCTTATCCCCCCATTCCAATAATTCTTCACCATATCTATACCGTCGTCGTATTCCTTTTAATCCATATGCTTCAATTTTTGATGGAATAGATATATCCCCGCTTCAAGGAAGCGGGGATATATCTATCTTAGCCATGGCGTTTCATATGCAGCCATCCTCTCGTATAGGAGAAGATCAGGATGGCGGCACTTGCACCGATTGTAATCAGGGCAAACAACCAATGCTGACCGCTCGCAATGAACAAAGGCGCAAAGGTAATCAAGGCTATTTCAACCGGCGCAATTGGAATATAGGCGAGCCCATAGTCCTCGAGTGTATTACTTTCAAGGCGAGGATCGACGATGCGCAGCAACGCGATACCCATCGCGACGGCACCCGTTATCCAACCGAATGTGAATATACCCTTCTCGAACCAGTTTTCCTGGAAATAGTACTGGGAGACGAAGCGGTAGAATACGTACGTGAACAGTATGCCAAACGCCATCAAAATACTGAACGGCACGATGTTTTGAGCCACCACGGTCAGATTGATGGAGGCAATACCGAACGCCACCAGGACATCGGTTGCACTCCCGCTTATCTTGGATACGACACCTTTATCGATATACTTATCCATATCAGCCGATTGCATCAGCAGGCTCAGTATCAGACCAATCAAAAAGGCGATTGAAAAGGCGGGGATCGACAAACCAGCGTATAACGATTCGCCAAACTTGCTCAAGTAGTAACCGATCATGCTCACGAACATTACGAGTGCAATATGGAAAAGAAGTGGGTCGATCGAAATGGCCGAAACCGTGTCCTTACCCATCCACTCGCGCTTATCTTCAGGGACGAGACCTGTCCTCAACTCTTCTGGAAGGTCATCGAATTTCGAAATGTAGTTGGCATAGCCGGCGTTGGCACTTCTCTTTATGAGCAATAGGCCGACGCTGATTGCGAGTATCGCACCAAGCGTTGCAGAGGTCATCGCAAGTGATGTCGCCTCTTCCCATCCCTGCTGTTCGAATGCTCCGCCGATTGCTGCAGCAGTGCCGTGCCCACCGACGAAGCCGGCAGCGAGTATCAGTCCGAACCCGTTATGTAGATCGAACATCGGGCCAAGAAGCAGCAAAGCGAATATTAGTCCGAGGCCCCACATTAGGAGCATCGCAATCTGGGAATATGACCATAGCCCGCCTACTTTATTGATGGTCTTTTTTATATTGAAGCGGCCCGTCGTCAACGGGATTGAAGCAAAGACGATTGTAATCAGTACACCCGGATAATCTCCGATGAAATCAGAAAACGGTAGCCATCCGAGCATATTGGGACCGAGTATCAATCCCAGGATACCTGCTATGATGCTTGCCGGCATGAAGGACCGCTGCAGCAAACCGATGCGTGCGCGGAGGAACATGCCCACCAATAGCAGCATGGCGATGAGACCGACATCGGTCACAAGATTCCATACTGAAAATTCCATTTTTTCAACACCTCTTTCTAAAATCAGCTTCTGTAATATATCATGAATCCAATTGAAATTGGAAGCGGTTCATCATAAATTTCATGATTTATGAATATAAGCTATAGATAGAGGGCCGCCACACGCTCATATGAACGCTGTTTTTCGTCTAAGTCATGTATATTGCATAAAATGAGCCAATCTTCACACTCATAGTCTGTCCGCAGTTGATCAAGCTTATCCTTCACCGTGCGCGGGCCGCCGATGATCATGCGCTGCCTGTTCTGCTCGATCTGTTGTTGTTCCTTCTCATTGAGCGCACTATATTTCTCAGCCGCCTGTGTTGGAGTCGGCACCTGGCTGTCCAAACCCTTTTCCGTATTCAACAGCCATATATCCTGCGTCTTTGCCAGATCTTCTGCATGGGCATCATCTTCCCCACAGATGACGAATACGCATGCCCTCACATCATCCTGTTCCATGAAGCCCGGCTGAAACGCATCCCGGTAGGCCCGGATTGCCGCAGTGCCTCCCGCCGGCTTAAGGAAATGTCCGAATACGTAGCCAATGCCAAGTACACCCGCAAGCACCGCGCTGTCTGTACCGAGGCCTAAGGAATAGAGCGACGGCCGGCTTATGGTGCGCGGCGCCGCCTTGACCTTGGCGCTGCCGTCCAGATAATGGATGAGCGCGTTCAGCTTATCGGGATAATCCGCGAGCTGGTTGGGTTTATCGTCTGCGAGCCGTTTGCGGATGAACTCTCCCCCACCTGGTGAGCGCCCCATTCCGCCCTCGATGCGCCCCGGATAAAGCGCCTCGAGCTGGGCAAGCTGTGAGGCGACTTTGAACGGACTATATTGGGGTAATAGGATGCCACCGCTCCCCACTTTTATATGTGAGGTCCGTGAAGCGGCAGCGGCCATCATGATTTCGGGTGCGCTTGATACCATGCCACGCGTGCCATGATGTTCTGCAAACCAGTACCGGGTATAACCCAATGCTTCAGCACGCTGCACCATGCCAATGGTATTCTCGGCCATCTCTTCTGCACTGACACCGACTGGTTTTGCCATCTGTTCCAGTATTCCTAGTTTCATCAATTCCTATCCTCTCTATCAGTACTCTAAAACCAGACCGTGTAGATTATAAGCGTCGAAATCACCATCGTCATCGCCGACAGTGGTGCCCCGACTTTGATGTAGTCCGTGAATTTATAGCCCCCAGGGCCGTAGACGATCAGGTTGGTCTGGTAACCGATCGGTGTGATGAAGCTCGCCGAAGCTGCAATTGCGATGGTCACCATGAGTCCGATGGGCTCAAGTGCCATCTGCCCGGCCATCTCCATCGCAATCGGGAACATCAGTACCGCAGCCCCAGTGTTGGTGATCAGTTCCGTGAATATGTTCGTCATGATATAGAGGATCACGATGATGCCGAGCACCCCAAACGGACGGGCGGTCTCAAGCATATTTCCCGCAATCATCTGTGCCAACCCCGATTCAGTCATTGCAGCACCGACACCGAACGCGCTCGCAATCAGCAGTATGACATTGAACTGGATGTAGGACAGCATCTCGTCAGGCTCGATCAGCTTGAAGATCATGAGCAGTACGACCGTGATCAGCATCGCTTCGAACATCGATAGGAAGCCAAGTGTCACTGCAGCGATCATGCCAAGCAGCAAGATGAGTCCCCCAAGGCCCTTGGCCTTGCTCTGCTTGAGCACTTCTGGCGGGGTGAGGGTGGTCATAACATAGAAGTCTCTTGCGTGCGCATGACGCTGTAAAAATGTTCTGTCCGCCAAAATCAGAATAGTGTCGCCCGGCTTCAAAACGATGTCCCCGACCCGGCTTTTGATACGCTCATTATTGCGGTGCACCGCAATGACGCCCGCGTTGTATCTGGAGCGGAAGCGCGCTGATTTTATCGTTTTGCCGAGTAGTGACGACTCATGGGAGATGACACCCTCGACCAGATGGAAATGATCATCCTTAAGACTATCGAGTGTCTTGTCGGTTCCTGTCTTCAACGTGACACCTTTTTGCTTTTGGATAGCGGCAATCGTATTTAAAGTACCAGAGAACACGAGATGGTCACCTTCTCTGATGATTGTATTGGCGTCCACTGGAAATATGCGATGGTCCCCGCGGATGACTTCAATGATGTAGACACCCTTCAAAACAGCTTCCGTCGTATCCACAATGGAGCGATCTACATATTCGAAGGTCTTCCCTATCTCGGCTTCGGCCAAAAATTCCTTCACTTCTTCACGGATCTGCTCGCCGGCGCCGAGCGTATCAGGCAGCAACCGGTAGCCGATAGTCACGATATAGGCGAATCCTGCTGCAGCGATCGGCAGCCCGACAATCGTCATCTGAAAAAAGGAGAAGCCGCCATAACCTGCTTCAATCAGGAGGCCATGGACCACCAAGTTGGTCGAGGTGCCGATGAGTGTAATCGTGCCGCCGAGTATCGTTACGTAGGATAAGGGTATCAGGAATTTGGAAGGGGCAATCCCATTCTTAAGACACCATTCCTTCAAGACCGGTGTCAATGTCACGACGATTGGTGTATTGTTTAAAAATCCGGAAATGATGGACACCGGAGCCAGCAGCTTCAGCATCGACCGTTTCGGCGTTTTATTGCCGGTAAGCAGACGATCAACATACCCTTCGACGATGCCGTGCTTTTGAATGGCACCTGCCACTATGAACAGCAACAGTACAGTCAGCAGCCCTTCGTTCGAAAAGCCGTCCAAAGCCTGCTCAGTCGAGATGACGCCTGTAAGCAGGAAAACTACGAGGAAGAAGAACACTACAAGGTCCGCCCGTGCCAACTCGAACACCAATGCAAGCAGCATGATGATGAGCATCACAGCAACAAAGATCATCTCAGCAGTCATCAGCTCCCCCCTTTCCCCATATGGTATTAGCAATATGATAGCATATTTCACAGCCATAAAATGTTAAACGGAATAACCTGAGCTAAAAAAATGTGTCTAATTATTGTACACCGAAAACGCTTTAATTGTAATAATTCAATTTATCATGAATAAAACACCCTAAATGCGGTTATGTACAAGTATCAGCCGAATGGCTACAGTCAAAATATGATGGTCATTCTGAAACAGCAGATTCATAGGAATGGAGGATAACCGGATATGGATAAATTCTCAGGCCAACAGATCAGATCTTTGATTGAAGAGAAGAAGGTAAGCGGCGAGTTGCAGCAGCCGTCCCAATGCATGCACTCCGATATCGTCAAATGCTATGAAGACGGTCGGGCACATCGCTATGTATGTATGAATTGCGGCTATGCCGACAAGAACCGCGCCGCTTTTTTCGCACAGATCAACACAGATCAGCAAATGGGCTAACGTAAATACGGTTATGAGCCAAATGAATGCGCTCATGTGCCGTATTACATATAATGATAGATAACTTCCAGAAAAGGAGCATCCATATGAATATATATGATATAGAAGTAAAGAAGGCGAATGGCGAAAGCTATTCACTTGAGGACTACAAAGGAAAGCCAATGCTTATCGCAAATACCGCCAGCAAATGTGGACTGCGCGGCCAGTACGATGAATTGGAGACTCTACACAAGGAATATGAGGATCAGGGCCTGATTGTCCTCGGTTTTCCTTCCAACCAGTTCAATAACCAGGAACCAGGTTCCGATGAAGATGCTGAAGAAGCCTGCCGCATCAACCATGGCGTCACATTCGACATCCATGAAATCATCGATGTCAATGGCGATACGGCCCATCCCCTCTTCAAACATCTTAAAGAAGAGTCAAAAGGCATGATGGGTGATAAGATCAAGTGGAATTTCACAAAATTCCTAGTCGACCGCGAAGGCAATGTTGTCTCACGCGTCGCACCGACGACCTCTCCACTCAAAATGAAAGATGATATCGAAAATGTGCTATAACATATAGTGGGCCAGGCTTGAAGCCGCGCCCGCTATTTTTGTACGCATGAAAGGAAGATACAGATGTCTCACAGCGAATACACCCTTCAAGATATGTATGGCACCACCAGACGTGCACTCGCTTTCTACGACAACCAGATGCTCGACTGTATAAATGGAGAAATGCAACGCTTCATCGCCTCCCAGGAGATGATGTTCATCGCCACTGCCGATGCAAGCGGCAACTGCGACAATTCATTCCGCGCCGGCAATAGTGGGTTCGTCCGGGTACTCGATGAGACGACTTTAATATACCCGGAGTACCGTGGGAATGGTGTTATGGCAAGTCTTGGGAATATTTACGAAAATCCCCATATCAGCTTGCTGTTCATCGACTTCTTCACCCACCACATCGGCCTGCACGTCAACGGACGAGCTGACATAATCGAGGTTGATCAGCTTCACGATTACTGTGACGCGAAAACCATCTCCGACATTATGGAAGAAGAGGACGGGCGTGCCGAACGATTTGTAGTCATCCAGGTCGATGAAGCTTATATCCACTGTTCCAAGCATATACCGCATTTGGAGAAGCGATCGGGCCCCTTGGATCAAAAGAAAGGCGGCGACTTCTTCAACGCCAGAAGAAAAAAAGATATGTAGAAGAAAAAGGCATCCCCACAGAAGGGATGCCTTTTGAATTCATGTGCCGCAGAATGTCATCGTGATTTTTTCATCATCTTCCGGCGGCTCTTTATATTCCTTGTCATGCCCGTCGTCAAACGGCGTCGCAAACGCCTCTATCATTTTTGTGGCTTTGCTGTAGTCCCCTTGTTCGACGGCAAGGTCCAATGCCTCCTCCACGAGATGGTTGCGCGGGATGACTGCGGGATTGACCTGCCTCATCTGTTCATATGCCGATTCGACCGTCAAATCCTGCACCTCAAGCCTCTCTTCCCATCTCCTGCGCCAATCTTTAAAGCGTTCACTAGCCATAAGCGCATCATCATTCCACCCGTCAAGAGACAGCGTGCGGAACGTTTTCGTAAAATCAGCCTGGTGATGGCTCATGAGATCGAGCAGCTCCATTCCAAGCGCATCATCTTGACTTCCACTGCCGTCGAGGCCGAGTTTATCGCGCATGCCTTTTTGCCATTTTTCATTATACAGTTGGCCGAATCGGCTGAGCGATTGTTGGGCGACCTTCACCGCTTCTTCCTTATCCTCATGGAGCAGCGGCAGCAGCGTCTCAGCAAACCGCGCAATATTCCACTGGCCGATCCCCGGCTGGTTCTGGTAGCTATAGCGTTTTTGCGCATCTATTGAACTGAAGCATGTCTCCGGGTGATAGACATCCATAAAGGCACACGGACCGTAATCGATTGTTTCTCCGCTTATCGCCATGTTGTCTGTGTTCATTACACCGTGGATGAAGCCCACATGCTGCCATTTGCTGATCAAGTCAGCTTGACGCTCTATGACGGCATCCAAAAATTCCCGGTACTTGTCCGGTTTCGATGCAATTTCTGGATAATGGCGGCCGATTGCGTAATCTGCAAGCATCCGCACATTATCGTCTCCCTCAGCACGGGCTGCATATTCGAAAGTTCCAACACGGATATGACTCGATGCCACACGGGTCAATACTGCACCCGGGAACATCTTGCCGCGGCTCACCGCTTCCCCTGTCGTAATAAGTGCCATGGCACGGGTCGACGGTATTCCAAGCCCATGCATCGCTTCGCTGATCATGTACTCCCGAAGCATCGGCCCGAGTGGCGCACGCCCATCCCCCATGCGGGAAAACGGCGTACGTCCGGAACCTTTCAGCTGAATGTCCATCCGTGCGCCTGATGGTGTCACCTGCTCACCGAGCAGTACTGCACGGCCATCCCCGAGCATCGTAAAACTGCCGAACTGATGCCCCGCGTAAGCCTGTGCTATCGGTTTACTGCCTTCTGGCACCTCATTCCCCGAGAGGACATCAGTTGCTTCCATCTGAAGGTTTGCCGCATCCAGACCCAATTCCCCCGCCAATTTCCAGTTGAAGAGGACCATTTCCGGAAACTCTGCACTCTCCGGTTGTGTTTCTCTATAGAAGACTCCCGGGAGTTCTGTATAAGTGTGTTCCAATTGCCATCCGCTTTCAGTCATAATATTCGCCCCTTTTACGTGGTATTCTGTCTACCCATTTTATCAGAGTTGGTACAGCATTAATAACTATGGGTATATCTGCTTTCTGCTGATAGTTGATTTTTAATGTATGAAAACAAAATGCCATGACTTTTGTGGTCATGGCATTTTTGACATCCTACGTATAATTTCTCTTTATTTTTTTATTCCAAGCTTTTGAAAATACTTCATTTCTATCATTCCATGCCGTTAATTCATTCAAAAGATAATAATAGTCCTGGTCGGCAGTCATGACGCTTCTGGTAGTCAATTCAGTGTCGATATCATCATCCTTGACGATGACCTTCCAATCACACTCCACCTTGGCAGAAAGCGGATCGCCTTCTTTTATCGTATAGACGTTCCTATTTTCGGTGCCGTAGGTGATATTCAGGTTTGTAAGTGTCCGGAGACCTTCATCTGAATATTCTTCGAGCACCCATGTGTCTTCAGTCAATTTCTTTATGACATCACGTGTCCTTGAGCCTTCCCGGAGGACTTTTTTATCGATAGGGGCTGCTGTTTCTGCCTGCACATGCTTCAAGGTCACTTCCGAGTAGTCATTTATGACTGGGGTTCCAAGCACGGAAGCATCGAAGTCGACAGTCAGTACAGGTGCCTTGCCCCCTATAAACCTACTGGGCGGTGTAACCGCCATCTACAAGGAGGGTTGTGCCGGTCGTAAAGTCATTCTCCGCCAGGAATACCACTGCATGTGCAATCTCTTCAGGCTTGCCGAGCCTACCGATTGGGTGCTTATCGACGAGAGCATCATAAAACTCTCCCAATGCGTCCTTATTCACCATGTTGGAATCAACATAGCCCGGAGCTACTGCACTGACGCGGATGTTATCCTTGGCATATTGTAATGCGACGGATTTCGTCATTAAGTTTATTGCGCCCTTGGAAGCGTTATATGCAAATGCTGTCGGTTCGCCTACACTGCCGAGAATGGATGCGGTATTGATGATTGCGCCGCCTCCAGCCTTCTGCATTTCAGGAATGGCATGCTTCGAACCGTAGAATACGCTATCTTGATTGACTCTGATCACTTTATGGTAATCTTCGTAGGAAAGCTTGTGCGTCTCGCCCTGGACACCGATTCCGGCGTTGTTGAACATGATATCCAGATGTCCAAACTTTTCCACGGCGAGAGCAACGACTTTTTTAATATCCTCTTCCACTGATACGTCGGTCATCTGAAACACAACGTCACCATGGCTTTTCAACTTTTCTTCTGCTTTCCTGCCCGCTTCCTCATCGTAGTCTGCAATTACGACTTTTACCCCTTTTTCCAAGAACGCTTGTGCTGTGGCGAGTCCAATACCGGAGCCGCCTCCTGTAATGATTGCTACTTTGTCCTTAAGATCCAAAGTGCATCCTCCTTTTAATGACCGTATCCGTTCACGATACAGGTACCCAATTATCTCAATTTTCAAACTTTATAACGCAATTTATTTTTAATCATCTCAAGCTATCACTTGTAGTCGATTGATGATCACATGTATGATAAAGATGAAACTGCATACCGATGCACTGGGGGCGCTATATAAAGCTGAGACGGATTACCGGACCCCTACGACCCGATCTGGATAACACCAGCGTGGGGAAGTGCAGCTGATATACCTTCATGCTGCATTCCTATCGGACTGCAGTTTTTTATATCAATATTCAGGAGGTATGGCATTATGGGAAATGAATACGGTTCAAAACAGCCGGTAGGCTGTCAATTCAATTTGAGTGTGATGAGCGACGACTTTGTGGATGTCATCCTATCAGCTTTGGAGGAAACTGAAACTGCTGAAGTCATGATGGTGACGGATGACGTATCATCGTCGGTGCATGGCCCTATATCCGAAGTTTTTGCTGTTGTGGAGTCGATCTACTTAAACGCCGCACAGACTGGCAAGCACGTGGCGATGAGCGGTACATTTTCGGTTGGATGTCCCGAAACCCACGAGGAGAATGATCTCGAAACACCGACTGGTTCGACGGCGCCGCGTAGAGGTGTGGCGCAACAGGCCGGATGCAAATTCGCGCTCTATCCGCTGGGGACTGAGGACTATATGGAGATTATCCAATCCCGAATCAATGCAGCAGCGAAAGAAGGTGTGAAAGTGAGTGCCAGCCATGGTGCCACAAGACTGGATGGGGACGTCCACGATATCTTCAATGCCTTGGAATCGGCGTTTTTGAAAGTACAGGAAGCGGCAGGACATACCGCCATGACCTTCACCCTCTCATCAAACAGTCCTTCCAACCGCTGATTGAATACGGCCCGCCTCTTTGAGGCGGGCCGTATTTCTATATGATCAGCATATCGTCCTCATCAAAATCCCAATCAGAACCATAGGCGACTTCCCAGTAATAGCCGTCCGGATCTTTGAAATATCCGCTGTAGCCACCCCATGAGGTTGGACTCGCTTCCTTGGTGACGATGCCACCTGATTTTTTGGCCCTCTCCAGTATATGATCGACCTCCGCTTCAGATTTCGCATTAAATGCCAAGGTGATGCCGTTGAAGCCATGTGTCACATCCATTGCCTCCGCCCCGGTCTCCCTGGCAAGCGTGTCGAGCGGATATAATGCCAGTTTCGATCCCTTCATCCTGAAGAAGATGATTTCTATCTCATCCTCATCACCCATTATGATCGACTCCAACCCAAGTTTCCGGTAAAAGGCGACAGCAGCTGAAATATCTTTGACGCCAAGTGTAATCAGATTGATTCTGTCCATGGCCATTCCCCTTTTCAGATAAGGTAGTATAGAAGATGTAGTTTTACATTGTAAATATACCATATATATTTGGTGCTGACAGAATATGGTGCAAAATATATTCTGAGCGCACCCTCCCCGCCATCCGCTTCAAACTGGTCAGCGGGGATATTTTTATATAGAATGAGGGCAAAGAAGGGAGACGATCCATTATGAAACGATTACTGGACTGTAATGCATCTGATTTCAAAGGCATGTCCGGCCGGGATCTGAAACAATCCATCCAGGCAAGTGAAGGCCGGGTGATGCTCGCAGAGACGATGGCCACAGTGCCCCCACTCTATCCGGACATCACCAATGCAGAACTGGCCGCTTCATTCGGAGCGGACATGCTGCTGTTCAACCTGCTGGATGTCTTCGAACCGAAAGTAGAAGGACTGGAGCCTTCTGCCGACTTGGAGTTGATGCAGGAAATTAAACAGCTTACAGGACGGCCGATCGGACTCAACCTTGAGCCGGTCGATCTCGATGCCGAGGAGATTGAAGCGCTCGACACCATCAACCGCGGACGCATCGCATCCAAGGAAGCACTAACGGCTGTAAAGACCCTTGGTTTCGACTTCATCTGCCTTACCGGCAATCCAAAAACGGGTGTCTCAAATGATGAGATCGCCCTAGCCATAGCGCGTGCCCGGGAGATATTCGGTGAAGATATATTGATCATCGCCGGCAAAATGCATGGAGCTGGTGTAGCAAATGAAACAGGCAGTACAATCATCACCAATGAAACCCTCAACACTTTCATCCGTGCAGGCGCCGATGTCATTCTGATGCCGGCACCCGGCACGGTGCCCGGGATCACCGTAGAAGACGCCCAGCAATATACCACCCATATCCATTCACAAGGTGCACTTGTTATGTCAACGATTGGTACCAGCCAGGAAGGTGCTGATGCCGCGACTATCCGCCAGATTGCCTTGAACGCCAAGATGGCCGGTGCCGACATTCATCACATCGGAGATGCGGGCTTCTACGGAATCGCAGTGCCGGAAAACATTATGGCCTACTCGATTGCCATCCGTGGCCGCCGCCATACTTATGTGCGCATGGCCCGCTCCATAAACCGGTGAGGATGCACGCAGCTGATGTATCCTGGTGATATGCCACAGACATAAATGGAACACCACCAGGTAATAGAACCCAGGAGGATAAATGTGATGATCTATACAGTTACTTCGACGCTGCCCGAACAGCACGGCGGAAGAACGAAATCATTGTTGAGCAGAATCAAACTGCTGCAGGATGAACTCGGTGTCCAATCGACGATCCTTACGACCAATTACAATATCAACTATCCTGATATATATGAGGTGTTCAGAAAAAGGGACGTTGTGCATGAGAACACACAATTTGAAAACATATACGATTGGCTCTCAGGCTATAAATTATTCGATATAAAGAAAACGTTGATCATAAACAAACCCAAGATAACCGAAAGTGAAGTTGACATTGAAGGGTTGACTGCAGAACGTGTCGATGACGATACTGTGCGCTACTACAAAGGTGACGAATATACCCTCTACCGCAAGTTTCATGAAGATTCCCGCGTGCTTAAATTTGAGGATTTCATGAGTCCCATATCCAAGAAAAAAGTCGAGAGGAGAAGCTACAACAAATATGGCGATCTCCACCAGATCACGCGGTACGACCCAAAAACCTTCCATAAAATTTCAGAAGAATTTTATGACGTCCATGGAGATGTCTACTGCATCAACCATTACACCATCAAAGACGATGAACCCCGTCTTTCCTTAATAGAACTGCTGAAAGATGACAGACCCTATAAATTCTTTGCGATGAGAAAAAACTATTCCAATATTATTTCGAAGAAAGATTCAGTGAAGGTGATATTGTCTTCAATGACGCCCGTCTGCTCGACCGCCCGCTCCTCTCCAATGATAGCGGGACGAAAAATGTTCTGGTCTTCCACAGTTCCCACCTGGCTGACACAGGGGAAGGGATACGCGGCTCCTATAAATACGCTTTGGGAAACAGCGACAAGGTTGCAAGCTATCTCGTATTGACACATCATCAAAAGGAAGACATTCAGAAAGTGATGGACATATCGGACGAGAAATTCAGCGTCATCCCCCATTTCCTCACCCCGAGTAAAACGGTCAGGGGGAAGGTTAAAGAACAGTTTGTCTATATAGGCCGTTTCAGCGCTCAAAAGCAGCTCGACCATCTGGTCCGGGCTTTCAAAATATTCAAGGATGCAGGATATGAAGAAAGACTCGTCCTTTACGGCATGGATGAAGGAAATCAACTCGCCTCACTCAAGAAACTTATCGCAGAACTCGAGTTGACAGACCATGTGGACATCCATGGCTTCACCAACAACCCTAAAAAGGTATTCGCTGAATCCAAAGCTTCTCTGCTCACAAGCAAATTGGAAGGGTTCGGGTTGACGGTCATGGAAAGTATAGATGCCGGGTGTCCGGTCATATCCTACGACGTCCGATACGGCCCCCGTGAAATCATTGATGAAGGCAAAACGGGCTATCTGGTCGAGCCCCAGAACATCGAAGCATTCGCTGAATCGATGATGAAGATATCCGATAATGGCCTGGAATCAGTCGAGATAAGTGATAGGCTCCATAAGGAGACCGCTGTGGAGAATTACAGAAGGTTGCTCGGACAGCTGTAAATTTTCATATAGATGGCCAAAACAGAAATAACCCTCGGGATACATATATACGTCCCGAGGGTTATTTCCATTCAACTACATTGCTTTCCTGACGCGTTCAAACAAGACATGGTTTTCAAGATGGACGTGATCGAATGTATCCTTCTCAATTTTTTCAAGTCGTGTATAGACAAGTCGGTATGTGCCACACGCCTCACTGTGCGGTGTGAAATCGGAAGTGATCTGACGCAGTTCTTTTAGTATATTGCCTACCGTTTCATGTTCGCCTTCCAATTCACTGACGTGCGGCTGAAGTTTATCACTTATTTCTGATGATGGATTTTCCATGTATTGAATGATCATCGGGAAGACGACATGGTCTTCCTCTTCTGTATGTGTCATCATCTCACTGCGCAGCTCCTTATACAGTTCCTGCAGACGGACAAGATGGGGTTCGTTCGGACCATGCTTGCGTGCAAGCTTTGTGACATACGGACTGAGCGCCTGGAATTCATCCAACAGTTCCTGGTGGTATCTGTTCTGGATGAAGGTGATGATGCCTTTTTCATCAAGATATTTTGGCTGTATGCCGGACTCGTCGCGCGTCTCTATTGCGTTTATCTCTCCCATCAAGCCCTCTAAGTCGAGGCCGCGGGCCGCCACTGCTTCTGATAGTGAAATCTTACCGCCACAACAGTAGTCAATTCTATTTTTCCTGAATATATCTGCGCTTTTTGGAATTTCATTAACGATGTCCCGTACCCACATTCCGTGATTTACAGTTGTCATGATAACCCTCCTGTTTTAAACATTCATTTTTTATACATGTTTAATATAACACACATTTTTCTACTGTGATTGCGTTTTCAATGTGATTTGTTGAACATTTAGTGACAATGATAAGTCAATGAAATGGCCATAAGGTTTCTAAATTAAATCATATATTTTTACACTTGCATTATTCTGGTCTCACAACATATTCATCCACATAGTTTCATTGATAAAAAAATCACACCCTATCCCTTGTACGGTCTAGTATTACAAGTATATAGTGATAGCGCTTTCAATTGTTTTATAGAAATATTATTTCATCTATAATTAAAATAAATTTCACGATAACTTACGTCATAACAGTTTGACACTTTGGTGTGCTCTATGTTTAATATAGTACTGTTGAAATATATTTCATAATAAAAATTTAAAATCTGTCATTCCGGTGTATAGCGCCGGAGTGGCCCGCAACTTCAAGAAGGAGAGATTTGTTTGAGTAATCAACAAGAACCGCTGAAAATCGGGTTTGCCTATGTAGGGGTAGTGCTCGGTGCGGGGTTTTCTACAGGTCAGGAGATCCTGCAGTTCTTCACCAACTACGGTATGATGAGTTACTGGGCGGTCCTGCTTTCAGGGATGGTCACGATGTTCATCGGACGCCAGGCATCAAAGCTCGGCAATCGTCTGGATGCGGATTCGCATCTTGAACCGATCAACGAACTGTTTGGGGAAAAGCTCGGAAAGGTCATCGACTACATACTCGTCTTCTTCCTCTACGGCGTCATGGTCATAATGCTTGCAGGTGCCGGTTCGGCCTTCAATGAAAGTTTCGGCGTGCCTTCATGGCTCGGTTCGCTCATCTTGGCCATCGGTGTTTTCATCACATTGAACATGAGCTTCAATAAGATTCTTGTAGCGCTCGGTGCTGTCACACCTTTCCTGATCGCTTTCGTCATGATCATCGCAGCCTACAGCTTCTTCAATCCAAGCGTGCCATTTGCACAAGTGGAGGAATATACTGACGTGACGAAGACGCCTTCAGCCGCCTGGTGGTGGGATGCATTGACCTACAGCGGTATCGTCCTTGCGATGGCATTCAGTCTGTTGTCCATCATGGGCGCACAGGCGTCTGGCATCAAAGCAGCCCGTAAAGGTGGGTTATTCGGCGGTATCATGCTGATTCTATTGCTCGTGCTGATGAATGGCGGACTGCTCGCAAGGATTGACATCACCAACCCTTCTGAAATTCCATCGCTTGTCCTAGCACGTGAAATCCATCCTATACTTGGATTCGGGTTATCGATCGTCATGCTGCTGGTCATCTATAATACCGCAGTCGGCATGTTCTATCCGTTCCTGTCCAGATTTTCCGAGCCTTATACGAAACGCTACCGTCTGCTGCTCGGCGGCGGACTGATCTTAGGATATTTCCTGAGCCTGGTCGGCTTCGTCGGCCTCGTCAATTTCTTCTATCCAATCTTAGGTTATGTCGGATTGCTTCTCGGGGCTGCCTTAACCGTAAGGTGGGTCGCAAGCAAAGTATCGAGCAAACAACCTGCACAATAGAAATATCCCCATCGATGGACAAAAGCCACCGATGGGGATTTTTTAGCCTATGCTGCGAATCAGTACGGATATGATGTAGACCACAATCGCGCTTGAGACGAATATTATGGTGAAGCGCCAGTATTCACGGCTTGGATATTCCGTCACGCCAAGCTTTCTGAGTACGGTAGTGATCGTTGCTGCGGAAAAAGCGATGCCCCCGATGCCAAACAGCATGAACGAGAGGATGATGAGTAGATCTGTCATGGAAATCTCACTTTCTGAGTAGTATATCCATTACTCTATCAGATTCCTAGCTTCAGATATAGTTCAGCATATTCATATATGACAATAAAATGAGCACTTCAAGAGAGCATCATCCGCGCCTTTAGTGTATAATTACATTAAAGGCGTAATCACGTCCTAAAAGGAGTGGTAGCATGAAGAACTCGACCAGACTGCAGGAGTTTCCGACCATCCCCTATCTGTCTTCCGAGCTCCATAATCCACCCGTCTCAACGTACGAGCACACTTTAGGGCACTACCGCGGTGCCAAAGGCAGACCAAAGTTTTTGGACGATAGGCCAAAACGCAGTAAAGATGGACAGAAGAAACCCCACTCAAAATAATATTCTGAGTGGGGTTTTCGTGCTTATATTACTACTGCTTCATGTTGACGAAGACGCTTTTAACTTCTATATAGTTTGAAATGCCGTAATCTCCGCCCATTTCACGCCCAATGCCTGACTTCTTATAGCCACCAAATGGCATTGTTTCAAGTTCCAGGCCGAAGTCGTTGATCCACACGGTGCCGGATTCCAGTTTACTTGAAATATAGTGGCCAGCTTTTATGTTCTCCGTCCAGACGCTCGCGGCCAGACCGTATTCGCTGTCGTTTGCGCGTTTTATCACTTCGTCCACTGTATCAAAAGGCAGTATGGACATGACAGGGCCGAATATCTCTTCACGCGCTATCGTCATATCATCCTCCACATCGGCGAACACCGTCGGTTCTACGAAGTAGCCCTTACCTTCCGGACTGTTGCCGCCGGTGACCAGGCGTGCACCCTCTTCTTTTCCTTTTTCAATGTAGCCCATCACCGTCTCGAGCTGCTTCTTGGACACAAGCGGGCCCATATCGGTGTCGGCATCGAGCCCCGCACCAAGCTTCACCGCTTCTGCCCGCTTCTTCATCTCTTCGATCACTTCTTCATAGATCGGCCTTTGGACGAATACGCGTGTCGTCGCGCTGCAGTTCTGGCCATGGTTATACATCGTGCCGTCGAATATGCCGTCCAGTGACGACTCAAGGTCCGCATCAGCAAGGACGATGCTCGGCGATTTCCCACCGAGTTCGAGCGTGACGCCGGTTATATTCTCCGCCGCCTTCTCCATTATCGTCCGGCCCGTTGCGGTGCTGCCGGTAAAGGCAAGCTTGTCGACACCAGGATGCGTGTTCAAGGCGCCGCCCACTTCCCGGCCGGAACCGGTGATGATGTTGACCACACCGTCCGGGAAGCCGGCTTCCTTGAATAATCTGCCTGTATAGAGCAGTGAGAGAGGCGTCTCGGAAGCGGGTTTGATGACTACGGTACAACCTGCCGCAAGAGCTGAACCAAGCTTCCATCCCGCCATTGCGAGCGGGAAGTTCCACGGGATGATCTGGCCGGCGACCCCTACCGGTTCGTGGAGGGTGTAGGTGATATGTTCTGTTGAGACATTCGTCGTCTTGCCGGATATTTTGGTCGCCCATCCCGCGTAATACCTGAAATGCTGGATGGTGCCGTCTACATCATCTTCGAGGGCGACCTTGTAGGGCTTGCCGTTGTCCAAAGCTTCCAATTGGGCAAGTTCTTCACGGTTCTCCTCCAGCAGATCTGCGAATTTATGGATCAGGCGCTCCCTATCGGCCGGTTCCATGCGCGTCCATTCCCCATTATCAAATGCATCACGCGCCGCTTTAACCGCCTGATCGACATCTTCCTTCGTCCCCGCGTCAAGTGACACTATCTTCTCTTCTGTCGCTGGATTCGTCACATCGAATGTATTGCCGCTGTTTGACTTCCTGTATTCACCATTGATGTATTGTCCGCTTGCATTGTCAATGAATCGTGTGACATTGTCTTTCAATTCCATCATCTATGACACTCCTTAGCATATTAGAAATTTCTTAATACTCACATTATTGATTATACATATCTTTTAAAGGGATGTATAATTGAACCAGACATATCATACTAGGAGGCATAAATATGCTGACTCTTGAAAATCATGTTTCAAACGATCAGACGCTGGCATTGAACCATTACCTGTTCCATGGCATCCAGCTATTTAAATTCAACCAGCAGGAATTGAACCGTTACATAAAAGATAAATGCGCCGCCAATCCCCTTATCCTGATCGACGAGGAGAAGATGCCGCTCGAGACCTTGGCGTACCATCACGACGTAAGTGGCCCAGATATTCTCGCTGAGATGCTTCTCGATTTTAAGTGCACCCTCCCGCATGGCGACTTCGGGATCATCCGTACACTGATATACTCCTTGGATTCAAATGGATTTTTGGAAGCGGATCCACCCAACATCGCAGAGATGGAAGGTGTTCCGCTGGGCCAGGTGCATGTAAATCTCGAAAGATTAAAGACGTACGACATGCTTGGTGTCGGTTGCAGTGACGCGATGGACTATCTACGCTTTCAGCTTATAAATGACGGGAGCTATGATGAAGCACTGTTCCAATTGTTTTCGAGTCATCTGACATCGATTGCCCATGATGATTTCAGCTTTTTGGCGGACAGCACTGTCTCAAAGGATAAATTCCTTGATTACGTAGACCACATTAAAACACTCGGCCTGTCACCGTTGTCCTCTCGTGATGACGCAGCAATCGAGCCGGATGCCTTCATCATCCTTGGAGCAGATGATGACATCCATATCGAAATTCCTGATCATCTGGTGGGCAGCATCACATTCGAGCCGCTTACATTGTCTGCTGAGGATCCTGAATTCGACAAATTGATGGATGGATTCCAGAGGGAATATGAAGAGCTCGTCTCGATCATGAATGCCAGAAGCCGATATATGCATGAAGTCTTGAGCGTAATCGTCTTTATGCAAAAAGAGTATTTGTCGGGCAGGAGCAGTTATCTTGAGACCCTTGACCAGACCATCATTTCGGATAACACTAGCCTGAGTCCAGCTACAGTAAGCCGACTCCTCGTCAATAAGTACATCTCCACCCCGCTTGGCGTCATGCCGCTTAAGGCTCTGCTGTCGAAAGAAGCCGTGTCCGGTGCTTCCCGGAGCAAAGTGATCAATATGATCCGGCAGATTGAGGGCTTCCCTGGAATGCCGGATGCCCGCATATCCAAAATTCTCGAGCAGCGCAATATCTATATTTCCCGACGCACCGTCAATAAATACAAAAATGAGATACTATCTGGTCTGAAAGAGGCGTAGGACGCCTCTTTTTTAATCCAATTTTTCCATATATGCCTTCAATTGCGCCGTCTCATCGTCAGTCAGTCCGAGCCGTGGCTTCCTGGAAGGCCCACCATTCAAACCTTTCAAGTCCATCGCTTTTTTGACGATTTGGACGAATTTCCCGGAATTCTCGAGGAACTCGCACAGCGGCAACAGATCTTTGTTTATCTCTTTCGCCGCCTCATAGTCACCCGCTTCGACATGTTCAAGCATCTTGGCCGCACTGTTTGGTGCAATGTTCCCGGCCACAGACACCCATCCCGTGGCGCCGTGCAGGAATGATTCCAATGCCAGATCATCAGAGCCGCAGAAGATATTGAAATTCGTATTTCTGGCGATATCTCTAAGCTTTCTTATATCTCCACTCGATTCCTTGATGTGCGTCACGTTGTCGAGTGTCTGATCGATCTTATAGATTGTTTCAAGATCGATATCTATGCCTGATGTGAATGGATTGTTGTACAGCATGACTGGAGTCGATACGTGGTCGTTGACATCCTTGAACTGGTGGTAGATTTCATTTGATGTCGGACCACCATAGTATGAGTTGATCACAAGCAGCCCGTCCGCACCATGCTTCTCTGCATGTTCTGCGTATTTCAGCATCTTATCCGTACGTTCATCGGAGACGCCTACAAGCAGCTGGGTATCTGTATCTTTAACCATTTCGCTGACCAATTCAACAATCTTCGCCTTTTCATCATCATCCAGCGAGACGAACTCCCCGGTGCTGCCGACAATGACCAATCCGGATACTTTCTGTTCCAGATAATAGGAAACGTTCTCCTTCAATCCTTCGTAGTTCACTGAATAATCTTCGTGCATCGGTGTGATGAGTACTGGGAAAACGCCTTTAAGTTGTTTGTTCATTGTTATTCTCCTCCATTATTTTAGTATCTTCTTTTTTCAATATGAATTTCCCTGTATAGCCGTAGATCAGTGTAATGATCATGACGAGGAATCCGTACCAGAAGAACGGCAAGTATACGAGAGTCGAGACGCCGAGCGTCGTCGCCATGAACACACCGCCATCGGACCATGGGACCATCGGCGTCGTTATGGTGCCCCCGGCCTCCGTATTCCTGGACAGCAGCGAGCGGTCAAGGTTGAGCCGGTCGTAGTTCTCCTCCGTTATCTTCGTGCCGGTCAGGAGCGACACGTATGCCGCACCGCCGAAGAAGACGCCGAAGAACGCGGCCATCATCGTCGTTAAAGTGACATTACCCGTGTTGGTCGCCCAATTGGCCAGAATGTTGCCGATCACTTCAAGCGCGCCGATCGACTGCAACAGTCCACCGACCCCGAGTGCCAGTATGATCAGTAGAATCACTTCCAGCATGAAAGTGACGCCGCCACGGTTAAGCAGGTTGTCGATGAACGGGATGCCTGTCTCCAGCGAACTGCCGCTGTAGAGCGTCTGTATAGCCTCGATGAATTCATACCCCTGGAACCATGTCGCCCACAAGCTGCCGAGCAGTGCGCCGAACATGATGACCGGCACCGAAGGCATCTTCAATATCAATAGCGCGATGACGACGAATGCAGGGATCAGCATCACCCATGAGATATTGAAAGTCTGTGACAGTCCCGCCATTGTCTCTTTGGCGACCGTCAGGTCACCACTGCCACGGGACAATATCGCCCCGACCACCCAGTACAGCAATGCTGAGATGATAAATGCCGGCACCGACACGTACAGCATCGATTTGATGTGGCGGAACAGATCAACCTTCGATAAGGATGCGGTCATAACTGTAGTGTCGGATAGTGGTGACATCTTGTCGCCGACGTAGCACCCTGAGATGACAGCGCCTGCCACCAGGTAGAGGGGCAATCCGAAGCTCTCGCCGATGCCCATCATCGCGATGCCGGCCGTGCCCGCGGCACCAAAAGACGTGCCGGTCGATAAGGCTGTAATCGTACAGATGATCATCGCCGCCATCAGGAAAATACTCGGACTGATGATGTTCAGGCCGTAGTAGATCAATGTCGGCACGACGCCCCCGGCAATCCATGAGCCGATCAGTGCACCGACTGCGATAAGGATCAGTATGGCCCCCATCCCTTCATGTATGCCCTGGAGCAGCCCACGCTCCATATGCAGGTAGGAATTTCCGAGATAGATGCCGACACCCATGATCATGAACCAGATGGTGAGCAGGGCAAGCTGTATCGGCAGTTCCAGTACGAGGATGAACGAAAACATGATGATGACGAACATCACAAGTATAAAAGCCAATATTTTGCCGCTTGGAAGTTTCCTTTCCCTTGTCCCCTTTGTCATATTAAAACCCCTTTGAATTATTTGATGATGAAGCCGCGCGTGTATATATCCGTTTCATCAATATAGAATTGTGAATTCGCTATGAAAAAGTATGGATGATGATACATGCCTTCATCCACTTCCACCACTGCGCCGTTAAAAGCTGTGACTACCGTGTCAGGACGGACGCTGTGGAGCAGGGAGATCACTTCATGGACCGGATGCGCCACGATATCACCACCTGCATCAAAGACCAGATGACGCCCTCGATTGATGTACACGGTATAGTCATGCTGGCCTTCACTGCCGAGTGTTTCTTTGATTTCAGCGAGATGGTCTATCTCCAATGCGACATCCGTTTCAAGCAGCGCGATTGTTTTATCACCCGACCGGAAGGATTTGCCCGCTTCAGCGACCTCGGCAAGAGGGGTGGATGCAAGTTCCCGGGATTTCAAATTGAATGTGCGTCCATCGCAGATGACGCTGTACGTTTCCCGCTCAGGCAGCCGTCCGCGGTCGACCAGAGTGCTGACCAGCGTCTTCAATAAAACTTGCTGGTTATGAACGCCAGCGAAACTGTCGATGTAAGTGTGGAGCGCCCCACCTTCCATATGATAGCCCATCAAATTGACATATTTGCTGCCACGGGGTTCCCGGGCCATCAGCTGCCTGACATCGAACCCTTCCGGACCATAATCGAGCTGATCAGTCTGCACGATGCGCATCAGTTGGCCATGGACATGTACGTCATAACTGTCTATCACTTTATTCATCAATCTAAGCCTCCTTATATTTCCGGAATAAGCAGGTACCCTTGGCTGAGCGGGTCATCCGGATCCATATAGAAATCATGCCTAGCCATCAGCCATGCCGAACCCGTTATCCTGACCTTCAGATAACCCACCCCGTCCTGCTCTGCCTCAGACAGTATCTGGGCTGAAAACTTCGACCCCGTTATGCTTTCATGGATGAACGCCTCCCCGACCTCCATGCGCCCTGCCTCGTGCAGCGTCGCCGCCTTGGCGCAGGTGCCGGTGCCGCACGGCGAGCGGTCGATGCCGCCTGGCGGCACGACGACGGCGTTCCTGACCGGATCACCCTCCTCGTAGAGCTCCATATGGGTCAATTTGTTGATGAAGGAGAAGGACGGATGCCTGACTTCGTGCGTATCATTGATGATATCTCTTATGGCCATGGCCTTCATCACGATTTCCTCGGAACGATCCACGTCAAGCGCCACACCGATATCTGAAGCCTTGATGATGCCGTAGAAGTTGCCGCCATACGCCACATCGCAGCGGATATCCGTGTAGCCGCCGGCATCGACATGCACTGTTTTGAGGTGGAATGAATCGGTACTGACGAAACTGACGGATTCGACTTTGCCATCCTTGACGGCGCACGTCGCCTCCACAGTGCCTGCTGGCGTATCAAGGACGATGGTGGTGATGGGTTCCTGCCACTCTACATATCCGAGTTCGACCAATGCTGTGCATGTGCCGATCGTGTCGTGGCCACACATCGGCAGGTAGCCGCCCGTCTCGATGAAGATGACGCTGAAATCTGCTGCATCATCCAGCGGCGGAAGCAGGATTGTCCCGCTCATAACGTCATGTCCCCTCGGTGGGTTGACCAGGAATTTGCGGATATGGTCATGGTTTTCTTTCATATCGAGCATCTTTTCCTGGATGGTCTGTCCTTTCAATTCAGGCATCCCGGCCACAACTGTCCGCGTCGGGTTGCCGCCGGTATGCGTATCGATGGTGACGAATTGTTTGCTGCCCTTCATGTATGTATCCCCCCTTTGAAACGGTTGATGTCAAGCGGTGACAAGTCTTCCTCTAGAGTGCCGTCGAGCATCTCAGCCATCCAATGGCCCGTCACGGCACACAATCCGATGCCGTCTCCTTCATGGCCTGCTGCCACATAGAATCCATCCACATCAGTTTCCGATACGATCGGAAGATGGTCCGGCGTCCAGGGCCTCAACCCCGAATAACTGCGGATCATGGACATGTCTTTCATACTTGGAAAGAAATGTATCGCCCGCTTGGCGATCAGTTTGATGATATTGTGGTCCACCGTATGGTCGTAACCGATGAATTCACGGCTGCTGCCGAGCAGGAAGTTCTGGCTGTCTGTGGCCTCATGGACCAGCGCGATGCCGTAATCATTCATTTCTTTATCCGCCACCCGTTCTTTACCGAACTTGGTCATCAGGTAGCCGAACTCCTGGATTTTCCGCGTGCCCATCAGCTCGGCCCGGCTTGATACAAGTATATGGCCTTTCCTTGGTGTGATCGGGATGTCGATTCCAAGCATCCGCCCGACATGCGGCGCGTATATGCCGGCTGCATTGATGACGCGCTTGGCTGTGAATGTCTTCTCATGCGAGCGGACGGTAAAGGCATCCCCATCCTTCTCGACAGACGTCACTGGTGTATATTCATAAATGTCACAATCTTTCTTTTTTGACTGATGGGCAAATGCATATGTCAGCATATAGGGGTTTAGTGTCGCATCATTCGTGCATTCTATCCCGCCCACAAGATGATCCGAGAAATGTTTGGAATCATTCTTAAGATCTTCACGGTCGAGCTTCCTGAAAAATACTGCCTTATCGTTTACCCCATTGTGCTGGTCGACCCAGCTGTAAGCCTGCTCAAGCTCCGCTTCATTCTCGCACAGGAATATGCTGCCTGGCTGCCTGTATTCAAAAGGCATATCCAGTGCGTCGGGAAGCGCGTGGATCAGTGCCTGGCTTTTTATCGCCATGCGGCTGTCGAAGCCTGGTTCCTTATCGATGAGCAGCACATTGCCATCACATTTTGAAGATGTGCCCGACGCAAGCCCCCTGCTTTCCAGGAGTGCCACTTTGAATCCCTTTTCAGCAGTATGGTAGGCGATGCTTGCGCCGATGATGCCGCCGCCTATTATCAGGACGTCATAATGCGGTCGATTCATAGTCTTGCCTCCCCTCTACTGACTACTAAGAAAAAAGCGTGCCACATTTAAATGACTGTATTTCTTTTGTAATTTAATATAAACTGTAAAGAAACATATAATTTATTAAAATTTCTGATAAAGGATGAATAAAATGTTTGAAAAGCACTTGATTGATGAATTGATCAACTTCCATCATCATTCCTTTACCATCATCAACAAAAATGAGGAAATCATCTATTTCAGCAAGCGCGCAGAAGAAATATTCAATATGCAGTCAAAAGAGATCAAAGGTCTTAAAATTTCCGATGTGTTCCATAAAGACAAACTCGTCATCCTCCAATCGCTGCGCAATAAGCGCATCATAGAAAAGAAGGGCCATCAGGCCACCCCGGAAATATTCGTCGATATCAAATCAGTGCCGCTCATCATAAATGGACAAGTGGAAGGGGCTGTAGTGTCGGAAGTCGACGTAACCGAAGAGGTGCGGCAGAAGGAAGAGATCAAGAAGCTGCAAACCCAAGTGGAGACGCTATCGACCAGCGTCAAAAAGATCCATTCCGAAGATCCGTTTAAAAGCATCGTCTATAAAAGTGCACAAATCGAAGGTGTCAAAAATCAAATACGCCAAGCGGCAAAAACAAAAGCCAACATACTGATCACCGGCGAAACTGGTGTCGGCAAAGAATTGTTCGCCCGGGCTGTACACGACCTTGCATTCAAAGATAAACCGTTCATCCCAATCAACTGTGGGGCGATCCCTTCACATCTATTCGAGTCCGAACTGTTCGGGTACGCAAAAGGGGCCTTTACCGGTGCGAATAAGCAAGGCAATAAAGGCAAGATAGAAGCGGCCAGGGGCGGCACGCTGCTGCTTGACGAAATCGGTGAGATGCCCATCGATATGCAAGTCAAATTCTTGAGGGTCCTGCAGGAGAAGCATTACTTCAAACTCGGCAGCACAGTCGAAGAAGCAGCAGACTTCAGATTGGTTTCCGCAACGAACAGAAAGATTGCCGATCTGCTTGCGGGTGATGATTTCAGGTCAGACTTGCTGTACCGCATCAATGTCATCAATATACATATTCCACCACTCAGAGAGCGTCCCGACGATGTCGAATCCCTATTCTTCTATTATCTGCTACAGATTTCGCAGAAATATGACATTGAGATGCGGTACGCGGATCGTCAACTCGTCAACTTGCTGAAGGAGTACCATTGGCCGGGTAATGTCAGGGAACTCATCAATATCGTCGAACGCCTCGTCATCTTCTCAGGCGGCTCCCACCTCGATCCAGACATTTTCCTCAAGTACTTGGATGAGGTGGATGAAGCGCGTCCGCACACCTATCCGAACCTGGACGGCGATACCGCATTGAAAGGATTCATCGAGCAGGCTGAGTCGGAATATTTAAGTCATATGCTCGACAAGTTCGGCTCCAACATCGAGCAGACCGCAAAAGCCCTGTCCATCAGCCGGCCGACACTCTACTCGAAAATAAAGAAATATAATCTATAGAACCCGTTACTTCGCCAATTTTATAATCCGACTGGCACAACTATTTCTTATTGATATGTATAGAAGCACAGAAACGATAGGAGGATCACAAATGACTGAAGATTTCATCGTCTGCAGATGTGAGAACATCTACATGTCGGAATTACAGAGCATCATCGATGAAGGGGCGACCAACGCGCGGGAGTTGAAGTTGAAATCCCGTGCCGGAATGGGCTTCTGCACCTCCCGGACATGCGGTCCGTTCATCGAAAAGTTGACCGGGGACCATAGTGCGGAACCGACCTTCATCAATCTCAAATCGCAGCCCCCGATACGGACGCTTTCATTTTCAGAACTGATGGAGGGGGGAGCGGAATGACGAGACGGATTACCCACCATGCCATTCTAGGGTCGATCGATGATGACAAGATTCCGTTCAGTTGGAACGGCCAGATATTGTATGGCAGTCGTCGCGACAGCCTGACATCCGCCCTGCTCGCAAATGATGTTCGCATGCTGAGGCGCCATGAAAAGGACGGAAAGCCACGCGGTCTCTACTGCAACATCGGCCACTGTTCCGAATGCCGGGTGACGGTGGACGGCCACTGGAATCAGCGGGCGTGCATGACACCACTTGAAGAAAATATGGCTGTAGAGTCACAAGGCATGCTTCCGCACCTCACAGAGGGAGGGAAACGCGATGTTTGATACGATAATCATCGGCAGCGGCCCTGCCGGATTGAGTGCCGCAAATATATTGAAGGATGAGCAGAACGTCCTCATCATCGACGAGTATTATCATCCAGGCGGCAGGCTGCTCGGCCAGCTCTACGAAGAAAAGCGAGATGTATGGTGGAACGGCCAGGAAATCGCCGATTCGCTCTTTGACGGCGTCAAAGATTCGGTGACCTTCAAACCATCCACGTCCGTCATCAATATAGAAAAGAAAGATCATTTCACCATCCATACGACTAGGGGCACATTCGAATCATATAACGTCATCGTCGCCACAGGGGCCCGTGAGAAATCATTCCCCCTGCCGGGCTGGGATCTGCCGGGTGTCATGACGGTCGGAGCGGCACAAGTCCTGACCAACTTCCAGAGGGTCGCACCGGGCGAGCGAGGGGTGATCATCGGCATGAACCCGCTGTCTCTAGTAATCGCCCTCGAACTCGGCTATGCCGATATAGAGGTCGCTAAAGTCTGCCTGCCGCCAGACAACCCATTAAATGAACAATCCCCGATGGACGCATTTGAAACATTGTTGTCACTGGGTGGACTTGCGCCCTCGAAGTTCATCGCCTCAGCCAGCCGGCTCGGTGCCAAAATTCCTGCATCCCATAGGACTGCGGTCAAATTATTCCCAAAAAGCGGTGTAAATGCCATGGGGTTGCCGATTTCCATACGCGAGAAAGTCACACGCATCAATGGCCAGGAACAAGTCGAATCCGTCACCGTCCATGAGGTCGATTCGAAGGGCCGTATCTTATCGAAAAAAAGCCGGACGATACCGTGCGATTTCGTATGCATTTCCGACGGTCTCGCACCGCTGAGTGAAATTTGTTCCCTAATGAATATGAAGCATGTCTACATTGAATCACTCGGCGGCTACGTCCCTCTCCACGACAGCAGAATGCGTACCGAAATAGAAAATTTGTATGTGGCAGGCAACATTACAGGGATAGAAAATGCGAAAGTCGCCATGCTGCAAGGTGAATTGGCCGCTTCACAAATACTTGGGAACGAGGCAAACAGCCGCACAATCCTTGAAAAGATCAATCATGAGCGCCATTACGCTAAAGTGAAGTTCCATCCTGAACTCACCCGCGGCAAAGAACAGCTGGAGAGCCTGTGGCTTGAATATGTGAAATAAAAAGAGCGGGCAGGCCGATTCAGGCCTGCCCGCTCTTTCAATGATGAGGCTACTCTCTCGCAAAGTACAAGCGATGATCTGATTAAATTAGTATTAATATATCACTTCTACATAATCTAAATTCGCTGTCATATAAACGTTCTCTCCCACTTCTAATCTTGGAGTCAGTTTTCTTGTGTATACTATATTATTGACCTTCATTGTTTCTCCTGGTTCCAACGTCTTCAAGGGGTCGGTTTTAAAAGAAACTGATTCGTATAGTTTGCATTTTTTAATTACTCTTACTTCTTTCGGAACTTCGAAGACATAGCCATCGACCAAGTCATCAGTTAGCTCTTTCACAAGTTTCTTATTAGCTGAAATGATGTACCCTTCCTTAGTTTTAAGCCTCGGTGTACCACGTTGAGATTTGACAGTATCGGCAATTGAAATACGTGTCCCCACTTTCAATCTTTTTGGCGATATATTTTTGAAATCTTCATCAAGATAAGTATTTATATCTTTTACTACAACTATATACTGAGGTAGCACAGTAATATAATTGTCAGCTGGTCTCAAAGATTTTTCGGATCTTTGTTTAAATTCAACTTTAAAATTTTGTCTCTTTTGCTGGTAATCCTCACTCGCGTTTGGAAGCGAGGAGTTTACCAATATCGACTTAAAACCATCGTATTTAATCCGCAAGTTGATTTCTGGATTTCCATCGAATTTTAAATCATTGGTTCGTATATAGATTTTGTTATCCTCTATTTTATATTCTATACCTTGCTGCGTCGATTCATCGGATATTTTTGACATGGACACTTCATTGATATCAACCTGCGGTTCTTTATAGATATGGATTATTTCGTAAAAATCGTTATTAAGATAATGGCTGCCTCCATAAACGGCGAAGCATTCCGACGTAACATCTTTAAGTCCAGAAAACTTAGATGGAAATCTCTGATGAATCACACCATTATCAATATAAAAACTTTTCCGTCCTTCTATAATCAAATGTTCAAGATACTCTTCCAGATTTGTTTTATTAGTGTTAAATAGATGATAAATATTTTTAAATCTATTTATCTCAATATAATCTTCGATATTGAGGCCATTTTCCGAAAAGGTTTGAATAACTTCTTCAAAAATCTTATAATATTTGTCTTTTTCTAAGCTGACGAGAAAAGTTTTAGTGTGGAAGAAACGACGTATAAAATCAACTTCGACAATTCGGGAAAGTATTGAGTTTTTGGCTGATTTAGGTATATCAAGCTTCATTATTTTTCTCAGCAAGGTTAAATTAATTACTGCTTTTTCAAGAATGCTTGTACCTCTGACCAAAGACACATTTTCTGCGTGACGATTGACGTGATATACTGACTCGTCCGTCATGGAAGCATTCCTACACTTCGATATAAGCTCTGTGAAAAACAACTTATCTTCGCCAAACAACATGTGTTCGAATTTTATATCATTATCTATTACTACAGAACGTTTAAAGATTTTCCCGGGCGGGCCTACTGCCCTAAATATTTTATCTATCTCATATGGAACTAATTGGTTCTCATTTTTATAGGATGTGAAAGTAGCCAATTTAGTAATACCTTTGTTAGTATGTTTATAACTTTGACCAAAGCCGATATCCGCCCCATTTTCTTCCATTTGAAACAGAAGTTTAGGAAATCCTTTACTATCCAACCAGTCGTCTGCATCTAAAAGTGCCAAGTATTTTCCTTTAGCTTTCTCAAATCCTATATTTCTCGGATAGGAAGGACTCCCAGAATTTTCTTCTAATGGGATTATTTTTATAAATTCATGCTCCCTAGAATAATTATTCATTATTTCAAGTGATCCATCACTTGATAGGTCATCTACACATATTACTTCTATCATTTCTTTGTCTATATCAAGATTTATTAAAGAATCAAGACATTGATGAAGGTATTTCGCCTTATTATATACTGGAACTACGATACTTATTAGTTTTTCCAAGTCATAACACCCCACATGATATTGTATATACTCAGCAATTATTATTTATTATACCTGAAAAGTTTATTTTCGACACCATCTGTTACCAGTCTCGCGTCCGACATAAAACATTTTTCTTATATCTCTTTTTTAAAAGAAAAAATTTAAAAGAAAAAATCATTATCGATTTACTAGGATAGTAGGGTATCAAAATTTACAAAACTACTCCAGAATTCGCATTCTTATCGGCTATATATAAATTTTATGACATTCCCCTATTTATCTCGATCTTTAACCATCAGTAATTTTTTTTCTGAAATGCGCCCTTCATAGGACTGCCCTTCTCTGATGCCGGTGCCGAAATGGAGTGCAGCCGGAGTGAGTGCATCCATTACCTGAGAAACATTTTCCGTGTTCAATCCACCCCCGGGCATGATCATAGGCAAGCCATTTCTGGTTTTTGCCATCAATTCCTTCAATGTTCCCATATTTTTTACTGAAGGACCTTGTCCACCTGAAGTCAATATGGTCTTGATTTTGGGATGCCGCATGATGACTTCAAGCGCCGCCGGCTGATCGTCCACCGCATCGAACGCCTTATGGAACGTCACATCCAGATCGCCGCTTTCTGCTAGCAGCATTTCCAATGTCCTTTCATCGATTACGCCTGATTCCCTCAGGCATCCGAGGACGATGCCGGCCGCGCCACATTCTTGGACTGTTCTGATGGATGCCCGCATCTCTTCTACATCTTCACTCGTGTAATGGAAGGAGTCGCCGTGGGGCCGGATCATGACATTCACCGGGATATCGGAGTGCGCTACAGCTTCTTGGATCAGTTCCGTGCTTGGCGTCAGGCCATCCTTCTCCATATCTGCACACAATTCTATGCGGTCTGCCCCGAAATCATTCAAATCTTGTACATCCTGCACATTTACCGCGATGCCTTCTATAATCAAATTTTCCACCTCATTATCATCGTTGATATCATCATACCAATAAGAGCGCTTTGTGGCTCCTCAAACCATTCACTTAATGTAGTATGTATAAAAAAACCATCCCGCGGAGGGATGGTTTTGTGTGCGTCTCTACGCTTTTCTCAGTGCCTTCATGACGAATGACACGATCAGGATAAGGATGATTGCACCAAGCAATCCGCCGATGATGCTGACCCCACCAAGTGTTGGGCCGAAGCTCAGTCCGATTGAATTCGCAATCGCGGCACCGACTAATCCTGCAATGATGTTTCCGATGATGCCGAATGGCACATCTTTACCGAGGATGACTCCAGCGAGCCAACCGATGATGCCCCCTACGATTAATGTAATAATCCAACCCATTATCAAAACCTCCAAATATTTTTATATCATAACTGATTACAAATATTAGATACCACTTCGGTGAAATTTCAAACTTATATTTCCTAAAATTTATTTTTGTTATCAGTCAGTAACATTTCTGTTATATATCATATTCTAGAAATATGGCATTTTATAATCACCGGGGCCAGGTCCCTTCTCCATACATTAAAGAAAGGCATACCAAGATGGTATGCCCTGCTGACGATTTCACCCTCACTTATCAAACACGATGTCCACGACCTTCTCGGCTGCCCTGCCGTCATCCCAGCTGCAGAACCGATCATAGAATGCTTCGTACCGTTCTTCATAGTCGGCGACTATCTGATCGATGTTCTCCACCGCTTCAAAAAGTTCATCGTTGTCCTTAAGAAGCGGGCCGGGCAGTTCCGTTTCCATATCAATATAGAAGCCACGCAGCTGATCCTTATATTTCTCCAAATCATAGGTGAAGAAAAGTATCGGCCGCTTCAAATTCGCATAATCGAAGAAGACGGATGAGTAGTCGGTGATGAGCATATCGGAAATGAGATACAGTTCACTGACATCATCATATCCAGAAACATCATACGCGAATCCTTCCAGGCCAGTCAGGTCCATCTTGGACGCGACGACGTAGTGCATCCTGAGCAGTATGATGTACTCATCGCCGAACCGCGCCTTCAGCCGTTCAAGGTCGAGCTGAAGCGTAAACCTGTATTTTCCCACCTTATAATATTCATCGTCCCGCCATGTCGGGGCATAGAGTATGACTTTCTTATCCCTCGGCAGATCGAGCTTCTCCTTGATGCTCCGGATGATGACCGGATTATTGTCGTTGGTCAGCACATCGTTCCGCGGATAGCCGGTTTCAAGCATTGTATTGTTGAACCAGAAGGCCCTTTTGAAGATGGCTGATGAATAGGCGTTCGGGGCAATGAGATAATCCCATTTATCCGTTTCATTGTTGAAGTTCCTCTTATAGCGCACAGCATTGGTCCCCGGCATGTGCACGGCCTCCATGTCGCCTGCCAGACGTTTCAGCGGCGTGCCGTGCCAAGTCTGCAGATATATCTGGCCTTTCCTTTTTATATAGCTGTTCGGCATGCGTACATTGCTCACGATGTGTTTGGCCCGGGCGATATAGTAATAGTATTTCAGTGAAAAGCGCTTCACTGTAGCAGGTCTACCGGGGATTTTCTGATCTTTGTTGATGACCCAGACGAGTTTATGGCCCTTCCTGTTCTTAAGCATATACTCATATATATATTTAGGGCTGTCGGAATAGGCCTTCCCCTGAAAGCTTTCAAACACCACGAGATTATCTATCATATCCATTTTGTTGAATATGCGTTTATAGATTAGTTCTTTACGGCCTTTTTTGGTTCTGATCCCTTTTTGGATATCCCTAAGCAGATGGTGGAAGTTACTCAAGCTCTTAAATATACCGACCTTATTAGTGCGTATCGCCCTAATGTCATTCAACAGAACCCTATCTTTATTCTGCAATGATTCAGGGCTGATCTTATTGATGCTGGCAGCAAGATCATCGAAATATTCATCAATGAATGAGTCATCCTTAAACTTCACGACGAGGTGTTTACGGTAGAAGTTGAGCAGTGTGTTATCTAAAAATCTTTCTGCCTGAGCACTCAGTTCCATTTCTTTAAGACCATTATAGACCATAAACAGGTCAGGCATACGCTGCTCTACCGGCAATTGTCTTAAGGAAGGATGGTTGATTGGATCATTTCTTCTCCTTCTGAAGTAGATTGCTTCACTAACGTAAGGTACTACTGCGATAGACTCCAGTAAGGGCACCATAAATGTAAGGTCTGAAAAAGTCATGACTTCCTCGTTAAATCTAATACCCAATGAATTGATATATTCCTTAGAAACCATAAAGTTCAATGAGGAATGATTTCTTATCAAATTATATTTTCTAGCCCCGAACATTCTCACTTTATTGGTACCGGGCATGATGATGGCAAAACTTGAACCGAAGTCGGTTCTTTTCATTCTCGCTCTGATAATGGGATGTTGTCCTATATTTTCTGACAGTAGCTGCAGCATATTCTCTGAAATATAATCGTCGCTATCCAAGAAATAAATATAATCTCCCCGAGCCATATCAATTCCTATATTACGTGCTCTACCTACTTTAAGATCATGTTTGACCTCTACGAATTTAAAACGCTCATCTTCTGTATATTTTTCTCCAGTTGCCCTTTTAAGGGCATCTATATCTGAATGAAGGATCAGCACCTCATAATCTGTATATGTTTGCTTATGAATCGATTCAAGAGTTTCATTAATATAATTTTCATTATTTTCTGCTGGCGTGATGATTGAAATCATTTTATTTTCTAGCACCTCGACTTTCGTCCTGTTTCATTAACTCATCTACTAAAGTAAACCATTTTTCCCGGTAACTATTAATATCGAATTTTTCATCCATTTTATTTCTTGCTTCCCTACCCATCTGCCTCGTTTTCTCAGGATTTTTAAGCATTGATATCATTCGTTCGGATAATGTGACAATATCTCCCTTTTCAATTAGATAACCGTTTTTTCCATCATCAATCATGTCCGAGGGTCCATAACGGATATCGTAACTGATGACAGGCGTTTCATTGACCATACTTTCCATTACTGAGAGGGAAAAACCTTCAGCTTTAGATGTGACGGCAGAAAGCGCACCAGACTGGTAGACTTTTTCGGGATTTTGAGTATATCCTTTAATGGAAACATTTTCTTTGAGTTCGAGGTCATCGACTAAATGAAGGTAATCCTTCTTTTTATTGCCTCCACCCCAAATCTCAAGTTGAGCTTTTGGTAAAACTTCCACAACATTTTTGAATGCTCTGATTATATGATCAATATTTTTAATACTTGAAAATCTAGAAATGATCACTACTTTCATCATGTCACGCTTCAAGGAAAGCCGCCTGCCTCGAAGGACATTTTTAGCCTCTCTGATGGTTGCACTAATTAATGTTTTTATTGTTTTTTCACCATGACGTGCTTCATAGTAATTTGGAATGACATGAATCTTTTCTTCATGGCCAAAACGTTTGGCAATATCCATCTTCTGCTTCTCAGTCAACACGACAAGTGCATCCACTTTATCTATATTTTTTATAGCAGATCTGTTCCGGATATTCAGTTCCGATTCAGGATCATCAGGATTTTTGAGATGATTCGAGTGAGGACGGATGACACGCTTCGTTTCAGTATTCCCTAACCGTATAAGTAATTCATCGGTAGAACGCGTATCTGAGATCAGAACTGGTGGAATTTTCGTTTCCTCTACCACCTCTTTCAACCACTCTGTCTTATGTTGATTAGTATCACCGTCAGTCTCAGATAAGATCATATGATTTTTCGCAAGGCTTATGACATCTACCCTCTCCTCTGTTTCAGGGTTCCACCACATAATCAAAAAGCTGTTACCATCTTTATCCAAGAAGACATCTTTCTTCATTTTATTCTCTTCGAGGCTGTAATACTTTACCCGGGTCATATCTCCATAATAGTTATAATGTTCCCTGTGTGTACGATTGCCTTCGCTGTTGAAATAATCTATAAAATCGAGTGTGTCATCGCTCCTCAAAGAAATGTATTTCTCATACTTGCCTTCTCTATATAGACGATATGCATTACGGGAGTTGCGTTTGGAGACTCTAAACTCTTTTTCATAGTCGGATATATTCACCTTTATACCATCTGTTTTTATTTTTTCATCTTGATAGCCCGCCCGTTCATCAAACAAGCTACGTATACGCACATTCCTACTCACTTTATTTTTCTCTTTTAACTTACGGACTATTTCCGGAAAACGAGGTTCGTACCTGAAAGTCAATATATCTGTGTCGTATCCCGCATCCGCAAAAGTGCTCGCCTGCCTTAAGGAAGCATGGGTCAACCCCCCTCGATTGAGATCTACAGAGTTAAGTAAAAAAATAATTTTAGGTTTCATCTTTATCATTCCTATTCTAGTCCATGATAAATGTATCTACGATGCTTAATCTATTATACATTATTCGTGCCCATGCCTTCCACCGTTTAGCGGCGTGTGCCATGGGTATTAGTCTACTGACTGGGGCATCACTGCCCAAATGATCAGGAACGGGGGGAATTACAGATGGCGATTATAGAATCTTTTTCGAATGAGCGGGATCTGCTCGGACGCATAGAACACCTGAAACTAAAGGGTGTCGATGAGGCACGCATGACGGTCATCACCAAGGATGATCCCGGTGAGCGGGCATTTGATCACCTCGGCGTCAAACAGCGGAGTACGGAGGTGGACACGTGGGACCGTATCGTTTCATGGTTTGCGGATGAAGACCCGGAGACCCAGGCGATGAACAGCCTCCGCTTGAGTGAAGCCCAGCAGGCAGAATACCGGCAGGCACTGATGGACGGCAAGCTGCTCCTCCATATAGATGAGCCGGATCCCGTCAAGGGCGGTTTCTTCCATGATGCGGACAAAGCCGATTACATCGATCCATCAGACAGTGAATACAGCTATTGGACAAGCAATGGAAATGACAAACGTAAAAGGGAGGCGCGCTTCGCCAAAGATCGACAGGCAGAAGCACGCACTACTTCTCCAGATCACGATGAGGAGACCATTGAGCTGCGAGAAGAACGTGTGGATATTAACAAGGAAACGGTCCAAACAGGCGAAGTCGAGGTCAATAAGTCTACGAACATACGGATGGAGGAGTTCGATGTACCCGTCAATCGCGAGGAGGTCACGGTCGAACGCATTCCAGTGGAGGGCAGCCCATTAGCTGAGACCTATGAAGTGGCGAAAGAAGCTGGCGTCGAACGCATCCCCATCACCGAAGAACGCGTTCGGGTCATCAAGGAGCGTGTCGTGACTGAAGAGATCGTCATCCGCAAACAGACTGTCGAAGATGTGGCACACATCCGGGAACCCGCGCGCTACGAAGAGGCTGATGTTACCAAAAACCTTCCAAAAACCGATGGGGACTACAGAAGATAGAAAAAAACCCAGGCTTTTAGGCCTGGGTTTTCAGTTATCATTTTGATATCGTCCTGTTGTTTTTGATGGCTACGTGGAAATCCTCGAAGCATTGGAAGTGACTAGGATTCATATTGCGAAACGTATGGTTGCGGACTGCACCTTTTTCATTTAGAACCCTTAAGAATAATGCTCCGGATTCGTATTTGGATTCAGCCAAACCATCCATCACTTCGTGGTCCAGTTCCTGGATTTCAGTAAAATGGAAATGACTGATCTCCCAATCGGCTTCTCCTTTTCCTTCCTTTAAGATGGAACGATGAACCACCATTATTTCATCCTCAAGCAGGAAGTAGAGCCCGGTACGTGTCAAATTGATCAGACAGGTGCCCAGGCAATGGGCGTCCTTCTTCTGGTATGAACCAAAGACCGGCTCATGTTCCAGGAAATTGTTGGCTTCAGTGATGAAATCCAGTTCCTTTCCTTCCAATTCATATGAAGCACCGACGACTTCTGTCATGGATTTTGGCAATTCTATATCATTAAAATATTCATTGACAAGATTATAATGGATCATGTTGCGGTTCCTACCTCTCTTATTTCATATCAGAAATATACCATGTTTAGACATATTTTAAAATGTATTAATAGTTCCGCTGCCAACTAGTTCATGCGACTGGCTTGGCGTATCATCTGCAGACGCTGGAATTGCTCGAGGTGGGCAGGGTTCAAGTTACGCAATGTATAGTTGCGGATCTGGCGCTTTTCATTAGTCACTTTCATGAACAGCACGCCTGACTCCTTGTCCGCCAGATCATCACGGTCGAGCTTTTCCATATCGAGCGTCTGTATATCATCAAATGAGTAGCTTACCATCTGCCACTCGGCGATGCTGCCGAACTGCTTTAGGAGCGGCGTATGTATGGCGGTTATCCCATCATCCAGTAACGCATAGATGCCTACTTTGGACATATTGATGACACAGCTGCCAAAACAATGGGCAGTCAGGTCCCATTCCAGACGGCGATCTGTAGGGGTCGCGAGAAAAGAGAGTACACTGTCGATGAAGCAGCCTTCCTCCCCAGGGAGCTTGTTTTCAAGAGCCATCAGTTCATTGATGTTCCTGCAGTCGATCTGCTCTTCCAAAAAAGCATTTACAACATGATACCGGATCATATCAATTCCCCCCTTGGTTTTGTAGTGAGACGGGTGCAGTTCAGTGTACTGCTCATGATGGGTAGGCATTTCACTTTGATTATACAACATATTAAAGTAATTATATATCATCCTCATGTAAATTTATAGTAAGAGCATAAGCCCACAAAAAAGAGCGATCCTTGATCAGGACCGCTCTTTTTAATCATTTAACTTATGATGGCATTATTGACCACTTTTTCAGGTTTCGCACCGAGTATCATCAGGAATATTTCCGGGGAATCGATATGGCGGTTTTGCTTCAGTATATCGAGGAACAGTTCGAATCCTTCGACGCGCCTGAGCTTCTCCACTTCTTCAGCCAATATATCAAGCACAGAGGACTTGATGAATTTCGGTGTTGGCTCATGTGCCTCCCCTGTCATCATATCGGCCAGATACTTGTATTTGACCTGCAGCTGACGGGCAAAGCTCGTGACGTGTTCAAGCCTATGGTATAGGATCGGATGATTTTCGCTTAAGTGCGCCAGGTCTCTTTCGATCTCACGTATTGTTTTTCTGCTCGCGTACATTATCGGTTCACCTCATCCCATGGTTTGTCGACACTGATCTTCGTCGTCAGTTCCTTGCTGTGTATGCGACGGTCCTTGCGCATGGCCGTCCGCTTCTTGTTGGACTCGTACAAGTACTTCTCCTCGTCCGTCTCCGGTATGATGCCAGGTACCGGAATGGGCCGTTTCGTCTCCTCATCGAGTGCCACGAATGTCAGAAAAGCTGTTGCTGCGACGTTGCGTTCTTCTGTCACCAGATCTTCCGTGATCACTTTACAGAAGATTTCCATGCTGCGGTTGCCGGTCGATGACACGAATGCTTCTATGCATACCGATTCAGATTGCGTGATCGGGCGCAGAAAGTCGATTGAGTCGATGGATGCCGTCACGCATTCCCTTACCCGCGCGTGGCGCCTTGCGGCAAGTGAGGCGACGTTGTCGATGCGCTTCATCAGCACGCCGCCGAACAGTGTATCGTAGTTGTTCAAGTCATTCGCAAATACCTGATCGATGCTGATGACTTTGCTGTCTTTCGGATTTTTATATTCAACCATTTAAGAAATCACCTTTCGTCTTACTGATGATTCCATTGTAGAACCTGAAAACCCTTTCTGAACAATAGTTTTATTAAATGTCGCATATAGCCTAAAACGATGAAAGCGGTCCCTTTAATCAGGCAAACGTCTCCTGGAAGTGCTTCAGCCACTCTTTTGTGATGAAGTTCATGTAGCGGTCCCGGTTCCAGATGATGCCAAGGCGCCAACGCATGACAGGTTCTGTTATCTCGACCGCCACCGACGGCGCGCCTAGCAGCTGCGCCACGCTCTGAGGTAATATGCACACCCCAAGCTCCGACTGGATCATCTCTTCGATGAAATGCCATTGTGAAGTCTTTGCGATCACCTTCGGGGTAAAGCCTGCATTTTTGCATGCCGAAGTTATGATTTCATTCAGATAGAAGTCTTCGTTGAACATGATGAAATCCGAATCTTTGAGTGAGTCAAGCCCGACGTTGCTACACTCAGCCAATGGATGGTTCGGATGGACGACCAGGCACAATGTTTCAGACAGGAAAGTGAAGGCATCAAAATCAGCACCTTCAGTCGGCAGTACGGTAATGCCGATGTCGATATCATATTGCCTGAGGCGCTGTTCGATTGTGCCACTGCCGCTTTCAATCAGCTGGTAGGTGATCTTCGGATATTTGTCGTGGAACGTCTTCATGATCGCCATCAACGGGCTGACATCCATGATCGGCGGCAGGCCGATACGGATGTGCCCGTGCTGTACACCGACCATGTTTTTCAGGTCATATGCCAGTGCTTCATGCATGCGGAGTATCTCTTCAGACTGGTCATAGAACATCTGGCCGGCATCCGTCAGTTCAAACTGCTTGCGGTTCCGATTGAACAGCCGCACACCGAGTTCCGCTTCAACATCATTGATCGCCTTGCTGATCGTCGGCTGGGATATGTAGAGTTGATGTGCTGCCTCAGTCATGCTGCCATGCTTGACGATGGCCGTGAAATAGCGCATATGCTTGATGTCCATGGATTTTTCCTCCCCTAGGGTTTCATTGGCACAATTATACAGCGGTTTCGTTCAAATGTGAAAGACAAATAGCCAGATACATAAAAAAGCCTACCGCAACAGCGGCAGACTTCAACGCATTCTATGACATTTGTTTGAATGCTTCCGGTTCGTCAAAAGTGACATAAGTGCCGGCAAGCAGATCATGGATCGACCGCTTGTCCTTACGCACACTGACCATAATGGCTGACGCAATGGCTGCGAGACCGAACGTCACGCTGTAGATGAAGAACCCGAGCACTTCGCGTATGATCATCGGCAACAGCCCGGCTTTTGAACCGTCCACTTTGACGACCCGTATATTCAGCACGCGTTTAGCGATTGTGTACCCGTAGAAATAGACAGGCAGCAGAATGAAATACGCTAACCCTGCGATGCTTTCACCCGTCTGGGCACTCGCGCTTGATGTATCGACTTGGAAAACAAATAGGATTGTGCCGACCACCATGCCGACAAGCAGCGCGTCAAGCACCCGTGCCCCGAGCCGCACCCAAAATCCTGCTGGATTGGACATTTTTTCACCTCAAAATATTTTTCTTTCCCTATTGTAGCACTGCCCGGTAATGTAATGCATGTCTGACTGTGCATTCTCCTGATTTTCGCCACATTAAATAAGGTTGAATGGTCAGTAGCCCCCCACCGGTGGGTTAACGTGCCACCGTCGCATGTGTTAAAATACTCTATATGTATATGGAGCTGCCGGGCAGCATCTGCCTTTATAAGAATGGAGGAAACGTATGGCTGAGAAAAACAATCGACAAAATCATGAAGGCAGCAGGTCCGCCCTACTCCTTGGCTGCCTCGGACTCATTGGAGTGGCAATCATCCTCTCAGGCATCGCCTATCTGATCGCCACGCTGATACTCGGTGAACCCCCTGAACCAAAAGATGTCGACGAGATAAAAGATGAAGTCAGTTTCATGCTGGAGACGGTCCGCCCGTCCCTCAGCGGCAAGCTCGCCACCGCGCGCACGACTATAGGCATGTAAGCGGACAACACCCCTCTATATCCATTATAGTGGAAAGAGATAGATATAGATAAAGGGAGGCGTGATGAAATGGCAGTCATACTGCAGGTTGATTTCGAAATGGACGGCCCTTTCGGCGAAGATATGGCCGAAGGGTTCAGAGATCTTGCCGAGAGCATCAATGAGGAACCTGGGTTCCTCTGGAAGATCTGGACGGAGAACGCAAAAGAGAAGGAAGCTGGCGGCATCTACCTCTTCGACACGCAAGAGGCGGCAGAGGCCTATCTGAAGATGCATACCGAACGGCTCCGTTCATTCGGCATCGACTCGGTCAACGGCAAAATCTTCAATGTCAATGAACCGCTCACTACCATCAACGGCGGACCGCTTGCACCATAAAAAAAGAAGACCATACCGGTCTTCTTTTTTTATGGTTTTTTAAGCCCGCGCTGCTCAAACACTGCCGCTTCGACGGCTTCATATGTATCCATTTCTCCCCGCCTTTTCATATCAAGCGCCATCTGCTCCCGCACCTTGACAGGCTCATGCGGGACAAACCGATCATGCCGCGAGTCATACTTGTATCCACGCTCTTCCATCACGCGTTTGATGGTCCCCATATGGAGCATGTGTTCACTCAGCAGATACATCTTCACCAGCCTGTCGCTCGGGAACTGTCGGTAATATACGCAACGGGCCTCCTCGCGTGCCCGCGCCACCGCTATCTTATGCTGACCCCCTCTATAGATCCGGGAAGCCGCTTTTTTGACAGCCGAGAAAGTGCCGCCTGCAAGCCACTTTACCTGCCCGGCATTATACTTCCTGACTTTATCCATCCTGACTGCCACCCGCTGTGCATTCGACCGTACCTTCCCCCAGTTCATCTTCATGGATGCACCCCTTTGCTTCCGTACTCGTATGTTCATAGAAAAAACACAATATATGTAATATACATCATATTACCCATATTTTGTATATCTAATCCTATTAGGAGAAAATAAATTGCTCCTCTAGCGTCGGTTTAGCCTGATGTATTATTCTGTTTGTCGTCACAGACGCGCTTTCTCATCCAGCCCATAAAACATCATGAGAAGTGCATAGTCATGTTACTCCCGCTTCAGCCGATCGACATATTGTTTACCTTCAACCAACGATAAGCCGAGTGTCTGCCGGGCTTTCTTGATGGCTTTGATCTCCTCGCCTTCCCTGACCATCCGGCGCAGTTCATGATCGACAGGGTGGCCTTCGCCATCTGCCGTAATGAATTTCTCCTGTCCACTCTTAAGCCGCCTGACCTCACCATTCAATTTTGAATTCGTATACAACAGATAAACAATGATTCCCAGCAGCAGAGGAATGATATATGCCATGATATTCCCTCCCCCTATCTGACATCAATTCTTGCGTCATATTTTACCTGACGCATTTTTCATCACATTCAAAAAGTCCTCGACAAATCTAGCACTGTCAACTTCAAGGCTGACATTGACATTCGGTTCCTCGCCCCATAAACCACCGAAGTCGCAGACGGTCTGGCCGTAATTCAATGGACTGACGGTATCGACATCGACATAGTGGTGCTCGGTCCTAAGGAATCCACGGTTCAAAGCGAAACCGACCGCCAATGGATCGTGCAGCGCGCAGCCATCGAGTCCGAACTTATCCATGCTGAAGGTGCGGTAGATTTCAGTCGACTGCTTGATGAAGTCGTAATACTTACTGCCCTTAAGCGTCTCAATGTCGCGGGCTGTCAGCACAGCTTGTTTTGTGACATCCAAACCAACGAGCGTAACATTCGCGCCACCATGGATGACGATGCGCGCCGCTTCGGCATCCGTGAATATATTGAACTCCGAGTTCGGTCCACTGTTGCCCTGACCGGCTCTCGATACGATGCCACCCATGATGACGACTTCCTTCAATAGCTCGCCAAGCAGCGGTTCCTGTTTGAATGCCAGTGCAACATTCGTCAGCGGCCCCACCGCAATCAGCGTCACTTCCCCCGGATGATGCCTGGCTGCCTCCACGATGAAGTCAGGTGCAAATTGCGCCTCGCACATATTTTCGTACGGATAGTCTATGAGCGCGCCACCAAGGCCATCCTCCCCATGTATATGATGCACATGCCGGGACGGTTTCATCAAAGGACCCGCGGCACCGGAGAAGACCGGCACATCTTCCCGCCCCAACATGCTCAGCACCTTCAAAGTATTGCGGTTGACCATATCAAGTGGCACATTTCCGTCCACTGTTGTGATGCCCAAAAATTCTAGCGCATCACTTTCCAAGCCGTACATGATGGCCAGCGCGTCATCAATTCCCGTATCGACATCCATAATCACCTTCTTCATGAAAGCCCTCCTTTTTACGCCATTATAGCAGAAGCGGTAGGGGTCAGACGAGCCTGGAACGTCTGGAATATGCTAAAATAAAGCTGATATATCTATTATAAAAGGAGCATCTGAAAGTTATGAAACGCTTATTCATTACGGCACTGATCTTCTCCATGGCAGTTCTCTCGGCATGTGGTGAGGACAGTGAATCTTCAGGATCCAAGGATCAGAATGAAACTTCGGAATCTGTTGAAGCCAGTGGATCTTCGGAAACAACTGAAAAGGATTCATCCGCTGAAGAACCAAAAGTGACGGTAACTGACGAGCAGAAAAAAGCACTGGAGGAAAAGTTTGACGGCATCGCCCATAACCCGTTCGTCGAATCAATCGAGCCACAAGACGAGGATTATACACTCATTCATATAGTGGTCAGCGATAAAATCAATGAACTCGATAGATCCGCGGCCGAAGGAAAACTTCAGGGCGTCGGTGAATCGGTCCGTGAAGGTACAAGTGGCATCCTCTTCGACAGTTCCGCCAAGAACTTGCCGATGGTCAAGTTCATATCGCCGGATGACGATCTGCTTGGCCAATACGACAACCGCAATAGGGGTGCTGATATTCACTTTGAATCATTCGATTTCTAATGGTGCGCATAAAAAAGTTCCGGAGCTGAATGCTCCGGAACTTTTTTACTTCTTCTATTTGTCCGGCTCTGCCGGTTTGGAGATTTCTTCAAGTGCTTCTTCGGAATCCTCTGGATCTTCTTCATCCACCGCAACATCCCCTAATGCGACGATGCCGACTACTTTGTTGTCCTCTATAATCGGCAGGCGGCGTACCTGTTCCTGGGCCATGATGTTGGCTGCTTCTTCAACGTCCATATCCGGTGTGCCGGTGACGAAGCTTGAAGACAGGATACGGTTGATCGGCGTCTCCAATGAAAATTGGGACGCAATGCCGCGGATGACCAAGTCACGGTCTGTGATGATGCCGCGCAGATTGCCGTCTTCAGTGACAGGGATGCTCCCGACATCGAGTTCCATCATTTTGGATGCCACTTGCTGTACTGTCGTTTCAGGTCCGCATGTTTCGATTTCAGTCGTCATGATTTCTTTGACTTGCATCAATAATGCCTCCTATTCAATCTTAATATTACATTCATCTTACATATATCTAGTACCCGCAAGAAGCAGACCTTAATCATTACATTAATATCCACAATATTCTAAATGTTTAAATAAAACCTTAAAGGAAATTTAGTATAGTAAGAGCACCTTCAAGCGCCAAAAGAGTGACAGCAACGCCCCATCAATATGATTAAAGGAGGCCAATGACATGAGTGAACGTAAAAGAGTCTGGTTCGAAGAAAATGACAGTCGGCTGGATCCCGCACTCATTGAACAGCTGCGCCAAAGCGAAAGGAAGACGTACCGCACGGCACGCACCGAAAAGATTCCGATCATCATCCGTTGCAGACAGGACACCGCCAATGAGGAGATGGATCAGCTGCTCAAACAATGCGGTGAAGATGTCCATAGCCATCTCGATCAGGAAATGCGCCTCATCAACAGTGTAAAAGGTCAGCTTACTCCGAAGAAGATAAAGGAAATCAAAGATCATACAGCCGTTGAACGCATCTATTACGACCGGCCCGTCTCCGCCTACCTCGACATCACCAATGAACAAATTGGTACTGCCGCCATCAGGGAAAGACTTCAGATCAGCGGTGCCGGGGTGACCATCGCTGTGCTCGACACGGGCATCCATCCCCATGAGGATCTGACGACGCCAAGTAACCGCATCATTGCATTCCACGATGTCATCAACGGCGAGACTGAACCGTATGACGACAATGGACACGGCACGCATTGTGCCGGAGATGCTGCAGGCAATGGGGCGATGTCGAACGGCAAGTACATCGGGCCAGCCCCGGAAGCATCCCTGGTTGGTGTCAAAGTGCTTGACGAGGGTGGAGGGGGTAGCCTCTCAAGCATCATCCAGGGCATCGAGTGGTGTGTCGACTACAAAGACATCCATGGCATCGATATACTGTCCCTCTCTTTAGGGGCGCCTGCCCAAGAATCCTTCCGGCTGGATCCATTGTCGCTCGCGGTGCAGGAAGCGTGGCACTCAGGCCTCATCGTCTGCGCTGCCGCCGGCAACAGTGGCCCGACCCCATCAACCATCGGCACCCCGGCCATCAACCCCTTCGTCATCACCGTCGGTGCAGCAGATGACCAGGACACCCTAGAGCGGACCGACGATGAAATTGCGGAGTATTCTAGCCGTGGCCCAACAATCGACCAATTCATCAAACCGGATATCTACGCGCCGGGCACCAACATCATCTCGCTTCTCGCGCCCGGGTCGACCACCGAGACGGAACTCGCCGATCAGATCATCGGCGAACATTATGTCCAGATGTCCGGCACCTCCATGGCGACGCCGATCTGTGCAGGCGTCATCGCCTTGATGCTGGAAGCAAACCCGAACTTGAGCCCGAATGATGTCAAAAGCATCCTGCAAGTCATCGGTGAACCTGTCTTCAATCACCAGTGGGGCTACATCAATGCCCAAAGGACGGTCGATGCGGCCATACGCTATCAGAAGGATATGAAGGCACCAGTGCCGGATACTGGTCCAGCCTAAAGCGCATATTATGATATTAAAATAAAGCCGGTTGAGGGTACTCTCAACCGGCTTTGTCGTATCTACAAATAAGTTATCTTATATGCTTCTATTGGCGCTGCTTCGCCCAGTTGATGATGCCACCGGCGAGCAGGATATCAAGATCGCGTCCAGTCAGACTGTGGTGGACGGTGATTTCTTCATCCGCGTCTTTCAGTCGAATGGTGAACGTATCCGTGTCCCGGATGGTCTGATGGATGTTGCGGAATTCCAGCACATCTCCTTGGGAGAGCTTCTGATGATCGCTTGGATCATCGAATGTCAACGGCAATATGCCGAAGTTGATGAGGTTCTGCAGGTGAATCCTTGCAAAGTCCTTGACCAGCACAACACGTAAGCCGAGGTACCGCGGCGCAAGTGCTGCATGCTCACGGCTTGACCCTTGCCCGTAGTTGTTGCCGGCAACGACCATATGGCCGCCTGCGTCCTTCTGTTTTTCGGCCCGCTCGATATAGCCCTCATCCACTCCCTCGAAGACGAAGGAGCTGATTTTTGGAATATTACTGCGGAATGGCAATACTCTTGAACCACCCGCTAGGATTTCATCCGTAGAGATGTTATCTGCCATCTTGAGCACTATCGGCAGTTCGAAATTATCTTCTATCGGATCGAAATCAGGAATGGACGACACGTTCGGTCCTTTTTCTATTTCAATATTTTCCTTATCTTTAGGCGGTGCTTCCAGCATGACACCTTTTTTGACCGCAGCCGCTTCCGGGATTTTAGGATACTCCATATCAAGCGTCCTCGGATCGGTGATGACACCACTTAGGATTGAAGCGGCGGCAGTTTCGGGACTACATAGGAAGACACTGTCTTCTTTTGTTCCGGAACGGCCCGGGAAGTTCCGTGGCGTCGTCCGCAGACTGTTCTGCCCGGTAGCTGGCGCCTGTCCCATACCGATACAGCCGTTACAGCCCGCCTGGTGCATCCGGGCACCGCAAGCAGTGGCGGCGAATCGATGATGACCATGTCGTAATGCATGGAGAACGTCTTCAGCATATGTATCATCTTGTTGGATGATAGCAGTTCTGAAGGATTCGGAGGAATGGGGCCGGAAGTAATGATATCCAGGTTTTCCACTTCGGTCTCCTTGACGATGTTCTCCACAGGTACATCCTGGACGATTGCTGTGGACATACCACGCTGATTGGTGACTTCAAACGTATAGTGCGTTGTCGGGCGGCGCAGGTCTGCATCGATCAGAACAGTGCGCTTACCGGACTGAGCATAGGCGACAGCGAGATTGGCTGCGGTAGTAGACTTGCCTGCACCTGGTGTGGCTGAAGTGACGAGAACAGTTTTTATTTCAGTATCGATATTCGAATACATGATGTTCGTCCGGACAGTCCGGAATTGTTCACTGACTGGGGATTTAGGCTGTCTTTCCACGATGAGTTCCCTCGGGCCGGATACATAGTTGCGGGATTTGTTTTTACCAAACATGATCAGTTTCCTTTCTGACTATCGAATTTCGCAATCGTACCAAGTACCGGCAGCTCAAGGTGTTTCTGGATTTCTTCATCTGTAGTAATACGCTTGTCAAGAAATGCCCTGAGGAATGCGATACCGAGTCCAAGCAGTCCACCGAGAATCATACCGATGGCGATGTTGATGAGCGGATGTGGAGATACTGGTGACGGTTCGTCACCAACATCTGCCGGCGCAAGAATGGAGACGTTGTCGACATTCATTACGTCCATCACACGCTCTTGGAACACCTCAGCAATTTCATTCGCGATGGTTTCAGCATTTTCAGGGTTTGGATCAGTGACCGTGACGGTCACGACCTGTGACTGGTCCTGGTTGTTAACGGTGATCTGGCTGGCGAGTGCGCCTGTATTCTGTTCCAGATTAAGATTACTTACAACATCATCGAGCACTGTCGGACTTTTGATGATGTCCCTATATGTATTGATCAGCTGAAGGCTGGCCTGTATGTCCTGATTGTTGACGGCTTCTGATTCCTGGGATTGACTGACGAGGATTTGTGTGTTGGCTTCATATTGCGGGGTCATGAAAAATGCGGTGGCGAATGCAGCGGCTGCACCAAAGAGCAGTACAAGGGCGATGATCATCGCCAGGTTCTTCTTGATCACTTCAAGAATGTCTTCCAAATTCAATGTTTCTTCCATGTTGGCCTCCATATTTATATGTAGAAATATTATATATGTTTACAGTTTATTACTATATCAGATTAAGGTGGATTTTTGCACAGTATTTCGGGAATTTATCAATGAAAGCGATTTTATCGAAATGTTCTGTCTAATGATGTCTCCTTCATAATTATGTAAAATATTTCACTATTTTGTTGAATAATTCGCAGAATATTGTTTATATTTTAATATAACGTCTATATAACTAAAGTCAAAAACCAAATACGGAGGAGATTTTTTGAGTTATCGACGAGAATCAATGATGATCGGATTTGCCTACACGGGGGTCATTGTAGGGGCCGGATTTTCCACAGGCCAGGAAATACTCCAGTTCTTCACGAACTATGGGACATGGAGCTATGCTGCAATCATACTTTCGGCACTGATCATCATGTTTGTCGGCCGGCAAGCGGCTAAACTTGGCTACCGATTGAAGGCGGATTCCCATGAGGAACCGATCAACACGATGTTTGGAGATATGATTGGAAAGACAATCGACTACATACTTGTCTTTTTCCTATATGGCATCTCGGTCATCATGCTGGCTGGTGCAGGCTCAGCTTTCTATGAAAGTTTCGGAGTGTCACCGTGGCTCGGTTCGCTGATCATGATGATTGCGGTGTTTATCACACTGCTGCTCGACTTCAATAAGATTGTCGTGGTGCTTGGTGCAGTGACACCCTTTTTGGTCGCTTTCATATTAATTGTGGCGGCTGTGAACATCTTTAATCCCACCGTTACGTTTAGTGAAGTGAATCAATATGCGCAGGCGGACCGCACGCCGTCCGGAAGTTGGCTATGGGATGCGTTGACATACAGCGGTCTGACGCTTGCGACGGCTTTCAGTTTCCTGTCCATCATGGGCTCGGAGGCAACGAAGCATAAGGCGGCGCGCCGTGGGGCACTGGTCGGCGGCATGATCATTCTGCTGCTGATGGTACTGATCAACGGGGGTATGCTAGCGAACTTGGATGCGGCGAATCATGCGGCACTACCAACCCTATTGCTTGCAGACGCGGTGCATCCTGTAATCGGAACCGGGTTGTCGGTCGTCATGCTGCTGGTGATCTACAATACGGCAGTTGGTCTGATGTATCCGTTCCTGACACGTTTTACAGTAGCCTATTCCAAAAAGTATACGATTATGCTGATCATTGGCTTATTGTTTGGCTATGCCTTGAGTTTCGTCGGCTTTGTCGACTTGGTCAATATTTTTTATCCAATATTCGGTTATATTGGTCTGTTCATTGGAGCGGGCTTGACCATCCGCTGGGTGGCCAATAAGTTTTCGAAGAAGCAGCTGGTATAAATCCGAGCCAGCAGGATGTTCTGTCAGCTTTTGTGTGAAAGCTGAAAAAATTGATAATAGTTGATTACACACTAAAAAAGAGCCTTAGAAAGGCTCTTCTTTAATGCTTTATCAATTCTTTTTCCTCTGTTTCTATCTTCAATCTAGCGCCTGTCCCTGTCTTTGCCAAAATACTTTGCAGTCTATCGATTGTAATGTTTTGATTGCCATTCTCCAGACGGGAGATCACAGACTGCTGAACACCTACCCGATCAGCAAATTCTTTTTGTGTTAATCCGAGACTTAGTCTCAATTCAATCAGTTGTGCCCTCAACTCGTGATTGCGGATTTTCACCAAATCTTCCCTAACATTTTTGAATTCCGGATCCTTTTCAACTCTTTTTTCTGCATAACGTTTCGCAAAACCCACACTACTCACCCTTTCTACTCACCCAATCATCGCGCAGTCTAATCGCATGATTAAGTTCTCCTTTTGGGGTCTTTTTACTCTTTTTAACAAACCCATGTGTCAGCAACAACAATGTACCCTTCCATCTGAAGAAGAAAATTCTATAGATATTGCTGCTATGTTTTACGCGCAACTCGTAGATATCTTCATTTCTAAAGTAATCTACATGAGGATGTCCCCACCTTGGACCAAATCTTTCTAACATTTCAATATCCCGTAAAATCTTATCGGATGCTTTGGCTGGCAAAGCATCGAGAAAAGCTTCCAAAGGTGAATGGTCATTTTCTGTCTTGTAATCTTCCGTGTCCCACTCAAGATTATCCATATAGTTAATATACCTCATAAGTCATATTATAATCATTATAAGCCGAAAATGGTGTCGTGTCCACAGTTCATCCACTACCATTGCTTTATAATACTGAATTTGCGTCAAGATTAAGAGAAGAGAATTGGTGGTAGAGATAAGTATTATGCAATTGGGGGGTATATGATGAAATTGAAGGCATTAATACTCAATACGACACTGAAGTATGGAGATGAACAATCGAATACCGAAGGGTTGGCACGCGAAGTCATGGATATCTATAAGCAAAAAGAGGTCGAAGCTGAAATCGTGCGCCTGAACGACTACAACATAAAATACGGCATCACGGATGACGCGGGTGAAGGCGATGAATGGCCTCAAGTTTTTGAAAAGGTCAAAGCGGCTGATATCGTCCTGATTGGCACACCACTGTGGCTCGGTGAGAAGAGCAGCATCGCAACACTTGCGATCGAGCGCCTGTATGGCAGTAGCTCGTTTACGGATGAGAATGGCCAGTCGATTTTCTACAACAAAGTGGGCGGCGTCATCGTCACAGGCAACGAGGATGGTGCTAAGCATGCGGCCGCTTCAGTACTGTACGGCCTATCCCACATCGGCTTCACCATTCCGCCGAACGTCGATGCCTACTGGGTCGGCGAAGCCGGCCCAGGCCCATCCTACATCGAAGCCGGTCAGGACAACGACTTCACTAAAAAGCATGTGGAGATGCTCGCCTACAACACCATGCATCTGGCGCGCATGTTCAAAGAGACGCCGATTCCGACACAAGGCAACGCGCTCGAGTGACAATCCTTGGAAACTCTGCGCCCGATTGGCTATGATTAAAGTAATACCACTTAGGAGGATGACACAATGGAATTGACAGTTTATCTTGCAGGACAGATCCACGATGATTGGCGCGAAGATGTTAAACGTCTGGCTAAAGAGAAGGACTTGCCACTCCACTTCGTCGGACCGCAGACGGTACATGACCGCTCGGACAATGTGGGCGAAGCAATCTTGGGTGAACAGCCGAGCGGCTACTTCAAGGATGATGCCGCTTCTGCCATCAACAATCTAAGGACCGAAGTGCTCATGAAAAAGTCAGACGTCGTCATCGCGTTGTTCGGCGAGAAATACAAGCAGTGGAATACGGCGATGGATGCGAGTGCAGCGGTCACGCTCGGCAAACCGCTCATCATCGTGCGCCCGGAAGAATTGATCCATCCACTCAAGGAACTCTCCAACAAAGCCAACGTCACGGTTGAAACCATCGAACAGGCGTTGGATGTGCTCGCCTACATCTACGAATAATGCAGGTGTTCAGAGTGAGCCCCGATCATGACATCAGCGCCCGGTATTTGGATAACCGCCGGCTATCGAAGCAGGTGCTCGAACTGTATCAAATACTGCGCGTCAACCTCAGCCTGATCGGCGTGCTTGATACCAACACGCGGTACCGGCACCACCCCATCGTCAAGCACATCTATAATGAAGGGCGTCCGTACATTACGGATACCTTCCGTTTGCTAGACGCGTGCGACAAGGAGCATCAGCGCCGCGGTGGTAAGCGCAGCCCCGCATTCCGGGAAGACTTGGATGCTTTGAAGCGCCTTATCGAGCACCATGCCGGGGACGGGCTGTGGCACGATGATCCATTGCCGCCCCACTATGTCTACGGGGACGTCCGCATCGAAGGAGTGGCAGCTTATCGGGCGTACATCGAGCTATTGAATGCCAAATGGCTGGCGGATACGATTGCGCCACGGTGTGGTATGCACATTAAATAACTACTCTGTTGTACTGGGTTAAAGAAACCCAGTATTTTTCATTTCAAAGCATTATACTTTCTTTCTTTTTGTTAATTAATAAGTTATGATTATTAATTAGTGTAAAGCAATATAGGAGGATGCAGAGTGAGTATTGACAAAAAATTTAGAGATTTCTTAAAGTATGTATTGCCTAAAGATATCCAGAAAAAACTAATCAAACAAGTTATTTTTGATGCCGTTGAGTGTAATAAGGAAGATGTATTAATTGACTTAAAGTTACAGAATTTTTATAAAAATAATTCAAAAAGCAAATTAAAGGTTGTACTTTCTGATGATCAAATAATCTATGAACTTCCTTTCCGTTTTAAAAAAAATGGTCTTCAAATTGAATTGGATCATAATATTCTCAAAATGATTAAAGACTATTGCCTCATAGAAATTATTTTTGAAGGGAAATCATTGAATATCCAAAGTTATGATGAAGAGTATTCACAAATGCAAAAAAACGCTTTCTTCTCAAACAAGCGTTTCTTTAATATTACAGCTCATGGCAATCTTATGATTTCAAATATATTGCCTGAATATAATAGCGAGCAGCCTGTTGATATCAATGATATACATACAAGATATAATTATCTTTCTTTTGTAGTTGGGGAAAATAACAATAACTCCTCTATATATAATTTAGCTTTTTTATATAATTTCGTTTGTCAAAATAAGCTAGACAGTTCCTTTTCACCCATGTAACTCAAAAAGACTTCCAATGGTGTCCGGTAGTTCAATGATTTTCTCGGTATGTGGTTTCTTCTTGAAGCGACAGACGAGACAAATATCTGATCGACCGTGTTGAAATCCATGTCTTTGGGCAGTCCATCCTTTCTGAGCAGGCCATTGGAATGTTCATTCAATCCCCGTTGAGACGGTGTCCCTGGGTCGGCAAAGTAGATGGACAGATCGTTCTGGTTGCTCATCGATTGCCAGTTGGAGAATTCCTTACCACAGTCGAAAGTGATGGACTTGAACAGGTTTCTGGGCATCTCTTGACACCACGTATTGATGGCAGACTCGATTGCCTGTGCCGTCCGGCCTTCAGGCTTCAAGGTGATAATGACCTTAGACAGGCGTTCAACCAGCGTGATGACGGCACTCTTGTGGCGGACACCGACGATGGTATCTCCCTCGAGATGGCCGAATTCTTCATTGAACGCCGGGTAGTCAGTTGTTCTTTCAGAGATGTTTCGCCTGAAGGCCTGTCTGCCCCGGCGTTCCTGATGGCCATTTGGTTTTCGCTTGCCTTGCATCGGCAGTGTGGCTACATCAAAGGTTTTTCGTTTGAACATTCGATACAGTGTACGGCCCGAGCAGTCAATTGGCATCTCCTGCCGACCGACAATCACATCCGGTGTCCAGCCTTGCGCCACCTGCTTTTCAACATGTTTCTGCTGATCGGTCGGTAGAACAATCCGTTTTCTACCACACCGGCTTTTGTTTTCCTTATAGCGCCGATAATACTCCAGCGCAGTGTGCCCGTCCTTGAGATATGCGATGACATTATGGACCGTCTGACGGGCACGCCCAATCCGTTTCGCAATCTGTGAAGTCGGGGTCTCTTGATGGAAATAGGCTTCTATGATTACTAGCTCGTCCGTGGTAATATGGGTGTAGGTCATGCGTGATCACTCCTATGATTTTCTTTGGTCGGAAAACTCATTTTGAGTGTATCACGCGTGACCCTTTTTAGGTGTCTAGCTTAATTTTACAATCGGCGTAATAATAAAATAACAGTTTTAGAGAATATTTCAGAGGACCCCTCTATACTTAAATTCAATGACTTCGATAATCTCAATATGGGGAAACCTGAAATATATTTGCTCAGTGGTGCTGAGCTGAGACCATTGAAATATGTTGGTACTGATCACGCAATGAATACTGCTAAACACAAGATAACCTTCTCTACAATTAGAGGAGACTTCAAAGTTGAAATTGACAGTCATAATGTACCTGTCTTAGATTTCAAAGCGAAGTTGAGAGAACAGCATCTTCAAATGAAGTTTTCTTTTAAAGTTCAATTGGATGTCGCCTCCCTTTTGATTATAGACGCTTCCACTAATCAATTATCTCGCGTTCCAGTAACATCTTCAGGCCCTAGTTCAGAAATAATAATTGATGTTCCTATTTCATTGCTTCTTGATAACATCACACGCAAAAGATTTATGCTAGAAACTGATCACCCAGAACCTTTAAGACTTCAACCCGACATAAAAAAATTAAAAAACTTTGGATTCAATGGCTCGATTCAGACCATTTATAATTATGAAAAATTAAACATATGGTTTTATTGTAGGCGTGACAACCTATTAGGCTTTAAAGTATCACAAAAACGTCTGAAAAGATTAGTGACCGATATAGAAAATTTTCGGTTTAAAGGGTTTATAGAAGGTTCAGAATCATTCATTGAGAGTCAGGCTTATCTATCATTTTCAGATAGGTACTCCCAAGATGTTACACGTATTAAAATCGATAATAATTTCGATATTGATTTAAAAAATGTTGATTTCGTCGATGTTAAGAGTAAAGATAAAACAGTTCTCGATGTGTATGTTGAGATAATCCATAACTCAGGCAAGGTGCTGAGAAAAGTAAAAATTAAGTACAAATTCTCCAAGTATAAAAAAGATAACTATTATGCCAGCCATAATGTTCAGGATAGTGAAGGTAACCTTCATTATCACTTGGTTACGACGACCCCTTTTGACAATTTAAAGCTAGAGTCCTTTAAAGTCCCGGCAAACGTAAAAATCCCCCTCTCCACAGAGAGAAAGGATATGAACGTGTGGCTCCTAGGAGAAAGATATGATACTGCTCAAGACAATGGTTACGCTTTATTTAAGTGGCTAAAAGAAAACACGGATATTGAGCCATATTATGTTATTGAAGATACTGCACAGGATTACCAAAAAATTAAAAATGAGAAAAATGTTTTGGCTTTCGGTTCAGAATTACATTATTATGTATCTTTTAAAGCTGGTGTTTTATTGGGAACTCATGACTTGGAGAATCTTCTGCCGTATAAAACCGCACGAGGATTTTTCCACTACGAAGATACCATTAAAGTATTTCTTCAACATGGAGTACTAGGAAGAAAACCAGTAGAGTATAACAAAAAATACTATGATATACCTTTTGATTTATTTATTGTAAGCAGTGAACCTGAAAAAGAAGATGTTGTTAAAAATAAAATGGGCTACAGCGATGAAGAAATTGCAGTTACTGGACTAGCTCGTTTTGACCTACTTCCTTACAAGAATCAAAGTCGAGATATTCTTCTAATGCCAACATGGCGAGATTGGATTAATAGTGATGAGAAATTCATAAGCAGCGAGTATTATCAAAAATATTATAATCTGATTCATAATGAACGATTAAATCGAATACTTAAAGATAACAATGTTCAACTTAACTTTTATCCTCATTATCGTTCTCAAACTTATTTCAATTCTGAACACTTGGACTTAGGAAGTAATATTCATTTCATGCGTTTAGGGGAAAAGAGTGTTCAAAGCATGTTAAAAGAACATGCTCTTCTCATCACAGACTATTCGAGTGTAAGCTTTGATTTTAAACTCATGGATAAGCCTGTCATTTACTATCATTTTGATGCACAAAAATTCTTTAGACAAGGTATGCTTCGTCCACTACATCAAACTTTTATAGGTGACGTAGCAAAAACAGAAGATAAACTCATAGATACCATAGAATATTATATTGAGAGCAATTTCGCCCCCAAAGACTTTGATTTGTCAGGTGTATTTAAGTACCGTGACCATAATAACCGTAAGAGGATATATGATGCTGTTGTTGATATAATAAACCAAAAGAGTTTTTGAATATTTATAGAGCTCCCTTATTCGGGAGCTCTATAAATGAATACGATGACACAAACTGTAATTTCTATGGCACGTTGATAATCATTAACCATTATGATGCAAAGGAGTAAATAAATGAAAAAAATATTACCGGAGATATTTTGGCTTCGTTCTATTGCGTGTATCGGTATTGTCATTATACATAGTGTTTCTTTGACACTCTCAAACAATCCTCAACTCGTCAAAAATGAGTGGCCAACCTATCTCCAAATCTACCTTATGTTCTGTACGCCTGCTTTTGTATTTATTTCAGAATTCCTTATTGCACATATGTATGGAGATAAACTTAAAAGAGGATTCTTCAAAAAGCGTCTATTGTATTTAGGGCTACCATATGTGTTCCTTAATATATACTGGACTTTTAGTAGCCATTCCCCACAGACACTTATGGAATTCATAGATGCTTTTCTGCTTGTATCAATACGAGGTTATTCAGTGACCTACTTTATCGTTATAATCTTTCAATTTTATATCTTGCATTATCTATTTTCAAAGTATCTGAGAAAACTACCACCTATTCCTATTATCATAATTTCAATCATATTGACCTCCATTTATTGGGGAATAAGATTGATTTATCCATCTCCTGAGAATTTTGTTGGTGGCATTCTGTGGGGGAAAGAGGGACAGACGATATTTTTTGGATGGTTAACGTATTTTGTTCTTGGATATTATATTGGAATCTACTATGAGAAGTTCACATCGACCATCAAAAATTATACTTTCCCTATTATCACGCTATTTCTCATGAGCATTCTCATTGTATTTTATACCCACACTACAGGCCTTAACAGCGCCATTGGATCAAAGAGGTTGGATACACCTATTTATACCACTGCCGTGTTATTATTGTTCTTCTTAATACAATCTTATATAGTAAATATTCCTAGATTTATAGTTTTCATAAGCAACTATTCGTTCAGTATCTATTTGCTACATCTCGCGTTCATGAATAGAATGGGAATGTTACATGAGATTGTCTTTTACGATATTCTTTACAAAAGTATACTTGGAATAACTCTCTCAATTTGTTTTGCATATATAATTAATCGATTTTCTCTAGGAAAATTCATTGTTGGTAATGTACCCAACTTTAGAGTTCCTTCTATTAGTTCTATTGAGTCCGTTAAAAAAGAAAGTGTTTCTCCATCTACATTAAAAAGTAATTAAGAAGACGCCAGAAGAAACTAAATTTCTTCTGGCGTCTTCTTATATAGTACTTCCACAAGGTTCTTTGAAGCATTTCCAGTTGCATATTTATTCCAGATAGCATCAAAGCTTGCGACCTCTAAATAATCAAAATGATTCTCTTTAATGTGCCGTATTACATCATCTGTGGTACGAGCGACCGGCCCCGGCATCATGGCGGTATATTCAAACCAAATACCTCGTGTCACCTTGTATTGCTCGAGGTCATAGGCAAAGAAAAGCATCGGCCTGCCGAGCATAGAGAACTCGAATGGAATCGACGAATAATCCGTAATGAGGAGATCCGCGACGCTCAGCAGTGACGCAATGTCATATTTTCCGGAAGTGTGGGTGACAAAATCGGAGTTATATGTATCCACAAGTTGCACCGTGCGATGCAACTGGATAAGTAGATGATGATCCGTGCCGAGCGCATCCTTCATTTTTTCGAGGTCGAGCGGCAGGCTATCAATGGTGAAGTCTGAATCTCGGAATGTCGGTGCATAGAGCAACACCTTTTTATCACGGAGCTGCGGTAGTGACATCTCCATCTCCTCCCGAGCCTTCTTCACGCGTTGTGTCGAGCGGTAGAAATCTGTTCGAGGCACCCCGGTTTTGAGAATGTTAGCTTCATCAAGGCCGAAGGCTCGTTTGAAAATACCAGCCATCTCATCTGAACTCACGACCACTTTATGGAAACGACTGTATACTTGCCTGAAGCGCCGGATAGCCGATTTTGGTCTGTCCGATGCTGTCTTATCATACAAACCGAACATTTTGACTGCCCCGTTGGCATGCCACAATTGGACGCACACCGCTTCTTGCCGGAAGTCGCATGCGGCTAGAATCAAATGATAGTTGTCGACGAAAACCACCTCCGCCGTGGCGAGGTGGTATAGGCCTTTTAGCCAGTTGCTGGGTCGGGCTGGTGAAAAACGGATGATATTTCGACTCGCTATGCTGTCGAACTTCTGCCGACACCCGGGTTCCTTTAGAATGACGACTCGTGAATCCGTCTGTGCTGACACTTCACTTGCCACCACCTGGATATTGTCACCGAACGAAGCAAGCATGACCGTCTTGTGCTGGAGCGGCGCGAGACGGCACAAGCGGAAGACGGTGCGGACGGCCGTCAGATAGATGGCGAGTGCCGCTTCCTTAATCATTTCGATGAGACAGATCATGTTTGATTTTTGTCGTCGAAACCCCTTCGGTACGTGGTAAATAGATGACCTCGCAATAGTCCTTCAAAAAGTCGAATTCGCTCTCCCAGTCATGTCCCATGACGAAGATGTCGACCTCATGTGCCTTGACATCCTGGATCTTCTGGTCCCAGTCATTTTCTGGGATGACTTCATCCACGTAGCGTATAGCTTCTAGAATCTGCTTCCGCTGTTCAAAAGGATAGTATGCTTGCTTATGCTTAAGCATGTTGAATTCATCGGTTGAGATTGCCACGATGAGATAGTCACCGAGTTCTTTTGCACGTCTCAGAATATTGATGTGGCCGGTATGAAGTAAATCAAATGTGCCATAAGTAATTACTTTTTTCATAGTGTGCCTCCCTACTATACCATGATAATGGTATAATATTTTTGATATGCTAATATGATGGCGATGTAAAAAGTATATCATAACAAATTATATCATATACATAATACTATTTTTCGTTTGTCAAAATAAGCTAGACAGTTCCTTTTCACCCATGTAACTCAAAAAGACTTCCAATGGTGTCCGGTAGTTCAATGATTTTCTCGGTATGTGGTTTCTTCTTGAAGCGACAGACGAGACAAATATCTGATCGACCGTGTTGAAATCCATGTCTTTGGGCAGTCCATCCTTTCTGAGCAGGCCATTGGAATGTTCATTCAATCCCCGTTGAGACGGTGTCCCTGGGTCGGCAAAGTAGATGGACAGATCGTTCTGGTTGCTCATCGATTGCCAGTTGGAGAATTCCTTACCACAGTCGAAAGTGATGGACTTGAACAGGTTTCTGGGCATCTCTTGACACCACGTATTGATGGCAGACTCGATTGCCTGTGCCGTCCGGCCTTCAGGCTTCAAGGTGATAATGACCTTAGACAGGCGTTCAACCAGCGTGATGACGGCACTCTTGTGGCGGACACCGACGATGGTATCTCCCTCGAGATGGCCGAATTCTTCATTGAACGCCGGGTAGTCAGTTGTTCTTTCAGAGATGTTTCGCCTGAAGGCCTGTCTGCCCCGGCGTTCCTGATGGCCATTTGGTTTTCGCTTGCCTTGCATCGGCAGTGTGGCTACATCAAAGGTTTTTCGTTTGAACATTCGATACAGTGTACGGCCCGAGCAGTCAATTGGCATCTCCTGCCGACCGACAATCACATCCGGTGTCCAGCCTTGCGCCACCTGCTTTTCAACATGTTTCTGCTGATCGGTCGGTAGAACAATCCGTTTTCTACCACACCGGCTTTTGTTTTCCTTATAGCGCCGATAATACTCCAGCGCAGTGTGCCCGTCCTTGAGATATGCGATGACATTATGGACCGTCTGACGGGCACGCCCAATCCGTTTCGCAATCTGTGAAGTCGGGGTCTCTTGATGGAAATAGGCTTCTATGATTACTAGCTCGTCCGTGGTAATATGGGTGTAGGTCATGCGTGATCACTCCTATGATTTTCTTTGGTCGGAAAACTCATTTTGAGTGTATCACGCGTGACCCTTTTTAGGTGTCTAGCTTAATTTTACAATCGGCGATTATTAACGGTGTGGTGACTATGAAAACATTAAAAGTGATTCTGTTGAAGTTCTACAAAATATTGTTTTGGTTGCTCGGAAAGTCTTTCCATAAAGATTACAGGCTAATCATATTCGAAAGTTTCCTTGGCAAACAGTACAGCGATAACCCACGGGCAATTTATGAATATATGACCGCCCACTATCCAGATTACCGGTTACTCTGGAGTGCTGATCGTCGCCATAGGAAAGTATTTAAAACATTGGACATTCCTTACGTAACGCGTTTTACACCTAGTTGGATGATTTATATGAACAAAGCAGCTTTGTGGGTGACGAACAGCCGTCTGCCGCTGTGGATCCCAAAGCCCGACGACACCCTATACCTACAGACATGGCATGGGACGCCATTGAAGAAACTCGGCACTGATATCAACAGTGTCCTCATGCCCGGAACTGATACAGACAAATATAAACGGAACTTTACAGCCGAATCAAGTCCTGTTGAGGCTTCATTACTTGGTTGCAGAGAACCTAGATCTTTCGTCGTATAAAGACTTCTTTTATGATGTTTCTGCCTACGAAGATGTAAGAGATCTGTATATAGTCTCTGACTTACTCATCACAGATTATTCCTCGGTGTTCTTTGACTATGCGAATCTCAAGCGGCCGATGATCTTCTATACGTATGATATTGAGCATTACAGGGAAAATGTCCGGGGCTTCTACTTCGATTTTGAAACAATGGCACCCGGTCCGCTAGTCGAGACGACCGAGCACTTGATCGAGACAATAAAGATGACCGAAACGACGGATTTCAACGAGATCTATTCCACTGCTGCGTTTCGTGCACGTTTCTGTGCTCTTGAAGATGGAGAAGCTGCAAAACGTGTCAGCGACAGGATTATTTGTCATTTGGAATCTTAAATTGTATAATTCAACAACGATGAAGGAAATGGTTGTGAAAAAGAGATGAAATCAATATTGATAGTATTGAGGGAACAGCTGAATCATTTTTATCTTGTAAGACGGCTGTCCATGTACGACGTCAAAAGTAAAAATCAGAATAACTATCTGGGGACAGTATGGGAAATACTTACCCCCTTAATCAGTATACTAATATACTGGTTCGTCTTCTCTACATTGCGGAAGCGAGAACCGATAGAAATGGGAGGAGAAGAAGTTCCGTTCTTCTTCTGGTTATTTGTCGGATTCATATTATGGACGTTCTTTTTCCAGGGCACTGTCCAAGCATCCAAATCCATCTACACCCGTTTGAAATTGCTCTCAAAAATGAATTTCCCGTTGAGTCTAATACCCAACATTGCGATATTCTCAAAGTTCTATACACATATTATCATGCTCGGCATTGTCTTTATCGTTTTTCAGTTAGCGGGTTATTACATCAACATCTATTATCTGCAGCTGCCCTACTTCATATTTGGTACATATGCGCTCGTATTTTCGTTTTCATTGATCACCTCTACGCTATCCACGCTTGTCCGGGATGTACATATGTTACTGAGCTCCCTGTTACGCATGGGCTTATACTTATCAGGAGTCTTATGGCCCTTGTCACTCCTGTCGGACTTTCCGCTTTTGATGCAGTTGATGAGACTGAACCCTCTCGTCTACCTCATCGAAGGCTACCGTTCAGTGTTTTTCGGCACCGAGTGGTATCTGGTCACGCATTGGGAACTGACATTGTATTTCTGGAGCCTTATTTTCGTCATATTAGCCATCGGTTCAATCCTGCATGTCAAATTCAGACGTAATTTCATTGATTATCTATAAGAGGGATATATATGACAAAAACTATCATAACCAAAAACCTAGAAAAGCATTATAAGTTATACGACAACCAGAAGGAACGCATATTGGATCTGATCTCACCCAGATCCCACGGGGAGGTTTTTCATGCCTTGCGCGGCATCGACTTCGAAGCAGAAGAAGGGGACGTCGTAGGTTTCATCGGCATAAATGGTTCCGGCAAATCAACTTTATCAAACATCATTGCAGGCATTGTACCCCAATCCAAAGGTGAAGTTGCTGTAAATGGACAGACTTCGTTGATAGCAGTTGCTGCCGGTTTGAATAATGATTTGACGGGACGCGATAATATCGAGTTGAAATGTCTGATGCTCGGTTTTTCGCGCGATGAAATCCGTGAATTGGAACCTGACATCATTGCTTTCGCTGAGCTGGAAGGGTTTATAGACCAGCCGGTCAAATCATATTCAAGCGGGATGAAGTCCCGGCTCGGTTTTGCCATCAGCGTCAACGTTGATCCGGATATCCTGATCATAGACGAGGCACTATCAGTCGGTGACCGTGCATTTTCGGAAAAAAGTCTTAAAAAAATGAATGAATTCAAAGAACAGGGCAAAACGATGATTTTTGTCAGTCACTCCATCAACCAAGTCAAAAACTTCTGCAACAAAATATTATGGCTTGAGTTTGGGCGCGTCAAAGCTTTTGGTGAAGTGAACGATGTCATCCCTCTCTACGAATCATTCCTTAATAAATGGCAGGAGATGTCCAAAGAAGAACGCGACGCATACCGCGCCCGTATGATGGAACAAAACGGAAACGATACAACTTATAGACAACTGGGAAATTTGTTGGTCATGGATGATGAAGAAGAACTGGATGTCTCCAATGATTATACGGTCGTCCCGACTAGCAAACTTGCACATTTTACCAGTAAAAGTACTTATATATATAAAGCACCAAGTATAGCCGATGATAAAATACCAGTTCAAAAATATAAAGATACTGTTTATTATATTAAGCGGGAAGCCACCTACCGATTCGAGAAATATTGCTTGCTTAGCACACGTCCAAGTGGCGTAGACGGAGTGGTCGGATGGGTAAAGGCTACCGAATTATCCATGCATTCTCATGTATATGTGGATAGTGACGATAAAACAATGAAAGTCCAAGGGAAAGGTTCCGCAAGTTCTGAACCGTGGGGAGGCAAAAAGCAATATATATATAAATCACTTGAGAAATATAAAAATTACAGATTTTATATTGATGAGACTAATTTAATTGGCAATAATGTTTGGTACAAAGGAGTCATCGATGGAGAAAAAAATCTTGTATGGGTCCACGAAAGTCAACTCATCAATGAGGATTGAGGCATTTTATGAATAATCATTACGTAACCACACCGATAATGGGAATCGATTTCGTCAATGCATCAATGGACTCTTTTTTAAATCGAACAATCTATCCATTTCTTGAAGAGGAAAGGAAATGTTTCATTGTTACGGCAAATCCTGAGTTTGTCATAAGGACACGAGAATCTATTGAATTCAAGCAGCATGTAGAATCTGCAGATTATGTGCTACCAGACGGTATAGGCATCATAAACGCTGCCAAAATAAGTGGGATGCCTCTAAAAGAGCGCCTAAGCGGTGTGGATGTAACTCATGCCATGCTAGAATATGCTGCCCAAAAAGGTCATAGCGTATTCTTCCTTGGCGCAAAAAAAGATTCAAACCAAAAAGCTGTAGAAAACGCCCGCAAGAAGTTTCCAGGGCTTATCATTGCGGGGTACGAGCATGGTTACGCCGATATCACAAGCGAAGAATTTATAGCCTCAATGGTTAACAGTAATCCCGATATCATTCTGGTGGCTCTCGGCATGGAGCGTCAAGAGAAATGGATTTATGATAATATCGATTATTTCAGCAAAGGAATTTTTATAGGTGTCGGGGGCACTTTGGATGTGATGTCAGGCAATGTAAAACGGGCGCCTCAGATTTGGATTACACTTCAACTTGAATGGCTGTATCGGCTTATTCAAGAGCCGAAACGTTTTCTCAGAATCTTAAAAGTAATAAAGTTTATGCTTCTGCATGTGCCAATCATCAGTAAAATGATAAAAATAACTAGAATAGATAAATAAAAAACCAAATACTAGGCCTCATAATCGCTATAATACTAATATACTTTTTAATGGCAATCCTTATTATCAATATAATGGTATAAAAATACAAAGGTTAAATGAACACCTAGACTCAAAATCGAGTCTAGGTGTTCAATTTTTAAAACACGATTAAGAATTCATTCTTTTTATTATAGTGCCACCCAGCATACTTATGAAAGATTAATCCATACTATCGATATCTATTCAATTCAACCAATTATTCTATTAATAATTTCTACCGACTACCTCCTCATATTTTAACTTACCTACTCCACCAACTATAAATTTCCCCCATCTAAAAGCATTAAATATTTGAGCTGTAAGTAAGGAAAGTGTAACAGTTAAAATAAATGTGAAAATAATATTTGTCTCAGGACTATCACTAAGTTGTCCTAGTCTATGCACAAAAAAGTAATGTGTAAGATAAATTGAAAATGAATAGTTACTGATAAACAATATAAATTTTGGTAGATAGTTTATATAACTAGAGACTAAAAAAAACAATAAAATAATTGACGTGCAATAAAATGGTATATCTGCCCTTTTAGACTCTACTATTGATATCGCTCCAGAATAGTAATTATAAATCATGAAAATGGTCGCAAAAGTAAACAATAGAATTATAGGTATAGTGAATTTTTTTATATTACTTATGAAGGCCTCATAATAGTTACCTATATAGAATCCTAAAGAAAAATATATCAGCCATCCAACAAATATCATCCACCCTTCTCTCTCCCATATCATATGTAATACTGGTAGATCCAATGGGATCATAAAATCACGAAGCGCCCAATAACCACTTGAAATGGCTAATGATAACAAGATAATGATGAATGGATTGAATCTTATCAAATATTTTGCAAATAAATAGTGAAGGATATAGAACTGGATGATAATAACTATAAAATAAGTCACTGTACCTCCTCTGAACATCATTTGGAATAATGTTTCTAGGTAACTATGTACATCTCCTGGTTTACTATATATGAATGCAAGCCCGAAATTCACTATGATGTAAGGTAACCCTAAATAAAGCAGTTTATTTTTAAAAAAACCTTTTTTCAAACTTATGCCTTGCCTTTTAGCTAATAAGAATTCTGAAATGAATACAAAAGTAGGGGTGCTAAACATTAACAAAAGCTGAAAAACTCTTAATCTAAAAGGATGATCCATAATATCAAATTTGTAAAAAGTTGTAGTTATAGAATGAATCATCACTATACTTAGACATGAAATTGCACGTAGCCAAAATACGACGTAGCTAAACTTTGCCAATCTATTTGCACTCCTTGTTACGATACTTTTTCTAGTTGGGTGTCTATCAGATATTAATTTATTTAAAATTACTAATCTAGTGTAAAGCAAAAGCAGTTTTAAATCTATTGAATTATCGAAAGAAAATTCATAGGAAAAAATTTTATGTTAAAATTACTTTAAACATACCAATTCCCTTTCCTTCCCCTTTCATATTATACTTATTGGATAGTACCAGAGATTACAGACTAAAATTAAAAGAAATGAGTCAAATTGATTATGAAAAGAAAAATTTTTTACGGTATTCTTATCGCCTTGCTTATAGCGCTTGTAGTAATCGGTACCTACATCTACAACCTTTTTAATTCCTTCGAAAAAGGCGTTTCGGAATCATTTGAAGCTACTGATCGGGACCGATCAGAATTGAGAATCGAAGATATCAACCCAGAAATGGATAGTTTTACAATTTTAATCCTTGGTATTGATGAAAGTGAGTCACGCAACAGACGTGAGGATATGGGTAAGGGGGATTATCGTACGGATACGATGATTCTAGCTACTTTTGATAAAGATCAGGAGGAAGTGAAACTTGTCAGCATCCCGCGCGACACGCTAACCTACTTCCCAGAAGAAAATTATTTCGATAAAATTACTCATGCCCATCGTGAAGGCGGCCCAGATGGGTCTATGCGCGCCGTTGAGTCGCTCCTCAATGTTCCAGTCGATTTCTATATTCGGACCAATATGGATGCTGTAGTGGACATTGTAGATGCACTTGGTGGAGTAGAATTCGATGTTCCATTTGAAATGAGCGAACAAAATTCAAAAGATAAAGGAAAAATCGAGCTGAAAGAGGGTAAACAAACTCTAAATGGTGAAGAAGCATTAGCAGTCGTAAGGAATCGTAAAGTCGACAGTGATCTTGGCCGTGGCCAACGCCAATTGGAGCTGGTCCAGGCGATCCTATCAAAGGCCAAATCGACGGGCGCACTGTCAAAGCTTGACGAACTGATAGAAGTCGTCGCAGATAATACAAAACACAATATGGAGTCGAAGACGATCCGTAGCCTTGCTGCCTACTACTCCTTCAACGACATCAACTTCAACACGACACAGATCAAAGGAAGCGACTTCTGGTTCCAGCAAAACGGCGCCTACTTCTACTGGGCGAACGAAGAGCATCTGTACCGCATTTCAGAAACGCTTAGGGAAGTGCTCGGTCTTGAAGCGCCTGATCCATATGACCTGATCAACATCCGGCTGTCGGAGATGATCGTGCCCTACCAATTTATAGAAGGCACGGAGCTTGAAGACTACCAGGCGGCAGAACCGCCCTACTTCATGCGGGAAGGTTATGATAGCCAGCTCGGCAATGGCTTCAATACGGAAGAAGGTCAGGATGAAGAGTCAGTTGAAGCGCCCGATAGGGATATGAACCCAGAATTCACCGATGAGGAGCCGACTACAGAACAGCCATCCGTAGAAGATAGCACTGCGCCTCAATATGAAGAAAGTACACAGGAACCGTACTACGAAGAAGAAACGCAGGAACCGTATCAGGAAGATGCGGCTCCATATTACGAAGAAGAAACACAGGAACCTTACTATGAGGAGAACACACAGGAAACCCCTTCATATGATGGGGTCTAGGAGGGATGATGATGCGCAGGACTTACGACAAGGAAACGAACATCAATGAGATGTTCGATTACCTGGAAGATCAGATCAAGCGCAGCGGAGAAGCACAGCCGGAGGATAGGTATTTTTATCAGAACCATGACCATAAGGAGATGTATCTGTCGATAAAGGGCTATTTTGCAGAGTCTGAATCCAATGCTGAAGTGGATGCGGCATGCTATCTCATCGCGTTGCCTGAAATATACAAGCAGATCAACATATTCGAACTCACCTTCCCGATGGACTGGATCCGCGGAGAGGACGGCAGATTGTCCCAACCCTTCAAAAATCTGCGTCCCCACATCCAGTATCTGGCATTGGCTGCCGCTGAGGCGAGCGGGTTCAAGTTCAATACCCCTCCAGCGCTTTCCCTTGGACTGGAATACTGGAACCTCGAACAGATGCGGGTATTTTGGCAGTTCACTGCCATCAGAAGAAAAAATGCGATGTAAGGAGAATGTTGATGGAAATAAAAGTGGCAGACAGCCAAAAGATGTACGACCAGTGCCTCGAAATCCGTAAACGCGTCTTCGTCGAAGAACAGAATGTGCCGATGGACCGGGAAATAGACGAATATGAAGATACATCGACGCATATCCTGCTGACAGCAGATACACCCGTCGGCACCGTCAGATATCGCCCGGCAGGCGACGGATTGATCAAGATCGAACGCATGGCGGTGCTGCCTGAAGCACGCGGATTGAAATACGGCCGGGAGCTGATGGCTTTCGTCCATAAGCATGCCCGGGAAGCGGGCTATGCCAAAGCGAGACTCGGCGCGCAGGTCCATGCCGCTGATTTCTACAGGAAGCTCGGCTATGAAGTAGCTTCAGAGGAATTCGAGGATGCGGGCATTCCGCACATATATATGGAACGCACGTTGTAGACATAAAAAATCCAAGGGAGTCTCCCTTGGAATTTTTTTATGACCCGTTTTTCTGCATTAAAAAAACCCTTTCCAAGAAGTTGGAGAGGGTTATTGAACTTGAATTTTACGTAAGGTATCCATCAATGTGCGTTTTTCTTCGTCATTCAACTCTTCCACAACATTTTCACTAAGTTCGCAGATCGAAGGTTCCAATTCTGCCAATGCTTCGCTTCCTGCATCGGTCATTTCGAGATGGGACGCACGCATATCATTCTCGTTGCGCCGTTTGGCTATATAACCTTGGTCCACCAGAGTCTGGACGGCTCGTGAGACTGAAGTCTGCTCTTTATTCAATCGGCCTATAATCGTTTTTTGTGTAAGTCCTGGCTCTTCTGAAATCATTTCAACGATATAGAGCTGTTCCCTGGATAAAGTGCCCAATTCAGTCTTGAACTCAGCTAAATGATCGATTTTTGCATTCAGCATAAAAATGTATCTGCACACATTCCGTATGTTTACATCATTTGTTGTTTCGCTCATATTATCTGCCCGCCATTCCTAACATTTACTCAGACACTTACCATTATACACAAAACTATATTGTGCACAATATAATTAGAGGAAAAAGTCGCTCTAATTCTCAGTGACTGCGCCCAAGAAACGTTTATTTTGTGTTTCACCCTTATTGACAAACGGCAAATGGTTTGATGATTTTGTCATAAAATGGTGCAAGCGAGTTTTATTCCCAATGATTTTTCTGACACTTTTTAATACCCTAATATATGCATATTCATTCATTTATTGAAAAAACGATCAATTATTTTTTTCGTAGTCCACCATGTTCTCAAGTATCGTCGCCCGCAGTGCGACCAATTCCGGATGTTCATACAGCGCCCGTATTTTAACATCTTTCAGCTGCTGCCCCTCCGGCATCGGTTCGGTGACGAATTTAACGAATGTCACCGCAAAATCCTCTTTCGGATTTGTCGCCTGATATGGCTCATGAAAATGAGTGATATGGCTGTTGTAGAACGCTTCCCGTTCAGGATCCGATTTATACTTGTTGTCAATCCATTCCTCACCATACTGGGACCAGAATCGTTCGGTATAGGCTTTCATGAAAGTCCCTTCCTTCAATGATGCCACATCAGTGCTGTCGTCCTTGAAGTCTTCGACCGGCAATGACCAGACGTGGGCGAACTCATGGATCAGCGTCCGGTATTCGCCCGGCTTCGCATGGTTATCACGTATATCCATCGCCAGCGTGGTGCCAGAAGGCTTGACGTCTACATAGGCAAGCGTATTGCCTTCACCATCCGAAAACAGCTTGAAAGCATTGACGTCAGAGATCTCACGGGCAGGAAAGAAATGAGTGAAGCGCGTCCAGATTTCTGTAAACGCCGCTTCATCTCCAAACGGCAGCGACTGGTGCACTTCCGGCGCCCCGAGCGTCATATCTTCAACGGGATATGTCAGATAATCGACCTGGCTCCGGTTTTCGACGAATAGATGTTTTGTATCTTCTATATCGATGTAGTCATCGAGTGCGTCCAGATGTTGGTCGCCAAGCGTTGTGCATGCCGCCACTGTACTGCAGTCAGGATGATCGACAGATTGCTTTGGTGCTATCTCCGCCTGATGTCCATCACCTTGGCCGGGCAGTCCAAGCAGATACAATATACCAAGTAGCACTGCGCCGGTCATTATACCGAACAGCAGAAGCTGTCCGATGGTGCGTAGCACTGCGATGGACGGGTGTAGCACTTGGTCTCTGAGGCTTCTGGTGACGGGATGATCGGAAATCCATCCCTTCTCAAGGAGGACGGCTGTAATCTCTTTCATATGACCGGCATAGTCCGGGATGCCGGAATCATCGAGGTGGATCGTTTCGATGTCCCCTCCAGTATGGACCGGGTACTCTCCGCATGTAAAGACGAGCACCGGAATGTTGCGGTGGCTGGCTTCTGTCGTCAGCCATCTGAAGTCGCGCTCCGATATATCGGTGGACAGGATGAGACAGTCATAGTTCATCTGCTTTCGCATACGCTCCCGGCGCACCGTTTCAAAGACGTTGCTTGATGGCGTCACAGCATCACCGGTGATGGTGCCGTATGGCGCCGAAACGCGTGCGGCTGAGCTTGGATCCACCCCGTTTTGGCGGAGGTATTTCAAGAGTGGGGGCGTCTTCGTGGAATCACTGCTGAGGTTAGTGTGCAGCCGGACCCGATGGGTCGAGTGGCTGCCGAGGCAGATCGCGATGACATGGCCACCTGTGAAGGTCGAGTCATCTTTCATATAGATGCCGCCTGCTGCGAGAATCTCCATAGCCTCCCCCCCTTTCCGCCGAGTGCCTGCATTCTACAGCAAGAGCCGCGCACCCTCTTGTCGTGTGGTGTAAAGCGCACTCTGCTCCCGTATTTTAGTGGAGCGGTCGAGTACTTTCAATGCTTTGGCATATTGTTTTTCGCACAATTTATAATCAGCATCTATCCATTTCATCATACCATGGTTGAAGCGTATTTCCGTCCCTTCTGTCCCAGGCCTGAATTCAAGCAGCTGATGCAAGTTCACCCAGCAGGGGTTGCGGCGGCGTGAGACCGTTACGGGGAACAATGTAAAACCAATGCGTTCGTCTATGACAATCGGACCGAGCCGATGGATGTCATGGGCGGCTTTCAGATGGGCCCGCCTCGCTTTTAAGTTTGTACCGTGGCAATAGACCAGCAGTTCATCAATCAGATCCTCACTTGGTTTGACCGAGGGCAGTACGCGGTCATGGTAAACCGCTTCGCAGAGAAACTCGGGGTGTTCGACTGGTTCAATGCAGCAGATCCCCGGGTTGAGTAGTGATGGTATCATGGGTCACCTCTTCAATGTGTTGATCTTTAGATTATACACCAAACGGCTTTTATTTAACATATAATTAACAATATTTAATAAAATGTTAATTTAATGAGAAGTTAAGTCGACCTATTCGTGTTTATGCCTCGGGCGGATTGATTCGTTTCATCATATGATTGTTTTATCCGGAAATAACTGATGCATCGATGCGTTATAGGACACTCATATGAATGAACAAATAGAACGGTATGAACCGATGATCCACAGCATCATGAATAAACTGAACATCCAATATGACAAAGATGATTATATGCAGGTCGGCCGGCTTGCCGTCTACTCTGCCTTGACTGCCTTCGATGCCGTAAAAGGCAAAGGGGCGACTGAATCCCAGTTCGTCTATACGCGCATCCAGCAGCGGATGATCGATGAAATCCGCAAAGTATCGCGCTATACTTCACATGTCAGTGCCGACAGTGATGCCGGGATGGACACCGGGGCTGACGATGACATGCCCGACCTCCATTACGACAGCGCCCGCCGGGTCCTCGATGACCGGGAGATGCTGTGGCTGACCTATACATTGAAAGGCTTTACGGTACGTGAAATCGCCTCTGTTGCCGGTTTCAGTACATCGAGTGTCAAAAACTGGAGGGCTTCGGCACGGGTGAAGTTGAGGAAGATATACGGCCCTGAAGATTGAATTTTATGATTTCTGGCAAGATTATCGTATAATGGCAAGAAGCATGTTATCCTTATGCATAAATACCAACAGGAGGCTGACCATGGCTAAAAGCGACAAGACCGAAGTGCCACTCGGCGTGCATGAAACGCTGGAACTGCACGAAATCGTGACGCTCAGAAAAGCATCTCTAATGAAGGCGCACGTATTGGAATCCCTGGTGGATGATCCCAAGCTCAGATCGCTGCTCAGGAAGGAAAAGCAGATATCCGAGAAAGCCATTGAAGAAATAGAAGCACTGTTACCATAGAGGGCCCATGTCCTTTATCTTTTAGGGAGGCTGCAGTAATGGAATTTGATGATATTATGGAACATACCGGCAATAAAAAGGATGAGCTCATCGTACATGAAATGCTCGTCTCATCCAAATCGGCCGTCCGGGCCTATTCGGTCGCGTTGACGGAGACGATTTCCCCGGAAGTGCGCGACGTGCTGAGGCGACAGCTTACACAGGCGATCAACCAACATTCCCGGATTGCGGACTATATGGTCGAAATCGGCGCCTATCACCCGTATGACCTCAAGAAACAGGTCAAGCAGGATAAGAAGAAGGTGAAGAAGACGCGCAAGATCATAGCCAAGAGCAGACAGCCAGAGAACAAGCTGAAGAAGCGGCGGCCTGATGACTCGCAAGAAGCGTCGAACGCCACCGTTTCTAAGCAGGAACCTGAAGCGGTCACGGTACCGGATAATAAGGCGCAGGGTACACCGGACGCCTGACAGATAATGGGATGCCCGAACACTTTCAATATTGCCGCATATCTAGTATAATATCTTACATCATTGGTAGTGGAGGTTTGACGCATGGATGAAGAAACAGAAGTGGTAGCAGCACAAGTAGGGAATATCATAGAATTTCAAGGCATGAAAGGAAGAGTTGAGAAAGTCAACGACAACTCTGTCATCGTCGATATTACGATGGATAAAAATTTCGACGAGCATGAAATGTTTGAAAAGACTGTAGTCAACCATAAAAGGTATACAATCGTCGAAGAATAATCCCCGACCCGTTATGCTGCGAGATGCAGTGTAGCGGGTTTTTTCGTGATGTGGGATGGGAAGTCGTTAATTCCCCTTCGCTGTGCGGACGAGCGAGAGTTAGAGGGTTAATTCGCCTTCGTTGACCAGACGAACGAGAGTTAGACACCCAATTCGCCTTCGTTGCCCAGACGAACGAGAGTTAGATGGCCAATTCCCCTTCGTCGACCAGACGAACGGGAGTTAGACTTCCGACTCCGCACATCCCTTGCCAAAACAAAGAGCAGCGGCCTGCATAATCTGCGGGGGCGCTGCTCTTTTATCGTCTGTGCCGTCTTTCTATAAGTGATAGTGGACCAGATCAAGAAGACGGTGGTCTTCCTGGAGCTGGGATACTTCACGGTCGATGCGGGAGACGGAATGGCTTAAATATTCATATGTGGTGGTGCGTGTCTTGAAGTTGAGCTCTACATGCATCACCTTGCCGGTGTGATGGTGGTGGTATCTCGGGATATGCCGTTCATCCTCCGCAGAATAAGAGTCATGGTGGTTCTCCTCATATGATGCTGCGCCACAGCTGCCGGTAATCAGAAGGCCGACGCCTTCCATATCGTGGATGACCCGGCTGATCGTATCGTCGGCATCGGCGAGGCATACGATTACGTAGTCGGGATTTTCGGTGTCATAGATGTATCTGAGCCAGCGTTTGATCGAGCTGCTGAGATTTGAGATGTGGAGATCCTGCTCACCGTTACTGCGGGACGGATCGTAGGTGCCGGCATAGCCGCCCAGGATGGCGAGCTTCATGCCGTTGGTCCTGTAGATTTCGTACGGCTCCCCAAAAAACGGTTCCTTTGTGGCCGGATGGGTGATGTTGCAGCTCATCCACGGGAACTTCGAAAAGCTCAAAGAACGCCTGAGCCGTGAAATGTTGTCCATGTCCTTATGGTTCAACACGCCGAAGCCATAATCCATATAGTTCATCGCCGTGATGGCAGGGTTGCGCGGGGTGATGTAATCCAGATCGATGCCGATCGTGCCCCCGAGGTCGGCAAGGATGACGTGGTGGTTCTGCTCAAAGAGCAGCCCCCTCTTATACTTGGCCACCTTCGACAACGTCACGCCCGGAGCACTGCCGAGGTTGCGCCCAAGATGCTGGGTCAGTATGAGGCTGACACTGAAAAATTCCTGCATGTCTGGATACTCCTCTCATTTGAAGTTTATCAGCCGATCAAGATGCGTTCTTTCGGATAATGGAAGGACAATTCCTTCTGTTTGCCGCCCATCGAGAACAGGAAGGATATGAAACCGATCCGTCCGATGAACATGAAGATCATGACGACCACTTTACTCCAGTTGGTCAGACCTCCTGTAATGCCGGTCGATAAGCCGGTCGTACCGAATGCACTGGTGACTTCGAATATGATATCGATCAAGTCGAAGCGCCCGCCCTCAAACAGGACTACTGAAATGATGCCACTGAATACCAGGAAGACTGCCAGTATGATGACGGCGAATGCACGGCGCAGGTCCTCACCGTCGACTTCACGGTTGAAGATGCGGATATCCTTGCGTCCCCGGCTGAATGAGATGAGGAACAGGATAAGCAGTGCGAATGTGGTCGTCCTTATGCCACCCCCGGCGGAACTTGGGGAGGCACCGATGAACATCAGGGCGCTCATGACAAGCTGTGTTGCATCGCTGAACAGGCTCGGATCGACGGTCGTCAGCCCACCACTTCGTGTAGTCGCAGAGGCGAACATGCTGTTCATCAACGTTTTGAACCATGAGTCCTGCGAAAAGTAGTTCGATGATTCCATGACGAAGATAAAGAACGTCCCCACGAGGAAGAGCGCCAGATAAGTGAACGTCGTGATTTTGGCGAACAACGTAAAACGGAAATTCCGTTTGCGCGACCGGAGGAAACGACGGACTTCTATCAATACCGGGTAACCGATGGCACCGAGCATAATCTGTATCATCACCGGCACCTGCAGTATGTAATCCTCCTCATAGCTGATCAATGAGTTGCCGAACAGGTCCATACCGCCGTTCGTTGTGGCTGAAACCGACAGGAACAGGCCGTTCATGAGGGAATAGTAGAAATTATTGGACTCCGCCATGAAATAGATGAAATACATCACCGCACCGATCGTTTCAATGATCAGCAGCGTCTTCAGTATCTCAATGACAAGCTTGACTGCCCCCGAGAATTTATACTGGTTGTTGTCAACGGCAATCTGCATGCGCTCCTTCAGGCCGATATGACGGCCGAACAGTACCCAAAGCATGGTACCCATAGCCATGATGCCGACCCCACCAAGGTTCAGGATGATCATGATGACCACGTAGCCGCTCGTATTGAACGTCTCGGCTATCGTAATCGGCGTCAGGCCCGTCACCGACAAGGCGGAGGCTGCGACGAAAATCGTGTCGATCAGCGCCGTATCCTTCTCCCCGCGGTAGAGGAAAGGCAGGCTCAGCACAGAACTTGCCACAAAAAGCGCAATCAGATAGTACAGAAAAATCCCGCGTTGGGGGGTGAGCGAGTCGAGGAAACGCTCCAACGATTTGAACATTGCAATCCCTTCTTTCAAAACCGTGCGGTTCTCATAAATACATCTTATTATCACGTACCGGATCAAGCTGTGTCAAGGTGACTTTCATACTGCTTGACAGTACCCTATCCGAAACATTCCTACTCATATAAAAAAGCACCGGTCACCCGGTGCCCCACACTATTCCAGGGTGACGGTCGTTTCCTGCAGATTACCGTTGCGGTAATAGCCAACCGTCATTTCCTCTCCCTGTTCCTTTTCGTAATACAGATACTTCCTGAGTTCTATCATGTTCGCAATTTCATTGCCGTCGAACGATACGATGACATCGAACTGCTTGAGGCCGCCCGCATCTGCCGGACTGCCATCCTCGACATTGCTGATGATTACACCCGACTCGACATCATCAGGCAGGTTCATCTCATTGACCAGCACTTCAGCCGGTACCGTATAGAGGTCCTGCAGCAGGACGCCGAGGAACGGCCGGGAGATTTCACCCTGTTCTTCAAGCTGGGTGGCAATCTCCTGCACTTCGTTGACAGGGATCGCAAATCCGATTCCCTCTACAGTCGGCATGCTGATTTTCATCGAATTGATGCCGATCAAGTTACCTGACTGGTCGACCAGTGCGCCGCCCGAGTTACCTGGGTTGATGGCCGCATCGGTCTGCAAAACGTTCGCTTCCCAGTCATAGTTGCCGTCGTTGTCTATATCGACGGGCACACTGCGATCGAGGCCTGAGATGATACCTTGTGACACTGAACCTGAAAATGCCTGGCCAAGGGGCGAACCGATGGCGATTGCCGTTTCACCCACCTGGAGGTCTGAACTGTCGCCAAACTCGATGGCATTTTCGATTTCACCGCGGTCCATACGTAATACCGCGAGGTCCGTCCACAGGTCAGTACCGACAATTTCAGCCGATTTCTGGGTACCGTTCTCAAGCGTCACTTCGAGCTCTTGGGCGCCGTCGACCACATGGTTGTTCGTGACGACGTACGCATCTTCCTCCGTCAGCTTATAGATGACTCCGGAACCAGTCCCAGCCTCTTCGGGTTCGCTGTCAGTCTGCTGCTCGAGTCCGGGTAGGATTTCATCGATCTTCTGGAGGTTGACTATCGACACCACGGACTTGCGCGCCTTCTGGATAGCGGCTGTTGTACCTGAGACCTCTGCGTCACCGCTATCGTCTCCTCCTTGTTGATCGCCTTCCTCTCCCTGCTCATCCTGACCATTTCCCGAGACGCCTTCAGCAGCTTCATCCTGGTTCGTGTCGTCAGTGAATGCACTGAATAGAGCAAGCGCAATCAAGGCACCGATCAATCCGGCGATAAGCGGCAGGAGGATAGTGCTCAAACAGCCACCCCGTCTGCCTTTACGGCCACCTCCACCGCCTCCCCGGCGTTCTTCTGGCGCAGCGCTTCCGGCGGGTCCAGGCTCAGGCGCCATATGCATGGTGTCACCCATGTTCTCCGGACCATTCTTGGCATCGGCACTTATGCCGTCTGCCGCATGATCGCGTGAATCAGGGTCGGTGTATGCTTCTTCAGACCCAGCGTCTTCTCCTCGTTCTTGTCGTGCACTGTTGGTTTTCGCATAGCCGCCTGAAGGTGCCATATGCATGGTGTCCCCCATATTCTCACGGCGACCCTGCATATCTTCTGTGCTACCGTCACTACCATAATCGTGCGGATTAGGTCCTTTGTATTCCACTGTGTCTTTATGGTCTTCTGTCTGACCCTCTGCTTGTCCTGTCTGCTTCTCTTCATCACGTCCACCGCCGGCGTTGAATGTTCTGCGCTTACGGCGATACCGGTCTTTCGGAATGATATGCTTCCTAGACTTGTCCAAAGGCGACCCCTCCTCATGAGTATTGCTTCAATTATAGAACGTTTATCTGTTTGTTTCCACTGATTCACCATCTTGATTAACCCTATCGCCGCTGAGGAACCAGCCTGCAGCGATGACGACCACCATGACGCTCCAGAAGATCAGTTTCCAAGTGACTGAATGTGGAAAGGCTTCTGGTATGATGCCCAACGCGTCGTGTGCGAGCGTCAGAACCGATAGTTTAACGCCGACCCAGCCGACGATGATGAATGCTGCGATTTCAAGTCCTGGCTTTTTGTTGAGCAGTTCGACGAACCAGTTGGCGAAGAACCGCATGATGATGACACCGATCAGGCCGCCGACAAGCATTACGGTATATTGTCCGGCATTGACGCCAAAGAAGTCACCGCCCACTTCTGGGAGCGCGAGTGCGATTGCTGCTGCTGCCAAAATGGAGTCTATGGCGAAGGCGACGTCAGCGACTTCCACCTTAAATACCGTCAGCCAGAAGCCTGCTTTCTTCTTCGGTTTTTTGCCTTCAGCCGCCGCTTCATGTGCTGCTTCGTCCTCTCCCCCACGCCAGATGGCATAGAGGTGTGAGATGGACACATAGAACAGATAGATGGCACCGAGCGCCTGCATCCACCACCACTGGACGAGCCAGACGAGCAGCAGGATGGCGACCATCCTGAAAATGAAGGCGCCGAGCAATCCATAGAACAATGCCTTCTTGCGTTCCTTGAATCCGAGGTGCTTGACCATGACGGCGAGCACTACCGCATTATCAGCTGCGAGCAGCCCTTCAAGGACGATGAGAACGATCAGCACCCATGAATACTCTAAAATTACTGCAAAATCCATTAGTTTCCCTCCTTTTCCGAGTGAACGAAAAAAGACCCTGGCTGCAGATCTCCGTAGAGATGCGGCCAAGGTCTCACGATACAATACAAAGTATTGCTCGATGCACCGGGAATTTCTCCGTCATGACGATGCATCGATGGGTCGCCCCATTCGTTACTCCCCTTTTCCGATTGGAAAGGTATGTTCTTTTAGTTACTTATTGAATATAGCCGATTCCGTGCCTGATGTAAAGCGTAAACCCTACATCAGCGAATAGAGTCTGATTTCCGGGAATTTATCGCTGAACCAGCGCATGGCGAATTCGTTCTCGAACAGGAACACCTGGTTATCATAGCGGTCGAGCACAAGGTTCGAACGGGATGAATGCATGGCATCGGTGATGTCTTCTTCATTTTCAACCCATCTGGCAATCTTCTTGCCGATCGGTTCCATGATGACGTCTGTATTGTACTCATTTTTCATGCGGTGCTCGAACACCTCGAACTGCAGCTGTCCGACCGCGCCGAGTATCGGCTGGTTCGTATGCATCGTCTTGTAGTACTGGATTGCACCTTCCTGCACAAGCTGCTCGATTCCTTTGTAGAAGTGCTTTTGCTTCATGACGTTCTTTGCCGATACCTTCATGAAGAGTTCAGGCGTAAACTGTGGCAGGTCTTCGAAATCGACCTTCTGGCCGGCGTATAGCGTATCTCCGATCTGGAACGTCCCTGTATCATAGAGGCCGATGATGTCGCCCGGATAGGCTTCATTGACCGTTTCGGTATCATCCGCCATGAACATCGTAGCGCGCGCGACTTTCACCTTGCGCCCGGTCCGTGCCAATTTAGCTTCCATGCCACGCGTGAATTTCCCTGAGACGACCCGCATGAATGCAAGGCGGTCGCGGTGGCGGGGGTCCATATTGGCTTGAATCTTGAAGATGAAACCGCTGAAGTCTTCATTCTTCGGTGATACAAGCGACTCTTCCTTAGTCTGGCGTGGCGTCGGCATCGGTGCATAGTCGACGTACGTATCAAGGAACTCCTCGATGCCGAACGTCGACAGCGCGGAACCGAAGAATACCGGCGTCAGATCACCGCGGGCAATCTTTTCGTCGTCGAAGTCATCGCCCGCTTCTTCAACAAGCATAAACTCCTCGATCGCCGTCTGGAACGCTTCATCTGCTTCGATGGCGTGCCCGCCGACCGGTGCATAGTCTTCATCCAGCTGGATCTTGTCATCTTCCCGGTAAGGGTTGATCGAACGGTCTTTGCGGTTGATGATGCCGAAGAAGGACGGCCCCATGCCGACCGGCCACGTCATCGGATAAGTTTCGATGTCGAGCGTCGATTCGATCTCTTCAAGCAGTTCAAACGGCTCCTTGCCGACTCGGTCGAGTTTGTTGATGAACGTGAAGATCGGAATGCCGCGCATCTTACAGACTTTGAACAGCTTCAATGTCTGGGGTTCGATGCCTTTCGCTGCATCGATGACCATGACGGCCGAGTCGACCGCCATCAGTGTACGATACGTATCCTCCGAGAAATCTTCGTGGCCTGGGGTATCCAATATGTTGATCTTATAGCCGTCGAAGTCGAACTGCATGACGGAACTGGTGACACTGATGCCCCGCTCCTGCTCGACCTTCATCCAGTCGGAGGTGGCGAATTTGCCGCTTTTTTTACCTTTGACGGTACCTGCACTGCGGATGGCACCGCCAAACAGGAGCAGCTTCTCGGTGAGCGTCGTCTTACCAGCATCCGGGTGCGAGATGATGGCGAATGTCTTCCTTTTTTCTATTTCTTGAGTAAAATCCATAATTGTCTCCTTACTTTCGCGAAATTGCGTGTACAATGTCCCTGGCGACTGCTTCAGCCTGATTTTCGTCCATCATGCTGAACAGATGCAGGACAAGTGTTTCGATCTGTTCTTCACTAGTCAATGACTGCGGGTATTCGATGCTGAAGTGGATGTCCGGGAGGCTGATGATGAATGTTCCGCGCGAGTGGGCCTCCTGGATGAAGACAGGCATGCTTTGCCCCTCAATCGATGATGTCGTCTGAAACATACTCATCCCTCCTGTATTTGCGGTAGGCACAGTCCAGCGCGATCAGATCGTCGCGGTGGGGAACCTTCACGTAATCTTCCATGATCTGGTATGGCTCACGGCCTTTACAGGCAAGCACCACCGTGTCCCCGGGTTCCGCAAGCGCTATTGCATACTCGATGCCTTCAGTTCGGTCCAGGAAGGTATGGTAATTGTCGTGCTCCGCCCCTTCAGCGAGTGCTGCGACCAGCATGGCAGGGTCATCGTTGGCGGGATTGTCGGGTGTGAATATCGCCACGTCCGCCCGCGTCGATATATGGCCCATCTCTTTGGCTTTCGACAGATCGCGTTCGCCGGTCATGCCGACCAGGAAGATCAATCTGCCGGTGACGAACGGTTCGATTGTATCGATGATTTTATTGAGAGCATCTGGCGTGTGGGCGAAATCGATGATGATGTCGATCGGCAGCGTGCGGTCGAGTACCTCGAGCCGCCCTTCTACAGGAGCCATATCCTTGACTGCGCCGATGATGCGCGGCAGCTTATAGCCCTGCAGCCATTCGCTGATGATGGCACACATCAGGTTTTGTATATTGAAATGGCCGATGAAGGGCGATTCGACATGATACTGCCCTTCTGGGGTATTCAATGTAAAGGTGAAACCTTCAAGCGTGCCCGCGATGTCGGACGGGTAGAAGTCTGCCGAGTCGGTCATTCCATAGGTGATGACCTCATGCGGCGTCATCGCGCGGTAGCGCGCCGACCAGGGGTCGTCCTCATTGAGGATGGCGTATTTCGGGTCTCTGACGTTCTGGCCCATCTGGGAGAACAGCAATCCCTTCGTATAGCCGTATTCATCCATTGTATTATGAAAATCGAGGTGATCTTGGGTCAGGTTGGTGAAGATTGCGATGTCGTAGTCGATGCCGAACGTCCGACCGAGGCCCAGGGCATGCGACGATACTTCCATCGTGAAGACTTCGGAATCCCGCTCGCTTGCTTCCCTGATCCTTTTATGGAGCCGGGTCGTCTCAGGCGTCGTATTGGTGCTGGCATAGCGGTCATCGTTCACAACGAAACCGTTGGTCCCGAGGTATGCGCTGTTCTTGCCGAGTGCACGGCTTAGATTATGGATCATCGTAGCCACGGTGGTTTTACCGTTCGTCCCCGTCACCCCTATCATCGTCTGGGTTTCATGTGGGAAGCTGTAGATGTATTCCGAGAATAGGGAAGCCACTTTGACGGGATCTCTGACGACGAGGAGCCCGACATTTTCTGGCAAATCGGTATAACGGTCTGTTACGATGAAGCGGCACCCTGATTCCACAGCCTGCGGAATGAAATCGAAGCCATCGACCTGATGGCCCCGCACCGCTACGAATATGGCATTTCCATCCACTTCACGGGAATCCATGGAGATGTGCGCCACCGTTTCTGGAAATTCCCCGTATATTTTTTTAATTTTCAGTAGGGAAATCAATGTCTTCGAATTCATTTTTCCTGCCACCTTTCAACTTTTATATTATACAATAGAAGAATGCTCTTTAATAGTGGGAATTGACAGAAGGGCAAACCGTTCCGTATCATCTGAACAATGATGACAACCATAAAATACAACGTCTTCATGCCCGTAGAGGAGATGACGGCGTTATAAAAGGTGACGTAATGACAACCAATACTAAAAAGAAACGATTCTGGAAACTCGCTTTCATACTGTGCCTGACGGAAGTCGTCCGGGGCATGTTCATACTCAGCTACCTACCGGCCCTGCCGACGATCGGCATCATTTCACTCAGCCTGTCGTCCATCGTCATCACGATGCATTATGTATTCGATGCCGTGACCAACATCTGGCTTGGTTTTATCATGCGTAAAATCGGTGCCTGGTGGACGATGTTTTTGAGTTATATGGTCGGCGTCGGGGCCATGGCGCTCGTCATGTTCGACCAAAGCTTCTATTCACTCCTGATCGCAGCATGTCTGCTCGGCATCAGTGTCTGTCCGATCTGGATCATCGCATTGTCGAATGTGCAGGATGAAAATCGCGGCCGGGAAATGGGCCTCATCTTCTTTTCCTGGCTCTCTGGCCTCGGTGCTGGCATGGTCATCATGAACTTCCTGATCGGCATATTCGATGCTGCTGCGGTCGTTGCGATGGTAATCGTCTTCGCCCTGAACTTCATCATCTTCCTGATCCTGCCGGGCGACTATAAAGTGGAAACTCATGGAGAGGCCACCGCGAGCCGCCGCAAGCGCCGGCTGCCACTTGGTGAGACGTGGGAAATCCTGCGCCACCATATGAAAAACATGCCCGGCATCATGCTCCAGGGGCTCGGTGTCGGCATGCTGCTGCCGGTTCTGCCGACATACATCACCTCGTTGCTTGAATTGAACTATTTTGAATACACGTTCTTTATCCTGATCGTGTTCGGTCTCGTCGGATTTTCAATGACAGTGTTGAGCCGGGCACTCGATGCCCATACAGAGCGATTCACCCGCACGGTCATCGTCAGCGGTTTCTTCATCTATGCAACGGGCGTCATCTGGTTCAGCACACTTGAAACGGTGTGGCTGATCTTCATCATCGCAAGCTTCATCGGGCTTTCCTACGGCATCATGCTACCTGCATGGAATAAGTATCTCGCCGGCAGCATCGGTGCAGGCAGTAAGGAAGAGTCCTGGGGTGTAATCAGTTCCATCCAAGGAATCGGCGCAATGATCGGCCCGGTCCTTGGTGGCCTGACTGCGGATATATTCGGCACGGTGACTGCTACACTTACGGCCAGCGGATTGATTTTCATCATCCTCTTCCTGTACTACGGTGTCCTTTTCTTCACGAATTGGCGCACGGCCCGCCAATAGTGTCAAAATGACCCTTGCCAACTTCCAACCCGCATGATAATATGAATGGTGTTTGGCGGATCTAATCCGACCATTCCACCCAGCCGGTATAGTTTAATGGCAAAATACCGCCATGGTAAGGCAGAGCTGCGAGTTCGATTCTCGCTACCGGCATTTATGACTTCCCATCCATTTTAGGATCGGGAAGTTTTTTTATGCAATCACTGGTTATATATGTGCCTTCATTGTAGAATCAATATAAAGGACAAGGGGGATTTATATATGTTGAAGATGATGATGCTCCTGATGCTCAGCCTCCCTTTCGGTGATGCTGACCATGAGGCGCATGCTGTATATGATAAAACGCTCGAACAAATACCCGGAGACGCGATACATACCGTGGTCGAGACCCATTTCGACCTTGAGACATCCTTCAACTTCGCTGCAGTAGGTGATGTGCTGATACATGATCATCTCTATGAAGATGTCGAGACCGAATCAGGATACGATTTCATTTCACGGGTCGATGAGGTTGCGCCTTATCTGCAGGATAAAGATCTCGTATTCATGAACCAGGAGACCCCGATCGGCGGTGAGGAGTTGCGATTGAGTGGCTATCCGATGTTCAACGCGCCGCTTGAGGCTGCCGATCTGCTTGAACATCTGAATGCAGACATCGTCTCACTGGCCAACAACCATACGCTCGACCGCAGCACTGAAGGGGTCGAACGCACAACTGATATTTTGAAGGAAAAAGGAATAGAATATGTCGGGGCGAATATCAGTCCAGAAGACCGGAAGCGCCAGCGCATCATCGATGTTGAAGGGGTGTCAGTCGGCTTCCTCGCCTACACTTACGGCACGAACGGCATCCCGGTTCCTGAAGGGGAGGACCACCTCGTCAACCTGATTGATATGCCGACGATTTTATCCGATATGGAAGACTTGCGGGATGAGGTCGACATGCTGGTTGTCAGTATGCACCAGGGGAATGAGTATGAAGAGTTCCCGAGGGATGAACATGTCCAGCAGTTTGAACAGATCGCCGATGCCGGGGCCGACATTATACTGGGGCACCATCCCCACGTGCTGCAACCCGTCGATATCTACGAGCGCGAGGACGGTGAGGAGACTGTGATCGCCTACTCGCTCGGCAATTTCTTCAGCGCCCAGCAGAGCTTAGAGACGAAGCTCGGTGGAATAATCGGCTTTGACATCACGTATAGTGGAGGCGATGAAGATATATCCGTCGATGCGGTGAAATTCATGCCTACTTATATGCACAGCAATGAGTTTGATGACTTTGAACTCGTTCCGCTCACCGACGCCGCCGAGTACGGCCTCAATGACGCAGGCGGCGTCTATCAGGATGTCAGCGATCATATGAAATACTATACCGACGAAGTCGAAGTCGTCGAATATTTGGAATAGACATATTGAACCACTTCCATCATGCGGTTTTCGCCGTTTGTGGGAGTGGTTTTATTCTTACGATTAGTCAATAGATTACAAGCATATATTCCATATTTTTCATCCCTATCCAGCGGGGCGCCCCGCTGGATAGGGATGTCGGCATGCCAAATAGGCCCTGCTTTTTCAGTTTTTTCGGAGCAGGGGCTGTGGTATACTTGAGTTACGAATTGACGCAGTGGTGGGTGGCCACAGCGTAATCATATCGCTGTCCAACGGTGACAAGATGGAAGAGGCACTTCAAAAACTTGTTCACACAGGCGATGCAGGCAACCTTATGGTGTTTACCATGGGGTTGCTTTTTTAGTTTCCGATAGTAGTCCACCAGATGGTTATCCGCGTGCCTCTGGTTCCGGATCATATTCTCGATCATGTAGTACAGGATTTTCCTTAGATGCTTATTGCCGCGCCGATTGATCTTATCCTTGTACAGAAGGGTGCCGGATTGATGGCGGCGGATGTCGATGCCGGTATAGGCATTCAGCTGATTGGCCGTGTCGAACCGGCGGATGTCTCCGGCTTCAGCGATGATACGGACCGCTGTAATGTCTGCAATCCCTGGAAAGCTCTTCAGGATATGGTATTCCGCCTGTTCCTGAGACATGGCGACCATTTGCTGGATGAGCCGGTGCTTCAGCTCCAGCAGGGTCTGACAGCGTGCAGCATAGTTTCTGAGCTGTTCAATTCGGACGTCATCTGTAGACAGTGCCGGATAGGCATCTGCGGCCGCCGACATCAGCTGATCGGCTTTCTCTTCTGCGCGTTTTCGGGACTGGCGCTTCCCGGTGCTGCCGAGGATCATATTCTTCACTTTCGTTCTGGACAGCACAGTCACCCGATCCGGATGCGGAAACAGTTGGAGGATGGAAAGATACAGGTCGGAAGTTCGGGTAAAGAGCTGCTCCAGTTCCGGGAAGGTCATCTGAACCAGGGCATGGATCCGGGTTCTCAGTCGGACAATCTCCTGCTCCAATTCAGCGTAGTGGCGGGAGAGGCTGCGCATTTCTTCGTAATACCCTTCTTGAACCTGCTTGTTGCGGGGCGGATGGGTAAAACAGGCCTGGGCGAGTTTATGGGCATCACTCCGGTCCGTCTTGTGCATCCGCATGGACAGGCTCTGCATCTTGGCCGCCAGTGGATTGAGCAGCGCATACTCGAACCCGCATGCCTGCATGAAGCGTTCCAATGCCTTTGAGTAGACCCCTGTGGCTTCAAATACAATATCAGGCAGGACGCCATCCTGTTTCCGTTGCGTCTCAATCTGGATCCGGACATTATCAAAAGCCGATCTGGTATGCGTGATATCCCCTTCAAATATACAGTGCTGCCAAGCATCATAGACGACCATGTAGCTGTGTCCCATACTGACATCAAATGCGATGACACTTTTCATTTGGTTCTCCTCCTTTGTTTTAAGCAGAAGTGACCACGTATCCTCATCGATTCCCTTTTCTCATACTCGATCTCGAAGATCCCACATACTGAACCTGATTCAGATAAGGATAGTGGAGCTGGCCCGTTTTTATTCCGGATTCTAAATCCTAAAACCTCGTCGACCTGATCTCCACTCCTACTATATGAAAATAGTACCACAGGACCTGGCCGGGTCCTGTGGTACTAATCTTAGTATGTTTTTGTTGCGGGGTGATTGATTGGGGCAACTCGCCTTCGTTTGGGCGACGAACGAGAATTAGAACGTTAACTCGCCTTCGTTCCGGCGACGAACGGGAATTGGAACGTTAACTCGCCTTCGTTCCGGCGACGAACGAGAATTAGAACGTCAACTCGCCTTCGTTCCGACGACGAACGGGAATTGGAGACTCAACTCAAATTTGAGAGGGTTTCTTCTCATATCTTGATTTATACTGCTTGATTGCCAATAATTCTTCAAGATAGTGTGTTTCGACAGTGTATGCTGCATGTTTGCCTCTTTTTATGGCTATGCAATATTTCGTCAGGGCGTGTTCTATACATCTGAGCCCAACCTGATCGGCAAGCATCCACCGGATCTGCTTTTTATCCATGGAAGCATCGGGAAATAGATTGGAATGATCGACTATAGCGCGCACGACCAGCCGCTCGGTGGTTTCGTGGTGGCCGCACTGCCGGCATTCGACTGCATACCTTTTTATCGATAAATCAACAGCGCTACAGCGGGCACAGCGAATCCCTGGCTTTATACGGCTGGGATCGAGTTCTGGGACGCGCATCGGGTCATCGATGATACATGACTTGATGGTCTCGGCGACGTCCGATGCTTCTCTACTGGCATACCCTGCTGCAATATCCGCCATATAGGGTTTCAGTATTGTTCGGTTGATGATATGCCGGTCATCTGTTTCTGAATCAGAGGTGAGGTTAAAGTCGGGATTGATGAAAATGACTTTCCCGTCAATCTGAAATGAATGCCCGCCTTTCGACCTTATATGTGTCAGCTTGCCGACAGTCCGCCTCACCTGGGCGACCGGGTCTTCAGAAATACGGTAGCCGTTGACTGACCATACAGCATTTTCCAGCCGATATAACCCTGAATAATTTTTTATCTCATTCACAGTCACTTGGCCGTCATCAATAATAAGCACATCTGCCTGGAGCACTGCATTTCCGACCTGTAGCCAGATGTCCCGGAAAATCAACAGGTGATCATGGCCGGCCGCTTCCCACAGCGCGTCATAGGCCCTCTCACCTTCGAAGCCCCGACGCAATGCCCTAAGCCTTTTCACTTCCTGTCCCGTCAAGCTACAGCGCACTTCCAACGCTTCGTAAAACAGTAGTTCCTTTGATTTTCTTCTATCTGTTATAAACATGACATGCACCTCCTACATAATATATGGAGGAAAATGCCTGATTTGCTCTTTTTATTTTGACTAATTTTACACTTTGAAGATAAAAAGCGGCACCCCATGCGATTCCCCGGAATTTTGGGGCATGGACTGCCGCAGTTTTTCTATTCTCTTATCCTGTCGTAACGCTTCAGGGAGTCTTCCATAAATTCAAGCAGTTCATCGCGCATATCGGATTTAAGCGCATATTCCATCGTCGTTTTGACGAATCCGGCCTTGTCGCCGACGTCGTAACGTGTGCCTTCGAAATCAACGGCATGGACATCGCCGCCCGACTCGATGATCGCCCGGATGGAATCGGTCAGCTGGATTTCACCGCCTGCTCCAACTTCCCCTTTTTCAAGATGATCAAAAATCTCAGGCGCAAGAACGTAGCGTCCCATGATGGCGAGTGTGGAATCTGTTACGCCCGGGCCCGGTTTCTCATGCATATCGGTCAGATGGTAAAGGTTATCCTCTTGGCCATCGTATTCGACTATCCCGTAGCGGGAAGTCTCCTCTGCCGGCACCTGCTTCACACCGATGACCGAACTTTGGCATTCTTCGTAATGGGCGATCAGCTGGCCGATGGCGGGCTTTCCGCCTTCATTATCGACGATATCATCCCCGAGCAGCACGGCGAACGGTTCGTCCCCGATGAACTGCTTGGCAGTATGTATGGCATGTCCGAGCCCTTTAGGGGATTTTTGTCTGACATAGAAGATATTTGCAAGTCCGGTCGCATGCTCAACCTTCTCAAGCAACTCGTACTTCTCCTTCTCTTTCAAGTTCATTTCAAGTTCCAGCTGATGATCGAAATGATCTTCAATGGCACGCTTGTGCTTGCCGGTGACGATGATGATATCTTCAATACCCGCTTCGACCGCTTCCTCCACTATATACTGGATCGTCGGCTTATCGAGGATCGGCAGCATTTCCTTTGGCATGGCCTTGGTCGCCGGCAGGAACCGGGTACCGAGTCCAGCCGCTGGGATGACCGCTTTTCTTACTTTTTTCATTTATGAAGCCCCTCCTTTTCCTATATTGTACTATACCAGATATTCACCTTGCAGGTACATTCTGGATAAAATAACCAGGCACAAAAAAGAAGGCTCCTAGAGCCTCCTTTTAAGCTGCTTCTGCCTTTTCCGCTTCTTTTTTGGCGGTGCGCCGTTCTTTGCGCCTGACCAGTACAATACTCACTTCATAGAGGCCGATCATCGGCAACAGAGTGATGATATGCGTGAAGAAGTCGGGTGGTGCGATGATGGCTGTGACGACCATCAAGGCGAAATATGCATACTTCCTTGATTTCCGCATGAACTCTGAGTCAAGCAGTTCAATATGACTCAGGAACAGGACCACTATCGGCAGCTGGAAAATCAGACCGAAGGGAATCGTGGTAATAAGCAGGAAGGACATATATTCATCCGCCGTCACGAGCACATCGAAATTGACCTGCCCCATCTGGATCAGGAAGAAATAGCTGATCGGGTGCACGACGAAATAGCCGAACGACACTCCGATAACGAATAGCACGAGCATGATCGGCAGGGACCCCTTCAGGAATTGGGTCTCCTTCTCGACCAGGCCCGGCCGTACAAACTGCCATAGGAACCAGCATATGAACGGAATGCTCAGCCCAAGGCTGATGGCTGCTGAGGTCTGGATGTAGAAGCGGATCACTTCAAACGGTCCAAGCACTACGATATCCGCGCCCTTCGACACTACCGGGAACCACCATCCGACGGTGGAGAATATGGTGAAGAACCAGATGACGAACACTATGGCCGACTTGAGGAGCATAGACCTCAGATCTTCAATATGGTCCATAAGCGGCGCAAAAGGCTCTTCATGCGTCACCCGCTTACGCTTCCGCGGTGGTTCTTCCGGTGGTGTCGGGGTATTATTGTCCGACCCGTTCCCATTTCCACCACCGCCCCCCGCTCCAGCGCTTTTATTTTTCTCTGCTTTGCGCTTATCGGAGGGGCTGATGTTCATATTCTGATATGGATCCATTTATATCACCTACTTATCTTCAAGACGTCCGCCTTCCTTGGCGAATCGGATCACCCCTTCAGCACAGCGGTATGCAAGTGCGCCCACAGTACCGGTTGGGTTATATCCACTATTATGCACGAAATTTCCCGCGCCGACTACAAAAAGATTATCGCGATCCCAGTGCTGCAACCAATTGTTGACGACACTCTTCTCGGGATCATCCCCCATGATCGTGCCACCTGTATTATGCGTGGACTGGTATGGAACGATGCTGTAGTCACCGAGTTCTGCAGCTTTCGATACTTCTTTCGCACCCATCTCTTCAAGCACTTCAGCCGAACGTTCAGCGAGGTGCTGGTGACGGGCACGATCCTGATCTTTGAAGTTGTATGTCAATTTGACGAGTGGCACATCGTAGTCATCCTTATACGTTTCATCGATATCGATGTAATTGTCCTTATGCGGCAATGTTGCACCTTGACCTGACACACTCAATGTACGCGTGTAGTTTTCAATGGATTCCTTTTTGAATTCACTGCCCCATGACGGCGTGTCTGGACGGATGGGATTGTTCGCAATCGGACGGCTGCCTGTCTGTGTGACCGAAATATTGCCGCCATGCAGGAAGTCGAGGTCTGAGTGGTCGAAGTTATCGCCATTGTGGTCATCGAATGCCATTCCAAGTGCACCGGCTCCCATGAACGTATTGAATTGTTCATCGAAAAAGCCCGTTGCCCCGCCGAATATCTGATAGCAATAGCTGCGTCCAAGTGTTCCTTCTTCGGTCTCCGGATCATACTGCTTGCCGATGTCCGATACTCTGAGGAGCTTGTAGTTGTTGAATACATAGCTGTTCAGTACAACCACATCCGCTGGTTGGATAAACTCCTCACGTGTACGCGTATCGACGTATTTGACGCCGGTCACGCGGCTATCATCGTCCTCATCTGTAAGGATTTCTACGACATTGGAGTGTGTACGCACTTCAAAATTGCCGGTCTCCCGAGCGGTTGGTATCACCGTGATTTCAGGAGAAGACTTCGCGCCGTACTCACAGCCGAAACGTTCACAGAAAGCACAGTATTGGCAAGCCTGGATCTTTTGGCCATCCGGGTTTTCGAATGCTTCACTCAAATTTGCTGAAGGCATCATGATAGGGCTGTAGCCGAGGCCGGATGATGCTTTTTCGAATTTCTTAAGAATCGGCGTCTTGATCATCGGGGGTGTCGGATAGGCATCCGAACGCTTGCCGCCCAATGGATTCTCTTCACCGGAAAGGCCGCACGTCTTCTCAAACCGGTCAAAATAAGGTTCTAGCTCATCGTATGTAATGCCCCAGTCCTGAAGTCTGTAACCGTCATCTTCCATCAGTTTATCCTCACCGTACTTCTCTTCCGTCATGCTGCGGATTTCGAAGTCGTAAGGTAGAAAACGCCATGTCTGCCCATTCCAGTGCGTCCCCGCCCCACCAAGGTTTTCACCGAGTAGGAACGATCCCAGCTGGCGCATCGGCAGCGCCCGCTGATCAGGTGAATTTCTGAACGTCAGCGTCTCTTTGGAGACATCCTGCATCAATTCGTAGCGTATCGCGTATTTGTATTCATCATGGATATTCTGGTAATCTTCCGTACCACGTTCCTTACCGCGCTCCAACCCCACTACTTTTAGTCCTTCCTTGGCTGCTTCAGCTGCTATGATGCCGCCTGTCCATCCAACACCAACCGTCAATACATCTACCTTTTCAAGTTCTTTTGCCATCAGCTCTTACCTCCATATAGAGATTGCGGTTTGATATCCTCAAATTCCCCGCTGTCGATCTTATCGATATACTGGTGCTGGTGTCCCGGGAACTGCTTCATCTTCCATCCTTCCATACCACGGTTGCCGCGGTACATCGGATCGCAGTAGACCCCTTCGATTGTCGCAGAACGCAGCAGGTTGAAGAAGTCCTCTGACTTTGCTGTCGCCGGGGGTACCCCCATATCCGCTTCACCCTTTTGGAAACGCGTCAGCACTTCGTCCATGTCTTCCCCGTCGAGTTTTGAAAAATCATCATCAAATGCCTCATTCGCTTCCGTATCCAGGCGCTCTATGCCTAAAGTGAACAGTTCCGCCCGCGTCAGCCGTGACTGGTAGCCCTGGGTCGGTTCCCCTTCATAGAACGGCCCTTTCATATATTCTTTGGAGTTGTTGCCGTATGCGCCTGCCAGCTGCATATCAAGGAAATACGGTGCACCGAGCTTGATTGCGCCAGGCCCCATATCATCTTCCGGATAAATGCGCTCCATAGCCTGTGAAATCGTTTCGAACTGTGCATCATTATGGAAGAAGATCCTGCCCGGGTTCTCTGCGCTGCCGTCTGCCGCGCCCTCACCCTTGTTCTCGCCACTGGTGTCTGACGCGGTGTCGCCATCGTCCAAATTATAGCCGACAAAGCCACCAAGCAAAGAGCCGCCTATGATGCCTCCTGTCGCCACACCGGTCGTTTTAAGGAAATCGCGTCTCGAAAACTGTTTGTCATCCGATCCTTTCTGAGCCATATAAAACACCCCTTTGAATTAAATATGTATACAGTATATAATAAACTCACAATCTTTTGAATAGTTAGGGGGAATATTGTGAATTTTTTTAAGTATCTGACATGGAATAACAGTCATATGGACTTGCGTTATGTCGAAAATCCATATGGTGGAGATATCAGGATAACAAAACTCTACCGGGATCCGTCTGCGATAGACCTTGAACGCATCAACCGTGAATATAGCGAGGAGGTCGCCACAGCCCAACGGGCGATAAGCGGCAATCGCATGGGCATGCTCCTCATCTTCATGGCCCTCGTCTTCATGCCGGCGCTCGTTTTAAGCGTCATCCAATCGAATGTGCTGCTGATTGCAGTTATCATCATCTATTCCATCATTGCATACTTCGTTGTGGAAGCAATCAACCAGGTGGAGATCAATCGGGTATTGTATCAGATTGATTCAGAGGAGCGGCGTACTTCAGATGCCGCATAAAAAAGGATGGACCCTATTTGGGGTCCATCCTTTTTTGTTGCGTATATAAAATTTACACCTTCTATATTTCAACTTGCATGCCGACTTCGGCCAATCTAACATTTTTAATGGAATGCTGATTGGCACTATCAAGCAACACTTCCAACGCCCCGTGGTGGGGCAGATTTGTCAGTATCGTCTTGGAGGTGTCTGCCTTAGACGCCAGGCGTCCAGCCTCTTCTGCATTCATATGACCTTCCACTTTGCCGTCATGGCCCTCATACAGTCTACAGTCGGTAATGAGCAGGTCCGCCCCGAATGCAAAACGCACCAGGCTGCCCCGGTAACATGTATCCGACGTATAGACGAGGACGGCACCGGTATCATCCGTCACCCGTATTGCATAAGTTTCCGTACTGTGTTCGTTGCGGTGGAACTCCAGTTTGAAGGGACCGACTGTATAAGTCTTTTGAGCCCGGATGGGCTGGAATGTACTATATTGTGCACGGCGGATCTCGCGTACGGGCAGACCGCCTTCCGGGCCATATATCTTCAGGTTACGGTTGGTCCTTTTATGTTCCCTGGTCAATTTGCGCGCCAATACGAAAGCTTGGATATCCCCTGCATGATCATGGTGGTAGTGCGTCAGGAATATGTGGTCGATGGCGTGGATATCAACATACTTCTGTATTTGGCCGGCTACGCCACTGCCTGCATCGATCAGCAGATTCACACCATTCTTTTGCACCAGGCAGCCGGATGTCGGTTCCGAATACTTCGGGAAACCGTTCCACATGCCCACTATTGTCACTTTCATGGCATCATCCCCCATCAGGATTATTCCATTACTTATACCCGTTTTTACACCAGACAAGCGGCAATACGGCATTTCATCATCAAAAAAGACGGGGGAATACCCCGCCAGGTCTAGGTGTTGCGCGGTTCCGACAACATTGTATTTTTGATGTTGGCACGGTAATTCCATATATTCCTGATGACAGTTTTGATCACCGCATAGGTCGGTATCGCAATCAGCATGCCGATGAATCCGGCGATGTTGCCCGCTGCGAGGACGACTGTTATGACAGTTAGTGGATGAAGGTTGAGCGTCTGTCCCATGACGTTCGGCGTGATTAGATTGCTTTCAATCTGTTGGGCGACCAAAGTAATCAGAGACACCCATATCAGCATGAATGGATCCTGAATCAACGCGAGCATAGCAGCCGGGATGAAAGCCATCCAAGGTCCGATGAATGGAATCAGATTCATGAACAATGCGAATATCGCAAGCAATAGTGCATATTCAAGCCCAATGGAGATGTATCCGATATAGAGGATGATGCCAAGGATGAAACTAACCAGCATCTGGCCTTGGATGAATGCACGTAAAGTATTGTCTATATCATGCAGCAGCTCGGTTATGAACTGCTTGAATGTGCCTTTGAATGGAGAGACCATTGCCGGCACGAATTTCTCATGATCCTTCAGCAGGAAGAAGAAGAAGAACGGAATCAGAATGAACGTAATCAGGACACTGACCGTACCTGATAGGATAGCCATGACATTGCTCGCTACGTTCGACAGCATCTCCGAACCGCGGTCCAGGGCGTCCTGGATATATTTCTGCGGATCGAACGGCAATTTATCCCGCTGGGAAAGTGCATAATTGAACAGCTGTTCTATCTCATTCTGAATTACTGGGGCACGGGAAATCAGATTCTGAACCTGCTGCGTCACCATCGGTACGATCAGGATGGTGAGGAGAGCAAGCACTAGCAGGATGATGACGAAAACTGCCAGGATGCTCGTCAGGCGCCCCGCACGCCGTTTTTCCAAGAAGCGCTGTATCGGCTCAGTTATATAATACAGGAGGCCACCCAGCAGAAGCGGGAAGAAAATCGTCGCTACTACCGTGAATATCGGTTCAAAAATGACCTGGACCCTGATGACCAGCATGATGATCAGCAGCGTAATGATGATTGCAATACCAGTTTGGAACCATACTTTATTAGTCATTGGCATAATCTCCTTACGGGTTGTTAAAGTAGAACCCATTGTATCATAAATTAGAATATCTAATAATATTTATATGGACAAATGAAATGTATACACGTAATATTGATGTTGTCAGAATCTTCAGGACAAAGGGGAAGGGGAAATATTATGCAGACAATCGTTGATTTTCTTAATGGCCTCGTTTGGAGCTCGCCTCTTGTATACGGCCTGCTGGCTGTAGGACTGTACTTCAGTTTAAGGATGCGCTTCTTCCAGATCAGACACTTCAAAGAAATGATCCGGCTTATGTTCCAAGGGGAGAAATCACCGGTCGGAATTTCCAGTTTCCAAGCCTTGGCGGTATCTTTATCCGGCCGTGTAGGTACAGGAAACATTGTCGGGGTTGCTACAGCCATCTACATCGGGGGCCCAGGTGCGATATTCTGGATGTGGCTCATTGCCTTCTTAGGGGCAGGCAGCGCATTTGTAGAATCCACTCTGGCGCAGATCTATAAGCAGAATGAAGACAATCAGTACCGCGGTGGTCCAGCGTACTACATAGAAAAGGGGATAGGTGGGAAATTCGGTAAAATCTATGCCGCAGTTTTCGCGCTTGTAACGATTCTTGCCACCGGCTTCCTGCTTCCGGGCATCCAGTCCAACTCTATAGCAGGTTCCATGACAAACTCGTTCACCATGCCACACTGGGTAATCGGTGCGATTCTTGTAGTGCTCGTCGGCCTGGTCATCTTTGGCGGTATCAAATCAATCGCCAACGTTGCAACGGCAGTGGTTCCATTTATGGCTCTTGTATATGTGTTCGTAGCCATCATCGTGGTCATCATGAACATCCAGGAAGTGCCTGCCATGTTCGCTCTTATCTTCAAAAGTGCCTTTGGCATGGAGCAGCAGTTCGGCGGTATCATCGGCGCAATGATCGCAATCGGCGTCCAACGCGGCATCTACTCCAATGAAGCCGGTCAAGGAACCGGTCCTCACGCAGCAGGTGCAGCTGAAGTCTCACACCCTGCCAAACAAGGACTTGTACAGGCATTCTCCGTATATGTTGATACACTTTTCGTATGTACGGCGACAGCCCTCATGATCCTCATGACAGGCATGTACAACGTTTCAGATGGTGATGGTGGCCTCCTAGTAGACAGTGGTGTCTATCAGGAAACGCCGGGTGGCGAGCAGAACGTAGAAGGCACAGTGGCCTATACACAGGCCGGCCTCGATAAGGCATTCAGTGGCCAGGATACTTTCCAGGCTGGTTTCGTCGGATTCGGCTCTTATTTCATCTCATTTGCACTTCTATTCTTCTGTTATACTACAATACTTGCATACTACTACATCGCAGAGACGAACCTCGTCTATCTGACGAAAGGCCGCTGGCCGATCGTGAAGACTCTGCTCGGCGTGCTGCTGATCGGCTCGGTATTCTACGGCACGATCAACTCGGCAGGACTGGCTTGGGATATGGGTGACCTTGGTGTAGGTCTCATGGCGTGGCTGAACGTCATCGGCATACTCATCCTGCAGAAGCCGGCCATTGCCGCACTGAAGGACTTCGAGAAGCAGAAGAAGGAAAAGGGATCAGGAAAGTACGCAATCTACTCTCCAGACCCAGCCACAGTCAAATCGGCAGATTTTTGGCATGTGGACTACCCGAAACGTCTTAAAGAGGAAAAGGAATATAATATGAATTACGGCGATGATGAGCGTTAAATATCATCATTGATGTTTCACACTTGCCCCCTTGTTGGTAGAATAACCAAGAGGGGGTAATTTTTATGGAAATGACACCAGGAAAAATACACAGTATTGATTTCAAATCCGAAATTTTAGGTGACACTTATGAAATCCAGTACTATATACCAAAAAACTTTTCAGACCTTTATAAACACAGGGTCATCATTACATTCGACGGCCAGGATTTCTTCCGCTTCGGACAGCTTGAACAGACGTATGAAAAGCTGCGTGAATCAGAAGAGATAGACCGGGCTATTATTATCGGGGTACCTTACCCTGACGTCGACTGGCGTTATGACTACTTCAGCCCGAACGGCAAGCACCATGAGAAATTCGTTTCTTTCACTGCCCATGAGCTGATGAGTTGGATTGATGAGCATTTCCCGACACTAAAGGTCGGCACTTCCCGAACATTGATGGGGGAATCGCTCGCTGCAAGCTTCGCATTGTCGGTCGCCATCACCTATCCGGCGACATTTTCCAACGTATTGGCACTCAGTCCATACGTAGATGATGATTTCATCAACCGCTTCGAATCCCAAAGTGCACTCATGCATCTCGACATGTACCATACTATAGGATTGGAAGAGGATGATTTTGAAAGCATCTCGAAAGATCGTGCGGATTTCCTGACGCCGAACCGTAAACTGCATGAGCATCTTTCCACCCGGCTGCTTGAATATAAATATGAAGAGTTAGACGGAGGCCACATCTGGAAAACGTGGAAACCAATTTTGGAACCAGCAATGAAACACTTCTTAAGTTAGAATATTATGGCATTTTGAGAAAACTTTGATATACTTAAGGTATAACAAAGCAGGGAGGAATTACGATGAATTTCGGAATAGCTATGTTTCCATCTAAACAGCTTCAAGATAAAGTCAACCAATATAGAAAAAGATATGATGCGCATTATGCACTGATCCCCCCACACATCACTCTAAAAGAAAAATTTGAAGCGGACGAATCCGAAAAAGAAAAAATTTCACAACACCTGAAAGAAATTGCTAAAAAGCACAAACCAACTGACATTGAAATCAAGAAAGTTTCAAGTTTTTCACCGAACTCTCTAGTCATCTATTTCAAAGTAGAAAAGAATGACGAATTGGTTGCACTGCATGACGATTTGAATGATGGCGAATTCTACGGCGAAAACAGCCATCCTTTCGTGCCACACCTGACGATTGCCCAAGGACAGACTACCCAGGAGTACGAAGACATCTTCGGCCAACTCAGCATGATTGGCATCGATCACCAAGAAACACTCGATAAAATGAGTCTCCTCTACCAGCTCGACAATGGTGTCTGGCAGGTATATGAAACATATAAACTCGGCGAAGGCTGAGTTGCAAAAAGCGTTCCAATATATTTGGAACGCTTTTTTTATTGCTTCCTTAAGCTGTATAACGTTCAGTTTTAATGTAACTCCCGTTCGTTTGCTTGACGAATGAGAATTAACACCCCAACTCCCTCTCGTCCGCTCGACGAACGAGAATTAACTCCTCAACTCGCCCTCGTTTGCTCAACGAACGAGATTTAACGCCACTCACCTCAACAACCGATACATCTCCAAATAAAAAAAGCAACACCCGGAGGTGCTGCTTCAACTATATTAAGCCATGATATGATAACCGGAATCGACATGGAGGACTTCTCCTGTGATGCCGCTCGCCAAATCACTGAGCAGGAATGCAACAGTGTTGCCGACTTCCAGCTGATCAACGTTGCGCTTAAGTGGCGCACGTTCTTCAATTTCCTTCAGGATGGATTTGAAATCTCCGACCGCTGAAGAGCTCAAGGTACGGATCGGGCCGGCTGAAACGGCGTTGACGCGGATGCCGGACTCGCCGAGGTCGAGTGCAAGGTAGCGTACGCTGGATTCGAGGGCTGCTTTAGCAACACCCATGACGTTGTAGTTCGGCATTGCGCGCTCTCCGCCGAGGTAGGTCATTGTTGCGATGCTACCGCCTTCATTCATGATTGTTTTAGCATGCTTTGAAACCACTGCCAGTGAATACGCACTGATGTCGAGGGCATTTTTGAAGCCTTCGCGGGTCGTATCGCTGTAGCCGCCTTGGAGTTCATCTTTTCCAGCATATGCGATCGCATGCATCAGACCATCGATGCCGCCTGTCTTCTCGCCGATTTCCTTGAACGCTGCTTCTACCTGCTCATCGTCCGTGACATCGCATTCCACGATGATGTCGTGGTTGCCTTCTAGGTCACCCAAGATTTTCTCCAGTTCGCGCCTGAAGCGTTCATTCAATATTGTAAACACCAGTTTTGCACCCATTTTATCGAGGGCCCGTGCTGCACCCCAGGCGATGCTGCGCTTATTGGCAACACCCATGATAACAAAAGTTTTACCTTCGAGATTCATAAGTCGTAAACTCCCTTTTTCATCACACATGGATCCTTATCCATGCGCTTATGATTTAATGTTAGTACCTACTACTAATCTACAGTTTTTCATCTCCGAATGCAACAAAAAAGAAAGGAGAGGCTCATAGAGAAAAATGCACCCCGAAGGGTGCATTCATTAATACAGTTCAAGTTCGCGCTTCAATTCTTCCACATACTCCCTAGATCCCGTCATAAATATACGGTCATCCACTTGGAGTCTGGTGTCCCCGTGGGGCACAATCGATTCCTGTCCACGCATGATCCGTAGGAAGATGATATCTGCAGTGAACGGGAAGTCACGGAGGATCATTTCATCGTAACGATAGTTATTCATCTGTATTTCATAGATGGCCGTCTCTTCATCTGTCAGTAGATCCATCATATGTGGAGATTCGATCAATCCACGCAGCAGCGTCTTCGAGCTTAGCAGTGCAGAGAAAGGCTCATACCCATGTTCTTTGATGGCCTGTTCCCTTGTCGGATCTTCGACTCTGTAGATGATCCGTTCCACTCCCCGGTTTTTAGCCATCTCCGCGACACGCCGATTGATGTCTGCCGCATTCGCTCCGACGACCACAATGTCGCTGTCGAATGCATCGACTGCATCTAGGGCCTCTTCGGAATACTCCGGTATTTCCTGGAATGAGAGGTTCTCTGTATTCCTTTCCCTGGAGTCGGAAAAGTTCTTGTGGAAAATGAGCCTGACGTTATACAGACCGCCGGCGATACTGTGCGCCACCGGCACCGTCAGCTGGTTGTTGCCGAAAATCGTCACGTTGATGACGCGGTCTTCATTCTCACCTTCCGGATAGAGCTGCTTGAAGACGACCGGAGTGATGATGCAGGCGATTACGGCACTCAGGATGAACATACCGCTCTCGGAATTCGTTATCATACCGATCTGCTCAGCGATGACTGCCGCTGCGATGATGAGTGACAGCGTCGAGGTCAGCAGGAAGCCGGCTGCCGTGACGCGCTTCAAGTCAAAATAACGCAGCAGAAATGCCACAGGGATCAGTTTGCTGAACAGAAAAGCAAACAACAGTACCGGAATCAGTACGAACACGCGACTATCCGAAAACAGCGCTGGCAGATTCAACTCGACTCCGACCATGATAAAAAATATCGGAATGAAGAATCCGTAGCCGAACGAATCCAACTTATGGACAATATCCTGATCCGGTTTCAGCAGGCTGACGATACAGCCGGCGATGAAGGCACCAAGGATATTCTCGGCACCGACGCCCTCAGCCAAGGCGACGAGCATGATGATAAGCGCAAAAACGCCACGCATCCCGATCTGCATCGTACCGTTATTCAGAGATTTGATGAACTCCGAACCGTTCATGACACGACCGAGGAAATAGAACAGGATGGCGAAGGCCACAAGTATCCCCATCAGCCACAACGGCTTACTTGCATCCGCGTAGAGCTGGGAATAGAGGGCGAGCATTATCATCGTCGTCAAATCTGCAATGACTGCAATCAACAAGATGATCTGCCCCATCCGGGTGCTGATCAGATTCGCTTCCTTCAAAGTCGGCACCACGACGCCAAGCGAAATGGTTGAGATTATGATGACGAGCAGAAAAACATCGTCAAATATCCCAAAGCCCCGCATAAGCAGTGCAAATAAGAGGCTTAGGCCAAGCATGGCTGAGAATATGCCCATTGTCAGCACCAGTATGTTCGGCAGAGGCCTTTTTAGAATCTTGGATTTCTTCTGGCTACCCGATTTCTGTGTAAAGGCGTCAAAATCAATCTCAAGTCCACTCAGGAACATCAGGAAGATGAAACCAAGTGTAGACAATATCTTCAGCCAAGGGTCGTTGCCATCGACGATATCGAAAAAGGAGTCGCCGATGATGACACCTACGATAATCTCCGCCACGACGACCGGCAGGAAGCTGACTTTCAATCTACTGATGAGTATAGGGGTCAGTAATGCCGCCAGCACAACAATGGCCAGCGACACTACGGATGGTCCGTGTTCCATAAGCTACTCCTTATATGAGGTAAGACATTAGTGCATTTGCAAGTGTGAAATAGATGAGCAGGCTGATGATATCGTTGGACGTGGTGATAAACGGCCCGCTCGCCACTGCCGGATCGATATTCAAGCGATCCATCACCAGTGGGACGAGTGTGCCGAGCAGTGTCGCCAACGTCATAGCGATCAGCAGACTGAAGCCCACGATCATACCAAGAATTGACGAATCATACAATAAGGTAATGATGGTGAACAGAAGAATGCCGCAGACCGACCCTGTTATCAAGCCAGAACCCATCTCACGGAAGGCAAGTTTAACCTTGCTTGATTCCTTTATTTCACCAGTCGCAATCCCCCGCACCGCAACCGCCAATGATTGTGTGCCGCTATTTCCGGCCATCCCGCCGATGATCGGGATGAATGCACCCAATATGGCGACCTGCGCCAGCGTGTCTTCGAAGCGTGTGAGCATAGTGGCGGTGATCATCCCCATGAAGGTCAGGCCGATCAGCCACGGCAGGCGCTTTTTGGCTGTGGAGAGGGAAGAATCCGAAGTCGGCTCGATTTCGCTCATACCGGCGAGTCTCGAGTAGTCCTCACTTGCCTCTTCATCGATGACGTCCATTATGTCATCGGCTGTAATGATCCCAACCAGATGACCCTGGTAGTCGACGACCGGCATCGCCAGGAAGTCATAGTCGCGCATAATCTGCGCCACTTCTTCCTGATCGTCCGAAACGCGGGCGGAGACGACACGCTCGATCATGATATCACCGATATAGGCATCATCATCCGCAATGATCAGTTCACGCAAAGAGAGGATACCCGCCAACTTGCGCCCTTCATCGACGACGAACAGGTAGTAGATCGTCTCCGAATCCGGTGCCTTCAGCTTGAGGTGACGCATTGCTTCCCTGACAGTCATAAGTGAAGTGAGGCTGACGAACTCCGTCGTCATGATACCACCTGCAGTATCTTCCTCGTAATTCATCAGCTTACGTATTTCCTGCGCGTCCCTCCTCGGCATCAACGTCAGAAAAGAGGTCAGCTTTTCCTTTGAAACGCCGCTCAATATATCAACTGCGTTGTCGTACTGCATCTCTGCAAGCATATCTGCAGCGTAGCGGGCGTCCATCGTTTCGAATATTTCATCGTATTCGTCCGCATCAAGCTCCAGACTGTCGAAGAACTCCCCTACCTCTTCCGGACTGAGGAAATGATAGAGCCGTTGCCGATCCCCTTCTTCAAGCAGAAGATAAAATTCACTCTGATCATAATTATGCAGGTCCAGGAAAGCCTCCCGGAAGTCATCTATACGTTCATTCCTGAGATGATCCAGGAGCACATCGTACTCCATCTCCATCTCAGTCTTCTCGATTGTCTCAACCATTTTGCCACCACCTGTTCATATTGAATTTCATTCTACATCAAAACAAAAGAAAAAAGCACCCTGCTAGTGCTTTTCCTACGATATGAAAGAATCGTGCACCCGTTTCCAGAATGGGAACGGACGGAAGCGGGCAAATCTCACTTTTTCATCAGCAACCCTGAATTGTATCGATTTGACGCCTTTATGCACAAGATTTATGTGATCGATCGTCATCTGGTAGACTTCGCTGTTGACCGGCAGCACCTGACATGTATGATGCTTAGGCAACACCAGCGGTGAACCTACGGTCCGGAAGACCCGGTTGTTGATCGACGCGATTTCAGTGATCTGGATTGCTTCCAGTGAAGGGTGGATCAGTGCACCGCCGAGCGCCTTGTTGTAGGCTGTCGAGCCGGATGGGGTCGAGATGCACAACCCGTCTCCACGGAAACGTTCGAAATGCTGGTTCCTGAGGTCGACATCCATCACCAGGGTCGTGCCGTCATCCGTCCTGAGCGTCGCTTCATTGAGTGCCAGATACCTCGTTTCGGTTCCTTCCGATTCATATCGTATAATCGTTTCAAGCAGTGGATATTCTATGACTTGGAATTCATCATTTTGGATGGCGATGATGAGCCGTTCCACTTCGTGGGGCAGCCAGTCTGCATAGAAACCGAGATGCCCGGTATGTACACCGACGAATGCCGTATGGTCGAGCAGATGTTGATAGCTGTGGAAAGCCTGCAGCAGCGTGCCATCCCCGCCGACGGAAATGACGATATCCGGCTTCTTGTCATCCAGTTCCATGTTCATATCAATCATATAGTTCATCATCTTATCTTTAAGTGCGTTCGATTTCGTGTCCCCCTTGGACACTATGAAGAACTTCATGTGTCACCCCGCCTTTCTATAGAGCGCTAGCGCATGCTGCGTTTTTTTGTGTAGTATTTTTGTGCATCCTGTATCTCTTCACGTATTTCGGACATCTCCTGATCGAGCAGATACGCCGCTTCAGCTGCATTCTGCAGACGCTTCTTGATTTCCGGTGGATATTCCCCGCTATACTTATAGTTCAATGTATGCTCAATCGTCGCCCAGAAGTTCATCGCCAAGGTGCGGATCTGAATCTCTGCTAATATGATCACCGGTCCGCCGATCCGTTCGACCGGATATTCCACGATGAGGTGGTACGAACGGTAGCCGCTTTCCTTGGTATTCGTCACATAGTCCCTTTCCTCGACGACTTTCATGTCGGTGCGGTTGCGGACTTGACTGCATATCAGCTCGATGTCGTCCACGAACTGGCACATGATTCTGACTCCTGCAATGTCATACATCCCTTCTTGCAGCTTGTCATAAGGTATATTGCGGACACTTGCCTTTTCTATTATGCTCTGTACTGGTTTAACCCGCGCCGTTACAAATTCTACAGGGGAGGCTTGGCGGTTGAGCTGGTAGTCCCGTCTCATGCCTTTGAGCTTTATCTTAAGTTCCTCCACTGCCTGCTTGTACGGTGCGAGGAACTTCTCCCATTGTTCCATCCTCTACACTCCAGTCTTAAAACGCTTCTATTGTTTGAATGTTTCCTTGACTGCCCTTTCGAATGCTTCCCCGTAGTTGTTGCCTTCGATGGTATCGACCAGGTGATCCAGCTGATCCCAGAAGTCAGTCAATATGACATCGGTGTTCAAAATGATTTCGCTGCCATGGTGATCGCGCAGCATGTGCCACGTCTTTTCTCCAAAATGCACTCTTCTGAATGCTTCGCCGTCGTCCAAAAGATAAATCAGACTCTGATCTTCCGAACCGACAGTCATGCGCGCCGCCGCTTGAAGCCCTTCCGTCTGCTCTTCAGACAAGCATTTGAGCGCTTCATCTTCGAATTTGATTTCATTAACATAAATGTCCATTTCCTCACTCCTTGCGCACCTTATTCTACCATAGTAAGTGGTATTTGATAACGACATAAACTGTTTACTTTACAGTCCTTTTCAATTTATAGATAATGTACATTAAGGAGTGGATTTAATGAAAGAACTCGAGATCGAATTCAAAAATCTTTTGACCGGCGATGAATATGGCCGGTTGGATAAGGCATTCTTCCAAAATGCCGAACCGGTCATACAGACCAATTTCTATATAGATACCCCGGATCTGGATCTTAAACACAACCGCCTATTGCTCAGAATACGTGCAGCGCGCGGCAGCCAGGTCATGACCCTCAAAGAACCGACCGATAAAGGCGTCATGGAATATCATGGGGAAGTGGATAGTGACCTAAGCTTCGACCAGAACATCCGCCAAGAGGAACTGCCCACAATAATCTGCAACGAACTGGAACGCTTCAATATCGATACGACGCAGCTCAGGATATATGGCGCTTTATCGACCGAGAGACGTGAAGTGCCGTATAAGGATGGGCTGCTTGTTCTGGATAAGAACAATTACCTTGATACAGAAGATCTGGAGTTGGAATATGAGGTGTCTAATCGGGACAAAGGTGAGACCATCTTCCAGGACCTGCTCAAGGAGTATGATATCGAACAACGCGAAGAGATAACCAAAGTGGAGCGTTTCTACAATAAATTGACGGAAATCAGGACAGGTGACAATTATGCCAATACCCTATAACGATATCGGCCGTGAAAAGCTTTATGAAATGATCGATATATTCTACGGTTACGTGGGTAATGATGAGCGCATCAACCACTTGTTTCCGGAAGATTTGACAGAAACGGCATATAAGCAGAAATTATTCCAGACCCAATTCCTGGGTGGTCCGAATCTTTACATGGAAGAATATGGACATCCAATGCTGAAGGCACGCCATAATCCATTCCGCATCACTCCAAAAGCAAAGGATGCGTGGCTTGAAAATATGGATAAAGCGATGGATGATGTCGGACTTGATGGTGATTTACGCACGTTCATCATGAAGCGCTACGAAATGACGGCCAATCATATGGTGAATACGATAGAAGAATAAGCAGGGTGAGGACATGAATAGAACTGGAGAACAGGCACTTGTATTGGAACCCGTATCCCATCAGATTGAGATATTCTACTTTTTCGATCCGTTCTCAGAAGACTGTCGCGCTCTGGAGCCCGTCATCAACCGGCTCCAGATCGAATATCGCGGACATGTGACAGTCAAAAAGATACTTGCACCTTCCCTTCAGGTCCTGACCAAATGTCAGGCCCAATCCACAACAGATATCGACAATATTGCACTGGCCTATAAAGCCGCCGAAATCCAAGGCCGCAACAAAGCCCGCGCATTTATGCGCTATGTGCTGAACCGCATAATGCCAAACCGTAACATCTGCACGATTGAACATATGGAAGAGAGCGCTCGCCTTGCGGGGCTCGATGTCAAGTCGTTCACGGCAGATGCCCAATCGAGTTCGGTACGGAGTCTCCTCAGGCGCGATCTGATGGTCTACCGTGAAATGGATGTCGAATCCCTTCCGTCACTCGTCTTCTTTTCAGGAGATGTCGAAGCAGAAGGCATTAAAGTGGAAGGTGTATACCCATACCATATCTACACGTATATCATCAATGAACTCATCGACCATGAAATAGAAAAGAACCCGTTGCCAAGCATCCACGACTACATTGAGACATATGAAGTCGTCAGCTTCCACGAACTCAAGACAGTTTTCGAATGGCGTACCGGTCTTTTATTAAATGAATTGAAAAAACTCAGATTGCAGCGGCTGATTGAAGAAGTCGAGACGGAAGCCGGCTTCTACTATCAGATACACGGCGGATCGTCGGTATTGAGAGAATAGTTTTAACAGCACACCCCCTGTCAACTGGATGAAGATTCGGCGGCCGGGGGTGTTTTTTGATTGCTGGGAGAGGTTGCCTATTCTCGTTCGTTAGGCGGACGAGCGAAAGTTAGATGCCTAATTCGCCTTCGTTGCCCGAACCAACGAGAGTTAGACACCCAATTCGCCTTCGTTGCCCAGACCAACGAGAGTTAGACGCCCAATTCACCTTCGTTCCCCAAACCAACGTGAGTTAGACGCCCAATTCGCCTTCGTTGCCCGAACCAACGAGAGTTAGACGCCTAATATCGGACGTTCTCCATTTATGCTATGATATAGTCACAAATAGAGAGGTGACACTTGATGCCGGCAAATGATTTGAAGCATCTGCTTTCACATATAGAAATCTTCCGGACTCTAACTGAAGAAGAACTGGAACTTATTATAAATATTACATCGCAGCGTCGATTTTACCGTAATTCACATATATTCCGCCAAGATGAACCGATGACCCATGTCTATTTCGTCTCGCACGGTAAAGTAAAGATCTATCGGACTGATGGGAGCGGCCGGGAACAGATTGTGAATTTTTTCCAGTCCGGCGAAATGTTCCCCCACCATGGCTTGTTCCGTAAAGACCTCTATCCTGCAAATGCTATAACGACGGAGAAATCAGAACTATTTTCCATCTCGAAAGAGAATTTCGAGGATCTGCTTATGGCCCATCCGGAAGTATCAATCAAAATGTTCCGTACCCTCGGCCAACTGATCGTCGATCTGCAGAAACGTCTGCAGGATAAAATATTCAAGTCAACCGACAAACAGATCCTCCTCCTGTTCGAGCGTCTCCTCGCCAACCATGGTGAATGGGTCGACGAAGAACGTACACGGCTACGTACAGACATGACAAAGCAGGATATCGCGAATATCATCGGCACATCGAGGGAGACTGTCAGCCGCAGCATCAGCACTTTCAAAAAAGAGAATATCCTTACAGAAGATGAAGCGGGCTATTACATCGTTCACCACCCCTCCTTGCACCTATACTTATAAAATGCATATGAACAACAAAACGTCCCCCACTCAGGGGGACGTTTTATCGTAATATTGGGATTGGTCTGTAAATAGCGTCAACACTATATACAAAATCAGGCATAGGCTGAAGAAAGCGAATCCCCAGCCGACCGTCTTCTGGTCGACCATCAGATAATTGTTGCACAGAGTGCTTTCATAGAATACATATAAGTAGCCCATGATGCTGAATATTACAGCGAGGATGATGAAGACGATGCTCTCAGTCGCCTTGCCGACCTTGGACCAACTATCCCGCAGCGGTACAGCAGCCAAGAAAGGGAGTGACACAAATTTAAACAGCTCCACTGTAAAAATTTCGAGTGATTCATCCATCGCCTTCGGGATCATCCAATATATCACGATCAGCAGAAACAAAATGATTCCGGGGATGCCGCTGCTGTTCCATTGATTGAAGAATGATCCGAAGTGTTTCTTAAAGAACGGATACATCAGTATTCCAGACACGAACAATAACGGCATCTGCATATGCATATGGAAAGCCATGATCGATTCCATCAGGAACCTGACAGGAGGCAGGGCCAAAAATATGAATAGGATCAAGCCATACCAGAATTGCTTCATGATGCTCCCCCCACCCTATGTTCCAATGCTTCCACTGCGGCATCCACGTCGCGATAATCCAATACTTCAAGCAAGCCCCCATCCGGTCCGATCAGATAAAATGATGTATTGTGTTGAAAATCGCTGTCGCCTTCTGGTATGACCGTCACGCCATATGTGTCGAGGGCGGCTTCAAGATCCTCTGATTCCGGGACACGGAGCATTCGCCACGTCTCCCCATCCGCATTGAAGTAATCGGCATACCGATCCAGTACCGGGACCGTATCACGCTCCGGGTCAAATGACATGCTGAGGAAGACAAGATCGTCCTTATGCTTCACAGCATCCAATTTTTCATATACTTCCTGCATGCTCGCTTCCATGCGTGGGCATGCAGTAGAACATGAGGTATAGATGAATGTCATCAATATGTGCTTGCCTTCGAAATGATCGAACGGATAAGTCCGTCCTTTATTATCCATCACTTCGATATCTGGAAAGTCGGGTTTCTCACTCTTCAATGATTCGATGCGTTCAGCCTCGATCGTATAGATCCGGAAGCCATCCGTCGAGATGCCGAACAGAAGGCTCGCGAGCACAAGGATGACGATGATCGAAATGATATCTTTTTTCATGATTGCCCCCTCCTTTCCGGATATTTACCAGGTCCTGTGCGGTGGAGATCCTGGAGGCGCATTCTGGATGAGGTCGACCAGCGGAACGATGTAGCCCATCGAGATGATGAGTATCGCCACGATGACCCACAGACCCCAGTTCTCAGTCCACTTCGGTGTAGGATGCGCATTATCTTCAACTTTGGAATTCATGAACGGCGTCTTCCCTTCCGGTGCGAAGAACATCAGGTGGATGACGATATAGACGATCAGCACTGCGCCCATGAAGAGCAGTATGCCGCCTGTGGCTATGAAGGTCAGATAAGGCTCCCAGCCAAGGGCCATGCTGTTGTCCCCGTAAGTGGTATAAGAAGTCCGTCTCGGTGCCCCGAAGAGGCCGACCATATGCATGACTATAGCCATCAGCACCATGCCGATTGTCCATAGGGCCGTCTGGAACATTCCCAGGTGATGGATGAACGGCGTCAACACCCGGCCTGAGAGATGTGGAATGAGCCAGAAGATGAGGCCAAAGAAGGACATCACGACTGTAACGCCTACTGTAATATGGAAGTGTCCGACTACCCAAAGTGAATTGTGGACCACCTGGTTAAGCTGGTTGTTGGTCTGCGCGATGCCGCCGGCACCACCGATGATGAAACCAATCATCGCAATCATGATGGTCAGGAACCTGACATCGCCCCATGGCAATACCCACAGCCAGCCGAGGAGTCCGCGTCCGCCTCTTTTCCGTCCTGTCCGCTCAAGCATCGCAAACATCGCGAAAGCAGTCATCAATGATGGGAAGGCGATGGAAAGACTCATGAATACATGCATGAATTTAAGCCCTTCGGAAAAAGCCGGATCCACAATCTGATGGTGGAACCCACCCGGCACATTGAGGATGACGACCAGGATGACGACCATTCTGGCGAGCGAATCGCTGAATAGGCGGCCGCCGATGATTTTCGGCAATGTCACATACCAGATTGAAATGGCGACGAGATACCAGACGTTGACGAGTGTATGGCCAAAACTCCAGAACAGGGTGCGGCTAAGCATGACGTTGATCGTCTCCGTCCATCCGAATGCCCAAGGGATGAGCATCAGGACTTCCATCGTCACCCCAATCGTCCCGATAATGACCAAGGTGTAGATGCCGACTGCGAAGAATGCAAGGAGAGGCAGATGTTGCCCTTTATTCCGCTTCTTCCATTGGAAGGCACTGATGAAAATACCCAGGCCCGCCAGCCAGATGCACAGTACGACGAACACCAGACCGATGTAGAACCATGGGGAAGCCTGCAACGGTGGGTAGAAAGTATACATGACCGTCGCTTCGCCGGCGAGCACCATGGAAACGACGAGCACTGCTCCGACCAGGAAGCTCGCCAAGCTCGACCAGCCAAGTATACGGACCGTCTTCGACAAGCCGCCGAGTACATGGTTGACAGCTGCATATAGGTAACCGTTGGTGAATAATGTCGTAAAGGCGAGGATCAGCAATATGCCGTGCAGGGTAAGGACTTCATAATAATTGAACTCAGCCGGCAGTTCGAAAAGCCCACCTCTATTCAACCCCTGCAGCAATCCGAGTGTCCCACCGATCAGCAACATGATGAAGGCCAGGAAAAAGTGGACCAGCGGAAGACGGTTCTGTTTCATTTTCGAATTTAGTGTCTGTGTCATGATCTATTCCTCCACTTTAATGTTGGCAGACATCATCTGATGCCCGGTGCCGCAGTATTCATTGCAGATCATGATGAATTCCTCAGATTCATTGAATGTCTGGGTAATGCGCTGGATCTGCCCTGGGACCACCATCGTATTCAAGTTCGTATGTGGTACATTGACGCCGTGGATGACATCTTTTGAAGTCATGATAAAGGTCACTTCCGCGCCTTTTGGTACAGTGATTTCACTCGGTTCGAATGCAAACGCCTGAAGCGTCATCACTACCTCATATTTGTTGTTGCCGACTTCATAGACGCCTGGATTATCAAATGGTGCCGTCTCTTCAACTTTTTCCGGGTCAATCGTCTCCTTGTGGCTCGGTGGGGCCATTCCTTGTGCAAATGCCTGATAGCCGGTGATAGCCATCGATATGACAAGTATGGCCACTCCGATGACTAGCCATATTTCTTCAAATTTATGAATTTTCATCTCTTCATCCCCCTTAATATCTCATGATGTAGATCATCAACAATAGAATCATCACAAGGGCGATTGTGCCGCCCACAAATACCACTGTTGAAAACAGCGTACCCTTCAAGGACTCCATTTCTTCGTCCGTTTGTTCATAAACTGTATTGAACGGTGGTTTTCTGTATTTCTGCTTCATATCGAAGTCTCCTCTCTCCATTGAAATAGCTGTCCGTCTGACTTGGTTTCAATTATAGGTGAGAGTGGACATTTTTAACGTGATATATATCACGGATAGCCAGGACGAATTTGTGACAGTTGTTGTTCATCCATCCTTCATGCGTTTTTGCCAATAAAAAAACACGGAATCCAAAAGGATTCCGTGCTTCATATATATTATTATCTTTTTTTAAAAAAAAGCAGCACACCTTCTTTAGTGTGCTGCTCAAACAAAGGGGATGGGAGAAATTTTTCACTGTTACAACAAAGGGGTATGTTTCAGTGAGAAAAATTCCATATACGTAATATACCACGGTTAAAGGCCTCAAACAACATTTTGCATGTCTTTTCACAATATAGACAAAATGAAAACGTATTCAGATTATACTTGTACAATTTTCGTCTACATGTCTACACAATTAAAGAAATCCGAACCTCAAAGGTTCGGATCCCATCATCATATTTCCTTGAGCAGTGCCTCGAACTGATCGAGCTGTGATTCGAATACTTTCATCGCGTTCTCAACTGGTTCAGCTGTCGTCATATCAACTCCTGCATTCTTGAGGACGTTGATCGGGTAATCTGAAGACCCCTTCTTCAGGAATTCATTGATATAGCGCTCAGCTGTCTCAGACCCTTCCTCAAGTACTTGCTTCGATAGGCTGGCTGCAGCTGCGTAACCTGTAGAATACTGATAGACGTAATAGTTCATATAGAAGTGCGGGATGCGTGCCCACTCTGCTTCAATATATTCATCGTACTCCATCACGTCCCCGAAGTATTTGCGGTTGAGCGCCCCGTATACTTCGTTGAGGCTTCCGGCAGTCAGCGGTTCGCCCTGTTCTTTCATAGTGTGGATTTTGTGTTCGAATTCAGCAAACATGGTTTGCCTGAATACTGATCCCTTGAAACCTTCGAGCTGCTCATTCAGTAGATAAAGTTTTTTCTTTTTATCCTCAAGGTTCCTGAACATGTAATCTGCAAGCAGCGCCTCATTGAAATTACTCGCAACTTCGGCGATGAATATGGAGTAGCCGGACATGTTAGATGGCTGGTTCTGCCTGCTGTAGTAACTGTGGACACTGTGGCCGAACTCATGGGTCAAGGTGAACAGGTTGTTGACATTATCCTGCCAGTTCATGAGGATGAAAGGATTTGTGCCGTAAGTGCCGGAAGAATAGGCGCCGCTTCTCTTGCCTTTATTTTCATAGACGTCGACCCAGCGGTTCTCCAAACCTTCCTTGACGATGCCCACATACTCTTCGCCCATCGGTTCTAATGAATTGAGCATCCATTCCTTCGCTTCCTCATACTCGATCTTGAAATCGACATCTTTCACCATCGGTGTATAGACATCATACATCTTCAACGTATCGAGTCCGAGCAGCTGCTTGCGCAGTTCAGTATACCGATGCAGCAGATGCAGATGCTCATTGACGGTCGTCACCAGGTTATCGTACACTTCCTCCGGAATGAAGTTGTTGGAGAGTGCCTGATGCCTTGCCGATTCATAGCCGCGTGCCTGGGCTTCGAAGACATGTGTGGAGACGACACCCTGCAATGTCTGGCTCAATGTATTCTTGAATGAACCGTAAGTCTTATACAAGTTTTCATAGGCTGATTTGCGCAGTTCACGGTCGCTTGATTTGAGGAGATCGATGTAGGTCCCCTGTGTGAGTGTATGCGCATTTCCCTCAGCATCAATCGCATCCGGGAATTCAAGATCAGCATTATTGAACATGCCGAACGTCGACGTCGGGTTGGAGAGCACTTCTCCTGCCTGCGCCATAAGTTTCTCTTCTTTGTCGCTGAGTATATGTTCCCGCTTCCTGTTCAATTTCTCAAGGTCGAAGGAGAACTCGGAGAGACGCTCATCCTGGCGCCATTCTTCTAATGTATCTTCGTCAATCTGCAGGATTTCAGGCACCAGGAAACTCCACGCCGTATTGAATTTGACGACCAGTGTGCGCGCTTTGGCTTCCATGCCGCTATAAGTGTCATTCGATGTGTCCTGGTCATGCTTAAGGTGCGAGTAGACGAATAATTTGCCTATCTCCTCCGTCAACTCCCGCTGGGTATGAAGCGCTTCTGATAGTTTTTCCAGGGAACCAATGCCCCCTTCGAACTTCTCCGCTTCATCAAGTCTGCCTTCTAGTTCTTTATACTTCTCTTCGAATGCATCATCCGACTCGAAGATGTTTCCAAGATTCCATGTATACTTCTCCTGTTGTTCTTCACGTGTTATTACTTTTGCCATTCTGTACCCTCCAATTTTCAGATAGTCTAATTTTCTCAATATTGCGTATAAATTTCAAGTCTCGAAACTTATTGTGAATTGTATAACGTCTTATAATCGATAAGCAGCCTGTGGATCACCTGCTCGCTTTGAGGTGTCCCCTGGATTTCCCGCAGACGTATGAAGCGTCTGAAACCATCAATCGTAAAGCCTCCCCGCTCCAGGACATACATCAGATACAGTTTCCATTCGAGGGGACTGTTCATGATCCAGCGCTCGGATTCTGTAATGTACAGCAAGTGCTTCGGCAAATCATTCGGGTTGAGCCCAAGCTGATAAATATATGTAAGAGTAGGATTCAAACGACTTTTCTGCCGGCGTTCATGTTGGATGAGCCGTTTGATATCCTGTTCATTCATCTTATGCGTCTGGTGGGGTGTCAAATTATGCTCAGAAAGCAATGCTTCCGCATCCATGTCCTCTACACTGAACAGCCATCGGCCTGCACCGATGTGATGATGCAGTACCCATTTCTTTAATTGTCTATTTGTCCCCTGATAAGTAAACAAGGCACCATGGAATTGTGTCGACAACTGGAAATGAGTTGGAATAACATGAATCCCATTGACACGAAGTGCCATCTCATCAAGCAACCATATGACGTCCATGCCGAGCGTATGGTATCCTTTTGAACGTTCGATGATGAGCATGGGAGAAATCGCAGAATATTGGATTTCGATGGCGCGCTTCCCTACAAGCAGGTCTGGAATCTGTTCTATTTCAGCCAGGTAATATTCCATTGTGACTTTATGATTTCTACTCAGTGTAAGATAAAGTTCATGTTTTGCTGATAAATGTGCCAGTGATTCCTTTTTGTAGAGATGGCGTATGCAGTCTACTATGCGATGGTGGGAGAAATGGTGTGTCTTTACATTGCCTGATTTCAATACGACCCGCTCCAGGCAGACCGGACAGAAATATTTCCTGTTCTTTACCGCTTCACTCGCAGTGACGTTGCCGCCGGTTTCATCGTGGGCTATAAACATAAAAAAACCTCCTCATCTATATATATGGATGAAAAGGTTAAAAATGATTTATTTTAGATACAGATAATTTAATTTTCTTGAAAAACTTTTCTTACTTTGCCCCTGACGTTCATGCTCATGATGATCTTGCCATATTCTTCTACAATAAGGCTGGATGTTTCAGCAGGTGCGCTATACTCGAGGAGTTTTGCTTCAATCCGCTCTGTGTCCATATACTCCATACGGTGGTCGAAGAATATTTGATAGTAATATCTGCCTTCATGGACGATAAGTAGATCTTCATACTGTGTTTCATCCACTTCGACTTCGTAAGAATACTTGATGAGGTCTTCCAAGTCTGCAAATCTAACCATTACGGGTTCCTTCGTTGTCGGAATGGTCTGGTCCTTCTCTCCTGAAATGTTTTCCAGGAATGATTCAACATCTTTATTATTTATATCCATAGGGTTCTGCTCCATTGAGAATGGTTTATCATCCTGAGATTTGGACACGACCACTTCGATTCCTTTGTCATAGGCATGCACTTGAATCCATAGCGGCCCGTCCATTGAAAATTCTTCTTCATGCTCGTGGTTCACTTCATCCATGATTGACCAGAAAAATTCTTCTCCGCGCTTGCGGTTCAACCATAGATCTTCTTTATCATAGCCGCGTTTTTCGATGTCCTGATAGGTGATGAAAAATTTGATCGTCGATTCATCAATTCTTTCAATCCTCATACTCCCACTCCTCTCCATAAAGTATGGTCTTACTTATACTATACCTTAATGTGCTAGGGTAAAACCACTTTTGGAATTGTCATATCATTATACGCCAAAATACCCACAGTTTTCAAACAATCTGCGGGCATAGCACTTTAAGTATATGACTGATCTCGAGTGCTCTTTTTTTAGAGTTCGGCGAGACGTTTTGCTTCCTTGAGGTGGAATGTCCTTACCTTACGTGGAAGGAAACGACGTATTTCATCTTCGTTATAGCCGACTTGGAGACGTTTCTCATCCATAATAATAGGTCTTCTCAACAGACCAGGGTTATCCATAATCAATGTATACAATTCCTGCATCGGCATAGTATCGATATCCACATTGAGTTTCTGGAATGTTTTAGATCTGGTCGAAATGATTTCATCCGTTCCATCTTCAGTCATGCGAAGAATCGCCTTAACCTCCTCCAATGTGAGAGGTTCAGAAAATATATTTCTTTCAGTATATGGAATTTCATGTTCTTGTAACCATGCTTTCGCTTTACGGCATGATGTGCAGCTTGGAGAAGTAAATAATGTTACCATGGGGCTCACACTCCAATTTCAAAAGATTTGTAATGCTAGTCTTTACCCGGTTCCGTTATTTTTTAATCCTAATTGATTAAATTTAATGGGAAACCGACTTCAACTTCATCTACACTTTGTATTATACTGCACGAACATTAAAATAAAATGAGAATTCCTTAATAATCACACAAATTTTCAATTAATTTATGATGTTTTTATATTTATACAAGACTATTTGCTTTATTGCAAGCAACCGAGAAGTCTATTATTATAGGAGTAATGACTAACTTAAAGGTGATGACACATGAAAACATTATTTTCCGGCGTCCAGCCGAGTGGGATTCCCACAATCGGCAACTATATCGGCGCATACAAGCAATTCGTCGAGTTGCAGGATGAATATGATGCGTATTTCTGCATCGTCGACCAGCATGCCATAACCGTGCCCCAAGACCGTCTTAAACTGCGGGATAATACAAAAAAACTCGCAGCGATCTATCTGGCTTCAGGACTCGATCCGGAGAAGATCACATTGTTCATCCAGAGCGAAGTGCCAGCCCATGCGAAAGCAGCATGGATGATGCAGTGCGTCGGATATATCGGGGAACTTGAGCGTATGACACAATATAAAGATAAAGCACGTAAACAAAACCAGCGCGACGGCATCAGTGTAGGTCTTCTTACATATCCTTCACTGATGGCTGCTGATATTCTGATCTATGGAACCGATATCGTACCGGTCGGGGAAGATCAGGGCCAGCATCTTGAACTCACCCGTACACTCGCGGAACGTTTCAACTCAAAATACAATGATGTCCTGACCGTACCTGAGGTCAAGCACCCGGAATACGGAGGCCGCATCATGAGCCTGAACGACCCTACCAAAAAAATGTCGAAAAGTGACGACAACCAAAAAGGGTTCATATCGCTTCTCGATGACCCTAAGGCAGCTGCCAAAAAGATACGCAGTGCCGTTACAGATTCAGGCAGCGACATAAAGTACGATAAGGAAAATAAACCGGGCATCGCAAACCTTCTGACGATCTATACCTCCCTGACCGACAAAAGCATCCAGCAATTGGAGCAGGAATATGCAGACAGCAATTATGGTACATTCAAATCGGATCTCGGGGAAGTGGTGGAGCAGTTCCTCATCGAATTCCAGGAGAAGGTCAACCATTACCTTGAAAGCGGTGCGCTTGATGACATCCTTGATGAAGGTGCCGTGAAAGCATCGCGCAAAGCGGATAAGATGGTCGCTAAAATGGAACGGGCCATGGGTCTCGGCAGAAAGCGGAAATAAATCTCATCATCTCCATACAAAGTGCTTCACCATAGCATATAAAAGCGCCTCCCTTCATGAAGGGAGGCGCTTTTATAATTAAACATCAGTCTACATACTTTTTGAACACAAGGCTTGCGTTATGCCCACCGAAACCGAAGCTGTTGGAAATTGCATATTCCAAATCTGCTTCCACCATGCCCTGAGAGACATAGTTCAAGTCACATTCAGGATCTGGTGTGTCCAGATTGATGGTCGGATGGACTTTGCCTTCTCTCAGGCTGAGCACTGTAATGATTGCTTCCATGCCGCCTGTCGCTCCGAGTAGGTGACCAGTCATGGATTTCGTGGAGTTTACGAGCAGCTTATCTGCGTGCTCTCTAAATACCGAACGGATCGCCATCGTTTCGAACAAGTCGTTGTATGGTGTGCTTGTACCATGTCCATTGATATAGTCGATCTGTTCCGGTTTCAAGCCTGCATCTTTCATCGCTTCCTGCATTGCACGCGCTCCACCTTCTCCACCTTCAGCCGGTGCTGTAATATGATGGGCGTCGCCAGTTGTACCGTAGCCGACTACTTCACCATATATTGTGGCGCCACGCGCTTTGGCATGTTCCAATTCTTCCAGCATGACGACACCTGCCCCTTCGCCGATGACGAAACCATCACGGTCCTTGGAATAGGGCCTGGATGCTTTGTCCGGATCTTCTGCAGTCGTCAATGCCTTATTGGCCTGGAAGCCGGCGATGCCCATACGGGTGATCGGTGCTTCAGTACCGCCTGTGACCATCGCATCAGCCTGGCCGCGTGCGATGAACTTGAACGCTTCACCGATCGAGTTCGTACCTGTCGCGCATGCCGTGACCGTTGCCCCGTTCGGTCCCTTCAAGCCATGCTTGATGGACACCTGGCCGCTTGCCATGTCCGGGATCATCATCGGTACGAAGAACGGGCTCACCCGGCGTGGTCCTCGTTCATACAAGACTTTAAAGCCATCTTCCAGAGCCTGGATGCCGCCGATGCCGGAACCGATCCAGACACCGATGCGTTCACGGTTGTCGTCTGTAATGTCGAGGCCGCTGTCTGCGACCGCTTCATCAGCAGCCACCATGGCATATTGGGTGAAGCGATCCATGCGGCGCGCTTCTTTCCTGTCCATATAGTCTTCTACATTGAAATCTTTCAGTTCTCCTGCCACATGGACATTATATTCGCTGTTGTCTATTCGTGTAATCTTATCTATCCCATTTACTCCCTTTAGGGCATTCTCCCAGGTTTCAGGCGCTGTATTCCCAATCGGCGTCAGCGCTCCAACCCCTGTTACAACTACTCTTCTCTTATCCATGAGTCTCCTCCTTATTATCTCCCCAGGTCAGGCAAATTGCACCCCAGGTCAGCCCGCCTCCGAAGCCGACCAGTACGAGGGTGTCTCCGTCCTTTATCTTACCATTTTTAACTTCATGATGGATACTTAACGGTATTGAAGCGGCTGAAGTGTTGCCGTACCTATCAACTGTTACACTCATACGGTCTTCAGGCAGCCCCATGCGTTCGCGTGCAGCATTCATGATGCGTATGTTGGCCTGATGCGGCACCAGCATATCAATATCTTCCTTAGTAAGACCTGCTTTTTCGGTAACGTTGACACTCGATTCTCCCATCTGTCTGACCGCAAATTTAAATACTTCGCGGCCGTTCATCCGGATGTCGCCGGTGTCTTCGTCATCGTACAGATAAGAACCGCCTTTACCGTTGCTGCCGAGTTCAAAGGAGCGTATGCCATATCCTTCGGACACTTCCCCCATTACTACAGCACCAGCTCCGTCGCCGAAAAGCACTGCAGTGGAACGATCGTCGAAATCGGTGATGTTGGATAGCTTATCTGCTCCGACCACCAATACATTTTTATATGTGCCGGTTTCGATGAACTGACTGGCTGTCACCATGGCATAGATGAATCCAGTGCACGCAGCGAGCTGGTCCATTGACGGTACCGCTTCAAGCCCTAGCTTATTTTGGATTGTCGTCGCTACCGTCGGAAATTTATGATGTCCGGTCGATGTCGCAACAATGACCAGATCGATGTCTTCCTTGGCGACTCCGGAGTTTGCTATCGCCTCCTCCGCTGCTTCATACGCCATATCACTCGTTTCCATTCCTTCAGCAAAACGCCGTTCTTTTATACCTGTCATTTCTGTAATCCATTCATCTGATGTATCCAGAATTTTTTCGAAATCATGATTGGTGAACACTTTTTCCGGCACGTAGGTTCCGAGCCCCAATACGCCAACATTTTTCATTAGACCACACCTTATACTCTCATATTATAACTAGGTACTAATTTATCATAATGAATTATTCTGCACAACAAAAATGCACCCATGCTCTGCATGGGTGCTACCTGGGTGCAACCTTATTCAGTTACGCCCCATTTGTACGGAAGTGTCTCTTCATCGTATCCTAGTTCAATACCGAAGTTTGTAACCCTCTCATTGACAGGTACGACATATGCCCTATAAAGAGTCGGTACGACCGGCATTTCCTCGACCATAAGTGCTTGCCATTCGTTGTAGATTTCTTTCCTCTTCTCTACATCAAGTGCATCAGGCGAGTTGCCATCTTCCATCAACTTAGTGCTTTCTTCAGTTTCGTAACGTGGATAGTTGAATGCCACATCCGGGCCATACAGGCCATACGGGTCTACATCAGAGCCTACGCCCCATGCACCTTGGTAGATGTCGACTTCAGGATCGTCGTTTTCAAGCATGTCGTAGAATGTATTGAATTCTATCAGACGATCATTTGTCAGACTGACGTTCAAGCCGATATCCTTCCAAGATTGGATGTAGTAGTTTGCGAGCGGTTCAGCAGTGTCTCCACCGGACATTGAAGCGAAGTTCAATTCGAGTGGTTCGCCTTCTGGTGTTTCACGGAAACCGTCATCGTCTGTATCTTCATAGCCTGCATCATCCAGAATCTGTTTCGCTTTTTCAGGATCATATTCTGGTGTTTCGATGCTGTCATCGTGCCACTCAGCGTGGTAAGGCGTGATCAGTGTAGTTGCTTCCCAACGAAGGCCGTTGTAGAAACGTTTACCTACAGCTTCATTGTCCATCGCGTGCCACATCGCGCGGCGCAGTTCTTTATCGCCGACTTTGGATTCTTCAGGTTTGTAGTCCACTTTACCTTCTTCTTCGTTCCACTCACCGAGCTTGAAGCCGATATAAGTGTAGGCACCATCGATATTGGCAAGCCACTCGACACCGTCCATCTCAGCTACGTCCGGATATTGGTCGGTCGGGAAGTTGATTGCATAGTCTACTTCACCTGTTTCAAGAGCATTGGCGATTGATGAAGGTGATACAACACTCAACTCAAGACCTTCAAGGTTTGGTTCACCTCTCCAATAATCTTCAAACTTACTCATTACGATCGATTCTCCAGGTGTAATGGAGTCTACTTTATATGGCCCAATGCCAAGTGGGTTTTCGCGTGTTTGAGGTGCTTCAGCCATATCTGCAATCTCAACGCCTTCGTAGTGGTGCTCAGGCATTGCGTAGTACCAGAAACCGCCCGCTGTAAGTGATGGTGCGATTTCCTTATATGTGAATACAGCAGTCTGATCATCGATTACCTCGATGCCTGAAATGGAGTCTGCATCTCCTGCTTTATACTCATCATAGCCTTCAATCAGAGTGAATCCATCGGTTGCACCGCGGATACCCGGATAGTCAGGATGACCGATGACTTCGTATGAGTATACATAATCATCTATTGTAACTGGTTCCCCATCATGCCATTTGACGCCTTCTTCCATTGTGAACGTCACTGTCTTGTCGTCTTCATTGACTTCAAAGTTCAATGCCCCGTCATTTGTAAACTGGAAGTCTTCATCCATTGTAAGCAATGGTTCATCAAACAATCCCAATACTTCAGCATCTGGATTACCTTGATACAAGTTCCAGTTCAATGTGCCTTCAAAAGGCGTATCTGAAGTCAGACCGACTTTCAGTGTGCCTTCCCCAGTTGCTTCTCCATCGTTGGAGACAACTTGGTTGAAGTCTTCATAATTATATACTTCTCCAGACTCCCCTTCTGCCTCACCTTCATCTTTCGATTCTTCTGATGAGCCTTCAGAACCGGAGTCGCCGGAGTCTTCTGACGTTTCTTCTTCCGATGATCCCCCGCCGCATGCAGCAAGTGCCAATACAAGTACCAGCATCATGAAGAACATCAATTTAGACCATGAATATTTCCCCATCTTATTTCCTCCCTATTGATGAAATTAAAACAATATATACTCAGTTCAGCTCTGGGCTGAATCTTAGTATCAAAAATGCCATGCATTCGTGGATATGTAATGTAATCCATCCACAATATTATCACAATTGTCAGAAATATCAACGACTGTCAGTTAAAGTTTTCCATTATAAGTGTATTATTGCATTAATTTTTTCGTCTTTTGAAAATTTTCTGTTAAGTTTTTGAAATCGCTTACAAGTATATTGAAACTTAACCCCCAAACTAATGGGGGTAGAGCCTAACATTATGCTTTACGTTGTCTTGCATCTCCAGCGCGTCTCATCGCTTCTCCTATATTCCGCACGCATAGCATCAGAACCAGAATCATGATGGCAGCCGGTACCCATATCCAAGGTCTATGCTGGAGTGTCTGGGAATTGGTTGCATAGGCCATCAGTGTTCCAAGTGATGGGTAATCTTCCGGAAATCCGAATCCGATGAAAGATAACCCTGATTCAATCCCGATATTTGCTGCCAGAGACAGCGTGCCATTGACGATGATGATACCGACAAGGTTCGGGATCAGCTGGGTAAAGACGACTTTCATGTGGGAACTGCCAAGCGTCTTAGACGCGTTGATATAGTCGAGCTCCTTTTCCTGCATGGCCAATGAACGCACCAGCCTAGCTGTGCCTGTCCATAGGAATGCCGCCATTATAAAGGAGAATGAGAAGATGTCATAGGATGGCGAAATCGTTACAAATACGATGATGATCATCAGGAAAGGCAGTACCATGAAAAAGTCTACAACACGCATCATGGCGTTATCAATCTGGCCTGCAAAGTATCCCGATACCACTCCATAGACGACACCGAAACCAACACTCATCAAAGTGACCAGCATACCGATCGCCAATGAGTTCCGTGTCCCTATGATCAATTGGCCAAAAATGTCCCGTCCGCCATAATCGGTTCCAAGCCTGAACATATCATTCGGCGGCTCATTGATGGCGAAAAGGTCGACCGTGACGATTTCCTGACGGTTCAGGAACATCGTCAGACCAAACACATAGGCGGTGATGATGACGAATAGGATCAGTGAAAAGAGCGCGAGCTTATCTGCAATCACTTCCTTCATGATCACTTTCCACCCGGGCGGACTCTTGGGCAGATTTTTGGAGTCCAGTGCCCCGTGTCCCGCCGCCCCATGCGGGATGTCTGCCTTGACTGTCATGTCCATATCGCCCTTTTCGTATTCATGGGCTTCATCATCATGCGCTTCGAACGGATCTCCCTGGACCGGACGCTCTTCTCTTGGGTCATTATTCAAGCGGGACTCTTCATTTTCATGATCTATATTTTTATTGTAGTTATCTTTATTAGCCAATTTTTACGCTCCTTCCTATTTTATTCGGATCCTAGGATCAACGATGCTCAAAATGATGTCGGACAACAGCGCACCTAAGATTGCCAGGATGCCGTAGAACAGGATCAGAACATTCGCTACACTGAAGTCGCGTGTCGAGATGGAATCCAGGAACAGCCGGCCCATGCCAGGGTAGCTGTAGATCATTTCGATGAAGATTGAACCGCCGAGAAGGGCCACAATCTCATAGCCGAAGAATGCTGCGATCGGCAAGATTGAGTTTCTGAAGATGTGTCTATTGTAGACGGACGATTCTTTCACACCTTTCGCACGCGCAAGTATGATGAAGTCTTTCTGCTTCGTTTCTATGATGCCGCTCCTCAAGTACTGCACTGTGCCGACGAGCCCGATCAGTGCTATTGCGAAACTCGGCAGTACGAGGTGGTTTATCTTGCTCAGTATATAATCTATCGAACCTGGTTCAAGCCCTGGGCCGACTGAACCGCCGGTTGGGAACCAACCGAGGCTGTAACCGAACAACCATAGGATGACCAGACCGAATATGAACTGTGGTGTAGCAAATCCGAGGTATGTATACCCGGTGATTGTATTATCAAGGAGAGAATCATTGTAGCGTCCTGAAACGAGACCGAGCGGCAAGCCGATCAAGTAGATCAGGATGGTGGAGAACAGTGATAACCATACTGTGTTCATCAACCGGTCCCCTATGACGTCCATGACAGGTCTCTGGTGGAATATCGAAGTTCCGAAATCTCCCTGGAACATGGCGAATATCCAGTCCCTGTATTGGATGTGCCAAGGGTTATCAAGTCCAAGCTCTTCCCTTTTGGCCTGGATGGCCTCTGCAGGGATGTTCGGATCAAGCAGACCTGAGAGTGCATCCCCCGGCATGAGCGAACCAAGAAAGAATACGAGGATGCTCAAAATGATCAGCTGCGGGAAAGTGATCAGCAACCGTCTAATTGTAAATTTCAGCATATATTCATCAACCTTTCACCGGTAGCGCAACTCTGTGCGTCTTTGAAATGGACTGCAGCGGGAAAGCCCGACCTTCTTCGTCGAGGTTTTCGTCGAAATTCTGATCGTACTCTTCTTTGATCTTCTGGCGCAGGGCCAAATTCCTTTCCACTTCATCCACGTCCGTATCAGGAATCGCTGCAATCAGCCGTTTCGTATAGATGTGCTGAGGGTTGCTGAAGATTTCTTCAGTCGTGCCCTCCTCTACGAGACGACCATGGTACATGATGCCGATATGGCGGCACATATGGCGGACTACTCCCAGATCATGGGCGATGAACATCATCGTCAAGTCCATATCCTTTTGGATGTCCTGCATGAAGTTGAGCACTTGGGCCTGTACGGACACATCCAGTGCCGACACAGGCTCATCTGCAATGATGAGTTTAGGGTTCAATGCAATCGCCCGGGCCACACCAATCCTCTGGCGCTGTCCACCCGAGAATTCATGCGGATACTTATAAAGCGAGCCTGGTGGCAGGCCGACCCGGTTCAACAGGCCGAGGACTTCGTTGATCAGTTCTTCCTTCGACCTTTTATGGTAGTTCTTGATGGGCTCTGCCACTATATCGAAAACGCGTTTACGCGGATTCAATGAAGAGTAGGGATCTTGGAATATCATCTGGATATCATCACGCACATTCACTTTACGGCTCTTTTCGTTAAGCTTCTGGCCATCAAAATAAATTTCTCCGGCGGTAACGTGGTTAAGGCCCATGACCGCCTTGCCAGTCGTAGTCTTGCCTGAACCCGACTCACCGACTAGACCATATGTCGTACCTTCCGGTATGCTGATGCTGACGCCATCAACTGCTTTGACATAGTCTTTGACCGTATTGAAGAACCCACCCTTTATCGGGTAGTGGACTTTCAGATCTTTTATCTCCAGTAGATTCATTACACATTTCCTCCCCGGGTGGCCATTTCATACTCACGCTCATCAATGTCTACATAAGTTTCCCCTGCCCCTTCCAGGCTGAAGTTCTTATAGCATGTGCAACGTACATGATGGCCTGGTGCGATTTCACGTAACTGTGGATTGTATTCGTGCTCTGAAGCAGGAACCCAAGGAATGCGCGGCGCAAACCGGCAGCCTGTGCGGTCCATCTTGTCGAGTGCAGGGACGACGCCCTGGATGACATGCAGCTTCTTACCGAGCATATCTTCAGTCGGCAAGGAATTGAGCAGCGATTTCGTATAGGGATGCTGTGGATTCTTGAACAATTCCCTGACAGGCGCCACTTCAACGATCTGACCGGCATACATAACTGCGACACGGTCCGCCATTTCTGCGACGACACCGAGGTCGTGTGTGATGAGTAGGACACCTGAATTCAATTCTTCCTGGAGTTCCCTGATGAGGTCCAATATCTGGGCCTGGATTGTGACGTCAAGTGCCGTAGTCGGCTCATCCGCTATCAGCATCTTCGGACGGTTTGCAATGGCGATGGCGATGACCACACGTTGGCGCATACCACCCGACAATTCATGGGGATAGGCTTCTCCCACCCTTTTTGGCCGCGGGATTCCCACTCGGTCAAGCAGTTCTATAGCATATGATTCCCTTTCATTCTTTGGTTTGGTGTTATGTATCTTCAGTGTTTCGATAATCTGCTGTTTGACCTTCATAAGCGGATTCAATGCTGTCATCGGATCTTGGAAGATCATAGCCATATCGCCACCGCGTATTTTATTCATTTTACCTTCATTTTGTTTCAGCAAATTCCGACCAAGAAAATTCACTTCCCCTTCCATGCGTGCTTTAGTATGAAGCCCCATAAGTGAAAAGGCCGTAGCACTCTTACCCGAGCCTGACTCGCCTACTAACGCAAGCACTTCATTCGGTTTAATATTCAATGAAACATCGTCTACTGCCGGAAAGTATTCGCCGCCTATTTTAAAGGCAGTTGTAAGATTTTTGACCTCTAACAAATTTTCAGACATTCTATTTCACCCATTCTTCCTCTGTTTCATAATGTACTCCATATCGCTTTACTGCTTTTGTGACCTTAAATCTGAGGCTGCTGGAGATCGACTCGCAGTGGCTTATATCCATCAATCGCAAACATGTAATATTATTCCGGATAAATAATACTTGTTCTGTAGCAATAAATGGCAGATTTTGTGTCTCTAGTACTATTGTAAGTTTCTATATTTCAAAACGCAATAACCATTTTTTGAATTGTAGCAATTTTTAACTATTTCCAAGAGTTAAATATACACTAGAAAATAATGCTTTTCAACTGTATTTAAATAAAAACCAGCAAATTATGAAATCGCTTTCAATAAAGTGTATTTCTGTCTATAGATTTAATATTTTATGAAAATAAAATTCAAAGGAATATTTTCGATAGATTGCCACTATACATGTAATTCCATTTAAGGTATCATTAAAATATATAAATTTGTAGTGGAGGCAGGACCATGAAGTATCTTATCAGTTTTATCTGGGCTCTAATGTTAACCCAGATGGTTAACTTCGTAATCAACAGCCTTGGCGGCGGTGGCCCACTGAATGTCTGGAGCGGTTTACTGCTTGCAGTGATCGTCACGCTGACAATCTTTGTTCTGGATTTCATGCTCAAACCTGAAGATACCGACGAAGTACAGCATAACCATTAATCACCATAAAAAACGACCTGCCATATACGGCAGGTCGTTTTTTATGCTTCCATTCAAATTCTGAGACTGAATGCTTCCGTCTCCTCAACCAATTTTGCGACCAATGACTTTACCGGCAACTGGCGCGCCATATTCTTACCCTGACCGGCAAGCAGCATCGCATACTCGGTAGAGCCCGCTGTCTTTGAAGCGTCTTGGATGGGCTGGGTCAATTTTCTATGCACAGGATACTCGACCACGTGCTCATCATGTTCGGTCATTTCCTGTATAAACCGGTTCTTGACTGCCCGCGCCGCACGTCCTGTGAACAGACGCGTCAAAACTGACGGTGTATCGCGGTCTTTTGAGAGCGCCTGCTTATGCACTTTATGTGCCCCGCTTTCTTCTGCAGAGAGAAATGCCGTACCAAGTTGGACACCTGAAGCTCCAAGAATACGTGCAGCCGCTATCCCCCGGCCATCCATGATACCTCCTGCCGCAATAAGTGGGATATTGGTGTGATCTTGTGTTTCCGGGATTAAGGTCATCAGACCATTCAAGCTGTCTTCAACACCCTTCAGGAAAGATCCACGGTGCCCGCCCGCTTCAGCGCCTTGCATGACAACCGCATCAAATCCTGCACGTTCGATTTCCTCTGCTTCACTGACGGTGGTGGCAGTAGCGAGTACAACAATGCCTGCTTCCTTCAACCGTTCGATATGACGATTATCCGGAATCCCGAATATAAATGAGCAGACCGGAACCCGGTCTTCAATTACAGCATCAATCTGCTGCTCGAAGCGTAACTCAACCGACTCAGGTGTCGCCGGGGTGACTGGCTCTTGTTCAATCCCCAATTTATCATAGACCAGCTTCAGCGTGTCAAAAGCGCGCGCCATATCTGCGGTCGTCACTTGGAAGTCCCATGGAACAAAAAGGTTCACTCCAAACGAATGCGTAGTCTTCTTTTTAACTTGCCGGATCAGCTTGCTAAGTGCCGGTGCTTCGAGGCTACCGCCGCCAATCATGCCGAGTCCGCCTGCATCAGACACCCCGGCCACCAGCTCCGCTGTTGTGATGCCTCCGGCCATCGGGGCTTGGATTATCGCATGTTTTATCCCAAGCATTTCCTTTAGCATCGCATTATCACGTGTATCAATCATTTATCAGCCCTCCTGGCAGTTGCCTGAAATGTCTTTACGTCATACTTTGACTGTCTATACCCCGTTTTAGTGCCTACTATACAATAGTGGACCAATACTTTATCATTAACGCAATACCAATTTTTTATTGAAGGGGGAAAATATGAAGATTCTTCCAGCAATCCGCTCCTTAAAAGATTTTGAAAAACTGATTGGAAGTCCCTATAGATCATGCGTCGTATTGGATATCCATATCGGCCATCTCGACAGTCATATCCGCACCATCAAAAGTCATGGATTCGAGGTCTATCTTCATCTGGATCTTATAAAAGGTTTGGCCGTCGACACCGCTTCCCTTGAATACATCCATCAGAAATATAAGCCGACCGGCATCGTGACCACACGGGGGAGGATCGTCAAAAAAGCACGGCAGCTAGGCATGAAGACCATCCTGCGTGTCTTTGCCATCGATTCTTCGGCCATAGAAAAAAGCATCGAACTCATCGATCAATGTCACCCCCATCTGATAGAGGTGCTGCCCGGGGTCGTGCCAAAAGTCATCCACCTCTTCAAGCAGGAGGTTGCGGCCGATGTCATCGCCGGCGGACTGATTGAAACGCAATCCGAAGTGGATGATGCCATTATGGCAGGTGCCAGCTATGTCACGACAAGCAAAACTTCCCTGTGGTTCGATAATATATGAATACGTCTCCAACAAATAAGTTGACACTTCCGGCTCATTAGGGTAATTTTAGAAGTAAGTTAATATGACACGGAGAAAAAGAGCCCACATCTGTAGCTTTTGACATAGCTACCAGTGTGGGTTTTTTTATGTTCTATTAATGAATTCGACAAACGAAGGAGTGGAAGCAATGAATGAACTCGTTGCAGAATTTGTAGGTACAGCCATATTGATCATTTTTGGGGGAGGTGTTGTCGCCAACGTCACTCTGAAGGGGACTAAATCAAATGGCGCCGATTGGGCAGTTATAGCATTCGGATGGGGATTTGCCGTAACATTCGCCGTCTATGCCATCGGACAGTTCTCAGGAGGTCACATCAACCCTGCAGTAACCCTTGGCTTCGCCGTCGCCGGCGCATTCCCATGGGCCCAAGTCATCCCTTATATGATCGCCCAAGTACTCGGTGGCCTACTCGGAGGCATCATCGTTTGGCTGCATTTCATGCCGCACTTCAAAGCAGAAGAAGATGCCATGACGAAATTGGATGTATTCTCTACATCCCCGGCTCTACCGAATTATGTCGCAAACTTTGCGAGTGAAATCATCGGCACTTTCATACTGGTCATGGGACTGCTCTTCATTGGGGCTAATGACTTTACAGAAGGGCTTAATCCACTGATCGTCGGTTTCCTGATCACCGCAATCGGGCTGAGTCTCGGTGGCACAACGGGCTACGCAATCAACCCGGCACGTGACCTTGGCCCGCGTCTCGCCCATTTAATTTTGCCGATACCCGGCAAACGTGATTCCAATTTCCGCTATGCAGCCGTACCAGTTGTTGGACCTTTGGCTGGCGGTGCACTTGGAGCTGCGGTCTATAACAGTGTTTTCCTAGGAAAATCCGATATTTTTCTTTTCTTAGCTATTATCGCCGTTGTTTTGGTTCTCGTTTCAGGGGTATTTCTTAATAAGAGCATCCTTAAGGATGATGCAGCTAAGATGATGTAGTAATACGCAATATATACTCATATAAAGGGGTTTTATAATGGAAAAGTATATTATGTCACTCGATCAGGGGACAACAAGCTCGCGAGCCATCCTTTTTAATAAGGAAGGTGAAGTCGTCGCTACAAGTCAAAAGGAATTCAATCAATATTTTCCGCAATCCGGTTGGGTGGAGCACAATGCCAATGAAATATGGAGTTCCGTACTCTCGGTTGTAGCAGGTGTTCTATCAGAAAACGACATTAAAGCAGAACAAATCGAAGCAATAGGCATCACCAACCAGCGTGAGACTACAGTCGTATGGGATAAGAATACGGGACGCCCCATCTACAATGCGATTGTCTGGCAATCTCGCCAGACCGCTGAAATATGCGATGAATTGAAGGGACAGGGACATGAAGAGCTGTTCAACCGTAAAACCGGATTGCTGCTCGATCCCTACTTCTCAGGAACCAAAATAAAATGGATATTAGATAATGTCGATGGTGCCCGTGAAAAGGCTGAAAATGGCGAACTGCTCTTCGGCACGATTGATACATGGCTCATCTGGCGTTTTACAGAAGGCGAGACGCATGTAACTGATTATACGAACGCCAGCCGTACGCTGCTCTACAATATACATGAGCTTGAATGGGATAAGGAACTGCTTGATATAATCGAAGTACCTGAAAGCATGCTGCCGGAAGTGAAGTCTTCCAGTGAAGTATATGGCAAGACCACCAAAAACCATTTCTTTGGTCAGAATGTACCGATTGCCGGAGTCGCAGGTGACCAGCAGGCAGCGTTGTTCGGTCAGACATGCTTCAATAAGGGAGATGCCAAAAACACATATGGCACAGGGTGTTTCCTGCTTATGAATACTGGAACCGAAGCGATACAGAGCGACAACGGATTATTGACCACCATTGCATATGGATATAACGGAGAAGTCAAATACGCATTGGAAGGTTCCATATTTGTTGCAGGTTCGGCCATCCAATGGCTAAGGGACGGACTACGCATGTTCAGTGACTCCAAACAGTCCGAATCCTATGCAAATGCAGTTGAGTCCAATGGTGGTGTATATCTCGTTCCGGCCTTCACAGGTCTCGGGGCACCGTATTGGGACTCAGAAGCACGGGGTGCTGTATTCGGGCTAAGCCGTGGCACAGAAAAAGAGCATCTTGTTCGCGCCACACTCGAATCCCTCGCCTACCAGACGAAGGATGTCCTGGACGCAATGCAGAAAGACTCGGGCATTGATCTTGAAACATTGCGCGTCGATGGTGGCGCGGCAGCAAATGATTTCCTCATGCAGTTCCAATCTGATATTCTCGGCACCCCGGTAGAACGTCCGGAAGTGCTCGAGACCACTGCCCTCGGTTCTGCATATCTTGCCGGCCTAGCAGTAGGTTTCTGGGATTCCACCGATGAGATCAAATCTGTTTCTGATACTGACAGCGTATTCGAGGCTAATATGGAACAGGAAGAACGTGAATCACTGTATGATGGCTGGCAGCATGCTGTCGCTGCCACCCAGGCATTCAAACCTAAACAAGGTACAGCAGAAGACGACACAGAATAGAACAGTCACCAGTCTTTACTTCAATCAATATAGGAGGTAAATCAATGTTTAATACTTTAACGCGTAAAGATCAGCTTCAGCATATGGAAAAAGTCGATTATGATATCGTGGTAATCGGCGGTGGCATCACAGGGGCAGGCATCGCCCTGGATGCTGCCAAACGCGGCATGAAAGTCGCACTTGTCGAGATGCAGGACTTTGCAGAAGGCACAAGCAGCCGCAGCACGAAACTTGTGCATGGTGGTTTGCGCTACTTGAAACAGTTCCAGGTCGGCATCGTACGTGAAACGGGGCTTGAGCGTGCGATCGTCTATGAGAATGGACCGCATGTTACTACACCGGAATGGATGCTGCTCCCTTTCCATAAAGGGGGTACTTTCGGCAAAACGACTACAAGCATCGGTCTCCGTGTCTACGATATGCTGGCAGAAGTCAAAAAGAACGAACAGCGTAAGATGCTCAGCGTCGACAAAGTTCTGGAAAAAGAGCCCCTCGTCAGACAGGAAGGTCTGCTCGGTGGTGGGTATTACGTCGAATATAAGACCGATGATGCACGCATGACACTTGAGGTCATGAAAAAGGCAGCGGAATTCGGCGCTGATCCAATCAACCATGTGAAAGCCGCAGGCTTCGTCTACGATAATGGTAAAGTAGTCGGCATCCATGCCGAAGATAACATCGGCGGAGGCACCTACCAGATTCTCGGCCGCCGTGTGATCAACGCCGGCGGGCCTTGGGTTGATGAAGTCAGATCGATGGACACTGTTTCAGAAAAGGGCAAAAAGCAACTCTATCTTTCAAAAGGTGTCCACCTGGTCTTCAGTCAGGAAGATTTCCCGCTCCGCCAGGCAGTCTATTTCGATGCAAAATCTGATGGCCGTATGATATTCGCAATTCCGCGCGACGGTAAGACCTACGTCGGCACGACCGATACCCATTATGAAGGGGATAAGCAAAATCCAGTTGCAGATGAAGATGACCGGAAATATGTTCTGGATGCTGCAAACTATATGTTCCCGGGGCTTGACCTCGATGAATCGAACATCGAATCCACTTGGGCCGGCATCCGCCCGCTCATCCTTGAAGAAGGAAAAGACCCTTCAGAAATTTCTCGTAAAGATGAAATATGGGAAGCAGAGAGCGATCTGATTACAATCGCAGGTGGAAAACTCACTGGATACAGGCATATGGCTGAGGAAATAGTCGACCTTGTCGCTAAGCGCCTATCGAAGGAATATGGGCTGAAGTTCAACAAGGCCGATACAAAAAATCAGCCAATGTCAGGAGGAGATGTCGGTGGCAGTGAAGGTTTCGATGATTACGTCGCTCGAATTGCAGAACGTGCCCCATCGTATGGCCTCTCCATAACGAATGGACAGCGTCTCGCAAACCATTACGGCAGCAATACAGAGCACCTCTTTGAAATTGCCGGTGGACTTGGTGAAGCGTCCGATCACTATAATCTGCCAAAAGATGTGCACGCACAAGTCATCTACAGCATACAGCATGAGATGGCAAACACCCCTCTCGACTATTTTGTCAGACGTACCGGCGACTTGTACTTCGAGATTGCACAAGTCGATAAATATAAAGATGGTGTCATCGAACTGATGGCTGATATATTGGATTATGATGAAGACAGAAAGAAAAAATATGCTGAAGATCTGGAACAGGCTTGCCGCGAAGTAAGGGGCGAGACCTCAGTAGGAATGGCATAACATAAATAGGGCCCGCCTTCAAAAGGCGGGCCCTATTTATGTCTGATGCTTCAATTCTACTTAACTTGATGATTTCCTGAAGCGTTTTAGGAAGTCCTGCAATCTTGGATTCTCAGATTGGTTGATGACTTCTTCTGCCGTGCCTGATTCTGCGATGACGCCGTCATCCAAAAAGAGCACACGATCTGCGATCTCGAGCGCAAAATCCATTTCATGTGTGACGAGCACCATGGCCATCTCATCATGCTCGGCCAAATCCCTGATCACTCCGAGCACTTCTCCGACAAGTTCCGGGTCCAAGGCTGATGTCACTTCATCAAACAACATGATTTTCGGCTTCATCACCAGTGCCCGTGCCATGGCGACACGCTGCTTCTGTCCGCCTGACAAGTTCGCCGGGTAAGCATCGTATTTATCTCCAAGCCCCACACGGTCAAGCATCTTCCTGGCCTCTTCCTCCGCTTCCTTCTTCTTATATTTCTTCACTTTTACAAGAGGCATTACACAATTGTCCAGGATTGTCTTATGGGGGAAAAGATTAAAATGCTGAAACACCATGCCGATGTCTTTCCTGACTGAACGCAGATGTTTTTCATTGGCTCTCTTCTTTTTTCCGCCGACTTCCATCTTCCAAAGGTTTTCACCTGCTACGATGATATCTCCGTCCGTCGGCTCTTCCAGAGTCATCAGCAATCTTATGATCGTCGTTTTCCCGGAACCGCTTGGTCCGATTATCGCAATTTTTTCAGAAGGATAAATATCCAGGTTGATACCCTTTAAAACATGTGTATCTCCAAATGATTTATGGACATCATCGTACTTTACAATTGGTTCCATTACTCACTCACTCCCACTTTCTTCTGCTTCTTATCAAATCGTCTGTTCATCTTGCCCTCAAGTTTGTTGATCAGCAATGCTGATGGATAGCTGAGCAGCAGGAACAGAAGTGCCACGATGGTCAGTGGTTCAATGTAAGACCAAGTCTGTGCGCCGTAGCTTCTTGCGATGCTGAGTATACCGACTACCCCTATCGTTGCAGCAAGCGGCACTTCCTTAAACAGTATGATCAAGTAGTTGCCGAGCATCGGTATCGTCGGTGGTAATGCCTGGGGCAGGATGACATTCAACCATCTGTCTTTCGTTGAAAGGTTAAGTGCGGTTGAAGCTTCACGCTGACCTTTTTCCACGCTGTCGATGCCTGAACGGTAGACTTCACTGATGTATGTTGAGAAATGGATTCCCAAAGCCAACATGGCAGCTACAAATGGTGTGAATGACATGCCTACATAAGGCACCATCGGCCATGCAAAATACAGAAAGAATATCTGGACTATGGGAGGTGTGGACCTTATGAATTCCCTGATCCAGTAGATGATGAGGTTGAATGGCCGCCACGGTGTAGACTCCAGCACAAGCCAGATAAAACCGGCAAGCATTGCCAATAGATAACTTACAACAGTCAGGCCAAGAGTTATTTTAAGTCCTTCCAGAATAATCGGAAATGCTTCCAGAAATGTTTCCCAGCTCCAATATTGTGAATTCATCAGCTCGCCACCCCTTTCCTGGCGATTTTCTCACCTTTTTTAGATAGCCAGATCAATGGCAGTGCAATGATGAAATACATGACAAGCACCATGAAATAGGCAATTGGGCCTTCTGAGAGGTTGGAAGACCTATAGATATCCCCGTAGTAGAGGATGTCACTCAAACCAATCAATGAAACAAGTGCTGTCCCTTTAAGTATCTGAATCGAGTAGTTTCCAAACTCAGGCAGCATCAACCTTAGAGCCTGAGGCAGGATGACTTGTCTCATTCTTTGGAATCTCGAAAGGTTTAATGCGATCGATGCTTCTGTCTGACCCTTATTAATGGAGAGGATCGAGCTTCGCACCACCTCAGACATATATGCGCCATAGTTCAATCCAATGGCAATGACACCGACCCACCAATTGCTGCCAAGATCGATATTAAAGAGCATCGGAACAGCATAATATAACCAGAATAACTGCACAATCAGCGATGTACCTCTAAATATTTCCACATAGAAAGCCGTAAACCCTCTGAGCAGCAGATTCGTCGATAGACGTGAAAGCCCAGCGATGAAGGCCATTATAAAAGAAAATAAGGCTGCGACTAGAAATATGCTGATTGTCGTCCATGCCCCCTGAGATAGGTAGGTCAGTATATTCACCCAGTTTTCAAACATATTTCCCCACTCCTCTATTAAAATAAAGGCCCAGAGGGGTATCCCCACTGGGCCTGAAAAGATTATTCAGCTTCACAGAGTTCCTCGGTCGTCATTCCACCGACTTCAACCCTATTGCTTTCTGCTTCAAAACCTTCGGCATCATCAAGGATCTGATCAATCGTGCCATCTTCTTTAAGTGTCTCCAGTGCTTCATTGTAAGCATCACGCAGCTCTGCATCATCGAGGTTGAACGCCGCAGCACCGAAACTTGGAATGCCTTTGATATCTGGCTGTTCGAAATCATCGACGATCTCTACGTCCTCGCTATCCAATGATTCATAGGCTGCTCTTAGAGTTGCTTCAGTCGCTGCAGTAACATCGGCATTGCCTGATTGTACAGCGGAGAGTTGCCCTGGAATGTCGCCAACCGACATGATCTGGCTTGGATCTACACCCTCTTGATCAAGGAAATCAAACTGCGTAGTGCCCTCCATCAAAGCAACCTTCACATCTGGATTATCTGCTATATCAGCATAGCTTTTAATATTTTTCGGGTTGCCCGCCGCTACGACCAGACCCTCTCCGTATTGCATTTCAGGTTCTGCAAACAGAGCATTCTCACATCTGTCCGGCAATATCGCCATACCAGCAGTAATAACATCATACTGGCCGGCCTGCACACCCGGTATCAACTCGCCCCAGTCAGTTAGATGACCTTCGACATTGTCGATGCCCATTTCAGAGAATACAGCCTTGGCGATTTCTATGGCTGCGCCTTCAAGCTCTCCGCTCTCTGAATTTTCATAAGCATACGGGGGTTCATTTGCAAACCCGATATTTACAGTACCACTCTCTTTCAGTTCATCCAATTTACTTGAACCAGAATCGGATTCTTCTGAATCGCCGTTGCCGCATGCGCCCAATATAAATATAAATCCAAGTGCGAGTAATAGTGGAATTTTTTTCAATGAATTTCCTCCTAATAATTATTTGGATTATTCTGCCATGTAAGTTGTACATTTTTAGTATACAGAACTGAGTTTTCCTGTCAAATTCAATAAGTGCTCCTTAAGTATCGATTGTCCCCTGCAACGTCTATCACTACTAGCTTTTCAAGCTGGACCTTTGTCATTGAAATTGTTCCATAAAAAAAGCACCCCCTCGGGGAGTGCGTTCAATTACATATCAAATTTTAATCCGTCATCATCGTAATCGATCTTGACATGGAGTCCTTCACTTAAGTCGGCTGCAATGAGTTTTCTTGCGAGTGGTGTCTCTATGTGCCTCTGGATAAACCGTTTAAGTGGCCTTGCACCGAATTGCGGTTCGTAGGCTTCCTCTGAGATCCAATCTTTGACCGCTTCGGTGACTTCGATGGTCATATGCTGATCATCAAGACGCCGGTTCAGATCTTCAAGCAATTTCTGCGTGATCAGTTTCATATCTTCTCGGGACAGTGGTGTAAAGATGACTATATCATCCATCCGGTTGATTATTTCAGGTTTGAAGTATTGATGCACTTCACGCATGACAATCTGTTTAGTATCCTCTGAAATCTCACCTTCTTCAACCACTGTATCGAGCAGATGGTTCGAGCCGATATTTGAAGTCATGATGATGATTGTATTCCTGAAATCAACAGAACGGCCCTTGGAATCTGTGAGTCGGCCTTCATCAAGCAGCTGGAGCAGAATATTGAATACATCACTGTGCGCTTTCTCGACTTCATCGAGCAATATTACGGAATACGGTTGACGCCTTATTGCTTCGGTCAATTGTCCACCTTCTTCATGTCCGATATATCCAGGCGGGGCACCAATTAATCTGGAGACGGCGTGTTTTTCCATATATTCACTCATATCGATCCGTATCATGTGCTTCTCTGAATCGAACATCGTTGCCGCAAGGGTTTTTGCAAGCTCGGTCTTACCCACACCTGTCGGTCCGAGGAAGAGGAAGCTGCCGATTGGGCGGTTCGGGTCTTTAATGCCTGCCCGGGCACGGATGACTGCATCGGATACGAGATCGACCGCTTCATCCTGGCCGACAACCCGTTCATGCAGGATATCTGCAAGTTTCAGTAGCTTGTCCTTTTCGGTTTCGACAAGCTTCGATACTGGAATACCCGTCCATTGGCTGACGATATATCCTATCTCATCTTCTGTGACGACTTCGCGGATGATGCGGTTCTCACCGGCACTTTCTTCCTGCAACGCTTCTGCCAGTGCATCCAGCTCCTTCTCGAGTTGCGGCAATCTCCCATGGCGCAGTTCTGCAGCTTTTTCAAGCTCATAGTTATTTTCCGCTTCTTCCAGTTCCTGGCGGACCCTGTCGACTTCTTCACGCTTGTCGTTCACTTTTTGAATCTGGTCCTTTTCACGTTGGACGCGCTGAGCCAATGTCTGCTGCTCCTCGCGCACTTCCGACAGCTCCTTCTGAAGTTCTATCAGACGGTTTTTGGAAACCGCATCATCTTCCGATTTAAGTGCCTGTTCCTCAATTTCAAGCTGCATTACACGACGGTTTATCTGATCGAGTTCCGTCGGATTGGAACCCATTTCAGTTCTGATTGTGGCGCTTGCCTGATCCATCAGGTCGATCGCCTTGTCCGGCAGGAAGCGGTCTGTAATATAGCGATCGGATAGTTCTGCTGCAGCTACCAGGGCGCGGTCCGTGATTCTGACGCCATGATGCACTTCGTAGCGTTCCTTAAGGCCACGCAGTATGGAAATGGTATCCTCCACATCAGGTTCCGGCACCTGTACCTTTTGGAAGCGGCGTTCCAGGGCCGAGTCTTTCTCGATGTACTCACGGTATTCATTCAGTGTGGTCGCACCGATGCAGTGCAGTTCGCCGCGTGCAAGCATGGGTTTTAGCATATTGCCGGCGTCCATCGCCCCTTCGGTCTTACCTGCACCGACGAGCATATGGATCTCGTCTATGAACAGGATGATGCGCCCTTCTGACTCCTTCACTTCTTTCAGGACTGCTTTAAGGCGCTCTTCAAATTCACCGCGGTATTTTGCGCCTGCCACCAATGCTGATAAATCGAGTTCGAAGATTGTCTTGTCGAGCAGGCTGTCCGGCACATCCTTGCGTACGATGCGCTGGGCCAGGCCTTCGACGATGGCTGTTTTACCGACTCCCGGCTCTCCGATGAGCACCGGGTTATTTTTGCGCTTGCGGCTCAGTATGCGTATGGAGTTGCGGATTTCCTCATCCCGGCCGATTACGGGGTCTACATTCCCGTTCCTGACTTCTTCGACGAGGTCACGACCGTATTTTTCAAGCGCTTCGTACTGCACTTCCGGGTTTTGTGTGGTCACATGGTTTCCCCCTCTTGCTTTATTGATGATTTCTTTGATCACTTCCACCTTATTGCCGACTGCTTCCTTCAATATCTGTTCCTTTTCCATGCCTGCGAGCAGGACATGTTCGATGGAGACGTACTCATCCTTCATTTCCGTCATGATTTTTTCGGCGCGGTCCATCACCTGGGAAAAGCCGCTCGACATATATTGTCCGTACTGCACATTGTCGCCTTTGACGACATTGTACTTCTTCAATTTTTCATCATACTGTGCAATGATTTCACCGGTATTGATGGACGCCCTCTCCAATACATCCTTGGCCATGCTTTCATCCACTGTCAGCATAGCCTTCATCAATGCTTCCGATTCAATCGACTGCAGCTTCAGATCAACCGAAATGGATTGCGCCTGTTCTATAACCGATTGCACGGTATAAGTCATTCTGTTGATATCCATATGTTTCACCTCTTTTTAAAATCTGCCGTGGCAGTGTTCTTAAGTAGTGTTTGACCTTTTTTGACCTTAACTATATTATACACCTATGCATTCATTTTTCAAGCAATTGATGGCTTTTAGAGCGAATTTATTCTATATTATAGTATAGGAATTTTAGGAGGGACAGTTTTGGATATCATTGAACTTATACGCTATATCTTTCTTGGCCTGCTTCAGGGTTTCACCGAGCCGATACCCGTTTCATCGAGTGGCCATCTTGTCATTGCACGTGAATTGCTCGGAGTCGAAGCCAAAGGACTTTCCTTTGAAATATTGCTTAATACAGCATCCCTTATCGCAGTCCTCTACATATACAGGGCGGACATCACTGAAATCATCGTCAACTTGTCGCGCTTCATTTTTAAAGGGGCACGTGATGAAGAGGCGGCAGAGGATTTCCGCTATGTCCTCTACCTCATCATCGCCACCATCCCGGTCGGCATTCTGGGTATTCTCCTGAAGGATATCATCGGAGATAACGTCTCCATGCTGACAGTCGGCTTCATGCTGCTTGTCACAGGCCTTGCCCTCTGGTTCATCAAAAATAAGCGTGGTCAGAAGAAGGACGGGGATATCCGCTTCCGGGACGCCATCATCGTCGGGGCGGCGCAGTGTGTGGCACTCATGCCCGGCATCAGCCGCAGCGGCGCAACACTCGTCGGTGCCATGGCGGTCGGCATGAACCAGAAGAATGCTCTGCGTTTTGTCTTCCTGCTCTATATCCCCGTCTCCCTCGGAACAGCACTGATCTCGGTCGACGACCTCGTCAACGATCCGAATCTGTCTGCGTTATGGATCCCTTACCTGCTGGCTTTCATCTCCAGTATGATAGCGACTTATATTGCATTGAAATGGTTGCAGAACATCATGGAAAAAGGCAATCTCGCACTTTTCAGCTACTATTGTTTCGCAATCGGTGCGTTCGCCATCATCTACCATCTCGTTGCATAAAAAAAAGCACTCTGACGAGTGCTTTTTTCATGCCTTTAGCTGACACCGAGCGCGATTTTCGCGTAACGGCTCATTTTATCTTTATCCCATGGTGGGTTCCAGACGATGTTGACTTCAGTCTCTTCCACTTCCGGCAATTCCGAAAGTGCCTGTTTGACTGAATCGACAATCTGCGGCCCCATCGGACAGCCCATTGAAGTCAATGTCATCTCGACACCAGCATTGCCATCTTCATCGAGATGTACGCCGTAGACCAAGCCAAGGTTGACTATATCGATGCCAAGTTCAGGGTCGATCACGTTCTCGAGTGCGCCCATCATGCTTTCTTCCATCATTTTATCCATTTATCTCACTCCTTCCAGAGTATATACTATTAATATATCAAAAAAACCGCACTAGATAAACATAAATGATATGATAGTTTTATGAATATTAACAAGGAGATTTTGCATAATGGAAAAACATCTTATATGTCTCGACCTTGATGGCACATTGCTGACGGACGAAAAAGAGATCAGCCCATTTACCAAAAAGGTCCTGCTCGAACTTAAGAAGAAGGGGCATGAACTGATGATATCGACCGGCCGTCCCTACAGGGCGAGCGAACCCTACTACAGGGAACTGGATATGACCACTCCTATTGTCAACTTCAACGGAGCGTTCGTCCATCATCCAAGCGACCTCTATTTCCGGACGGTCCACGAGGAACTCGATCTCGAAGTCGCCCAGGAGATAGTGCGCCGGGTGCCTGACCTCAACATCCAGAACATCATTGCTGAAGTCAAGGACAACGTCTATCTCCACTATCATGATGAAGTACTCTTTGAAGCCTTCAGCATGGGCAACCCGGAGATAAGGATTGGTGACCTTACTCAGACCATCGAATCGGGGCCGACCACAATACTGATTCAGGCAGAAGAGCCTGAAGTGCCGAACATCAGACAAGCACTTGATGACCTTTTTGCGGATACCATCGAACATCGGCGCTGGGGTGCACCCTACCCTGTAATAGAAATCGTCAAAAAAGGCATCAACAAAGCAGTCGGCGTCAATTATGTTCGTGGCTACATGGGCATCGACCAGAAAAACATCATTGCATTCGGCGATGAGGACAATGATACCGAAATGATCAAATATGCCGAACATGGCGTGGCTATGGGCAACGCCATAAAAGAAATACAGGATGCAGCTGATTATGCGGCAGACACAAACAACAATGACGGCATCGGACAATTTCTGAATGATTTTTTCAAATTACGTCTATAAAAGGAAGGAGCGGTTAATATGAAATTGCTAGTGGACAGCTGTTCAGATATCCCCCTGCAGCAGCTTAAGGAGATGGACATCGAAATGATTCCGTTGCGCATCACCATTGGCGACAACGATTACCATGATCAGTATGAGATTTCGAGCTCGGAAGTGCTGGAAGCCATCACAGAAGGCAAGCGTCCATTGACGAGTCAGGCAAACCCAGAAGATTTCACCAATATATTCCGTAAATATACAAAAAAAGGAGAACCCATCCTATATATCGCATTTTCAAGCGAGCTGTCAGGCACTTATCAGAGTGCCCTGATAGCCCGTGATACAATTATCGATGAGCTTCCGGAAGCGGACATCACAATCATCGACACTAAGTCTGCGAGTTATGGCCTCGGCATGATAATAGAGCGCGCCCATGGATATTTGAAGGAAGATATGGAAAAAGACGTTATGATGGCACAGATAGAACAAGATGTGAAGAACATCCGCCATTTCTTCACAGTCAACGACCTTGATTATCTTGCCAAGGGAGGTCGTCTGTCAAAAGGCCAGGCATTCCTTGGAGGATTGCTCAACATCAAACCACTTCTTCATGTCGAAGATGGGAAACTTGTGCCCCTTGAAAAGCACCGCGGCATAAAAAAGGTGTTTTCAAGCATGACCAAGCACCTCCTTGCCGACAACGTCACACATGAAGTGCATCTGACCCATTCAAATGCGGAATCCCAGGCAGAACAGCTGAAAAAGAAGATACTCGAAGATACAAATGTTTCCGATGTGAAAATTTCAACCATCGGACCTACCATAAGCAGCCATACCGGGAACGGTACTGTGGCAATGTTCTATTTCAATGAAGGAGTGTAAAAATGGCACAAGTCATAATCGTCGGGGGAGTTGCCGGGGGCGCTACAACTGCCGCCCAACTCCGTAGGCTCGATCCGGAAATCGATATTACCATCTATGAAAAAGGCCCGCATATCAGTTATGGAAACTGTGGGATGCCCTATCATGTAGGAGGGGAAGTAGAAAGGCGTGATCAACTCATCGCCGCTACTCCCGAATCCTTCAAGGAGCGCGATGTCATCGTCAAAACACGGCATGAAGTGGTTGGCGTCGATTCGGATGCCAAGACAGTGGATGTCAAAAACCTTGAGGACGGCAATGTCTTTAAAGCACCGTATGACCACTTGGTGCTATCACCTGGGGCCAGTCCCCGGATCATCCCTGCTCTTGAGAATGTCCCTCAGGCATTTGTCCTCCACGCCCTTCATCATATGGACGCCATAAAATCGTATATCGAAGAACATGACATTGATCATGTCGTCGTCGTGGGTGCCGGTTACATCAGCCTTGAAATGGTCGAAAACCTCGTTCAACGCGGCATTCATGTTACGCTCGTGCACCGCAGCAAGAATATATACAAACCCCTTGAGAGCGACATGAGTGATTTCTTCCTGGAGGAACTTCACAGGCACGGCGTGGAAGTGAAGCTCGAAGCGGAAATCGAAAAAGTAGAAGGTGGCACTGCTGCACTGTCGACCGGCGAGGAGATTTCTGCTCCTATGATCATCGCTGGCATCGGCATTAACCCTTCAACCGGATTCTTAGAAGATTCGGGCATCACATTGAATGATTCCGGCCATATATGCACCGATGACCGCGGCCGGACGAATAAAGATTGTGTCTATGCGCTCGGAGATTCAATCGAGACGTTCTATCAGCATGTGGAAGATCGGCGCGTCAACGTCGCCTTGGCATGGGGGGCCCATCGCCTGGCGTTCGTCATCAGCAACCAGATCAGCGGAAACCAAGCCGTACGCTTTGAAGGCCTCCTCGGTACCAACATCATGCGCTTCTTCAATTATGACATTGCAGGTCTTGGCCTATCTGAAGAAGAGTTGAAAGACTACCCTTATTTCACCGTCGACCATACACAAAAAAGCAAAGCAGGATACATGGCAGACAGCAAGCCGATACGAGTCAGGATATACGCCCATAAAAAGGACGGCCGCATACTGCGCGCTTCGGTCGTCGGCACTGAAGGTGTCGACAAACGCATCGACATCCTTGCCGCCCATATCAGACTCGGTGGCTCTGCTACAGATCTCGCCAATATAGAAGTCGCCTATTCCCCACCCTATTCCAGTCCTAAAAGTGTCCTGAACATGGTGGGATATAAAGCCATCGAAAAAATGAATGAATACCGCTGAAAACAAAGACCAGCCGGGCTCCGTAATGGAGCCGGCTGGTCTTTTATTGATCAATCTTCTATCTATTGTCCATGCTGATTACTTTCTTTCCTTTGGCCGGCGCCTTCTTGCGACCAGCCAGACGAAGATGCCGAAGCCTCCGAAGATGAGCAGGCCTGCATATATATAGCCATTGTTCATCCCGGTTTCTTCAATGATGGCATAGAGCTCGCTCTCTTCACGGTCCAATACCGCAAGGAACGCCTCATTCTTCATGTCACTGCCACGGATCAAGTCGCCGATGAGCATACCGCTCAGCATCTTACTTTCATCTTCACCTTCAAAGGGCACTTTTACGTTTTCTGTGGCGGAAGTGCTGTTTATGTTCAATACAAAATCGACGTCTGATGTATAATAGCGCTGCACGAAGTGACCATCCTCATTTTTGATCACTTCGGTCTCTCCTTGGTAGATCTGGGGATGTTTTTGCGTCACTTCATTGATCGCTTCAATCTCATCCACCAGTTCCTGGTCCGTCCATAGATCCATCTGTCTGTGGACAATCGGGATTTCATCGCCGTTCAATGCGATTTCAGTACCATACTGAAACGCGATAGGCCCCTGATAGGCATACAAGTAAGTGGTCAATTGATTGATGCGCGTGCCGGGGAACATATTTGCCTCCACTACATTATGGGTGAACCGCTCACTGAACCAATGGTCTGCAAGAAGCAATGTACCGTCTGTCGGGTAGGCAGGGATTTCACGGTCAGGCTTACTGAAGCCATATGATAAGGCTTCCTGCAGATCATTTGAAGCAGCGTGGTCGAAGCCTTCCAATGTGATATCATCGTCCCCGCTGATTCCATAGGTTGTGACATCTTCAGGCAGAAATTCCTTGGCATCGATGCCATCCTGGATTACCGTCATGCTGAGTCCATCGATATTATAATCCTCAGTGAATTCACGGGCCATTTCCTTGTATCGTTTTTGGTTGTCGGCGTTTTGGAGGTCTATGAATTCTGCATCTATCATACCGTAATAATCCTGTTGGATATCATTCAATACGGGCGCATCAAAAGCTGTATAACCTTCAGCCAAAGTGGCCGGCATATCGACGATGACATCCATACCCCGCTCATGCGCTGCATCTATCAGACTTTTAAACGCTTCCGGTCCACCGAGAGCTTCTTCGATCTCACCATATTCTCTAACGGCATAGCCCAGATAATCATCTTCGGCCCGGTCGAATACAGGAGACAGCATCAAGGCGCTGAACCCCATATCCTTTATGTAGTCCAAGTTGCTTTCGATACCTTGGAAATCACCGCCGAATGGCAATGGTGTTTCTTTCTCGTCAGTTACATTGATATCATTACCGTCATCTCCACTCATGAACCGGTCGACAACGATGGTATAGATTCTGGTGTTGGTTGTCTCTGCAGATGCTGTGTCATAGGTCAAACCGAATGCCATCAACAGCATCGCCATATATATCATAGTTTTCTTCATTGCGATCCTACCTTCTGCTTTTATAGGTTCAGTATACTAGATAACGTTTTAAAAAAGGTTCATTTCAATAAACGTTCACAAATTTCCATGAAAAAAGGCACTCCTAAAGGAGTGCCTCTGCCATTACTGGAACATTGCGCTCAAAGGACCCATCGGCAAGTAGATGCCGAGTGCAATCGTGATGATCAGGAATACGATGAGTCCGATCATAAGATTGCGGCCTGTGCCTTTTTTACGCTGCTTGATGATAGCCATTTCCATCAGGCCGATCGTAACCAATCCAAGAAGGAATTTGATGCCGTAGAGCATCTGGTTGCCACTGCCGAAATCGAGGAACAGCATAAGTCCACTGAATAGGATGATCAGATAGACCAGCCTCAACACCATGTGCAGCGGCTTCGAGTATTTCGATTGGCCATCTGGATAATCGATTGAATTATAAGTGATGAAAAACAGGATGATCGCAAGGACCAGTGCCGTTAAGTGCAGATGTATCACATAAATCTTCCTTTCAAATATGAATCATCAATATTCTATCATATTTAAGAGGAAATTACTTCCCAATATGCGTAGTGAGGGTACCGATGCCATTGATTGCGATGCGCACCTCGTCACCCGGCTGCAGGAATTTCTGCGGATCCATTCCCGCACCGACTCCTCCCGGGGTACCCGTTGCGATGACATCGCCCGGCTCAAGCACGACGAATTTGGAAATTTCCGCAATGAGTTCGTCCAATTTGAGGACCATCTCCTTCGTGCTGCCGTCCTGGCGGATTTCATCGTTCACTTTAGTCACGATGGATGTCTCTTCCGGGTTCGGAAGTTCATCTTTAGTTACGATGAAAGGCCCCATCGGACAGCCACCCTTCAAGCTCTTCGACAAGAAGGCCTGCTTATGCTCCTTCTGAAGATCGCGTGCAGTAATATCGTTGATGATTGTATAGCCATATATATAATCAAGCGCCATTGAACTTGGAACCTTCTCGGCACGTTTGCCGATGACTACACCGAGTTCCCCCTCATAGTCGAGTTGGCTGGTGATATCCTGATGGTTCGGTATCGTTTCCCCATCTCCCACAAGACTCGTCGCCGCTTTGGTGAAGACATAGAGGCTTTGTACCTCATTGTTCATTTCCTCTGCATGCGACTTGTAGTTTCGTCCGAAAGCAATCACATTATTCGGAGGGGTTACAGGCGCTTTGAATGTAATTTCATCGAAAGGCGCTTTATATTGGTCCGGATTTTCGGAAGCTTCCGCTTTTTCCACAAGTTTGCGGACTAATTCCTGGAAGTCGAGTGTATGATATTTTGAGATGCCTTCCAGAAGTGTTTTTGGATATGCTTCTTCCGAGCCGAATGCCTCAAACAATCTTGGCAGGATCCACGCACTCTCTTCACGCTTTACTTTAACGCCGTAATACGTATGGTCCTGATAATAGAATGTTAGAAATTTCATGGAATACGCTCCTCTTATTATGTGTATTTATTATATTATAACATGTCTCTCTCGTTTTTCATGTCATTTTCAGAATTATTCGCAAACAAATACTCGATTCCTTTAACATTATACTTTTCCATGACAGCAGAGAGCACGAGGAGAAAGATGTAGGCTGCTGAAGCAAGCCATATCATGGAAGAAATCTCCATTTCTCCATACATGCGCATGCCAATACCATAGAAGACAAGCATGAACATGATATTCGATAACACATAAAGCGTGACGATGTATCTACCGGCACGGCTGAACACGCCGACGATTCTCGCTGGCAGGACTATAGTGGCATAAGCCAGCAGGAAGAAATAGCCGAGGGCGAGGACAGGGCCACCAAAGTTTTCAGCAAGCAGTCGTCCGCTGTAGCTGCCAAGCGTCAGTACTTGGGCCATCTTCATTGCGATCCCCCCGCCTGCCAGCACGACGAAAAGTACGATGGCCATCACGGGCCCGGCAGCAATCATACGCACAACATCAAGCTTGCCGAAGGAAAGTCCGATGAGCAGCCATGGCAGGACAGTGAATATGAGACCATATAAGCTGCTCAATGCATTCTGTGAAAATATTTCAATATTCATCGCGACAATCGCAAAATAGTCCGTGTCGCGGAAGACGGAAGTGTACTCGCTCACATCCTGCATCGCCGTATAGATGATGTCTGTCGGAGACCCTATATTTGTAAGGAAACCGACAAGTACATTCGTTGTCAGATGTACAGCAAACAAGGCTAAGCCGCTAAACAGCGGTGCGCTCCAGTGCGCCCTCACGAATAATACCGTCACCAGGCCCATCAGCGCCAGGCCGGGAAGGAAATCGAATGCATGGACAAAAAATGTATGCACTATACCCAGGGCCAATAGAAATCCGAGCACCTTGGCCAGATTCCCGACTCCGACCCCTCTATAGGAATGGATGAGATAGCCGCCCAACAGTGCAATCAGAGGGACGACTGCTCCTCCGATGAAGATATCAAGCGCTAGGAAAGTGCTGAGATTGATTCCGTGCAAGTATTCGTATGGGTTCACTGCATCGTAGGGCATCATGAAATATAATCCGTTCATCAGGAGGGCAAGGAACAAGGCAAAGCCAAGTATACTTCTGGCCCTCATATTATCAGTCATCAATTTTAACCGCTCCATACTCAAAGAAATATAGGTATACAGTAACATTTTTATTGAGGGCCTGCATGATGGATCGCCTGTATATGTCCATCTGTGTACGGTAACGATCGATCAGATCATCCACTTCATCCCCCGGACGCAGCCGGTCTGTCTTATAGTCGATGATGACATAGCCCTCCTCCATCTCAAGCAATACATCGACGATTCCCTGGACCATCTGGCTGCTGAAGTCCGAATATCCGATTGCTGCCTGGTTCATGATGAAAGGCGTCTCCGTATATATCTCCAGGCTGTCATCCAACAGCTGGCGCATATCGTCATCAGACATGAAGCGATTCATGTTGATCATCATCTTGTCGCGGTGGGCATCCGTAATCAGAGGGTCTTCTTCAGTATGCACTCTGATCATATCGAGCATGAAATCCTCAAGCGGCCCCTCTTCTATTTTATCCATACCGCTTATTTCATCGTACCGGTTCAGAAGATGCATCATCAATTCGTGCATCATGGTACCAAACACAGGCGCTTCCATCGAGCTGCTCCTGAAATTGGGGGCCCTCAAATTCGGCGTGCGGTCATGCCGGATAACCGCACTATCATCTGGCGGCGTTTCATTCCGCCTTTTTATTTCCGTTACCGATTCCTTATATACGGTGCGCGTCGCCGCCTGATCCGGATAACGGTAAAGGATGCGTTCCTTAAGCAGTTGGTTTCCGCTTGTCTTCAACTGTTCGATGTCATCAAGCGTAATATGCTCCTTCGATTGCCTGACTTCCTTGATTTCTCCGATCTCCGCCATTTCAAGTGTCTGGTTTGGGATCTGATCCAGTACGGGGGCCAGCAGGTCCCTGATGTTCTGGATGGCCAGACGGTCATCTGCATGGACCATGCCGCCTTCATAGCTGAACTTATCCTTCCGTTCATCTTTATAGACAAGTGGAATGATGAGCTGGTGGACTGCACGGGTCAGCGCCACATAGACGAGACGCATCTCCTCACTGATCCGCTCACGGCGGACCATCCGCCTAAGGACTTCCGAATGGATGCTTGGAAGTACTGCCTGATGCTTCGGCATATAGCGTTTGAATGCGATGCCCGCATCAGGGTGCACTGCCGCCTTCCTTGACAGATCCATCATATTCAGTTGGCGATGGAGACCCGCATAGATGACATAGCCGAACTCCAGACCTTTCGATGCATGGATGGTCATGACGCGCAATGTGTCATCTCCATCTGAGACTGTATTCTCCTCCCCGAAATCCTGACCATCTTGGATCATGCGGTGAATGTACGCAATAAAGTCATAAAGTGACAGATGCGACATCTTTTCAAACTCCATGGCTTTTTCGATGAAGCCGTTCAGGTTCGCCCGCCGGGTCAGACCGCCACGCATGCCTGCGAAATATTCCAGTATATTCAGTTCGGCATAGATTTCATCGATGAGTTCCGGCACGCTCATATACCGTGCGTGGGAACGGAACATTTCAAGCGCCTCGCTCAGGATTCCTATCTTTTTCATGACGACTGCAGAGCCTTCATATGTCAACACTGCCTCATACAAGTAATCCTCGTCCGAACGTGCCCGGATTTCAGCAATATCATCTTCCGAAAAGTCGAACATGGGGAGCCTCATTACACCGACGAGATGGTCGTCCTGCAGCGGATTGTCGATGATCGACAGCAGGCTGATCATCGTGCGGATTTCAAGAGTATCCAAGTAACCCGAACGGTTGTTGACAAAAACAGGCAGCTCAGCTGCAGACAGCAGTTTGCGGTACGCTTCATTATCCCGCGTATTGCGGGTCAGAATCACGATATCCTGATAGTCGACGCCTTTCTTCCTGAGCTTGCGGACGATTTCTGCAATATGGAGGATCTCCGCATCACTCCCCGTCCCTTCCGCATTTTCTATAATGTGGCATTCCGATGCCAGCGGTGGGGCATCCAGATAGTTCCCTTGAACAAGCCGATGGGTTTCGTCGTAATCGACTTCCCCGACTTCCTTGTCCATAATACGTCCGAACACATCATTCGTCACATCAATGACTTCCCCCCGTGAACGGAAGTTATGGTTCAGACTGATCAGCCTGCCGCTTCCCGGATTTTTGAAGCGTTCCGCCTTCTCAATGAATAGTGAAGGGTCTGCCTGCCTGAATTTATAGATGGACTGTTTCACATCCCCTACCATAAATAGGTTGCCGTCCTGTTCGTCCCCCGACTTCAGCGATTGTATAATCGCTTCCTGCACACGGTTGACATCCTGATATTCATCGATCATGACTTCCTTGAACTGTGCACGGTAGCGGCGTCTGATGTCACCATCTTCAGCACCCAATATGGCCAGGGCATAATGTTCATAGTCCGAAAAGTCCATTTCATTGCGTGCCCTCTTTTCGCTCTGGAACCGTTCGAGTACTTCCAGTGCGATTTCAATCAATGTGTTCCTTATGCCATTGAGGGGCGACAACTCCTCCTTGACGAGGGAGAAGGTGTAGGCGGGTAGTTCACGTATTTCCTGGTACCGCTTCTTAACCCGGTTCTGGACGTCGAGCAATCGTTTTTTCTCATCTTCATCTTCGATATTGCGGATGAACGCCGAGCGGCCGTCCTTGAGCATATAGAGCGGGAGCTCGACCGGCTCACCGTTGCCGTTGGTCTCCATCGCTTGGCGCACACTCTTCTCAAGTGTTTCCAGCCCGTCAAAGGCATCCCGCACTTGCGTTTCTTTTATGGAAGTGTGTACCGCTGTCCTGTAATGCTCAAAAAGCCGTTCAATATCCGGGTACAGTGCGGCGAGCTTCAGGCTGACATCATGGTTGTGGGAGGCCAGTATGCCCTGAAGATACGCTTCATCCTGATACTGGTCCAGGTTCTCCTCGAGATACCCTCTCGGATCTGGACTCGCCACAGCGGTATGGTACAAATCCCGTATCGTGTTCTGGAGCCCGTCGTTGCTCTTGTCGGATGACAGCATCATAGCCAGCTGGTTGAAATCCGTATCCGCTTTTTTATAATAGGTTTCCAAAACATTCGAAATGGCCTGTTCAAGCCTGATTTTCATTTCGACATCACCCAATGTGCGCATATCAGGCGGCAGTCCGATTGCATTATAGTGCATCTGGATAAGATGTAGGCAGAAGCTGTGGAGCGTCTTGATATGGGCTTCTTTGAGCTTCAGGATTTCTGCATATATGGCCGGGTCGCGCTTATCCTGGTAGGCTGCCTGCAGCGCCGCCTCGATTTTATCTTTCATGTCCCGGGCGCTCATATTGGTGAATGTCGCCACGAACACTTCATCGATGCTGTATTTCCCGCTGAGCACCTTACGGATGATACGTTCGACGAGGACGGTGGTCTTACCGCTTCCCGCTGCCGCCGCCACCAATACATCAGACCCCTCATATTCAATTGCCTCGAGCTGTCTATCCGTCCACTGGACCATCTATGGCCACCTCGCTTTCAAATTCACCTATCGATTCTTCATCATAGGCGCTGACTCTTATATCTTCACGGTTCATCAGAGCATCGATATGGCATGCCGACTTGAAGTCGCACATCTCACAAGGCAGCCTTCCGCCTTCCATCTCCATCGGCGATACGCGGACATCACCACTGTAGATTTTGTCAGTTGCCTCCCGGTACATCCCCAATACGTGCGTCGCATAATGGGTAAACAGATGAGGACTCATATACCGGTGCCGGGTCCGGCCGTTGATCTTCCCATTCTTCGTGACCGATACGGGGAGGTAGCGGCCATATTCCTTGAAATCTTCAAATTCCGACAGCATGCCCTGGATGCCGATGGAACGCTCGTCGATGATGCCGTCATATTCTGGATGCTCGTTGATGAACATCCCGTCTGGGCGCATGCGCTTTTGGCGTTCCGTTTCGACCGTCTCGAGCGAGGCTTCATCATCAAGCGCAATGAGCGGATCACGCACCGGAAAGAACAACATGCTGTTTGGCATTATCTTTTCTTTGCCGAAATGCTCAGGACCATGCTTCATCAGCACGTACATATAGGTGATCATCTGAAGTTCAAGCCCGTTCAATATGCCTGCACGGGATATGCTCCTCGTACTCGACTTATAGTCGATCAGATTGACGTATGCAGAGTCCCCGATGTCATACATGTCGATGCGATCGATCTTTCCGCGCAGAAGGATCTTGTAGCCGTCATCCGACGTCAGCGTCACCGCTTCCATTTCACTGTCTCTGAAGCCGAACGACAGCTCTGCATCCTTTATCTCGTATTCTCCACTCGCTTCCATATCCTTCATGAAGAGTAATAGGCGCATGATGGCATCCCCGGCACGCTTTTTCAAGGACTGGTAGTAGCCTGTGCGCTCGAATATACCGTATTGGATCGCTTTGGAAAACCGTTCTATCCCGTGGTCCACGGCGCGCTCTATAGTCTCTTCCTCATGCAGCAGCGTATAGTCCAGTTGCTTCACGACGTCATACAGCACCTCGTGGTACAAGTTGCCGAGCTCAAGTGGCGCCACCTCATACGGCTTGCGTATCCGGAGCTTCAGTCCATAGCGGCTGAAATGTTGGAATGGGCATCTGAAATACGATTCGAATCTCGACACACTGGCCTTCATCTCATTGGAGTAGAGCGCTTCCGCTGTCTCCCGTGCCAGCGGCTCTGCCCGATTGTCATGCGTAAGGTTACGCCTGAGGCGGGGATAGACATCATGCCAACGTTCCTCGGCCACTATCTGATAGGCCTCAATCCATCCCCTGTACTCCGGCAGCGAAAGGAATGCTTTTGGTCCGTCGACCGGAGCCGTCATCATTTCACGCATCTTAAGATGCAGTAAAGGCTCCATGCTGTCGATCGAAGTAATCAGGCGCCTTGGTGCGAAGCGGTCATATTCATTGGTCTTCCGGTATTCATAGTGCCTGACGCCTGCTTCTCCCGGCAGCAGTTCCGCCATGAAGGGGCTGATCTTGGTGCCGTCCCCTGACGGCAATGTATTCGACCAACTCAAATACAATCCTTCAGTCGCCCTTGTCACACCCAGGTAGAAGACGAAGCGCTCATCTTGGGCCAAAGTCCGGGAGCTCGGTGACAGTTCGATATCGGCATGCTCAAATACCACTTTTTCTTCATCTGTAATGATGTCCGTGCTTGTCGTCTCACGTGGCATGACGTCACGGTTCAAGCCGATCATGAAGATGTACTTTTTGTTCTCCACCTTGGAGAGGTCGAGTGACCCCACCATCACCTGGTCGATGGTTGAAGGCAATAGACTGAACTCTGCATTTTTTAAGCCATCGATGAGCGTTTCATAGAAGATGGTGAAGGAGACTTCTTCATCATCAAAGACGACATAGGCATCATCGAGTAGGCGGATGAACATATTGTAGGCCTGTTCCGTCTCGTCCCGCCTTCCGACTTCACCTGCCGCATCAAGCTGCTCGATCTCGCCGACCAGCCTGTCTGCGATTCCTTCATCAATGATGAAATCATAGATGATGCCGATATAACTGCGCACCGTATCCGCTTCCCTGAATGCCTGATACAATGTTTCAAGCCGTGTCAGCATACGGTTCTTGAAGTCGATCATGCCTGCATGCTCTTCCCCTCTATCGACGCGCCGCACCCCAAAGTCGGTGACTTCAGTCTGATAGCGGAAATGGTCATCATCGAACAGTTGGGTCCCTTCGATGCCGCGTTCCAATATGAAGTTCTCAAGCAGGTCGACATAACCGCGTTCAGCCTCTTCATGCAAGTATCCGGCCTTCAGCACGTTCATGAATGCAGAAGCCTCATAATGCTTCATGTAGCACTCGAGCAGTCCCATCACAAACTGGATGAATGGATGCTTATACATTGGTATCTTGCGGTCTATATGATAGGCGATATCGTAGCGCCTGAACACAGACTGGAGGACGGGTTCGTAGTTAGGATCCCGGTGGAGCACACCTATATCCTTATAGGCCGCTTTTCCCTGAAAGACGAGATCCTCTATTTCACGCGCCACATCGTTGACTTCCTCAGTCACCGTCGGTGCTTCGGTAAAGGTAACGCCGTCATAGTCGAACATCTTCTGATTCTGATCGAAGTAGCGTTCTATCTGGATCAGTCCGGCCCTATCCGAGCGTCTGAAATCTTCACCGAAGTGCGTGAAATCAAGCTTGTTATGCCCCATGTAGTAGCGCAGGCGCTCGATCACCGCATCAGTTTTCCGAAAAAGCTGTTTGTTCGTGCCCTCGTGTGTAAGCAGCAGATTGATCGTCCGCACCCTTGTCTCAAGTGCCTGGATCAATGCAAATTCGCTTTCCGTAAAGTTATGGAAGCCATCTATGTAGATAACGGCATCTTCAAGTGACCGGATCGGCACATCTGAATACAACAGTTCAATGAATTGATCTGCTATGTTGATATCCTCTATCTGAAGTTCGTTGATGCGGTCTTCCCATCTGCGGTAGATCATCTCCAAGTCGTGCATCTTATCGGCGACACGGCCAGGTGGCGCATCTATCCGCTCGAAATCATCAGGCGCCACCCGGTAGGCCCTCAATTCACTCAGCATATCCAAAACCTTATCCGAAAACTTTATGTACTGTGCGCTGTTTTTATAGAAGCGGAGCGCCTGCTTCATCTCATTCATCATCTTGTGGAGCAGCATGATGTGCCCGCCTGACGATAGAGCATCACGCGTCGAATGCCCGGTTTCATTAAACACATGCCACATGAGCCGGGTAAAGCTGAAGACAGCTGTACGCAGGCTGCCGACACCTGGATTCTCCACTGTCGGATTGGTGATTATGTTCTCATACCGCAATGTGTTCTGGGTAGGTGTCACTATATATATGCTGGAGCCAAGAGGCGCCATCTTTGTAATCTGGCCGATTTCATCGAACATCTGCCTGGTCTTCCCTGTGCCGCTCACTCCAGTCCAAATATTGATTCCCATATACTCACTCCTTCAAGTAGACAAAAGACACCCGAATAAGGGTGCCTATCAATCGAAATTAGTGCCAAACCTGTTCAGTGGCCAAAAACGCAACTGCACTTCACCTATGATCTGTTCCCGATCCACCATGCCGAAGTCACGGCTGTCACGGCTGATGGGACGATTATCCCCAAGTACGAGGAATTGATCTTCCGGAATCTCTCCACCTTCCACGTCAAGATCGGAAAGCGTAAAATCATCCATGTAGGAATCCCCTGTATTCACCACATAACTCTCTTCAAGAGGCTCCCCATTTACATATACCTGCTTATCTTCCATCTTCACCGTATCCCCCGGTGTACCGATGACCCTTTTGACATAGGCTGGCCCTGCCTCAGAATTGAAGACGACCACATCCCCTGTTTCATACCCACCGAAATATTCCACGATTTTATTAGCTATGACCCTATCTCCATCTTCGAATGTCGGATCCATACTCAAGCCATCGACCGAGTAGGATACGAAAAGAAAGGATCGGATCAAAACAATCAGGACGACTGATACGAGGATGGCCATCAACCATTCTCCAACTTCCTTCTTCATCCGCTTCCCTCCTATTTCTTAAGTTTACTATTGATATACCTCTGGTACCATTTTGAAAAGAAATACAGCACCACAAGGAAAATGATTGACAGCGTCAACTGCAGCGGCGAAGTGAAGAATGATGTAATATCATATCCGACGATGGACATCAGCAGTATCATAATCGCCTTGGCCACTAGCAATATATATAAGTATACGACTTTTTTTATGTTCGATAAAGCGGCTATAAGATTGATGACTGAACTTGGCGTAAAAGGCAGGGACAGAAGGATCAGCAAAAAGGAGAACCCTTTCAGATCGATGAATTCAAGCATCCCCTCCAACCGCTTATGCCTGTGGATATACTTCTGGGCAGGCGCACGGAGGAAGTAACGGATCGTAAGAAAGACAAGGTAACTGCCGCCGACCGTCCCCGAGTAGCTAAGGAGGAAACCGATTATGAAACCGTAGGAATTGATGTTTATGATAACAATCGCAAAAAGCGGAAGGAACGGCAGGAACGACTCGATCAGTGTCAGAACGAATCCGACTAGGGGTCCGAGTGCTTCCACTTCGGCAAAAAGCGATTCCAAGCCTTCCTGGGTGGTCAAATTCTTAAGTAGGGTTTCAAGTTCCAATACGCATAACCTCGCACATTTAATAAAGGCTATATTACAAAGTAATATAGCCTAATCTTCCACCAATTATATAGTTTTTATCGAAGTCTGTCATTCAATTGTTCTCTCAATGATTCATAACCTGATTTGCCAAGGAGTGCGAACATGTTCTGCTTGTATGCTTCAACACCTGGTTGGTTGAACGGATTGACGCCAAGAAGATAACCGCTCATCGCACACGCCATCTCAAAGAAGTACACCATGCTGCCGAACGTATAGGCATCAAGACGGGGTACTTCCACCATCATATTCGGCACTCCTCCGTCGACATGGGCCAGGATGGTCCCGCGCATCGCCTGATGATTAACTTCATCGACGGTCATGCCTGCGAGGTAGTTCAGACCATCAAGGTCCTGGGATTCTTCTTCGATGGTCAGTTCGCTGAGAGGTGTTCCAATGCTTATGACGGTTTCCATGAGCGTGCGCCGGCCTTCTTGGATATATTGTCCCAACGAGTGCAGATCAGTGGTGAAGTTGGCACTGTGCGGCAAGATGCCTTTGTTGTCCTTCCCTTCACTTTCACCAAACAGCTGCTTCCACCATTCTGCAAAATACTTGAGCCGCTCATCATAGTTGATCAGCATCTCCACGTTATAGCCTTTGTCATAAAGGGCGTTCCTCACCACAGCATATTGGTATGCAGGGTTCTTTTCAAGCGCCGGTTCAGCCAGTTCCTCCATGGCGTCGGCAGCGCCCTGCATCATGGCATCGATATCTATGCCTGAAGCGGCGATCGGCAACAGTCCGACTGCAGACAATACCGAGTATCTGCCACCGACATCATCCGGAACGACGAACATTTCATAGCCTTCTTCACGAGCGAGTTTATTCAAGGCGCCCTTCTCCTTATCCGTAGTGACATAGATGCGGCCCTTTACATCACCATGTTTTTCCTCAAGGAGCTGCTTGAAGATGCGGAATGCGATTGCCGGTTCGGTCGTCGTGCCTGATTTGCTGATGACGTTGATCGAGAAATCCTTGTCCTCAAGATAGGTTTTCAATTCGTTCATGTAGTGGCCAGACAGGTGGTGGCCGGCAAATATTATTTCCGTCCCCTCATGTGAAAAAGTCGGCTTCAGCATTTCGATTGCTGCTTTGGAACCCAAGTATGAGCCGCCGATGCCGATCACAAGCAGGACGTCGGAATCTTTCTTGATTTTCTCGGCAGAAGCTTTGATGCGTGAAAATTCTTCCTTATCGTAGTCTTTCGGCAGCCCGACCCAGCCGAGGAAGTCGCTGCCAGCCCCCGTCTTGTCATGGATCATCTCATGCGCTTTTGAGACGAAAGGAGCAAGATTTTCAATTTCTTCCTGGTTCATGAACCCTGCAGCATTGGAATAGTCAAATTTGATATGTGTCATAGTAGCCTCCAGAATATTTTATCCTTCGTTACTATTGTAGATAAAACACAGCGCGTTTTTCAATCAATTTGTCGCATCGCTCCGATTCTGGCTCTTCCCGGGATCAGGCCGGCTATCTTTTCGCCCTGCCCGGCATGCATGAGTTCGACGATCCGGCTGCCGACTATGACGCCATCGCAATGCGCACCAATCTCTCTAGCCTGCTCCCGCGTCTTGATGCCGAATCCGGCACACACAGGGACCGGGCTCACCTGGCGCACAGCTTCCAGATGCGCACCCAATGAATCATCGAAGCCATCCCTGACACCGGTCGTACCATTGACCGTAACGGCATAGACGAAACCTTCCGCCGTCTCGAGCACTTCTTCCATGCGTGCTTTTGAACTGGTCAGCGTGACGAAGCGGATCAGTGCAACATCTGCATCCTTCAACGGTGTTTCGAATTCTGCCGATTCTTCATAAGGGACATCCGGGATGATCACGCCTGAAATGGCCGCTTCTTTACACAGCGTGGCAAAATGTTTGACGCCAAGCCGCAATACCGGATTCGCATAAGTCATGACGACAATCGGAATGTTCACTTCATCTTTAAAGCCCGCAACCGCCGTAAGCACATCCTTCAATATGACACCTTCTGCCAATGCCCGCTTTCCGGCTTCCTGTATCGCCGGACCGTCCGCTACTGGATCGGAGAACGGGATTCCGAGTTCAACGATGGAAACACCGGCCGATTCGAGCTGCAGTATCTGATCTTTAAGGTTCGACAGCCCACCGTCTCCAGCCATGATATACGCGATGAACGCCTTATCCCCAGCTGCTTCCAGATGTTCAAATTGTTGTGCAATGCTTTTTCTGCCCATTAGTATCCACCTTCCTGACGTGCTTTGATTTCTGCTACATCCTTGTCGCCACGTCCAGATAGACATATGACGAGGATTTCATCACCGGTCATCTGACCGGCCATCTTGATCGCATGCGCTACCGCATGGGCACTCTCAAGTGCTGGTATGATGCCTTCTTTATGGGATAGTATCCTGAATGCCTCCAATGCTTCCCCGTCTGTAATATGGGCATATTCTGCACGGCCGATTTCTTTCAGATGGCTGTGCTCCGGGCCGATACCGGGATAGTCGAGCCCTGCCGAAATGGAATAGGCCTCCTGCACCTGACCTGCTTCATCCTGTAGCAGATGCATCTTGGCACCGTGCAAGATACCAACGCTCCCCTCATTCAGAGAAGCCGCATGGTGGTCTGTCTCTATGCCGTCGCCGGATGCTTCCACACCAACAAGGCGGACATCCTCATCATCTATAAATGGATGAAACATGCCGATCGCATTGCTTCCGCCGCCGATGCACGCCACTATCGAATCAGGCAGGCGCGCTTCCTTATCCAGCATCTGACGCTTCGTCTCCTTGCCGATTACGGATTGCAGATCACGCACGATCATCGGGAATGGGTGCGGCCCCATCGCTGAACCCAGAACGTAATGGGTATCCTCCACGTTGGCGACCCAGTATCTGAGGGCTTCGTTGACCGCATCCTTCAGCGTTCCCCTGCCCTGATCGACACTGACGACCCGGGCACCGAGCAGTTCCATGCGGAAGACGTTTGGTTCCTGGCGCCGTATATCTTCTTTGCCCATGAAAATGACGCAATCCAGATCAAGCAGTGCACAGACCGTCGCTGTTGCGACACCATGCTGGCCGGCCCCTGTTTCTGCAACCACTTTCCTTTTCCCCATCCTTCTGGCAAGCAGCGCCTGACCGATCGTGTTGTTGATCTTGTGTGCACCGGTATGGTTGAGGTCTTCGCGTTTAAGGTAGATCTTCGCCCCTCCTGCATATTCTGAAAGCCTTGCGGCATGGTAGAGCGGCGATTCCCGTCCCACATAGTTTTCCAGGTAATGGCTCAGTTCCGCTTGGAATGCTTCATCATGCTGCGCATCTTCATAGGCTTCCGTCAATTCTTTGAGGGCGTGCATAAGGGTCTCTGGCACATAGCGCCCTCCGTATTCTCCGTAATGGCCGTCAGCATCGGGCTGAGTATAGATTTTTTCCACTTTCATCTCCACCTTTCATTGTTCTGATCAATTCAAATATCTTATCTTTGTCCTTCACGCCATGTGTCTCGACGCCACTTGATACATCGACGGCTGCGGGCGCAACCACATGTTGTGCTTCCTTGATGTTGCCTGCATTGATGCCGCCGGCGAGCACCAGACGGGAATGGTCGAGCGCCCTACCCTCGAGTGCCGACCAGTCAAACTGTCGTCCGCTCCCTCCACGGTATTCTGCCGGTGGGCTGTCGATGAGTATATGGCAGGCGTCATACCGGAACATTTCTGCAATGGGCATACTGCCGATGGAAAACGCTTTGATCACTGGCATTTTCAAGCCTGCAGTATATGCACGCGACTCATCCCCGTGCAACTGCACATAATCGAGGCCCACCGTTTGATGGATATGTTCGATATATTCAGCCGGGGCATCGACGAAAACACCCACGCATTCGACTCTGCCTCTAACTGCTTCCGCCATTTTTTTAGCCGCGTTGATGTCGACTTGACGAGTACTGGGTGCAAACACGAATCCGATCATATCGGCTCCTGCTTCTGCAGCCCATCTGGCTGCTTCGACCGTCTGGATGCCGCATATCTTAATCTTCACCTACAGCACCCCTTTCAGGGCGCGGATTGTTGTGGCCGGGTCCTCTGCAGCCATCAACGTCTCCCCAACGAGTAGTGCTGCGGCACCGGCCACCCTCATCCGCCTGCCGTCTTCTGTTGTACGGATGCCGCTCTCAGCGATGAAGTGCACCGGATGATGACCATATGCTTCAAGCAGTTTTTCTGTATTTCCCAAATCCACTTCAAATGTCTTTAGGTTGCGGTTGTTGATGCCGATGAGTGCGGGCTGAATCTCCAATGCGCGCTCCATCTCTTCTGCAGTATGCACTTCCACTATGCATTCAAGGCCATAACTGGAGGCATATGCAAACAGCCGCGCCAGCATTTCGTCGTCCAACGCTGCCACAATCAGAAGGATGATGTCAGCTCCATGCCGGTATGCCCGGTCGATCTGCCGCTCGTCTACGATGAAATCCTTGTTCAGTAGAGGCAGCCCGACCACTTCCCGGACCGCTTCAAGGTCCGCCATTGACCCTTTGAAATATTCAGCATCGGTCAACACTGAAATGGCATCCGCACCGCCTGCTGCATATTTCTCTGCCTGTTCATCAGGCTTCATCCCGATATTGATGTCCCCTTTCGACGGGGAGGCCCGCTTCACTTCCCCGATGATGCCCATCGTCCCGGCGGTGTCAAGCCGATCCTTCAAGGAGATGGGCGTTCTGTCCAATATCTTTTCCTCGGCGGTGAGGCGTGTCATTTCCCGCCGTTTATATGCAATGATGTCATCTAATATTGTAGTCATTCAAAGTCCTCCTCTTTTTGAATACGTGACGAGCCGGTTGAGTTTGGCCAGGGCATGTCCAGATGAAATGCTTTGCCGCGCCATTTCGATGCCTGTCTGCACGGAGTGGGCCTGTTTGGCGCAGTACAGCCCGATGCCGGCATTCAGCAATATCGTGTCGCGCTGGGCTGGTGTCGCTTCATCAGTCAATACGTCCTTCAGAATCTGCGCATTCTCTGCACTGCTGCCGCCGTTGATTTCTTCCCGTGTATAAGAGGGGAGGCCGACCGACTCCGGAGTGAAGGTCATATCTTCGATTTTTCCGTCATCTAGTATGGTCATATGATTTTCACCGAGCAGCGAGGCTTCGTCCATTCCGCCCGCCCCATTGATGACTACCGCTCGGCTCCTTCCAAGTCTTTTCAGCACTTCTGCCATCGTCCTCACCTTATCCTGCCGATAGACACCGAGAAACTGGTAATCGAGTGCCACCGGGTTGATGAGTGGCCCGATCAGATTGAATATCGTCGGCACTTTAAGGTCGTTACGCACTTTCATGATGCGTTTGATCTTTGGATGGACATGGGGAGCAAAAAGAAAAGTGATGCCATTGTCATCCAACAGATGATCGATATCACGCGGCTGAAAAGACAGCGATACGCCCAGTTCCGCCAACACATCCGAGCTCCCGGTCCTGCTTGTGACGCTTCTGTTGCCGTGCTTCGCAACTTTTACGCCTGCTCCTGCGAGGACGAAGGCGGAGGTCGTCGAAATGTTGAAGCTGTTGGAACCATCCCCGCCTGTCCCGCAGTTATCCATGACACCTGGAACATCGCGCAGTATGGGCATGGCATGTTTCCTCAACACCTCCACAAGCGCCGTAATCTCGACCACGGTCTCCCCTTTGGCTTTCAAGCCCATCAGAAAGGCCGCTATTTCACTGTCGCTCACTTCGTCTGTCAGCAGTATGGAGACTGCCTCTGCCATTTCCCTGCCGGTCAGATCGGCGCGTTCCGATAATTTTGCCAAGTGTGCCTTCATGCTGCCGTAATGTGTTCTTGCCAGTACTTCTGCCATCATATTTTTCCCTCCCTAAAATAAAAAAACTCCATAGACCTATTGTCTATGGAGGACGATTCACCGCGGTGCCACCTCGCATTGGGCGGACTCGCCACCCCTGCTCTTGCCGCGTAACGTGTGGCAGACGGATGCATGCTGATCAGGCCCATTCATCGACGTTGCATGGACCGGTTTCCAGCTCCCCCGGTTCTCTGTACCATGCAGTACGCCACTACTTGTTCTGATATGCATCTTCTTCAATTTTTAAATACAAAAAGCTCCCCTGTCACTGTAAAAAGGACGGGGAGCCGTGGTGCCACCTTTATTGATCGGTCAAGCCGATCCGCTCAAGATGCAGCATAATGCTGCATCTTCCATGTAACGTTGGAAATACGCCGGGGATTTAATCGTCCACCGGTTGCACAGAAGTCCATTCACACTGCCATTGCACCGGTTCACACCACCCACCGGCTCTCTTTTGCAACTTGGCAATTGCTACTTGTCTTCATCAATCAAAGTGATTCATTTAATTGAAAATCATATTACTACAATCAAATTATGATTGCAACCCTATTTCTGAATTATTTTATGAGTCCAATTATTTCTCCACATCTTTGAACTCATCTTTTATGCAGTTCATCGCTTCCTCCAGGACAGATCTCGGAGAAGGGACGCATATCCTCTGGAACCCTTCCCCCTCTTTGCCGAAGTTACTGCCGTCCTGCAGCAGGACATTGGCCTTATTGTAGATGCGGTCATGCACTTCCTCATCCGACAGGCCATAACCGCTGAAATCCATCCACAGCACATACGTGCCGGCAGGGTGCTCCACTTTAACGGTTGGCATTTCTTCTTTCAGGAAATTGATGACGAAATCTATATTGCCATCGATATATTCCCTCACCTGTTCCAGCCATTCATCTCCCTCATTATATGCTGCAATCAAAGCAGATACAGTGAATGGACTCGGCATGCTCGTCCCCTGAGCCTCCTTGAACTGCTGCCTCTTTGCCTCATCGGTGATGACGACATTAGTGCAGTGCAGGCCGGCCAGATTGAATGTCTTGTTTATCGCAGTCATGGAGATGATGTGATCTGTATGATCAGACGTTTTCGCAATCGGCGTGAATGTTTCCCCGATGCGTATCAGATCTCCATGGATCTCGTCGGCTATGATGATGACGTCATTCTCCCGGCAAATTTCAGATAACCGCTTCAGATCTTCTGGACTGAATATGTTACCCGTCGGGTTATGCGGACTGCACAGGATGAACATGGTGACATCTTCCTTTTTGGCAAGGACTTCGAAATCATCGAAGTCGATATGATGATGCCCTGCCTCATCCCTGATAAGCGCGTTGTTCTCCACGACACGCCCATTGCCTTCGACAGCTGCAGTGAATGGTGGATAGACAGGCCGTTGTATGATGATGCCGTCACCCGGCTTCGAATAGGCTTTGACGGCGACATTCAATGCATGGACCGTGCCCGGGGCATAAATTATTTCTTCTTTATTTATAGTCCAGTCGTATCTATCTGAAAACCATTTCTGTATCGCTTCATAATAAGCATCCGGGGCTAATGTATAACCGAATATTTTATGATCGACGGTTCTGTGCAGCGCATCGATGATCGGCTCCGCCACCTGAAAATCCATGTCGGCCGTAAATAATGGGATGGTGTTTTCATCGTAGTGGTCCGTCATCCCCATTTCCTTGAGCAGCTCGCCACCATCCCATTTTATGGCATATGTTTCCCTTCTATTTACAGGTGTATCAAAATCATATTTCATCAAAATCGCTCCTTGTCGTAATTCTATTATCACTCATCCTTTAATTATAACGCTTCAAAAGATCAGTTTGAAACAATTGAATTGAAGAGCCCTTCAGTCTTGCCATCTGACGCACGGCTCACAATCGAATTGGCTCATCGACTGCCTTGATCAACTGATTTTCCACATCACTCAGCATGCTCAGTCACTTTTCAACGAAGCAACCATCTATTCTACAGATTTGTCTGTTCATTTGGTATAATGGAACGTAATAGTTACCTCTACTTAGATTACAACTCTCCGTTGCTGTATCCTTCTATACACTGACTGGAAGCACCTAGTCGCTTTTTTTCGCTGCTCTGAACATCTCGGTTGTAATTCTCATCACGCCTTCATTGAAGACACGTTCATATATCATGCCGAGCCGCTCTTCAGTGATATCCTCTTCATTTTCGACCCAACGCTGATACATGCCGATCATTCCAGATACATGGTATTCAATGATGTATTCATAGTCTGATAGCTCCTGGATGCCGATATCGCCTGCAAAATCCAATATCACCCGCCTGAAGCGCGCCTTCAGTTCATACTGGAAGCCGGGGTCTCCCTCCGGCCCCAGCAATATGGCGATGCGCGCCCTGTTTTCCCTGATGCAATGGGAAACATTCTCGAACGATCTCTCAAGGGGGGTGTGGTCATCACTGAGCATCTTCAAACGCTCGATGATGGTTTCCTCACTTGGCAGGAGCAATTTCTTCTCCGTCTCCAGCACTTCGTAGACGTCTGCAAAATAAGTGTAGAATGTCCCACGGTTGTATCCAGCGAGGTCCGTGATTTCCTTGACGGTAATCTTATCAAGAGGCTTCGAGACGTACAAGGTCCAGAATGCTTCAACGAAATTATGACGGGTTTCTTCTTTACGACTTATTTTGGACATAATATTTCCTCCTTTCCAACACTCCTCATTGGATTGTAGGTTGAATCATATATATAATTTAACTAATATTGTCATAGTACAACACGTTGTCGGGTTACAATATACATCTCATATTATACAGGAGTGAAGCCACTTGAAGCTAGCCGATTTTTCAATAAAAAGACCAAAATTCACCATCGTCATCATGATTATACTCATCCTTCTCGGAGCCGTTTCCCTGACCAGACTGCCACTGCAGCTGCTGCCGAATGTCCAACCGCCAATCGCTGCAGTGGCGACCAGCTACCAGGGGGCTGGACCTGAAGAAGTGATGAAAGATGTGACGAAGCCGCTCGAGGCAGAACTTTCTACAGTCAGCGGTTTGACTAATATATCCTCCCAATCGCAGGAAAGTTCTTCTGTCGTCCTTCTTGAATTCGGATACGACATGACGATAGATGAAGTCGAAAATGAAATCGTACGTACGATAGAAAATACAAGCCTACCCGAGGAGGCAGGAGATCCATCCTTCCTGGAGTTCGACATTACGATGCTCCCGAGCCTGACTCTTGCCGTATCCTCTGACAATAAATCAGTCAGTGAGTTTCAGGGTCAGGTTGAGGATCTCATCAATGAACTCGAAAACATCAATGGTGTGGCCTCGATCAGTGAAACTGGCAGCATTACTGAAGAAATTTCAGTAGCGCTCGATACCGAAGCACTCGAGAAGTATCAGCTGAGCCAAAGCGATGTGGCCAACATCATTGAAGCCAATAACATTTCTATACCGAACGCCACAATCGTCGATGAAGAAGAAAAAGAATCCATCACAACCCGGACGGTAAGTGAGATCGACGGAGTCGAATCACTCGAGGAACTGGTCTTGGCGGATCTGCCTGAAGGCGCCGGCACACTCACTCTCGATGATGTAGCAGATGTCGCCATAACGGAACAGGATGACGCTGTCATCACCCGCCTGAACCAGGAAGACGCTATGCAGATTGAAATGAGTCTTGCATCCGATGCGAACGCATCGACCGTCAACGGGGAATTCCAATCTGTCCTTGACGAACAGCTCGACAAGGAAGAATTTGAGGACCTCAATGTTGAAACGCTATATGATGAAGGGGAGTATATAGACCTCGCCATCAACAGTGTCTACCTATCATTGATAAGCGGTGCAATACTTGCGATGATTGTCCTTTTCGCATTCCTGCGCAATTTGAAATCACCACTCATAATCGGTATTGCCATACCGTTTTCCGTCATCACTACATTTGCTCTTTTGTTCTTTACGGACATCAGCATAAACCTGATGACGCTTGGTGGCCTGGCACTCGGCATCGGTATGCTCGTCGATAACGCCGTCGTCGTCATAGAAAATATATACCGCCATCTGTCGATGGGTAAGACACCGAGGCAAGCAGCAAGTGTGGGGACGAAGGAAGTGGCTGGTGCCATCACCGCTTCTTCAATGACTACAGCAGCAGTCTTCCTGCCTGTTGTCTTCGTCAGTGGCCTAGTCGGCCAACTGTTCACGCCATTTGCTGTAGCCGTAGTATTCAGCCTGTTGGCTTCACTTTTTGTCGCCCTGACCGTGGTCCCGATGCTGGCCAGCCGCATTCTGGATGCACCGGATGACAATGAAGAAGAGAAAAGACGGGACCGCCGTTATATGAAAGGGCTCAGGAAACTGTCCCACTGGTCACTCAACAATCGCCTGACAGTCCTCATACTGACAGCGCTGATCCTTATAGCCGGCGGCATTGGCATCTATATCCAAGGCTTGGATCTTTTGCCGGAGAGCGATGAAGGTACGCTGACGGTTGAAGTGGAAATGCCGCAGGATGCCATCCTTTCCGAAACAGAAGAGACCATTAAGCTTATAGAAGAAAAATTTGAAGATTATCCGGAAATCGATACCTATATGAGCACCATCGGCTCCACTTCTACGATGAGTCCGGTTGATGAGAGCAACGTCGGCAATATAATGGCTACTTTAGTCAGCCCGGGTGAACGCGGCATGACGACCAATGAATTCATTAGCGACATAGAAAATGAAATTGAAAGCGTCAATTCTTCCGCCGACATCAGTGTCAACCCGATGTCTCAGGCAGGTACAGGCTCTGATCCAAATACACTTGCGCTGAATGTTGCAGACGAAGATCCGAAAAGGCTCATGGAGTCTGAGGAGACCATCATAAAAGCATTGGAAGATGACGCTGATATCGACAATGTCACTTCAAGCCGCGAAAACATGTCCCAAGAACTCCAAGTACGTGTGGACCGTGCAGCAGCCAGGGAAAATGATCTGCAGCCTGCAGAAATAGGCTCAGCAATCTACGAGGCCACTAATGGAGTCCCGGCCTCCACCGTCGACGAAGGCTCTGAGTTCCTGACGATCAATGTCAAATACCCAGACGACGTCACAAGTAGCATTGAGGCCTTCAAGAACATCCAGATTGCAAATAGCCAGGGCGAATATATCGCAGTGGAAGATGTCGCTGAATTGGAAGAAGCAGAGATGCTCTCCCTCATCAACCGCGATGACCAGAAGGAAACGACGGAACTCACTGTTTCATATAAACCTGAAATGAGCCTCAATGAGGCAGGCAGTCATGTTGAGAGCATCATTGAGGATACGGATTTCGCAGATGAAACAGAAACGTCAATCGGTGGGGATCTGGAGATGCTGAGTGACGCAATCCCTCAACTATTGCTTGCGATAACGCTCGGCATCATCTTCATCTACCTTGTAATGGTTGCCCAGTTTGAATCCTTCAAACACCCATTCGTAGTTATATTCTCATTACCGCTCAGTATCATTGGAGTGATGTTCTCATTGATCATCACAAATAATCCATTGAGCGTCATTGCCGTGGTGGGAGTCATCCTGCTGCTCGGTATAGTGGTCAACAACGCCATACTGCTGGTCGACTACATCAATCAGCAGAAAGCCAAAGGCATGACCACGCTCGAATCGATCGAAAAGAGTGTCCAGGACCGTTTCCGCCCGATAGTCATCACGGCGCTGACGACCGCACTCGGTATGCTGCCGCTTGCACTTGCCATTGGTGAGGGGGCAGAACTCATTGCACCGATGGGCATCGTAGTAATAGGTGGTCTGATCAGCAGTACGTTCCTGACGCTGTTCATCATTCCAATCATCTACAGCTACTTTGATTCTGAAACACGCAAGATGAATAAAAAGTACATGACACCGGACGGTGAAATCATCACCCAAAGAGAGATTGATGCACAAAAACGTAAAGAAGAAGCTGCTTCGTCAGAAGATGAATATGGCTATACTTCTGATGACGACGTTCCAGAAGACGGCGATGAAGCGCCGAACGTTCAGGAAGACACCCCACCGCGGGATACATCCGGAAATGATAGGGACTATATCAAAGAGATGGAGTCGCTCATCAACAGGATGAAAAATGACAGAAGAAAATAAGCATACAAAAAAACGATTGCCTGTTTAGGGCAATCGTTTTTTTATTGATGACGCTCAGGCCCATCCCCTGAACCTTACTGCTTCTGATACGCGTCTTATACCTAACGTGTAGGCCGCGAGCCTCATGTCCATCTGACGTGATTGGTGCAGGTTATATATGGCTTCAAAAGCAGTTGTCATCTTACCTTCCAGCAGCTGCCTTATTTCTTCTTCTTCCCAATAGAAACCTTGTTTATTCTGCACCCACTCAAAATATGATACCGTCACACCGCCGGCTGAGGCAAGGACATCCGGAATGATCAGTACACCTTTTTCAGTCAATATTCGCGTTGCTTCCTCCGTAGTGGGGCCATTGGCTGCCTCACAGATGATTTCTGCCTTAATATCCCAGGCATTGCTTTCAGTAATTTGATTTGCGATTGCTGCTGGAATGAGGACGTCGCAGTCCACTTCGAGCAATGCTTTATTTGTAATGGATTCTGCAGGTAGTTTTTCCGCCAGATTAACTTTCCCCCGGTTTCTCAGCACATAATCGATATCTATTCCTTCAGGGTTATAGAGGGCACCTGAAGATCTTGATATTCCGATGATCTTTGCACCTTTATCATGCAACATCTTTGATATGTAACCTCCAGCATTGCCAAATCCCTGTATGACGATGCGTGCATCCTTCATGGATATACCCACCTTCTCCATGGCCTGCTCAACACACATCACCGCACCCATTGCGGTCGCTGTTTCGCGTCCTTTCGATCCTCCGACTGCAAGTGGCTTGCCTGTGATGAATTCGAATGGATCGTCGGAGTGCTTCACGCTATATTCATCCATCATCCACGCCATCGTTTGCGCATCCGTATAGACATCAGGAGCCGGAATGTCCTTTGTCGGCCCTGCAATCTGAGAAATCGCCCTGACATATCCACGGGAGACTTCTTCTTTTTCCCTACTGCTCATATTCCTTGGATCGCAGACCACCCCACCTTTGCCACCGCCGTATGGTATATCTACAATGCCTGCTTTTAGTGTCATCCACATCGCAAGGGCAATGACTTCTTCTTCCGTGACATCAGGATGGAAACGGACGCCACCTTTAGTTGGGCCCGCGGCATCATTATGTTGGGCACGGTATCCGGTGAATACTTTTACAGAACCGTCATCCATTTTTACAGGTATACGCACTTTGAGCATCCTGAGCGGTGCTTTAATCAATTCGTACATTCCTTCATCGTATCCAAGATTATCCAATGCCTTATAGATGACTGATTGTGTTGATGTAATCAAATTCGAGGTTTCTGTCATGATCAGTTCTCCTTTTTCTCTTTCACCCTATTTTATGGCAAACTGAGTTAGACTCTCATCACACACATATTTCAGGTGAATATTCGAACATTCATAATAATACAAAAAATTCAATAAATCAACATTTTTATGAATATCCATACAAAAGAGGCCGGACAGATTATCTGTCCGGCCTATCCTTTATTGGTGTCTATTCTATGCCCAGCCTCTGTAGCGCGCAGCCTCGGCTGTTCGTTTCAGACCTATGATATACGCTGCAAGCCGCATGTCGATATGGCGGTTTTCATGCAGGTCGTAGATATCATTGAATGCTTTTTTAAGCTTGATTTCAAGCTTTTCATTGACTTCATCTTCATCCCAATAGTAACCTTGGTTGTTTTGGACCCACTCGAAGTAGGAAACCGTAACACCACCGGCTGACGCCAATACATCAGGCACGATGAGCTTGCCGTTATCAGTCAAGATTTTCGTCGCTTCTTTAGTGGTCGGGCCATTGGCCGCCTCACAGATGATCTCCGCTTTAATATCGTCTGCATTATCTTCTGTGATCTGGTTTGCAATCGCAGCAGGTATGATGACATCACAATCGATTTTGAAGAGATCTTTACCAGGCAATGCATCATCGAACAGATTCGTCACTAGGCCGAAACTGTCGCGCCGATCAAGCAGATAATCGATATCCAGGCCCTCTGGATCGTGCAACGCACCATTGGCATCCGAAATGCCGACGATTTTAGCGCCCCTGTCAAACAGGATTTTTGAAAGGAAACTTCCGGCATTACCGAAGCCTTGAATGACTACGCGAAGATCTTTCAACTCCATGTTGCGTTTCTCCAAAGCCTGTTCCAGACAGATGATGACCCCCATCGCAGTCGCACGGTCACGCCCTTGGGAACCACCGAGGACGATTGGCTTACCGGTAATGAAACCAGGAGAGTTGAATTCGTCAATCATGCTGTATTCATCCATCATCCACGCCATGATCTGGGAGTTCGTAAATACATCAGGTGCCGGAATATCTTTTGTAGGCCCAACAATCTGAGAGATTGCACGGACGTAGCCACGGCTTAAACGCTCTACTTCCTGGATGCTCATCTCACGCGGATCACACACAATTCCGCCTTTACCGCCACCATAAGGTAGATCGACGATGCCTGATTTCAAGGTCATCCACATTGAAAGTGCCACAACTTCCTCTTCATTAACATCCGGATGGAAGCGTATGCCGCCCTTAGTCGGTCCAACAGCATCGTTGTGCTGGGCACGGTAGCCGGTAAATACTTTAACTGAACCATCATCCATGCGCACCGGGATGCGCACTGTCAAAAGACGCATCGGCTCTTTGATCAGTTCATACATACCCTCATCAAAACCGAGTCTATCCAAAGCCTCATGGATGATCGCTTGTGTGGAAGTGATAAGATTTGATTTCTCTGACATTTTTATCCGCCTCTTTTTTTGGAACTGTTTTCATAATCATTGTACCATATTCGTTACTATTTAAAAGCGTTATTTCCAAGTACTATTTTGCCAGCACTTTTTTGATTTGAACGATGGCCCAGTCGAGATCTTCCTGGGAGATGATCAGTGGAGGTGCAAAGCGGATGACTGTTTCGTGAGTTTCTTTGCAGAGCAGTCCGAGCTCTTTTAGTTCTTCGCAATATGGTCTTGCCGCTTCAGTCAGCTCGACACCGATGAAGAGTCCACGACCGCGCACTTCCTTGATTACAGGATTATCGATTTTTTCCAGTTCTTCTTTGAAATATTCACCGAGTTCGCGTGATCTTTCAACGAGGTTCTCATCATTCATGACATCAAGCGCCGCTTCCGATACTGCACAAGCAAGCGGGTTCCCCCCGAATGTGGAGCCGTGGGAACCTGGATTGAACACACCAAGTACTTCTTCGTCGGCCAATACGCAGGAAATCGGGAAGACACCGCCACCGAGTGCTTTACCGAGGATATATACATCCGCATCCACATTGTCCCAGTGCGTTGCAAAAAGCTTACCGGAACGGCCAAGGCCTGCTTGGATTTCATCTGCCACAAAAAGTATGTTGTTTTCATCGCAGACTTCGCGTACCGCCTTCAGGAAGCCTTCAGGTGGTATATTGATGCCCGCTTCACCTTGGATCGGCTCCAGCAGGATTGCTGCAGTGTTTTCAGTGATCGCTTCCTTGATTTGGTCGATATCACCGAAGTCAACGAGTTTGATGCCGTCGAGCAACGGACCGTATCCACGGCGGTACTCCGGTTCAGAAGAAAGCGATACTGCTGCCAATGTACGGCCATGGAAGTTCTGGTTCATGGCGATGATTTCCGCTTTATCATCTTCTACACCTTTTACATCATACGCCCAGCGGCGCACTGCTTTGATTGCCGTTTCCACAGCTTCGGCACCGGTGTTCATCGGTAGGGCCATTTCCTTGTCGGCGAGCTTACATACTTTCTCATACCAAGGTCCTAGGCGATCTGAGTGGAACGCGCGGGAAGTGAGCGTCAGCTTGTCCGCCTGGTCTTTTAAGGCCTTGATTATCTTAGGGTGTCTATGCCCCTGGTTGACTGCGGAGTATGCACTCAGCATGTCCAGATATTCATTGCCTTCAGGGTCCTTCACCCATACGCCTTCAGCCTCTGAGAGTACGATTGGTAGAGGATTGTAGTTTGGTGCTCCGTATTGTTGTGTCTGCTCGATAATTTCCTGTGATCTAGTCATTCTATCTTCCTTTCTTAAAAAGGCGGGTAAGCCCCCGTTCACTTTTTGTAATTTTCATAATCATGCTGCCAAATTGCATTATAACATTTCAGAAGTCGTTTTGCCTTGCATATGAAGAGTCAAGTAGTCCGGACCACCCGCTTTAGAATCCGTACCGGACATTTTGAAACCACCAAAAGGTTGGTAGCCGACGATGGCCGCAGTACATCCGCGGTTGAAGTATAGATTTCCTACATGGAAATCTTCACGCGCCTGTTCGATGTGGTGGCGGTCCGTTGTGAATACCGCTCCTGTCAGGCCGTAGTCTGTTGCATTGGCATATTCGATAGCCTGATCGAAATCCTTGGCTTTTGTAAATCCGACCACTGGACCGAATATTTCTTCCTGCATGATGACCGCATCATGCTTAAGGTTTGAGAAGACGGTCGGGTGGACGAAATGTCCCGTTTCATTTTCAGTTTTGCCGCCGATCTCCAATTGGCCTTCTTTCTTACCGATTTCGATGTACTTCGAAATCTTTTCAAGGGAGGCATCATCGATGACTGGTCCGACATTCACATCCGCTTCCGGATTACCCACTTTCAGATCCTTCGTTTTGGCTACAACCTTCTCAAGGAGTTCATCATGTATATCTTCAAGAGCAACCACACGGGAGCAGGCGGAACATTTCTGACCGCTGAAACCGAATGCAGAGTAGACGATTGCCTCTGCTGCTTCTTCAAGGTCCACGCCGGAATCGACGACTATCGTATCTTTACCGCCCATTTCTGCAATGACACGCTTCAAGTGCGTCTGGCCCTTTTGGACGACGCCTGCCTTTTCGTAGATCTTCGTGCCTACATCACGGGAACCAGTGAAGGAGACGAAACGTGTATCCTTATGTTCGACAAGGTAGTCCCCGATATCCTTCGATGATCCTGGGATAAAGTTCACGACGCCTTCAGGCATACCTGCTTCCTCCAGCACTTCAATGAACTTGTATGCCACTATCGGTGTTCTTGAAGATGGTTTGAGGAGTACTGTGTTGCCTGTCACCAGCGCAGCAGCTGTCGTACCCGCCATGATTGCGAAGGCGAAGTTCCAAGGAGAGATGACAAGTCCGACACCAAGCGGAATATAATTGAATTGATTATACTCACCAGGGCGTGATTCCACATGTTCGCCATCTTTTATCTTAAGATGATTGCGTCCGTAGTATTCCAGGAAATCGATGGCTTCTGCTACATCCGCATCCGCTTCCTTCCAAGGTTTTCCTGCTTCTTTTATAAGCAGCGCCGTAAATTCATACTTGCGCCTGCGGACGATCGCCGCTGCTTTGAACAGGACATCGGAACGGAACTCGAACGAATATTTCCTCCATGATTCGAACGTCTCCAATGCGGTGTCCATCGCTTTTTGTGCATGCTCTTGATTGGCCTGGTACATATAGCCGATCGTCTCCGCCTTATCAGCAGGGTTATAGGATTCTTTCTTGTCCTCAGTCGTAATGCGTTCCCCACCAATGATCAACGGATAATCCTGACCGAGATAGTCCTTGACTGTAGCCAGACCTTCTTCCAGTTTTTTACGGTTTTCTTCTTTCGAGTAATCCATAAAAGGTTCATGCTTGTACGGTATCATCTAAAGATGCCTCCTTTAATAATAAATGCCTATCATAATAATGGACTTTAAGTAGGACTTTTTCAACCCTTTTAGGACCTATTTTAAAAGCGCTTACACACAGCCTGCAAACGTATTCATCGACACGTATAAAAACATACTAAGATTAGTACCACAGGACCCGGCCAGGTCCTGTGGTACTATTTTCATATAGTAGGAGTGGAGATCAGGTCGACGAGGTTTTAGGATTTAGAATCCGGAATAAAAACGGGCCAGCTCCACTATCCTTATCTGAATCAGGTTCAGTATGTGGGATCTTCGAGATCGAGTATGAGAAAAGGGAATCGATGAGGATACGTGGTCACTTCTGCTTAAAACAAAGGAGGAGAACCAAATGAAAAGTGTCATCGCATTTGATGTCAGTATGGGACACAGCTACATGGTCGTCTATGATGCTTGGCAGCACTGTATATTTGAAGGGGATATCACGCATACCAGATCGGCTTTTGATAATGTCCGGATCCAGATTGAGACGCAACGGAAACAGGATGGCGTCCTGCCTGATATTGTATTTGAAGCCACAGGGGTCTACTCAAAGGCATTGGAACGCTTCATGCAGGCATGCGGGTTCGAGTATGCGCTGCTCAATCCACTGGCGGCCAAGATGCAGAGCCTGTCCATGCGGATGCACAAGACGGACCGGAGTGATGCCCATAAACTCGCCCAGGCCTGTTTTACCCATCCGCCCCGCAACAAGCAGGTTCAAGAAGGGTATTACGAAGAAATGCGCAGCCTCTCCCGCCACTACGCTGAATTGGAGCAGGAGATTGTCCGACTGAGAACCCGGATCCATGCCCTGGTTCAGATGACCTTCCCGGAACTGGAGCAGCTCTTTACCCGAACTTCCGACCTGTATCTTTCCATCCTCCAACTGTTTCCGCATCCGGATCGGGTGACTGTGCTGTCCAGAACGAAAGTGAAGAATATGATCCTCGGCAGCACCGGGAAGCGCCAGTCCCGAAAACGCGCAGAAGAGAAAGCCGATCAGCTGATGTCGGCGGCCGCAGATGCCTATCCGGCACTGTCTACAGATGACGTCCGAATTGAACAGCTCAGAAACTATGCTGCACGCTGTCAGACCCTGCTGGAGCTGAAGCACCGGCTCATCCAGCAAATGGTCGCCATGTCTCAGGAACAGGCGGAATACCATATCCTGAAGAGCTTTCCAGGGATTGCAGACATTACAGCGGTCCGTATCATCGCTGAAGCCGGAGACATCCGCCGGTTCGACACGGCCAATCAGCTGAATGCCTATACCGGCATCGACATCCGCCGCCATCAATCCGGCACCCTTCTGTACAAGGATAAGATCAATCGGCGCGGCAATAAGCATCTAAGGAAAATCCTGTACTACATGATCGAGAATATGATCCGGAACCAGAGGCACGCGGATAACCATCTGGTGGACTACTATCGGAAACTAAAAAAGCAACCCCATGGTAAACACCATAAGGTTGCCTGCATCGCCTGTGTGAACAAGTTTTTGAAGTGCCTCTTCCATCTTGTCACCGTTGGACAGCGATATGATTACGCTGTGGCCACCCACCACTGCGTCAATTCGTAACTCAAGTATACCACAGCCCCTGCTCCGAAAAAACTGAAAAAGCAGGGCCTATTTGGCATGCCGACATCCCTATCCAGCGGGGCGCCCCGCTGGATAGGGATGAAAAATATGGAATATATGCTTGTAATCTATTGACTAATCGTAAGAAATACCTCGGAAACGTCCAGTATAGCTTGATGCTTTTGGACCATTCAAAATATGAATGTAAAAATTATTCAGGATGAAATATAGATTTCCATAAAAAATGCCCAGGCCACTACAACTTCTGCTGCAGTGGCCTGGACATGCTTCTTCTAGGCCCATCATTTATCCTTCAAATGTCTTTTCGCCGTATCTATCCATTCCGGCATCTTTTGTCTAATGGACTCGAAGCCATATTCTTCCGTGTCCTTGATCTGATCCAGAACGGAACGTCTATCCCGTTTCCGCTCCTCGTTTTTGAAGTATTCATTTTCCTTCAATGTAAGGTTCAGTTTCCCATTCTTATCCACGCTGAGTACTTTAGCCCTGACGATCTGGCCCTTGGATAAAAATTGGTTCACATCGTGCACATAATCATTCATCACTTCTGAAATATGGATGAGTCCTTCTTGATTATCAGGGGTTTTGACAAAAGCACCATATGGCTGGATACCAGTTACTTTGACTTTGATGAACTGGCCTTTCCGATATTTTTTTGCCAATTGGATTACCCCGCTAACTTTTCAGTTATCATACGCATGAACCATTTTATCACAAGCAATCGTGTTTATCGAATCAAACACTGCCAAAAGAAAAAACCGCAGGATTGAACCTGCGGTCATACATCGTTATAGAGTCGTTTGAGTACTAGAGCCCTTTCAGTTATCGGATGGATTTCTGCCAAGGGTATCACGGTTTCGAACGACTGGTTGAAGATCTCCTGGATCGCCCGGCCCACAACGTGTGCATCATCACTTTCATATATGGCGGATATGGTGTCATATATTTCCGGGTCATAATCAAAACCCGCTTCCAGCTGAAGCGGGTTCCAGTCTGAAATAAGTTTGTAGAGTTCAATACCTGCTTCTGGGCTCATCGCTCTCCTGCTCCATCCGCTTCATCACCTGTTCTTCGAACTCCTTCATTTTCTGCTCCTGTTTCTCGGAGTAGCGCTTAATCAGGCGATAAGCCAAATAAGCCAGAAGCATGCAGATCGCCAAAGTGATGAAGGCGGGTATATATTCACTTTTATCTTCAGGGAAATATAAAAATGGCATCATAAATATTCACTCACCTTTGCTCCATACAGTATAACAAAGGTCTATTATGAATCGAGACCCTTTTAGTGACTATTTTGTGAGCGTTTATAACAAACTTCTTTATGGAAGTCTAAGGCTACTTTGTCACTTCGATTGTTTCTATCTTGACATCTTCTTTCGGACGATCTTGTGCACCTGTCTCTACGTCTGCGATTTTCTCCACTACATCCATGCCCTCAATGACATGACCGAAAACCGTGTGGCGCTGATCGAGCCAAGGTGTACCACCTTTTTCCTTATAGGCTTCAATGATCTCAGCTGGATATCCTGCACCTTCAAGCTGGTTAATCATCTGCGCCGGCACTTCAGATGCCTGGACGATGAAGAACTGGCTGCCGTTCGTACCAGGGCCTGCGTTCGCCATGGATAGGGCGCCGTAAAGATTGAATGCTTCTGTTGAGAATTCGTCCTCGAACGTTCCGCCGAAAACACTCTCTCCGCCCATGCCTGTGCCTGTCGGGTCTCCGCCCTGCACCATGAAGTCCTTGATCACACGGTGGAAGATCTGTCCATCATAATAGCCGTTTTTTGCATGTGTCGTGAAGTTCTCGACCGTTTTCGGGGCGATGTCGCCGAACAGCTTGACTTTAACGTCCCCATGATTAGTGCGGATGATTGCGGATGTTTCGTTGCTGGCTACCTCTGTCGTCAATTGTGTAAATGCCATGAATAATATGCCTCCTGATTTCATTTATTGCAATTTTAACATTGAAATTATAAAAATATAAAATGAATTTTCTATGAAAAATATTGCCTTTTTTCCTATTTAACACTATACAGACATTCTATATTTTTTCAAACCCTATACATTTATTTAGGTGTCGCATTGCTGTATAATTGCAATATATATTGTAAAAATGAAGGAGGATATACTTTGACGCTGATACATATGGCGATATTACTGCCCCTGGTCGCTGCGGTGGCGATCGGCATCATCTATAAATATTACAAACGCATTCACCTGGGCTGGTTCGTATTGCCTGTCCCTGTCATAATTGCCATCTACCTGGCAACATTCATCCCAAAGGTGAGCAGCGGTCCGATACTTGAGACTATGCAAGTGATGCCCCGTATAGGGATGAATTTCGATGTCTACATAGACGGTCTCGGCCTCCTGTTCGCCATACTTATATCAGGGATAGGCGCACTGGTTGTACTCTATTCGATCGGTTACCTGTCCCACCGGGAAGACCTGGGCAACTTCTATGTCTACCTGCTCATGTTTATGAGCGCGATGCTCGGCGTCGTCCTGAACGATAATGTTCTGATGCTCTACCTGTTTTGGGAATTGACTTCCATTTCAAGCTTTCTTCTGATTGCCTTCTGGTTCATGAAGGAACGTTCATTATATGGCGCACAGAAGTCCATGCTGATAACCATGTTCGGAGGATTCATGCTGCTTGGGGGGTTCCTGACTCTTCATACGATTACAGGCACATACAGCATCCGTGAGATGCTGGCACAGGTTACGCTCATCCAGGAAAGTCCAGTGGCACCGATTGCCATTGTGCTCATCCTGCTCGGTGCTTTCACCAAGTCGGCACAATTTCCATTCTATATCTGGCTGCCTGATGCTATGGAGGCACCGACGCCTGTCAGTGCCTATCTGCACTCAGCCACGATGGTCAAAGCGGGCATATATCTCGTTGCACGCCTGACGCCATTATTTGCATTCTCCGAATTATGGGTGTGGATCATTCTGCTCGGCGGGTTGATTACACTTGCCTGGGCATCCTTCAATGCAGTACGTAAAGACGATCTGAAGGCAGTATTGGCATTTTCCACCGTCTCCCAGCTCGGCATGATCATGTCGCTGCTTGGCCTTGGTGCACTGAGCGTGGTCACCGGTGCCGGCGAGGCATATTTCTCGATTGCCGTTGTGGCGGCGGTATTCCACCTCATCAACCATGCGACCTTCAAAGGTGCACTTTTCATGATTACTGGAATACTCGACCATGAGACAGGCACAAGAAGTCTGAAGCGCCTCGGCGGCCTTTTGACCCTTATGCCGATCTCGTTTACGTTGACTTTCATTACAGCGTTATCAATGGCGGGGCTGCCGCCGTTCAACGGCTTCCTGTCGAAGGAACTTTTCCTTGAGGCGATGATCCATGTGTCAGATGCTGATTTTGCTTCATTGGCGAATATTGCTTTTATATTCCCTCTGCTTGCAATAGTCGGAAGTATATTCACTTTCATCTATTCCATACAGATCATCTTTGGCGTCTTCTTCGGTAAACGTACTCATGATACACCAAAGGAACCCCATGAAGCGCCTGCCCTGATGTGGATATCCCCAGCGATACTTGCCGGACTCGTCATTACATTCGGACTGTTCCCGAACGTATTGTCAGGTTCAATAATCGATCCGGCCGCCATGAGCATAATGGCGACTGATGCGCCGCTCGGCACCCATATCTCCATGTGGCATGGGTTTACGAATCCTGCTCTATGGGCGACGATTGCCATCGTCATCATCGGTTCATTGTTATTCTATTTCCGGGACAAGTGGATGTTCATATATGATTACCATAAAGAGCGTTTTACCTTGAATTATGTCTATGACCAAGGGCTCATGCACAGCAGATTCGCTTCAAGAAAAGTGACCGATAGCTACATGACAGGCTTCATCCGTTCCTATCTGGCCTATATCTTCATGTTTTTCGTCGTGTTGGGCGCCATCTCACTATGGAACACGGGTATACAGGTCGACTTTTCGGATATGGCACCTGTCGGCATCCAGGAAATGATTCTTGTAATGATCGTCCTGATATCGATTACGGTCATACTCGTCACCAAATCCCGTATCGTTTCAATCATCATGCTCAGCGCAATCGGTTTCGTGATGGCCCTGTTCTTCGTGTTCTTCAGGGCACCAGATCTAGCTCTGACGCAGCTGGCCATCGAAACGGTAACAACAGCGTTGTTCCTCGTATGCTTCTACCATCTTCCAGCAAGAAGCAAGCATCCGGAACGCATGCGCTTCAAGTTCACTAATTTCCTTGTGTCCCTTGGAGTCGGCATCATCGTCATCATGATCGGCCTGATTGCATACTCCAATCAACTGTTCGACCGCATCAGCCAGTTCCACATCGATAATGTCAAAGAACTCGGTGCCGGCGGCAATATGGTCAACGTCATACTCGTCGATTTCCGTGGCTTCGATACCTTGTTTGAAACATTGGTGTTCGGCATCGCCGGAATCGGCATCTATGCTCTAATGAAACTAAGACTAAACAGAAAGGATGAGACAGATGAAGCAAACCCTGAAGAAAACCGGGCATGATAAAGTGGATAGACGGATGAACGACGTCTTTTTGCAGTTCACTGCGAAACTGGTATTCCTCATCGTCATCATGTTCTCATTCAACCTTTTCTTTGCCGGCCACTATACACCAGGCGGCGGTTTTGTGGGAGGATTGCTTGCTGCTGCAGCATTGATATTGCTGTTGATCGCATATGACAAGAAGACACTGCAACGGATGGTTCCGATCGACTTCAGGTTGATCATTACATCTGGATTGGCGTTTGCAGTCGGCTTGCCTACGCTATCCTTCCTTTTCGGCACACCGTTTTTCACGCACCAGCACACCCACATAGAAATACCCTTATTCGGTGATGTGGCTCTCCACTCCGCCGTTCTGTTCGACCTTGGGGTGTTCCTGACAGTGGCTGCGACTACGCTCTTGATCATAGTACTTGTCGGGGAGGCGGAAAACTGATGGAACTGATAACAATTCTACTGAGTGGTATACTGATCGGTTCTGCCGTCTACCTCATGCTATCAAGGAGCGTCATCCGCATCATCATCGGCACAGCTTTGTTGAGCCACGGCGTGCACCTCATGCTGTTGACGATGGGGAAACTCAAGCGTGGCAACGTGCCTGTACTTGATGAGGCAGTCGAAAGCTACACCGATCCCCTGCCGCAGGCGCTTATATTGACCGCGATAGTCATCGCCTTCGCGCTGACTGCATTCATTCTGGTCCTTGCCCTAAGAGCCTACGGAGAGTTGGGGACAGATGATGTTGAAGAAATGAAAGGAGTTCCACATGACGACTAACATATTGCCATTGCTGCCCATAATCATTCCTTTCTTCACCGGAATAGTGATGCTGTTTACAGGCAGACGTCCTTTGGCACACAGAGTAATGGCGGCAGTAGGCAGCCTGCTTGCCCTCATCGCCACCATCTGGCTTACCATCCATGTTTACCAGAGCGGCACCATCGTCACCTACATCGGCAGCTGGGTCGCCCCGTTCGGCATCAGTGTCGTCATCGATATGGCTGCCGCCCTGCTGCTGTTAACGACGGCTATCATCACCTTATTCACTGTCATCTACTCATTCCAGTCGATCGGCATTGAACGGGAGAAGTACTATTATTATGTCATGGTAATGTTCATGATCACGGGAGTGAACGGTGCATTTTCCACCGGGGACATTTTCAACATGTTCGTCTTCTTTGAGGTGTTCCTACTCGCATCTTATGTACTCATCACTCTCGGCGGCACGAAGATTCAACTTCAGGAAGGCTTCAAATATATCCTGGTCAACCTGATTTCTTCGAACTTCTTCGTGCTTGGCCTGGCGTATCTCTATTCTGTAACAGGCTCATTGAATATGGCGGATATCTATAATAAATTATCAGCTTTTGAAGGGAACTACAGTATCATGACGCTTGTCGCCGTCCTGTTCATCTTCGTATTTGCGACAAAAGCGGGTGTGTTTCCACTCTACTTCTGGTTGCCCGGCTCCTATTATGCGCCACCTATGCCAATACTCGTCCTTTTCGGAGCGCTTTTGACCAAGGTTGGTGTATATGCCATTGCACGGACATACAGCCTATTCTTCATCGACAATATAGATTTCACAAACCAGATTCTGCTGCTAATTGCTTTGGCGACGGTTGTAATGGGGTCAATCGGTGCCCTCAGCTACACTGATATGAAACGCATCATCATCTATAATATACTTATTGCCGTCGGTGTCATCCTTGTTGGTGTGGCAATGATGGATCAGACTGGTCTTATCGGGGCCTTCTACTACCTCATACACGATATGCTCATAAAAGCGGCACTCTTCATGCTGGTGGGTTATCTGATCTATCGCACGGGGGAGACCGGCATCCAGAAACTTGGCGGTCTGATCAAGCTGCATCCATGGACTGGATGGATGTTCTTCATCGCTGCGATGGGACTCACCGGAGTCCCACCGTTATCCGGATTTTATGGCAAGCTTTTCATCGTCCAGTCGACCTTTGAAAATGACCATTACATCTCTGGAATCATTGTACTCCTCTCGAGTCTTGCCGTACTGTATTCTGTAATCAAGATTTTCATCGGGGTATTCTGGGGCAGCGACATGGATTTCTCGAAGCTGCGCCCGATTAAAAGCGATAAGATATTATTTGCATCCTTCGCTATGGTCATACTGTCGGTTGTATTCGGACTTGCTGCTGATGCCCTATATCCACTCTTTGATATGGCTGCGCAATCTTTCTATGATCCGGCTTCTTACTCCAACTACTTGACGGAGGTGGAATAGATGGCTCTACAGATACTCATAAACCTGGCACTTGCTTTCCTATGGATGTTCATCGGTTCGAATTTTACCGTTCCTGCCTTTACGACCGGCTATCTGCTCGGCCTATTGTCAGTCTATATACTAAGGGGATTCCTTCCAGGTTCATTCTATCTGAAGCGGGTCTATGCGATAATCCGCCTCACCTTCATCTTCATCATCGAGTTGATCAAGTCGAACATTGAAGTTGTTAAAATCGTACTGCGTCCGAAAATCGATGTGAAGCCTGCATTTTTTGCCTATCCATGCGATTTAAAAGATGAGTGGGCAGTTAGTCTGCTATCGGCTCTCATCACTTTGACGCCCGGTACATTAGTCGTTGCGATTTCAGATGACCGTTCCATCCTATATATCCATGCCTTAGACATTGAGGATGCGGAGTCCGAGATCAAATCCATCAAAGACAGCTTCGAACATCCGATAGAAGAGGTGAAGAAAGCATGACAACTTTTTTGGACATCATCATAATTATCAGCATCATCATCCTGGCTTTCGCCATGCTCGGTATGATCTACCGCATGGTCAAAGGCCCTTCACTGCACGATAAAGTGGTGGCGCTTGATGCGCTTGGCATTTTGCTGATGGCCATGATCGCACTGATGGCCATGACGCTGCGCACCACTTATCTGCTCGTTGTCATATTGCTGATCGGCATTCTCGCCTACATTGCAACAATCGCGTTTGCGAAATATCTGGAGAAAGGCGTGATCTTCGAAAATGATAGAACTGATAATGACTAGCATCATTGCCTTCTTCATCCTGGGAGGCGCCTTCTTTGCAGCAGTCAGTGCCCTTGGAGTCATCCGCCTGCCTGATGTGTACTCGAGGCTTCATGCAGCCTCGAAGAGTTCCACTCTTGGGGTGATGATGATGATGACCGGTACTTTCCTGTACTTCTGGTATATAGAGGGCCATGTGGACAGCAAGCTGTTCCTGGCAGTACTGTTCGTCTTCATCACTGGCCCGGTCTCGGCGCATATGCTCTCCCGAAGCGCATTCCACGCGGATGTAGAACCTGCCGAATCGACTGTGTTGAATGAATTGAAGCGAGATGAAACGCGGGAGGAAGAATCCGCCCAATAAAAAAACGATGGATATTTTAGACTAACCTAATTATTTGAGACAATATAAAACACCTTCGAAATGGTACAATGTTCATCAAGTACTGAATCGGAGGTGTTTTTGCATGGGCAAAAACGTATATTCAAGTGAGACCAAGTGGGCAGTGGTCAAAGCGAAAATGGCGGGTGAATTGACTACAAATGAAATTATGGAGAAATACGGCATCAAGAATAAATCTCAAATTTCCACATGGGTCAGATGGTATAAGCAAGGGGAACTTTATCGATTTGATCAACCGATTGGAAAGCAGTATACCTATGGACATGGTCCTGAAGAGCGCTCAGCTGATGAACGAAAAGATCGTCAGATTGAACATTTGAAGATGGAGAACGATATTTTAAAAAAGTATATGGCGATCGAAAAGGAGTTGAAAAAGAAATAGTTCTGACACTTGTTGAAAGAATGCAGACCAAATACACGATTACTGCCATTTTAAGTGCATTGCTTGTGCCGCGTTCAACCTACTACCGATGGCGATCGGAAGCCACTGATTCATCGTTGACCGATGTCGAGCGGACAATCATTGATATATGTGAGTCGACGAAGTATCGATACGGCCATCGCAAGGTGAGAGCGTTGTTGCAGCGAGACTACAATATCAAAAGGAATCGGAACACTGTGCAGCGCATCATGCAGAAATATCATCTACAATGCCGGATTAAGCCGAAAAAGAAATGGCAGTCACAAGGGGAAACCATTATTATCGCACCCGATCGAATCAAGCGTGACTTTCAGGCTGCCGCGCCCAACCAAAAATGGGTCACGGACATTACTTACATCCAATACGGGCGCACTGTGCAGTACCTGTCAACGATTATAGATCTTTACAACAATGAGATTGTCGCAGCCAAATTGTATAATCATCAGCAGACGCCATTAGTGCTGGATACACTGAAAGAAGCTTTGGAGAAACGGGCACATCCTAAAGGCGTGATCATTCATTCGGACCAAGGGAGTGTGTATACATCATATGCCTATCAGTCATATGTAATGGAAAATAATCTGGTGAGCAGCATGTCCAGACGCGGGAACTGTTGGGATAATGCGGTCATCGAATCGTTCCATTCTAACCTGAAGTCTGAAGCGTTTATATACACCAGATTCAATTCACTCAGTAATGTTGAGACGATTTCACGTGTGAATCAATACTTAAAGTACTATAACGAAGAAAGAATACAAGAAAAATTAGGCTACCTTCCTCCAATTCATTTTGGAGGAAGGTAGCCTAATGAAGGTGTTTTATATGTGTCTCATACTGCTAGGTCAGTCTAATTTATCCATCGTTTTTTTTATCTTTTCTTTTTGACTGCCATCGTACACCTTGATAGACAGACAATCTCTTCCACCTCATCAGTGATTTCAATTTCCCATATTTGGGTCGTCCGGCCTTGATGACGGCATTTGGCTTTCGCCGTGAGCGTGCCCGATTGTTTGGTTTTCATATGATTGGCGTTGATCTCCATACCAAACGTGATTTCATCATCCCCGACAAGGGAGGTGGCTCCCATACTCGCTGCGGTTTCTGCAAGGACGACACTGGCGCCGCCGTGCAAGTAGCCGAAAGGTTGGAAGACCTTTTCGGTAACCGGCATCTCCATGACCATCAAACCAGGTTCCTCATGCACTGTTTCTATCGACAAGAGCTCTATCAATCCGCTATTCATGTATTTCCCCCGATTCAAAAAGTTTAACGATGGTACGTATCATGACCCCAGTGGCCCCTTTCGGACCGAACGCGGTCGGTGAATCTGCAGTGCCTGTCCCTGCTATGTCGAAATGGATCCAAGGTGTGCCGTTCGCGAACTGTTTGATGAAGCATGCTGCGAATGAAGCGCGTCCCGGCTTCTCAACATGGTTGGTCAGATCAGCGACAGCTGATGCGCGGACATTGCGCTCTTCCACGTCAGAAATCGGCAATTGCCATACTGCTTCACCGGTCTGTTCCGACACCTCTATCAGAGGTTTTAGGAATTCATTCGATTTATTTGTAAATATCCCCGTCCGTTCAGTACCGAGCGCTGCCACCACCGCGCCTGTCAATGTGGCGAAATCCATAATGATTGATGGAGAATACTGTGAAGCATGGAATACTGCGTCGCCCAGCACGAGCCGGCCTTCTGCATCCGTATTCTTCACTTCAACCGTCTGGCCGCTGTAGGAAGTGTAGACATCATCAGGGCGCATCGCATTGCCATCAACCATATTTTCAGCCAGTGCCACAACGGCAATGACGTGGACCGGAAGCTTCATTTTCGAAATCGCATGGATCATGCCGATGACATTCGCAGCGCCGCTCATATCGTACTTCATTTCAGGCATTCCCGTCTTGGATTTGATCGAGTAGCCTCCAGTATCGAACGTGATACCCTTGCCGACCAATGCAACCGGCTTATGATTTTTCGCCTCAGGATGCGCATATTCGATCGTGACCAGCCTTGGCTTCGCCTCGGAAGCCTTGCCTACGGTCATAATCAGACCATACCCTTCCTCTTCCAGCACCTGCTCATCTTTAATCTCTCCGGTAACATGTTCATGGGTACTGAAGATATCCGCAATCTTCCCTGCCATGTGCTCAGGCGTCATGATGTTTGGCGGCGTCTCACTGAAATTGCGTGCCAATGCTATGCTTTCCCCGACAGTGCTGTAGTACGCCACATCATTTTTGATGTCGCGTGTGCCAGTCAATGAGAAGTGGGCTGTTTCCGCAAAGCCCGGGCCTGAATCGGTCTTATAGGAATAGAACTCATATATGCTCGCTTCTGACATTATTGCAAGCGCTTCTGCCGAATTCTGTCCTTTAACCTCGAACGTGTCCATTAAAATCTGTCCTTCGGCGATATCAGACTGCTTCAGATATTGAAACAGCGTCCCGAACACTTCCAGCATCCCCGTCTCTTCAAAAGCCTCCTGATCGCCCAGGCCGATTGCGACTACTTTTCTGTAGTCCTGCTGAATATGTACACCTGTCGCGGTGATTTTCTTGAACTCTGCGGACAGGATGTCCTTCTCGACCATCTCTTCAAGCTGGCCATTAAGTAAGGTGTCCACTTCTTCAAAATTCAACAGAGTTGCCGGATCCTTCGGCAGGCCGATGATGATCGGCTCATCCGTAGCGATATATTTATCTCGATATTGAAATTTCATTCTATTCCCCCTAGAACATCTGATATCCGGCGTTGCGCAGATAACGTATCGTCATTCCTGCAAGTATGGTCCCGACAAGGCCGCTGCCGAGCATCAGTATATCTGCAATCTGCAGGTTCACGAGGTGTTCCCCAAGCGTACTGAACGCTCCTGCAGTATTCGTAAGATACTCGGCCGTCGATATTCCATCGACGATGAGCAATACAATGATCGGGTAGACCCCCACCATCAACCATGTCATTTTCAGGATCATATTGAGGATGAAACTTATGCCGTAGAACAGCACAAAAAATAACAGCATGGATATGGCTAGCTGTATTATTGACATTTATTTGACCTCCAACTGAAAAAGGCATGGGCATAAAATACCCATGCCTGCACTATCGATTTATCAGAACATTTTGCCTTTCGAATACGCGAGGAGCGGGCCGCCGATTTTGAAGACTGCCCTTGTATCGACTACACGTTTCATGAAGGCTGCTTTCTTACCTTTTATTTCGCGCCCCAGCACAAGGCCGATACCATCGTTCGAACCGAGTGAACATACGGTGCCTTTATCGGAAAACACGAATGGTTCCTTCTTGTCGCCCTTCAATGTCAATTCGATATTTTTCGCAGTATGTTCCCCAAGCTGCATTGCAATCTGGGCGGTGGTTGGGTAAGGACGGGCATTTTCACCCTCACCGTTCATTACAGCTGCAACGTCACCTATGACATAGATGTTATCGTATCCTTTTGCCGTCAAGTCAGGTTCCACTACAAGACGACCGCGTTTTACGCCTTCGAAGGTTTCATCCATGAGCTTACTGCCGCGGACACCTGCAGTCCAAATGACACTGTTCGCTTCAAGCTGCTGTTTTTCGTCATTCACTTCAACTATAAAGCCATCTTCGTTGGCAGCGACGATAGGTGTATTGACCATAAATTTGACGCCGCGGTCTTCAAGGAATTTCATTGCATACTGCACGAGATTTTCCGGGAACATCGGCAGCATTTTTGGTGCCGCTTCAACGCAAGTGATATTGACTTTGTTGTAGTCGACGCCATATTTCTCACACAGTTCCGGCACACTTTCAACAAGCTCGCCCAAGTATTCGATGCCTGTGAATCCAGCACCGCCGACCAATATGGAGAGATCTTTCTGGTCATTGGAACGCTTATAGTTGGCGATGTTTTCTTCTATCTCGCGGTAGGCCTTGACCGCAGTCTGAGGGTTGACGATGGAATGCGCATGGTCTGCCATGCCATCGATGCCGAATGTTTCACTTTCGAAACCAAGTGCGACCACGAGAATATCATAATCGAAATTACCGTGTGTCGTTTCGACGGTCTGTTCATCTTTATTGATGGCAGTCACTTCAGCAGGTACGAAAACCACTTTCTGGGCATCGATCACCTTATTTATAGGATAGACGCCGTCCTGCCACTCCATGGTGCCGGCAGCCGTCTCATGTAGCCAAGTAGATTCATAGTGATATTCATTCTTGTTGATCAGCGTAATGTCGGCATCTTGGAAGGACAGCTTCTTCTGTAAGTTTGAAACCATCTGCAATCCTGCATAGCCTGCACCCAACACAAGAATCTTCTTTCTTTCAAAACTCATTGTAACGTCACCTTTTCTCTCGTTATTTATTCCGATAAACATTGCCACAACTAAAATCGCTAATATTATTCTTATATAATATTAGCGATTTCTTTCACATATTTCAAGTGATTCAGTGCAGATTCTAACAATCTCCCGGTTCGCCCGCAACTTCGTTGGTACGGAAGGAGGAACCGCATCCGCATGACAGTGTGGCATTTGGATTTTCAATGGTGAAGCCGCCACCCATCAACGACTGTTTGAAGTCTATTACCGTCCCGTCGATTACTGGGATATCATATTTGTCCACAAGCACTTTTACGCCATAGAATTCGTACACTTCATCTTTATCAGTCTGCTCGGTTTCCGCGCCCATGCCGTAAGTCAAGCCTGTACACCCGCCACCTTGCACTTTGAATCTGAGGTATCCGTCTTCCATATCGTTCTGCTCGAGCATATCCTTCACTTCGTAGGCTGCGCTTTCGGTCAATGTTATATGAGACATACCGTCACCTCTTTAATTTTTTATTATATTATACTGTTGATTATAAAGCACTGGGGCAATCAACTCAAATCATCAAATTCCTTTTCCAGCTTTTCATTGTTCTTCTCTATGCGTTTATATATCTTCTCGAGCAGCTTATCTGCTGTCATCGCACTGACTATCTCGCCATCAACCAAGACGAAGAATGCCTTACTGCATAAGCCGCAGTTGTTGAGGCATCCGTAGTCGAGCACGTCTATGCCTGGGTCTTCATCGAGTTTTTGGTAGATGTCTTCGGTGCCCTTCAGCATGTTGGATGAGCAGAATTCGACGAGAGTGAACATTATTATCCTTCTTTCCACTATATATTAATTCCATTCATTGTAGTTTACATACTTAACTATTATAATGGATATACTAGAATTTAAAAACAAGGCGGTACTGACTATGAAGAATATCGTTTGTCTTGGGGGTGGCTACGGAAATATGCGCTTCATCCAACGCATAGCTCCTAAGCTCCCTTCCGGCTATACCATCACATTGGTGGATGTGAATCCCTTCCACGGGATGAAGACTGAATACTATGCGCTCGCAGCGGGCACTAAAAGCGAGACCAAAGTCCGGATGGACTTTCCTGACGACAAGAACGTCAAAGTGCTCTTTGATACAATAACCGGCATCGATCTCGAAAACAAGGCTGTGACCCTTGAAAAGGAGACGATCCATTATGACATGCTCGTCATCGGCCTTGGCTGTGAAGATAAATACCATGGGGTGCCGGGGGCTGCTGAACATACATACAGCATCCAAAGCCTCAGGCAGTCCCGTGCCACCTACGAGAAGATCGGCGACTTGGATCCCGGCTCGAAAGTGGGCATCATCGGCGCCGGCCTAAGCGGCATCGAGATAGCAAGCGAACTCCGTGAAGCACGTGAAGATCTTAAAATCCGGCTTTTCGACCGCGGGGACCGGATCTTGCCGATGTACCCTGAACGTCTCAGCGCGTACGTCAAAAGATGGTTTGACGATAATGACGTCGAAGTCATCCCAAACTCCAACATCGTTGAAGTCGCAGCCGATACAGTCTACAACAATGATGACTCCCATGCCCTCGATATGTCGATATGGACTGCTGGGGTTCAGCCTGTTGAAGTCGTCCGCAACCTTCCTGTAGAGTTCGGCCCGGGGGGGCGTGTGGTATTGAACCAATATCACCAGATACCAGGCTTTGAAGATGCGTATGTCGTGGGTGACTCGGCAGCACTCAAGCACGCACCTTCGGCCCAAGTCGCCGAAGGCCAGGCAGAGCAGATTGCCGAAATCATCGAGGCAGTCATTAAGAATAAGCCGTTGCCAGAGGAAATGCCCGACATCAAAATGCAGGGGGTTCTCGGCTCACTCGGTTCAAAAGAAGGCTTTGCCTACCTCAGGGAGAGGACGGTCACCGGACGTATCGCCCGCATGCTGAAAAGCGGTGTGCTGTGGATGTATAAGCTCGGGGTCTAGGCTCATGAACAGCTAAATGAAACAACAGCCCCCGCGAATGCAGGGGCTGTTGTTATTTTAAAAGACTTGTTCTACTTCTACAAATCCTGGAACTTCTTCAAGGAGAGCACGCTCGATGCCTGCCTTGAGTGTGATTGTGGAACTTGGGCATGTGCCGCATGCACCCAGAAGGCGCAATTTGACGATGCCGTCCTCAACATCCACAAGTTCGCAGTCCCCACCATCTCTCAGCAGAAACGGACGCAATTTATCCAGTACTTCATCTACTCGTTCGTACATTGTATCTTGTCCTGTAGTCATTCCATTCACTCCTATTCTTCTTACGCAATTAACTTATATATGTATTATAATGGATTTGGAAAGAAAAATCCATCATCAGAAAGGCGGATGTTATTCAATGAAATATGCTATCAACGTCTATGGCCGCGATGTCATCTGTGCCAGCTGTGTGAACGCACCTGGGTCGAAGGATACCTACGAATGGCTCCAGGCGGTGCTGAACCGCAAATACCCAGATCATGACCTCCACTTCAATTATATAGATATGGATCATGATGAAAATCTTTCGGATTATGATACTGACATCATCGAACGGATAAACGATGATGAGCTGTTCTATCCACTCGTCACAATCAACGATGACATCATCCAGGATGGTCATGTCCAATTGAAGCCGATCCAAAGGGCAATCGAACAGAAATGATGCTAAAACAGGGTGCCGAAGCGGCACCCTGTTTTGTTATATCGCAATATTCAACCCGCGCCTCACCAGTGTCTTTGCAAATATGATCGTTGCCATTCCAACTGCCAAATCTTTTAGTATGAAAGGCAATACCGCCAATTTGAAGGCTTCTACTGCATTTACCGGGGTATCGAGGAATATGTTCATTGCAAAGATAAAATAAAATAATCCACTTAAAAAAATTATCATGATGGCTGCAAATGTGAAACTGAAACTCCTGAGGACGGTAACTTGATGGACGCAGCCAAATCCAGCACACCATGCGGCGGGTATGTAGCCCACTATAAAGCCGAAGGTAGGCGAAAATATGCTCCCGATGCCCCCTCCCCCGGCGAAGACCGGAAGGCCAAAGAGACCCATGAGCATGTAGACGAAGGCGCTCAAAGCCCCCAATTTCGGGCCGAGCAACAACCCTCCGAGCAGGACTAGCGGAACTTGGAAAGTCAGGGGCACAGGTCCCAGCGGGATACGGATCTGGGCACCGATGGCGATGAGTGACGCGAAGACTGCGACATAGACAAGATGTTTTGTAGGCATGATTCCCTCCTGTTCTTTCTGAGTATGATAGCACTTCCAATGAGTCATTGTCACCCTTTAATTTAAATTGGTTGACGATATATGTAAAATAAAAAGCCCGCAGGCTTTTTATTTTACCGGAGTGATCGGTTTTCCGCCATTCAACACTTCCATGATGTTATTGACGCATAGGTTCATCATGTTGTTCCTCGTATCTACTGAAGCGCTGCCGATGTGGGGCAGGAGCGTCATGTTCGGAATGTCTGTAAACGGATGAGCGTCGCTGATCGGCTCATTTTCGAATACGTCTAATGCTGCGCCTTTTATATCACCATTTCGGACAGCCTGTGCCAGGTCTTCCTCCACTACATGCGCGCCCCGGCCGATATTGATGAAATATGCGCTGCGCTTCATCTTATCGAAGGCCGCTTTATCGAAGCGATGCTTTGTTTCTTCGGTGAGCGGTGCTGCACATAGGACGAAATCGGATTCTGCCATAAGTTCTTCGAAGGAGACCAATTCAGCGCCCAATTCGTCGCCTGCTTCCGAACGGCTACGGTTGTGGTATATGATCTTGGTACGGAAACCGCTCAGACGGCGCGCAAAAGCAGCGCCAATCGAGCCCATACCGAATATACCAACCGTTTTGCCGAAAACATCTGTGCCTGCCATATGGTAGGGACTCCATCCTGACCAATCCCCCGCCATCAGCTCACGGTTCGCCTCCAGCACGCGGCGTGCTGATGTCAACATCAATGTGAAGGCAAGCTCTGCTGTCGTCTCTGTCAATACATCAGGCGTATTGGTAATGATTACACCATGGGACTTTGCAGCTTCGAGATCGATATTGTCATAGCCGACCGCCAAGTTTGCGACGACTTTCAAATTCTGGGCGCCACCAAGCATTTCTTCATCGACTTTATCGCTCAGCATGGTCATGACACCGTGAGCGTCCTTCGTCTCCTTCAAAAATTTCTGCCGCGGCATTGGTGTGTTGTCCTCATCCCACACCACCACTTCAAAATCCTTTTTCAGCTTGTCGACCATAGCCGGATTGATCCTTCTTGTAATGACGATCTTCTTCATCTATTCAACACTCCATTCCTTGAGATTTTCAATCATGAAGGACGGCTGCAGAGACTGTTGCCTGACCTGTTCGCTCGAGGTCACCCCTGTGTCCACGTGAAGGGTGTCCACACCACCTTCAAGTCCTGTCTTGATGTCTGTATCATAATTGTCCCCAACGAGCAGCACGCGCTCTTTTGGAAGCCCCAGTGCTTTTATCGCCGCTTCCAGTATAATTCCTGATGGTTTACCCACAGTGACTGGCTCGACATCCGTAGCGCTGCTGAGTACCGCTGCCAAAGCGCCATTCCCAGGTACAAGTCCTCTCTCTGTTGGAAATTTGCGGTCCGGATTTGTGGATATGAATGTTGCGCCTGCAGCAATCAACAAGGCAGCTTCCGATAATTTTCCGTAGTTGATTTCTATGTCTAGACCCATGACGACATAATCGGCATGCTCATCTGCAGATTGGATGATTTTGAATCCGGCTGATTCCAGTGAATGTTTAAGGCTATCTGAGCCAACAACATAGACCGCAGCCCCCGAGTGGGCCGCGCTCAAATAATCGACAGTCGCCATGGTTGAAGTGTATAGCGTCCGGGGATGAATATCAAAACCCATGTCTATCAGCTTCTGGGCAGCCTCCTCTTGTGTCTTCGTCGCATTATTGGTCAAAAATACATAAGGGATTGAGGCTTTGTTAAGCCTGTCTATAAAATCGATTGCCCCTTCTATGACCGTTCCACCGTTATACATGGTGCCATCCAGGTCAATAAGGTAGCCTTCATACATCATTGTCATCCCCCTTGAATGCTGTGACAGCCTGCCCTTCGTTCTCAAAGAAGTTCAGGACATTCTGTTTAAAATCACTGTACGCGGATAGGTCGCTTTCGAAATCCCGTTTCATCTGGTCATGATCGAGCCGCGTATAATTGCGTGTCAGCTCGCTTCGCCATTTGAACGTAGCACGGAAACGTTCGTTATCTTCTTTCGGGATCACACCTTCGTTTTCCATTATATCCATGACATCCTGGTAACTGCCGGGATCCCTCAATATAAAAGCATCAATGATCATATTACCGACATCGACCGTCGCTTCGATCAGCATATGGCAAGTGCGTTCCAACGCCAGTCCTTCCACTTTTTCGAATGTCTCAGTCAATCCCTCTACGTACAGGAGACGTTCGTTCAGTATATCCTTATCTACAAAATACATGTTCCAAGCCACTTCCAATCACGATAATTTTGTAACACTCTTATTAATATGATAGCATAATCCCAATAACTTTAACTGGAGGACACCCCTTTGATCGACTTCTTTCTTTATGATGATGTAGAAGATACCCAGACGCGATATGTCAGTTTCGTTGGTGAACATGGCCGTTATGATCTGGCCATTATCCAGACAGGACGCTATTTCGGCAAAAGTCTAGTACTGAATACCCAAAGCAGCCGGTTTGGAATAATCGGCAGCGACGACCTCGAGGAACCAGGATATATCGCCTACATCCTCGACTACGATGATGATCAGGCGGCTGAGGTCGAGTCTTTCCTGTCGGAAGTCATCGTGTAAATGGATGCATTGCCTAAGAAAGCCTGCTTATCCCATAAGGGAAGCAGGCTTTCTTGTTGTCTTTCTCATTCCTCAGGCGTCAAGTGGCCTGCCAATGTCTTTTTATCCGAGTCATTTTTTTGGGAGTTTGCGGCTTCAACATTATTTCCCGGTTACCTTTCCTCCGACTCCTCCGTCTGTTCCTTCAGCTCGGACTTCGGTACTTTGCGGAGTACGAAGTAGGCGCAGCCGAAATTGCAGTATTCATTGATGTAGTCTTCAATGGCACTGAATTTCTTATCAGGCTCAACCTTCTTTTTACTGTCCCGATAAAAGCCGGTCAACCTCAACTTCTCATAACCGATATCTCCTACAATGTAGTCATACTTGTTAAGGACCTCACTGTATTTCCCTTCAAATTGAGCTTCATCGAATGCTTCTCGGTAATCTTCTATAAGTTCAAAATGCATATGATCGATTGTAATCATCTGATTCACCCTTCAATACTTCGTCAATTTCGGCCTACCTTGCCCGCCCCGGCCTGAAAACCCTTGTAAATTTTGCCATCGCCACTCCTTTGAACTTTTCAGAATGAGTGGGATAGTACTTATAATTTAAGCATTAAATTCATATTATCATATTCAGAGGGACTTCATGCGGTGGTTTAGGATATTTCACTGGATTGACGAAATCCCCGCCTCAGACTGAGGACGGGGATTCCTACTCACTAGGCTTCAGAGCCTCTTTCTTCTATTGGTGAATTAACCATTTTCGATATGGCGACGACCAATATCAATAATACTGCAATAACTCCGAGTGATAGCAGTAGACTGGATGTGAATCCGAGCACCAAGTAACCCACTGTTGCAATCAATGCAGAACCGATGGCATATGGCAGCTGAGTAATCACATGAACGATGTGGTTGCATCCGGCACCGGTCGAGGACAGTATGGTCGAGTCGGAGATCGGGGAACAGTGGTCTCCGAACACAGCACCCGCCAGTACAGCTGCGATGCTCGGCAACAACAACTCTGTTTCATTCAGGGAGATCATGATCTCGCCGGTAATCGGAATCAGTATTCCAAAAGAACCCCAGCTTGTGCCAGTGGCCAGTGCCATCAGACATGCCACTATAAAGACTACTGCCAAGAGTACGCTGGTGGGCATATTGGAGCTCTCAACCATTCCACCAAGCAATTCCCCTGTGCCGATCTGACCGATCAGATCCCCTATCATCCAAGCCAGTGTGAGGACTAGAATAGCGGGGAACATTGCCATGAAACCTGTTTTGATGCCCAACCAAATTTCAGTTTTACCGAAATGTTCATCTTTTCTTGTGTATCTGAAATAATAGAACAGGCTAAGTACAAGACCGACGATCCCTCCAAGGACGAGGGAGTGTGTCACCATAGTGTTCTCGAATATGCTGAAGACATCAAATGACCCGCCTGCAATCACCCCTGTTATGAACATGAATAAGATGACTGTCGCAGCAAGACCCAATATCGGTACGATGAGTGCCTTGGCCGACCCTTTCTCATAGACCGGAAGATCTTCATCCGTCTCACCCGGCACCTCACGTGTACTGCCGAACAGTTCTCCATCCTGTATCGCGCGGGTTTCATGCTTCCTCATTGCACCAATATCGAACTTCACGAAGATGACGATGAACATCATCGCAATTGCCGTGATGACGTAGAAATTCATCGGGATCATATAGATGAACGCTTCAAATGGCGTAACACTGACCATCCCGGCAGCAGCTATCAGGGGCGCCACAAGTCCCATTATACCTGCCCCCCAACTGGAGATCGGTGACACAACAGAAACGGGAGAGGCCGTCGTGTCGATGAAATAGGCCAATTTCGCGCGTGAAACCTGATATTTATCAGTCAGTGGCTTAGCCACCTGACCTACGATCAATGCACTGAAATAATCATCGATGAAAACGATGATTCCAAGTAGCGCTGTAGCAAATGTCGCGCCTCTTCTGGATTTCACTTTCGTCAATGCCCAAGCCGTGAAGGCTTTCGCACCACCGGACATGTTCATGAAGGCAGTCATGATACCAAGGAGGCTTAAGAATATAAGTATGAAAGCGTTCCACGTATTAATGCTGCCCCCATCTATGAAAATAAGCAGAAAAGCGTCCCATATGACACCTAAAGTCCCAGTCACCTCAGCACCTGCCACGACAAGCGCTGATGTTATGATCCCTATCCCCAGACTGATGCCCACCTTACGCGTCAACAAGACCAGCAGTAATGTAAGTAACGGGGGAATCAGTGATATGTACTCCCAATTCAATATGCTCTGCATATTTTTAACCTCCAATAAAAAATGTGAATGTGATTTTACGATGATAAAGAAAAAGACGCCACAGCAGCATTACAGAATCAGCCACTGTGACGTCCATCACAATTACGTAGCGCATCATCGTAATGATAGTACCCGGCCTATTGAACCGGATCCCAGAATACCCCCCTACCAGGCGGTTTCTTCGGCAACTTCCCCTTTCCCGGAACATCAAAGCATGTCTGCTCCTTTCCGGTACTATTGGTCGTTGCAACCTCTACTTTCGATTATTAAGTTAATACATGACATTATAGCACATATACGTCATATTACAACTACAGTTTATCGGCATACATCTTTACGATGTCCCTCAGGAATTCAGGCATCTTATAGACTTTCTTCGAATAGCGGAATTGGGGGAATATCCTGCCGAACGTATACATATCCAATGTTCCGAGCTTATAGGTCTTACGGTCCTGTATCACTTCACCGTTGATGTAGTATTCCCGCTCAGATTGTATATATCCAATGTTGTCCATGACGAAGCAGCCGAATATATCCCCTCTGAAGCCAAGCCCCCGCACTATTTCATCCTTGAATTCATTTTGGGCAGCCTGATTGAACACTTCCTTCAGCTCACGTCCAGTCAACTCGATCTGTACTGCATTGATGGCATGAGGCAACACTTTATGCAGGTCATATTCGGTCAGGTCTCCACCGGCAAACGGCTTTGCGATCAACCCTGTATGCAGAAGGCCGACATCACTATCTGTAAATATTCGCACCATTTCCGCAAGTCTGGAGATGAACCTTCCTGTCGAATAGAGCCGCCTTTCTATAGGCGCCACATCATGTTTGACGACTGTCGACAACAGTTGGCGTCCCCTGTCATAATACTTATCTTCCGTTCCCGTCAGATAGTCAGTGTTATACAGACGTGCACGCTTATCCACCAATTTGCCCGCTTCAAAATCGAGCGTAACTTCCCCGACGTAATCACCGAACCGTCCGGCAGCTGCGAGCAGCGTATCGCCAACCCATTCCCCTTCTTCCAGGTGGTGGTGAGTATGGGAACTTAATATCACATCGATTTCAGGGAACATCATAGCAAGGGATTCATCATCGTAACGGCCCAGGTGGCTCATCATGATGATGCAGTCGACTTCAGTATTGATTTCCCGGATTGCGTGGAGGATCCAGTCGAATGCTTCGGACACTTCCCATCCGAGCGCCTTATAGAAGGGCGTGAATTCAACGGTAGCCGCAATGAAACCGAATTTTATACCTTTGATTTCCTTGATGACGTAAGGTTTGAAATAAGGTTGGGCACTGCCAACTTCCCGCAAATTCGCACAGATGACATCGAAGGCGGCATCATCATAGAGCGACTTAAGCTCCTCTTTCTGCAAAGTGATGCCTTCGTTGTTGCCGATCGTCGCCACCTCGCACCCCGCTTCATTCAGCAGCTCGACGTTCCCTTTGCCGAGTGTCGCTTCAGTATATGGATGGGCCCGATCGGTATGGTCCCCAAGATCGACGTAGACCATGTGATCTTTATATTGTTGTTTTTTGTTGATCAGAAAGTCACTGATCTTTTTATAGTTATATAAGTTGCTGTGTATATCGTTAGTATGGAAAAGTTTCAATTCCATTGAATCACCTCTATAGGATGGTCTTTAGGATCATGTAGATACCAAGCAATAAAAGGACTGTACGCAGGACGACGACCAGCGAGTCCGAGTTGAAATGACGATTCGCCATCACCCCGATTTTGGCACCGATGAAGGCAGCAGGCACGATTAAGGCAGCATACCAGACATCGACGTTCCCCTGCAGTATATGACCGAATGCAGCCGCACTTCCAGAGAAGAACACCATCATCATGCTGGTCCCGATTGCGATTGTTGCCGGCATACGGAAAACGAGCAGCATCAACGGCGTCATAAGGGCACCTCCACCGATACCGAAAAGGCCGGTGAAGAATCCTACTATGAAGGTTGAAATGATTGCGATATAAGCCGGAAAGCCATAATGGTGCACATCCCCCATATTATCCACATGAGGTTCCATGTAACGCTCATCCTGGAAAATTGAAATTGGCTTGATACGATCCCTGACGATAAGCAAGGTGCTTAAGAAGATGAGGAAGATGCCAAAGTATAAGTTGAAGCTGTCCACTGTAAAGAAACGGCTCGCATAGGACCCGATGAAGGCCCCTGGCATAATGCCGATCAGGAACAAGCCACCGTTTTTCTTATCCACCTGATTACTGCGTCCATAGGAGATCATTGCCGACAAGCCGATGACGATCAATATGATGCTCGAAGTACCAACGGCACTCTGTGGTGTTATCCGATCAAGGATACCCATATTGATGCCAAAGAAAATGAGCAGCGGCACTATGATGACGCCGCCACCGATGCCTACTAGTGCGCCGAGGGCAGAGGCCATCAGACCAATCATTATAAGGATGATATATTCCATAAGCATCACTCCTTCAAGGACCCGAAGGGGAACCTTGGTCATTATCATGGCATGCTTGCTTCAAATCAACTAGAACAGTCTCAGCTGCTTGGGTGAGAGTCCCTCATAGCGTATTCCCATCAGTGCCATGAACTGTTGGGCGTTTCCGGCAGCGTGCCCTCCGGAGTTGTTGTTGAAAATGATATGGATATCCCTCGTCTTGTGGCGCAGTATATCTACCTGCCTTTTCAGCCACTCCAGTTCTGCACCGTTATAATCATATAGGTAGCGTACATTCCGCCATTCTTCACTCGAACGGTCCTTCTGGGTCCACCCATGTACATTACGGCCATGTAGGCGGATGAAAGCTGTCTCATCCGTCACCCGGTTGACGAAGGGTATGCTGCCGATACCTGCCTGTGGTTCATCACAGATTGTATGGATGGCTTTATTGGCATGCAGGAATGCCAATGTATCCTCCTTGAATTGTTCCGTAAACCAGGATTGGTGCCTGAATTCGACAGCAGTTTTATAAGGGGCCAATTGTTCTTTGGCATACTTGACGTATTTAATGTTTCTGCTGGTGCAGTCAAACCATGGTGGGAACTGCAGGAGGACAAAACTGAGCTTGCCAGCCTGCTCCATTGGCCTTAACATGTCACGAAAGGCTGCGAATACATCCTTTATGGAATCATAGTGATCCCGGTAGTCACTGTGTCCCGTCATATACTGATGTGCTTTGACTATGAATTTGAAGCGTTCCGGGGTTTCATTGCACCACTTCTCAATTGTCGTATGACGTTGAATGGCATAATATGTAGCATCAAGTTCAACAATAGGAAAATGGGAGGCATAAGCCGTTAATTTATCTTTTTTATTTGTCAGGTCGGCATATAGGCTATGATGGTCGCCCCACCCTGTCAAACCGATATAGATCATAAAAATCACCTTACCTCATTATACCATATCCCCTACGCATAATTATATTAGGCGCAAGGTGAAAAAATCCAATACTGACATTTATAATCACAGCAAATCATGTTATTATTTATTTATAATAATTATAAATAACAACAGTGCTTCACTAAGTTGGCGAAGTCCAGTATCATAAAGTGAACTGAGAAACTAAATTTTGGGTGGCAGACAAACGGAATGGAACGCTGTCATATCTCTCCCGCTATGCGGTCCAATCGTTTCTTCATGATAATGATTACGGTTCATCATTCTATAATACAAGGAGTACAATCCAATGAGCATAATAGAATTCAGCAATGTCAGCTATAAGGACATTCTGCATGACATCACCGGCCACTTCAAAGAAGGACGCATCACTACTTTCGTCGGCCCGAGCGGCGCCGGCAAAACGACGTGCCTGAAACATATAAACGGATTGTTGTCCCCGGACTCAGGCGAGATATTCTTCAGAGGGGAAAACATCCGTAACATGGATATGATAGAACTCAGGAAGAAGATAGGGATGGCTTTTCAGAGCGCACCGATGATTGGTGGCACAGTGTATGATAACATCAACCTCCCTAAAGCAATATTCAATGAATCACTGGACAAAGCACACGCTACTGAACTCCTTGATGGTGTGGACCTCGGCGATATTCCGCTGGATCAGGACATCCGCTCCTTATCAGGCGGGGAGAAAAGCCGCATTTCGATTGCCCGTACATTGGTCAACCAGCCGGAAGTACTGCTTCTCGATGAAATCACTTCAAGTCTCGACTACCGCATGGTGAAAGAGGTTGAGCGGATGATCGTCAAGCTCCAGCGAAAACATGATGTGACCGTCATATGGATCACTCACGACCTGGACCAGGCAAGGCGTGTCAGCGACGATATGTGGTTCCTCCGTAAAGGTGAGCTCATCGAATTTGGCGATGCTTCATTCATCGACGAATCCAGCAATCCGCTGGTACAAAAATTTGTGGAAGGGGAGGAACTATGACATTCGCCCAACTTTCTCTGTCCTTAGTCTTTATCGCAATTCCCCTAGCTCTTACGCTTTTTCTTAAACTCGGGTTGCAGAGGGACATCATCATCGCCACCGTCCGCTCGATCATCCAACTGCTGATCATCGGCTATATACTGACTTTCGTGTTTGAAAGCGGCAGTGTCATATTCATCATTCTGATGATCATGCTCATGATTGCAGCCGCAACCCAGAACGTCATCAAAAAAGGAGAAGGGATACCAGGCATCACCTTGATGATCGTCATCACACTCGTCGTGGTCGAACTGGTGACGATGGGAATCATGCTCGGCTTCGGCATCATCCCCTTCACTCCGGAAGAAGTCATTCCGATCAGCGGAATGGTCATCGGCAACTGTATGGTGCTGTCCCTACTGTTCCTGAACAAGTTTAAAGATGAGGTCGAGCGTAGCGATGAAACGATCGAACTCATCCTTTCAATGGGCGGGAAACCTAAGACAGCTATAGATAAAAGTTTGAAATCCGCCATCCAGACAAGCATGATCCCCACCATCGAAGCCCAGAAGACCATGGGTCTCGTCCAATTGCCTGGCATGATGAGTGGGCTCATAATCGGTGGGGCCGATCCGATAGAAGCGGTCATGTATCAGTTGCTGGTCCTGTTCCTGATACTGACTACAGCTTCCCTGTCTTCCGTCATGGTAGGCTATATGTCCTATCCGAAGCTATTCAACCAGAAGATGCAGTTCATAGGTCTCACATACAACTCAAAATAAATGTAAAAGGGCACACCCGCCGGGTGTGCCCTTTTGTCATCATAAGTTCTTTTTCAGCTGTGTCTTGATGCTGTCGTATGTGGCATTCCAAAAATCAGCATCCGAAGTAAAGCGTTCTGTAAGCTTGGCGATGAGGCTATGGAAGGCTTCCTCGTATTGTGGATGGCCTTTATCCGGAAGTTGATTTTTCATCTCCGCCACTTCCTGCTCCACCGCTTCTGCCCGCGGCCCCCAATGTGTCACTTCACGGCCATTTTCGTCGATGAAGATGAATATCGGAATCGAGCGTGACTTCCCATTCGTCAAATATTGATCCATCAATTCAAGATTCGAGTCCCTCAGTATCATTTTAACCGGCATATGACTCTTCTCGGCTAAATGAAGCAATATCGGTATGTTCATCATGGCATCCCCACACCAGTCTTCGGTGATGGCGATCACCCGTAGATTTTGGTTCTCCAATTCCAGGAAAAATGACTCGTCATCAGGTATTTCGAAGACATCGTATACCTTCTGCAAATTTTCTTTGTGCTTTTGCATCTCTTCAATATAGGTTTCAGCTGCAATTGCTTGGCTGAACCATTGATCAAGTGCCATGTTTATCCCTCCAATTTTATGATATATCTGCAGTATATCATTTAAAATGCTTTTCCTATTGAAATTGGAAAAATGTTGGACTATGCTTTGCATAATGCAAAAGGAGGCAAATATAAATGGATTCAGAAGTAAAACATATAAGAGGTTTAATATTCGTCCTGATCGGGGCTGCTTTATGGGGACTCGGTGGGACAGCCGCAGACTACATATTCAGGAATACTCCAGTTACGGTAGAGTGGTATGTATCATTCAGATTGATTATAAGCGGCATCATCCTGCTCAGTGCCTACTGGTTGTTTTCCAGGAAGCATCAACCCGTAAGACTCGATCGAAGAACGTTGTTGATGCTGATCATCTTCAGCCTATTCGGGATGACCATGGTGCAGTATTCATTCATGGCGGCAATCGGTTACGGTAACGCTGCTATAGCGACCGTCCTTCAATATACCGGCCCCATCTATATCATAATGTGGCTGATCATCAGAAAGTATGCCAAATGGACAACAGCAGATGCCTTCATCATTATTGGTATGATTACAGGTGTAGTACTGATTGCCACCAATGGAGATTTGACGGCACTCATCGTACCAGGCCCAGCACTATTTTGGGGAGTCGTCTCCAGCATCGCGCTCGCCTACTACACATTGCATGCCCAAGTGCTGCTCTATAGGCTGCACCCCCTGCAACTGGTCGGGGGATCAATGCTCATCGGCGGTATAGCGATGAATTTCATCCATCCCGTATGGGATTTCGATTTCAGTTTTGATTGGACACCTACCCTGGTGATTATCCTCCTGCTCTCCGTCCTTTTAGGCACTACTCTTGCCTTTTTGCTCTATATCAGCAGCTTGAAACACCTTTCTTCAAAGGAAGCGGGAGTCCTCGGCATAGTGGAACCTGTTTCAGCCGTGGTGAGTTCAGTCCTCTGGCTCAACATAAGCATGGGTTGGTATCAAGTAGCTGGGATCATCATCATACTAGGCGTTGCCATCTATATTTCCACAGGAAGGAAAGAGGCTGCATGAGAGCCTGCCACAGCTTGAAGAAAAGCAATCGGACCATCATGGTCCGATTGCTTTTTCTATACCTATGCCAATGAAACGAACGACTCGTCTCGGCAGCTGGTCTGCCATCAGTAGAATATGCCCAACCATATCGCAGTGCTCATGGCGAGCAGAAGTAATATCTTTTCACGTTGCGTGACTTGTTCGACATTTTTTACATCCATGCTTAAAATCAGATAGATGGCATATCCGAGCATCAATAATGCACCAACAGCTCCAATCGGTCGGGCTGATATCATTGTCATGACGATAAGAAAAACCAATACGAGATAAATCAAGGCCGGAAGTCCCGCCCGATAAAGGCCGTAGCGTTCGACCGACCAGACGACCGACGTCCGCTTCTTTGGAACAGAATTCCGGTCGGCGTTCAAATCAGGGATATGGTGCACCATCACCCATGCCATGCACCAAAGAGCATTGATCGTAGCATTCTGCCATGCCCATAATGGAACGGAATCCAACATGATCCATGGCGCCGCAAGACCAAGCAGCAGCATAGATGGGAACAGGCTGAGCCATTCTCCAAGGAACGGCCGATAGGCAAAGATGAACGGTCTGGTTGAATAGGTTACAGCACCCCAGATGCCGATGAGCGTCAAGATGACAAGCTTGAATTGGCCCAGCACCATAAAAAGGAGCCCGGCAGATAGAAGAATGATGATTGCTGAAACCGCCATCCGCCTCAGTGTCCCAAGAGACATTACACCATCCTGGATGACGCGGCTGCCACCGGACAACAAGGCAGGACTGGCCTGATCGGTACCTGATTCGAAGTCCATCAGATCATTCAATACATGCGTCAGCACACCGTGTACGAGGAGTGCACCTGTGACAAGCAGCAGGGATAGACCAAATAGGCCAAGTACTGTGATATCATAGCCCAGCAGAAGCGGCAGTGCAGTAGAGATGATCGTTGCTATGCTTGAGGTCACCACCGCTATTGCCCTGACTACCATTTTAAGCCCTTTGAAACTGAAGTCCCCTTGCTTCATCTGAATCCCCCTTTTATTTTATCGAATCACTGAATCCACGATGCGTGAGTGCTTGCTCTATATGTTTCTTCCATCTCTTCCTTCCATTTACTATGAATCTCATATTTCTACCATCTCTCAGTGTGACCTGTAGACCATTAGTGATCGGTATCAGCTTCAACACTTTAAAATTTATGACTTTTACTTGCTCGATTTCCTCAAGCATTATCTTTGTCTCTTTACGGTCTAGGTTCATTGCCTGAGGAATATGATAAATTGCTTCAGACGTCAGGTGCAGTTTGCCGCTGGTCGGCACATTATTTTTAAATAGATTACCGTTACCGCTCTTTAGTGCTTTCTCCTTCATTTCCCTACCTCCCATTCCTTCATGATATATCTGCTTTCAGCCAGCACGTCTTCTGGGGTTACACTGTAATGAGACAGGCGGATGGCAGCTGATTCACCGGCTGTTGCATGAAGGTGGACGGCTGCTGTCATGGCCTCCAGGGGGCTGGCGCCCTGTCCAAGGAAAGAAGCGATTATACCAGTCAGCACATCACCACTCCCCCCTTTGGCAAGGCTGTCATTACCGTTTTGATTGACCAGCAGGGCATCAGGTGTCGCAATGACGGTACGATGCCCCTTAAGAATCAGATTGACACCATATTTTTGGACAAATTCATGGGCAATGCCCAACCTATCAGCTTCTACTTCTGAAACTTCCTTGCCAAGCAGCATGGCCATCTCTCCAGGATGCGGTGTCAGTATGACCTCACCTGCATATTCGGATACTCTGCCGAGCTGACCTTTTATATGGTAGAGGCCATCGGCATCGATGACGAGAGGCTGTCCTCCGAGTCCCTCCATTAGACGCTGTAGAAATTCTTGGCCACCAGTAAAGCGGCCGAGACCAGGACCGACTGCCAGGACGTCCAGCTCTTCGAACGGGAGATCTTCCATACCAGTGCTGATGAAATGGCCGTCTTCACTAGGTAGTGTGCGGAGCAACGCATTCTTGTTCTGACTGGCTACAGCCGTATATATATCCTCAGGCACAAGCAACGTTACAAGCCCGGCGCCCGTCATGAAAGCACTCTCGGCACTGTGCAAAGGGGCCCCGATATAGGGCTTTGACCCGCCTGCAACAAGCACATGGCCAAACGTCCCCTTATGTCCGAACTGATGACGTGTCGGCAGTGCCTTTTGCGCGCGTGCCAGGGTTACGACTTCAGGCAGATTGGATTTGACGGTTTCTGCAATGGAAGAAGGGATGGAAATATCTTTCACATGCCATCTGCCTATACTGGATGGCCCCTGTTGCAGAAAGAAGCCGCGTTTTGGAAAAGCGAACGTATATGTAATATTTGCCTGTATGGCAACATCTGTTGCCTCGCCCGTATCGCATGACAGGCCGGATGGAATATCCACCGCAATAATTTCTCCATCCACTTTACCATTCACCGCTTCAATGACATGTTTGAACGGCTCGCGCACCGGGCCTTCTCCACCTATACCAAGTATCGCATCGATGACGACTTCAGCTTTCTCTAGGTCCTCCTCTAAACGCTCCCCCCCATCTTCCAAGTGATGTAGAGGCAGTTTTCTCGCTAAATAAACCTTATATTGTAGATGGGCGTCCCCCTTAAGCTTTTCGGGTTTCGCAAGAAGCCATACCATCGGCTCATATCCCGCATCAAACAGACGCCTCGCGATGACGAACCCATCGCCGCCATTGTTGCCTCCACCAAGCAGTATCACGATGGACGTGCCTTGATCAGGATAGATCGACTTTATTTCTTCAGCTACATGATTCCCGGCAAGTTCCATCAACACCTTAGCCGGTAACCCTATATTTTCAATGACGTAGCGCTCGGTTTCCTCCATTTCCTTTCTGCCTACTATCTTCATCAAACCCCTCCTCTATCTTATATGTCATTATACACCTCTATAGTAAAAATAAAAATTTACATATAATCTGAACTCATTTAAGTTTTCCAATAGTAGTATTTCAGCTATCATTACATTTTCATTACAATTCTATATGATTTCTCAGAATACATTGAAATCTCCAATCACTATGTTAACGTAAGAAAGGATAAACAACTAAACAAAGGAGAATTACACCTTTATGAGAAAAGGCATCAGATCTTTGTCATTTGCGATTGCGACACTTTTTACAATCACTGCATTTTTACTTAGCGCCCCATCAACAGCATCTGCTGAACAGTGGCAGGAAACAAGACAACCTCAAGGCTTGCATCCAGTAGTTGCAGAGCACGCAGAGCTATTGAGGCAGCACGCTGCTGCACGCAGCATCAACATACGCTTTACAGACGGTTTCCGGTCATTTGAAGAGCAGGACAGACTCTACGCGCAGGGACGTACTACAGCAGGCTACATAGTGACTAATGCCCAGGCCGGGGAATCCTACCACAATTATGGCTTGGCGGTCGATTTCGCGCTGGAAGTCGGTCATGATGTCATCTGGGATTTAGAATATGACGGCAATGGCAACGGCTACCCGGATTGGTTCGAGGTCGCACAGATTGCTAAAAACCTCGGGTTCACCTGGGGCGGGGACTGGGAATCTTTCAAGGATTATCCACACCTCCAAATGGACTTTGGATATTCCATCCATAATCTGATTAATGGCAACCATTATTTATTCTAATGGTACTGAAGAAAGCATGTAGCCATGCTTTCTTTTTTTGTACCGGATTTGGTAATATGGAGAGCGTATGTCCATCCTTCCAAAGATAGTTGCTGTTATAATGGTATGGAAGGTCATCAATATATTATTTGCGAGGGAACTTGTTTGGAAGATAAAACATTAATAAGAGATCGGAGCTATACATACCAGCTCGTCTCCTTTTTTTCTGATCTGAAATATCTGCTTAAAGGTAAGGTGCTTTTGGCTAATGTGCTCCCTGTTTTTACTGCATATTGGCTCGCGCTATACTTCAACGGAGAACGTTTTATAGATCATCTGGGCATATTTTTTCTGATGATGATCGGCAGCACGCTCGTCATTTCGGGAGCGTTGATGCTCAACAATTGGTATGAGGCAGATTTAGACCGCTTAATGACCCGGACACAGAACAGGCCAACTGTGACAGGGGCTTTTAGATTAAAGGCAGTCCTATGGTCGGGTATCATTTCTACTCTACTCGGTTTGGCCATCATGTCTGCTACAACAGCCGAAGCTTTCATCTATTCATTTGCCGGCTGGTTCTTTTATGTTGTGCTGTATACATTCTGGTCGAAACGCAGATATACGATGAACACGATTGTCGGAAGCATCTCTGGTGCCTTTACCCCCTTGATCGGCTGGGCTGTAATTGCGCCTGCCTACCATATTGTACCGCTGGCATTGTTCTATCTATTGCTCATCTGGCAGATCCCACACACTTATGCCATCGCCATAAGAAGATTAGCTGATTACTCACGCGCTGGCGTACCAATGCTGCCGGTAGTGCGGGGAGTAGACGCCACCATCAGACAGATTATGGTATATGTCATCATGCTCCTGCCCTTCCCCATTATGCTCATCGATTCTATGGGCTGGCTTTTCTCTGTAACAACAGCAATACTGACTTTCTATTGGATCTTCATCGCTTCTCGGGGGCATGCCTCAGAAGATAAAAAGATATGGGCCAAGATGAATCTCCGCTACTCCATCTTCTATCTAGTCCTGATATTACTCATGATGATCATCCTCACTTCTCCGTTGGTGCAAACTTTCATCTAAAAATTTATACCAACAAAAAAAAGCCTTATCACATTGATCTGAACCCTACCAAGTTGACAGATGAAATAATATAAATGTTTCCCGCCTGAGAATGGAGATTCTCAGGCGTTTTTCTATGCCGCCAATGCCCTGAATTCCAGCGGACTCAATCCCTTGAATTTGTGTTGCGGTCTGTGGTGGTTGTAAAACTCAATATAGCGTGTAATGTCTTCTATAATTGTTTGATAATCCGCATAGTACTTCTGCTTGCGTCTGATGTGGAACCGTTCCGATTTGATTTTTCCCCAGAATGCTTCAATCGGGCCATTATCGATGCATCTTCCGACGCGGGACATGCTTTGTTGAATCTGCTGGGCATCCAGAATCTTTTTAAAGCCGTAGGAGGTGTACTGGAAGCCACGGTCACTGTGCACAAGCGGCGTTGCCTGCGGGTGCTTTTGAATCGCAGAAGTGAATGTATCAAAAACAAGCTGATTATTGTTTGAACGGCCGAATTTGTAGGCCACAATACTGTTGTCGTACAGATCGATGATCGCGCTCAAGTAGGCTTTCTCTCCGTTCAGCGCTTTGAATTCAGTCACATCGGTGAGCCATTTCTCATTCACATGGGCTGCGTGGAAATCTCTGTTCAATACGTTCTCAGCGACCTGTTGCGGTGTGTGGGGGACGTATTGTTTCTTTTTGATCCGGGTCACCGATTTCAAGCCCATCCGTGTCATCAGCCGATAGATGCGTTTCCTGTTATACCCCGTCCTCAAGGCTTTGTTGACCGCATGGCACATCTGACGATAGCCATAGATGCCGTCCGTTTCAACATAGATTTCGGCAATCGCACTGGCCACTGTGTCATTCTCTGCTTCAGCGTGTGGCACGGGGCGTTTCTGATATTGATAATACGCTTGTCTTGAGATGCCTGCCGTATGGCATAATTCAGAGATGGCATAGCCTTCATTATGCAACGTAGTGATGGCAGTGTGGAGCGTGTGACTGGGAACCCGGCTGTATTTTAATCCCTCTCGAGTTCCTCCAACTTTTTTAGCAGGGCGTTCTCCACCTCAAGCTTTCGTTTATCTGCTTTGAGCATGGAAATTTCTCTGTTCAAGCGGTCCGTCTCAGTGAGCTGGTCTTCTGATTTTCCTTTTCCGCGTCTGTCCTCAAGGCCGATTTCACCATATTCCTTGTATTTCACAATGATATTCCGGGCCTGCTGGTAACTCACCTCAAATCTTTCGGCAAGTTCACGATAACTGATATCCCCCTGTGCATGATACTGCGCAATCTCAACCCGTTCTGCGTACGTTGTTTTCCGTCCCTTGGTCAATGGTGAAGCTCCCTCCCGCGTCGTTCTTATTTCTTCACCATTATTGTAACGTATAATCCAATTCCGAACAGTTGTTTTCGACGGTATGTCATATTTGTGTGCGAGTTCGTGAGTGGAGATCATTCCATTCATATATTCTTTTGCGACCATTTTTTTAAAGCCGCGGGTATATGTTCTATGCCTGTCCCGTTTCTTTAATCCCTCAGCACCATGCTTCTCATACTTTATCCGCCACTTTCTAAGTGTCTCAACAGACACCTGATGCTTTGTGGATATATGGCTTGGACTGATGCCTACCCTCAATTCCTGAATCATTTTCAGCTTTTCTTCAAATGAATAATATTTGTCAGTCATAAAAGAACCCCCTCCAGGTTTACAGATGTTTTATTTCATCTGTAAACCTGGAGGGGGTCAAATCACATTGGTGATAAGGCTTTTTTTGTTGTTACTGATATTAACCGATGGAACCTTCCATTTCGAATGAAATCAGGCGGTTCATCTCAACTGCATATTCCATAGGCAGTTCTTTCGTGAATGGTTCGATGAAGCCCATGACAATCATCTCTGTCGCTTCCTCTTCTCCAATTCCGCGGCTCATCAAGTAGAAGAGTTGCTCTTCTGAAACTTTGGAAACTTTAGCCTCATGCTCGAGGGAGATGTTATCGTTTAGGATTTCGTTGTAAGGAATTGTGTCTGATGTAGACTCGTTATCCATGATGAGTGTGTCACACTCGATGTTGGAACGTGCACCAGTGGCTTTTCTTCCAAAGTGGACTTGGCCACGGTAGGACACTTTACCACCTTGCTTTGCAATCGATTTGGAAACGATTGTAGATGATGTGTTAGGCGCCAGGTGAATCATTTTAGCTCCGGCATCCTGCAGTTGTCCTTTACCTGCAAGCGCGATTGAGAGCGTCATTCCGCGTGCACCTTCGCCTTTTAGGAAGACTGAAGGATACTTCATTGTAATCTTAGACCCAATGTTGCCATCTACCCATTCCATCGTACCATTGGCATCGACGAATGTACGTTTCGTAACAAGGTTATACACGTTGTTAGCCCAGTTCTGGATTGTGGTATAACGGCAGTAGGCATCTTTTTTGACGATGATTTCAACAACAGCCGAGTGCAGGGAATTCGTCGTATAGACAGGCGCTGTACAACCTTCTACATAGTGAACGCTTGATCCTTCATCACAGATGATCAGGGTACGTTCAAACTGTCCCATATTTTCAGAGTTGATCCTGAAGTATGCCTGGAGTGGCGTATCGAGTTTAACGCCTGGTGGACAATAGATGAATGAACCACCTGACCATACTGCAGAGTTGAGCGCCGAGAATTTGTTGTCTGTCGGTGGGATGACTGTTGCCCAGTATTCCCTAAAGAGGTCTTCGTTTTCACGGAGTGCGGAATCTGTATCTTTAAAGATTACACCTTTATCTTCCAGATCCTGCTCCATGTTGTGGTAGACCACTTCTGATTCATACTGTGCGGAAACACCCGCAAGGTATTTCTGTTCTGCTTCTGGGATACCCAATTTATCGAAAGTACGTTTGATTTCTTCTGGAACTTCGTCCCATGAACGCTCTGACTGTTCAGAAGGTTTCACGTAGTACGTGATTTCATCAAAGTTCAATTCTGAAAGATCTCCGCCCCATGTCGGCATTGGCATTCTATAGAAATGTTCCAATGATTTGAGACGGAAGTCCAGCATCCATTGCGGTTCTTCTTTCATGTTCGAAATCTCTCTTACTATTTCTTCTGTCAAACCGCGGTCCGAACGGAAAATGGAGACATCTTCATCATGGAAACCGTATTTGTAATCTTCCATTTCTAGTTCTTGTTTAGCCATTCAACTCACTCCTTCTCATAGTTTGCTGTCAGAGGATTTGACGCCTTTTTCAAGGGCCTTCCAAGATAGTGTGGCACATTTGATACGTGCCGGGAATTGGGTGACTCCGGACAGCGCTTCGATATCACCCATATCTTCAGTGATATCATAGTCTTCACCCAACATCATCTTGCTGAATTCATCCCCCATGGCAAGTGCTTCATTGATATTTTTACCGGTGATCGATTCAGTCATCATGGAGGCACTGGCCATTGAAATGGAACAGCCCTCGCCATCAAACTTGACATCCTCGACTATTTCATCGACGACGTTCAACGTAAGACGAATGCGGTCTCCGCATGTTGGGTTGTTCATATCTATCGTCATTGTACCGTTCTCAATGACCCCTTTATTGCGTGGGTTCTTATAGTGGTCCATTATGACTGACCGGTATAGTTGATTCAGGTTATTAAAATTCATAAGAGAAAAACTCCTTCGTACGCTTAAGGCTTTCGATCAAGCTGTCAATCTCTTCTTTCGTGTTGTATATATAGAAACTCGTGCGTGCTGTAGATGATACGCCCAGCCATTTCATAAGTGGCTGCGCGCAATGATGGCCCGCTCTGACTGCAATCCCTTCTGAATCAAGGGCGGTCGCAAGATCATGTGGATGCACATCGGTCAAGTTGAATGTAATCAACCCGGCACGGGAATCCGGACCATAGATTTCTATGCCCTCCAATGACTTCATCCGCGAAAGGGCGTAGTCCGCAAGTTCTTTTTCGTGAGCCAGAATCGTTTCCGGACCGATTTCCCTTATATAGTCGATAGCAGCGGCCAAACCAATTGCTTCAGCAATCATCGGCGTACCAGCTTCGAACTTCACAGGTAAATCTGTCCAAGTGGATGTTCTGAGATCGACGAAATCGATCATATCGCCACCATATTCTATGGGCGGCATTTCGTCAAGGAGTTCACTTTTGCCGTAAAGGACGCCGATACCGGTTGGGCCAAGCATCTTATGCCCGCTGAACGCATAGAAATCAACATCCAGATCCTGTACATCAACCGTCATATGAGGCACTGCCTGCGCACCATCGACTACAATATAGGCACCGTTATTATGGGCCGTTTCAGCGATGCTTTTGATATCGTTGATCGTCCCCAACACATTGGACACATGCGTGACTGCGACAATCTTCGTCTTATCGCCGATAGTGGCTTCGACACTGTCTTTGGTCAATGTGCCGTCCGCTGCCATCGGGATGAAGTTCAGTTCAGCCCCAGTCCGCTTGGCGAGCTCCTGCCATGGGACAATATTAGCGTGGTGTTCCATTTCAGTCACTACAATTTCATCACCCGGTTCAATGATCATATCACCGAAGCTCCGTGCTACAAGATTGATTGCTGCAGTGGTGCCTCTAGTAAAGATAATCTCTTCGAACCGTTTGGCATTGATGAAGGATTTCACTTTCATCCTGGCCTGTTCATAACCTTCAGTTGCATGAGTCCCAAGTGTATGGACACCCCGATGAACATTCGAGTTATATGACTGGTAATATTCGGTCATCGCATCGATGACAACCGACGGTGTCTGACTCGTCGCTGATGTATCCAGGTAGATGAGGTCTTTGCCGTTGACCTGCTGATCAAGGATTGGGAAATCCTTTCTGATATCATTCACGTTCATTCGGGAAAACCCCTTTAAAGCTTATTTTGAAAGTACTTTCAGTTCAATAACATCCCTGAGTTGGTTCTTGACGGATTCTATCGGCAGAGCGCGTACGACTGGATCCAGGAAACCGTGGATAACGAGCCTTTCAGCTTCTCTTCTGGATATGCCACGGCTCATGAGATAGAACATCTGAAGCGGGTCTACACGCCCGACAGATGCCGCATGGCCTGCAGTAACATCATCTTCATCTATCAGGAGAATCGGGTTCGCGTCACCCCTTGCGCGTTCACTCAGCATAAGCACCCTTGATTCCTGCTGTGCATCGCTGCGTGTTGCGCCGTGTTTAATGTACCCTATACCATTGAAGATGCTAGTTGCACTATCTTTCATTACACCATGCTTCAATATATGGCCTTCTGAATCTTTGCCGTAATGGATGATCTGCGAAGTGAAGTTGAGCACCTGTTCTCCGCGGCCAACAACAACAGTCTTCAAATCTGATTTTGAGTTGTCGCCCATCAGATATGTTGTGTTGTCTATGATTGCACTGGAGTCATTCATCTGGCCCAATGCCCAATCTATAAGTGCATCCCTACCGACTATACCACGTCGGTTGTTGTAGCCTGTAAATCCTTCAGTCAGGAAATCGACTGCACCATATGTGACTTTCGCATTATCTTTTGCAATGACTTCAGAAATGATATTGAACTGTTCTTTAGAGTGTTCGACTGTAGACAAATAGTTTTCCACATAAGTCAATTCGGAACCTTCGTCAGCTACAATCAATACATGGTTGAAGAACGATGCTTCTTCATCATCATGAAGGACTACCATCTGTACAGGGTCTTTCACCTGCACATTTTTGGGGATGTATACAAACAATCCGCCATTCAGCATTGCTGCATGGTAAGCTGCGAGTTTATGCTCATCTATCTTAACGCCTTCAGTCATGAAGTATTTTTCAACCAATTCCCTGTGGTTCTCGCTCGCTTCAATTATATTTTCTATAATCACGCCCTGGTCGAGGAGTTCATCAGAAACCTGAAGGAAGGCAGGCGTATTATTGTGCTGAACATAGATGTTTTTAGTATGCTCCTGGTCAAGAAGATTTTTGACCGCTTCAGGCAATTCTTCAAGCGAACTGTAGACATCGCTGTCCACTACGGGCTTGGAGTTCGTGAAGAAGTCCCATCTATTGATTTTGGTCTTATCCGGTTTTGGCATTTCAAGCGCTTCAATTTTATCGAGTGCTTCTTTCTTCTTGCTGATCAGCAGTTCAGACTCACCGCGTTCCTTTGCACGTGAAAGAACTTCATCAGCATTGATAACATATTCATTCAAATCAGTAGCCATGGTCATCCTCCTGTCTTATTCTGCGTCTGCAGCAATTGTTTCATCTTCGATGCCGAGTTCTTCCTTAATCCAGTCGTAACCCTCTTCTTCTAGGCGTTTAGACAACTCTGCGCCGCCTGACTTGACGACACGGCCCTGCATCATTACGTGGACATGGTCGGGCTCGATATAGTTCAACAGACGTTGGTAGTGGGTGATGATCAGCGCACCGAAGTTCTCTCCGCGCATTTCATTGATTCCTTTGGATACAACTTTCAACGCATCGATATCAAGGCCAGAGTCGATTTCATCCAGTATGCCGAATTTCGGTTGGAGCATCATAAGCTGGAGGATTTCGTTGCGTTTTTTCTCACCACCGGAGAAACCTTCGTTAAGGTAGCGTGTGGACATATCCAGATCCATCTCTAGGTGGTTCATGTTCTTGTCCAATTTTTTGATGAACTGCATCAAATTAATCTCATCGCCCTCTTCACGCTGTGCATTGATAGCAGAACGCAGGAAATCAGAGTTGGTTACACCGGAAATCTCTGATGGATATTGCATGCCGAGGAACAGGCCTGCTTGGGCACGTTCGTCCACTTCCATCTCAAGTACGTTTTCACCATCGAGAAGCACCTCGCCTTGAGTCACTTCATACCTTGGGTGACCCATGATCGCCTGGGCAAGCGTGGATTTACCTGTACCGTTTGGCCCCATTACAGCGTGGATTTCACCTTGCTTCAATACGAGATCCACACCTTTGAGAATTTCCTTACCTTCGATTTCAACATGCAGGTCCTTGATTTCTAGAACAGATGCCATTTATATTACCCTCCAACAGATTATTTTATAATTTATTTCTCCTTACTAGTTTATAATAATTCCAATTAATAGTCAAAGACTAGCAAGGGTTTTCCAACACTCCTACATTATAACGTAAACTCCCCCGACTTTAAACCTTTGCACCCTCCCAAACATGTATATGGACAAAAATAGACCCCACGACCGATGCGGGTCGTGGGGGATAAGCAGAATGACTTCTATTTTATGATGTCCAAGGTGAATGGCGGCTTGTAGATTTCCCCTTCATTTGCTTTAATGGCTCCGATTACGATGAATACGTAGAATGCGATGGTCAAAATAGGTCCTAGGATCAGACCAATCAGTATGAATGACGTCAACCAGGCTACAAACATATAGATCGTGTATGAAAGACCGAAGTTGGCCACCACCCTCAATGCCTCTCCCGTCGCCTTATCCTCATCCTTCTTCAACACCCATAGGATGATTGGGCCGATTACTGCAGTAAAAGCCGCAACTAGAAATGAAACCATGACGATGGATTTGTCGAACACTCCCTTTTCTTCGCTGTTCATTTTTACCCCTCCTGTAGACCGTATTTTATTCAGTATACTTTTACCCTTATTCTTAATATATGTAACATCATATGCTTTATACATGTTTCTGCTTCAAAAAAAGTGCTCCATTGAAAATGAGCGGGGCATTTTCTCAATTAAAGAAGCGACAGCCTATGCTGTCGCTACTGTGGCTACTCTGCCGGGATGACTGCTCCTTCATAGTTGTCTTCGATAAATTGTTTGATTTCCTCCCCTTGCAGCACTTCAATCAATTTCTTTATATCATCGCGTCCTGCATCTCCTGAACGTACTGCCACCAAATTCGCATATGGAGAATCGCCCTCTTCAATGGCGATTGAATCATCCACTGGATTCAAGCCTCCGTCAAGCGCAAAATTGGAATTGATGATTACTGCAGGCGCTTCATTATTATTGTACATTTCAACCAACAGTTCTGGTGCTGTCTGATTGTTGAATTCGAAATTCTTTTCATTTTTGGTGATGTCATCAAATGTTGCATCTTCAATATCGATGCCTTCTTCGATTTCGATCAGTCCTGTGTCTACAAAGAATGACAGGAAACGCCCCTCTTCAGCCGGGTTGTTGGAAACGAGGATGGTTGCGCCCTCTGGCAAGTCTTCTAGGGCATCATAGTCTTTCGAATAGACGGCCATAGGTTCTATATGAATGTTCCCTGCACTTTCTAGATCATAATCATGGGAGTCCTTTTCCGTTTTAAGATACGGTGTGTGCTGAAAGTAGTTTGCATCGACTTCCTCATCCGCTAAAAGACGGTTTGGGGTAGTGTAGTCATTGACGATTGAAATATCAAGTTCGATCCCTTCTGATTCAAGCAGACTGGCTGCCTTTTCAAGGATTTCGGCGTGTGGGGCGGGAGAAGCAGCTATCGAGAGTTTTCCGCCAGCCTCTTCAGTTTCTTCTTTTTCACTTGTTTCAGCATTCTCTGCACTTTCCTCGCTGTCATCTGAAACGGCATCTTTGGAACCACCGCATGCTGTCAGGAGAACTGCAAATGCCAGCAGGCTAAAAAACAATAGATATTTTTTCATGATTAATTCCTACTTTCCAAATGTATTTATAATGATGGCTATCTTTTATCCACAGTTTTGGCGGTGAAATCCCCAATGAACTGGATGATAAAAACGATCGCCAATATTATTATCGTTGCGACCAGAGTGACATCACTCTGGCTTCTAGTGAAACCGACCATGTAGGCAAGGTTGCCCAGCCCGCCGGCTCCGATGACTCCTGCAATGGCAGTGGAACCGACCAGCATGATCGCTGTGACTGTGATTCCTGATATCAAAGCCGGCAGAGATTCCGGCAGGAGCACTTTCCTGATGATTGTCCAAGTGCTTGCCCCCATGGACTCCGCTGCTTCAATTACACCTTTGTCAATCTCTTTCAGCGCTATTTCCACAAGCCTTGCATAGAAGGGGGACGCTCCAATGATCAACGCCGGCAGGGCACCTTGGGAGCCCATGATGGTACCCATCAACACTTTAGTGAATGGTATCAGCAATATGATTAATATTATGAACGGTATAGCCCTGAACAAATTGACGAGGAAAGCCGTTACGCCATAAATTGGTGCACTTGCTGCATGCTCTTTCTTGGATGACAAGAATAGGATGATGCCTAGGATCAGGCCGAAGACAAAGGTGAACGCGGTTGAAACTATCGTCATATAGAGAGTTTCCTGTGTAGCCGTCCACACATTCCCCCATCTGACATTCTCAAAAGAAATCATTTCCTGGAATGCTGTCACAAAATCCGTCATTGTTGCTCCACCTCCACTGTTACATCGTGCTCAGCAAGCTCCTCACCAAGAAATCCCAACTTCTCTTCATCTACTTCTATGGCAACGTAGAGGTGACCGTAGGATTCGTTATTGGTCCGTTTGATGTTGCCAGATAATATATTCAAGTCCAAGTTGTATTTTTTGATGACTTGGGAAACGATAGGCGCCTTGGACTGGGACCCGACAAATCCAAGCTTCAAAATCTTGGAAGCTGGGAACATCTCTTTTACCTCTTCAAAAGACAGTGCTGATTCTTCGTCATTGATATCGTCTTTAACAAATCGTTTCGTCACGCTATGTTCAGGGTTCTGGAATAATTTTATAATCGGGCCTGTTTCAACTACCTTACCGTTTTCCATGACAGCACCTCTATCACAGATTTTACGGATCACATGCATTTCATGGGTAATCAGAACAATAGTCAAGTCCATTTCATCCCGAATTCTGACCAGCAGCTCAAGCACCTCATCTGTCGTTTCCGGATCGAGCGCGCTTGTCGCCTCATCACACAGCAGCACTTCCGGACGGTTAGATAATGCACGGGCAATCCCCACCCGTTGCTTCTGGCCCCCAGACAACTGGCTCGGATGATTGTCTTCACGTCCTGTCAGTCCGACCAAAGCAATCAGTTCGGCGACTCTCTTCTCACGCTCCTTTTTTGGCACACCGGCAATTTCAAGCGGAAAACTGATGTTCTCGGCGACCGTCCTCGACCAGAGAAGATTGAAATGCTGAAAAATCATAGAAACTTTCTGACGTTTTCTCCGAAGTGCAGGGCGTGTCATCGAGGTGAGGGCATCTCCACTGATCACCACATCGCCTGAAGTTGGCTGCTCCAGGCCGTTGAGCAGCCGGATCAGTGTGGACTTCCCAGCCCCAGAGTAGCCTATCACCCCAAATATCTCGCCCTGACGGACATGCAGATCTACCCCATCCACTGCTTTTATATCTGCGGCTTTAGTCTTAAATGTCTTGGTCGCTTTTTTTATGTCTATCATCATGCTCCACTCCTGCCTATAAAAATAAGAAAGCCTACTCAAAAAATGAGTAGGCTTCTGGTATGATCCGCAGCCTCTCATCTTCGATCCTAAGATCTAGTGAATTAGCACCTTGTCATAATGACGGTTGCCGTGGCTTCATAGGGCACTTCCCTCCACCACTCTTGATAAGAGTCTTGTTATTCGATTGTTAACCATAATAGCACCAGTCGGTCTAGACGTCAACAAAAAATTCTTCTAATTTTTCAGTTAAATGGGGGACGGATTGAAATGCATAGATTTCTTCCTTCAACTCCCCATTTTTAAAAAGGAGAAGTGCTGGTGCAGAGCGGATCTGATATCTTTCAATCAATTCTTTTTCATAATTCAGATCCACTGCTGTATAGGAAAAACTTTTCATCTCCGCTACTACGTCCAGCATCTTTTCAGCAATCCTGCAATTGGCGCAAATTGGCGCGTAGCAGTAAAGGATGAAAGTGTCTTCAGCTTGAATATGACTGATTATATCGATTTTTTCGGAGGATTTCTTCATTTTCGAACTTACCTTTCATGAGCAGTCTTTCATCGACGTAAAATCCATGATGGGCGAGCAGCATCGCCAGATAATCGAGCGGACACCGGCTCACTTCACCATAATTCGAATCTATATAAACGTGCGTGCCCTCGCTAATATGCCTTTTGAACCACTGCCTGATCTTTCTTCCTTCGTTGTCTGAATCGGTCAGTATATAGACATCAGAGCCATTCGATTCTTCCAGAATGTCATCCAATTTGGAGATTCCCATGGTACCATGCGTACATATTATATGTACAGGTTCCACAAGTACTTCCTTGATGCGGTGCTTATCTGTTTTTCCCTCTACAATGAGTATTTTATCAGAAACATGCACAGCCATCACCTCTGGTTCATGATAGGTTTTAAAAAAACTCTGGACATTGTCCAGAGTTCAAGTGTTCTATGCGTCCACCATTTCATCATAAGCATCCGCATCCATCAGCTTATCGACCTGTGAATCGTCGGAAAGTTCGACAACAAGCATCCAGGCCTCTTCATAAGGAGATTCATTGACGAGTTCAGGGCTATCTTCCAGCTCTTCATTTATTTTTACTACTGTACCACTTACCGGTGCATATAATTCAGATACAGTCTTAACTGATTCTACGCTACCGAATGATTCCCCAACTGTAATATCGTCACCCTCAGCAGGAAGCTCGACGAATACGATGTCCCCGAGTTCTGATTGTGCAAACTCAGTGATGCCGAGTGTTACTTTGCCCTCTTCCACCTTGACCCATTCGTGGTCTTCTGAATACTTGAATTCTTTTGGTGATGCCACAATAAAAACCTCCTTTTTCTTATACATATATATATTCTCACATACTTTGCCATTTAAGCAAGGTTAATCATCCATGTCAAAAGTTCTCCTATACTCTGCCTCTTTAAAACCAAGCAGGATGGTTTCTTCACGATAGAGTAATGGTCGTTTTATGAGCAGCCCGTCCGCCTCCAGCAAGCTAAGCTTCTCATCGTCGGATAAAGTATCAAGGCGCGTCTTAAGATTCAACTCCTTGAATTTTTTCCCACGTGAATTAAAGAATTCGTTCAAACTTTTACCGGATTTCTCAGCCATCTCCGATATTTTTTCTCCAGATGGTGGATTTTTCACGAGATTGATGTCCTCAAAAGGGATATCATTCTCTTTCAAGAAGTTTTTGGCCTTACGGCAAGTCGTACATTTTGGATATCCATACAATATAGTCATCAATTTCCTCCAATAGTTCAATTATAAGATATTTCATTCAAATTTTCCATGGATGTTGGGGTCTGGCATAATTTCATATTATAAAAAAAGATGGTAGACTGAAACATATCGATATATAAAGGAGTATGATTATGAAGCCGATTACTGCATACGATGATTACAGCCAAAAAATTCAAGGTGATGATAAGATCATCATCAAGTTTTTCGCGGACTGGTGTCCGGACTGCACGCGTATGAATATGTTCATCGACCCTATCTTGGAAGAATACAATCACATTGATTGGTATGAGCTGAATCGGGATGATGTGCCTGAAGCTGCAGATGAAAATGATGTCATGGGGATTCCGAGCCTGCTCGTTTTTCAAAATGGCAAGAAGCTCGCCCACCTGCATTCTGCAGATGCCAAGTCGCCTGAATCCGTCCAGGAATTCCTGAAATCAAATATATAATCAAGTAAAGTGCCCTTCCGAGGCACTTTTTTTATTTACCTTCCTCAAACAACCTAAGGTTTTCCTTCAGATCCTCTGCATGAATCTGGCCAGGTGCAGCTTTGTGAAGTATGTAACCGTAGGTCAGGCATGAACCGAAAACTCCGCCGGCCACCCTAGTAATCTTTCCGAGTTCCCCCATGGCGATGCCGACCACCCTGCAATCAAACTGTTGACGGGCATCATGGACTGCACTCAATATGCTGAGGACGTCACGTCCCCCGCCCGGTTGGTAGGCCAGTTTTAAAATGTCTCCTCCGCTTTCGAGCATATCCCGATATGTTGCCATCATTTCGTCAAAGTGGGGAGTGTCCTGAAAGTCATGCTGACTGAGGATGATGCCTATCCCCTTGGATTTTGCACGTGCGACGAGGTTATCGATGATGTCTTCGTACATGAAAAATTCAATATCCACCATATCGATGTTGCAGCGTTCCATCACATCAGCAAGCAGTGATTCATATTCAGCTGCCGTCTTTTGTCCTTTCCCACCTTCTTTCAATGTCCTATAAGTATAAATGATCGGATACCCAGCCATATGACTCGTGATATATTCAACCATCCCTACATGGTCTTCACGGCTCAACGCATCAAATGCATCGCTTCTGATTTCAAGGATATCGAATGCACTGGTATTTCTCCTCGCCGCTTCCATTTCTTCATCAATCATTTTCTTTGAATTACCCGAGAAGGATACAACCACCTTCGGCATTCCTGCTCCGATATCTACACCTTTAATATTCATAGTAATCCCCCACGTATCTTCATTTACTTTATACATTAAATAAAATGGATAAAAATTTCAATTGTATATCCATTTTATTTTTTATTTGTTTGCATCCACACCATAATGGGCACAGTCATAATGAGGTGATATCATGTTGAAAACAAAAAGAGTCTATGATGACCCTTCATCCCAGGACGGAAAACGTATCCTCGTCGATGGGGTATGGCCAAGGGGCATCAAAAAGGAAGATCTCGGCCATGATGAATGGTACAAATCACTCGCTCCTTCAAATGATCTCAGAAAATGGTTCAATCACGATCCGGACAAATGGGAAACGTTCAAGAAAGACTATTTCAAAGAGCTCAAAGAGAACAAAGAGCTCCTCGAAACACTCCAGAAAGAAAGCGATGGCCATAATGTCACACTGCTATACAGTGCAAAAGACACCCAGTACAATCAGGCTGAAGCCATTAAGGAATACGTGGAAAATATGCGATAGGCCCTTTACTGAAGGGTCTATCCTTTTTTATTCAGATTACCAGTAACATATGATGAAATGAACTCCCGATCATCATGCGCCACCATCCCGCCCCGGTAGTTCTGGGGCTCGTTGATGCCTGTCAATAGAATCAGGGTATCTTCATCTGCGTGTTCAATCGCCTGTACAATACCTTCCTGCCTCGAGAATGCAGTGATTATGTTCATATTATTATAACTCTCCGGCAAATGCTTTCTCATCATCTGGACAATCATTTCCTCATCTTCGTAGCCGACTTGTTCTGCTGCCAGGATAAGGTACGGGATATCCTCAGGCAGCATTTCCATGGTCATTTTGATCTTATCCTGTCCCCTTAATCCGATGCCCGTCACCATGACCATCAGATTCTTACCTTTTGCCCGGGCGTATTTTAACGCATTTAATATCGCCTCATTGATGGCAACGGGTGTATGGGCAAAATCCAGTACAAAGTCATAAGATCCTTCCGAAAACAGCTCAAACCGGTGAACCGGTGCCTGGATACCTCTTGAAGCTTCTGTAACAGCAGCGGCAGAAAAACCTGTTTCCACAAGTCCGAAGACTGCAGTAGCTAAATTGATGTAATTATGCTCCCCGATGAATCCCGGTGATACCATATAGCTCGATCCACCGATGCTTAGATTGACGTGATCGAGCTCTGTCTGATAATGATAATAGGTTCCTGGACTCTTGGAAAAGTGTCTTCCTTGACCAGTCAATGCAGCGTACTCCGGTACATCGGCATTTGCAATGACACGTGTACTCCGCTCAGCCAATTTCAACTTCGCTGACAAATATGCCTCTACAGTTCCGTGATACTCGATATGCTCCGGACTGAAATTATTGAATATGGCCATATCATTCCAGATAAAATCAGTACGCTGCTGATCCAGGGCGATTGACGTCGCCTCATAGACAATGTAGTCATAGTCACGGTCGGCAAAATGCTTGATGATCTCAGCAAATTCCAGATGCATTGGTGTAGTTGGAGTAGTATGTCGAAACGGCACTTTCTGATAGGAATCGTCAAATATTCCAAGGGTGCCTACAGTTGCCGTTCTACACCCGAGGTTGGACAGCAGCCTGCCGATGAAATGACTGACCGTCGTCTTGCCGTTCGTACCAGTGACTGCTATATATTTGAGTTTTTTTATAGACTCACCATAAAAAAATTCTGCCATCTTATTCGCGGCTTTCATGAAATCCTCGACATATACTACAGGCACATCCCTGTCGTCAAAACGGCCGACCTCAAAATCTGTGATGATGAAAGCAGGGGTATTGGCTGAAGCAGCATCAAAATAATACGCTGAGGTTGCAGAGTTTTTGAGCATGAACACATGACCCGGTTCAATATCCTGGTACATTGATGTGATCCCTGACACCGACTTCTCCATACTATCCTGCATATTTATACTTTTTAACAATTGTTCTCCTAAAGCATCCACTATTTCATTTATCTTCATCTAAGACCCCTTTGTCCCTTCTATTCACTCATTTTACAACAATACCCCATTTCGTATTGGCAATAAACAGAATTTACTCAATTGAAAGCTGGAAACAGCATTGTGGAATCAAGCAGATATTTCTGTTGATAAAGAATCGCTAATGATTTCAGGTAGTCCAGCATTTCTTCTTCGGTAAGATTACCTGCCTTAAATTCCTTTTTCATGTTTGCATAGCGGTCTCGCTCTGCAACTATACACTCCTTTTTGAAGTATCCCCAAATGTGGTCGAATGCATTCATCATTGACCCTTTGGTCGGGGGAACGGCTACTGCGTCTTCTATCAAGCCCCTCACTTCTGTAATTCCGGCACCTCTCTTTAGTGCTTCCCTTAAACGATTATAATGCTGTTGGCTATGATACATGACCCGATATTTTTCACGGGCCCACAGCCGCTCGGTTTCTCTCCTTTCCTTCATAACGCATCCCTCTCCCTGTATTTTGAGAAAATAAAAGCCTGCAACATATAGTTGACAGGCTTTCAGATGGCTTTTTAAGCCTTCGTTCTACAGCATGGATTATTTGATGATCAAAACTGGCGTGTTTACGCGTTTGGCTATCTTATGGGTGACGTGGCCGAGGACGTGTTTTATATCGCGTTTAGAGCGCTTGTTGCTCATGACTACAACTTCATAATCATTTTCATTTATTTCCTCGAGCAGTTCATGAATAATCCTTCCTGCCTTGAATGTTGTAGTATAGTTCAAACCGAGCTCATCCAACTTCTCCAAAAAAGGCTTCAATTCCTTGATTTTATCTTCGGTGATGTCGTCAAAGTGTTTGCCATGATACTTCACGCTATCTGCCATTTCGCTTTCGGGGATTACATTTAATATTGTGATTTTGGCATCCTCACTGTTGCCCGTGAGTTTCGACAGTTGTTCAGGGACGTTAGTGAACGAGTTTCCAAAATCATATGGAAGCAGGATTTTTTTATACATGTCCATCCACCTTTCTAATCTGAGTCAAACATGACTTCTTTATTATAATTTAACAGTTTTCATCAGATTAATCCAAGCATCACTCGTCTTTATATGAATTTTTTAAATATGTAACAGCCATTTCTGACTAGGATATCCATCATTTAAGAAGAAGTGCATCTGATTGATTAAAAAAATGCTTCTACCTCGTCATGGGTAGAAGCATTTCTTTAGTACATTCCCAAATATGGAGACGGCGGGAGTCGAACCCGCGTCCAGGGACCTCGGCACAACTCTTTCTACGTGTGTAGTCCATTTTTTAATTTCGCATGGCTGTTGGTAATGGACGTACCACAGATCCATGCTAGCCTGATTAATCTCTTCACCGGGTTCTCCAGGCGGAAGAACCAGATGCGTATCCTGTTAAGGTTGAATCATCCAATCAAGACGCACAGGAAACGTCATGGGATGATGCAGTGTGCTCTTAGGCAGCTACTGCGAAATTGTCTTGTTTGCCAGTTATTATAAACTGTGTATCGTTGATGACGGAGCCGAAACCTCCGACACGCTTAAGTTGCTCAAACAGCCCCTGTCGAATCCGGAACGTCCCCGGATTTTAACAGCTCGCCTTCATCAGACGTATACTATATAATACCAGATTCCATACGTTTTTTCAAGAATATCACTTCATGCGATCCTTCAGGGCACGATCTACATCGCGCTTCATCTGTTTACGTTTAAGGTCTTCCCTTTTATCATATTTCTTCTTGCCGCGTCCCACTCCGAGCAGCACCTTACAGAAACCATGCTTGATATACAGTTTCAGTGGAATCAAAGAGTAGCCTGTCTCCTGGAGTTGTCCGGCAAGCTTATCTATCTCCTTTCGTTTGAGCAGCAGCTTGCGCGAGCGGAGTGGGTCATGATTATGCCGGTTCCCTTCTTCATAGGGGGCAATGTGCATGTTATAGACATACATCTCCCCCTTGTATACACGGGCATAGGCATCCTTCAAGTTCGCTGAACCGCGTCGGATGGATTTGATTTCTGTACCCCTGAGCTCTATACCCGCCTCGAGCGTATCTTCTATATGATAGTCATGGCTGGCCTTCCTATTTTGGGCTAATGGTTTATCATGTGTTTTCTTCATGGCTATTTCTTCTTCCTCTTACTGTTTTTTGCGCCTTTATAGAATGGTTTTTTATTGGTCTTACCCTTATCAAAGTGCTTCTTGCCATCTTTATCCTTACCTTTTTTCCCATTTTGTCGACGGTTGCCGGATTCAGATTTCGCTTTAATTTCAACCGGTCTGCCCCTTCTCTCGCGCGGTTGGCGAGCTGGCATTCCAACTATCTTAAAATCAATGAGACGCTCATGAAGATTGACATCCAGCACTTCCACTTCAACGGGATCCCCGATGCGGTATACTGTGCCGGTACGGTCACCGATAAGCGCCATATGGCGTTCTTGGAATTGATAGTGGTCATCCGTCATATGGGAGACGTGGACAAGCCCTTCGATTGTATTTGGAAGTTCAACGAACATGCCGAAATTCATGACGCCTGAAATGACGCCTTCGAAAGTCTCCCCGACATGCTGCACCATATACTCTGCTTTTTTAAGGTCGTCCGTATCTCGCTCTGCTTCCTGTGCCCGGCGTTCCCTGTTTGAAGTATGCTCAGCGATATCAGGAAGCTCTGACTCCATCCGCTTTTGGGTCTTCTGATCCGTCTTACCCTCAATTAGATATTTGCGGATCAGCCGGTGCACAACAAGATCCGGGTAACGTCTGATCGGTGATGTGAAGTGGGTATAGAAATCAGCCGCCAGACCGAAGTGACCCAAGTTATCTTCCGCATAGCGAGCCTGTTGCATCGAGCGGAGCATCAATGTACTGATCACCATTTCTTCAGGTCGTCCTTCGACTTCCTCAACTATCTCCTGCATGGCACGCGGATGGATTTCATTACCTTTACCTTTAACTACAATACCGAAATTCGTGATAAATTCGAAGAACTGGCGCAGTTTCTCTTCTTTTGGATCTTCATGTACCCTGTATAGGAAAGGCACTTCCATCCAATGGAAGTGTTCAGCTACAGTTTCATTGGCAACAAGCATGAACTCTTCAATCATGCGCTCGCCTACTGAACGTGTACGGAGGACAACATCGGACGGCGTACCGTCTGCTGCAACGAGCACTTGTGCTTCATTGAAATCAAAGTCGATGGCGCCACGCTTGTCACGTCGTCCACGCAATATCGAGGCAAGCTCGCGTGCTTTCTTGATCATTGGATAGACGTCAGGAAATTCTGCAATGAGCGCCTGGTCTTCATCATCAAGCATCCGGTTGACTGCATCGTATGTCATACGTCTATCGGAATGAATGACACTCTGGAAAATATCATGGTCCACCACTTTACCACCAGCATCAATCTCCATCCTGCAGCTCATTGTAAGACGGTCTGCACCAGGATTCAGGGAACAGATGCCATTGGACAGACGATGTGGAATCATCGGTATGACCCGATCTACGAGATAGACGCTTGTGCCGCGTTCATAGGCTTCTTTGCCCATCGCCGACGCCTCATCGACATAGTAGCTGACGTCAGCAATGCTGACTGTCAGTTCGTGGTTGCCATTATCCAATTTTTTGACGGCAATTGCGTCATCCAGGTCCTTTGCGTCCGCACCATCTATGGTGATCGTAAATTCATCACGCAAGTCCCGACGACCATCCAACTCATCCTGACTGATGGTATCCGGTGTCGCCTCCGCCTCTTTCATCACTTCTTCAGGGAATTCTATTTCAATTCCATGCTGATAGATTATGGAGAGGATATCGACGCCAGGGTCGTTCTTGTGTCCCAATATTTGAATGACATGCCCTTCTGGCTTGTCCTCACCTTCCCGGTACTTAGTCAGTTCAACAAGAACTTTATGGCCGTCTATGGCACCTAGGTTATGATTTTTTGGGATGAAGACGTCGTCTATCATCTTTTGGGAATCCGGTTCGACGAAACCGAAGTTTTTGCTCGCATGATACTCCCCGACGACTCGAGTTGTACCCCGGGTCAGAATAGTGGTGACCTGACCTTCTTGGTTATCACCTTTTGAATGTTTCTGCACTTCCACCAGCACTGTATCTCCGTCAAGGGCACCATTGATTGAAGTTGGCGGGATGAAAATGTCCTCCATATCCCCTTCTTCAGGACGCAGGAAACCAAACCCACGTTTGTGCATGGAGAGCTTGCCCTTGAGCATGTCGGTTTCACTCATCTTGATATATTTATCTTTTTTCGTCCTGTGAATTTCACCTTCTTCTTCAAGCGCCACAACGGCTTTCACCATTTCCTTGAAGTCGTCTGAGTCATGAGCCGAAAGTTCCTGTTTGAACTCCTCCATCGTCATTGGACGATAATCGTCAGCCTCAATAACATTTAAAATGCGTTCTCGATAGTTACCCATTACTTATCCCCCTATTACTCATTCCAATCCAACTGATCCATGAATGCATGCATATCCTCAAACAGTTGCTGTTTCTCTTTATCGATTGTCAATACATGTCCTGATTCTGGATACCATTCCAGTTTCTTTTCATCATTTTCAACCGAAGTTTCATTAAAGATGATGTTTGCCGAGTCCGGATTGATCATCTCATCCTGTTCCGACTGAGCCACAAATAAAGGTGCATATACATCCGGGAGATGATCACGGACCGCCTGGATCACATCCCGCACCTCGTCCAGCATGCCGGTCGGCCGGAACACCTCCATCTCACCATCTATTTCTTCCTGTGTCTTACCTTCCATCTTCTTGAAGCCTCGTGCATATTCCAAAACGCCCTCATACATTGTTTCACGGTCCTTGAGGTACATCGGACTGCATATGGTGGCGATGCCTACTACATCCCGCACAGTCGCCAATTTCAGCGCATAGACTCCGCCAAGGGATAGCCCTGCTACGAAAATCTTATCGTAGCCTTTAGAGATAAGGAAATCGTAGGCTTCAGTCACTTGCCTCCACCAGATGTGTGGACTTGATTCCAACAGATTTTCAGGAGGCTCCGCATGGCCTTCGTAATGCGGAGCGTAGGAAGTTATGCCGTGTTTTTGGAGATAGCGTCCAAGTTGCCTGACATCTGATGAGTTGCCTGTGAAGCCATGCAGCAACAGGACTGCTTTTTCGCCTTCCTCAAAAAAGAATGGTTCTGGTAATTGTATCTTCATTATTTATACCCTACTTTCTGCACATTAATTTCATTGTACGACAATTTAGGAGCATAGAAAAATAAAAAGAAACCCCCTATCAACAATAGGAGGCCATTATTTCTAATTTAGATATGTGAGCAGCAGCATGATCAGGAAGAACAGTAACGAAAGTATGACTGTTGTCCTATGCAGTACAAGATCCATGCCCCGCGCTTTTTGTTTACCGAATAATTGCTCAGCACCGCCACCGATTGCACCTGAGAGGCCGGCGCTTTTCCCTGACTGTAGCAATACCACTGCAATTAAAGATATACAAACGACAATCAACAATATGACGAGCAGTGTTTGCATGTGGTAATCCCTCCGAATATTAGTAACACAAGCATTTTATCAGATTAAAGAGGGAATTGCAAATGCCATACTAGCTAAAAAGCCTCCCTTAGGTCAAGGGAGGCTTGTGGATTATTTTAGATCCAGATTGTAGAAGGATGCAAGCCCTTCATATTTTGCCGTTTCAAACAGCTCATCTTCAATTCTGAGCAGCTGATTGTATTTGGCGACACGGTCTGTACGTGATGGCGCACCGGTTTTGATTTGTCCTGCATTAACAGCTACCGCAATATCTGCAATCGTAGTATCTTCCGTTTCTCCGGAACGGTGGGAGATGACTGCTGTGTAGCCTGCGCGCTTCGCCATTTCGATTGCTTCGAACGTCTCAGTTAAAGTACCGATCTGGTTGACTTTGATGAGGATGGAGTTTCCGACACCTTCTTCAATTGCACGTGCCAGCTTCTCAGTATTGGTGACGAAAAGATCATCTCCGACCAATTGTACTTTTGAACCGAGTTTTTCAGTAAGGAGTCTAGTACCTTCCCAATCATTCTCATCCAACCCATCTTCGATGGATATTATTGGGTATTTTTCAATCATCTCAGCATACCAATTGACCATATCTTCAGAAGTATAGGATTTGCCTTCTCCTTTTAGTTCATATTTACCTGTTGAGGCGTCGTAGAATTCACTTGAAGCTGCATCCATCGCTAAGCGGATTTCTTCACCTGGCTTATAACCTGCTTTTTCAACCGCTTCAATGATGGTCGACAAAGCCTCTTCATTGGAACCGAGGTTCGGTGCAAAGCCGCCTTCGTCTCCTACACCAGTATTATAGCCTTTTTCACTGAGTACTTTTTTAAGGTTATGGAATATTTCCGTGCCCATGCGTAGTCCTTCCTTGAATGTTTCAGCACCCACAGGCATAATCATGAATTCTTGGATATCCACGTTATTATCTGCGTGCTCGCCTCCATTGATGATATTCATCATTGGCACTGGAAGTTGGACTGCGCTGAATCCGCCTAAATATTTGTAGAGTGGCTGTCCCATAAAGTCAGCAGCTGCTTTTGCTACGGCCATAGAAACGCCTAGAATAGCGTTTGCACCCAATTTACCTTTATTGGTAGTGCCATCAAGGGCAATCATCATTCTGTCGATTGACACTTGTTCAAGGACGCTGAAATCACCCTCTACAAGCTCAGGCCCGATAATTTCATTAACATTTTCAACTGCTTTTTCGACACCTTTGCCAAGGAAACGCGTGTCATCTGCATCCCTCAACTCAACTGCTTCATGCTCTCCTGTTGAAGCACCGGAAGGTACAAGCGCACGGCCAAAGGCACCGCTGTCCGTCAACACTTCGACCTCAACTGTTGGATTCCCTCTTGAATCAAGCATTTCACGTGCATACACATCTATAATTAATGGCATAACGATATCTCCTTTTTAATTGATTTCTTTTTTTATCATTTTCAATCTTACCAGCACAACTTACTCCAAAAGGCTTTTGCCTGTCATTTCTTCCGGCTGTTCCAATCCCATTAATTCAAGTAGGGTCGGCGCCAAGTCAGCCAATCGTCCACTTCTAACCGCAGCATCTTCTTTAGTTACGATTATAGGAACCGGGTTTGTAGTATGGGCAGTCATCGGCTCCCCGTCCAAAGTGATTACTTCGTCCGAGTTGCCGTGATCGGCGGTTATGATGGCTGTACCGCCTTGCGCGATGATTTCATCTACAATAGGTCCTAGACATTCATCCACTGCTTCTATTGCCTTGACCGTCGGCTCCATTTTACCGCTATGACCCACCATGTCAGGATTTGCAAAGTTCATGAGTATAAGGTCAAGGTCTTCTTTTTCGAGTTCTTCAAGGCAACGTTCCTTCACTTCATACGCACTCATTTCAGGTTGGAGATCATAAGTTGCCACTTTAGGAGAATCTACAAGGACTCTGCGTTCTCCTTCAAACTCATCATGCTGTCCACCGCTCATGAAGTACGTTACATGAGGATATTTTTCTGTCTCTGCAATCCTCAGCTGCTTCTTGCCTGCTTTAGACACCACTTCGCCTATCGTGTTGATGATATCTTCTTTTTCAAAGACTACATCTGCATCGACTTGGTCACTGTATTTAGTGAAAGTGACGAATTTCAAATCTTTGATTCTCTTTTCGATATCAAAGCCTATGAATTCCTCATTTGTATATATTTCAGACAACTGGGCTGCGCGATCCGGACGGAAGTTAAAGAAAACGATCGCATCTCCGTCGACCACTCCTTTATCATAGCCTTCTTCTGTCTCGGCAATGATGAATGGTTTGATGAATTCATCGTATTCTTCCTTAGCATAGCTTGCCTGGATTCCTTCTTCGGCTGAAGCAAAACGTGGGGCTTCTCCGTACGTGATGGCATTGTATGCCATTTCTTCACGGTCCCACCGCTTATCCCGGTCCATGGCATAGTACCTGCCACTTACCGTCGCAAATTCTCCAATACCGATCTCCTTAAAACGCTTCTCCGACTCCTGCACATATTCGATTGCCGAATTTTGCACGACGTCGCGTCCATCCAGAAATGCATGTACATATACTTTTTCGACGCCTTTTTTCTTTGCGATTTCAAGTATTGCGAAGAGGTGTTCATAATGCGAGTGTACCCCGCCATCACTAAGCAGACCCATGATATGAAGGGTACTGTCATTAGAGTTTACGTGGTCCATCGTGTCCAGCAGTACCTCATTCTCATAAAAATCCCCGTCTTCAATGGACTTATTGATTCTTGTAAGACTTTGATAGACCACTCGCCCCGCGCCGATATTCAGATGACCGACTTCAGAGTTGCCCATCTGTCCTTCAGGCAGACCTACGTCAAGACCGCAGGCGCTGAGTGCATTATTCGGGTACTTCTCAAAAAAGCGGTCATAGTTCGGCTTATGGGCCGCTTTGACAGCATTACCTTTCACTTCGTCCCTGTTGGCAAAGCCATCAAGTATGATGAGAGCAACTGGTTTAGTCATTTTTAGCACCTTCCAATAGTTGCACAAAAGATTCAGGTTTGAGTGACGCGCCGCCTACAAGAGCGCCATCAATATGCTCCTGTGCCATATACTCTTTTATGTTTTCTGGTTTTACTGAGCCACCGTACTGGATACGGATTGCCTCTGCAGTTTCTTCATCATAAAGTGATGCCATTGTCTGGCGGATTACACCGCACATCTCATTTGCATCGTCGCTTGTCGCGGATTTCCCTGTGCCGATTGCCCAGATAGGTTCGTAGGCGATAACAGAGGTTTTAGCCTGGTCCTTACTTAGACCCTCAAACGCTTTGGCAACTTGCTGTTTCACTTTATCTTCTGCTTTACCGGACTCCCGTTCGTCATCCGTCTCACCACAGCAGATGATCGGCACGATGCCTTTTGAATGGAGCGCATGCGCTTTTTTGTTGATTGCCTCATCAGTTTCATTGAAGTGTTCGCGGCGCTCCGAGTGTCCGATGATCACATAATCGACTCCGAGGTCTTGGAGCATCAATGGGGAAACTTCTCCGGTGAAGGCACCATCATCTTCATAATGGCTATTTTCAGCACCTATGCCGAGCTCCATATCTTTAGCCTTTTCAACGAGCGACGGCAGATGGATGAATGGAGCGCAGATTGCACTCTCCACTTCAGTTTTGTTTGGCAGTTCGCCAAGTGCATCTATAAATGCCTCACCTTCTGAAATGGTTTTATTCATTTTCCAGTTTCCTGCAATAAATGGGGTTCTCATAATATTCCTCCTTGTTTTTTCCTTGTTTTTGTATAAGGCTCTAAACATTACTTCTCGTCAATTACAGACAAGCCTGGCAATTCTTGGCCCTCCAGATACTCGAGTGAAGCGCCGCCGCCTGTTGAGATGTGGGAGAAATCATCAGCATAGCCAAGATCCATTGCTGCAGCTGCGGAATCTCCGCCACCGATGATTGTCTTCGCACCTTCAAGTTCAGCGATCGCCTTGCATATACCAATCGTTCCGTGTGCAAAATTCTCCATTTCAAACACACCCATCGGCCCATTCCATACGACTGTCTTCGCACCTTGCAGTACTTCTTTAAAGGCAGTGATTGTATCCTGACCGATGTCAAGGCCCTCCATGTCGGATGGTATTTCATCGACGCCTACGGTTTTATGTTTGGCATCTGCGGCAAACTCTTCTGCGACGACTACATCCTGTGGCAGAACGATTTTATCTTCTGATTTCTCAAGAAGTTCCTTTGCCATTTCCACTTTATCTTCTTCGAGGAGCGAGCTACCTATTTCTTTGCCTTGCGCTTTCAGGAAGGTGTACGCCATACCACCGCCGATGATTACTTTATCAGCTTTTTCGAGCACATTTTTGATTACGCCAATTTTATCCGAGACTTTGGCACCGCCTAGAATAGCCACGAATGGACGTTCCGGCGAATCGATGGCACCTCCGATGAATTCAATTTCCTTTTGCATGAGGAATCCTGAAACTGTTTCGATATTGGCTCCGATGCCGACGTTTGAAGCATGGCTTCTGTGTGCTGTGCCGAATGCATCATTTACGAAGATATCACCAAGAGAAGCCCAGTATTTACCCAACGACTCATCGTTACCGCTTTCCTTTTTGCCTTCGATATCTTCGAAACGTGTGTTTTCAAACATCAGGACCTCGCCCTCTTTCAAATCATCGATGGCGTCTTCAAGCATTTCACCTCTTGTGTGGGGGATGAAGGTGACATCCTGCTCAAGCAGCTCCGACAACTTATCAGCGACTGGTTTAAGCGTCTTGTCTGTCTTGTCCGCTTCTGTCTTCACTTTTCCCAAGTGAGAGAAAAGGATCACTTTCCCTCCAGCTTCAATGATATGCCTAATCGTAGGCAACGCCTGGACGATACGATTATCATTGGTGATCTCACCTTCTGACATCGGAACGTTCAAATCAGCGCGCAACAATACCTTGCGCCCTTTCAATTCTACATCTTCTACAGTTTTCTTCATGGCTGTGCCTCCTATATTTTCTGCTCATTCCTATTATACCCATACCGATGTATGAATAAAATAAAAACGGGCGGAAAGTCCGCCCGTTCTTCTATGAGTTACTTCTTATTCGTTGCCATGTGATGAAGTGTTCTGACCAATTGGGCAGTATAGGACATTTCATTGTCATACCAAGAAACGGCACGTACAAGCTGTTTTCCGTCTACATCTACAACACGAGTCTGTGTCGTATCGAATAGAGATCCTTCTTTGATACCTATGATATCAGATGAAACAATCTCATCTTCAATGTAGCCGAATGATGGATTCGCCGCATTTTTCATTGCCTGGTTCACTTCTTCAACTGAAACATTTTTGCCGAGTACTGCAGTAACTTCTGTAAGGGAACCTGTCGCAACTGGCACACGCTGAGCGCCGCCGTCGAGTTTACCATCAAGTTCAGGCAACACGAGGCCAATGGCTTTCGCTGCACCCGTAGAGTTCGGGACCACGTTTTCAGCTGCGGCACGTCCACGACGGAAGTCACCTTTAGCATGCGGCCCGTCCAATGTGTTCTGGTCTCCTGTATAAGCGTGGATTGTCGTCATGAGGCCACGCTCAAGACCGAACTCGTCATTGAGTACTTTAACGACAGGGGCAAGACAGTTCGTCGTGCAGGATGCAGCTGATACTATTTCCTCTGAACCGTCAAGCACATCTTCGTTGACACCATAGACGATTGTTTTCATATCGCCTTTGCCTGGAGCTGAAAGCAATACCTTTTTCGCGCCTGCTTCGATATGTTTCCTTGCGTCTTTTTCGTTAGTGAAAAGACCTGTACACTCGAGAACGATATCGATATCCAAGTCTCCCCATGGAAGTTCTGCAGGATCTTTGACGTTGAAGGATTTCACTTCGTTGCCGTTAATTTTCAGCCCACCTTCGATGGCTTCCACATCACCGTCGAAACGCCCTTGAGTTGTATCGTATTTGACCAGGTGTGCCAAGAACTCATCATCTGTGAGATCATTGACTGCCACCAGTTCGATATCTTCATAATTGAGGATTTCCCTGGCTGCGAGCCTACCTATACGTCCAAAACCGTTGATTGCTACTTTAACCATAATTTATGGCCTCCTTGATTTTATATATTGAATTAATCAATCATTCTTCAACAAAAATTCCCCGATGGCTTCATCGATGAACAGAATAGTGTTCTTCGGAGCCACCTTCATATACGCACGGACTGCTTCCTTCTTGCTGCTTCCACCTGCCACTGCAAATATCGCTTTCTTCGATGCAAGGTCTTCCAACTGGATGCCGATGGTTTTGACCTTACGGACGATATCCCCCTCAGCGTTGAAATAGTAGCCAAAGGTTTCACCAACTGCACAATCGGCTTCCAGTCGGGAGAGGGTGGCGGCTTCCACATTTCTGCGACGCGCCATCATGAATGCTTCGCCGATGCCGTGCATGACATAGTCGGAACGGCGGTTGAGCTCGGCAATTTCTTTGATGGATGGCTCATCCTTCAAAGATTCATATGCCGAATCTCCTACACTATCAGGCGCATAGAGGACCCGGTGCTCACCGCCCGTCGCTTTTGCAAGACGGCTTGCAATCGAGTTCGCCTGGTTGCCCACTTCTTCACCAAGTCCACCCCGAGCCGAAACGAATAAAAGTTTCTCCGCTGCTGGTTTCAGATATTGGCTTACATTGGCCATCGTCGAACCACCTGCCACGGAAATGATGGCATTGTCGAAAACCATCTTTTGGAGTTCTTCGGCCATGAGTTGGGAAAGCTCCTGCTGGAGCTCGGGATCCTCATCGGCATCCCCACGGATGATATGGCAACCTTGCAGGTTATATTGCTGCTGAAGCTTAAGGGCCAGCCCGGAACGTCGATCAAGTGTTGTCATGAACGGTGAAAGTTCATCCAATACCTCAATACCCGTTTGGGAAATCGATATTCCTTTTTTATCGATATCGATCAGATCCAAATCATGTAATGCATCGACTTCCTTACGTAAAACCCTCTCGGTCATATTAAGTTGCTTTGCAAGTGGGCGTCGACCTATCGGTTGATAGGTCCTGATTTGTTTCAGGATAGTTGAACGCTTCTGCAATTCCGACACTACTTCCGGTGCGATACGCTTCTGGATGTCTAAAAGTTTTTGCCACATGAGTTTCGATACCTCACCATCATGAGACGTATTGCGTCCCACTCGGGACAAAAATAATTACATTCTAAATATATCATAAATATTCAAGAATGCAATTATTCCGCTTCAGCTATTTTATTGTACCCAAATACTCCTTGAGGTAATCATAGACATAGACAAAATCAATGATGCCTTCTTGAATCACCTGACTTTTATGGCACAAGACCGGGACGCGCATCATGTAGACTTCCTGCAGGGCATCGTCTTCATCGATATCTATCGCCGTCATCTTGACATCGCTATACCTCAATTCAGACAAGGCAAGCTTGATCTGCTCCATCCCTTCATCACAAAGCGGACATCTGTCCCTCGTATAATATACCAATTCGAGCATACTCATACCTCTTTCTTCTTCAATTTCTTCCTGATAGTCTGCAGAACCTGATCCGACATTTCTGTACTGATGATGCCGGTTGCGATCGCCAAGGAAATCAGTGCTGCTTCAAATCCATACTCGAGGGCCATCATATATTCCTGCAGCACAATCTGCCGCATTGAATCGTATGCCATACCTCCTGGAACAAGTGGGATGATTCCGCATGTAATATACAGGATAACAGGCATTTTTTGACTTCTCGAATTCAAGAGTGCCACTGCTGATAGAACGAGGGCGCTGATATAAGATGCAAGAACAAGGTCGACGCCCCCTTCCCTCAATATATAGAACACCATCCAACCGACTGCGCCTGTCAGCCCACATCTGATGATGGCGGCCCTTGGCGCATTGAAAAGTATGCCGAATCCTGCAGAAGCGAAAAAGCTAAGGATGAATTGATACAGATAAATCATCAGCATCCTCCTAGATCATCAAAAATACAAGGCCCACCCCAGCACCGATCGCAATGGCTGTCAGTGCTGCTTCAGTCCCCTTCATGATACCAGCCATCAAATGTCCCCGGATCATTTCGCGTATTGCATTTGTAATGAGGACACCGGGCACGAGCGGCATTACACTGGCGATGATGATGGTATCGAGCATAGTGCCAAAACCCGTATCGACAAAAATTATGGCTGTCAGTGCGATATATAGGGAGGCAAAGAATTCTGTAAAGAATTTGACTTTAGTGTAGCGGAGGATACCCTCCATTATAAAGACTCCCCCTGCGCCACCGACGAAGGCAGCGGGGAGATCGGCCACTACACCATCGAACAGCAGCAGGAACATCATTCCAATGATACCGCCCGATAATATAGTCAGCCAAAATGGAAAAAACCTGCTGTCGTGAATCGCCTCCATCCGGCGCAAAGCCTGATCAAGAGGCATACCGGCGGAAATGCGCCTCGAAAGTTCATTCACTGCCACAACCTTCTCCAAGTTGTTCGCCCTTTCTTCAATACGCAGCGTCTGAGTCAATGCATAATCATTCAAGGAAAAAATAATGACCGTGGGAGTTGCGAAAACTTGAGCATTTTCTATACCGTAACTGGATGCGATTCGCATCATCGTATCCTCTATACGGTAAGTTTCCGCTCCACTTTCCAACAGCATCTTGCCACAATTGATAACGATATAAAAAACATCGCGTACAAAATTTTCGCTAAGGACTTTTTCTGGAGCTTCTATGATCTCAAGTTCGCCACTCACACGGCCACCTCTATTTACACCCCCGGAGAGGATCGAACTCCCATCTCAAGAACCGGAATCTTACGTGTTATCCATTACACCACGGGGGTATGATAAAATTAATATCATTCTTCATAAAGCCTTATTTAGTATAGCAATAAACTTGAATAAATTAAAGGCCTAATTTAATCTTTATACCACAAACGTTTTCTTTTGACCTTATTTGACTAATGTGGTATAAATGAATTAGCCAATTAAGAGTACTATAATATCAGGAGGTAACACAATGAATTTAATCCCTACAGTTATTGAACAGACGAACCGCGGAGAACGCGCCTATGACATCTATTCCAGGTTGCTTAAAGATAGGATCATCATGATTGGTACGGGCATCGATGACAACGTGGCAAACTCCGTTGTCAGCCAGCTGCTTTTCCTGCAAGCTCAAGACCCAGAAAAAGATATCTTCCTCTATATCAACTCTCCTGGCGGCAGTGTGACTGCAGGCATGGCGATCTATGATACAATCCAGCACATCAAACCTGATGTACAGACAATCTGTCTTGGCATGGCCGCTTCAATGGGTTCATTCCTGCTTGCGGCAGGGGCAAAAGGTAAGCGCTTCGCTCTGCCGAACGCTGAAGTGATGATTCACCAGCCACTTGGTGGTGCGCAAGGTCAGGCTACAGAAATTGAAATAGCAGCCAAGCATATATTGAGAACACGCGAAAAACTCAACAAGATCCTTGCGGAGCGCACGGGTCAAACTCTCGATAAGATTGAAACAGATACTGACCGCGACTTCTTTATGACAGCAGAAGAAGCTAAAGAATATGGCTTAGTTGACGACGTAATGGAGCCTGAAAAATTACAGGGCTAAAAATATTGGAAAAGGGATGGAATATTGATTCCATCCCTTTTTTTAATTGCTTCATTTCATAACTCTTGGCAAAATTTTAAATTTCCGGATTATCATCACTACAGACAGGCTATAATGGTATTAAGGAGCGTGATGACATGAATGTATTAATTACAGGTGGATCTGGTTTTGTAGGATCAAGACTGACAAAAATTCTCCAGGAAGAGAATGATCATGTGTATATATTGACGCGGAGTGACAGAAAATCGGAACATCCTTTCGTACACTTCATTAAATACAATCCTGACGACCCGTCAGACGACAGTTGGATGCAGGATTTACCTTTAAAAGTCGATATCATCTATAACCTGGCGGGGGCCTCACTCCAAGAGAAATGGACAGATTCCCACAAAGCAGCCATCTACGAATCCAGAATGAAAGTGACCCGCATGTTGCGGATGTGGGCTGAGCAGGCCGAAATCACACCTCAGGTCCTCGTGAATGCCAGTGCAATCGGCTATTATCCAGTCAGCGAGAATGTCCAATATGATGAAGGTGATGCCTTTGTCGAACACGATTTCCTATCCGAAGTAGTTGTGGCGTGGGAGGCTGAAGCCAGGAAGTTTGAAGCTCTCGGAACCCGTACCGTCTTCACGCGGTTTGGCCTGATCCTCGATAAGGACGAAGGTGCCCTCCCTAAAATGGCCCTGCCATATAAGATGGGCGTGGGCGGCCCCATCGGAAGCGGAAACCAATGGTACAGTTGGATCCATATAGAGGATTTGTTGAATGCGCTGTTGTTCGTGGGCGTGCATTCGGAAATTTCAGGTCCGGTCAATCTTACCGCCCCAATGCCACTCAGACAAAAGCATTTCTCCAAATATTTGAGCACTGCACTCGGAAAACCTGACTTTTTCCATACCCCTTCTTTTCTGATCGAGAAGCTTTTGGGTGAACAGTCCATGCTTATATTGAAAGGCCAGTACGTGCTCCCGGAAGTACTGATGGAAAATGATTATAAATTCCTCTTTCCTACACTGGAAATCGCACTTGAAGATCTATATGAACTATAAAATGAAGAAAGCGTGCACTCTAGTGCACGCTTTCTTCATTAAAAGGTGATTTCTTCACCGCTTCTCACCTGATCCGCTATCTTATCCAGTTTCCTTAGGCGATGATTCACCCCAGACTTCGATATCGGACCTGTCGACATCATCTCCCCCAGCTCCTTTAAGGAAACTTCCTGGTGCTCAACCCTCAATCTTGCGATTTCCCTAAGGCGTTCAGGCAGCTCTTCAAGCCCTATCTCTGAGGCGATGAAATTGATGTTCTCAACTTGACGCATTGCAGCGCTGATTGTTTTGTTCAAGTTTGCTGTTTCACAGTTCACCAGTCGATTCACAGAATTGCGCATATCCCTGACAATCCGTATATCTTCAAATTTCAAAAGTGCCTGGTATCCACCAATCAGGCTAAGGAATTCTGCAATCTTCTCGGCTTCCTTAAGATAGGTGATGTAGCCGCGCTTTCTTTCAATGAATTTCGCATTCAGCTCATAGCCGTTCATCAACTCAGTCAAATTTCTGGCGTGCTCCTCATACAAGGAGAATATCTCCAGATGATAAGCTGAGGTTTCTGGATTATTCACCGAGCCACCGGCAAGGAATGCCCCCCTCAGATAGCTTCTGATGCAGCACTCCCTCTCTTTGATATCTTCACTGATGGCATGTTCAAGCAGACCACCCTTCATGATCTCCAAGTCTTCCAGTACTTTCTTGCTTTCTTTTTTTATCCTTGAAATATATACGTTGTTTTTTTTCAGTTTCATTTTCTTACGGACCAGAAGTTCTATCTCGACTCCGTACGTAGTCCGGATCAATGAGAAAATCCGGCGCGCAATCGCCGCATTCTCAGTCTGTATATTAATGATCCATTGTCCATTGGAATGGCTGAGTGCCCCGTTCATTTTGATGAGCGCTGAAAGCTCACTTTTCATACAGCACGTATCCACTTCGATTCTGGTCAATTCGTTCTTCATCTCAGAAGCAAATGACATGCGATCACGCCCCATTCTATTTTTTCCTATACTGCAACGTACTGATTTCCCTCAGCGCAATATCATAGATCATCTGCGCCAGTATTTTGTTGTTGTGCCGTACTGCACCTTCTTCGTCAATCTGGACAAGGCGGTGGTCTGTCATTACTTCAACTTCCATCTGTTTAAGCCTCTCTCTGTCACTCTCGACGATCTCCATATCATTTTCATGGTAATAATTGGATATGCGGCCTTTGATGTCTTCCTCATTCAAAATAATGAAGTCTGAAATATTCTGGCCGACATGGTGATGGATGGCTTCAAGATGATCTGCAGCGCTGTAATCTATCGTCTCGCCCGCCTGAGTCATGATGTTTGAAATATAGACCTTAATGCCGCGCGCTTTAATTATCGCTTCCTTCATGCCCTCAGGTATGAGGTTGGGGATGATGCTCGTATACAGGCTTCCCGGTCCAAAGACGATGACATCAGAAGATTCGATGGCTTTTATGGCCTCGGGGGTTGCTACAGTATCGTCCGGAATCAGATACATCTCCTCTATCTTCTGTCCAACTTCCGGAATATAGCTCTCCCCGACGATAATCGAGTTGTCAGCCATCCGTGCAGCCAGCTCCGGACTGATATTGGTCGATGGGATGACAGTACCCTTGACATTCAATATCTTGCTTAATTCCTTTACTGCCACAGCAAAATCACCGGTCATATCATACATCGCGGCCAGCATGAGATTGCCGAGCGCATGACCATCGAGTGCATCCTTATTGAAGCGGTAGGAAAAGAGGTTGTCCAATTTCGTCTCCACTTCGCTGAGGGCACTCATCACGTTCCGGATGTCTCCTGGTGCCGGCATATCAATCTTATCCCGGATGAGGCCGGTTGAACCACCGTCATCCGCTACAGAGACAATGGCGGTTATATCCACCGGATATCTTTTCAGGCCTCTGGCTAAAACACTCAAGCCAGTACCGCCCCCGACCACTGTAATCTTAATCTTCTTCATGTTCTACACCTTCTACCGGTGCATCTCTATGGACCGCCCGGATAGTAAAATTAAAGTCTTCACTCAAGTCTTCTGTGAGCTTCTCTACAAGCGTTACAGACCGATGCTTACCACCTGTGCATCCGATGGCGATGACCAGCTGTGCTTTTCCTTCTTTTATATATTGGGGAATCATATATTTAAGGAGATCGTACAGTTTTTTATAGAATTTTTTGGTTTCCTTCCATTTCATGACGTAACTCGAGACCGGTTCGTCCAGTCCTGTAAGCGGCCTCAATGCGTCAATGTAATGGGGATTCGGCAGGAAACGCACATCGAAAACCAAGTCCGCATCGATTGGAACACCATGCTTGAAGCCAAAGCTCAACACGTTTATATTGAAAGCTGGACCGTTATCTCCAGAACATTTTTCAAACATCAGATTCCTTAATTCTTTGGGAGTCATCTCGGTGGTGTCGATGATATGGGAAGCATGCCCCCGCAAGACGCTCAGGAGCTCACGTTCCTTCATGATTGCGTCCAGCAGGACCATCTCCCCATCAAGCGGATGCGCCCGACGGGTTTCTTTATAGCGTGAGACAAGGCGGTTATCGTCTGCATCCAGAAAAATTATTTCCAGTGCAATATCCGGGTGGTCCCTCAGTTGTTCTATTTCGTCGAGAAGCTGATCAAAGAACTCTTTACCCCTGAGATCTATGCCCAAGCCCACTTGCTCCATCTGCCCCTCTGTCGTTTCCATCAATTCCAAAACCTTTTGAAGCAGGATCGGTGGTAGGTTATCGATGCAGAAATAACTCATATCTTCAAGCGCTTCAATGGCCACAGACTTGCCGGCCCCACTCATGCCTGTCACTATACTCAGTTTTTTCATAGATCCACATCCTCTTAAGCGTTATTTGCCTCTTTCAATTAAACCATCTCGCATCTTCTCCCGCAACACTCAGTAAGTTTTCTAGCTGCTTGCCCCTATTAAAAAACCCAGGGTGACATAGCCGACGGCAGTTGGATAAGACATCCGGTTGCCGTCGACCCAAAACCCTGGGGTGGTCTTCTATTTACTTTCCTGCATATCTCCAAGCTTCTCGATATAGTGCTGGGCATTCTGGGCAGCTATACTGCCGTCCCCGGTCGCTGTGACGATCTGACGCAAGGTCTTGTTGCGCACATCTCCAGCTGCAAAGATGCCTGGAACTGATGTTTCCATTTCATCATTGGTGACTACATATCCCATTTCATTCAAGATGTCCAAACCTTCAAATGGTGCAGTCAATGGCTTCATGCCTACATAGACAAAGACACCATCTGCTTCATAATCGTACGTAGAGCCCGTATTCTTATCAAGCAGTGTGACGCTCTTCACTCTGCCGTCACCATTGATGGACTGGATCTCAGTATCCCAGATGAAATCCATCTTGTCGTTCTTGAACGCACGGTCTTGGAGGATTTTTTGAGCACGCAATTGATCGCGCCTATGCACTACAGTTACTTTGCTTGCGAATTTCGTCAGGAAGACCCCTTCTTCTACTGCAGAATCCCCACCGCCGATTACGACGAGTTCCTTCTCCTTAAAGAAAGCGCCATCACATACTGCGCAATAGCTCACGCCGCGGCCGCCGAGTTCTTCTTCGCCCTCGACTCCGACCTTCTTATATTCGGCACCTGTCGTTATGATGACAGTACGCGTGTAGATATCTTCATTGCCCGTTTTAAGCACTTTGACATCTCCCTGATCTTCGATGGATTTGATGTCACCATATTTATATTCGGCACCGAATTTTTGGGAGTGCTCAAACATCTTGGTTGATAATTCAGGACCTGTTATGAAGTCAAATCCTGGAAAGTTCTCAACTTCTTCCGTATTCGCCATCTGACCGCCCGGCATGCCGCGTTCAAGCATCACTGTCTTAAGGTTTGCCCGGGAAGCATAGACAGCAGCTGTCATTCCTGCCGGCCCTGCACCGATGATGACTACGTCATAAATATTTTTTTCTTCAGTCATGGTAAAAACTCCTTTTCCGTATTGTCAGCTGTTAAATATTATAAAGGGATATTTATATTATTTCATCATTTCTGCTCGATATGCCCCAATGCCTTATTCAAGCGGTACAGTGTAGTACCAAATGTCTCGACGAGATATTTTTTGCTGAACTTCCTTTCGCGCTTATGGAAGTACATTGTCGCAGCTGCAAAGGCATCAATATCTTCCAACTCCACTTTCTGCTCATACAGTTCGTGAAATAGTTCTATCCAAGACATCTGGTCCTCTTCATCCGTAAAGCCAGCTTGCGACAGTGCCTCCAGCCCTTTATGCATCCGCCCCAGCCTGACTAGCTTAAGTCCCTGGAAAAGGAATGATATATACAACTTCTCGTAATCTTCCAGATTCTCAATCGTATCCCACACGTCGTGTCCCAGTATGACGTCCCTCGGAACGACATTGTAGATCTTATAGAGACCTAGAAGGCGCCTGTACGGATCGTCATCCTTCAAGTAGGCGGTTTCTATCTCTGATACTTTCTCAGATGCCCTATGGCGGTTCCAAGGGCTATATATTTCCTTTACCTGATGAAACGTCTGCATACGATTCCAGAACACCCTGGATTCTTCGGCACGACCAGTATGATAGCTTGCATGGCTCAATGCATGGAGCAGCTGGAAACTGATGAATGACTGTTTTTTGAATAAAGGATAAAGAAGCTCGTATGACCTTTCGTACTTCTGCAGGAAATTGAGCACGAGCCCCACCTTGAACCGGGCATCATCATCTAATGGTTGCACCACTTCCAACTTTTTAAGGAATTCATTGAATTTATCCTCTTCTCCCGTGTGGTAGTACAAGAGTGTCATATGGCTCAATGCATGCATATCCGTGCGGTCTTCCAGAAATAGCTGCTCCAATAGTTCGTGCGCTTCATCGTAACGGTTCAGAAATAGGAGCGCCATGGCTTTCTGATTTCTGAATTCGCGTTCCTTCCGGATGTCTTCGGGCACTGTAGATAGAAATTCCAGGGCCTCTTCTATCCTGGCGTTCATGAAGAGATGCTGGAACAGATGCTGGGCTGTAAATCTAGCCGCTTCCCGTTCAACTTCTTCTTCATCATGAATACTCACTTCGAACATCTCTTCCAGTTCTTCATCATAGCCGGAGTCCGGCTCATATTTGACATATTGCACACCGAACAGAAACGCCTTATTCGCATCATTATTGATGATATAAAGTTGACTCAATATAAAATAAAATTCAGCATCATACTGATGCTGAATGAATGCGTTGATCAATATATGTTCAGCTTCTGCACCGCGGCCATTTTCAGCAAGCAAGTATGCATACTGGGACAGATATGCCAGATTATTCCGGTCAAGTTCATAGGCTTTCTGAAAGCTCCTAAGCGCCTCCGGTTTTTTATTCTGTTCTGTTTTCTTCAGACCTTGATTAAAATGGAATTCTCCATTCTGATCGAACGGAATCACTTTCCTAGTCATTATCCATACTCCTTATTATAAGCGGATTGCCGTAACCAGCCGAGTGGTCGGGAACATCTTTTGAAACTACGCTTCCCGCTCCTATTACAGCATGATTGCCGATAGTCACCCCCGGCAGAATAGTGACATTTGCGCCCACCATGGTATCATGTCCGATGTAGACATTCCCGAGACGATACTCATCCACGAGATATTCATGAGTCAATATCACTGTATTATACCCGATTATACTGTTTTTGCCAATGTGGATGCGCTCTGGATGCATAAGGTCCGGCATGGCTTTGTAGGCTAGGGAAACGTTCTCCCCAAGCTTCATGCCGAGTCCTTTCCTGTATAGTACATGCTTCCATATGGTCGAGGGACAAAACCGGCCAAGTTCGATTATGATGAAGTTCTTCGCAACTTTTATGCGTGAGACTGTCCTATATAGATGCCATAGCGGATTTATCGCACCCGCCTTGAATTTTTCAAGTTTCCTCATTTGCGTCTTCCTTTATAGATGCCTTGTACCTCCCGGTATTTCGGCAACTTATATTTCATTTCCCTATAGATCCAGACACCCGCTGCCACAACGATCAGAACTATTGAAATCAACTGTGCGGTACGCAGCTGCTCTCCGATCATCAGACTATCTGTACGCATTCCCTCTATGAAGAAACGGCCAATCGAATAATACATCAAGTATAGAAGGATGGTCTGGCCCACTTTCAGTTTTGGACGGAGCATGAGAAGGAGGATGAAGCCTATTATATTCCATGCGGATTCGTATAGGAATGTAGGATGGTAATACGCACCGTCTATAAACATTTGGTTGATGATCCAGTCTGGGAGCATCAAGGATTCGAGGAAGTTTCTGGACACTTCTCCCCCATGCGCCTCCTGGTTCATAAAATTTCCCCAACGGCCTATGGCCTGCCCCAAAATAAGGCTCGGGGCCGCAATGTCCGCCAACTGAAAGAAACTGAAGCCTTTAGCCCGGCAGTAGACGATACCAGCGATGAAGCCACCAATCAATCCTCCATGAATCGCCATACCCCCTTCATTTATCAGCAATATGGAAAATGGATTCTGACTATAGTATTCCCATTGGAAAATAACATAATATAATCTTGCACCTATAATTGAAGCAATGATGATATAGAACATCAAATCCATGAAAAGTCCTTCAGGAAGACCCTTCCGGTCCGCTTCACGGTCTGCTATGTAATACCCAAGCAACATGCCGGCCGCTATGATGATGCCATACCAGTGGATCCCTATCGGGCCGAGTTCAATTGCGATTGGGCTGAACGGCGCGCTATAGATCATCAATCATCCCTCCGTTGATTTGGATTTGACGGTTCAGACGGTCATTGAATTCCTGGGCTGCATCGTACCCCATATACTGCATACGATAATTCATGGCAGCCACTTCAATGATGCCCGCCAGGCTACGCCCCGGACGGATAGGGATGGTCTTTTGGTCGATCTCGGTATTCAAGATCTTCAGCTTCTTCTGATCCAGGCCGAGACGTTCATAAGTTTTTCCCTTTTCCCAGGCTTCCAGGCTCACATTGAGCATGACACGTTTCTCCTCCAGGATACTTCCCGCTCCAAAAAGCGTCATCACATTAATGATGCCGAGGCCGCGTATTTCAAGCAGATTGCGTATGATTGGCGGCGAGGCACCAATCAGTACATTCTTCGACACTTCTTTTATCTCAACGTTATCATCAGCTACGAGCCTATGGCCATTCTTGACAAGTTCCAGCGCCGTCTCGCTTTTTCCGACGCCACTTTCTCCGGTGATTAGAACACCGATTCCGTATATATCCACCAATACACCGTGCATGTTAGTTTCTGGCGCCAAGGCTTTCTCCAGATGATTGGAGATTCTACTCGTAAAATTAGTCGTGTTGTCTTCAGTGACCAATAGGGGAATTCGGCTCTGGTTACACGCTTCTATAAATTCAAGCGGCGGATTCAGATTACGAGTGATGATGATGCAGGGCGTTTCTTTGCGGCATAATTTTTTCGGGCGGTCTTCCCTTTCTTCTTCTGTAAGCATCCTCTCAAAGAATGAAATTTCCGTCATTCCAAGTATCTGTATGCGATCGGAGGAATAATGGGAGAAATAACCTGCCATCTCAAGACCCGGACGCGAGACATCAATATTGGTGATTTCCTTGTTGATGCCATCATTACCCGAAATCAATTTCAGTTGAAATTCATCTATGATCTTTTTTACTGTGAGCATTTGGTCACCTCGGACATTTAATAATTCAACTATAAAGAATCAGGCTGCTCATTTCAATGAAACGGGACTTGAATACAAGGGGCAATTTTTCAATTATATATACAAACACACTACAGCCCGGCACAAATGCCGGGCTGTAGTGTGTTCTTTTTAACTGCGGTGCAGTGTAACACTGCCGAATTTGGTCCCCACTTCAAGCAACAGCGCTTCTTCATCCGTATCGTTAAGCAGCATCAATTCCTTGAACCCGATGTCCTGCGATTTCATGAATCTGACATTCAGGTCCGGAGGATAGTTGATCTGCCCGATGACGGTGCTCAAGCGACCTTCCACAGCACGGGCATGCGGGATATTTATATTGATGCTGCCCATGTTGGCATTAACCGTAGCAGATTCAGTTCCTGGTTCTAAAGAAACATTTACTGAACCATTAGAAGATATTGTAATATCTTTCGCATTCAACTTATCGGTATTGATTGTCCCAAGCATGGAAATCATCTCTATCGTTCCATGGGAACCCGCTTTAACGGTTATATCGCCCCTTGATGTTCTGATGAATGCATTGCTGCTCACTGCATCCTCGAGGGAAATGTTGCCATTCAACAGATCGATCGTGAGATCATTGAAGGATTGGGATTCAATCTGCACATTACCGTTAGATCCTGAAATGATGAGTCGTTTGAGTGTTTCCCGGTTCACCTGAAGTTCAATGTTCACCCGGGCTGTACGAATATCTGAAACGATGAGAAGCTCATCATTCTTGACTTCACAGATGATGTCCTGGAAATAATTACGCTGCTTATCAAGTTTTCTATAGAAAGGAGTCACTTCGAATCTCGCTGTAGTTGAACCGTCTGTCGGCACAACCTTGATATTGCCGTTCGCAATATCGATTGATACGTTCGAATAGTCGTCCTCGACCGTTTCGATGAGACGATTTTTTGAACCTTGTGTAAACATTGCGTCAATGGAACTGTTCTTGACACTGTCGAATGCCTTCTCGAAAGTACGGTAGACTTGGGCAGTCTGCTTCTGCCCTTCCATTTTATTTTTGACTTGATTCAATGCTTCATTTGCCTTTTCAGGGTTTACATACTTCTGAAATTCATCCATGAATTGGTTGAGAATATCCTTCGACCCATTTTTAGTCGAGCGATTCCGATTGGTCCTGTCTTCTTTTGCGTCCTGTACTGGATCATCCTGTTTCTCTTTGGATTCTATAGCTTCCATTAAACGGATTGCTTCTTCTGACGTGATTTTTCCTTCTTCCAACATTTTCAGAATGCGGTTTTTGTTATCCATTTCAATCCCCCTGATGGTTTCTGTCCAACCATTTTTTTAGGTGCTGTCCCGTATAGCTTTTTGGTTCTGCCATTACGTCCTGAATTGAGCCACTGACTACGATGGTGCCTCCCCCATCGCCGCCTTCCGGGCCAAGGTCGATGACATGATCGGCCACTTTTATGACATCTAGGTTATGTTCGATGACAATGACGGTATCCCCATTATTGACAAGACGCTGGATCACGGTGATCAACCTGCCTATATCCTCCGAATGAAGGCCAGTAGTAGGCTCATCCAGTATATACAACGTTTTTCCATCAGAACGCCTGTGCAGTTCGGAAGCGAGTTTGACTCTTTGCGCCTCCCCGCCTGACAATGTCGTAGCAGGCTGACCCAACCGTACATAGCCAAGTCCCACATCAAGCAATGTTTTCATTCTGCGTTTGATCTTTGGAATGTTTTCAAAGAAATAATAAGCTTCTTCCACAGTCATCTGCAGGACATCTGCGATGCTCTTATCTTTGTATTTAACTTCCAGCGTCTCTCTATTATAACGCTTTCCATCGCATACTTCACATGGTACGAATACATCGGGCAGAAAATGCATTTCTATTTTGATGATGCCATCGCCTTTACAGGCTTCACACCTTCCACCTTTGACGTTGAAACTGAACCGTCCTTTTTGATAACCTCGTACTTTTGCCTCGTTCGTCTGGGCAAAGACATCCCTGATTGTATCGAATACACCTGTATAAGTTGCAGGGTTACTGCGGGGTGTACGGCCAATTGGCGACTGATCGATATCGATTATCTTCTCAATGTTTTCTGCGCCTCTTATCTCTTTATGGTCCCCGGGTATTTGTTTTGATTTATACAGCTGAGTATGAAGCCCTTTATAGAGGATTTCATTAATAAGGGTGCTTTTGCCTGACCCCGAGACCCCTGTGACCACATTTAAAACTGACAGAGGAACTTTTACGTTGAGGTTCTTTAAATTGTTCTCTTTGCCTCCACGTACCTCAAGCACCTTTTTCATGTCAGGTTTGCGGTATGCATCCGGTAATAGAATCTCCCTCTTGCCGCTCAAATATTGACCAGTAATCGAGTTGTCATCCTCCATCACTTCGTCCGGTGTGCCCTGAGCCATTATACGACCACCGTGTTCCCCTGCTCCAGGTCCGATATCAATGAGGTGATCACTTGCAAGCATAGTATCTTCATCATGCTCCACCACAATCAGAGTGTTGCCGAGGTCGCGCATATCCTTGAGCGTGTTGATCAGGCGATCGTTATCCCTTTGATGGAGTCCAATGGAAGGCTCATCAAGTATATACAGCACTCCACTGAGCCTTGAGCCAATTTGTGTTGCAAGACGTATGCGCTGTGCTTCCCCCCCGGAGAGGGTACCACTCCGCCTATTCAGAGTCAGATAGTCCAAGCCGACATTATGAAGGAATGAGAGGCGCTCATATATCTCTTTAAGAATGGGTGCAGCAATTTTTCTGTTTTGTTCAGACAGGGAGAGTCCATCAAAGAAATCTATCGCTTCTTTAACGGGCTGATCCACAGCTTGGCCTATATGCCGCCCTTCTATCATTACAGCAAGGGCTTCCGCATTCAGTCGGTACCCTTCACATGTCTTGCATGTGATTTCCCTCATGTATCTGCTCATTACATCCCTTGTGTAATCGGATGGACTCTCCTTGTAGCGCCGTTCTATATTATTTATGATCCCTTCATAAGGCATCTTGCGGTTCCGGACTATACCGTTGTTTTGGGTGAACCTGTAGTTGACCACCTCGCCTTTAGATCCATGCAGTATCAGGTCCTTTTCTTTCTTCTTGAGGTCTTTAAAGGGGATATCCATATCTATACCAAAATGCTCGCAAGTCTGTCTAAGCAAGGTTGGATAATAGTCCGAGCTGATTGGTTGCCAAGGAAGGAGTGCCCCCTCCTTTAATGACAGGTCTGCATCAGGGATTACGAGGCGTTCATCCACTGCCATTTTCATACCCAGGCCATCACAGTCCGGACACGCTCCGTACGGGGCATTGAAGGAGAACAGTCTAGGTTCCATTTCTGATATGGTGAAACCGCATATTGGACAGGAGAAATGTTCGGAGAAATGCATGTCTTCCCCATCGATGACATTGACGGTGATATTCCCTTCTCCTTTTTCAAGTGCAGTCTGCATCGAATCGCTCAAGCGCGCTTCAATGCCTTCGCGGATCGCAAGCCGGTCGACGACGACATCCACATCATGCTTTTTATTTTTGGAGAGTTCGGGTACGGATTCGATGTCATACATTTCCCCATCTACGATGACCCGGGCATACCCTTCTCTAGCCAAATCTTCAAACACCTTTTCATGCAGCCCTTTACGGCCCTTTATGACAGGGGCAAAAAGTTGTACTTTGGTCCTTTCCGGGAGCTCCATGACCCGGTCGACCATCTCCTGAACGGTTTGCGATGTAATTTCGACGCCATGGATCGGACAGTACGGGGTGCCCGCCCTTGCATAAAGCAGCCTGAGGTAATCATATATCTCAGTAATCGTAGATACGGTCGATCTTGGGTTGTTGCTTGTCGTTTTCTGATCGATGGAAATAGCAGGTGACAATCCTTCTATCGAATCTACATCTGGCTTCTCCATCTGTCCCAGGAATTGCCTGGCATAAGAACTTAACGACTCCACATAGCGTCGTTGGCCCTCAGCATATATGGTATCGAATGCCAAAGAAGACTTCCCGGAACCAGACAGTCCAGTCATGACCACCAGGCTGTCCCTTGGGATGTCGACATCGATTCCTTTTAAGTTGTGCTGTCTTGCACCCCTCACACTGATATATTTGTTCTTCAAAATATCACCCTTCTGCTTTCAATTCGAATAGTGCGTCCCTGAGTTCTGAAGCGGTTTCGAAATCGAGATCCTTGGCAGCCTGCTTCATATCTTCTTCAAGCTGGGTCATCAATTTCTCTTTATCTTTTTTCGTCATCTTAGTCTTCTTACCTTTATCCGATCCATCACTTCTGCTTTCTTTCTTCACTTCCACTTCCGCACTGATCGAATCTCGTACTTCTTTCTGTATAGTTTGAGGCGTAATACCGTGCTTTTCATTATATTCAATTTGAATTTCGCGTCGTCTGCCGGTCTCTTCGATGGCGTAGTTCATCGAATCGGTCATTTTATCCCCATATAGGATCACGTGTCCTTCGCTGTTACGGGCTGCACGACCAATCGTCTGAACAAGTGCACGACTCGAGCGCAGGAACCCTTCCTTATCAGCATCCAATATTGCAACCAACGAAACTTCAGGAATATCCAGACCTTCCCGGAGTAGGTTGATTCCAACCAGTACATCGTGGACGCCCATCCTGAGTTCCCTGATTATTTCAATGCGTTCAAGCGTCTTGACTTCGGAATGCAGATATTGAACCTTTATTCCGGATTCTTTTAGATAGGCAGTCAAATCTTCTGACATTTTCTTAGTCAGTGTTGTGATCAGGACACGTTCATTCTTCTCGGTCCGGGTCACAATCTCCTCAAGCAGGTCATCAATCTGGTGTTCCGTCGGTCGGACATCGATAGTAGGGTCCAGCAATCCAGTCGGCCTTATGATTTGCTCGACCATCTTCTCAGTATGCTCCATTTCGTATGGTCCAGGTGTTGCTGAGACATAAAGCAACTGCTGGGTTTTCGCCTCAAATTCTTCAAATTTCAAAGGCCTGTTGTCGAGTGCACTCGGTAATCTGAATCCATGGTCCACTAAAACTTTCTTTCTTGCCTGGTCTCCGTTATACATACCCCTTATCTGCGGCACGCTGACGTGGGACTCATCTATCATGACCAGGAAGTCATCGAAATAATCAAGCAGTGTGTATGGGGTCGAACCCATGGGGCGCAGTGTCAGATGGACAGAATAGTTTTCTATCCCTGAGCAGAAGCCCATCTCCCGCATCATCTCCAAGTCATAGTTCGTCCGCTGTTCGAGGCGCTGCGCCTCAAGCAGCTTGCCATCATCACGCAAAATCTTAAGTTGCTCTTCAAGTTCTTTTTCTATACGGCCAATCGCTACTTTCATCTTTTCCTCGCGTGTGACGAAGTGGGACGCCGGAAATATTGCGATATGTTCGCGCTCTGCCAATACTTCACCAGTCAGATAGTCCACTTCTCTGATGCGGTCTATTTCATCGCCAAAGAATTCAACGCGCACGCATTGCTCATCGCGTGAAGCCGGGAATACTTCGACAATGTCCCCCCGTACCCTGAAAGTACCCCTTCTGAAATCGATATCATTTCGTGAGTACTGGACATCCACGAGCTTGCGTAGGAACTCATTACGGTCCATCTGCATTCCAACCCGTGCACTTACGACCATATCACGGTATTCTTCGGGATTACCGAGACCGTAGATGCAGCTGACAGATGAAATGATGATTACATCGTCGCGCTCAAACAACGCACTGGTTGCAGAGTGCCGTAATTTATCTATTTCATCATTAATCTGTGCATCCTTCTCTATAAAAGTATCCGTCTGAGGGACATACGCTTCAGGTTGATAATAATCATAGTAACTCACAAAATACTCTACCCTGTTATTCGGGAAGAATTCCTTGAACTCACTGTAAAGTTGCCCTGCCAAAGTTTTATTATGTGCAATTATTAAAGTCGGTTTCCCCACTTCTTCAATCACTTTACTCATGGTATATGTTTTCCCGGTACCTGTCGCACCGAGTAGTGTCTGATGTCTATTTCCGGACTTGATCTGTTCTGTAATCTCTTCTATCGCCTTTGGCTGATCGCCTGCAGGCTCGAATTTAGAGACCACTTCGAATTTGGCCATTCATTCTTCCCCCATTAATATGTTCGTAGACTATTTTACAAAATAAAAATAGAAATGGCAAACATTTGTTCGGCATTGGCTAATCGTCTTCCACTTTATCGACTTGGTAAACTTCCACTAGCATGTACCCTAAGACTATCGACAGCGAATCAATGAATATCACCCATTCAGAATGGTAAAAACCACGATAGATGGAGACTCCGAAGATTATGAAGGTTAGGAAGACTGCGACGAACTTGTTGCGTGTCAACCTTGAAAAAAACACCACTGTAAAAGCCGGGACCACCATTGCCATCATGTACCAGTAAAGAGCCATTCATCAGAGCTCCTTTTCCATTATGGCTTCAGTAATATCCATCAGTTCAGTTTTTGGTATGAATCTCTCCCGCAACATATCCGGGAGTATATTTTCAAGAAAGTCCGTTACACATTCCAGATGGGAATACCTTCTGATGGTTAGTAGGGACATTTCGTAGATTTCAAAAAATAGTGGTTCCGGATTACGTTTTTGTATTTCACCGAAGGATTCGTATAATAAGTCAATCTTATCCGCTACAGCCAATATTTCGCCTTCCACCGTACCGTCCTTGCCCTCTTTGAAACGCCTTAAATAAGTTTCCTGATACTCAACAGGAAATTCTTCCAGCACAAATCGCTTGGTCATGCTTTCCTCAACTTCTTTGAAAAGCACATTGAGTTCATCAGAGGCATATTTGACAGGTGTTTTGATGTCGCCTGTGAATATTTCCGGATAATCATGGTTCAATGCCTTTTCATAAAGACTCTTCCAGTCAATATCCGTTCCACTATGTTCTTCAACAGTGCCTAGGTATTGGGCAATTTTAGTCACTTTAAAAGAGTGGGCTGCCACATTATGATCCTGATATTTAAATTTTCCGGGACACCTCACGAGTTTTTCCAAGTCATTTAGACTTTTAAAATATTGGTGGACTCCCATAATTATTCCTCCTTGACGTAGTTGATGTAATCTTGAAGCAGTTTACGTTCGACTTCTCCAACATATGCTCTGATTATTTCTCCTTCAGAATCCACGAAAAATGTCGTAGGCATCAGATGGATATTGAAGGTCTGGAGGGCAGAATCTTCATCAGAAAACTCGTAGACTGGATAGGAGACCTTAAATTCTTCCAGGAATTCATCTCTATTGGATGCCTTGTCGTCTACATTTATTCCGATCATACCGACGGGCTGATCTTTATGCGCCTGATGGAATTCATTCAATTCAGGTGTCTCACGACGGCACGGGTCACACCACGAAGCAAAAAAGTTGACCACCGTCACTTCATTATCTGCTATGATTGCCTTCATTGTTTTCTCGTCATTCCGTACACCCTCCATTTTTTCATCAATGATATTCATGCCCACTGCATGATGGTTGTCCTTACCTTCAGACTCTTCGAGTGTCTTTAAAGATTGTTCTTTCAAGCCTTCTTCTGACATGTTGATGACAGCGGTGACACCTGCTCCAACCGTCAAAAAGAATAAGCCTAATATGATTATGATGACGATGTTTTTAAGTTTCATATTTCAACAAACCTTATTATTTATTTAGATTAGTTTAACATAACTTATAGAGACTTACATTTAATAGAGCGTGCTGAAGTGCATGAAAAAAGGCCAGGACCGAGTCCTGACCTTTTGTTATATGAATTAATATCTGAAGTATCCGTCGATTGAACCGTGCACATAACTTACAGAACGCTGTCCAACACCTTCAGATGGATTCAATGCGTCGACCATTTGGCCATTACCAATGTAGATGCCGACGTGTGAACCGCCATTGAAGAATACAAGATCTCCCGGTTGAGGGTTGGATACTTGTGTGCCTGCTGCCATTTGGCCTGCAGCAGTTCTTGGGAGGTTGACACCTTTAAATGCTTTCATGAACTGTTGGGAAAGGGCTGAACAGTCTACTGCTGTAGAAGTGTTTGCACCATATACATAGCTCTTGCCTGCTGCTACTGAGTGTGCAACAGATGCTGCGTTGCCACCCACATTTGATACTTGCTGACTTTGAGCCTTTTCAGCTTCTTGCTTTTGTGCTTTTGCTTGTTCTGCTTCCCTTTGTTCAATTCTTTGCTGACGTTCTGCTTCAGCTTGCTCAGCTGCGCGTTGTTCCGCTGCCGCCTGTTCTGCTACACGATCTGCTTCAGCTTGTTCTGCCGCACGATCATTGTTTTGTTGCGCTGCCGGTGCAGAAGGTTGCTCTACTGTCTCAGCTTCTGCCGCTTCAGCTTGCTCTGCTGCACGTTGTTCCGCTGCGGCTTGTTCTGCCTCAGCTTGCTCGGCTGCACGATCCGCCTCAGCTTGCGCAACTGCAGAAGATGTTTGATTTTCAACAGTTTCTTCTACTGCTGGTGCTGCCTCAACAACCTCAGTCTGTTCTTCTACAACAGGTGTATCTTCAACAACTTCAGTTTGCTCCTCTACAACAGGTGCAGCTTCAACGACTTCAGTCTGTTCCTCTACAACAGGCGCAGCATTACCAGAGACGATCAATGTTTTACCTGCAAAAATAAGATCGGATGATAGATTATTCCACTCCATGATCTGTTGGTACTCGACATTGAATTTCTGTCCTATTTTAAAGAGAGTATCGCCTGGTTGGATGACGTATGTGCCATCATCAGCCGTCTCGGTTTTTTTAACTTCTTCTTCTTCATCAAGGCTCAGTTGCTCGCCTTCAATAATAAGGTCGCTAGAGAGTCCATTTACTTCTTTAAGCGCAGAAACTGTTGTTCCATGTTCAGTTGCAAGGCCCCAAAGCGTATCTCCACTCTCTACGGTATAATCTGCTGCAGATATATTGCTGGATGCGACACCTGTGAGTGCAGTGACTGTTGCGACTGATAGTAGCGTCTTTTTCATAAGTAAATAAATCCTCCTATTTTTTAAATCTATTGTATATATTTATGTTTATATTTATCCCACTCAGGGTAATTCTGTGTTGTGGTTTAATCTTGAAATGTTTCTTGATGACTACGTTGCACACTATAGCACAGAATATCAGCCATTTGTGCCTTTGTAATACACTTGTAATGTAAAAGAAATCACTGAAATACAGCGTAATATAATGTTAAGCATCAAAAGACCCCTGACTGGAATATTCCAGTCAGGGGTCTTTTACTCATGATTTTATTTTCCAAATGTATATAACAAAATCAATGCACGTTGTCTTCTATGCCGTAATCGACAGCCTATTCACCTGTCTGGCTGGATAACCATTTTACAAGGGCGTCCATCTCTTTTTCATCTGAAACAAGGCCAGCAGGCATACCGTCCCCGCCTTCGTCAATTTGTGTACGTATTTCATCTTCAGACATCTTACTGCCTATATCCGTAAGTGCTGGGCCGGATGCGCCTTCAAGGTTTTCACCGTGACAGCTCATGCAGTTGTTTTGTTCGTATGATTGCTTGGCAAGCTCCGTGTCTCCAGAATCTGCACTGCCTTCCTCCGTGCTGCTTTCTTCCTCAGTACTTGCTTCACCAGTCGATTCCTCTGTGGATTCTTCATCTCCAGAGCCTCCACAGGCACCGAGGACAAGAACCAATGCAAAACTCATAAGTAACCAGAATTTTTTCATTACACTGTCTCCTTTGCAGATATGATATAGACTATATAATTCACTTACCCATCTATGAGAGTGATATAAACATTAATTGAATATTTAAAAACGCCCATACTATAGGGTATGGACGTCGCAACTTAATTTTCATCCATCGTCATGCGCAGGTAGGCATTAATGAAGGGACCAATATCTCCATCCATTACTTTATCGGTATTGCCCACATCCATGTTTGTGCGATGATCCTTTACCATGGAGTATGGGTGGAATACATAGGAGCGGATCTGACTGCCCCATCCTATTTCTTTCTGTTCTCCCTTGATGGCATCCATTTCCGCGCGGCGCTCCTCAAGTTCTTTTTGGTAAAGTTTGGACTTGAGCATATTCATCGCTTGTTCCCGGTTTTTGATCTGGGACCGTTCATTTTGACAAGTCACGACAATTCCGGTTGGATGGTGCGTGATTCTGACAGCTGAATCTGATGTATTGACATGCTGTCCCCCGGCTCCGCTGGAGCGGTACGTATCCACATTGATGTCATCTGGCTTAATTTCAATTTCGATATCCTTATTGTCGAATTGTGGCGTGACTTCGCAGGAGACGAAAGAGGTGTGTCTACGTCCCGATGAATCAAACGGAGATATCCGCACCAGTCGGTGGACTCCCTTTTCCGCTTTTAAAAGTCCATAACTGTTCAATCCTCTGATGAGCAGCGTTACACTTTTAACCCCAGCTTCGTCCCCTGACTGGTAATCAAGTGTCTCTACTTTGAAGCCCTGTTGGTCGGCATACCGTTGATACATCCTGAGCAGCATCTCAGCCCAGTCTTGGGACTCGGTGCCGCCTGCTCCAGGGTGCAGTTCGAGAATAGCATCCAGTTCGTCGTGTTCATTGTTAAGCAGCATATTCAACTCAAATTTGTCGATTTTAGCACGCACCTGATCGACATTTTCTTCGAGCACCTGATACATTTCCTCATCATCTTCTTCTTTGAGCAGCTCGTGGGACACTTCTATATCCTCAACGGCCTCTTCGATGGCATGGAACTCATCTACGACTTTCTTCAAATTGTTGTTCTTATCTATGACTTCCTGTGCCTTCTCCTGATTATCCCAAAAACTTGGGTCTGTCATCTGCTCTTCATACTCTTTGATCTGTGTCTCTTTTTCCTCTAAGTCAAAGAGACCCCCTGAAGTCATCTAATTTACCGTGCATCTCCGTAATGAAGTTCCTGATTTCATGTATTTCCATAATTACCCTTCTTTCTCTTATTTACCATGACAATTCTTATATTTTTTTCCTGACCCGCAAGGACAAGGGTCATTCCGACCCACCCTCATCTCTTTCTTTACCGGTCCTTTTTTGGCTTTTTCCTTACTGTCCCCTGCGTGCATTTCATTTTTTGCAATGACTTGTTCACGCTTGATCTCTTCATCGGACTTGACTTCCGTCTTCATGACATATCGTGCTGTATCGTCCTCAATCGCGACAAGCATATCTTCAAACATCTGCAAGCCTTCATTCTGATATTCCCTAAGAGGGTTGATTTGGCCATATGAGCGCAGATGGATGCCCGTCCTCAGCTGATCCATACTATCTATATGCTCAACCCACTTCTGGTCGATTGTACGCAACATCATCATACGTTCGAATAGTCGCATCTTTTCTGAGCCGAGCTTCTCTTCCTTCGCTGCGAGATCCGTCTGCATTTTTTCCAGGATAAGGGCTGTGATCTCTTCATTTTCACGTCCACGTATTTCGTCAACAGTGATTTCCTCTTCCCATAGATACATATCGGCGACAGTCTGGACAAACTGCTGATAATCTATAAGCTCTTCATCTTCCAGAATATAATAGTCTACGGTGCGTTCGACGGAAGATTCAATCATTCCCATCAGCTGGGCGCGCACATCTTCTTCATCTATCACTTCATTACGTTCTTCGTAGATGATTTCTCTCTGACGGCGCAGCACATCGTCATACTCAAGCAGCTTCTTACGTGCATCGAAGTTGTTGCCTTCTACACGTTTCTGCGCCGATTCGACTGCCCTGGAAATCATTTTGGAAGTCAATTCCTCTTCCGCCATACCCAGTCGCTGCATGGTGTTCTGCATGCGTTCCGACCCGAACCGCCTCATCAGATCGTCTTCTAGGGATAAGTAGAATGTGCTGACTCCAACATCCCCCTGACGGCCTGACCGACCACGCAACTGATCGTCGATGCGGCGGGATTCATGACGTTCTGTCCCTATAACGGCGAGTCCACCCAGTTCAGTCACACCTTCACCGAGCTTGATGTCTGTCCCACGTCCGGCCATATTCGTGGCGATGGTTACAGCACCTTTTTTACCTGCATTGGCGATTATTTCAGCTTCCCGTCCATGATTCTTCGCATTAAGGACATTATGTCTGACTCCTTTTTTGCGGAGCATCTCGGAGAGGTACTCACTTGTCTCTACAGCCACCGTACCTATCAGGACCGGCTGACCTAATCGGTAGCGTTCAACCACTTCTTCTATCACATGCTTGAATTTGAATTCCTTGGTCGAATATATCTTATCAGTGCGGTCAATCCTAGCAAGTGGTTTGTTAGTCGGAATGACAGTTACTTTCATGTTATATATGTTGAGGAATTCCTCTTCTTCGGTCTTGGCTGTACCGGTCATGCCTGAGAGTTTATTGAACTGCCTGAAAAAGTTTTGGAAAGTAATCGATGCCATTGTTTTTGATTCATTTTGGATATCGACGCCCTCTTTAGCTTCGATGGCTTGGTGCAGTCCATCAGAAAATCTGCGTCCTTTCATCTTTCTTCCTGTAAACTGATCGACTATGACGATCTTTTCATCTTCCACCACATAATCGATGTCGTTTTGCATTGAGAAGTGGGCCTTCAACGCCTGATTGATATGGTGCAGAAGGTTAACATGTTTGACATCGTACAGGTTGTCGACTTTAAACCATTTTTCGGCCTTTTCCATACCTTCATCGTTCAATTGGATGTTTTTCGTTTTCACATCATAAGTGAAATCTTCATCCTCCTTCAACATCTTCACGAAAGCGTTGGCTCTGATATATTGTGTATTCGACTGATCAGCTTTACCGGAGATGATCAGTGGTGTACGTGCTTCATCGATTAAAATGGAATCGACTTCATCGATGATCGCATAATTCAGTGTCCGTAGAACACGATCTTTCTTATATGTCACCATGTTATCCCTTAAATAGTCGAATCCAAGTTCATTGTTTGTCGTATATGTTATATCGGCATTGAAAGCTTCCCTTTTTTCTTCACTGTTTTTGGCATTCATGTTTAATCCTACACTCAACCCAAGGAAATTGTAGAGAACGGACATTTCTTCCATCTGGGTGGCGGAAAGATATTCGTTGACAGTGATTACATGAACTCCTTTGCCGGTCAATGCATTCAAATATACTGGCATCGTTGCTGTAAGCGTTTTACCTTCACCAGTTTTCATTTCAGCGATATCGCCTTTATGAAGTGTCATGCCCCCCATAATCTGTACTGGGTACGGCTCAAGTCCAAGCGTCCGTTTTGAAGCTTCTCTGACTGTGGCAAATGCTTCAGGAAGAATTTCATCAAGCATCTTGTCTTCTTTATCATCTTCGACTTCGGAAAGTTTTGCTTTGAATTCATCCGTCTTCGCCTGCAGTTGACTGTCTGACATTTTAGTGAATTCTTCTTTATACGCCTCGACTTTATCTGCGATCTTCTGGAGAGAACGCAACTCCCGTTTATTGCCGTCAAAGACTTTGTCCAAAATACTCATGGATTTCTCTCCTCACTAATTTCACTCTATATTCATTCAATAATAATATCACTAAATAGGCTAAAAATAAAATGAACGAATCAAAAAGGATCCCTGGCCGACTATAGCCAGGGATCCTCTTTAACAAGTCTCAAAAAGCATGCAACCAATCTTTAATTGGTTTCGATAAGACCGTATTTACCGTCTCTACGTTTATAGACAATGCTTGTACCATCAGTTTCCCTATCATTGAAGATGAAGAAATCATGGCCGAGCATATTCATCTGCAGCACTGCTTCTTCCGAATCCATCGGTTTAAGCTGGAATTGCTTTGAACGGACAATTTCAGATGTCTCCTCCGCCTCTTCGTCCTTGCCGTCTGCAGCATCGAGTGTTGCAAGGAAATCCTGCTCCGGATTCTTCTCCCTGAACTTGCGGTTGATTTTAGTCTTATGTTTCCTGATTTGTCTCTCCAGCTTGTCGATGATCAGATCGACGGCTGCGTACAGGTCATCATGGCTTTCTTCAGCCCGCAGAGTCAGGTCTTTCATAGGAATTGTGATTTCAACTTTTGCCTTCTTGTTATTATAGGTCTTGATGTTGACATGAGCGTGTGTATTGGGAGCATTAGTGAAGTAACGTTCCAGTTTGCCCACTTTTTCTTCTATGTGGCTTCTGATGGCGTCTGTTACTTCAATGTTCTCTCCTCGAATTTCACATCTTATCATGATGAAACCCCTCCTTGAGTACGTTATTCTTTCTACTTTCATTATATCAGAATGTTCATGCTTTGGAAAACGTTAACACATCGATTGAGGATGGGGAAATGGTGTAGAGTTTCTCCAGCGCATGGTGCACCGTCATGCCGGTCGTATATATATCATCAACCAGCAGAAGGCGTTGGTCGCGCAATTGACTCCCGTTCAAGACACTGAAAGGATTCTCCCCATTGATTCTCAGCACCTTACTCAGCTCAGACTGTCTGGCCCTATCGGTGGTGGCAAGCGCCTCTTTATAGACTATCCGTTTCTGATCAAGCACCGTTGTCGTCTGATTATATCCACGTTCTCTAAACCGATTTTCGGACAACGGGATGGGGATGACGGCATCGTATCCTCGCAGATCTATATCCAGCAACTCCGCGAGAACTTCTGACAGTGCGTAATCCCCCATGAACTTATATCTATGGAACAGCATTTTAACTGTTTGATTGTATTCCAAGAGGCAAGTAATCTTAGCGGGTGGCGTGAAACGCCGCTTTAGAAAATCACAATCCATGCATTTCTGCCACCCTTCTTCCATCAGGCGGTGACAGAAATCACAGCGCAGGCCGGCACGCCATTCTGTAAGCAGTTCCCGGCAAACGGGACATAGGGGGCGGGGGGTCTTGAAAAGGGTGATTATATCAGGTTCTTCCTGGATGTTTGAATGACAGTACAGGCAGATCATATCCTGACCCTTCCTGAATTGAAGGATTTGAGCATCTTCTGCGCAGCCGTGATGGAAGAAGTCCTATAGGCAGCCATAAAACAAATATTGCCGACAGGATCTGTCCACTTCCTCCCGACCCTCCCGCACATCTGCACAAGGCTCTCTTTGCTGAATCTTTCTGCATGGATGATGATCACATCCAGCCGATCGAACGTCACGCCGCGTTCCAGGATGGTGGTCGTAAAGAGAATATCAGTTTCCCCTGCTCGCATACGGGCCACTTTACCGTCGCGGTCAGGATCAGCACTATACACTGTTTCGATTGTTGGGAATTCGGGCAGCATCAGCTGATGCATCTTTTTCATCAATGCAATATCCGGGAAGAACACCATCACTTTCCTCTCGTCATGCAAGACACGTTCCAGTTCTTTTGTGCAGACGGCGGGTACCTTGTTCCTATGGACGCTCTTTCTAACGTCAATATACCGCATGTATGGTATGGCGAGCTTGTAGCCATGAAAGCGTTCCGGTAGAATTACCACGTTTTCTTTACCGACCTGCCTGATCAGTTGCCGCGATGGGGTCGCCGACATATAAATGATTGATGCCCTCTCCCTGCAAGCCCGGCTGATTGATTGCATGAGCAGTGGGTCTTCCGGCAAGGGGAAAGCATCAGTCTCGTCGACGATGACAAAATCAAAATGATCGATATAGTTATAGAGCTGATGGATGGTACAGACGACGAAGTGATGGTCCCGAACCTGTTTGACGCCATCATACATGAGGCTTATGGCACTGTCCGAAAAGGCCGCCTCCAACCTGATGTACACTTCTTTTACCACATCGATTCTCGGAGAGACGAAGGCAACATTCATCCCGTTCTGCCTTGCCCGTGAAATAGCCGCAAACGTCATCTCAGTCTTGCCTGCACCAGTCACTGCGTATAGGAGCAGATGCTGACGCCTCTCCAAAGCCCCGATGATCCTATCTGAAGCATAAGCCTGCTGCTTCGTCAGTTTGAAATCCAAAATGTACCCGGCGCTATCGAAACAGTCTGGGGGCGTGCTGCAGTATAGTGGTGCCATTGTGTCTGCCCGTCCTAGATTCGCGCATTTCAAGCAGTAGGATACCAGTTTTTCGTGCAAAGGCGATCGATATGTATAAAAATACTGACGTCGTTCATTGCCACAGCGATGACACTTTGGAATGGTGATGTCGACACCTTCTTTTTTATAGGGTATTGTACCTGTCCGCTCCAATATCATTTATTCGCTCCCTTTCCCCATTAAAAAAGACGCAGTAAACAAACTGCGCCTTTTCCCTAATATTCTGTATCCACCTCGAAAGTGGTATAACCCAAGCCCAACGCACCCTCACCAAGATGCGTTGCAATGACAGGGCCAAAATAACTCAATCTAAACGTAATATCCGGATACTCCGAATGGAGCTTCTCCATCCAACGCCTGCCTTCTTCTTCAGCGTTGCTGTGGATGACCACAGCAGTCACCGGTTTACCTTTATGTTTTTCCATTTCCTTCGCAAAAATTTCTTCTACGCGCTTTAACGCCTTCTTTTTAGTCCGTATCTTTTCGAAGGGTACAATCTTCGCATTCTGGAATTCCAGTATCGGCTTGACCTGCAATAGGCTGCCTATCATTGCTTGGGCGTTTGATAGGCGCCCTCCCTTCTGAAGGTTAGTCAATGTGTCTACTACGAAATAAGCATTCGTATGCTTTTTCCGCTTCATATCCTCCAGCCGATCCATCAAACTGTCCAAGGGCATGTCGGCCTTATGCTGAGCCGCATAAAGAGCCATGAAACCCTGTACATAGCAGGCGATCTCTGTGTCGACGGCATGGACCTTGATGCCATCGACGCTCTCTCCGGCCGCCATGGCGTTCTGATAGGTCCCGCTTATCTCACTAGACAGATGCACACTGATTACGTCTGTATACCCCTCACTCCTCAAAGCTTCAAGGAGTAGGATGTAATCGCCTATCGACGGCTGACTTGTACCGGGCAGGTCGGCCATCTTGTTCATCTTTTCAAAGAATGCTCCTGCATCTATATCTTCATCTTCCCTATAGGCTGTATCTTCAATGACTACATTAAGAGGGATGGTCCGGATATCATACTTCTTCTTCAGCCCTTCGGGCAGATAGGACGTAGAGTCCACCACCACCGCTATCTTCATACTCGCCCCTCCAATTCCCGATTCACACTTGATAACAGTTTACTACATTCCAATCGCTTTCGTCCATGTGTTAATATATTTTTAAGAGGTGAAAATGGATGGAACAAGAATATATGAACAGAACCGATGAATCTGTTGAAACCATCATCAATAAATCACGCTTCATCACATACATTTCACGCACCGATACAGAAGAAGCGGCAAAGGCATTCATCGCTTCGATCAAAGCAGAGCATAAGGATGCGACCCATAACTGCAGCGCATACATCATTACAAAGAGTGCGATGATCCAAAAGGCGGACGATGATGGTGAACCTTCAGGCACAGCAGGCGTCCCCATACTGGAAGTGCTGAAACGAGAAGCCCTTTATAATGTCACGGTTGTAGTCACCCGCTACTTCGGCGGTATAAAATTAGGGGCCGGCGGATTGATACGTGCGTACTCCGGAGCTGCAGCCAAAGCAGTGGAGGCAGCAGGTAAAGTCGTCGAAATCGATGTAGTGCCATGCAGAGTGACTATGGATTATACCTATACCAGTAGATTCGAACATACAATCGCTGATACGGATATTGAGATAAAAGACATTGCATATACCGATAAGGTTGCATACCTACTTCATGTGAAGATTGATGATATGGAGTTTTTCCGCACCCGTCTCAAGGAAATCACAAAAGACACTTCCAGCCTGGAAGAGATGGATATCATCCAGGCTGAAAGTGCCGTCAGCTGATTATGGCAGTATGCGATGGAAAATCTTTCTGGCAAAGTTAAGGACCGGCTTCCAGTCACTATCCACCAGATTGATCGCCTCAACGATTATCTCGGTTGTGAGGATCAAGAGCAACGACATGATGATGGCACCGGGTATCGTCGAAAAATAGAGGATGATGCTCGCCCCGGAATAGAGAAGCGCGATGAAATAGATCAACACTACACTTTCAGCATGCGAATACCCAAGATTCTGCAGCCGATGGTGGATGTGGCTACGGTCCGCTTTGACCAGAGATACATTGCTGCGATACCTTCTTAATGCAGCGAAGAACATGTCGATGAAAGGAACTGCGAGAATGATGATCGGGAAGAAAAGTGAGATGAGGGTGATGTTTTTAAAGCCCATCAACGATACCACGCTGATTATGAAACCAAGCAGCATCGCCCCGTTATCACCAAGAAATATCTTCGCCGGATGGAAATTGTAAACCAGAAACCCAATACACGCCCCGATAAGGATTGCACAGATCATCATGACAAAGATATTGCCCTGGAGAATCGTGATGAATGCGATACTTGAAAGAGCGATTACGGAGACTCCTGTAGCGAGCCCATCCAATCCATCTATCAGATTGATCGCATTCAGGATACCGACTATCCAGATGATGGTTATCGGTATGGAAAATACACCGAATTCGATTTCGATGCCGAATGGAGTCACACTGTCGATCACCACATCATAAAATACCGGGACTAGACTTGCTGCAATCTGTCCTACTAGCTTAAGGCCAGGTTTGAGGTCGTATTTATCATCGATGATGCCCACGATTACGATGACGACTCCGCCGAATATGATTGCCTTGTACTCAGCTTCTATCGGACGTGAGATGATGACACCGATAATGAACGATATCAAAATCACCACACCACCAAGGTATGGAATGGGTGTCCGATGGACTTTTCTGTTGTTTGGATAGTCGACAAAACCGAATTTACGACTAACCCATATGAAGAGCGGTGTCAGAATCAATGAAATAAGAAACGAAACCGTCAATAAAAATAGAGTATACATTCCATCACCATCACTAGTTATTTCCAACCCACTATATCATATTAGCCTTCAATTATGTATCGGTCATCCATCTTACTACATATATAATTTTAATTAAACTCAAATTCGTTGTATAATTATCTTAATCAAGAAAAAGGAGATCTAATATGAATAGAACAACAGGCGGGATGCATCCCGTCCTCAAAATATTACTCACTCTGCTCATCATCTCAGTCATCTTATTGATCGGTATTTTTGCTTATGTATATCTGCAGTTGAAAGGTGCTGCAAATGACATGTACGATGATGATTTCACATCAGAAACCTCAGACCTCAGGGAGACGGATGTGAGCTTCAAAGACGGCGACCCCATCTCCGTCGTCCTCTTCGGGACCGATGATGATGAGTCCCGGAATGCAAGCGGTATGGGGCAGCGTTCCGACACCATCATGGTGGTGACGCTCAACCCGAACACCGATGAAGGTCGCATGCTCAGTATACCGAGGGACACACGTACAGAGATCGTAGGCCGTGACACAGTAGAAAAGATCAACCACGCCTATGCCTATGGGGGTCCTGAGATGGCATCCCGTACAGTGGAAAACTTCCTAGATATGCCGATAGACCACTTCCTTTCGATAAATATGGATGGGTTCACCACCATAGTCGATGAACTTGGTGGCATCACGGTTACAAGCGAAGACACCTTCGAACAATCCGGCTACCAGTTTACAGCTGGCGAAACCTATGAGATGGACGGGGATATGGCCCTCGCCTTTTCCAGAAGCCGTAAATCCGAAGGTGCGGGCGGCGACTCGGGAAGACAGAAGAGACAACAGCAAGTAGTTGAAAGCATCGGTCAGGAAATGCTTAGCCTTAAAACAGTAGCGAACCTCGGTTCAATCCTGGATGTCATGGGTGGGAATGTCCGTACCAATATCCCATTCAAGGAGATGAATGCCTTTCGTTCCAACTATCAGAAGGCTGCGCAAAATATAGAACGTCTGACTCTTGAAGGGACGGATCAGAGGCTGGACGATGGTCTATGGTATTTTATTCCTGATGATTCTTCATTTAATTCGACAAGAAACGAATTACGTGAAAATCTAGATCTGGAATAGTTAAGATTTAGGAGGGACAGGCATGCTCATCGATTTCGTACTCAATATATCCATCACGATCAGTGGTATCTACCTGTTCCATCGCCTGCAGTATATCGAGGACCGCAAATTCATGGATTCCGATATTTTCCAGGCGTTGCTGATGACTACCATAGCTGTTCTGCTGTTGATGGTGCCGCTGCACTTGGCGGGGATGACGTTCAGTCTATATTTCATACCTTTGTTGATTCTGGTCAAGTACAGCGCCACCCACCTCATCATCGGCGCTGTCGGGGTCGTCTATCTCTTTCATCATATGATTTTTGATTTTCAATGGCAGATCTATCTGATATTCTTCATCCTCTATTTTTTCATCATGATGATACTGCCCTTCGTCCGTATCCAGAAACTGCAGTCACTGACAGCAACCACCGTCATCTTTACGCTGTTTTATGTAATCAGCATTCATATGTTCGTTCAGCCCCTTACCTTATGGCAGATGCTTCTGTTCATCGGGGCAAGTACGGTGGTGATGTTTACTGCCGTGATGATGTATGAAGATGTAAATGCAATCCTTGCCCTTTTGAAACGGTATGAAGAAGAAGAGTACAAAGATTACCTGACCCAACTCGGCAATGTTAAATCCCTGGATAATGCGGTCACCGAACTCATGGACGAGTCCGATACACTCAGCCTTCTGCTTATTGATATAGACAATTTCAGTCTGATCAACGATAAGTATACCCATACTTCTGGCGATGCCTTGATTAAACAGATGGCCCATCTACTGGATAACCATGTACCAAGTGGCGGTACTTTGTACAGGAGTAGCGGAGAAGAGTTTTCGATGGTGATGAAAGATCTCTCGTTCGACCGTACGGTACGCCTGGCTGAAGCGATTCGCAATAGCGTCGAGCGGGCGCGTTTCCATGTCAGCGAAACTGAGAATGTCCGGTTGACGGTGTCCATAGGCATCGCCTATCAACCCCTGGCCCCGGAAACAAAAGGCAGGTTGTTCAAGGAAGCAGATGATATGCTTCACGCTGCGAAGAAACAGGGAGAGAATAGAGTAATGTTCAATCCATTATAAAAAAACCAGGACATTGTCCTGGTTTTAATCTTCAACGGCAGAAAGACTTTTGAGTGTAATGTTACTATGCGAGTCTTGCCATCTCACTTCTTCATTCTCAAAATAGAATGCCTGAGGCGATTCATGTTTTACGTTGAAGTTTTCTGCAATATAATCGGAGAGATCGCGGTTATTTTGTACGATAAGATAATAGCCGTCCATATCCCTTTCATAATGGAATTTTTGGAACTCTTCGAAGGCTGCTGCTGAAATTGGACACGTACTGCTATGCTTCATGAAGAAAAAACTCTTCTTTTCTTGCAACAACTTTTGAAATGACTCAATCGATGTTGTCTTAGTTATCATTTCATCACCTTCTCATTAACTTCTCATTAAGCTCTTAATAACTTATCATTTATGCTACTATTTGGCAAATCCGATTATGTATTGTGTTATAATGACTTCGATTGGAGGATTCATATGAATAACAAACCACTGAAAAGATGGACATTTTTGGATACTATAAATGCATCACTCTTGATCATCGTCCTTTTGTTCATGCTCGATTTTGAAAACAATGCGACTGTTACAATCATTCTTCTTGCTGTATTCGCTTTTTGGATCGTTACGGTAATCCTGCGGAACATTTTCATTTCAAAGATCGAAAAGGATCCGAACCATCCCATGCATACCAACCAGTCTGAAGAGAATAAGAAATAGAAGACGGGCTTTTAGAGCCCGTCTTCTATTTCTTTCAAGCCTTTCCAGTACTGGTCGTCCAACTGATTGTAAGTGCTCTTATAAGGCAGGATATTCTGGAGCTGAAGTTGTTGGAGTTGCTCGTTATACTCCATAGTCCTCGTGCGTTCCTGATAATATTTTTCGAAACCGTAATACATCTCCAGAGTCAAACTCCTCACCTGCATAGCAATTTCAGTTTCGAGATTCACTTGGTTGAGGGATCGGATGTGCCTATCCACAAGCGGCAATATCACTTCGTTGATGTAGGTGGTCCTATCATCACGCGGTTCATTTTGTTTAAGCTGCTCTGCTTTTCCATCCAGTTCTTCACTGTTTGAATTTATCTGTTCGATTAATTCATCAGTTTCGGTCTCCCCCTCTCCCTTCTGGATGTCTTCAATCACCTGATCGCGCTCTTCCTGATTCTCCATGAACGCCTGGCTTAACTCTATCAATGTCTCATTTGAACGTGCAGATTTATAGTATGTTTCGACATAGCCATTCAACTCATCAACAAATTTTCCCTTCAATTCCAGGCTCTCTTTGTAGGTTTCATGACTCTCCCGTAAATCCTCTTCCGCCACTTCCACTTGCTCCATTTTCATGTTCATCTGTTCAATGAGCGGTTCCACTTCTTCGCTGAGCATGTCATTGAGGGAGGAGAGTTTTTCCAAATCAATCTCCGGATCCCTTGCTGACGTTTCTTCAACCAGAGCTTCAAGGTCGATCTGATTTATTTTATCGTTAAATTCTTCGTCTAATTCATGGATGGTTTCCATGTCACTCATGTATTCTTCATAATTTGCTTGAAGTCCTCTGTCGCAACCGCTTGCCAGCAGGAGTAAAACCATGAAGGTTATGCCTATGATACCTTTTTTCATATGCATGGAGGCCACACTTTCCTATAATTATGGATTCTTACGCTCGCACAACAAATAAAATATAGCACATAATGGAAGTCCCCGCCAATTCCATTGGCAATGTGCGGGCCATTACATTATAATATTATGTAGGTATTTTCTCTTGAAAGGACATATTAAGGTGGATTACAAAAAAATTGCAGAAAATTTAAGTGCTTTACTTGTCAAAGGTACGTTTAAAACCGATGTACCCCTAAAAAAACATACATATACCGAGACTGGCGGAGTAGCAGATTTCTATGTCACTGTATATGATTTTGAGGAGGCTTCCCGCGTCCTTGAATACAGCTACAATAATCGTATCCCGGTCACCTATTTAGGCAATGGTTCAAACATCATTATCCGTGATGGAGGAATCAGAGGCATTGTTCTTAATATGCTTAAGCTGGACTATATAGAAGTCGATGCGGATGTTTTGACGGTCGGCAGTGGTTGCGCCATCATCGATGCCTCAAACTTTGCCAGGGACCATTCGCTGTCAGGCCTCGAGTTTGCATGCGGTATTCCAGGTAGTGTTGGTGGTGCTGTCTATATGAATGCCGGAGCGTATGGCGGAGAAGTGAAAGATTGCCTGTTGGAAGTTACCGTCCTTGATGAGTCTGGTAAAAAGATCGTCCTTCAAAATGGTGAGCTTGAGCTCGGTTACAGGAAAAGCGTCGTGCAGCAAAATGACTATGTAGTAGTGGAAGCAAAGTTTGCATTGAGCACGGGAAACAAGGGTGATATACAAGCTGTCATGGATGATCTTACGGAACGAAGGGAACGGAGGCAACCTTTGGAATATCCTTCCTGCGGCAGTGTCTTCCAGAGACCCCCAGGGAATTTTGCTGGTAAACTTATCCAAGATGCTGGTCTACAGGGCCATCGCATCGGGGGCGTGGAAGTTTCAAAAAAACATGCTGGTTTCATGGTCAACGTCGACAACGGCTCTGCCAGTGACTATGAAGAACTGATAAAACATGTACAAGACAAAGTGTTCAATGAATTCGGTGTCTGGTTGAATCGGGAAGTCCGGATTATCGGCGAACCTGTCTACAGACGATCCAAACGCTATGAACAATAAAAAAAGACCCTTAGGGTCTTTTTTTATTGTTCCAAAGCTTGTTCTACTTCTTCCAGCTGACCAATGGTCGTCATTACGCCACCTGAAGCAAGATACCAAAGTTTCGCATCAAGCTCGACGACCTTATCGTTTTCAATCGCATCAACATTCTGCATGACGGAATTATCCAACACGGAGCCGGATGAAGATTCTCCACCTATGGCACTTCCTCTATCCAGTGCCAAAATAATGCCTGGGTTCTTATCATTGATATATTCATAGCTTATTGCTTGGCCGTGTCCCTTATCGGCAATCTCATCATCGGATGGTTTAATGCCGAGATTGTCATATAGGAAACCATAGCGTCCTCCGGGACCGAATACTGAAAGTTCTCCTTCATTAGCCATGACGAACATCATCGATTTATCAGCATTTTCGGCTTTTTCTTTGACTTCTTCAATTTTTGCATCAAAGTCTTCTATAAGTGCTTCTGCCTCAGAAGATTTATCATAGATCTTGCCGAGCATTTCTGTATAGTGACGGATATCATCGAAGTAGTTCTCACTGGATGGAGAAACATACAGGATTTTAGCATCTGGTGCCGCTTTTTCAAATTCACTGACCATCTGCGAGGTTGCCTGACGAACTGAAATGAGGATCACTTCAGGTTGAAGCTCTGCAATCTTTTCAAAGTTAGGATCTTTCAAAGTCCCCAGATTTTCGTATTTATCATCAGAAAACTTATCGAGTTGATCGGGTATGGTACTTGTCCCCTCACCTTTAGGCAAACCTGCTACACTGTCCGCTTCTCCGAGCTCATCGATTGTAGAGAGTGCACCATAATCGAATACAGCTACACTTTCTGGGTTTTTCGTCACTTCAACCGTTTCGGAAACTTCCTCACTCGCTTCTTCGTCATCGGAAGACTCGTCAGAAATCATATAATTATTCTTGACCTCAACTGTTTCCTTATCTGAACTTGAACCTTCGGCTGCTTCTTCTTCCGATGTTCCTTCAGTATTGCCGCAAGCGGCAAGGATCATGATCATCATGATCGCTAGCAATAAATAAAATTTCTTCATTTCCATTCCTCTTTCCTATGTGTCTTTAGCCCCCACTAAAAACATCCATATATCCGGTAAGAACCCATCACCTCCCTTAATGTCTATGTTCGTATTAGGCACGTGCCTGGTCCTCGATGAAATCATCTACAGTCGCATTCTCATGCTCATCGAAATAGACGCATATCTGCTGTCCATAGATGCATTCTATATTGATATCCATCTCATAGATGTCTTCTAGAACCTCTTTTCTGATGACATCATCTTTTTTACCACTGACTGCGATTTTGCCATCTTTCATTGCAACAATGTTATCTGAATAGCATGAGGCAAAGTTTATATCATGTATTACTATGATTATCGTCTTGTTGCGCTCACGCACCAATCGCCTTAAAATCTGCATTATCTGCACAGAATGCTTCATATCAAGGTTATTGAGGGGTTCATCAAGGAATATATATTCCGTATCTTGGGCAATCGTCATGGCAATGTATACGCGTTGCCTCTGTCCGCCGGACAGCTCATCGATATAACGATCTTCAAAGTCTTCCAATTCCATATAGCTGACGGCTTCATCTATGATTTCATTATCTTTTTGCGTGAGACGACCTTTGGAATAAGGGAAACGACCGAAAGAAATCAGTTCCCTGACAGTAATCTTCAAGTCCATATTATTGGACTGCTTTAGAATTGCAATCTTCTTCGCTAGGGAATCGCTCGGAGCATTGAGTATGTTTTTACCTTCCAGGAGAACTTCTCCACTATCATGGTTCAAAAGACGTGTGACCATGGACAATACTGTACTCTTACCTGCACCGTTGGGGCCTATGAAAGAGGTCACTTTACCCTTGGCAATTGAAACAGATACGTCATTGACTACTTTTTTCTGGCCATAGAATTTGGAAATACCTTTAAGATCGATCATCTTCGACTCTCCTTAAGCATTAATATGATGAAATATACGCCACCTACAAGATTTATGATTACGCTGATCTCGACTGCCTGGTTGAATACATACTGTGTCAAAATCTGTCCGACCAGCAGTGTAATCACTGCAATGAGTGAACTGCCGATAAGCAGATAACGGTGTTTATATGTCTTGAACACCTCGTGGGCCAGGTTTACGACAAGCAAACCAAGGAACATTATAGGACCAACCAGTGCGGTAGATACCGAGACCAATACCGCAATGATGAGAAGCAGCTGGGACACCTTCCTATCATAGTTCACACCCAGGTTTATTGCATGATCACGGCCCAGTGTGATGACATCAAGTGAATGGAAGTCCTTCAGTACTATAAGAAGCATGATCAGCACGATGGCACCGGTAATCCAGAGCAGCTGTTCATTGATTGCATTGAATGAGGCAAACATTGAGCTCTGCAATACGAGGAAGTCATCCGGATTGATGAGCATCTGCATGAATGTCGACAGGCTGCTGAAGAATGTACCCAGGATGATTCCGATTAGCAGCAGCAGGAATACATGGTTCCCTGTCATCTTGAACAGGTACTTGAAGACGAATACAGTAAAGATCACCAACCCGATCATGCTGACCAGATAATTCACGTTGTCGTTCGTAATCAGAGGAGAACGTGCGCCTGCGACAAACACTATTACCGTCTGTATAAATAAATAGACGGAATCGAGCCCCATTATCGATGGAGTCAGGATACGGTTTTTCGTGATAGTCTGAAAGATGACTGTTGATAGGGCAATCGCTATACCCACAATGATCATGGTAGCCACACGGTTTAGACGTGACGGCAATTGATAATAGAGTATATCGAAGTTCAACTGATAGAATGTGTAGAGCCCTGCAATGATGAGTGTTGCAGCTACAAAAATGATGAGTAGCCTGTTGTTCTTTTTATCATGCATTGGATCTCACCCTCCTGAAGACCATAATCAGGAAGATGAAGCTTCCTATGACACCAATCATCAAGCCGATGGAAATTTCATACGGGAAGATGATGATGCGTCCAAGAATGTCACATATCATGACAAAAACGGCTCCAAGCACAGCAGTCAGAAAAATTGTGTTCTTCAGATGATCACCCCGAAATAGTGAAATGATGTTCGGGATAATCAGGCCGAGGAATGGTAACATGCCCACTGTGACCACCACTAATGCTGTGATTACAGCGGTAATAAGCAAGCCAATATTCATCACGCGTTGATAATTGAGCCCAAGGTTTTTTGAAAAGTCGCGACCCATCCCCGCAATTGTAAATTGATTCGCATAATACAATGCAATGATGAGAAAAGGAATGCTTATGTATAATACTTCGTATCGTCCGGAAATGATTATGGAAAAATCACCTTGCAGCCAGCTCGATAATGACTGAATCGAATTCGTCCTCAAGCTCAGGAATGTCGCTACACTGGCGACAACATTACCCAACATCAGACCAATTAATGGAACAAATACCACATCTTTAAATTGGACGCGTTGAATAATCTGCATGAAAAGCATCGTCCCCAAAAGACTGAGTGCCGATGCGAAAATCAGTTTGACGAGCAGACTGGCAGTCGGAAAGAACATCAGAGCCAATAATATACCGAGACGTGCCCAGTCCATAGTACCAGCCGTCGTTGGAGAAACGAACTTATTGCGTGTCAATTGCTGCATAATCAAGCCGGAAACACTGAGTGATGCACCGGAAATGATAATCGCAACTGTTCTCGGCAAGCGGCTTTCCATAATGATATTCTTCTGGTTGTCCGTCAAATCAAACAGATCTCCCGGAGAAAGTTCAACCACCCCGACAAACATCGAGACAATCGAAAGTACTATCAATAATATAATCATGATGTCTAGCCTGAACAGTTTATATATCATTTTAATCCACCTTAATTGATAATGATTATCAGCGATAACCACATGTTCAATTATACACGTCAATGCTTCAATTTCAAGCATTCAAAATCCAATATAATAAAAAAACCACCCGATTGGCATCAGATGGTATCCGGTTGTTTAATTGATTATAATAGTTTCTCCATTCGGTATGTTCTCTTCCCCGTATAGGATGGCCATTATTGTGCTGAGCGCTTCGTGATAAGAGCGCCCCCCTGATTCTTCATAGCGGATGGAAGGTCTGTAGCTTAAGGCGTACACATCCACGTCTTCCCTCCGCAGTTCGGCGGCGGTAGAATGTGTCAATGCCTCGATTGCGCCTGTAACTGTGTAGTAGAGGTTCCTTTCGAAGACATCTTCAAATGACGGTTCAATCACATTGATGATCTTCGCGTCACTCTCGTCCTTCAGCATCGGCCGTAATGTACGGATGCCGAGATAAGTCCCCCATACATGCTCATACATTACCTGGTTGAATTCATCGAATGATACATCATAGACGGAACGGTTTTCCGTAAAGATCCTATGAACCAATACGATGCCATTTAATGTATTGTAATCCTGTTGGATCTCCTCGACCGTCGCTACCCAATCTATCTCTTTCGCCTGTTCCAAAAACACCACTTTGTGCGTGCCCTCAGAACTTTGCTTTAGACCTTCAAAAAGATTTTCCAACTCAGCGTAATCCACCCCCGCCAAAATGACGTTGGCCCCCTCTTGCGCAAGATGCATCGACAGTTCCCTGCCTAAGGGAGTAGCAGCATCCGACACTACATAAGTCTTCTCTTTCAAATTCATCTTTTCCTCCTGATTAAAGCGCCATATCTAGATAAATGCTATCTCTATTGTAAACCTTAAATGGCTGCTTTACAAACTGAAGGATGGCACCTCAGACGGTCTATTCCACCGTCACTTCCTCCTGCGGCATCGTATGAAGACTGAACGCGTCGACGTGCGATATGACTACATAGTCTCCTGGCTCATCAAAAGTATAGTCAATCGTATATGCACCTGCTTCTGAATGTTCCGCTTCAATCTTCTCTATGCTTTCCTCATCTTTTTTGACTTCAAATACAACCTTATCGGCATCTGTCACATTTTCATCATTGGAAGTGACATGCGCGATAAATTCAGCCGTTTCACCAGCTTCCACCGTTCCAGGCACTTCCAAACTGGCTTCCAGTGATTTAATTTCATCACCATTTGAATTTTCATGGCTCATTTCATGATCGTCATCTTCGCCGCCCCCACAGGCGGAAAGCAACAGAACCCCTGAAGTTAATACCGTGAAAAAACCTACTTTCAAATTCATTCGCTACATCTCCTTATTAGTACGTATTTTACAGAGTACCATGGAAAGAAGCGCTCTAGCGCACATAAATATGAACGTTATCTGAAATATATCGGCCCACTCAGGAAGTCTGTGGAATGATTATATTATCTTCTTCATCAAGTTAGCCATCTCAATTGCGCCGAGTGCTGCGTCGGTTCCTTTATTGCCTGCTTTTGTACCGGCCCTCTCCACTGCCTGCTCAATCGTTTCTGTAGTAAGCAGCCCGAACATGACTGGGACACCTGAGGATATAGAAGCGTTTGAAATGCCTTTGGCCGCTTCATTACATACATAGTCATAATGGGTGGTGCTTCCTCGGATTACACATCCCAATGCTACAATCGCATCATATTTCCCCGAGTCGGCCAGGGTCTTGGCGATGAGCGGGATTTCGAAAGCCCCCGGCACATGAAACAGTTCGATGTCTTCAGATTTGATGCCATGGCTGAGCAGAGCACCTTCGGCACCGGTAACGAGGTTGGAAGTGATGAAATCATTGAACCGTCCCGCGACAATCCCGATTTTCAGATCAGTCCCTATCATATTAGCTTCTATTTTATTCATTATCATTTCCTCCTAAAGCATATGTCCAAGCTTCGTTTTTTTGGTCTTCAAGTAATCCTGGTTGATTAGATTCGATTCAACGATATGGCTTTTGTGCTGTACTTTTATCCCTTCAGCCTCAAGCCCCTTTATCTTGCTTGGATTGTTGCTGAATAAAGTGACATGGTCGATGCCCAATTGTCGCAGCATTTCTGCAGCTGCATCATATGTGCGCAGATCCGCATCGAAACCAAGATGCTCATTCGCACTGACTGTGTCATAACCATCTTCTATCAATTCATAGGCCCTCATCTTATTGATCAGACCAATGCCCCGACCTTCTTGTCTCATATATAATATGACGCCATCTTCACGGCTCATGATATTCATGGCCTTTTCGAGCTGCGCACCGCAATCACAGCGAAGGCTACGGAAAACGTCACCGGTCAGGCATTCCGAATGGATTCTGACATTGGTCTTATTGCCTACATTTCCATGTACCAGAGCAAGATGTTCCTGTCCGGTCCCTTTATCGATAAAACCGTAAACTTTAAACGTACCGTATTCGGTAGGCATATTTATGGTCGTCTCCAGAGTGACCGCACCCTTATTTTCAACATGCTTCCTCAATGCCTCAATTGTAATCATCTTGAGGCCATGTTTCCTTTTATATTCAACTAGGTCGTCAACGCGTGCCATCGTACCATCTTCATTCATGATTTCACATATGATGCCGACTTGGGAGGCGCCTGTAAGGCGTGCAAGTTCTACAGAGGCTTCCGTATGTCCCATGCGCTCCCGGACACCCCCTCCTTTCGCTATAAGTGGAAAGACGTGGCCCGGCTTATTGAATTCGGTTGAGTCGACAGTTTTATCGGTCAGGGCCCGGATTGTTCTGAATCGTTCATATGCACTGATTCCAGTTGTAGATGATTTGTGGTCGATGGACGCCGTAAATGCAGTTTTATAAGGATCACTGCTGTCCTCAATCATCAAGGAGAGTCCTGCTTCCTCAGCAATGTCAGCTGAAATCGGCGCACATATCAGTCCGCGTCCGTGAGTGGCCATGAAATTCACTTCAGCCTCGCTGATGAATTCTGCAATGCCTATGAGGTCCCCTTCATTTTCCCGATTCTCGTCGTCTACTGCGATGATCAGTTTCCCAGCCTTAAGGTCCTGTAAAGCCGCTTCAATCGAATCAAACATGGGGCACCTCCTTTCTCGTCGCCTCTCCTGCCTCTAAAGTGCCCCAAGATAATAGATGCTCCACATGCTTCATCAGCATATCTGCCTCTATATTGACGGCACTACCCGGCGCTTTGCTTCCAAGTGTCGTACTGGATTGTGTTTCAGGTATCAGGCTGATGATGACTTCGGAACGGTCGGGCCGCACTCCAAATAATGTCAGACTGATGCCATCTATTGTAATCGACCCTCGATCCAATATATATTTCATCAGCTTCCCAGGACATTGAATATGCATATTAACCGCGCTGCCATCAGTTTCTTTATGCATCACCTTGCCGACACCATCAACATGGCCCGAGACAAAGTGTCCACCGAGTCTCGTGCTCATGGTCAATGCCCGCTCCAGATTCACCATGGTACCTGGTTTTATCGGGCCGAGATTTGTAATCTTTTTGGTCTTGTTGATCATTTCGACTGTGAAACATTCATCATCCAGATGGGTTACAGTCAGACAGACACCATCAATGCTGATGGAGTCACCGATTTTCAAATCATCAAACATGCCTTTCTCTATCATCAGTCGGGTATGCTGTCCTGTATCTTCGACTTCTTCCACTTTGCACACTTGTTCAATTATTCCTGTAAACATATCCTCAAGCCTTTCTATAAGTCAATTTAAGATCAGATTCGAGGCTTTCAACTTTTTCCAGGTCCAGTTGCACAACAGATTCCATTTTTGGAACCTGTGATTGATACAACCCATAACCGGATTCACCAAACAATTTCGGGGCAATATATAAGATGATCCTGTCGTATAATTCTTGTTCTATAAAAGAGGTGAGGGTGCTCGCACCACCTTCTATGAAAAGGGTGGATATCCCTTCTTCGTACAATACTTTCAACACTTCCTCAAGTGGTCTCTCCCCCACTCTGAGATCGCATCGGTCGCTGTATTTCATATTCATTTCATTCGTCGTAAAAATGATCGGCCGGCTATCATGATCGAATATATGCAGATGATCATGCAGCATCCCGTCACCAAGCAGAATGATCGGTACAGGACTGTTCCCTCCCCCGTATACCCGGGCTGTAAGTCGTGGATTATCCCTAAGCAGAGTCGTGCCGCCCACTAGTATGCCGTCGTGGACATGCCTTTCTTCATGGGCATCATACCTTGCGGCCTCTCCCGTTATCCACTTGCTTGTGCCATCACAGAGGGCAAGCTTACCGTCCAGGCTCATGGCGCATTTCAATGTGATTACAGGATACTTCCTCTTCAAATGCGTAAAGAAAGGATGGTAGAAGCTATCTATCTCGGTTTCCTGTTGATGAGCGACTTGAACACCGGTCGCATCCAATACTTCATGTCCTCTTACCTCCACATTCTCATCCTTCGCAGCATAGTACACTTTTTTTATGCCTGCCGCGATTATCGCCTCTGTACAAGGCGGAGTTTTACCATGATGTGAACACGGTTCCAGCGTTACATACATGTCTGAACCTGCAGGGTCTGTATTGCATGCTGCCAGCGCCTGACGCTCAGCATGAGGTTCGCCGTATCCCAAGTGTGCTCCCATGCCGATTATTTTTCCATCCTTCACTATAACTGCACCGACAGCCGGGTTGGTTCCAGTCTGGCCTGAGGTCATTTGGGCAAGTTGTAGCGCCATTTTCATATAATGATTCAATTTCTACCTCCTCAATATAAAAACGCCGATGAATGGATTCATCGGCGCTTAAAGGATTGTATGCAGAAGCAAGCATCCGGATGTGCGCATGTTTGCTGACGCGCATAATCGATGCCTCATTTTAAGGTATGCCAAATAAGCATACTTTAATCAGTATGTTCCACAATTCTCTCTCCCATCCAGACTTTCACTGTCGGCTTCAGATTTCCACTGAATCAGCCACATCAATTATAGATGCAGGTCGCGGGCTCTCACCGCCGGTTGGGAATTTCACCCTGCCCCGAAAGAATGCTTGTATTCAGTTGAAAAACTCTACTACCATCATATGACACACATAGTTTTTGTCAAGCCGCATTACAGAATGTATTGTTTTTATATCGTTTATTATTTGAATATTATCTGTTTTCTGATTATATGTTACTATGGTGGTAATAATCGACATTAAATAATCGTGTCGATTTAATTATGGGGAGGGAGAAAATTGACCGATAACGAAGAATTGGATCGTGCAACTGGAGAAAGGACTGTAAAGAAACTGGATTTCCGTCTGGGACCATTCGGTGCAGCAGTCCCTTTATTGTTTTTTGTAGTGTGGGCAATAACGATCAGTGTAATGCAATTATCATCAGAAGTGGCACTTGTACTGGGAGCAGTAATTGGAGTGACCCTGGGATTGCTCCTGTGCAAAAGCAAATGGGAAGACTATGCCCAAGGATTGTTTGATGGTCTGGCACAACCGGTAGGCCTGATTGCGATGGTGGCCTGGTTCTATGCTGGCATGTTCGCCCAAGTGCTGCAGGTCGGCGGCCTGGTTGAAGGTTTGGTGTGGATTGGTTCTGTGACAGGTGTCGAAGGCGGGCTCTTTGTCGCCCTCACCTTCTTGTTGGCAGCAACTTTCTCGACTGCCGTCGGTACTGGATACGGTACAACTGTTGCTTTCTGTACACTGATGTATCCCGCTGGCGTTGCTGTCGGGGCAGATCCGACATTCATGTTCGCGGCCATTCTGGCTGGAGCAGTATTCGGTGATAACCTCGCACCGGTATCCGATACGACAATTGTTTCTGCAACTACACAGAATGCGGATGTACCCGGGGTTGTCCGCAGTCGCTTCAAATATTCGATTGCTGCAGCGATTCCTGCCGTAATACTGTTTGCCATCTTCGGCGGCGGAGGTGCTTCTACATCTGAACAAGTTTCAACTGCCTCCATATTGGAATCCGTCACGCCGGATGGCCTGATCATGCTGATACCTTTTGCCCTTGTACTTATACTCGCCTTATCCGGTCAACATCTTTTAACGTCTCTCACGTGGGGGATCTTATCAGCCATTCTGCTGGTCTTTACAATAGCCCCTGGGTCACCGGGAGATATTTTAAGCTTTAATTCGGAGTCAGACACAGTCGTTGAAGGAGCGCTAGTTTCAGGGTTGACTGGATATTTTAACATGGCCATACTTATCCTGCTTATAGTTGGTGCAGCGCATCTGATGAGACTCGGCGGAACAATGGCAGCCATAACTGACGGTCTGGTCAAATGGATCAAGAATTCCGTCCGTAGAGCAGAACTTTCCATATGGGCGATAGTTTCCATACTGAACAGCTCAATAACGATCAATACTGCAGCTGAAATTGCTGCTGCCCCATTCGTAAGGGAGATCGGTGAGAAGTATAAAATCCACCGTTACCGCAGGGCGAATATGCTGGATGCAGTGACTTCAGCTTTAGGGTATATTTTCCCGTGGGGCGCGCCCGTCCTATTGGGATGGTCAACGATACAGACAATAAAGAACCAATCATATGATTGGTTGCCTATTGTTGAACCAACAGCAGTGTTTCCATTCGTGTTCCAAGGATGGTTCCTTTTCCTCATTATGCTTTTTGCAGCAATAACAGGATGGGGCTTGAGATATGAAGGGAAAAATGGTGAAGAGGTCAAAGAGAAGCCGGAAGACTAGATATTTCCGCTTCACGATTCCCTCGGTCAAACAAAAAGGCGGCTCGGAGATCTATTGGAATCTCCGAGCCGCTTTCTTATGGATCATTTCAATTTTATTTAGGATATTTTCATTTCACATCATCAAATATAAAATCTTCATCCTGAATTGGCTCAACATTAAGCGCAATCACATAGCCATCACCTTTGACACTGAAGAAGTCATGGTTTTTGGTCGTGGTATCCAGTGCGTTCTCTATAATCGGGTTGAAAGCCTTCTCTTCGAAGTAGGGTTCGAACCCTAGATTGGCGAGTGCCTTATTGGCATTATATTGGATATAATTCAGCACATCTTCAGTCAGGCCAATTTTATCGTACAGTGCTTTTGTATAGGCTTCTTCGTTTGCATAGAGTTCTTTGAGCATTTCGTACATTTCTTTATCAGCACGCTCCTGCTCTTCTGCAGACATATCCCCTTTCATGGATTGGGCATCCAGACCAGTGAATACGCCGTGGATGGATTCATCCAGCAAAATCTTCCTGATGATTTCCCCACTTGTCGTCATACGTCCCTGTCCGGCAAGATACAATGGATAATAGAAGCCGGAATAGAATAGGAACGATTCCAGGAATACGCTCGCGACGCGCGCCATATACTGGTCGTAGACAGAGGCTTCGCTGTTGAATAATTTATGGTAGTAACCTACTATTTTATCTGCCTTGAGCTTAAGATGTTCATTTTCAAGCACCCATTCATCAAGGAGCACATTCGTCTCTTTTGAAGGAAGTAGCGTTGAAAATATATGGGAGTAGGATTTCGCATGAATCTGCTCCATCATACCCATGAAAGAATATACCGCTTTTTTACGGAGATCATCAGTATGAAGCATGATGAGGGGCATGCCATCATCAGCTTGATGGGTATCGAGTCCGGTCAGGCCTGCCAACACCTTTTTGAATGTATCTTTTTCATCTTCCGACATTCCTGCCCATGAAGCCAAATCTTTTGAGACTTTAAACTCCGACTCCACCCACATCTGGGATATATTCTGTCGCCAAAACACATTGGTCATGTCATCTTCTTTGTTCCAGTTAACTGCGATCATTTTAATGACTCCTTTGTCCTTGCTCTCTTATATTGAACAGCTTGTACACTCTTCGACACTGAGTAGTTTATTCCTTGTATAGTACAGGGATTTCAAGCCTTTATGGTGTGCGTATATATAAAGTCTGGCCAATTCTCTAGTCGAAATGTCTGAGTTTACATATAGGATCGTACTGATGCCCTGGTCGATATGCTGTTGGATTGTAGCAATCATGTCGATCAGCTTCATCTGGTCGGTATTGAATGCACTCTTGTAGTACCACATGGTTTCCGGAGACAGGAATGGCATCGGATAGAATGTTTCAGAATTACCGTAGGTACGGCGCTCGATTGAATCTACAATCGGCATGACCGAACTCGTTGCATTCTGGACATATGAAATGCTCTGGGTCGGGGCAATCGCGAGACGATAGGCATGGAATAGACCGTGTTCTACAACCTCATCGCGGAGCGCCGCCCAATCCTGTTGCGTCGGGATATGGATATCAGTGAAAAGTTCTGCCACTTTATCGAATTCAGGTTCCACAACATCGTTGATGTAGCGTTCGAAGTAGGCACCGTTCGCATACTCGGATTTTTCGAAACCTTTGAATGTCTTTTTGCGTTCCTTCGCAATCATCATCGATTTTTCAAGGGAATAGAAGTTAAGCAGCATGAAGAAGACATTCGCAAAATCCCTTGCTTCCGCAGATTCATAATTGATCTTGTTTTTAGCGAGGTAGCCATGTAGGTTCATTGCTCCAAGACCAACGGAATGCAATTCATCATTCGCCTTTTTGACACCTGGCGCATTGGCGATGGCTGTAGAGTCACTCACTACGGTCAGTGCTTCAATGCCATCATGGACTGAATCCCGTACTTTTCCGGACTCCATCACATTGGCGATGTTCAAGGAGCCTAGGTTACATGATATATCTCTGCGTATCTCATCATCTGTACCATAATCATTGATTGTAGACGTTTCCTGCAGCTGGAAAATCTCAGTGCATAGGTTACTGATCTTTATCTGTCCGACATCCTTAAGCGGGTGCACTTTGTTGGCATTATCTTTGAACATGATGTATGGATAACCCGACTGGAGTTGTGTCTGTGCGATTGTATTGAGCATGTCGCGGGCATCGAGTTTGCGTTTTTTGACGTTGTCGTTAGCCACCAGGTCCTCATACATCTCATCAAGATTCATGTCGTCCAATGACTGGCCGTACTCACGCTCTACCGTATGAGGCGCGAACAGATAAAACGGCTGGTTGTCCTGGGCTAGATCAAAGAACTTGGATGGGATGACAAGGCCTGTTGAAATCGTGGCCAAACGCAGATCTTCATCGGCGTTCACCTTTTTCGTGTCCAGGAATTCAGGAAGATCATAATGGAAGATGTTGAGATAGACGGCGCCTGCACCAGGTCTTTGTCCCAACTGGTCTGCATAGCCAAATCCATTCTCCAGTGATTTAGCTACTGGGAGCACCCCTTTAGCTACGCCTTCGATGCCTTTGATCGCTTCGCCGCGTGCCCGGAGTTTGGAGAGGTTAATCGCAACCCCGCCCCCTATTTTAGATAGCTGTTTTGCCGTTGAATCGATATAGTTGATTGAGTTCAGGCTATCGTCGACTTCAAGCAGGAAGCACGAAACCATCTCTCCACGTCTAGCACGTCCTGCGTTCAGGAAGGTCGGCGTTGCCGGTTGATAGCGCTGTTCGATCATCGAGAGGATGAAACGTTTTGCACGCTCCTTATCTCCTTTCGCCAAGTAGAGGCTGACGATCACCACATGTTGCTTATAATCTTCAAGATAATATTTCTTATCATTTGTCTTCATTGTATAGTCTTTGAAAAATTTGCTGGCAGCCATATAGCTTTTAAACTTGAATGGAATATTGTCTGCGTATGCTACGATTTCAAGTACATCTTCATCTGTGTACTCCTGGAATAGATCGTAGTAGAAGTCATTGTCCACCAAATAATGCATCCGTTCCAATTCAGAATCGAAATGAATGGTGTTAACCTTCACTTCCTCCATAAACACTTCAAGTGCTTCCTGGTCCTTGTGCAATTGGTAAAAGCCCGTTTCATCGCGCTTTGTCACTTCGTTGTTCAACTCAATATGATTGAATTTCTGATCGTCCATAACTTTCATATATAGCTCCTGCCTTTCCAAAGAATTCTTCCCTATCTTTTTGGTTTCCGTGCAGTTCAAACTTCATCAGCAAGGGAACATTGTAATTTTCACTTATGTCTTCACCTGCACGTGCAAAATTTTCACCCCAGTTGCGGTTGCCGCTGGATGCGACTGCCCTCATAAGGTCGTTGTTGACTTCAAGGAAGGCTTTCACCTCATTCGGCACGCCACCGAAACCATAGGTGCTGGTTACCAATATAAATGGCTCATGTATGCGTTCATTTTTGTTTGAAGCACGTATCTCATAAGTATCGTAGTCTTCAGCAATTCCAGAACCGTTAATGAAGCGCCTGACGTTTCCGGTCATCGAATAGAATGCAATGATCATGCCACCCCTCCTTTTCATGCTATCATAAAATAAATACAACGAACATAAGTTCGCCTTCATTTAGTTCATGTTGTTATGATTTTACACGTTTAGTGTTTAAGTTAAACACTATATATTGCGCCCAATTAGAATTGAGTACACAATATATACGTATCGCATACCCTATGATGCCATATTGGCATTTAATTTACAATGGCATTAAAAGGAATTTCATTGCGCATAAAATCACTTTAATGACTCCAAAGGCGCATCATAAGTATGTTATACTATATCGGAAATTCTTCTAAATTTTTTTGTGTAAAATTCCAGATTGTAAAACATTGAAATAAAATATAAAGATGGAGTTGGCATAATAATGAACAATACCATAAAAGGCATCATCGCCTTGCTTATTTCTTCACTTGGATTCAGTCTGATGGCCCTTTTTGTAAAATATAGCGGTGATTTGCCTACCGTCCAAAAAGCCTTTTTCAGAAACTTTGTGGCGATGCTCGTCGCCTTGCCCTTTGCATTGTACTACAAAGAAAAACTTTTTGGTCATAGAAAGAACCAAGGGCTTCTACTCCTCAGATCATCTTTCGGGCTGCTCGGTGTTCTGCTGAATTTCTTCGCCATCGATAAGATGGTGCTTAGTGATGCAGACATACTCAATAAGCTGAGTCCATTCTTCACCATCATCCTCTGCGCGATCTTCTTGAAGGAATATATACGCAGATATCAAATGATTTCAATTATTATCGCTTTTGCCGGAGCTATTTTTATTATCAAGCCTTCCCTATCAAGCGAGACGGTATATGCTCTGATTGCTGTGCTTGGTGCTCTATCTGCTGCAGGTGCCTATACTGTTTTGCGTGTCCTTGGCAGCCGGGAAAAATTCTACACTGTAGTATTTTATTTTTCGTTCTTTTCATCGGTCGCCCTGCTCCCGTTCTTCATATGGAATTTTGAACCAATGACCACTGTGCAGTTTTGGCTGCTCGTATCGGCAGGTATATTCGCTGCACTTGGCCAATTTGGGCTTACCATCGCCTACAGTTATGCCCCGGCACGTGAAATATCGATTTTCTTCTATTCTACTATCTTATACACTGCAATCTTCAGCATCATCTTCTTCAATGAAGTTCCGGATATGCTCTCCATAGTCGGTTACATCATCATCTTCGGGGCAAGCTACTACATGTTCATGAAGAACAGACCACCGAAACATTCTAAAATATGACAAGAAACAGCCGGCCCATTGGCCGGCTTATTTATTTTGTCTTCTGCATTTGGCGTTTATAGCTGTTGATTGTCTCAAGAAAATCCGGGCAGTAGTGTTTGAGCTTGTAATTGCCCACTCGATGTATATTTACCATATCCTGCTTGGATTTTGGTGTTTTTTTGGCAAACTCCCGCAACGTATTATCGGTAAATATATCTTCTTCCCGGACGCCATGCTTTTCAGCAAGATGATACCTTGTTTCTGCAAGCTTGGCAAAAAGAAGTTCATTCGGCGAAGATGTGGTACTGATATCGACTTTTTCATTGAAGTGTTTCCTGAAAGGCACAGTGTAGAGAGTGCGTTCACCTTCCAAGACGATGTTGCTCCTTTCAGCAAGTTCGAGTCCACCTGCTTCCACGTGGAGATAGCCCCTGTAGATGAGCTCTTCCAATATATGATTGAGTTCACTCGTCAAATAATGAGCCATGGTGCCGAAAGCAGCTGATTCATCTAATTGAAAGGCAATCACATTTTCTGCCATTTCCCCTCTCAACACTTGTATAGTCTGTTCTTTAGTCATCCTCACAGCATTTTGTGACACAGCCTGCATGACGAGCTTGGCTTCAGCTGTCATGTCATATGTGCGTCCCTTATCTCTGCAGTTTGAACATTGGCCGCATTCGACCACATATTCATCTTCATTGAAATATTTGATGATGAAGCTGCTCAGGCATTTGCTTGTGCGATTATATTGAATCATGCGATCAAGCTTAGCCCTCATGTGATCCTTATACTGATCTGTCGAGTTGGAACGATCTATGAAGAATTGGTGCAGACTGATATCCCGCGGGCTTGAGAGCAGTATACATTCACTCGCTGCTCCGTCTCTTCCGGCACGCCCAATCTCCTGGTAATAGCTCTCCAGATCGCCGGGCAGATTATGGTGGATGATGAATCGTATGTCGGGCTTATCGATTCCCATACCGAAGGCATTCGTTGCTACCGCCAAATCCACTTCCCCATCTATGAACCGTTGCTGATTGCGGTTTCTTTCATCTTTGGCAAGGCCACCGTGATAGATGATATTGTCGACGCCATATTCTTTGAGATGGCCAGACAACTTCTCCACCTCTGCGCGTGTTGCTGCATAGATGATACCCGACTCACCGCTATGGGCCTCGACATAAGTACGGATGAATTGCTCCCGCTGGTAGGTCGGATTGACACTGAGTTGCAGATTATTGCGGGCCACACTTGTCGTATAGACATTCTGGGGAGCAATCTCCAACAATTCCCTTATGTTAGTTTGTACTTCTTCTGTTGCAGTGGCAGTCAATCCCATCGTTACAGCATCCGGTATCAATGATCTCAATACGGGTATGATGTTTTGATAGCTCGGTCTGAAGTCATGCCCCCATTTGGATATGCAGTGCGCTTCATCGAAAGCGACAAGGGACACATCCATGCGTGTAATCATCTGTCTGAAGGCTTCATTATTAAAACGCTCAGGAGCCACATATAGAAATTGATAGGCGCCTGCTTCAAGCCCCTCATTTATATGTTCCACTTCTTGCCTTTTCAAGGTGGAGTTCAGATAGGCAGCCGGAATACCTTGCCTCCTCAGCGCTTCCACCTGATCCTGCATAAGAGATATCAACGGGGAGATGACCAATGTCAATCCTTCGAGCTTCAACCCTGGCACCTGGAAAGTAATCGATTTTCCTGAGCCAGTCGGAAGCACTCCAAGGGTGTTGTTTCCATGCATTACGGATTCTATGATTTCCCTTTGCTTAGGCCTGAAGTTTTCAAATCCAAAATATTGCTTTAGAGTCTTTTCCATTTCCATAATAATACCATTCCCACTTTTTGCCTTGGTTGGCAACCCTTATTTCTGATATATCATTATACCTTATTTTGCATCCCATTTGTTGTAGAACAAGTCTGTTATCTTGTCCGAAGGCAGAAAAAAATCCCAGGCTGCAGCCTGGGCAGAGATCTACATTTTTTCTTTTATCAGTTCTTTTGATAATTTATAGTCAATCGCCTTGAACAGGCTTTTCACCCAAAGGTGATGCGCATATAGATTGGCATGGGCATCTTCTGCAGATATGCATTTGAATTGAATTTTGGATCCCGGACGTTTCTGTACAAGTTTGTGGAGATGATAAGAAGGGATTGTCCCTATGTGCGTTGCTTTAGTGGACGCATCGAAATCGTTCAATGCAAGAAGCGGTTGTTCTTCTGAAATATATACACCGCCCCGAATACCGGCATGTTCCATATTTTGAGGGGACAGATCGATTCTTCTTCCTTCAAGATGGAGTGTGATCCGATACTCTTCGTATTGTACTGTATACTCGCCTGCTTCTAATGCTTCATAGACTGATTCAGGAATATCCGGGCGCTTTACAAGGTGGTATGTATCGGATATATACACTTCAACCAGAGCGTAGGTGTCGACTCCCCAATTCACTTCGTTATGCCTTTTCAACTTATTGAACAGCTCGTCATGTTGCTGTGTATATTCACGGCACATGAGAACCTCATCCCCAGATTTCAAGATATTTGAGCCCTCGACTTTAATTCCACCTGCTACTGCAAGATACACCCTGTTCCCTCGCGTTGCTTCTTGGAATACAAGTTCGTCCCCTTTATCGAATAGGTATATCCGGTTGACGTAGATGCTACGGTCACCTGATTTCGCCATGAATTCCGCTCCGGAGAATGCAATTATAGTCGGTTCGGTGAACTTTATCGTGCCTGGGCGTAACGTCATCTCTATCGTCGGCTGATCGACACGATTCCCCACAAGCTGGTTCGCAAGTCTATGCGCCAGACGGTCGCATGCACCGTTATAGTGATTATTTTGGTCTGAAGGTCCGGGGTCCAAAGTCTGGAGCAACGTCAACATTCCACTATCCTTTATAATCAGACTCATATGGAAATCTCCATCCTTTCGAGAAATTTCTCTGCTTCAATCATGGCTTTGTGGCCAGGCTCTATCGTATTTTCTGCTTCCATGATGATTACGGGTGAATATTGAAAGGTAATCGTATTTGCAGTCGTTGATACTTTCGTCAAATATGCATGCCCCCGATCTTCGAATGAACGAACTACTTGTGTCCGCACCGTCTCACCCAGCGCTTTTTCGCTCTGATAGGTGATGTGGCAATCTCCATTGCAAAAAATCATGGTTGCACCTCCTAAAGTTTTATTTATCCTTGTAGAACATTCCTAATTCATCTGCGACGAAGTCCGTCATGCCGCTGATGATAAGTTGAACCAGCAGAATCGCTATAGTTACTCCGATAAATGCAAAAAGTACGCCGATTATTTTAACATTATTTTCAATCAGATACGTCACAATAAAATGTGTGCCAACTACAATTACAATTATCAATATCATCCATAAAAGGACCATCATGCCTTCACCTCTGAACATCAAGATTGACCTCGACCCATTCCCTTAGGCTATTGATCATATATATTTCAATTTCACCTTGCTCATATCGCCGAATGAACTCATCTAAATCATAATCCCTTTCCGATATGACACCATCGCTGATGAGAGATGTCCGCATGACCCCTTCAAGCAGTCCTGTATCGGCTGAAGGAGTGAAATAGCCATCCTTTTCCACCACAACCAGGTTCCCGAGATTGAACTCTGTGATTTGATGCCTTTTATTATAATACAAAACGAGAGGAAATTCATCGCTCGCCCCTTTATAATGGTGACGTATGGTGGTCTTGTTGGACAAGAAATCATCCGGGCTGTCGATTGCATCATTGTGGATCTTTGCCTGCATGCGCTCCACGGCCCCCATCTCTTCATGGGTGAGCGATGTTTCTCCACTATCATCTATCAGTGCCCGTACTTTAAAGACAGTGCCTTCTGTTAGTGCATGATGCCGCAAATAGGAGGCGAGGGCTTCTTTAAAATCAGGCTGCTTGAAGCCAAGGCTCCTGCTGGAGTGATTTACACGCGCCTCGTGAAAATCTAGCCGCGCTATTTCGCCTGACTCATAACGCATCGTTTCAATCAATTTGTATCTGCCCGCTTCCAAAAAGGCGGTTTTCGCAACAATCTCATCATATTCAGCAACAGGGAGTGAATCATATGTAATACCCCCACCTGCTCCGTATTCAAATTGTCCTTCTCTGATATGCATTGTACGTATCAGGACATTGAACACTTGGCCTCGATCCGGATAGATGATCCCTATTGCTCCACAATAGTAGCCTCGGGGTGTGCTCTCGAGACGGCTGATGATATCGATTGTCGAACGCTTGGGGGCACCTGTGATCGAACCGCACGGGAAGAGGGCATCGATGATATCAGCAGTACGGCATCCTTCCGTGAGCTGGGCTTCGATCTTCGAAGTCATCTGGTAGACCGTCTCATACTGCTCTATTGTAAATAGTTCAGGCACCCTGACACTACCTTTTTCCGCCAACTTTGACAGATCATTGCGAAGCAGGTCGACAATCATCACGTTCTCAGCGCGGTCCTTCTTTGAATGCCTGAGAAAATCATAGCTCTTCTGATCTTCCTGGCGGTCTTTATATCTTCTTGAAGTCCCTTTCATCGGTCGAGCGCTGATTTTGCCATGTGCATCCTTTTCAAAGAACAATTCCGGTGAGCAGCTGACGATCGTGTCTTCATCATGGTGGATAAAAGCAGCGTAGTCTCCATTGTTGCGGGAAGTCAATTGTTCAAACAAAGCGTGCTCGTTCCCTCTGAAGTCCCGTCTTAATCGGGTGGTATAGTTGACTTGATATGTATGTCCGTCCTTGATGTAATTCCTTATTTCTTCGATGTCCCCCTTGATTTTAGAAGGGGAATCGATGAATTCCGGACTCCGCATTGAGTATCCGCCATACTCACCATAGGCGGACTGGAAGACACTCCGTTCTACAGGCGACTCGAACACTCCGATGATGAACGGTCCTCCTTCTTTGGCTTCATAGCTAAGTGACGTGATGATATAGAATCCTTCATCGATGTATTTTTCGATGCTTTGGAGTGCTTCCTGCAACGACATATCTTTCTCTGTAAACACTACTTTTGGATGGGCAAAATAAAGCGGCCGACTACCCGTATTGCCGACTACCCGTATTCCTTTTAAATTTTATATGGACTTGCATTTTCTTCACCTTTCTCCATTTCTTCGATGAAAAGCCTGAACTGCTCAAGACCCCATTCTGAAAGTATTGATTCCGGATGGTACTGCACCCCATAGATCGGCAAACTCTTGTGCCTGATCGCCATGATGTCGCCTTCATCGGTCCACACCGAGACCATGAGCTCTTCTGGCACTTCCCCTAGGCATATCAGCGAATGGTAGCGTGTTACAGAAAAACGTTCAGGCAATCCTTTAAAGAGAGGCCCGCCATCGTGGGAAATTTCAAATGTATGGCCATGGATCGGGCGCGACCCATGCGCCACACTGCCGCCGCACATATGCCAAAGCATCTGATGCCCAAGGCATACGCTGAGAATGGGCAGAGTGTCTCAATACCGTCTGACGAAATCAATAACCTCGGGACGGGCCGCCGGGTGGGAGGGGCCGGGAGAGATGATTATGCCGGCCATGTCTTCCATATCGATGGATTCCAGCATATCTGGTGTGATGGTTATAACTTCGATATCCTGCCTCACCTTTTCCAAATAGTGGATTATATTGTATGTAAACGAATCGTAGTTATCAATCATCAGCAGTTTCATCGGGAGTAAATTCCTTTGCATTTATTTTACACTATTTTAACACACTATCTTTTCTTGCAGAAATCCAAAGATGGTCCCCTCTAAGCTGAAAAAAAGTGTCATGTGTTGTAGAATATATAATAGTATTCCTTTCGAAATACGAAGTAATATGGACTTCACAAATCTAAAAGCGAGAAGGTTGTAATTTTATGGCACATGATAAAAATAAAATATGGACCAGAGATTTTGTACTTATCGTCATCGTAAATTTCTTCATCTTCACTGCCTTCCAGATGACCCTGCCAACATTGCCGCTTTTCGTCAAGGAGATTGGCGCAAGCGATAGATGGGTCGGCCTTGTTGTCGGCATATTCACATTTTCTGCTTTGCTCATCCGTCCGAGCGCAGGCAAAATGCTTGATACGAAGGGCCGCGCCCCGGTCTTTCTGACAGGACTACTGCTATTTGTCCTCTCAATGTTTTCACTGGCCGCAAGTTTTACTATCGCGCTGTTGCTCGCAGTCCGCATCATGCAAGGTGTAGGTTGGGGACTGTCAAGCACGTCAGCCGGCACCATCGCCACAGACCTTGTGCCTAAGAAAAGACGGGGGGAAGGCCTCGGTTACTACGGTCTCAGTGGTAACATCGCACTCGCTTTCGGGCCGGCTCTCGGACTCTTTCTCGTCGACCAGATATCATTCACTCTGCTCTTTTCAATATGTGGGGTTCTCGGACTTACTGCGCTTATCCTTGCAACAAATATCCGCTATCAGAAACCAGAAGCTCCCGACACTTCCATAAAGGAAAAGAGCACCTATGTGCCACGGTTCGATATTGTCGAACGCCAGGCATTGCCCGCAGCTTCGCTCCTATTCTTCATAACTGTAACATTTGGTGGTATTGCTGCATTCCTCCCCGTCTACACTTATGAGCGGGGCTTCGATCCTACATTCATCCAGTTCTATTTTGTCATTTATGCAGCCTTTCTTATGCTATCCCGCATAGTCGCCGGGAAATTGTATGACAAAAAAGGAATTACCATCGTGTTCGTACCAGGTTCACTCGCAATCATTGCTGCCATGATACTCCTTGGCATTATGGCCAATCCGTATTATCTGTTCATTGCTGCAGCATTATACGGCTTCGGGTTCGGCTGTGTGCAGCCTGCCCTACAGGCGTGGGCCGTTAACCGTGCCGACAACAATCGGCGTGGCATGGCCAATGCGACCTTCTTTTCAGCCTTTGATATGGGGGTCGGGCTTGGGGCAATCAGTTATGGATTCATCGCTGAAGCGTTCGGCTACAGCACCATCTATTTCACCAGTGCATTCAGTGTCACATTGTCATTGATACTTTTCCTGTTCATTATGAGGCACTACAGGAAAAAAGACAGGATGGCTGCAGATTAATGTTTGGTCTCGCCAACCCGGGGTATATTCTAACTAGAACGATGCATTATTTAATCTAATAAACTAAAATTAAGCATTATAAGGAGGAAATATCCATGGGTTGGATTATTACATTAATTGTCGGTGGCATCATCGGTTGGCTCGCTGGTCTTATATTAGGTAAAGATGTACCATTCGGCATCATCGGCAACATCATCGCAGGTCTTGTCGGTGCTTCGATTGCAAATGCGCTCGGGCTAAGTTTCGGCCCACAATTGGGTGGCGTCAGCATTCTTGGTGGACTGATTGGCGCAATCATCCTGATTTTGATTGTCTCATTCATCATGAAAGCACTCGGAGGCAATAAAGCATAGTAACACTTATGGAAGATCCCCTGTAACGGCCGTTACAGGGGATCTTTTTCCTCATCTTCAATCAGCCATCTTGACTCTTTCGATTCCACTAGCTGCTTCTGTTCCCGTTCCTCTTTTATACGGTCAAGCTCCATCTGCATCTGTTTGTTTTCAAGAAGGAAATTCTCTTGTTTCAAACGCTCCACTTCCTTCTCCTCCTGCAGTTTCCTTATTTCCATTTTCTCTTTTTTCTGTCTGTGACCGACGTTGATCGCATAAAGTGGAATCGAAAACACTAAGACAACGGGTAATGTCGCTACTATAAATTCTAATATACCCATAGGACCACCACCTTCATTTAAAACCATCTTATCATATACTGACGGTGATTTTATCAATTTAGCAGTCGATCTTGGAATCCGTTGACCCTTTCAATATAATGGAATGAAAGAGGTGGATGTCCATGGAACTGAATGAAATGAATCTATTGAACGCCTATGAACGAGGATTTATCGATCAAGATGCAGAAAAGGTCGCCCATCATCCTCCACAGATGATCATCAATTCAAAAGAAGAAAATGTCCTGTCTTCCATACTCGATGAGATGGAAGGGTGTGATGCATTCTTCATTTCTGTCGCTTTCATCACTGAAGGCGGACTTGCTACATTAAAAACAACGTTGCACGAGCTCGCGAAAAGGAATGTAAGAGGAAAAATCATCACCTCTACCTATTTGAATTTCAATAAACCGAAAGTTTTCAAAGCACTGCTCAATATCCCAAACATAGATGTCAGAATAGCTGATAAACAGGGATTTCACGCAAAAGGATATGTCTTCAGCAATGTAGCCTATTCCTCCCTCTTCATAGGGAGTTCAAATTTGACCGATTCTGCACTTAAAAAGAATTATGAATACAATCTCAAATTGACAAGTCTTGATAATGGGGCAGTCCTAAACCATTTCAGGGATCAATTCGATGACTTATGGAATGAAGCAACTCCTGTTGATGCCACTTGGATCATGGAATATGAGCGCATCCATAAAGAACAAACAGACAAACAGAAAATACTCGAAATTATCGAGGACCGTTCCAAATATCAATACAGGACGTCAGGGGCCGAAGGAATAGTGCCGAATTTCATGCAGCAGGAAGCACTGCATTCCCTCAAACAACTTAGGTCCGAAGGCAATGACAAAGGACTTGTGGTATCCGCTACAGGGACCGGAAAGACGTATCTATCTGCCTTTGATGTAAAGCAATTCCGACCAAAACGTATGCTTTTCTTGGCCCACCGTGAGCAGATTCTTGAAAAAGCCAGACAGGATTTCATGACTCTCTTGGAAGACTCGCCTTCCTCATTCGGCGTATTCAGTGGTAATCAAAAATCAACCCACAGCAAATATCTGTTTGCAACAGTCCAGACCATGTCGAATGAAGATACTCTGGGTCAATTCAATCCAACGGAGTTCGACTATATAATAGTAGATGAAGCACATCGTTCAAGCGCGCGTACATACAGGAGGATCATCAATCACTTTAAACCTTCTTTCCTGCTTGGCATGACAGCAACTCCTGAGAGGACAGATGATAATGAGATCTTTGGTCTATTCGACTACAACATCGCTTATGAAATACGACTCCAAAATGCACTAGAGGAGGAAATACTCGCACCCTTCCATTATTTCGGGGTGACTGATTACGAGACCGAAGGTCTAAAGATCGATGATACAAGCGCGTTGTCGGACCTCACCAACATTGAGCGGATCAGACATCTCCATGAGAAGATCCAATACTATGGATATTCGGGCGAAACGCTTTGTGGGCTGATGTTCGTTTCCAATAAAAAAGAAGCGCAGGAGGTTAGCTACGCACTCAATTTGCTCGGTTATCGTACGATTGCGTTGACTGGAGCTGATGCACAGGACAAACGGAGGGAAGCTGCCAGGAATCTTGAGAATGGTCACCTCGATTACATCGTTACAGTGGATATATTCAATGAAGGAATCGACATCCCTTCGGTCAATCAAGTCGTCATGCTGAGACGGACACAATCAAGCATCATCTTCATCCAACAACTCGGGAGAGGACTCAGGAAACATGATGATAAAGAATATCTTACCGTTATAGACTTCATCGGCAACTATAGAAACAATTATCTGATCCCGATTGCCCTAACAGGAGATAACTCCTATAATAAGGACAATTTGAGACGTTCACTGATTGACCGTACACCCCTTCAAGGAGTTTCGACCATCAATTTCGAATCCGTCGCAAAAGAGAAAATCTATCAAGCCATTAATGCGTCTTCCTTGGACAACTTGAGGCACTTGAAGGAGATGTATATATACCTTAAGAATAAAATCGGAAGGAAACCTACATTAGTGGACTTCTACTATGATAAGGATGTAATCGATCCAATGATCATCCTCAATAAATACAGGCATTATCCGGAATTCCTACAGAAGATCAAAGAAGATGACAGCACTCTGGAGGGCCCGATGGATAAGATGCTGACTTTCCTTTCGGAAGAACTGGCCGGTGGAAAACGCATCGTCGAAATGCACCTTCTAAAAGCCCTCATGTCTGGTCCTGTAGATAAGAATGAATTTCAGATGGAGATGCACAAACAAGGATATTACATGTCTGATGCAGTCATGGATTCTGTCATAAGGGTGTTTACACTCGACTTTTTCAGGCAACAGGATATTTTGAAATATGGTTATCCCCTCATCCATCTGGATAGCGGCTATATATATCCTTCGGAATTATTCGAGTCTGCTCTCCATTCAAAGCTCTTCATGAAGCATTACAGACAAATCATGGAACTTTCCTTATTGAATAGCAATCAGTATGATCAATCTCGACCATTGACCCTTAACCAGAAGTATTCCAGAAAAGACGTCTGCCGTATGCTGAATTGGCAAAAAGATGAAGCTTCTACAATGTACGGCTATAAACAAAAACATGGGACATGTCCGGTATTCATCACCTATCATAAAAATGAGGCGGTGGAAGACACCATTAATTACGACGATGAATTTCTCGACCGTCATACGCTCAAATGGTTCACAAGGAGCAACAGGACATTAGCTTCCAAAGAAATCAAATCCATACTTGATGGCCACCAAAACGGGATGCCGATTCATATATTCGTCAAAAAAGACGATGATGAAGGCACTGCCTTCTATTATCTTGGGAAAAGTCGGATTGATTATCATACTCTAAAGGAAACTGTGATGCCTGGAGCATCCGGCAAACCAGTCGTGACCATGCATATGATAATGGAGTCTCCTGTTGAATATAATATCTATAGATATCTCGACGCGAATGTCGTTAAATAGAACAGCGTCCCCCGTATACGGGGGACGCTGTTCTATTATGCTTCTTCCTCGTCTTCAACGGTACGATTGTGATCTTTCAGGAGCGCCACTTTTTTAATCAGATGGTTATCCATATCAAGGACAATCCATCTATCATCAGCTGTATCTATCGTATCGTCAATCTCGAGGTCGGTATTGATGCTCTGCAGCCAACCACCTATGGTATCAATATCATCACTATCATTGAAGTTCAGATCGAATTGTTCTTCCAAATCATCAATCAATACACGACCGGTGATATGATAGATGTTTTCCTCAACCTTCACAATATCAGGCTGTTCGTCCTCATCAAACTCATCGCGGATTTCCCCGACTATCTCTTCAAGGATGTCTTCCATTGTAATCATCCCGGCTGTGCCACCGTATTCATCGATGATTAACGCGATGTGTACACGCTCGCGCTGCATTCTAACCAGTGCATCGCTGATGCGTGATACCTCTGTAATCATCGGGATTTCATGTATATGATCTGCCGGGGTCACTTCTTCATCGGAAACATGGTTCGTTAAAAATTCCCTGACATTTATGAAGCCGATAATCTGATCTTTATCTCCGCTTTCTTCCGTGATGGGGTAACGCGTGAAGTTGTGCTCCTTGATTGTCGCAATGACGTCATCTATATTCACAGGGTCTGCCATTGTGATCATCTGAGTCCTTGGCACCATGATGTCTTTCGCCAACCTCTCATCAAATGAAAATATATTTTGCATATAGGCGAGTTCAGTCTGGTTTATTTCTCCACTCTGATAACTCTGCGTCATTATAATCTTCAGTTCATCTTCTGAGTGAGCCTGCTCAACCGGCACATCTTTAAGGCCAAAGATCCTGACAAGGAATCTGGCAGCACCGTTCATCAGCCAGATGAATGGTTTCATGATGGTACCAAAAAAAGAAAGGGGGCCGGAAAGGGTAAGCGCCAACTTTTCAGCATACTGGATTGCAATCGTCTTAGGCGCAAGTTGTCCTATGACGATGTTCAGGAATGTGACTATTACAAAGGCCATACCAATGACCAATGGCGTCGTCAATTGACTGGGTATCCCCAGCATTTCGAAAAGGGGTGCCAACACAACAGCAAAAGTCGATTCACCAATCCACCCAAGGGCAAGTGCAGTGACAGTAATACCCAATTGACACGCGGACAGGTAATAATCAAGTTTGCCTGTCATCCTGCGCACACGCTGTGCTTTTTTATCACCCTCCTCAGCCAGTTGTTCAATACGCGACATCCGAGCTTTGACAAGTGCAAATTCAGAGCCCACAAAAAACATTGTGAGCAATATAAGTATTATAAAAAAAATCAAGTTCCATAATGTGGTTATATCCAATTAGTTCCCTTTTTTAAAAGGGATTCACCTCCGGTAATATGTGACTGCAATTCTGCGCGGTATGCTTTTTGAAACTATGTTTCTGCATGGGGCCGGCTTTTCAATGGACATATTACTGTTCAGATTCGTCTTCCCAATTGCAGTCACCTCCCAAAAGTTATAATTATGGTTATTTTACCATACATTATTTTATGATTGCTACCGAACTTCATTCTCTCCCCTTGATTAAGGTACAAGCACCCATAATATTTATATTGAATTCGCATATAATTGCTTGTATAATAACTGAAGGGACACATGATAAACAGAATGGAGGTTGTCTTTAATGACTAAACCCTCTTTGGATAAGCGCCTCTGCTTTAATGTATATAGTCTGCACCACCAGATTAGCCGCTTCTACAATAAATCCGTACTGACAGAAATGGAGATTACTTATCCACAATTTTTGGTTTTGAATATTTTATTGGATAAGGAACAAGTCAACATCAAAATGTTGGCTGAAACATTGCGGCTCGACACTGGAACCATTTCTCCTCTGATAAAGCGGATGGAACGGCTTGGACTTGTACATCGCTTTAGAAATCCCACTGATCAGCGCCTTGTAATTCTAGAACCCACAGAGCATGGCAGAAAAATGGGAAAACAGTTGGAAGAAGCTTTTGAAGCTTTTGATGACGTAATCAACCTGACAACCGAAGAGGAGTCCCTCTTTCTTGAATATATACAGCACGTCAATGTAAGACTTGCTGAAAAAAATGCAGCCCGGAAATGATTCCGGACTGCATTTTTTGTTTGTTCCGACTTATTCATCTTCCCTTGGTAAAGCCGAATCCGATGGTGCCATGACCGGTGTGAACACCTGCCACAGTGACGAGTGGTTCTATAACCAGCTTGACATCCGGCAGACGTGTTTCCAGCCGTTTTCTCCATTCTTCGGTCAAGTCGATGCCACCTGCATATACAATGGCAATTGTACTTACCGATTTCTCTCTGACGTATTCTTCCAATTTTTCCATAACATTATTGATGATTTTCTTTTTTGTGCGGAGCTTTTCTCCAATAACTACTTTTCCATCATCGAATTCAAGCTTCAAATGGATATTCAATACAGAAGCGAGCATCGATTGTGATGCTGATACTCTGCCACTCTTCCTCATTTGGTTGAAACTTTTAGGCAGCAAGTATAATTGAGCACGGTCGGTCATGCTTTGAATTTCCTTTACCACCTCTTCAATTCCTTTGTCAGATTCCTTCGATTCGACAGCATGTTCCACCATCTGCTTCATAGGATAGCTTCCAATACGGGAGTCGATGACATGAAGAGGCTTGTCGATGTTTTCAGAAGCACTCAGCGAACTTTGGTAGGTACCCGTAAGTTCACTGGATGCATGGATTGCGATGACCGAATCAAATGAGTCATCCGCTTCTATTTTCTCATAGATCTCCATGAACTCACCGATTGTCGGCTGTGAAGTTTTAGCACCTTCCCCACTCTGCTTCAGCATATCGTAAATCTCTTCAGTTGTTGCATCAACGCCGTCCCTGTAGGCGACTCCGTCGATGATGACAGACATCGGCAATACGAAGACATCATGTTCTTCTGCATAATCTTTTTCTACACCTGAGGACGAATCCGTCACGATTGCTGTTTTCTTCATCGTCATTTTCCCACTTTCTCTATGAAATAACTCCCATAATTCTATCATGCATATAATTTTATTACTATAAATAATCATTGAAGCGCTGAACAGCTTGATAAACATGACCTTTTTCAGCCATCAGGTCCGAATAGCTGCCTGATTCTATTATACTGCCCTGCTCCATATAATGAATATAGTCAAATTCCTCAAGGCGACTTAAGTCATGTGTACTTACAATTACTGTTGGCTGTGCCAATATTTGATCCCACAGTTTTTGTTTGAGCCTGTCATCTAACCGTGCTGTCGGTTCATCCATAATCCACCATGATTTATCTTCGGCCAACATTCTTATGAAGTGCAGACGCTTTTGTTCCCCTCCTGATAGCCGGCCGGTGAATTCGATGATCTCTTCTGGTGTGTAATATGACATTTCCATCATTTCGAGGTCTTGGATAACTTCTGCTCTAGTCTTTTTCAGATGACCGAAAAGAGTAATATTGTCAATGACTGACGCATTGTAGAAGTCGAGATGTTGGGGCATGATGGAGGCATTTTGAAGTAACGCCTCCTGACTGACTTCCTCAGGGCCATGACTTAGACGGATTGAAGATCCACCTTCAATGATGCGTTCAAGTAAGGTTGTCTTACCGGACCCACTACTGCCGATGATTGCGTGCTTTTCACCACGCCTGAAGTTCGCCGTAATCCCTTTTAGGACATCGACTGAGGCAGTGGCATAACGATAATCAAGCAGCGTCACATCTATTTGGTCGAGGGAGACATCGTTCGTTATTGTCGGTTGTGGTGATGTCTCAGCGTTGAGTACCCCTACCGCTTCCTTGACTGATCTGTACCGGCTTGCAGGTTGCATGACCGGCATGACAAGATCGAAATAGCTGAGTACCAGTAACATGATCATAGGTACAAGGAGTGGCATATCTTCATACAGCCAGAATATGATGAACAGGAGTGCTGCAACCTGAAGCAGTTGGGCGATGAACTGCATTGCAGCGTCCGAGAAGGCAACCTTATCTTCTGTTGCTCTCACCCTAGAGATTTCCTGGGAAATCTCTTTTTTCTTATCTTGCGTCCTCCCTGTCACAAACAAGTCGGTAAAGTCGTGGATATAATGATAGAGACGACCATAGAGCGCGTCTTCAACACCATTCCTGGCACGCAGATCATTCGTCACCCGCTTTTCAAACATTTTCGGTATGGCATAAAGAAGCACCAGTGCCACAACTGTCGACATTATTACAAATACTGCCCCGAAATAGATGGATAGAAGAATCAGGAGCATTGATAACAGCAACGCTACGATATACGGATAGACAATGCGGATATAATAATTTTCGACCTCTTCAAAATACTGGTTCAGCCGCTGTATGAATTTAACGCTATGCGTATCCGCATGATTTTGTATGGCGGTTTTGAAGTAATTCAACCTAAGACGCCCGATGAGCCTGAATGTCGCATCATGCGAGAGTAGACGCTCGATATATTTGAAGGCGCCTTTCATCATCCCGAAAAACTTGATTACTGCAATGATGAGGACGATTATGAAAAATGGCGGGTCGAAGAAACTAAGACTGATCATGTAGCCACTGAGTCCGAACAGGGAGACCCCCACCAGACCACCTGCAAGGCCGAGAAGGATGCTGTAGAAGATGTTTTTCCTTTCACTCTTCAAATATTCCATTACAAAGCCCCTCCCCTTACAATGTTACGGTCAGCGAACGTGTAGTGTGCATCAGCAATGCTGAGCAGTTTTCTACGGTGGACCACCGCTATGATGGCACTCTCATGCTTGATTTCATCCAAGTATGAGAGAACCATCTCTTCCGTCGTTGCATCGAGAAACTCAGTAGGTTCATCCATAATGATGATTTCAGGTTTTCTTATCAGTGCACGCGCCATCTTGAGCCGCACCACTTCCCCGCCTGAGAGGGGGATGTTGTGGTTTACGATTTCAGTATGGATGCCCTGCTCCAGATTGTTCAAGCTCCCCATCAAGTCAAGGCGCTCCAATATACTGATGACGTCTTCTTCGCTGTAACGTCCATCAGAAACATAGTCATAGATGGACGTATCCGAGAAATAGACTTCATCGGATATATATCCGATATCATCCGTATGAAGGTATAAAGCGCCTTCAGCAGGGCGGTGGAGTCCAAGCAACATACGCATGAATGTACTTTTACCGATGCCGGAAGGACCTGTTATGGCAGTGAGCCCTGTTTTCGGCAAGGATAGATTCACATTTTCCAGAAGCGATAGCTCCCCATGGCCCATTGAAACACCCTCGAGTGTCACTGCACTCGTCTGAGCATTGAAAATGCGGTACTCTTCGGTTGGTTCTCCCTGATCGATCAACACTTCGATGCGCTCCAAATGCCCTTGGGCAAGCTTGCCATTATGAAATTCGATGCCGAGTACTTTTAATGCATTATAGAACTCGGGTGCCAGCAGCAACGTGAAAAATGCTGCATAGAATGTAATGCCATCAAAAATTATGATCTGCAGTCCAACTTCAAGAGCAATGAGTCCAATCCCGAGGATCGTAATGAACTCAAGCATTAAAGTGGATTGGAAGGCATATTTTAAAATATTCATCGTTTCTTTTACATAGCCCGAATTAAATGATCTGAGCCTATCGATGACCGTTTGTTGAGATTGTGTGTAGCGTACCGTATCCTTCCCCCTTATCAGGTTGAGGAAAAGCGTACCAAGCTCGTCGAACTGCGTGGCCTGAGCTTCCGATTCATCCTTCGTACGCAATCCTACAAGGATGTAATACAATGGTACGAATGGTGCTGTGAATAACATGATGAAAGCAGCATTTTTATGCACGAAGAATGATGCAATGATAATTACTGCCAGTTTGACAGCAGTCTGTATGACAGTAGGGATGAATACCTTTTCGAAAGGGCGGTATTTCTCCATATGGACAAACACTGCATTGAGCATCGCTTCTGATTGCTTTTTGGTGCCATCACCGATCTTCTCAATCAACTCGGTGGTCAATGCCTCTATACGGCTATTTGCAATTTTAGCCGAGGTCACCCTATAGATCATCAACAGCAATGCATAGACGATGAAGAAAAGGCCGGCCAACGTCATCCCTTTAACAGCTGGAGCTTCCTTTTCCATTACAATTTCCTCAAGCACTAGCGAAAGGTTATGTCCAAACAAGACGAAAGCCGCCACGCCCATGGCTGACATCAGTGTATACAACAGGATATATTTCTTCGGTATGTTCAGCTTCATAATTATCCTTTCCATCGACAAAGAACGTGAAGTCACACTTCACGTTCTTTGTCAGCCACCTATATAGCTCATATTGATCTTATTGCGCTTCCGGCGGTTTTCTGCAGTAATTTCCGTTCTGAGATCTGAGTAGCGGTCATCCCGCTTGTTCCATACCCCAGTCAATATCTCTTCCAATTCCCGGTCGGATACACCTTCTCTAAGATGCTTTTTGACATCAAAACCTTCTACCGCAAAAAGGCAGCCATAGAACTTTCCATCTGAGGATAGTCTGGCACGGGTGCATGTCGAACAGAAGCTTTCAGACACGCTGGTGATGAAACCAAGGTGCGAATCTGCGTCATTATGACGATAGACTTTTGCCACTTCCCCATAGTATGCCGGTTCCAAAGGTTCAATATCAAATTCATTCTCAAGAATTTCCAGTATTTCTTTTTTGGTGACCACTTTGTCAAAATTCCACCCATTATCGTTACCGACATCCATAAATTCTATGAATCTCAACGTTACAGGCATAGTTTTGAAGAAGCGGGCCATTGGCAGGATCTCATGGTCATTCAAGCCTTTTTGCACAACCATATTGATTTTAATCTTAAATCCAAGTGAGATTGCATATTCAATCTGCTCGATTATCCTTGAAGTGCCGATGCCGCGATCGTTGATCTGTCCAAACAATTCGTCATCCATCGCATCAAGGCTGATATTGAGTCTCCTGAGGCCTGCTTCATAAAGTTTCTTGCCATGTTTCTTCAACAATAGACCATTTGTGGTCATACCTATATCTTCAATACCTTCTATATCGTTAAGTCTTTTTATCAATACATCGAGGTCCCGTCTAAGAAGCGGTTCCCCGCCGGTGATCCTCAATTTTTTGACGCCCAGGGACGCGTATATTTTTGCAATGCGTTCAATTTCTTCAAAAGACAAAAGCTCATCTTTCTTCATAAACTCGAAATCATCCCCGAAAATCTCTTTCGGCATGCAATATCTGCATCGGAAATTGCAACGATCAGTCACTGATATCCTCAGATCCCGAATCGGTCTGCCAAATTTATCCGTTATGCTTCCCACCATCGTACCCCTCCTCAGTGAAGGTCCGCTTTTCTATTGATGTTCAAGAAATCTGCTACATCAATGTTATAAAGTGTACTGTTCACTTCGATTGTCTTTCTTTCTGCGAATAGTGCTTTCATGCTTCTTCGGTCTGTCGTCAACAATTCTTCAATGTCTGAAGCGAGACCGTCCCCCTGATAGATGCCAACAAGTGGGTGTAGCCTGTCTCCAGCGCGTGTCACAACGATTGACTGGTCATCAAGAGCAACTTCATGCAGCGTCCTGATCCACTCGGGACTGATGTAGGGCGTGTCACATGAAATGATGAGCAACCGCTTATCCGGATAAGCATCGGCAAATGTATATATGCCAGCAAGCGGCCCCTTATCCTTGAACCTTTCCACATCCACTTTTACCGGCATATCACGAAATCGGCCACTTAATCTTGAATTAGTGCTGACCATGATATCATCGCACACGCCGGATTGCGCCATCGCATCTACTATATGCCGATACATCGGTTTGCCGTCTACTTCAAAGAAAGGCTTATCTTCGCCAAAACGGGTGGAGTTCCCCCCTGCCATAACTATGCCTATAGTGTCTGTCATCCTCCACTCACTGGTGGAATCAGAGCAACCTCATCCGTTTTTGAAAGTATGTGCGTATCCTTAACGAATGATTCGTTGCAGGCCACTTGGAAAACATCCCCTTCGAGCGCGGGATATTGCCTATATACCGTTTCTTTCAACTCTTTGACCGTAGGTTCATTTTTGATGTCCAACGTGATGCGGGTATCCCCAATCTTCTCCTTCAGCCCTGCGAACACCATGATATCCATCATTATTCCTCCTCCACACTTGAATGGTACTGACGCTGATGCCCCATCCATTCTTCACCGTCTTCCCATACTTCTTTTTTCCAGATCGGAACAACTTCCTTAATCCGTTCTATCGCATATTCATTGGCTTGATAACTATCTTTCCGATGTGGGGCACTTGTTACTATGACGACAGCAATATCTGATATTTCAAGCTTGCCCACCCGATGGGCGATCGTTGTAATGACTCCAGGCCAACGCTGTGCAATCTCATCCCCGATTTGGGCCATTTTACTCTCCGCCATAGGTTTATAGGCTTCATACTCCAAGTGGACAGTTCTGGTCCCTTTTGTCCACTCGCGCACGTGACCTGTAAACATGCATACAGCCCCTTGCACTTCATTGACCGTATAACTATGGTACTTGTTGATATCTATTGGTGTATCCACTATTTCATATTGCTTCATATTCCAGAACTCCATTCGTCAAACCATTGCATAACCTTAGCCTCATCATACCTCATATCCGCTTCCATTAAAATATTCCGAATCCCTATTTCACTGACATTAGTGTGTCCATCGGAGAAGGAATAGGTCAGTACTATTTTAGGATACGCTTCCTGTTTGTATCCTTCTATCAATACGACATCCATTGCACCTTCAAATTCTGCCAATTGTTCGGTCAGATCGGGATGTCTCCTTGTCTCAATGGTTATGGACGGGGTATTCAATATCGTCGTATCGGCACCTTCAAGCAAAAATCTCTCCGTATCGGTGCTTCCAGCTTCTTCTTGCAGATGATGGTGCTTTATGACTGCAACTTTCCGCTGCTGCTGTTTCAGCCGCTTTACAAGTTTCAATATCAGGGTGGTCTTTCCGGTGTTCTTGAAACCGGTTATCTGCAGAATCTTCATAGATTGAACTGCCTGGCCCCAGTAGTCATATCAGTCATCATCACCTTGACGGGGTCCCCTTTTTGATACCCTCTTGAACCACCCGGTAAAACGATGATGCCATTGCTTCTCGCAATGGACGTGACCGCATTCGACTTATTGAATCCAGCCGGTCTTGCGTATATGCCTCCAGCTCGATAGTCAATCTCTGCCCTGACGAAACGTGTGAACGGGTTGGCTTTTCTAAAGTCACCGTCAAGTACACCATCTACTACAGGTGCATAGATTTTATCGTGCCCCATCATCTTAAGCAGTGCCGGCCTCGCAAACAGTTCAAATCCTGTGTAGCATGCCGAAGGGTTGCCGCTCAACCCGAAGAGTGGAACTGTTCCCAACATGCTTACTGTTGTGACACTCCCCGGACGCATACCTACTTTATTGAAGAGTTCCTCAGCGCCAAGGGCCTCATACAGTTTGGGCAGGAAATCGTAATCGCCTACGGAAACGCCACCCGTTGTGATTATGGCATCCACTTCATCCAACATATCTTCAACGCGTTCGAGAAGTGTGTCAAAATCGTCCGCTTCCAATGCATACATCTTCCCGGTGATGTTCATCCGCTTCAGTTGGCTCAAGATCATTGGGCCATTTGAATTTCTTATCTTACCTGGACTGAGTGGCTGGTCTATTTCTATCAATTCACTCCCTGTAGCCAAAATGCCGACGACAGGTTGTCTGTAGACCTCTACGTTTTCATAGCCGAATGTCGCCAAAGTCGCTACAGTACCAGGATTGATGAACGTGCCCCGAGGGACGATCACTTCGCCTGGTTGACACTCCTCGCCTTTTATCGCAATATTTTCGCCTGGATTAAACGCTTTCCTTACCGTAAAAGTCCCATCACCCATCTTCGCCTGTTCAAACATGACAACTGCGTCAGCACTTGCCGGTACAGGCGCTCCGGTCATTATACGGAAAGCCTCATTTTCTTTAAGTATATAGTCACTTGTCGAGCCTGCTGGCACTTCTTCTGCCACAGTGAACTCGATTCTATCATCACCTGAAGCCCCTATTGAGTCTTTTGAACGTATCGCAAACCCATCCATCGCGGATTTGTCAAAATGGGGCACCGCCATGGTTGCCTTCAGATCCTCCGCTAAAATGCGCCCATATGCTTCCCTATAGGGAACCGCTTCACTCTTAAGAGGCGTTACTTCAGCAACGGCACGATCCACTGCCTCCAGTACAGGGATCGGCTTACGGTTCAAATTCATATCATCCCTACTTTCATATTATGAATTCTGTTATACTCATTATACTAGAAAGGAAGTTTAAATTGTCGAAATTCACTCATTTCAACCAGGAAGGCAGAGCCCGGATGGTCGATGTATCCGATAAAGAGGTAACGACTCGTACAGCGCTCGCCAAAAGTACGCTTATTGTTTCTAAAGAAATACATGAAGCCATCACAGGAAAGACTGTCGAAAAAGGTGACGTGCTTTCTGTGGCACAAGTTTCCGGCATCATGGCTGCAAAGAACACACATCAGATCATACCGATGTGCCATCCGCTTCCGCTGTCCGGCATAGATATTTCCTTCACTTGGGATTTATCTGATGGCTACGCACTTCATATTGAAGCAACAGTTAAGACTTCCGGCCGCACCGGTGTCGAAATGGAGGCACTGACAGCAGCAAGTGCAGCTGCCCTGACCGTCTACGATATGTGCAAGGCCATCGATAAGGGAATGATCATCCGCGAAACCGCCCTCATCTCGAAGACTGGCGGGAAGTCCGGGGATTACCATATAGACAAGTAAAGCGTGCCATACGGCACGCTTTTATTTGTTCAATTCGTGGACGATATGGTTTAATTCGGGGACAATCAACCGTTCCATCGCCAATCTGACTGCGCCTGTCGATCCCGGCAATGAGAGCAGCACTGCGTTGCCGATGCTTCCGGCTACAGCCCTTGAGAGTATACTTCGTGACCCGATATCCTCCGTAAAGCTAAGCATACGGAAAATTTCTCCGAATCCTTCTATCTCCTTATCAAAAAGGGGGCGCACTGCTTCGATGGTAACATCTCTAGGCGCTATGCCCGTCCCCCCCGTGGTTATGATGGCATCGACGCCGTTATCCAAAAGCTCGTGCACCGCATCCACAATCTCTTGCTGGTCATCTTTGACGATGCTGTACCACTCCGGCTTGATTTCCACATTCATTCCTGAGACGTAATCCATGACAAGGCGTCCGCCTTTATCACTTTCCTTAGTGCGTGTATCGCTGACCGTTATGATGCCCATACGGATTTCGCGATCTATCTCCCCCACTAGACTCATAATGCTCCTCCTATCCGAACAATTGGTTGATAAGGGTCTTCGCGCGATTCATATCATCCAGGCCATGGATTAGGATGCGTCCATTATTGAAGCAGACGAACCTTTGTCCACTATAGTGGAACTCCTGGAAGTACGGCGTGCGGTTTACTTTCATATCCAGCCGAGTCAATGTATGGTTTACAACTTCTTCAGTCAGCCGACCGTCAATCACCTGGACGGTATCACGGCCGCATAGCCGCATGGCATTATCCGTATCCTCTTCTTCAAGTGCCGGATAGACAGGGGCATACCCACATGTCCTACAATCTGAGTCTTTCATTGCGTCAACCTTGTATTTCATATGTTCCATATCCCAGACGTTACCGATCCGTAAGTAATAAGGCGCTTCATATTGGTCTGTAAGCATTTTAATTGCAGTCGTGACCTGTTCGGCCACTGCCATCTGTACTGCAGGCGCGATGATACCGGCAGTGTCACACGTCAATGTGGTACTCGGCAGCACCGGCACCAGACAGCGGTAGCATGGTGTGGCGCGGGGCACAAAACCACAGCTGCTGTAAGAGGCTTCTACACAAGCTGCATAGACCCAAGGCTTCGACGATTTATATGCAACGTCATTGATCAGCAGGCGCGTATCAAAGTTATCTGTCCCGTCCAACAGGATATCTGCCTCCATGGCGAGCTCCGTCAATAGCGGGCCATCGCAATGCGCGATATGTGCATCTACCTCGAGGTCTGGACGGATTGATTGTAGGCGTTCTTTCGCAGCAATTACTTTCGGTTTCTTATCATCTGCATCCTGTTCGGTAAAAAGGGTTTGGCGCTGAAGATTGGAGTGTTCGACATAGTCACGGTCAATCATGATCAGCTTGCCGATACCTGCCCGTGCAAGCAGTTCACTGGAAAGGGAACCGAGCGCCCCGGCCCCAATGATGAGGGCCGTACGTGAGCCGATCAGGCGCTGGCCTTCTGCCCCTATTCTATTAAAAAGCATCTGCCTCGAATATCGTTCCATATCATCCCTCTTATGCAAGTTCATTTTTCTTAAGGTTACTATTCATGTAGAACATTGTAAACAGACTGATGATGCAGAAGACTGACAGCAGGATGAATCCAATTGCATAGCTACCAGTCAAATTGTGTGCCTGATCAATTACAATCGGCGGGAAAAAGCCACCCAGGCCACCCATCATTGCAACGATTCCATTACTGATACCCGCCTGTTTAGAGAAGTATGTCGGCACGAACTTGAAGACAAGTCCATTTCCAATCCCCGCGCATACCGCTGCAAGCAAACTTCCCAGGGTAAACAAGAAGATGAAATTATATGTGAAGGCAAGGAGTAGTCCTGAAACGGTCAAGCCGATAAATACAATGATCAAAGAATGCAGCGCATTGAACCTATCACCGATCAGGCCACCTATTGGTCTAAGAACCGTCGCAATTATAATGAAGACTGCGGTTCTGACACCAGCATCCAAGGTCGTCAGTCCAAACAATGCTTCATCCGTCAGAAATGCCGGTAAGAAGAGTCCGAAAGCGACGAAAGCACCAAATGTAATGAAGTACCATAAGTTGAAGAAATAGAACTTATAGTCGCGCATGACTTCCTTGAATTGCTTGCCGAGAGGCAGACTTACTTTCTTTTCGTTTCTGTCGCCCAATATGAACTGCAGAATGGCAAATAGCGCCAATACTACAAGATATGTCTGGACAGCTGCCTGCCAGCCACCAAATGCGAGGGCCAGTAATGGTGCCCCGAAGCTTGTCACGGCAGTACCGATATTACCCATGGCATATACACCATTGACAAACCCATGCTTTTCTTTCGGATAATACTTTGGAAGACTCGTAACACCCACACTGAAAATCGCTCCACCGACTCCGAGGAACACCGCTGCTATCATAAGGTCCATCGGTGTAGTAGCGATACTCAGATAGAAGACTGGAACCAAAAGGAAAATGAAGCTGAACAGGAACACTAGGCGCGCTCCGATCTTATTGGCCAGTATGCCGAATGGTATGCGCAGGACGGAACCTAGAATCACCGGTAGGGCAACAATCAAAGATTGCTGCGCGGCCGCTTCCGGGATATCTTCGACGATTTCAGGGAAGAGCGGTGCAAGCAATGTCCACACCATGAATCCGGCAAGTAGACTGAATGTGTGGAGAATCAGCTGCTTTTTACCCATTTTCTCATTCATAGGAATCAACCTCTTTTATTTTATATTGTGATTTATTATACATACATAGTATAATTCAAAAACCTCAATATAGTTAAGAAGGGAAAACCCTATATTTACCGGCGGAACCTCACGCCGGCTCAGTGATGAGTGTATTCACTTGTTCAAACAGCACTTCTTCGTCAACTGTTTTCAACATTTTATCTGCCATTTCAAAAAGGACCGATTCCTCTTTCACCATATGTACCATCAGCACTTCATAAGCTTCCATGACGTCTTTCACCATTTCATTCATGCTCTCAAGGGACATTTCGTTCATATCATGCATGGAGTGATGAAAGAAGTGGGCGATATATGAATCTATCTCTGCATGCTCTTCTTCAATCGACATGATCGGTCCCTGCTCCAACCCGATGTATGCACCAAGCATCGGAAAGAAGAATCTTTCTTCCTTCTCCTGATGTCGCTTCAAAGGTTTTTCGAATTCATTCAATTTCTGCCTGAGATCTTTGATGACCATCAGCCCCTCCAACCTGCTTTTAACATCATCATGTTCAAACTTCAGCACCAATTGAAACCAGTCATCCATCAAATACTTCAGATAACGATGCTCGTTTTCCAGCACTCTCAATGCTTTCACTTTAAACTGAAACGCTTCCTGTGCCACTCCATTCCCCTCCATTTAAAAATCCATGAGTTTTTTCTTCATTGCATACTCAACAAGTTCCGGACGTGATGTCAATTCCAGTTTCTCCATGATTCTTGATTTATGTGCCTCAATCGTTTTGACGGAAACAAAAAGCATGCCTGCAATATCTTTGTTTCCATACCCTTTGGCGATTAGTGGTAGGATTTCCAACTCCCTTTTTGTCAGGATGTTGAATGGTTCATTCGAATGCTCCGGATACTGATCATTTTTCAGCAGCCGTTCCATATCTTCATCCATCAGCACTGGATCAATGTACCGTTTACCGTTGTAAATTGTCCTGATTGCTGAAATCAATTCGTCGTCTGGTGAATTCTTCAATATATAACCATGTGCGCCACTTTTGAAAGTATGGGTGATATATTCCTCATCATCATACATGGTCAAAATCAATACTTTGATTTCTGGAAAAGCTTCTGTAATACGACTGGCTGCAAAAAGACCGGACTCTCCCGGTGGCATACTCAAATCCAACAGGAGAACATCCGGTCTAAGCTCATTTACTTTATCAAATGCCTGCCTGCCGTCTGCAGCCGTCCCGATCACTTTCATATCTGGCTGGTAATCGATCAGCATACTGAAGCCTGTGCGGACTACTGCATGATCGTCTGCTATGACTATATTCATTCCAACGCCTCCTTATAAAGGGATCGAACCTGATACTGTCGTGCCATTACCTGGGGCGCTGTCTATGGTCACGTTGCCGTTAACGCTACTTACACGTTCATTCATGCCAAAAAGGCCGAGTCCTGTACCCAGTGGATGGCTATTCAGATCAAACCCGAGTCCTCCGTCACGTATTTCAAAATTGAGGGAGTGGCCTGAGATATCCTCAATCTCGTGCAAATCGACTTCCACGGTCTCTACATCTGCGTACTTCGCTGCATTGAAAATCGCTTCCTGGATAATCCTGTAGACGACTGTCTCCACTTCAGGGTTGAAGCGCTTATTGTGCATATCCAAGTGGCACTCTACAGTCATGCCGTACTGTCTCTCCACCCATTTGAAATGGGTTTTAAGCGCAGCTTCCAGTCCAAGGTCATCGAGACTTGCAGGTCGTAGTTCTACAGAGATGTTTCTGACATAATCCAATAGGCGACTTAAAAACTCTTCCGATTTCTGCATCTTCTCAGTTAATGCATCATGGTCCTCGATATATTTGAACAATCTCATCTCAAGCAATACATTAAGAAGTTCTTGGGTCACCCCATCATGCAAGTCCCTCGAAATCCGTTTTCTTTCATCTTCCTGGGCTTGGATGATGCGTTGTGTCAATCGTTTTTGATGTTCCATCTCTTGTGTTTTAAGTTGTTCAGATAATGGATTCAAAGTAAACACACTGATGCCTTCTTCTGGATCTATGCGCTGAAAGTTGGCGATGAATGGTTCTATACTCCCATCCCTGGTACGCATATACACCTGGAATGTCACCTTTTCGTCCATATGCAGATAACAGTTGTTGCATTCTATACGTCCTTCTCCCACATACATGCCTTGACAATGTGAGCAGATATGCTGAAATTGCGATTTATCATAATCTGTATCGTCCAATGTGCGCGATGCATGAGCATTCATATAGACGATTTCGCCATCTCCATTGACGAAAAGGATCATTTCTTTAGACTGGTGAAACATTGCTTCAAGTAGACCGATCAGATTAGCTTCCTTCATTAGCTACCAACTCTTTCAAAATTTGTTGCCTGAGATGCTTCTCTATATATTCCTTTATCTCCTCGTATTCCTTTTGAGGAAAATACCTTACTTGTCTATTACCCAATAAAACGATACCGATAACTTCTTCGGTATCGTTCCACAGAGGCATTGCAATAAAACTTTTCAGCCGTTCTATTTTGATCATTGGATACTGGAAAACGTCGCTATCCATCTCTATACGCTCGATTGCATCAACAACCAATGATTTTCCTGTTTTCATTACGATGCCCGGGATGCCTTTGCCGCTTCTGAGTTCGATCTTTCTCCAACGGTCATTTGTACTCCCAATATTGTATTTCCATTTTATGCTGTGGCAGCGGTTGCATTCAACATCCGTCAATGCCACTGTATCAAATAGGTATTTCTCTTTTATATCAGTAAGAATTTTTTCCATCTTATCCATATCCCCACTCCATCCCAAGGAGGTCTTTTTTTAAGACTTATGCTTGCGGTAAACAATATAGCTTCTGTTGAAATATAAGAATGGCAAGCTCCATGCATGGACCAACCGCGTGGCCGGCCACAAGGCGAAGATCAGAAAGCCGGTAATGACATGTATCTTGAACGCCAATGGTACATCAGTCATCAGGTTGGCATCAGGAGAGAATACGAATAATCCCCTCAGCCAGATGGAGATGGTCTGCCTGTAGTCAAAATCTACAACTATATTGTTCGTTACAAGAGTAGCATATACTCCCATGAATGTAATGAAAACCAGCAGGAAATTCACAAGGATATCTGACGCCGAACTGAGTCGGCGCACAGATTTATTGGTAACACGGCGCAGTGTCAGCAAAAACATGCCTATCAGCATAACGATGCCGAAAAAACCGCCGACATATAATGCACCGAGATGATATAGGTGGTTAGTTACCCCGATTCCTTCCAACCACCGTGCAGGCACCAACAGTCCTACAACATGACCAAAGAATACCGGAATAACAGAAAAGTGAAAAAGTATACTTCCGATCATCAGATATTTCTTTTCGATGAACTCACTGGATTTGGCCGTCCAGCCGAACTGGTCGATTTTGTACCTCCATATATGTCCCACTATAAAAATTGCGATGCAGAGATAAGGCAGAATAACCCAAAGGAACTGATCAATCATGTTCTACGCCCTCTTTCTCAGACACTTCTACACATGCCTTGAACGTTTCCCTGAGTCCTTTTATCAGGTTGAAATATGGACTCTTGTTTTTTTCAAGGGCTTGAATCAGGTGGTATGTACCATCTTCAAGCACCATGATGAGCAGTGTCATGCTTTCTTTTGCCCGATCATCTCCACGCCAATCAGCAGCATAAAGAAATTCGAGCATCAATGGCAGGTAATCACTCAATTCATTGTCCGGCATTTTCAACCCGAACATTTCATACAATACTTTAAGTTTCGCAAGCATCTGACCCCGTTCTTTCTGCTCCTCGAACTTGAAGTAGGTCATATATAGATTCGTATGCTTATCGAAGTCGAATGTCTGTGTGTAGACTTGTTGTATTTCGTCCAAACTGATTTCATACATATCATCCCAGTATTGCTTGATGAAAGGGTAGGCAGGGTGGCTTTCCGTGAAAGCCCCCTCGAATTCCCTTGGATGAAAGTCAAGTTTTTCCGGGTACGTAAGCTGAGTGGCGAAAAAGCCGAATGCCTGTTTGTAATCATATAGTTTCTCTAGATTAATCACGCCAGATTCCCCCGTAGAAGTTTTCTTCATAAACTTCTCTACCTGATTTCGCCATTGAAGCCTGGGACAATGATGGACCACATCCATCGCAATCCGAACCTCCAAAGCCGAAGCCACTGCTGCCTTGAGCGCGGTATGGGTCCGTATATTGTTCCCGATGTGAAGTCGGGATGACGAAACGATCCTCATATTTCGCAATAGCCAGCAGGCGATACATCATTTTAGTTTCCGTAGCAGTCATTCCAACGCGCTCGAGCCTTGATTCATCGAAGTCTTTCCCGCTTGAGATGGCACGCATATATTGTCTCATCATCGCCATCTTCTGCAGTGCACCTTTTATTGCTTCAGTGTCACCTGCTGTCAGCATATTGGCCAAGTATTGGACTGGAATCCTCATTTCATCAATAGCTGGGAAGATTGCATCTGGATTTTTTATGGAATCCTTACCTTCAAAATAGTTCATGATTGGGCTGAGTGGTGGGCAATACCATACCATAGGCATTGTGCGGTACTCTGGATGAAGCGGAAACGCCAGTTTATATTCAACCGCAAGTTTATATACAGGAGAATTCTGCGCCGCTTCAATCCAATCGTAAGAGATACCATCTTTCTCAGCCTGCTCGATCACTTCCGGGTCGTTAGGATCCAGGAACAGGTCAAGTTGTGCTTCGTAGAGGTCCTTCTCATTTTCCGTAGTTGCAGCTTCGAGTACGCGATCTGCGTCATACAACAGAACTCCCAAATAACGCATTCTGCCTGTGCAAGTTTCGGAACAGACTGTAGGCAACCCTGCTTCAACACGTGGGAAACAGAATGTACATTTCTCTGCTTTATTTGTCTTCCAGTTGAAGTATACCTTCTTATAAGGACAACCAGTCATACAGTAGCGCCATCCGCGGCATGCATCCTGGTCAACCAGAACAATGCCATCTTCGTCACGCTTATACATTGCACCTGAAGGACAGCTTGCCACACAGCTTGGGTTCAGACAGTGTTCACATAACCTCGGAAGGTACATCATGAATGTCTGTTCGAAATTGAATTTGATTTCCTCTTCAATTTTTTCGATGTTCGGATCTCTCGGACCGGTAATGTGTCCGCCTGCCAGATCATCCTCCCAGTTCGGTCCCCATTCAGGATCCATCTTTTCTCCTGAGATGACTGAATGGGCTTTAGCTACAGGACTATGCTCACTTTCTTCTTTAGTAATCAGGTCTTTATAGTTATAAGTCCATGGCTCGTAATACTCCTTCATTTCGGGCATGTCAGGATTGTAGAATATTTTACCAAGGGCAATCTTGGAGAGTTTCGTACCACTTTTAAGTTCCAGACGGCCATTCTTGAGTTTCCAGCCACCTTTGTAATGCTCCTGATCCTCCCAACGTTTCGGATAACCGATTCCGGGTTTAGTCTCAACGTTATTGAACCACATATATTCAGCGCCTGGACGATTCGTCCAAGTACTCTTACAGGTCACACTGCATGTGTGGCAGCCAATACATTTATCAAGGTTCATCACCATTGCAATCTGTGCTTTAATCTTCAAGCCAGTCGACCTCCTTCATTTTTCTTACTGCTACATATTCATCCCTTTGGTTTCCGATAGGGCCGTAATAGTTGAAGCCATAACTGATCTGGGCGTACCCTCCTGCCATCTGTGTCGGCTTCATGTGTATTCTCGTAGGGGCATTATGACTGCCGCCTCGTGTATCCGTAATTTCCGATCCTGGTACTTCTATATGTTTATCCTGCGCATGATACATGAACATCGTACCTTTTGGCATTCTGTGTGAAACGACTGCCCGTGCCGCAACCACTCCGTTACGGTTATAGACTTCCAGCCATTCGTTATCATTGATGTCGTGATCCTCTGCATCAAGCCTTGATATCCACACAGTAGGCCCACCCCTGAAGAGGGTCAGCATATGCAGATTGTCCTGATAGGTTGAGTGGATATTCCATTTGCCGTGTGGTGTCAAGTACCTCAACACCAGACTGTCTACGCCGCCTTTAACCTTTTTGTCACGTGTACCGAATACCATCGGGGGCAATGTTGGTTTGTAGACAGGCAGGGCTTCCCCAAACTGCAGGAACATATCATGATCGATATAGAATGATTGGCGACCAGTCAAAGTACGGAAAGGCACCAGTCGTTCGATATTGGTGGTGAAAGGATTATAGCGTCTGCCCTGTTTATTGGATCCAGGGAAAATTGCCGTCGGAATCACTTCACGAGGTTGTGATGTGATGTTTTTGAATGTAATCTTCTCATTTTTACGGTCTGCTGAAATATCGCGCAATTGGACTCCAGTCTGATTCTCCAGGTCTTCATAAGATTTTTCGGAAACCTCCCCATTTGCACAGGAGGAAACATGAAGTACTACATCAGCAGCACGTCTTGCAGTATCCATCAGCGGATAACCATCTTTTATGGAACCGTCTGTATAGACACCGTTCATCGATTTCAATTCTTCATACTGCTTGCTGACGTCAAACGAAACGCCATGCGCTCCTATCTTGTTCTTAAATCCAGGACCTGCAGTAATGAACTTATCGTATACTTGCGTGAAGTCACGCTCTACAACCTTCATGGCCGGCATGGTTTTGCCCGGTATCGCTTCTATCTCACCCTTCGACCAGTCTTTAATATGGCCGAGAGGCTGTGCAATTTCCTGTTGGGTGTCATGTGCAAGAGGCATTGTGACAAGGTCCCTATGTTTACCCGGCAGTTGTTCCTCTGCCATCGTTGTAAAGCCCCGCGCTATATCTTTGAAGATATTCCAATCAGACTTTGATTCCCACAGTGGATCTACAGCTGGATTGAATGGATGCACAAATGGGTGCATATCGGTACTTGAGATGTCATGTTTCTCATACCATGTGGCGGCCGGCAGTATAATATCTGCATAGATTGGTGTTGCTGTCATCCTGAAATCCAGGGCAACCATCAAATCCAGCTTACCTTCCACATCATCTCGCCATTCAATTTCCTCAGGCATGAATTCATCATTTGGAGAAGCAAGCAGTCCACTTTTTGTACCTAGAAGGTGCTTCATGAAATATTCCTGACCTTTTGCTGAAGAAGAGATAAGGTTTGAACGCCAGACGAACAATGTTTTCGGATGATTTTCCTTGGCGCCCGGATCTTCTATCGCAAATCTCGTTTCTTTGTTCTTCAATTGCTCTACTGCCATATTGATGATTGCTTCATCAGAATCATCACCCGCCGCTGCTGCCTCTTTAGCAAAGTCGAGGCTATTCTTATCAAATTGCGGATAACTCGGCAGCCAACCAAGACGCGCTGCAAGTACGTTATAGTCAGCCGGATGCTTATAGCTGATTGTTTCAGCAGTAGGGGACTGGAGTGTATCCGCCCCAGCTTCTTCATAACGCCATTGTTCAGTTGCGAAATAGAACCAGCTCGTTGCATTCTGCTGGCGTGATGGCCCACCCCAGTCTTTTGCAAATGCTACCTGACCCCATCCTTCAAGTGGCCTTACTTTTTCTTGGCCGACATAATGGGCCCAGCCACCACCATTTTTACCTTGGCAACCACATAGGATGACCAGGTTCAGAATGGCTCTATATATTGTATCTGAATTGAACCAGTGGTTGATGCCTGCTCCCATGATAATCATGGAGCGTCCATCCGTATCCACAGCATTTTGTGCAAATTCACGGGCAATCTGTATAACCAGTGATTGCTTGATTCCCGTCACTTTCTCCTGCCACGCTGGGGAGTAGATGGAAGATGCATCATCATACCCTTTTGCTTCGTGTTCAGTGCCGAAGCGGTTGACGCCATACTGGCTCAGCATAAGGTCGTATATGGTTGCTGCATAGCGCTCTGTGCCGTCTGCCAGGGTCACTTTTCGTGCTGCGATAGGACGGGTGAAAGTACCATTTCCGGCATTATCAAAATATGGATATACAATCTCAATTACTTCCGAGTCCGAACCTTCAACTGTCATCATCGGATCAATCGGGGCTCCATCATCCCTTTCGAGTTTCAGGTTCCATTTTTTGCCTTCTTCCCACCTTTGACCCATCGTACCGTTTGGAGCGATCATTTCGCCGGTATTGCCGTCCAGTATGACCGGTTTCCATTCGGCATGCTCTGACTCAAGACCAATATCACTCTCTCGTAAGAACCGGCCGGCTTTTAAAGTATCCTCGAATTCATCCAACAGGATGAGGAATGGCATGTCTGTAAAACGTTTGGCATAATCGATGAACATTGGTTCTTTTCGTTCATGATAGAATTCATCAAGAATGACATGCGTCATCCCTTGTGCAAGTGCCGCATCCGTTCCTGGATTTGGTGCCAGCCAATTATCGGCGAATTTGACATTCTCTGCATAGTCCGGAGCCACAGATACGATTTTAGTCCCTTTATATCGGACTTCAGTCATAAAGTGTGCGTCCGGCGTACGTGTCAGCGGAACATTTGAACCCCACATCATCAAATAATTGGAGTTATACCAATCTGCAGATTCGGGTACATCAGTCTGGTCCCCCCAGATCTGCGGAGAAGCATTCGGAAGGTCGGCGTACCAGTCATAGAAACTGAGCATCTCTCCTCCAATCAAGGAAATGAACCTTGAACCCGAAGCATAACTGAGCATGCTCATGGCGGGAATCGGAGTGAATCCTGCAATGCGATCCGGTCCATATGTCTTGATTGTGTATATGAGCTGCGCTGCTATGAGCTGCGTGGCGTCTTTCCAGTTGACCCTCACATGACCGCCCATCCCCCTTGCTTGCTTATAGGATTTCGCCTTCTCTTCATCTTCGACAATACTTGCCCACGCTTTCACTGGGTCTTGTTGTTCTTCCAATGCCGTCCGCCAGAGACGCCATAGCTTCCCTCTCATGTAAGGAAATTTTATGCGCATCGGACTATACTCATACCATGAGAACGAAGCGCCACGAGGACATCCTCTTGGTTCATATTCCGGCATGTCGGGCCCGCATGAAGGGTAATCCGTCTGCTGATTCTCCCAAGTTATAATTCCATTTTTGACGAACACCTTCCAGGAACAGGATCCTGTACAGTTTACGCCGTGTGTTGTCCTGACCACTTTGTCGTGACTCCATCGTTGTCTATACATCTTTTCCCATTCGCGACTTTTTTCTTCCAGAATCGACCAGTTACCATTGAACTTCTCAGTAGGCTTGAAAAACTTAAGTCCAAACAAACCATCCATCTGTGCCACTCCCATCAAAATTTCTGCTATTTGATTAATATATCTATATTATCTGGCTAAAGTGCCTATAAAGATATTAGGGAATTTCCTACTTTTGGTTCTTTTGAACTGTATCAAATTGAAATTGAGGATGGTCATACCCCTCAGTCGAATACGAGATGGCTATACAATAGACAAACACGAGGAAATGATAGGTTCAAAAAGCCCCCTGGCCTTTTAGGCCAGGGGGCTTTATCGAATCAGCCGTAATGTTTTTCTCTAACATTCTTGAACAAGATGTTATTTTCCAGGTGAACATGGTCCAATGTATCTTTTTCCAGTTTTTCCATCCGCTGATACACAAAGCGTATAATCCCGGAGTCGCCTTCTTCTGGCGTGAAATCATTCGTCAGATCCCTCACCCGCCAAAAAGCCTCTACCGCGTTCCGATGTTCATCTTCGAGTTCTGTCAAATGAGGTTTTAAAGCCTCTTTCAACTCGGCTGATGGTGTCTCCATGAATTCTTTAAGCATCGGAAATACATTGTCGTCTTCATCCTTCGTATGGTCGAGGAGCGCAGTCTTCAAATTAAGGAAAACAGTTTCCACTTCCTCAAGGGCACGATCTTCTTTGACCATTTTTTCAACATATTCTTCCAATACCGGTAGCTCATCTTTCAAGTCTTCATGATACTTCCGTTGAATATATTTGATGAGACTCTCTTCGTCCATATACTTCACATCAATGCCATCCATATTTTCAGTATCGAATTGATTTATTTCATATAAAAGGTTTTCAAGTGGCAATTGCTGTGCCTCTCCTATGCTCTGCAATGTCCGTCCACCCTCATTGGCAAAATCGACTCTCAGTTTGCGCATCATGTCGCCGGCTTTTGGAACTTCTGTCACAATCTCGCCTATTGTCATCTGTTCTGTTATATTTTTCAACCTGCATTCCTCCCTATTTTATTGTAACCATACCTTTAAAGCACAGCATCTAAACGATTTCTCCAGCAGTTTAATGAAACATCGGCTAGGGTATATTATAATCATCATATATGAAGACCATGGAGGTTGAATCTAATGAATGAAAATGTGAAAAAGGCAGTAACGCTCCTGCCGCTTATCCTCGTCCCTCTCCTAAATGAAAGAAAACGGATTAAGCAGCATCCTGACGTACAAAAACTCGAGGAGAAATCTTCTCATGCTTATCATACTGCAAAGGATAAAAGCGCCAATGCATTGGATACGGTAAAAAATGCTGGGGCCACGACATATACGACTGGCAGGACAGCATTATCAAAAGTTTCCGGGGCAATAGAAGAAAAACGAAGCGAACGCTTATACACCAAAGAAATGAAGCAGTATGAAGACAGTCTGAAAGAAGCAGAAGCCTTGGAATCCCGTTTCCAAAAGGATAAAGAAAAACACCGCAAATCCCGTTTGAAAGAAATCCAAAAGTCCGAAGTCCCTAAAATAATGCAGTCCCAAAATGAAAACAACGATGGTTTATCATACGATTCCGGGGAAGAAGATCCTGTAGCCCCTGAAATAAAAACCGATATGAAATCCAATCCTGATAACTATGGAGTTGCATTGGCATACGAAGATAATCGCGCATCAAATCGATTGATTGCTGATGAAGATGACCAGGATGATGTATACTCTACAGAAGACGGTGGTAATTCTGACCGATCGTCATTGAGAGAGGATGACAATCTACAGGAAGTACCATCCAATAATGAAGGACAGGAGAGATTAGACAACATGAATCAAAATATGAACCACTACATCGAGAAGAATGTCAAAGGACATGAAGAGGAAAATTACGAAAATGGCCCACTCTTCACAAAGCATAAAAATATACTGGACCCAAAACACGCAATCTCAAAATCTTCATCCTCAGCGGACAATCAAGATTCCCTCTTTAATCGCCACCGTACCATGCAGGAAGAAAAGGTGTCTGAAACAGGACGCAGAACTGGTGAACCCAGTTCAATGACAAAATCAAAGAAACAGATGAAGCTTGAGAAGAAAATAGAAAAACAACGTAGGAAACAATATAAATAATTATTCTTACCCTCCACGAGACATGAAAAGGCAGGTGGCACAGTTTGAAGGTAAATAGCGTGACGGTTTTTTGCGGCGCAAGCCAAGGTAAAGGCAATCTTTACAAAGAAAAAGCATTCGAACTGGGAGCAGCATTGGCTGAACGCGACATCACCATCGTGTATGGGGGCGGTGCTGTCGGACTCATGGGGGCTCTTGCTGATGGTTCGTTGTCAAAAGGGGGGACCGTCAAGGGCGTAATCCCAGAATTTCTCGTCAATAGGGAAATGGCCCACCCTGATGTTCAACATATGAGTGTTGTGAAGTCAATGCATGAGAGGAAAGCATTGATGGAAGAAATGGGTGATGCGATCATTACCCTCCCCGGTGGAGTAGGGACTTTGGAAGAGTTTTTCGAAATGTTCACATGGGGTCAGATAGGATTGCATAAAAAACCTATTGGTATCCTTGATATCAATCAATTCTTCGACTCGATCGTCAACCTTTTTGAAAACTTGATTGCCGAGGAGTTCCTGCAAGAAAAGTATTTAACCCAACTGTTCATTTCAGAAGACATAGATGAAATATTGAAAGGTTTTGATGATTTCGAACCTGTTGAAATCAGATCATATGAATCAAAGAGACATCGATGACGACATCGATGTCTCTTTGATTTTATATTGTCATCTTATAAACGATATGTGGTTTCAACGAATGGCCATCTTCTACCAAAGGATGAGAAATTTCTCCGATTTTCTTCATACCAATCTTTTCCATCACGTTTATGGAAGGGCGGTTTTTCTGAGCTGCCAACGCATAAATTTCTTTAATATCTGTATGTCGTTCAGAAAATTTAAGGACTCCAAGCGCAGCTTCCGTTGCAAATCCCTGATTCCAATTTCTTTTTGAAAGTCTCCAGCCAATCTCAATGCAAGGTAGAAATTCCAATCTGAACGGTCCATTTTCTTCGAGAACCTGCATACCAGCAAAGCCGATAAACGCTCCATTATCGCGTCGCTCAATCGCAAAAAGCCCAAACCCTCTGTCCTCTATATCCTTTTGAGCTTCTCTTACAAAATTTTTCGAGTCTTCTTCAGATAATTTACTGGGGAAGTATCTTCTGACATCTGGGTCCTGGTTCATTTTTATAAAAGGATGGATGTCACTATCTTGCCAATCTCGTAGGATAAGCCTTTTGGTTTTTATATATTTCATCCGCTCTCACAACCACTTTCCGTCTATATTATAAGCGTTTGATCTCCTTTATACGGCTGAAGCAATATCACCAAAAAAGAGCAAGCACTGGGCCTACTCGCTGATTTTATCACTCTCATTCTGTTGTGGCGCATCTTCCCTTTTATAGGTGATGAGTTGTACCGTTACCTCAGCTTCATCAAGATTGTAGTCCTCCAAAGATTTTTCCTTCTTGACTGTAAACACTACGTCTACAAAGTCATTTGATTCTTTGAAGTCATACCGGACATTGAATGTCTCAAAATCCTGATCATGATTTGGTTTAGTTGCAACAGAGCGTGATGCATCACCTTTGAAGTCCCGAACCGATAAACCTGTTATCTGTTCCAATTCATGTCCCAGGGATTCAAGGGTCATCTGCTTGCCTTCAATGATATTGAACTTCTCCTCATGCATGTTAAATCTCCTCGCTCTCAAGTATTTACTGTATATATTCCCAAATCAATTGCATTTAATCAGTATCCTCAGCCTCTGTTTTACTTTTAGCCTGAGACTCTGAGTCAGAATCCTGAAGCGCATTGAGTTCTTCTTGCTTCGCCTCTATATTCTCTTTCAACTGGGCATTTTCATTCTTTAGATTTTGCACTTTGTTCTCTATCGACCGATTCTCCTGGTTCACTTCCTCCAGATCTTTTTCAGCCTGACTATCTTCTCCAGAACATCCCGCAATGGAGAACAACATTATGATTGCCATCATACGTTTCATCAAATCACTCTTCTCATCCGTCTATAATCATATCATTTTTTAATATCAATGGTGTATGCCAAGGGAGGGATATTTTTAAAATAGAAGTGCATCAAGCAGGAACCAGACAAGCATCAACACATAGACGACGAGGTTGAAAGCAGCACTCGATACAAAAGCGAGCAATGAACCTACAGAAGCTTTCAATGCTTGGTTGATGTCTTTTGAGTTAAGAAGTTCCACAACGAGCACAAAAACAAACGGGACAAATATGATGCCAAATGGCGGGTAGAGGAACATCCCGATGATGACCCCGGCTATAGAGGCATACTCCCCCCGCTTCGTTCCCCCATATCTTTTAACAAAATAACTGTTTGCAATAAAATCACTGAACAACACCAGAAGTGTCAGTACGAATATGATAAGCCAGAACATCCATGATAACGCTTCTCCGTCTATAGCAAATTGGAATACTAGAAAACCCGCCCAAAACATCAAGATAGAGGGTATAACCGGGAAAACAAGGCCGAGAAAACCCAATATGAATGATGCAATGACGATGAGCCACCAGACGATTTCCATCGAATCTCTCCTTTTTTAATTTCATTTTAACAAAGGCAAGGCAAAAGATACTCCCATTGTCCCATATGAGGCATGGCAATTGCCATGAGAGACTGGATAACATAGCAGTACCACAAAATATAAATTTTCTTTCTTTTACATTAAACTCATCAACTTATCGTTGTTAATTGAACTCTACTCAATCTGCATTCACAAACGTGCGCACTAATTTCAAAAATGCCTCGACTTGCGGAAGTGCCATGACACTCTTATCAAAAGCAATATGGGTATCGCGGGTTATCGCACGTCCTTCATATAATACTTCGTCGATATTGAATTGACTTTTATCGAAATCCTTCAACACTATTTCGGGCAACACCGTCATGCCTATGCCCTCAAGGAGAAGTGCCCGGCAAGTTGCAATCTGGTCGACCTTGATCTGTGATTCATATTTCCTTTTGAAGCGTTCTTCAAAAAAACGTTCAATTTCACTGATATATATCGGATCTGCCTGAAATTCTATTATTGGTAACCGCTTTTCCTCTTCATTTCCATTGGGGGTGACCAAGTAATGCCTATCGACGAACAACAATTCATTCTGCTTGTTTAGAATGCGGTTTCCTCTGACAATCGATATATGGAAGTCATTCTGTTCATCGATGATCTGTTGGGAAGAGCCCACCTTTATCTTTATATTTACATTAGGGTATAGTTTCAAGTATTGGGACAATATTTCAGGCAAGATGGTGTGCCCTATGAGCGATGATACTCCTATCGATAAATTGCCTTGGATGGAATTTTCATTACTTCGGATATATTCTTTCACCAATGCCTCTTTCTCAGTAACATCGCGCGCATGCTCGATGATCTTTTCGCCCTCTCCAGTCATATAAAGCTCTTTTTTGGTCCGAATGAAAATTTTGACGCCCCACTCATCTTCTATCGTTTTCAACCGTTGGCTGACAGCTGGTTGAGATATGAATAGTTTTTCAGCAGCCTTCCTCAAGGTGCGCGTTTCATCCAGTGTGACCAGAAGTTTATAGTCATCGACCTTCATCTACTCTTTCCCCTTTCACTGATAAGAAAATCTTATCATAAAAACTATATTTTACAATCATCAGCTTTTAAGGTGTATGTGATGGATATAACGGGTAGATGCACATTACATTAAATATTATGGAAGGAGACATAACATGAGCAGCAAGAATAAGTATGGACGCATTGACGAGGAGATAAAAGGATACACTCAGGAAGAGCAGCCTGGTACTGAACATACCATGGACCCGGCTCCCATATACGACGCTGATTATTATAAAGGCAGCGGTAAGCTAAAAGGCAAAGTCGCCATCATCACCGGTGGAGATTCCGGTATAGGACGTGCCGTAGCAGTGGCTTATGCTAAAGAAGGTGCAGATCTGGTCATTGGTTACCTCGATGAGGACAAGGATGCTGAGGAAACTAAAGAAGTTGTGCAGTCATACGGTGTAAGGTGTGAAATCAAGTCGTTTGACGTCACAAAAAAATCAGAATGTAAAGAGCTCGTAGAATTTACAATAGATAATTTTGGTAAATTGAATATTCTGGTCAACCATGCAGGTGTGCAATACCCGACTGAAGATTTTCTGGAAATTACAGAAGAACAGCTGAAGAGCACCTTTGAAACAAATGTATATGGTTTCATATTCATGGCTCAAGCGGCTCTTCCACATCTTGAGAAAGGAGATGCCATAGTCAACACCACGAGTGTAACCGCATATAGAGGTTCTCCTGAACTAATCGAGTACTCTGCAACAAATGGTGCCATCACATCACTTACACGTTCCTTATCAGCCAATCTTGCGGATAAGGGGATCCGTGTAAACGGTGTGGCACCAGGCCCTATATACACTCCACTCATCCCTGCCACTTTCGATGCCGAGAAAGTCGAAAAGCACGGTCATGAAACACCGATGGGCAGACGTGGGCAGCCGAGTGAACTCGCTCCATGCTATGTGCTTTTGGCCTCTGAAGACTCAAGCTACATGACGGGACAGGTCCTTCATGTCAATGGTGGGGGCTTCACGACAACTTAACAGAAAGGCAGGAGGGAAGCTCCACTTCCCTCCTGCCTTTTATCACTTCATCATCTTTTTGCAATGTGCGGCCAACCGGGTAAACTGTTCAAAATCCTTGTCCATCTCTTCCATTACTTCGTTTGCAGCCTTATATGCAAAATCATATTGCTTTTTTGATATATGCCCCTTTCTTACGGCACGTGCTATATCCTTCTCGTCGACCAGTTCATAACGGCCATCTGGAAGAGCCAAGACATCCAGATAAATATCCTTGCGCCTGGCATTGCCGAGTTCGAGGATGTGCTTGATATTGATATCGAAATAGTATTGCAGTACTTTGCCACGGGCGTCATACATCACCGTTACGCTATACTTCCTATTTTCAGGAAGAATCTGCAGCCAACTGTATCGATTGTCGCACACCTTCACCCTCTCATCCAATATTGATACTGTCAGGGGGGAGCGAACTTTATGGATCTCCAGCAGACCCACCAATATCTTTTCGTCTTCGTAATGGATGATCTTTTCTCTATAATCAGAGCGGAGAAGACGTCTCCATCCTCTTTTATCGAGATATTTGGTTTTCATCACGGTCATCTCCTTCCCTCAATTATACAAAAATCAGAGGAAGAATGTGAAGGATTAAATTCTACAAGCACGATTGATCATTCAATCCCCAGAATATTGAATTCCTGATTCATTGAAATTGTAATTTCTTCCGCGTCCAGCCAATTTTCAGCCACAGAACTGTAAATTAGTACCTTCTGACCTCTGCCGTCCAACTTGCCTTCGTCGACTATTTTCACTATCTCTGCCATCTGACTGTCAGATAAAACTTTCAGCTCATATTTACTGGTGAACTGTTTTGGGGTCAACGTCTGATAATCCTGGAAGAATTTCTGCCTGTCCACTTCATCCAACGTCATGGTGTACATTTCCTCGCTGCCTTCCACTCCTAGGAACTCTGCCAATTCCTCTTCCCCTTTTATCGCCTTTTGAAGCACAGGGTTATAGATTGATGCCTGGCCACTGTAGTAGCTTTGCTCAAATTCTGCCACACCGTTCAGCAGAGGCTCCCCGCCGTTTGGGATATTTGCAGGTATATCCTCATCAACGCCAAGCATCGCCCTCTGATACTCTTCTATAAACGATGAAGCTTCTTCAACCGTCACAGTACCGCCAGGGGCTGATATCTCGATTCTCAAAAGCTTTGACGGGTCCTCGACATTAAAAAAGACATCATTGTTCCTGGCATACTCCCCACTGTTTACCTTGCCTAAAATTTCCTTGTAGGGCTCTCTTTCAAGATCATCAAATCGTCTATTGATGTAATTGCCATTTTTCATCCTGTAGCTGACTTCAATCCATTCATATCCTTGTGATATATCTTTGAGGGCCAGGCCGGCCATTGCTTCTTCATGAGCCTGAACCGCTTCTGCTATTACCTCCCCATTGTCGATGTATAGATAATCTTCATTCATTTCTCCATTTACCTTTCCATTACTACCATAACTGCTGCTCGAAGAATTTGTCACTCTCACACTGTCGATTTCTGATTCTTCCGGAACGTATGCAACATATTGATTCCAGCCTATTATGAAAACAGTCCAAAAAAGAATCAGGAGGGCTGCTGTCGTAATCATAGATTTTATATTCCGTTCAAGCCGGACGGTACCCTGGAAAGACATCTCTATCGCGATGTAAACAAAGGCCGTGCCGAACAAAAATGACAAAATGAAAACCAGTAGCCCATTGGGCAATGTAACTGAAATGATCAAGCCCACCAATAGCATTCCTGAAATCGATAGGAATGCAACAAGAATGTTACGAAGCCAACTTTGATTAAAGGTGTGATGCACTTTTTCATTCTGGTTCCTTCCGTATAAAATATAGGATCCAATGAATAGGAATACTGCGAACAGTGACCACATGAAACTTTTCCAGAAAACAAAACCAGAATAGATCTGCTGTATAGCAAATATCGGAAAGGTGTTATCGACAACGCCACTGATTAGGTTCCCGCCATTCCCCGTAAATGACATTATTCCGACACCCTCAAAAAGCGCGTCTGCAACGGCTACATTCAGCGTCCAAAAAATAACAGGCAAGAAGAAGACGATGAGGATCAATTGCAGATGCACTAAAATGTTATTTACAAGGAAGCCACAAAATACTGAAACAGAAAATACAGTCATCAGGACAAAAACTGAATATGCGCCCCAAGTAATGATATCTATGAATGATATGTCAAATACAAGGAAGTGCCGCTCAAAGAACAAAATGATTGAAGTAGTGACCATAGGTATTAAAATATTGATAAATCCTGAGAGCAGTGCATGGCTCAACAGATAATGCCGTTTCATTGGAAGCGCGTGCATGAAATCAATTGACTGTTCCTTATTTTTATAACTGAATAGAAAAGCGGCCAAAAACACGACATAGACCATTCCGAAAACCAATTGGATACCTGCCATCATATCCAAAGGATTACCGGAGGGTACATATCCATCATTAATCCGGACATTGATCGAGGCAATCCATAAAGCCAGAGGCTGGAGCAATATGTTACCTATGAGAAATAATATCGATAACCAGAATACTGACCCGGTAAAATGAAGGAGCAATGTCCTATTCAATAGTGATGTCGCTGATCGCATAACCTCTCTCCCCCATTTCATAGGCGAATATCTCTTCTAATGACAAAGGCAGAATGTCATACATCAAAGGTCTATATTTTGTAATTTTTCGTTCGATATCATACCTGTCGCCTTTAACGATGCAAGTGACCACCCGTCCCCTGATTTCATGGTGTACGACATCCACATCTTTAAAAAATGACTCGGTCGGCAATACATCAAAAGCAATCTGTAGCTTGAAGTGCGTTCCTCTGACTTCATTCAAGTTGCTGTGGAACAGCAGTTTCCCTTCGTGCATCATCGATATGGAGTCGCATATGTCCTCCATCTCCCTTAAGTTATGACTCGAGATTATGACCATCATTCCATGATTTGTGATATCCTGCATCATGATATCCTTCACCTGTCGCCTGATGATCGGATCCAGGCCATCAAAAGGTTCATCCAATAACAGCACTTTGGGACGTGAGGAATACGCAAGAACAAAGGTAGCCTGCCGCTTCATTCCTTTGGAGAACTGGGAGAGAGGCTGATGAAGATCAAGCCCGAAATGATGTGCGAGCTGACTAAAGCGCGTGGAAGACCATCTCGGATACACTGCCCTATAGAATTCAGCCATTGAAAGTAGCGTTTTTCCATTAAGAAAATATGGATGATCACTAATGAACATGACTTGGCTCTTTATCTCTGTGTTCCCATAGATAGGCGCACCACTAAAATATACGCATCCATCGTCTGGCCGATAGATGCCGCTGAGCAGCTTCATGAAAGTGGTCTTACCTGCGCCATTGGACCCCAAAAGCCCATGGATTTTTCCAGATTCAACAGACAAAGTAATTGATTCTACCGCTTTTTTTCCAGAAAATGATTTATCAAGTTGTACCACTTCAAGGTTCATATACCTCACCTCCATTTTAGAATCTGATATTTAGGCCAATCATCCTCTTGAAGACATTCTATATGTATTATTCTAAATAATATAGCTGGTGTAATTTTAAAGCAATAAAAACATACTAAGATTAGTACCACAGGACCCGGCCAGGTCCTGTGGTACTATTTTCATATAGTAGGAGTGGAGATCAGGTCGACGAGGTTTTAGGATTTAGAATCCGGAATAAAAACGGGCCAGCTCCACTATCCTTATCTGAATCAGGTTCAGTATGTGGGATCTTCGAGATCGAGTATGAGAAAAGGGAATCGATGAGGATACGTGGTCACTTCTGCTTAAAACAAAGGAGGAGAACCAAATGAAAAGTGTCATCGCATTTGATGTCAGTATGGGACACAGCTACATGGTCGTCTATGATGCTTGGCAGCACTGTATATTTGAAGGGGATATCACGCATACCAGATCGGCTTTTGATAATGTCCGGATCCAGATTGAGACGCAACGGAAACAGGATGGCGTCCTGCCTGATATTGTATTTGAAGCCACAGGGGTCTACTCAAAGGCATTGGAACGCTTCATGCAGGCATGCGGGTTCGAGTATGCGCTGCTCAATCCACTGGCGGCCAAGATGCAGAGCCTGTCCATGCGGATGCACAAGACGGACCGGAGTGATGCCCATAAACTCGCCCAGGCCTGTTTTACCCATCCGCCCCGCAACAAGCAGGTTCAAGAAGGGTATTACGAAGAAATGCGCAGCCTCTCCCGCCACTACGCTGAATTGGAGCAGGAGATTGTCCGACTGAGAACCCGGATCCATGCCCTGGTTCAGATGACCTTCCCGGAACTGGAGCAGCTCTTTACCCGAACTTCCGACCTGTATCTTTCCATCCTCCAACTGTTTCCGCATCCGGATCGGGTGACTGTGCTGTCCAGAACGAAAGTGAAGAATATGATCCTCGGCAGCACCGGGAAGCGCCAGTCCCGAAAACGCGCAGAAGAGAAAGCCGATCAGCTGATGTCGGCGGCCGCAGATGCCTATCCGGCACTGTCTACAGATGACGTCCGAATTGAACAGCTCAGAAACTATGCTGCACGCTGTCAGACCCTGCTGGAGCTGAAGCACCGGCTCATCCAGCAAATGGTCGCCATGTCTCAGGAACAGGCGGAATACCATATCCTGAAGAGCTTTCCAGGGATTGCAGACATTACAGCGGTCCGTATCATCGCTGAAGCCGGAGACATCCGCCGGTTCGACACGGCCAATCAGCTGAATGCCTATACCGGCATCGACATCCGCCGCCATCAATCCGGCACCCTTCTGTACAAGGATAAGATCAATCGGCGCGGCAATAAGCATCTAAGGAAAATCCTGTACTACATGATCGAGAATATGATCCGGAACCAGAGGCACGCGGATAACCATCTGGTGGACTACTATCGGAAACTAAAAAAGCAACCCCATGGTAAACACCATAAGGTTGCCTGCATCGCCTGTGTGAACAAGTTTTTGAAGTGCCTCTTCCATCTTGTCACCGTTGGACAGCGATATGATTACGCTGTGGCCACCCACCACTGCGTCAATTCGTAACTCAAGTATACCACAGCCCCTGCTCCGAAAAAACTGAAAAAGCAGGGCCTATTTGGCATGCCGACATCCCTATCCAGCGGGGCGCCCCGCTGGATAGGGATGAAAAATATGGAATATATGCTTGTAATCTATTGACTAATCGTAAGAAAAACGCCCGTAGGCGTAATTATTCTATAAGGCATGGCCTGAGCCACCGTCTATATTGACAGCGTCCCCACTGATGTAGGACGCAAGATCGGAGCAAAGGAATGTAATGACATTCGCTGCTTCCTCGGTCTCTCCTATTCTGCCTAGTGGAATATTATGGCGATCGAGTTTTGAATATTCCTCCCAAGTCAGTTCAGGTGCTTCATTTTGCCATTTCTTTTCTATTTGCGCACTCCTTATGAGGCCAATGCACACTGTATTGACCCGAATGCCATATTTTCCGAGGTCTTTACTCATTGCCTTTGTCATAGCCATCCCCGCGGCACGCGAAACAGTCGTCGGCAATGAAGATGGTGGTGGTGTTTTACCAAGGACAGCCGTCAGATTGAGGATTGCTCCACCCTGCTCCTTCAGATGAGGGAGAGCAGCTTTAGACATTCTCACAGCTGCCAGCAGTTTCAAGTCTAAATCATCTTCCCAGTCTGAGATTGCCACTTCTTCAAATGGTTTCGCAAATGACCCTCCTGCATTATTGACCAATACATCCAACCGTCCATAGCGTTTGACTGTTTCTTCGATGATCCGTTCTGCTGAGTCATTTTCTTTCACATCGGCAACAATGTAATCCACTTCTCCAAATTGTGAAATCTCCTTTTTAGCTTCCTGAAGTCGATCCTCACCTCGAGCAACAAGCATGACTTTTGCTCCAAGTCGAGCCATCTGTTCGGCAGTTTTTCGTCCTATTCCCTGACTACTCCCTGTGATTATAGCGACTTTGCCTTCATAGCCAAAATTCATTCTGCTTTCCCCTCCATTTATTTGCTTAAGTCAACATTGTGATAGATGTTAGACACATCTTCCAGTTCATCCAGTGCTTCGATCAATGTCTCAAATTGTTCCTTTGAAGTTTCTTCCAATGATACTTCGTTTTGTGCAATCATCGTCTGTTCTGCCACTTCATAATCTTCAACCCCCATGCCATCTAGTGATTCCTTCAAATCATGGAAAGCTTGGGGTGGTCCATATACAACCGTGAAGCCGTTCTCTTCCCGCACGTCCTCTACATCGAGATCCCTCTCCATCATCTCCATCATTATGCTTTCCGGGTCGAACCCTTCAAAGACGAAGACCGATTTCGCTTCGAACATATAACTGACTGCACCACTTACCCCCATGTTCCCACCATTTTTTCCAAATGCTGCACGGACATCGGAAGCTGTACGGTTCACATTATTTGTAAGCGCATCGACTATGATCATTGTACCTTCTGGTCCAAAGCCTTCATAGCGGAGTTCATCAAATGCTTCTTCATCATTGCCTTTTGCCTTATCAATCGCCTTATCTACGATGTGCTTTGGTACGGAGTATGTTTTGGCACGATCGAGGACAGCTTTCAGCGCTTGGTTACTCTCAGGATCAGGTTCACCTTTTTTTGCAGCCACATATATTTCTCGCCCGAATTTAGCATTGACGCGGCTGGTATCCTTATCTTTCTGAGCTTTTTTCTCTTTGATGTTATTCCATTTACGCCCCATACTTCATCTTCCTTCATTAAAAATTTTATATTCTATATCTCATTCTATACCATTTATTTTCTATTGTTAATATACCGGTACAGCCTAAGAAGCCTTTTTATGATGATGAGCAGGTTGATGAACAGATTGAATCCCATTTCCCTTGGGCTGTATTTACCGTTCTTCATCCTGTTGAAATCGTAGATTGTGTAGAGTAGATATAACACCAGCCCCACGATCGTGAGCGACAACGTCAAGTAGGGTAAATCAATAAAGAAGTTAACCAGTGTTGTCCCTATTACAACCAGCAATGCGATAAATAAATACTTTCCCCAATGCGTAACATCCCTAAGAAAAAAGTAACCTATAATACCAAAGAAGATGAATACAATTATCCCCAACAAGATGATCCGGTAGAATGTACCGTTTCCAAAGTCATTGATGAAATTTTCAAATACCCCATATGACACAAGTCCTATAAGAACTGCATACAAGTGGCTTATGACTGGCCCACTGCGGTTGAAACCTCGGACGAATAACGAGATCATCAAGATTCCAAAAACGACCGCTGATGCCGTTGGTCGCCATTCCTCCGGCAAATACTGTCCAAAGTACGCACCAATTCCAAAAATTACCCAATAATAGAGAAAATACAGCCAGACCATTCGATTATCTTGTTTTCTTGCCATACTGTCATCCCTCCAAACCAACACGATTCATATACCCTTTAATGGTGAAATTACCCTTTTATTATTACGGGAATATTCTGAATATATTAATGTTATTGAGTTTATATTACAGTTATATTACATTCGACTATTCATTCTGTTAATTTGTTAATATATGATTTGTAATAACGGACAGCGGAGTATGAAGAATAATTACATAACATACAATCACTACATACCTCAGGAGGTCAACACATTCATGAAAAAAGTCATCACAGCCCTTACAGCTACAGCTGCACTATCTACATACGGTCTCGCAGATCAGGTCGAAGCATCGTCCTATACAGTACAAGGCGGAGATACGCTTTGGAAGATCGCCAACCAGAATAATGTGTCAGTGGGTCAACTCAAATCTTGGAATAGCTTATCTTCAGACATGATCTACATTAACCAAAAGCTCACTGTAGAGAGTAGCTCAAGCAACTCTTCAAGTTCAAGTTCAAACTCTTCATCAAGTTCATCAACAAGTACAACCACTTCATCCAGCGGATCATACACTGTAAAGCCTGGCGATACGCTTAGCAAGATTGCATCTGCACATGGCATGAATTACCGTACATTGATGAAAAATAATAATATTTCTTCACATATCATTTATCCGGGTCAGAAACTGAGTGTAGATGGAAGTTCGAAATCTTCTAGCAACTCCAGCAACTCGAGCAGTTCCAACACTTCCAACTCCAACTCAACATCAAGCTCAGACTCGAGTACAAGGTCTACCGGTACATACACTGTAAAATCTGGTGATACGCTAAGTAAAATCGCCAATAAACATGGTACTACATACAGAAAAATCATGAACTTGAACAATTTGTCTTCAACTGTCATCTATGTTGGACAAAAGTTGAGTGTCAGCGGAAGCTCAAGCTCTGTAAGTGAGCCGGATTCCAATGACAACACATCAGTCACTGATAAAGTGTCAGCGCCTGCTCCTTCAGGCACCTCATACGGTACGAACTACTATTACTGGGGCGATTGCACATGGTATGTCTTTGAACGCCGCAAACAGCTCGGAAAACCTGTTGGAAACAATTGGGGGAATGCCTATGACTGGGACAACGGGGCAAGAAGCGAAGGATATAGCGTCAACAATTCTCCTTCAGTCGGCGCGATCATGCAAACAGAAGCATGGACAAACTATGCATGGAGCTTTGGCCATGTGGCCGTAGTGGAACGCATCAATGCAGACGGTTCCGTACTCGTATCCGAAATGAACTTCGGTAGTGGCAAAGGCGTCAAAAACTTCAGGACGATCAGTTCATCACAAGTATCCAGCCATACCTTCATACATTAATAAAAAATGGGACGATCGACTAATCTGAGGTGCTACCTCCTAAGTTTACAGATGAAAGAAAAAATCTGTAGCTTAGGAGGTTTTTTAATGGCCAGACATCGCAGTTTCAAAGAAAAGATGGCAATTATAGAGCATTATTTAACACATGGTGATATGAAGACGACCAGCAGACGATTTGAGGTTAGTAAAACAACCATTCATCGATGGGTGTTAACGCATCAAGAGAAAGGGCCTGAGTCACTGGCAGTCAGAAGACGGCATCATACCTATTCAACCGATTTCAAAGAAAGAGTCATCCTTGAGTATTTAGAGCAGGGCATTGGGTATCTCCCACTCGCAAGGAAATACGATATTGCTTCTGATACTACAGTCAAACAATGGGTCATCGAGTATACTGAAGGTAAAAGATTAAAATCGACCTTTGGGGGTGCGCGCTCTATGACGAAAAGCAGAAAGCCGACATATGAAGAACGATTGGAAATCGCACAGTATCACGCAACCCATGATGTCAGTATCCGTGAGCTCTCAGAACGATTCGATGTCTCCTATCAACAAGCGTATCAATATGTGAAGAAGTACGAGAGAGCGGGGCAATATGGCCTCGAAGACCGACGGGGCCGCCCTAAACCGGAAGCAGCGTTGACTGAAGTCGACAAACTGAAGCGTGAGCTGGAAATCGAACGGAATAAGCTTAAAAAAGTGGAAGTGGAGAATGCATTCTTAAAAAAGTTGGAAGAACTCGAGAGGAGACGCAAGTAAGCCGGGTTCGGGGTCAACGGATTCATGAAGCGATCACAGAACTGCACAGCGCAGGCTACTCCATCTCTGAACTGTGCGCAGTCGCAAACATCAGCCGCCAAGCGTATTATCAGTACCAAAAGCGCCAAAAAACGAAGAATGAAATTGAAAACGAAACAATTGCCGCATGCATCGCGGACTTCTACATCAAGTACCAGGGGGTGCCGGGGTATCGCATGATGCGTCACCTTGTGAACCGTCATTTGAACACGGCCTACAGTCGTAACCGTATCCTGCGCATCATGCGGCTGATGGGCATTCAGTCCGTCACACGGAAGAAGAAGATGGTCCGCACCATGAAATCCGGCGACTTCACGGCAAAGAATGGCCTGGGCCGACAGTTCATCTCGGAATTTAAGAACGAAAAGTGGTTGACCGATGTGACCGAGTTCAAGTTGAAGACTGGCCGGCGGGTCTTCATGTGTGCGATTCTCGATCTGTTTGATAACAGTATCGTCGCTTACCGATTCGGTCTCAGTAATAATAACCGGCTGGTGTTTGATACACTCAAGGCAGCGCTCGCAGCCAATCCAGGCGCCTCCCCCATGATCCACAGTGATCGCGGCTTCCAGTTCACATCATATGGTTTCAGAAAGATTTTAAAGGCGCATGGCATGACGCAAAGCATGTCCCGTGTTGGCAAGTGCATTGATAACGGGCCGATGGAGTCGTTCTTTGGCAAACTGAAATCGGAACGGTACAATCTGGTGCGGAAAGATACTGGATATGGGACGTATCAGCAACTCATAGATGATCTGGATGTCTACATCCATTTTTACAATCACGAACGCCCGCAAGAGGTACTCTACGGCCTTACGCCTGTCGAATTACGCAAGATTGCCGCATAAAAAAACTGAGATTCTAATCGATTAGAATCTCAGCAAAAATTATTTTATTCATCTGTAAACTTTAGTGGTACCAGATCAATCGATCGTCCCATTTTTTTATCATTCCACACTAGGACGATTATGTGATCCAGGCGCCTGGTTATTTATGATCATCTCCACTTGATATATGCGGTTAATCAATGTGTATAGAGGTGCCTGTATAATTTGATAAATGCCCCAAGAGAGCTTGGGTTCAAAATCATGTAGTGCCATAAGGAAATCTTCTCCGCCCGGCAATGCTCTGAATTCAAACCTAGGCGTTTTATTCATCAATCTTTTCGATAGGCTGCCACCCTTTATCCTATAAATTTCCAAACCGTTATAGCTGCCTTGTGCATCATATTCGATTACCAGGATAGGCCGCGCCTTTTTCGGAAGTTGCATGTTAATCGTGCGTCCTTCATAACTGATATTGATGAGTCCATAAAGAATGTTATCAAGCCAATCAAAATAATATTGCCCAACATCTTTGATGTTCCAGCCGCGGGGCATACGCGCCCGTTGTACACTCCTCACACTGTTGTAATCAGTTGTTTTATAGGAGAGGGTCTTGCCGTATCTTTTAATTGGAGTTCGGGTGACCTGCACTTTTGTGCCAAAGGCACCCAAAACTTCAACGATATAAGGGCTACTCACCTCATCTGCTATGAATATTATCTGTTTGACTTCATGCAGTTGCGCGGCTCTGGCGATATTGTCGGCTATCAAAATATAAAAGTCTTCGAAGCGTCCTTGTGTCTGCCGGTTCAACCGCATTATAGGATCTTCGAAAAAGAGCACCGTATCGATTCCCTTCAGTGCTTCTTCCACTTCAGGTAAGATAAACAGATCTTTTTTCAAAAAAGTGATATCCATCTCATTGTTTATTTGATTCGGACTTGAAAACGCAAAAAGATTGAATTCTCCTTTCAATTCTTCATAAAGGTTTTTTCCTATTCTGCCATTGATGCCCATCAGTAAAACATTTTTCACATGACCACACCCTTTGCCCTTATGATTCTTTAGCTGGAGATATTAAATGCCACTTTTTTTATGTGCATACTGAATGCCACTCAGCAATATGATGAGTATCATTCCAATGAAAAGGAAAGGAGTTGTAAAATACGTGGCAAAGATTCCCGATAAATAGGCACCTGCTACAGACCCCAGGGAAAAGAATGAATAGAATATGCCATTGGCTTTCCCCCGCTCATATATTTCCGTATTCTGTCCGATTATCTTATTCATCGAAGGGAAAATCAGGCTAAAGCCAATACCATAGAGGATCATCACAAGATAGATCATCAAAGCTGTAGGGACAACATGAAGAACCATCATGGAAAAGCCTACGATTAGAACCCCAAATGATACAAGTGCCACCGGGCTATAGTTTGTGTATATCCTATTGAGCGGACTCGCAAAAATAATAATGGCCGTGATGCCAAATACACTAAGCATCGCGCCTGTTGATTGGTCCGATAATCCAACCTCAGCAACTTTAAGCGGCAGGCCGAACGCTAGTGAGCCATTTGAAACCATTAAGGTAAATGCAGAGATATAAGCCACTATCAGAGATGGCCTAATGATGATTTCACCGAAGTTCGTAGTATAGTGCTCTTCACGACTCTTCACTGTTGTGCTCTCATTAACAGTTAGTAGAATCAGCAGAATACCAAATACGAATATACCCGACATGACAAGATATACCATCTGGTAGCTGGCTTGGCTGGATATGATGCCACCGAGTGCCGGCCCGAGTACTGCAGCAACCCCTATGGATACTCCAGTCAGCGCCATTGATTTACCAATTGCTGATCTTCGGGAGATATCGGCTACAAGGCTGAATGCAGCGGGTGTCAGTAAACCACTCGAAAAACCATGTATAACCCGTATGACAATGAGAAGTCCTACAGTCGGCACTACGGTATACAATAACAGAATGAAGATCTGCAAGCCCATTCCGAGAAGTAGCATATTCTTTCTCCCGAATTTATCCGAGAAAAATCCGCCAAATATATTGCCCACTATATTAAACAAAGAATATATCGCTACAATGATACCTGCCGTATATTCATCAGCACCAAGTGATAATGCGAATGGGGTGATGATCGGCAGCTGAATGAACAGATCCAAAAAGCAAATGACGATGATGAAATACAAAAACTTATTCATAGAGTGCATCCTTTATCCATATAATCATAACTACCATTATAAACATATTTTCAGTCGCTTGGGGGTTCTATGACTCGTAAATGTTACAGATCATCCAATTCTGGCCGTACAAGCGATATAAGCCGGTAAACTTTTAATTTTACTCTCTTTTTAACTACAGAAAAGCCCTCCAAATTCTCGACTTTTTCAAGTAGATCATTTGAAGGGCGATCATTCATGTGGAATTTTTTTCCGCTATTTATTCAATTTTCTTTCGTAGGCATCGACAATGGCACTAACCGCTCCGTCACCTGTAATATTCGCTGCTGTACCGAAGCTGTCTTGCGCCATATACAGTGCAATCATGAAGGCAACAGCCGCTTCTGTAAAGCCAAGGTTGGTGACCAGTACCCCACTTGCTGCCATAATCGCGCCACCAGGCACACCAGGTGCCGCAATCATGATCACTCCAAGGAGCATTATTGTACCGAGCATTGCGAGAAAACCTGGCAGCTGATATTCAGGCAATACTGACATGACTGCAATTGAACAGCTAACTATTGTTATCGTACTGCCGGAGAGATGAATATTTGCACAAAGCGGGATAACAAAGTCTGCTATCCTTCCCCGCACACCATTCTCTTTAGTCTGCTGCAAGGTAACTGGTATCGTCGCTGCACTGCTCATAGTACCGAGCGCAGTGAAATATGCAGGCATCATCGTTTTAATCATCCTGAAAGGATTCTTGCCGAGTAGTGCACCGGCGATTGTATATTGGATAGTGATCCATATCCAGTGAAGAGCGACTGCCACAAGCAGTACAAGTCCAAATACAGATAATGTGTTGAATACCGTCCCCTGTGAAGCCATTTCTGCAAACACACCAGCAATATAAAACGGTAGAATTGGGATGACAACTTTCTGGATCAGAAACTCAACGATATTCTTGCCTTCCTCAAACCATTTCTCCATCACTTCTGAGCGCGTGAGAGTAATGACTATACCGAAGGCGAAAGCCAACACAAGCGCTGTAAGTATATCCATCAATGGTGCTATTTCGAATGTAAAGAAGGGCTCGAGTCCGGTTGCTTCTTCTGGAACACTGCCGCCATTAGTGATGCGCGGCATCACCATCATTGCCACCATATAGGCAAGAAGTCCTGCACCAAGTGTCGATATGTATGCTGTACCCAAGGTGACCCCGACAACTTTTCCGGATCCTATTCCTATCTTTGAAATTCCATTTGCGATAAAAAAGAGTATGATCAATGGGATCATGAAGAATATGAAGCTCCCAAGGATAGACTTTATCGTGATGAACAACCTGACCAGGAATTCAAGAAAAGCTCCAAAACCACCTGCTTCACCCACCCCATAGTATAGGGCGCCAACACCGATACCGACAACGATGCCGGTTACCAGCTTCAATAACAATTTCACTATAACTCCTCCTATTCAATTGTTGTTCCCCACTATATACTACACCATCTAAGCAAGTTAAAAAAACAATATAATGCATCCACTAATGCTAAAATGTTTTTTCATAGGCTATATACCAGTCCTCTATATTATCATCGAGATGGAGCTTACCTCTGTAATGATAGCCATTACGCTCAAATTGTTTCTGCATCCGTTCATTTTCTAGTGAAGTGTCTGTATGAATGCCTTTGATACCTTGTTGCTCTAGTACCTCTGCTATCGCCTCCATCATCTTCCTCGCGATACCCTGTCCCTGCACTCCGGGATCAACTGCCATACGATGCATTGCTTTCGCTTGTGAAGCTTCCACTTCCCAGGATATTTCTTCATAAGGTTTAGGGTGCTCATCATCCACCACCACAAACCCGGCTATCTCTTCGTCCGATTCATAGACATACAAAGTTCCTGACTCTATATCTCTGTTGAACCGCTGGGCATTGGGGTACTCCGAGCTCCACTGGGTATTCCCTGCAGCAACCATCAGGGGGACCACCGCTTCTTTGATCTCCATAACCCGAGTCAAATCTTTTTTTTCTGCTTGTCTGATCATATTATACCTCCTAATTTTTCCATAATTCATCATTTTCAATTTTTGATATCCACATAGCTCTATTATAGTGTATAATATCTGTAGAATGAATATAGAGGGGTTTTTTAATATGTTTAAATTCGATAAGTACACCGTGCCCTACCATATCACCAATATGATTTTCTACATATTCACACTTGCAGTCATTACTTTAATCTACATCTTTGTATTCTATCCGCCGCTAGAGGATGTTGCTACACAGGAGTTTTTCTCGAATTTCGGCTTACGTGAATTTGGAGGCACTCTATTTTTCCTATTGCTCATCATCACACCCTTGCTAGTGCTTTACGGGGCGATATATCATTTGTACAAAATCATTACATTCAACAAGACCAATCAAACTGTATCTGAATAAAGAAAGCGCCCATCAGGGCGCTTTTTATTCTTATCGATTATCTATTTTTTCTGGGTACATATCGTGGTGCATCATGCGGTAGTCAGCCATCTCTTCATACTTGGTTCCTGCACGGCCATAGTTACAGTATGGATCGATCGAGATCCCTCCCCGCGGGGTGAACTTGCCCCACACTTCTATATATTTCGGATTCATAAGTTCAACAAGATCATCCATAATCAGATTCATGCTGCTCTCGTGGAAGCCGCCGTGGTTCCTGTAACTGAACAGGTACAATTTCAATGATTTGCTTTCAACCATTCTCACATCTGGTATATAACTGATATAGACAGTCGCAAAGTCAGGTTGATTCGTGATGGGACAAAGCGTGGTGAATTCAGGACAATTGAATTTTACAAAGTAGTCCCGGTCGGGATACTTGTTATCGAACGTCTCCAAAAGTTTAGGGTTATAATCAAAGTCGTATTTCACTTCCTGATTCCCCAAGAGGCTCAAATCTTTAGTGTTTTCATTATGCATTGTAATACTCCTTTTTGCATGCAGCCATCTGCTGTATGCCTCAGTTTTTTATAGAGGGTAGCGCTAAGAACCTCTCCATTTCGTTATACACCCTGCTTATTGCTCCAAAGTAATGTGTGCAGCTGTGGAAGTACTTTGGCATCATTCATCCTCTGGTCTTTCATAGTCATATCTACTAGATTGTTATAACGCTCGAGCAATTTGCTGGTATGATCTGCAACATTATCTCCAAGGAATGGGTTGCCTACTTGCAGGTAGAATGCAACGTCAGGATATTTCTCGTGAATATGTGCAGCATACTCAAAATCTTGTTCATCAAAGACCACCACTTTGAAATTATAGCAGGCGCCTCCAGCATTCAACCCAGCCATTACCTTCTCCAATTTTTCGTAATCTGTAACCATGCCGGAACTTGGTGGTTTTGGGCTGATGGTGACATCGTCAATATCTTTCATCCACTCCTGGAAAACGGTACCTTGTGTTTCTACAGCCATCTGAATATTTCTTTCTTTGGCAAGTTCCACAAAGCCGGCCATGTTTTTCAGCAGAGCGGGGTTCCCACCGGAAATAGTAACGTGGCTATAATTGTTTGGCGCAAGGCCATCTAGTTCTTCTAAAATTTCTTCTCCTGTCATCATTCGAATACGATCATTTTGAGACCCGTCCCAAGTAAATGCCGAATCGCACCAGCTGCAGCTGTAGTCACACCCTGCTGTTCTGACGAACATGGTCTTCTGTCCGATTACAGCACCTTCCCCTTGGAATGTCGGGCCAAAAATTTCCAGTACTGGGACTTTCATCATCGCATCTCCTTTTTAGGGCGGTATACGACATAACTTGTTGGTGTCTCCCTCAGAATAACTTGTAGACACACCGGATTGTTATTCAATCCGGATATATATTCCGTCACCATTTCATATATCGTTTTAGCCACCGTTTCTGAAGTTGGGGGTACATCCCTAAAACGCTCATGGTCATTAAGGAGCGTGTGATCAAATGCACCACTTATCAGTGATTTGAGCTCCCCGAAATTAACCAGAAAGCCCAGATCATCCAGTTCGTTTCCTGCAATTGTAATATTCACATGATACGTATGGCCATGCACATTACTGCATTTCCCTGCCCGCTCATCAGGAATATAGTGGGCAGCAGAAAAATTGAAGTCTTTATTTAGTTCAAATGTATAGTCATGCATCGGAGTATTGTAGTTCATCATCTCAATCCCTTTCGTTCAAGTAGGCATTTAACCCTTCATTTCTAAGCCTGCAGGCTGGGCATTCTCCGCATCCATCGCCGATGACCCCTTCGTAGCAAGTCAATGTCTTTTCCCGTACATATTCCAACTTGCCATAGTCATCTGCCATAGCCCATGTTTCCTTCTTATCGAGCCACATGAGCGGTGTTTCTATGACGAAGTTGCTATCCATGGCCAGGTTCGCCGTTACATTCATCGATTTTACAAAAATATCCCGGCAGTCAGGGTAGCCGCTGTAATCTGTTTCACAAACACCCGTGATGACTGTACCGGCGCCTATCTGATAACCTAGCGCCGTCGCGAAGGATAAAAACAGCATGTTCCTGGCTGGAACGAACGTATTCGGCATCTCTTCGTCTGCTTCTTTCGTAATCTCCATATCATGTGCCGTCAAGGCATTAGGACTCAACTGGCCAAGCAATGACATATCCAATATATGATGTTTAAGCCCTTGTTCCTCCGCTATACTTTTTGCCACTTCGATCTCTTTGCTGTGACGTTGCCCATAATTGAAAGTGACTAACTCTACTTCATCGTAATGGGCCATTGCATGAAACATGCAAGTTGTACTGTCCTGACCTCCCGAGAAAACAACAAGTGCCTTTTTCCTATTCATAGCCATCTACCTCTCATCACTAAATATCCAATTATATGATTTTATCAATTTTTATAAGCAATTTCCACTATCCAATCTATCGAATCATGTCCAAGATGTTAATTCTCTGCTCCTATCATACTGCCACTTTCATGAATATCCATTTTTATAAGGGAGACTTTAAAATCAGGCGGGTTATTGGTATAATGAAGTATTGCATGAACAGTTCATGCAACTATCAGGTATATCCTGCAAATATAATTGATAGGTGGAAAAGACAATGAAATATCAAGTATTACTGTATTACTATTATGTTGACATCGAGGACCCGGAAGCATTCGCTTCAGAACATCTTGAACTATGTAGAAGCATGGATCTTAAAGGCCGCATACTTGTAGCCCAAGAAGGCATCAACGGTACTGTGTCCGGCACAGTGGAGGATACTGAAAAGTATATGGCATATATGAAGGAGCACCCACTCTTTGAAAGAATCACCTTCAAAATTGATGAGGAAGAAGGTCATGCCTTCAAGAAAATGCATGTACGCCCGAGACCTGAGCTCGTCAATCTGAGTCTGGAAGATGATATCAATCCACGTGAGATGACGGGTGAATATGTGGCACCTGCAGAGTTTCTTGAGCAGATGCAGGATGAGGACACAATCGTGCTCGACGCCAGGAATACCTACGAATATGATGTTGGTCATTTCCGCGGCGCCATACGTCCGGAAGTTGAAACATTCCGCGACTTACCTGACTGGGTAAGAGAAAACCGTGATATGCTTGAAGGCAAACGCATACTGACATATTGCACCGGGGGCATACGCTGCGAGAAATTCTCTGGATGGTTGAAACGTGAGGGTTTTGAAGATGTCGGTCAACTCCATGGAGGCATCGCTACCTACGGAAAAGATCCTGTCGCAAAAGGTCAAAACTGGGACGGTATGATGTATGTCTTCGATGAAAGATTGACAGTTCCAGTCAACCAGGTGGAGCATAACATCGTGGGGCGCGACCATTTCGACGGCACGCCTTGTGAGCGCTATATCAACTGTGCCAATCCGGATTGCAACGACCAGATTCTTGCATCGGAAGAAAACGAGGCGAAACATCTCGGTGGCTGTTCATTGGAATGCAGTAAGCACTCAAGAAATAGATATATTATAGAAAATGACCTTTCACCCGAGTATGTTGAAGCACAAATCAAGAAGCTTGAAGAAGAAGCCTATGCCAAATAGATAAATGAAAAGTGCCCTTCATCCTATACCAGGATGGAGGGCACTGTTTCTATAATCTTACTATGACGCGTCCTCTCACTTTTCCATTTAAAATATCTCGCAACGTATCAGGCAACTCTTCAAGCGTCACCTCATGCGCGATATGTGTGCCAAGAGCTGCTGGCTTCATGTCACCAGCCAACCTTTCCCACACTTCTAAACGTTTTTCCATCGGGTACTTCACCGAATCGATGCCTAGCCAGTTTATTCCCCGGGAAATAAATGGGAGTACTGTAGTCTCAACCTCGACACCTCCTGCAAGCCCACATGTCGCAACAGAACCACCATAGTCCAAACTGCTTAATATATACTGGAGCGTTTTGCCCCCCACTGGGTCGATGGCCGCCCTCCATCTTCTTTTACGTGTAGATTTTCCGTCTGTATCAGTCACCTCATCCCTATGGATGACCTTCCGGGCACCGAGAGACTTCAAATATTCCGCTTCTTCTGTACGCCCTGTACTTGCAACTACGTCATATCCTTTGCCTGCAAGCATATTGATGGCGATACTACCGACACCACCACTGGCACCATCCACCAGTACTTCACCATCTCCTGGTTCAAGCCCGTTATCTTCAAGCCTCTGGATCGATAATGCTGCAGTAAAACCGGCAGTCCCGATTTCCATTGCTTCTTTTTTAGTCAATCCTTCAGGAAGCGGCACCACCCAATCAGCGGGTATGCGTGCAACTTCACTGAATCCACCACTGTGGCGTGTGCCGATATAATAGCTTGTCGCAATCACTTCGTCCCCTTCTTTGAATCGATCATCCTCTGAAGAGATAACGGTGCCTGCGAGATCTATGCCGGGTATGATCGGGAAGGTTTCAGCTATAGCGCCTGTCACACCCACCATACCATCTTTATAGTTGACGCTTGAATAGGCTACCCGGATGACTACTTCTCCTTCTGATAAATCTTCCATGCCTAACTCTTTAATGTTCATTTCCATTTTATCGTCTTGTTTATCTGCAACAAGTGCCTTGAATCTTTCCATATGTAATCCTCCTTATTGGACGGTGTAGTTTTTTTAAGTTCCAATACATATATACCCGTTTACTTCGGCGTCATGTATAGTTATTTCATCAGCCCGTCTTTTTTTATGATCCTTTTCACTTTAGCTTCATTTCCATAGTGTCGCCTTGTCATTTTTCTTGCTTCTGTCTGACTCCTTGCTCCAACTTCTTCGACAAATGTCTGCTGGCCCATCTCTATAGTGACGATAAAACATTTCGTTCCACAGCGCATACTTATCTCCTCCACGTAAGTCTATCTGCTTGTACATATCATATATACATAATATTATATTGGAATGTGAACATAGACTGAAGCAATTTGTTCCAATACATAATCAGGAGGCTGACCATGACGAACGACGCCAATTATGAATACCTTTCTGAAAACCCGGATGTTAAAACGCTCCCGATAATGCTGTCGCTCATCATAGGTGCTTTTTTTGCCATACTAAATGAAACGCTGCTTAACATCGCGTTTACGACCCTTATGGAAGAATTCAATATCACTCTACCCACTGTCCAATGGATGGCTACAGGCTTCATGCTCGTCATGGGTGTGGTGATCCCAATCTCTGCACTGGTGATACAGTGGTTCTCCACCCGCCAACTGTTCTTGGGGACTATGATCATATTCACCGTAGGAACGCTGATAGCAGCTTCTGCACCTGTATTTAGCATCCTTCTACTTGGACGATTTATTCAGGCAATAGGTACCGGGATGTTGATCCCGATACTCTTCAATGTATTCCTGCTCATCTATCCGCCCCATCGCAGAGGGAAAATTATGGGAATCATCGGTCTCGTAATCATGTTTGCACCCGCAATCGGTCCGACGCTATCAGGCATCATTGTAGAATACCTTGGTTGGAGATTCTTGTTCATCTCCGTTATACCCTTCACTTTATTCTCAATAGCATTTGCTTATTTCTTCTTGATTAATGTTTCAGAAGTCACAAAGCCTAAAATTGATTTGCTTTCCATCCTTTTCTCTACAGTCGGGTTCGGAGCGACGATCTATGGCTTCAGTTCCGCTGGACAGAGTGAAGCCGGATTTTTGAACCCTGAAGTGGTCGGGACCATATTGATCGGTTTTCTCGGAATCGCCCTCTTCGCATGGCGCCAGTTCAAATTGGATGATCCGATCATGGATCTGAGAGTCTTCAAATATCCCATGTTCCGTCAAGCTGCTTTCATGTTCCTGATCATCATCATGACGATGTTTGCGTCAGAAATTATACTTCCGATCTACATGCAGGGCCCGCTTGCGCTAAGTGCAGCGACTGCAGGAGTGTTACTGCTGCCAGGCAGCCTGTTGAATGGTGCCCTATCCCCATTCATGGGTAGTCTGTTCGATAAGTTCGGCCCCCGGCCGTTGATGATACCTGCATCCATCATACTCGCTGTGACAATGTTCACGATGAGTCGACTGGATGTGGACAGTTCAATCTGGACGATCATCGTCAGTTTCATTCTGCTGATGGTGTCGGTTTCTGCAATCATGATGCCAGTCGAGACAAATGGTCTGAACCAATTGCCTAAGGATTTATACCCTCATGGTACAGCTGTCATCTCAACATTGCAGCCGCTGGCCGGCGCCATTGGAGTATCTGTATTCATCAGTATATTGAATGCCAGACAAGCTGCCTACCTCAATGCTTCAGAACGACCTGATGACCCTGAGATTATTGACCAGGCGATGGTTGCCGGAGTAGAACTCGTTTATTTCATCGCCTTCCTTTTCTCACTTGTCGCCGTATTCCTTGCACTCCGCGTCTACCGGGGATCCCCTGATGATTTTGATCATATATGACTCTATAAAAATAAGCGCCTTTACAGGCGCTTATTTTTACGATTCGATTTCTTTGACCCTACCTACAGTCCCATCTTCAAGCTTTACTTTAATACCATGGTGGTGGTTTGGAGAATTGGTCAAAATCCTCGCTACTTTTCCCTCAGTCAATTGTCCAGACTTCTGATGATGTTTCTGCACCACTTTAACTGTGCTGCCTATATTGATATCTACTCTATTTGTTCCATCCATATTATAATGCTCCTTTTCTATTGTTTCGTCTGTCCTCTATTATACTCATATTTCTACAGGAGCTAGTCAGTGATTACTGCTTCTGCATTTTTATACCCCTACATACGTTCTTGATGAGCTCAGCTATTATTGCACAGTTCATCACCATATTCCCTTCAAACCCATGAAATAATCTTACTTTGCGTTGGTACGTAGAGAATACATTAAATTTTTCTGTGATTGTCGGGAAAATAATACCAAATTGTATTATAATATTCATCTGACTGCATTTTAGGAGGGAACAGCAATGACTGGAAAAACACACTTAGTCGGGGGCATCGCAGCAAGTCTTGCAGTATCTTATGGCATCAGCGAGAACCCTTTCATCATAGCCACAGCAGGTATAGTGGGCGCGTTATTGCCGGACATATGCCATAGCGGGAGTAAGATTGGCCGCCAGTTCCCATTCCTATCAAAACTCATCAATCTGCTGTTCGGGCATCGGACTGTCACACATAGCCTGCTATTCCTTGTTCTGATATCACTCATCACTGATCAGATTTTCTCGGGCGATCTTATAAAATACGGTCTTCTTGCTGGAATGATCAGCCATTACCTTCTTGATATGGCCACCCATAATGGCATTCGTTTGTTCTTCCCGTTGCCAATCATAATCCGCTTTCCCATCACTGTAAAGACAGGTGGGCGGATCGAGAAGTTTTTCCTCAGTATACTCACCCTCGTGTGCTGGTACTACATATTTAAATATATAGCATGGTTTTATCTATAGGTTGTTCCATTCTACTTGAGCCATCCCTTATCATGTGCTTTCGATATTGCTTCAATACGATTTTTTGTACCCATCTTATCCAATATGATTGATATATAGTTTCTGACCGTCCCATTCGAGAGATATAATTCCTTAGCGATCACTTTGGTGCTTTTTCCTTCTCTGAGACGTTGGATGATCTCCTTTTCTCTGTCAGTCAACGGATTGGAAGCTTCGAAAGCTATATCAATAAGTTCAGGAGAATATACCTTTTTCCCTTTCATAATCTGCCTTATTGATTGTGCCAGAGTCTCACTGGAGCTGTCCTTCAACAAGTAGCCGCTTACCTCCGCCTTCTTAGCCCTTTCAAAGTAGCCTGGCCGGGCAAACGTAGTAAGTATAATGACTTTACAATCTGCTTCCTGAAGCTGTTCTGCAGCATCGAGTCCTGTCATGACAGGCATTTCAATGTCCATCAAACAGATATCCGGCCTTTCCCGTTCAACTAGGCCCAATATTTCCTTGCCGTTTTCTGCTTGCCCCACTACTTCTACATCATCTTCCAAATCCAGTAATGCGCTAAGCGCACCCCTCAATAGATTTTGATCTTCAGCAATTACAATCCGGATCACGCTTGTTCCTCCTCAATCTGTTTCAATATCTTCGGTACCGTAATATTGATTTCAAATCCATCCATGTTATTGATTATCTGGAGATCACCGTTTACAAAGCCCAAACGTTCACGCATACCACTGATCCCGTGGCCTGCTTCGAAATTTTCTTCTTTACCCTCCCCATTGTCCATGACTTTGAGGAAAATATCTTTGTTGGTCTCAATGATCTCTATTGCACAAAAGTGCGCGCGGCTATGTTTGACAACGTTTGTGACCGCTTCTTTCAGGCACATGCTCAGCACATTCTCCACCAGTAAGGGAATGTGATCAAGTTCTCCATCAATATTGATGTCATAACTGATCTGCGCAGCATCCATGAGTTCTTTGACGTGGGTGACCTCTTCCGACAGTGCGACATTCTTCATATTGCTGATCATCTCACGCACTTCCTTCAATGCTTGCCTGGATGCCACTTGAATATCTGCCAACTCCTCCTTGGCAGCTTCCTGGTCCCTTGCCATTAACTTATGGGCCAGTTCACTCTTCAATCCGATCATGGATAATTTTTGACCAAGTGTATCATGGAGGTCTCGGGCAATTCTATGACGTTCTTCGACGATTGCTAGTTCAGCTATCTTGAGATTTGCATCTTCCAACTGAGACTCCAACTCTTCTTGTTTGAGCCTATTATATTGATTGATAGGAATGAGTGTGACTGCAAGCACTGTCATAATCAAGAATGGCAGATGGCTGAAAAGAAGGCTATAGTTATAGAAAAAACCTGTCACTATGGCTCCTGCTGTCGTTACGAGATGAATGACATACATTGAGACGAAGCCCGCCTTACTTTTTATATTGCCTACAAAAAACGCGATAAAAAGTGCGAAATATACATATCCATATAAAATCGTCATGACAATATTGATGAGTATTTCTATACTGAGCCCAATGTATACAAGCGGACCCTTGGTGTTGAATGTCAGCCAATATATCGTAAAGAAAAGCAATGTCATGACAATACCAAACACTATTTCCGCCAATAAGTTCGAACGGAATATAAAATAAAATGGGAGTATGCACAAAATAATCCATATATATAGACTGAGCCCTGTATTTCTTGGAAATATATGATACCAGTCACGCATGCTGATCCCCCTCATTTTATTCAAGTGTAACAGTTTTATCGGCATTATATATTAAAAAATCCCCCATGGTGGGGGATTGGTTTCTACTGGAGGCTCGTGCGGTTCTGCTTTAATCTCTCTTCGATTTCGCGGAAGCCGACAAAAGTCTTATTTTTTTCATCATACAGGCGGAACCGGATCGATTCAAGGCTGGACTTCAATGTGATGGTTGTCGCCTGGTGTAGAGGCGGTGTACTTTCATGTGCTTGCTCGAGATGATAGTTCGGCACCCTAGGAGCGAGGTGATGGACGTGGTGATAGCCGATGCTGCCCGTCATCCACTCCAACCAACGTGGCAGTTTATAATACGAGCTGCCATCGACTGCTGCTTTAACATAATCCCATTCGGATTCATTTTCAAAGTATGAATCTTCAAACTGGTGTTGGACATAGAAGAGCCAAATGCCCAGTGCACCTGCAAAATAGATGATTGGAAGTTGGACAAGCAGAAGGACGTGCCAGCCCAAAGTAAAACCAATCAACGTGTAAATGGCCAATAGGGAAACATTGATGAGATACGTGTTCATACGCTCTTTCTTCTTTGCTCCCTTACGGTTGAAGCGGTTCGCATAGAGGAACAGTGATAATGGGCCAAGCCCGAACATGACAAGCGGATTACGGTAGAGGCGATACTTGAGACGCTCACTTTTGCTTGCTTCCTTATATTCTTCAACGGTCATGACCCAGATATCACCAATACCACGCTTATCAAGGTTCCCACTGGTTGCATGGTGAATGGAATGTTCACGTTTCCATTTTTCATAAGCAAAATGTGTGATTACACCGGTGAACGTGCCCAATATACTGTTCCATTTCTTACTCTTAAAGAAAGATTGGTGTGCACAATCATGGAATATGATAAATGTTCTGATCATAAATCCAGCTGTTCCCAAGCTGAATAGAAGGCTGAGCCAGAAAGAAATGCTTAATGATTGATAGGCTAGGAACCACAATACAAAAAATGGCACGATTGTATTGAGGATCTGGATTATACTAGTCTTTGTCTGTGATTTTGCATAAGGCATAACCGCTTTTCTGAGTTGAGCTTGTTTTTCTTTAGTCATCCGTATACCTTCTTTCCCATTATTCTAGTTAAATTCATTTTATAATGGGAACAACCATATAAATAGAATCAGGTGTCAGCAAAAATATATGACATTTGTCATTGTTTTATAACTTTCTTCATTGGGAAGCTTTTTTGCGGAAGCATATAAAAATGGAGCATAACAATTTTTGCTATGCTCCATCTCCCTTAGATCCATGCATGACCTTATTCCTCTAGTGCTCTACACAATATATTTTCATCATGTGGGTTGTCCGTACTTTCAACTTGTATCGTAACATGTCCTATCCCTTCATCTATCAGCCTTTTTTCCAGATCATCAAGCAGTAACTGGCTCTCCGCTATAGTTTTTTTTCCATCTACTATCACGTGACAGGATAGGGCATGCTGGCCGCTTGTGATACTCCACACATGAAGATCATGGAGATTTAAGACCCTATCATCTTCTCTCAGGATTTTAATGATGTCAACGACATCTATATCAACCGGTGTGCCCTCCATCAGTACATGTATCGATGATCTCGTTACTTTCCAGCCACTGAAGAGAATCAGCACTGCGACAATCACACTTGCCAAGGGGTCTGCAACCCCCCATCCGAAGAACATGATCAGGAGTGCAGCTATGATTGCTCCGATTGAACCGAGGAGGTCTCCCATCACATGCATGAATGCGGCTCTGATATTAAGGTTCCCCTCAGTATCACCGCCCCTCATCATCAACCAAGCTACGACCAAATTGACCAATAAGCCAATGATGGCGACTATGAGCATACCCGTTGAAGCTACTTCCGGCGGATCTGTAAAACGCTGGTAGGCTTCAAAGAATATATATAAAGAAACGAGGATAAGTGTTACCCCATTGAAAATGGCTGCAAGTATTTCAAAACGCTTGTAGCCATAGGTTTTACTGTAATCTGCCGATTTACTGCCAAATCTGAATGCCAGCACTGCTACACCTAAGGAAATGGCATCACTCAGCATATGACCTGCGTCAGATAGCAGGGCAAGACTATTTGTCAAAAACCCTCCAATTGCTTCTACAATCATAAATCCTGCAATGATGAAGAAGCTAATCTGGAGCACTTTTTTATTGGCGTTATGGGTATGATCGTGCGCCATCAGCGCGCCTCCTTTAAAAAGAGCCCATGGATATCTAATCCATGGCCCCTCCAATTAACTAGTTATCATCCGTTTTGTATTGCATATAGACTGCTTGAGTCACCAGAAAATCTTCCATTCCATGCTTGCCGTCCGCACCTCCAAGGCCCGACTGACGCATTCCTGCATGATAACCCTGCACCGCTTCAAAGTTTTCACGGTTAACAAAAGTTTCGCCAAATTTCATTTCGTTGACTACACGCATAGCCTCATTCAAATCCTCTGTATAGACTGAAGACGAAAGGCCATATACTGTATCATTGGCTTTTTCAATCGCTTCATCCAGTGTATTGAACGTAGAGATGGGAATCACTGGACCGAATATTTCATCGCTCATTATATTTGACTGGTGGGTGACGTTAGTCAATATGGTCGGTTTATAAAAGAACCCTTCATCCGTCTCTGCAGGCTCGCCTCCTGTGACCACTTCAGCCCCGCTTTTGATTGCTTCCTGCACCATTTCATCTACAGTTTCGAGGCGCTCCTGGTTAACCAAAGGTCCAACTGAGATTTCTTTGTCTGTACGCGGATCACCGATTTTCTTAGATTCGAATATTTTCTTAGTTTTTCAGTCAACTCAGCGGCTACACTTTCATGTACATAAGCCCTCTCTGCGTTTGTACATGCCTGGCCATTGTTCGCAAGTCGTGATGCTGCTATATTTTCTGCTGCAAGGTCTAAATCTGCATTTTTCGTCACGATTGCTGGTGCCTTTCCACCTAACTCTAAATTGACTTTTGTGATATTCTGCGCAGCAGCTTCCATCACTTTTGCACCACCTGGAATGCTTCCTGTCATGGTCACCATATGGACCTTCTCGTGAGTAGCCAATGCATTGCCTATTTCAGAGCCGACGCCTGTCACAACATTATATACACCACTTGGTATATCTTCCATTTCATGTACAAGCTTTGTAAATTCCATTGTTGTATTAGGTGTATGCTGACTTGGTTTCACTACGATTGTACAACCGGTTACAAGAGCAGTAGCGACTTTTCTTGCCAAAATGAAAATCGGGAAGTTCCATGGTATGATGCCCGCCACGACGCCTATCGGCTTTTTATAGATGAAGATGTTCTCATTGGGGCGGTCACTTGGAACGATTTCCCCTTCAATCCTTCTCGCCCATTCAGACATATATCGGAAATAGTCTATGGCAAGGTCTACTTCTCCGCTTGCCAACTCATAATCTTTACCTTGCTCTTCTTGAAGAATATCGATAAATCTGTCCCTGTTTTTTTCGATCTCATCGCCTAGCCTGCGTACAATTTTACCGCGTTCAATGTTTGGAGTCATTTCCCACTGTTTCTGGGCATTGAATGCCGCTTCTACAGCTTTATCCACATCTTTTTCAGTACCTTTTGGTGTTTTAGAAATCTTTTCTTCTGTTGCCGGATTAATGATGTCGAGCCATTCATTACCGGATGATTCGACGTATTGTCCGTTAATATACAATTTATGTTCCTGCACAACAACGCCTCCTAGAAATGTTTATAACCATCTTCCCTTAACTGGAATGTCTTAAACTTTTCTAATAGTTGGCATGTCTATCGTCAATAGTCATTGATGGTCTGCTGTTTATTGAATTCTTCTTCGTCATCTCCTGTACCACATGCGGTCAACAGCATGAGTGTCATGCCGGCGGCCATCAATAGCTTGATTGCTTTCATGAAACTAACCTCCTCATCTGAACTCCATTTGTCCTCACTCATCTTTCTCCAGTTCAATGGCTACAGACAAACTTCTAAAACCATTCTAACAGTGGGACCGGACTGTGTCTAAACGTCGAATGTTTTGATTCGATTGATAAAAGCTCGATATATGAAAAAAGACTTCCGGGATCTGATCTGAACCCTACCAAGTTGACAGATGAAATAATATAAATGTTTCCCGCCTGAGAATGGAGATTCTCAGGCGTTTTTCTATGCCGCCAATGCCCTGAATTCCAGCGGACTCAATCCCTTGAATTTGTGTTGCGGTCTGTGGTGGTTGTAAAACTCAATATAGCGTGTAATGTCTTCTATAATTGTTTGATAATCCGCATAGTACTTCTGCTTGCGTCTGATGTGGAACCGTTCCGATTTGATTTTTCCCCAGAATGCTTCAATCGGGCCATTATCGATGCATCTTCCGACGCGGGACATGCTTTGTTGAATCTGCTGGGCATCCAGAATCTTTTTAAAGCCGTAGGAGGTGTACTGGAAGCCACGGTCACTGTGCACAAGCGGCGTTGCCTGCGGGTGCTTTTGAATCGCAGAAGTGAATGTATCAAAAACAAGCTGATTATTGTTTGAACGGCCGAATTTGTAGGCCACAATACTGTTGTCGTACAGATCGATGATCGCGCTCAAGTAGGCTTTCTCTCCGTTCAGCGCTTTGAATTCAGTCACATCGGTGAGCCATTTCTCATTCACATGGGCTGCGTGGAAATCTCTGTTCAATACGTTCTCAGCGACCTGTTGCGGTGTGTGGGGGACGTATTGTTTCTTTTTGATCCGGGTCACCGATTTCAAGCCCATCCGTGTCATCAGCCGATAGATGCGTTTCCTGTTATACCCCGTCCTCAAGGCTTTGTTGACCGCATGGCACATCTGACGATAGCCATAGATGCCGTCCGTTTCAACATAGATTTCGGCAATCGCACTGGCCACTGTGTCATTCTCTGCTTCAGCGTGTGGCACGGGGCGTTTCTGATATTGATAATACGCTTGTCTTGAGATGCCTGCCGTATGGCATAATTCAGAGATGGCATAGCCTTCATTATGCAACGTAGTGATGGCAGTGTGGAGCGTGTGACTGGGAACCCGGCTGTATTTTAATCCCTCTCGAGTTCCTCCAACTTTTTTAGCAGGGCGTTCTCCACCTCAAGCTTTCGTTTATCTGCTTTGAGCATGGAAATTTCTCTGTTCAAGCGGTCCGTCTCAGTGAGCTGGTCTTCTGATTTTCCTTTTCCGCGTCTGTCCTCAAGGCCGATTTCACCATATTCCTTGTATTTCACAATGATATTCCGGGCCTGCTGGTAACTCACCTCAAATCTTTCGGCAAGTTCACGATAACTGATATCCCCTGTGCATGATACTGCGCAATCTCAACCCGTTCTGCGTACGTTGTTTTCCGTCCCTTGGTCAATGGTGAAGCTCCCTCCCGCGTCGTTCTTATTTCTTCACCATTATTGTAACGTATAATCCAATTCCGAACAGTTGTTTTCGACGGTATGTCATATTTGTGTGCGAGTTCGTGAGTGGAGATCATTCCATTCATATATTCTTTTGCGACCATTTTTTTAAAGCCGCGGGTATATGTTCTATGCCTGTCCCGTTTCTTTAATCCCTCAGCACCATGCTTCTCATACTTTATCCGCCACTTTCTAAGTGTCTCAACAGACACCTGATGCTTTGTGGATATATGGCTTGGACTGATGCCTACCCTCAATTCCTGAATCATTTTCAGCTTTTCTTCAAATGAATAATATTTGTCAGTCATAAAAGAACCCCCTCCAGGTTTACAGATGTTTTATTTCATCTGTAAACCTGGAGGGGGTCAAATCAATTCCCCGGAAGTCTTTTTTCATGCTTTCCATTTCAAGAAGTTCGCATATTACACGAGTCCATCTCAATTTTTAGACCAATGCGACTCTTACTTCTCCTTCTTCTAACCTTACTTCAACGTTGCCTACCGCTTCCTCTTCCAGTATAAGATCTGTAAGTTGGTCCTCAACCATATCCTGGATGACCCTTCTTAATGGTCTTGCACCAAATCGTTTATCATATCCGAGCCGTGCCAGTTCATATTTCGCTTCATCCGTAATCGTGATTCCGATATCGTTGTCTTCGACGGCTTCCCGAAGTTCTGTCAACATGAGGTCGACTATCAGGAATAGGTCATCTTCAGAGAGTTCATTGAAGTTGATGATTGAATCGAAACGGTTCAGGAACTCAGGTTTAAAGTAGTCACTCAGATTCTCCAGTGTCGATACAGACTCATGTGCATCTGCATTGAATCCCACACTCGCTGTATTGACTCCTGTGCCTGCGTTACTTGTCATGATGATGACTGTATCCTTGAAACTGACCATACGACCGTGCGAATCTGTCAAATGACCATCTTCCATAATCTGCAGGAAAGTGTTCTGTACATCAGGATGTGCTTTTTCTATCTCATCTAAAAGGATGATGCTGTACGGGTTATGCCGCACTTTTTCAGTCAGTTGTCCAGCTTCCTCGTGGCCAACATAACCTGGAGGAGAACCGATGATTTTAGATACTGCATGCTTCTCCATGTACTCACTCATATCAAGGCGTATCATGGACTCTCGGGAACCGAACAGTTCCTCCGCCAATGCTTTAGTCAGTTCTGTCTTGCCGACCCCGGTCGGTCCGACGAAGAGGAAAGAGCCTATCGGACGGTATTTCGATTTCAAACCTGCCCTACTGCGACGTACTGCTTTCGCAACTTTTGCGACAGCTTCTTCCTGTCCAATGACTTTACTCGTCATCCTTTCTTCCAGATCACGCATCTTCTCTTGTTCATCTGTCTGCAACTTCGTTACAGGGATGCCAGTTTTCTCCTCAATTATCAACTGGATATCAGAGACATCAACGTCGATGGTCTTCTCTTCATCCTTAGCTTTCTCAAGCTGTTTCTCAAGTTGGATTTCGACATACTTCAAGTTTGCTGCTTTTTCATAATCTTCTCGTTCTGCCGCCTCGTTTTTTTCTTTCTCAATTTCATCGAGATGCTGTTGTATGGCATGCGCATCGTTTTCTGCATTTGCCAAGTTCAACCGTGAACCGACCTCATCCATCAGATCAATCGCCTTATCCGGCAAAAACCTGTCCTGGATATAGCGGTCAGAAAGTGATACAAAAGCATGAATCGCTTCGTCGGAATAACGTACTTCATGGAAATTTTCATAGCGATCCTTGATACCTTGAAGGATTTGTTCCGCTTCTTCCAATGTTGGTTCTTTCACTATAATCGGTTGTAAGCGACGCTCCAGAGCTGCATCTTTTTCGATCTGACGATATTCTTTTAACGTAGTCGCCCCAATGAGTTGCATTTCCCCACGGGCAAGTGCAGGTTTCAATATGTTTCCTGCATCCATCTGTGAGCTCTCTGCCGTACCCGCTCCAACCAATAGATGGATTTCATCAATAAATACAATGATGTCGTCCCTTTGCTGTATTTCTTCGATCAATTGCTTCATGCGCTCTTCAAATTGCCCACGGATACCCGTATTGGCTACAAGCGAGGCTACATCGAGTATATATATCTCTTTGCCTATCAATTTTGTCGGCACTGCACTTTCAGTAATTTTCAGTGCCAACCCTTCTGCGATGGCCGTCTTACCTACCCCTGGCTCACCAATTAATACCGGATTGTTTTTGTTCCGCCTATTTAATGTCTCGATCACACGCTTGACTTCTTGCTCGCGACCGATGACAGGATCAATTTCTCCTGCTCTGGCTGCTTCTGAAACGTTTTTGCCAAGCTGTTCTATTAGGCTGTCGTTACCTTCTTGACCCTGCTTGACGGTAGTACCTGTATGGCCAGACCCATTTCCTTCATAATATTCATCATTATGTCCTTCACCATTGAAAGGGAATCCAGACTGGAATCCATCAGAGTTCATCATCTGTTGTCTAATATCTCGGAAACATTGGTTGCATAAGTGCATCTGTACCTTTTTATTGTTAAGTTTCATTGCAACATTAACATTTGCATCATTTATTCCACAGTTTTGGCATTTCATGAATCATACCTCCTATATAATTGACTTTGACTAACTTTGACTATATAGATAGTATAAAGCCTTTCAATCATCATTTCAAAGAGTCTGCTTCAAAAATTATTTGAAGCCTTATGCGTTTGACTAACTTTGACTATATAAATATTATACATTGACCTTGTTTGACTTTCAAGTGATTAACCTTAAAAATCTGCATATAATTATAGGTGTCTACCATCGTTGAATCTTTAAAATAAAAACCCCTGCACCGGTACTAAAGCCCGGGTACAGGGGGTTGGAATATTGTTTTTCATTTACTGGCATTTTACAGGTGTATAGTGATGTCTCCATCCTCACGAAGCTTTTCAGCGAGTTTCTGGACCGCTTCACTTTCTTTTTGCGACTTGATCTGGGATTCCAGTTCAGGCTTAAGTTCTTCAAAAGATGGTAGTTCCTCCGCACCTTCCATTTGTTCACGCTGTTCTTTCGCATCATCATAAAGTGACTGTAATTCCTTCTCTGTCGGTTTGACCTCGCCCGTTTCTTCTGCAATCAGCTTATCTACTTTCACCTGAGTTTTAATTTGGGAGGTGATTTCCTCTTTAGACATGCCCTGCTCTTCTACGGCAGCATAGAAATCTTCTTTGGATTCCATGCCATTCTGCTTAACAAGGCCATCAAGCATATCATCCACTTCTTCATCGGAAGCTTTATAGTCACGTTCTTCTGCTTCTTGTACAAGTAACTTCTGACCGACCATTCCATCGGCTATCTGCTTTTTCAGTTCACCCTGGTCTACTTCTTCACCAGCCATCTGCTGCTGGATGGCAAGCTGTTGAAACTGTGCTGTATAAGTTTTTTCAAATTCATCTTTCTTCACTTCTTCTCCATTCACTTCTGCCACGACGTCCGGTACATCATCAAGCTCAGGTTCAGGCATTTCTGGCTGTTCGCCTTCTTGTCCCTTACTTGCTGTTTCTTCTTTCTTCGCATCATCATTCTTATCTTCAGCTGACTCTTCTCCTCCACATGCTGCCAAGGCAAGAATCAATGTGCCTAGAGTTAGAGCCATTAATATTTTTTTCATAATTATTTTAGAACTCCTTCCAATACTTACTGTCCGTCATTTTAACACACCATGAACTTAATTCCATTTCTTAAGGGAGGACATATCTGTTTATTTTTTGAAATGTGAACATTACATGAAGTAAATATAACTTTTTAACTCACCGAAAATATAAAATAATGCCCTTTATAGAAGTTTTTTAATCCATAAGGGCATCATTAAATGTTCTGCTTTCTATTCCACTGTCACTGATTTTGCGAGATTTCTCGGCTTGTCCACATCGTTGCCACGATGTAGCGCAGCATAATAGGCAATAAGCTGATATACCACTACCGAAACAAGGGGGGTCAACATCTCATGCACTTGCGGAATGACATAGGTGTCCTCCTCCTGATCCATTCCTTCCATGGATACCATGCATACTTTAGCCCCTCTTGCTTCAACTTCCTGGGCATTCCCACGGATATTCAAATTGACCCGTTCCTGTGTCGCTAAGGCAAACACCGGTGTATTCTCTTCAATCAATGCGATTGTGCCGTGCTTAAGCTCACCGCCAGCAAAACCTTCTGCTTGAATATAGGATATTTCCTTCAATTTCAAAGCGCCTTCGACACCGACATAATAATCCATAGTGCGGCCGATAAAGAAAGCATTTCTTGTTGTTTCAAGATATTCGTTGACGATCTGTTCGATTTCAGGCGCATCATCGATAACAGCTGTGATGGCTGTTGTAACTTTAGCGAGTTCACGCATCAGATTGATTTCAATGTCTTTGCCGAGTTCTCTTGCGGTTACTTGAGCCAGAATCGAGAGTACTGCAATTTGAGCCGTGTAGGCTTTTGTTGAAGCGACGGCGATTTCAGGGCCCGCATGCAATATAAGTGTTTCATCCGCTTCCCGGGCGAGGGTAGATCCGGGTACATTGGTCACAGTCAGGGATTTATGTCCCTGCTTTTTGACATCAACAAGTACTGCCCGGCTATCTGCTGTCTCACCTGATTGAGAAATGAAGATGAATAGTGGGTTTTCTGATAGAAGTGGCGTATTGTAGACGAATTCTGAAGCCACGTGCACTTCAGTCGGCATCCCCGCCCATTTCTCAAAGTACTCTTTGCCGATCAGACCAGCATGGTAACTTGTTCCGGCGGCTATGATGTATATACGGTCCGAACCTTTGAGTTGGTTTATCACTGCATCATCAATTTTAAGGTTTTCGTCCTGATCCTGATATTCCTGTATAATTTTGCGCATGGCTGCCGGCTGGTCATTGATTTCCTTAAGCATGAAATGATCGTAAGTCCCTTTTTCAACTTCGCTCTCATCGATCTCGGCTATGAAGGATTCTCTTTGAATTTCTTTACCCAAAGCATCCTTAATGATGATTTCATCTTTTTTCAGAAGGACAATCTCCTGATCCATCAATTCAACAAATTCATTTGTTTCCTTAAGCATTGCCATTGCATCAGAAGTGATGACATTAAAACCTTCGCCCTTACCGAGCAGAAGTGGGGATTTGTTCTTAGCTGAATAGATGACTTCCGGCTCCTCTTCATCCAGCAGACCAATGGCATATGATCCATGTAGAAGGTCCAAAGTTTTCGTGAAAGCTTCTTCAGTAGTCATTCCTTCCGCCGCGAACTTGGCGATGATCTCGACGATGATTTCAGAATCAGTGCTTGAAACCAATTCAACATCCGGGATGTAAGTTTCTCTAATCTGCTCATAATTTTCAATGACACCGTTATGAACTAATGTAAAACGTTTATCAGTGCTTTGGTGTGGGTGGGCGTTTTTGACGTTCGGTACACCGTGGGTGGCCCACCTTGTATGACCGATGCCTGCTGTCGAAGCGAAATCCATATCAACCTTTTCAGTCAAATCCTTAATTCTGCCCTTTTCTTTGAAGACTTTTACTTCCTGTTCATTCCTGACACCGATACCTGCGGAATCATAGCCGCGATACTCCATTTTTTCAAGACCGTTAAGCAATATATTCTTAACATCTTTGCTTCCTATATAACCAACAATTCCACACATAAAAAACATCCTTTCCGATTTGGTAGATCCATGCCAATGTTCTGTCCCGCCAGTCACCCGGCAGTTTTATCAATTGGCTTCACGAATACTTTAGTACCCGGGACAGCATCCGCCGATTTTCGATAACTGTCCTCCTCGTCAACAGGAAAACCTGTCCAGGCGCTATTCCGATTTCTTAAATTCTCTTTATTCTCCTTCACTGTCAGTGGTTTCATTCTAATGGAAATGCTTTCCTACCGCAATATAAACATAGATTAATGAATACCGTCTTCTCAAAAAACAGGCTTCCGGATTATTCATCCGGGAGCCTAAAATTTATTCGAGTCCCATTTCCTGTTGAACCACTTCAGCTATAGCATTGGCATAACTGCTTGATAGTTCTTCTGTTTCCGCTTCAGTCATTACCCGGACAAGTGGTTCTGTACCCGAAGCTCTGACAAGGACGCGACCATTGCCATTCATTTCCTTCTCAACTTCTTCAATCTTTTTAGACACTTTTTCATTTTTGACGACATTATATTTGTCTGAAACCCGGATATTCACCAATTCCTGAGGATACGTCTCAACTTGTTTTGCAAGTTGTCCCAGCGTCTTGCCGGAGGATTTGATGATCGCTGCGAGGTGGGCACCTGTCAAAAGCCCGTCGCCTGTTGTATTGTAGTCCATCATGATGATATGGCCGGATTGTTCGCCGCCGAGGCTATACCCTCCTGCTCTCATCTCTTCAACAACATATCTATCTCCGACTTTAGTCTTGTCACTTCTGAGCTTATGGGCTTCCAATGCTTTGTAGAAACCTAGATTACTCATGACTGTCGATACAACCATATCATCTTTCAGCATACCTTCTGATTTCATATGCTGAGCTAGGATGAACATGATCTTATCACCGTCTACAATATTACCCTTTTCATCCACTGCTATTATCCTATCGCCGTCCCCATCGAAAGCGAAACCGAAATCGCACCCTTCTTCTACAACAAGCTCTGCAAGTTTTTCAGGGTGAGTTGACCCGACGCCCGCATTTATATTCTTGCCGTCAGGGTTACAGCCGATGGTCACTGTATCTGCTTCCAAATCACCAAAAAGATAAGGTGCCAGGGAATACGTCGAACCATGTGCACCATCCAGGCCAATCTTCATGCCTTCGAGTTCGACATCTACTGTGGACTTCAGGTAACTTATATATTTTTGTCCACCTTCGTAATAATCCGATTTGCTGCCAAGTTCAGCACCTATCGGTCTTGGTAATGTATCTTTCTCTGTATCCAGAAGTTTTTCTATTTCAGCTTCCTGGTCGTCACTCAGTTTAAATCCATCGGATCCGAAGAATTTGATGCCGTTATCCCCTACAGGATTATGTGAAGCTGAAATCATGATGCCTGCGTCCGCATCCATCTCCTTGGTCAGATAAGCGACGCCTGGAGTCGAGATGACACCAAGTCGCATCACTTCTGCTCCAATTGATAAAAGTCCAGCCACGAGAGCGGATTCAAGCATTTCCCCTGAAATGCGTGTGTCGCGTCCTACCAATACGGTAGGGTTAGTGTTGTCATTTCCCGCTAATATATAGCCGCCAAATCTGCCAAGCTTAAACGCTAATTCGGGAGTAAGTTCAGTGTTTGCAACACCTCTGACTCCATCAGTTCCAAAATATTTACCCATCTCTTTCTCCTTTTTAATCCAAGATTTAACTGTTTTCCTCAACCTGTATTTTTGCTTGAAAAACTGCCGGTTCTGTGCGGTCCACATTTTCCGGCAGATCGATTTTCACATCTTGTGAAGTCGATTGGCTTAAGCCGTCTATATCAACATCTACATTCATTTCATCGATTCCTGATAATATGTCTTCTGAACCGAATACTTCTACCGTTTCATAATTGAGGTCTACATTTTTTAATGAATATCCCTTTTTTACTTGGCCATTCACCTCAAAGCTTACTGGTACTTCCTTGCTTCGTTCATCAACTTTAATTTCAACCCGGACACGTCCTGGATCTAGCTTGACGTCCAGTTTGTTGAATTGGGCATCAAATACGCTGACTTCAGCTTCTTCAACGCGATCTTCAGTGATTTTTGAATTATCACTTAAAGTGGCACGTACATATTGTATACGATTCATCTGACTTTCTCCACCCACGACCGTGATTGTTTCAGGCTCCACCGTAATTGATTTAAGTTCATGATCTGATCCTATACGACTGTCACTGACTTCTGCCTGCACTTCAAATGTTTTCGTTACAAGCTCCTGTATATCTACATTCGCTGATTGTGGGACTATTTCTGCCGTCACATTTTCTGGCAGACCTTCTATTGTAAAGTGTTCTTCATATTCCCCGATATCACGATTCCTCAAATCCAGATAGACAGTCAGATCCCGTGTGGTCTGGAGCCTTTTGATATTCGAAGCATTACCGAATAATTGTACATTGACTTGTTCAGGAGCACCTGACACATAATAATCTTCTTCTTCATAAAGTATTTCTACTGGGACATCCTCAATTATTTCCATATCTGCTGTATCGTTGTCCGCATTCAACAATTCATCAAATACATTATTGACCGACAAGAACATGAACAGTGCCAATGCCAAGGCGACAAATCTGAGCCCCCATTTACTTTCTAGCAAACAAACCGCCTCCTTCCTTCACAGGTGGAAGTATGTTCCAATGTGTCTTCAGCAGGTCATCCAGCTCTTCAAGTGTAATTTCCTTAGTCAGGCTGCTATCGTATGAAACAGAAATGTTTCCTGTCTCTTCTGACACAACCACTGTGAAGGCATCAGTCACTTCCGATATCCCTACCGCGGCACGGTGCCTCGTACCAAGATTCTTAGCTATTTTGTTGCTGTCGGATAATGGAAGATAACTCGCTGCCGTAGCTATCTGGTCCCCTTGGATAATCATTGCCCCGTCATGCAGTGGGGTGTTTGGTATGAATATATTGATCAGCAGTTCTGAACTTATATTTCCATTTATGGGTATGCCTGTTTCTATATAATCCTTCAACCCAGTTTCCCTTTCAAAAACAATCAGTGCCCCGATGCGCCGCTTAGCCATATAACGCACTGATTTCACCATTGCTTCCCTAAGTTTATCGTGTTCCGATGTAGCACTTCCATTGCCATTCTTACGGAACAGGCTGCCCCGCCCAAGCTGCTCCAGGGCACGCCTTAATTCAGGCTGGAAGATTACGATTATTGCCAGGAAACCCCATTCTAAAACTGTATCGAACATCTGAGTGGTCGTGGTAAGATCAAAATAGTTACTTATCGACCGGCCGATGAGAATGAAGAATATACCTTTGATCAGCTGAATTGCTTTTGTACCTTTCATCACTGTCATCAAAAGGTAAATGACATACCATACGATCAGCAGATCGACAATACTTGTAATTATAGTAGCTGTTGTGAAATTCCCTAAAACACTGTCCATCTGCATAATATGTCCCTCACTTAATCATTCATATACTGTCGAATTCTTTTTCCAATTCGTCATGGATTAAAGAAAGTACTCCATCATTTCTCACAGTCGGGATATCAGATTTGATATCATCAAAAAGTGCTGCGGCACTTCCAAAGTCCCCTTTTTTAAAAGTGGCGTAACACATCAATAATTTTGCCTCTGGACTGTTTATGTTCTCCACTCTTTTTTGAAGCAGTTCATAATTACCAGTCATCGCAAAATTCTTTCCTTCAATTATAGCGAGCTCATCTGGTTTGTATTGGATTTGAAGCATCCTGGACTGCTTTTCCACTCTTTTAAGCATCCTGAGTGATGTAAGATATTCTCCGCATCTCTGATAACAATCGGCCACAGCGAACATGATGCGAATCACTCCGAAATTCTGATCGGAAAATCGGAGGATCGTGAATAAAGTATCTTCCAACAAATCTAGGGCGGCCTCCACCCTACTTTCTTCGACCATCAACTCCACTTTGAGGAGAATCGCATCAATGTAGGTTTGATTGAAGGAGACAGATGAGAGAAGTTTTACGGCCTGATCGATATGTACATTAAGATTCTGTCCGTCTCCAATATGCCTATAATACTTAGCATATAATAAATGGATCCTGCCATTATCCGGTGCTGGGACTTCATCCACCTTCTGATATTCTTTATCGATGAAATATTCAAACGAGGTATAGTCGCCCTGATCCACCTTCTGTTCATAATAAGAGATTTCGCGCAGTATTTCTACATCATTATACCGGAAATGGGAAACTTCCTGCATAAAATCATTGACTGAACAGTTCAACCGCTCACTCAGCTTAATCAAAACGTTTGTGGAAGGATGGACACTGCCCTTTTCAATAAGACTTAAATAGGTTCTGGAAATGATTCCCTCAGCCAATTCTTCTTGAGTCAGATTATTATTGTTGCGGATTTCCTTAATACGCTGTCCTATCATAAAGGCGCCCCCTCCACTTACTTAACAATTCCATCATATCAAATTGCCCTTTATGCAACAAATGTTACAAGTGTTATCAGTCAAATAAATGGATGTTTATTCCGTTGACATAACAATTTCACTTAATCATACTATAAACATACATTATAAGGGGTGTTAAATGTGAAAAAACTGCTTGTAATAGATAATCTTGCTCAATTAAAAAGTGTCAGTGATCCATTTCGCATCCAACTCCTCACAATGCTTGGAGAAAAACCAAAGACAGGACAGATGCTTGCTGATGAACTTGAGATTCCTCGTGCAAAAATTCATTACCATTTGAATGAACTGCTCAAAAATGGAATTATCCATGTTGTGAAGACAGAAGAGAAGAATAGTATTGTACAGAAGTTTTATGAACCCATCGCTAAAAAAGTAGTCCCTAATATAGATCTTCTTAAATATAGTTCAGATGAAAAGAAGAAGGATAGCATGTCCTATAACTTAAGAATTAAAGAAGATGATCTTAAATCCTTTAAAAAAGAGCTGAAAAAGTTCGTTAAAGATAGCTCAGTAAAAAAAGATACAAAAAACTCAAAAGACTACAAGGTCCAGATCATGCCCATAGGAGAAGAGTGAATACGGATTAAAAAACCTGTACCGGAATGAAGTGAAGCCCAAAATTGAACGTTTTGGATTCGCCTCAACACGGCTACAGGTTTTTTATCAATTAAAGTTGCTTTTTTCCAAATAGGCTTTCTGCAATCTTCACTGCTTTCTCTGCTGTTTTATTCTTCTCATCAAGTAGAGGGTTCACTTCCACCAAATCCATTGAGGTTATTCTCTCACTCTCATTCAGCATCTCCATAGCGAGCTGTGACTCAGAGAGCGATAATCCTCCATCTACTGGAGTACCCGTGCCCGGTGTTTCCAGTGGATCCAAGGCATCTACATCGACTGATAGGTGAATGCCATCTGTGCGTCCCTCCAAATGGACCAGAGCTTCCTTCATAACATTTTCTATGCCTTTAGCTCTGATGTCACCCATTGTAAATGTCAATATATCATTCTCTTTAATATATAATTTTTCACCTTCATCCAGATCTCTCATACCTATAAGCACTACATTTTGCGGTTTTACCTTTATACCCCGATTGTAGAGATTGACCAAATCCTCGTCTCCCACTCCGCATGATATACCCAATGGCATCCCGTGGATGTTACCAGAAGGTGATGTACGGCTATCATTGAGGTCACCGTGCGCATCGTACCAAATGACTCCCAAATCTTCATAGTGCTTGCTTATGCCTGCTAAAGAACCAATCGATAAAGAATGATCTCCTCCAAGTATCAAAGGAAAATGTCCTGAAGAAACTGTGTTGTCAACTTCAGCCGCAAGCTCAAGGCTGAAATCCATCACCTCTTTATAATTTAATAGATTCGTTTCATTCTTAACAGAATGATTGGAAGCATTAACCCGATACTTGCTTCGTATATCCCCCGCGTCAGTAACAGTGTAACCTAACGAATAGAGCGCTTTATCAAGACCTGCATATCGTATTGCGTCCGGCCCAAGATCTACTCCCAACCTTGGTTGTCCGAATGTTGTCGCTGCACCGATAATATGTATATTCTGATTCATAACTATCCCCTTTTCAGTTAATTCTCACAACATACATAATATACAACATCGGATTTTTATGCAAATATAAATAATATTCCGCATAAAACATAAAAAAAAAAGACACTTTCGATTAGAAAGTGTCTTAATGATGAGCCATAGAGGATTCGAACCTCTGACCCTCTGATTAAAAGTCAGATGCTCTACCAACTGAGCTAATGGCTCATGGCTGGGCTGACAGGATTCGAACCTGTGCATGACGGTACCAAAAACCGTTGCCTTACCGCTTGGCGACAGCCCAATAATGAAATGGAGGAGGGCAGATTCGAACTGCCGAACCCGAAGGAGCGGATTTACAGTCCGCCGCGTTTAGCCACTTCGCTACTCCTCCGTAATGGAGAATGACGGGTTCGAACCGCCGACCCTCTGCTTGTAAGGCAGATGCTCTCCCAGCTGAGCTAATTCTCCTGAAGATAAATGACCCGTACGGGACTCGAACCCGTGTTACCGCCGTGAAAGGGCGGTGTCTTAACCGCTTGACCAACGGGCCAGAATAAATTTTATTTAAAACAAAAAAATGGCTCCACAGGTAGGATTCGAACCTACGACCGATCGGTTAACAGCCGATAGCTCTACCACTGAGCTACTGTGGATCAATCTATAAATTGCCCGGCGGCGTCCTACTCTCACGGGACGTCAGTCCAACTACCATCGGCGCTGGAGAGCTTAACTGCTGTGTTCGGCATGGGAACAGGTGGGGCCTCTCCGCGATTGCCACCGGACAATATGGCATGCTTGAATGCCCCTTGGACATTCAAAACCGGATAGAAGCAATGCGTTTGCGTAGTAAACCATACACGGTTTTCTTCATTTGAATAAGTCATCGATCGATTAGTATTCGTCCGCTCAATGTGTCGCCACACTTACACGCCGAACCTATCTACCTCATCATCTCTGAGGGATCTAATGGGGAAATCTCATCTTGAGGGGGGCTTCATGCTTAGATGCTTTCAGCACTTATCCCGACCATACATAGCTACCCAGCGATGCCGTTGGCACGACAACTGGTACACCAGTGGTATGTCCATCCCGGTCCTCTCGTACTAAGGACAGCGCCTCTCAAATTTCCTACGCCCACGACGGATAGGGACCGAACTGTCTCACGACGTTCTGAACCCAGCTCGCGTACCGCTTTAATGGGCGAACAGCCCAACCCTTGGGACCGACTACAGCCCCAGGATGCGATGAGCCGACATCGAGGTGCCAAACCTCCCCGTCGATGTGAACTCTTGGGGGAGATAAGCCTGTTATCCCCGGGGTAGCTTTTATCCGTTGAGCGATGGCCCTTCCATGCGGAACCACCGGATCACTAAGTCCGTCTTTCGACCCTGCTCGACGTGTCTGTCTCGCAGTCAAGCTCCCTTATACCTTTACACTCTATGAATGATTTCCAACCATTCTGAGGGAACCTTTGAGCGCCTCCGTTACTCTTTAGGAGGCGACCGCCCCAGTCAAACTGTCCACCTGACACTGTCTCCCACCCGGATTACGGGTGCGGGTTAGAATCTCAACATCACCAGGGTGGTATCCCACCAGTGCCTCCACGTAGACTGGCGTCCACGCATCAACGGCTCCCACCTATCCTGTACAAGTGAGGTCGAGGTTCAATATCAGGCTACAGTAAAGCTCCACGGGGTCTTTCCGTCCTGTCGCGGGTAACCTGCATCTTCACAGGTACTATGATTTCACCGAGCCTCTCGTTGAGACAGTGCCCAAATCGTTACGCCTTTCGTGCGGGTCAGAACTTACCTGACAAGGAATTTCGCTACCTTAGGACCGTTATAGTTACGGCCGCCGTTTACTGGGGCTTCGATTCGCACCTTCGCTTACGCTGAGCGCTCCTCTTAACCTTCCAGCACCGGGCAGGCGTCAGCCCCTATACGTCACCTTTCGGTTTGGCAGAGACCTGTGTTTTTGATAAACAGTCGCTTGGGCCTATTCACTGCGGCTCATTTTCATGAGCACCCCTTCTCCCGAAGTTACGGGGTCATTTTGCCGAGTTCCTTAACGAGAGTTCGCTCGCTCACCTTAGAATTCTCTTCCCAACTACCTGTGTCGGTTTGCGGTACGGGCGGTAATGTATTCACTAGCGGGTTTTCTTGGCAGTGTGAACCCACAGCTTCGCCTACTATTTTCGGCTCCCCATCACATCTCGTCGTTACACAGGGCGGATTTGCCTACCCTGACGACTCGATGCTTGGACGTGCACTTCCTTCCGCACGCTCTGCTTCTCCTCCTGCGTCACCACATCGCTCAAACACACATCACCGGTACAGGAATTTCTACCTGTTATCCATCGCCTACGCAGTTTCGCCTCGGCTTAGGTCCCGACTAACCCAGAGCGGACGAGCCTTCCTCTGGAAACCTTAGTCGTTCGGTGGACGGGATTCTCACCCGTCTTTCGCTACTCACACCGGCATTCTCACTTCCGATCGCTCCACATGTCCTCACGATCATGCTTCTGTGCAATCGGAACGCTCTCCTACCATCAATATAATTGATCCACAGTTTCGGTAATATGTTTAGCCCCGGTACATTTTCGGCGCAGCGTCACTTGACTAGTGAGCTATTACGCACTCTTTAAATGATGGCTGCTTCTAAGCCAACATGCTAGTTGTCTGTGCAACGCCACATCCTTTTCCACTCAACATATATTTTGGGACCTTAACTGGTGGTCTGGGCTGTTTCCCTCTCGACAACGGACCTTATCACCCGCTGTCTGACTCCCGTGCATCACATAGGTGGCATTCGGAGTTTGTCTGAATTCGGTAACCCGGGATGGGCCCCTCGTCCAAACAGTGCTCTACCTCCACGATGCTAACACGAGGCTATACCTAAATATATTTCGGAGAGAACCAGCTATCTCCAGGTTCGATTGGAATTTCTCCGCTACCCACACCTCATCCGGTCACTTTTCAACGTAAGTCGGTTCGGCCCTCCATCCAGTGTTACCTGGACTTCAGCCTGGACATGGGTAGATCACCTGGTTTCGGGTCTGCAACCCCATACTAGACGCCCTATTCAGACTCGCTTTCGCTACGGCTCCACATTCGCTGCTTAACCTCGCATGCAATCACAACTCGCCGGTTCATTCTACAAAAGGCACGCCATCACCCATTAACGGGCTCTGACTACTTGTAAGCACACGGTTTCAGGTTCTATTTCACTCCCCTTCCGGGGTGCTTTTCACCTTTCCCTCACGGTACTGGTTCACTATCGGTCACCAAGAAGTATTTAGCCTTGGGAGATGGTCCTCCCAGTTTCCGACGGAATTTCTCGTGTTCCGCCGTACTCAGGATACACCGCCACAGATCAAAACTTCGCATACGGGACTGTTACCCCCTATGGTGCGACTTTCCAGTCGCTTCTGCTCGCTTCAATCTGCTTTTTCGGTGTCCTACAACCCCAGTCAAAGACTGGTTTGGGCTCTTCCCGTTTCGCTCGCCGCTACTCAGGGAATCGATTTTTCTTTCTCTTCCTCCGGGTACTAAGATGTTTCAGTTCCCCGGGTCTACCTCTCTCAGGCTATGTATTCACCTGAAAGTCGCACTAATGTGCGGGGTTCCCCCATTCGGAAATCTTTGGTTCAACGCTTACTTACAGCTCCCCAAAGCATATCGGTGTTGGTTCCGTCCTTCATCGGCTCTTGGTGCCAAGGCATCCACCGTGCGCCCTTCATTACTTAATCGCAATGAATTTGTGAGTGTGTCTTGCGACACAACGCGTGTTTTTATGAACTCTTCAGTTCTCGGTTTCTACGCTTGATTTCGGTTAAAATCATTTTTCGCATTGCTTCTATACGGTTTTCAATGTGCAAGGGTTGAATCGTCAATGAAGACCATTCAAAACTGAATACAATATGTCAATCGTTAATCCCGCCGTCCCAAAGGGACGTTCCGTTATATTCCTTAGAAAGGAGGTGATCCAGCCGCACCTTCCGATACGGCTACCTTGTTACGACTTCACCCCAGTCATCGGTCCCACCTTCGACGGCTGCCTCCATAAAGGTTGGCCCACCGGCTTCAGGTGTTACCGACTTCCGTGGTGTGACGGGCGGTGTGTACAAGACCCGGGAACGTATTCACCGTGGCATTCTGATCCACGATTACTAGCGATTCCAGCTTCATGGAGTCGAGTTGCAGACTCCAATCCGAACTGAGAACAGTTTTATGGGATTCGCTTGGCCTCGCGGCGTAGCTGCCCTTTGTAACCTGTCCATTGTAGCACGTGTGTAGCCCAAATCATAAGGGGCATGATGATTTGACGTCATCCCCACCTTCCTCCGGTTTGTCACCGGCAGTCTCACTAGAGTGCCCAACTGAATGCTGGCAACTAATGATAAGGGTTGCGCTCGTTGCGGGACTTAACCCAACATCTCACGACACGAGCTGACGACAACCATGCACCACCTGTCACTCTGCCCCGAAGGGAAGCCATGTCTCCATGGCGGTCAGAGGATGTCAAGATTTGGTAAGGTTCTTCGCGTTGCTTCGAATTAAACCACATGCTCCACCGCTTGTGCGGGTCCCCGTCAATTCCTTTGAGTTTCAGCCTTGCGGCCGTACTCCCCAGGCGGAGTGCTTAATGCGTTTGCTGCAGCACTAAGGGGCGGAAACCCCCTAACACTTAGCACTCATCGTTTACGGCGTGGACTACCAGGGTATCTAATCCTGTTTGATCCCCACGCTTTCGCACATCAGCGTCAGTTGCAGACCAGAGAGCCGCCTTCGCCACTGGTGTTCCTCCATATCTCTGCGCATTTCACCGCTACACATGGAATTCCACTCTCCTCTTCTGCACTCAAGTTCGCCAGTTTCCAATGACCCTCCCCGGTTGAGCCGGGGGCTTTCACATCAGACTTAACGAACCGCCTACGCGCGCTTTACGCCCAATAATTCCGGATAACGCTTGCCACCTACGTATTACCGCGGCTGCTGGCACGTAGTTAGCCGTGGCTTTCTGGTCAGGTACCGTCACCCGATGGACAGTTACTCCCACCGGCGTTCTTCCCTGACAACAGAGTTTTACGAGCCGAAACCCTTCTTCACTCACGCGGCGTTGCTCCGTCAGACTTGCGTCCATTGCGGAAGATTCCCTACTGCTGCCTCCCGTAGGAGTCTGGGCCGTGTCTCAGTCCCAGTGTGGCCGATCACCCTCTCAGGTCGGCTACGCATCGTCGCCTTGGTGGGCCCTTACCCCACCAACTAGCTAATGCGCCGCAGGCCCATCCATCAGTGGCAGTCAAAGACCGCCTTTCAACTTATCCCCCTGCGGGAATAAGGATTATCCGGTATTAGCCACGGTTTCCCGCGGTTATCCCAGTCTGATGGGTAGGTTGCCTACGTGTTACTCACCCGTCCGCCACTCGCAGACCCCAGAGCAAGCTCCGGGGCTGCGCGTTCGACTTGCATGTATTAGGCACGCCGCCAGCGTTCATCCTGAGCCAGGATCAAACTCTCCATAATTGGAGTGCTCTGACTCGTTGCGGTTTTACTTGTCGCCCAAGTTGAATGGTAAAACCATCCAGTTTTATTGGAATTAACGTTGACATATTGTCATTCAGTTTTCAATGTTCTCTCGTTGACTGCTTTACTATCGTAGCATTTGACTTACTCATTTGCAATCTTTATTTTTCTTTTCCAAGATTGCTCTTGTAGATTTCAAATACTTGCCTGCTGTTTTCAGCGACTTCTCTACTATAACATCTTACCGTTTCGCTTGCAACCTTTTTTTATTTTTATTTTAAGTTGCTTGCTGCTGGTAAGCTGCCGTCTGTTTTCAGCGACTTTTATATCATAACAAGGTCTCTTTAGAGTGTCAACGGTGCGCAGCTTTTTTATCGTGCATTGTTACACCAATTGAAAAGGCAGTGCTATGCACCGCCTTTATCATTTCTTCTTGGATGTATTCTGTCTCGTCTTATTCTTGTACTTCATCTTATTGTTTACTTTAACCTGGCCAGCTTCTTTTTGTTTCTGGCGCTCATCGCTCTGTGCCATTGCTCTTCTCTTTTCTTCGTTGCGTTCTGCCTTTGTGACCCTACCGCGTTCACGTTTTTCCTGCTCTGACGCTTCAATATACTTAGGTAACATTATAAGTTGGAATGCATTTACTGCCACCAACGTAAAGATTGAACGATAGATCCAAGCTGTATCTTCTACGTTCAGGAAAGGAATCAGGGCAATCGAAGTCATGAATACCATATAGAAGAGTGACGGTATGAAAACTTGTGTGCCGCGCGCATCGCGGTCTTTCCACCACGCGACTATAAAGCCGGCAATGACTACAATGATCGGAATCCATATATAGTCGATTACATCACCCGCTTCTTTGCCAAAGCGGTAAAATCTAACATAGAAAAGATCGAATACTGCATAGATTACCAATAACAATTGTATATATGGCCATAGCTTCCTGAAAAGCCCCATACCTAATGGATGAATGAACAGATAGATGAAGAATGCCACTTGACTTACTGTAGCAATCAACAACCCATACCCAAGAAACCAAATCAGGCCAGCAAGAAATTCACCAAATTGCCCTACAAAAAGATATCGCGTTACATTCTCATACTCTGTAACCATGCTCACCAGAGCTGTAATGATCATACCGAGGAGCAGTGTCCTGAAATAGAACCTCACAAGATACTTAGATGTCATACTATAATCCCCCGGCTATTTACTTTCATCAATTACATTTTCTGCAATCTCACGATAGATCTTTCCTATCTGATGATCTGCCCCGTAGACTGAAGGCGCAAAATCTTCTTTGTCCCATTTAGGTTGGCCGAGAGGCAACTGGCCAAGCAGTGGCACACTTAGTTCATCAGCAAGTTTCTGTCCACCGCCCTGTCCAAAAACATATTCCTTCTCTTCTGTAAGTTCACTCTCAAAGTAACTCATGTTTTCTATGACACCAATGATATCATGATCAGTATGCTGTGCCATTGCACCTGCCCGGGCAGCGACGAATGCGGCTGTCGGATGTGGTGTGGTTACTATTATTTCCTTACTGTGCGGCAACAGCTGATGGACATCAAGTGCTACATCTCCAGTACCAGGAGGTAGATCCAGGAGAAGATAGTCAAGGTCTCCCCAATCGACTTCATTAAAGAAACTGCTGATCATCTTGCCGAGCATAGGACCTCTCCAGATCACCGGTGTGTTCTCTTCGACAAAAAATGCCATGGAAATAACCTTTACCCCGTATCTTTCAACAGGAATGATTGTTTTATCCTTAATTCCAGGTTTTTCGGTAATGCCCATCATATCAGGCACACTAAATCCGTATATGTCCGCATCTATGAGTCCGACTTTCTTACCTTTCTCCGCCAATGAGACCGCCAAATTGACTGCTACCGTCGATTTACCGACCCCACCTTTTCCGGAGGCGATAGAAATGAACGCTGTATCATTATCTTTGAAGCGATTTTCCACTTCACTGCCCGAAGTGCCTCTATGGCGTTCGATTGTCTCTTCATCCAGTTCATCGAACCTGAGGCCTACTGTATCTGCGCCTGCTTCTTTTACTGCATTTACGATTTTCATCTGCAGATCAAGCTGCTCCTGACCACCGAGGCGGCCGATTGCCACTTTTACACTTACATGATTTTTTTCCTCTTTGATGCTGATTTCCTGGATGCCCTCTGTTTCAGATATAGGTACATTCAAGATTGGATCATTTATGTTGCCGACGATTTCTTCCACTTGCTCTCTAGTAAGCATTTAAAAATTCTCCTTTACGCCTTATGGTTAATACATCCATGATAACACAACATATTCTATTTATAATGAAAAAAACCAAACACTTTATGGCCGAAGTGTTTGGTTACTTTACTCATATTTAGTTGACGCTAATGCATATTACTCTTTTTCATTTACTTTATTTTCGAATTTCTCAAGCTGTTTTTGAGCAAACGGTTTACCACCCATACCAAAGCTTATTGCGAAAGCAACAGCTACAGCGCCAAGGATGATCAAGAATGCCAGATTTACGATGCTTTGTGCGAAATTCAATTGATCAAGCGTCATGAAGACCGCGACAATTATAATTAGATATTTAGCAATCTCGCCAATAAAAGCATTGCCTGTACTCTTAGTTATTACAGTAGAAAGTAAATTACCTCCAACAAATCCTAGAGTCAATATAATGAGGGCTGATACGACAAGTGGAATATAGGCGATAATTGCTGTTCCAATCGTATTGAAGACTTCCAAGTTCAATACTGTCAACGCCTGTACAACGAAGAACAGGCCTACTAGTACTGATATGACTACACCGGAAGCTTGTGGAATGTCAATTCCTTCTTTTGTCTTGTCGCCAAAGTTTACGTATGAATTGAATCTGCTCATATTTAAGCCCTGGAGTAGATTTGTAACCAATCTACCTAGAATCTTAGCCAAGTACAGCCCCAATACTATCAGAACCGCAGCAACAAGCAGTTTCGGAATGAAATTAAGCACTGCAGTCATCATTTCCTTAATTGGAGCCGATACCGACTGCATATTCAATGCGTCGAAAACTGGTGGCAGGAACAAGATAAATACTAGAAAGTATGCCAGCTTCCCAAGTGTAGTGATGAGGCCTTCTGATTCTTTTTTAGCTTCGTCCGGACTGCTCAACTCTTTTTTCTGCAGCCATTTATCGAAGCCAACTGCCTTCAAACCTTTTACAATAATGTTTTTAAGTACTACCGCGATAATCCAAGCTAACAGTAAAAGTAAAAGTGCACTGATCAAGTTAGGTATAAAAGCGATGATCTTGTCTAATACTGACATTAGCTGATCTCCTACGTTACCCAAAAAATTACCTCCTTAAAATGTATTATGGTTAGCTATTACCCCGTTTTATGGCACCCAAACACATTTTTCCATTTTATTTCAAAACTAAAATATTATATTTGGGGTTAACTATCCTCATATTGGCTATAAAGAGAGTATTACAATAGAGAGGAACGGGATCATAAATGAACTTAACAATCATGCAATATTTCGAATGGCATCTCCCCGATGACGGCGAACATTGGAACCGTCTCAAGGATGACGCCCAAAGAATAAAGGATAAAGGCTTTGATGCCGTATGGCTGCCACCACCCACTAAAGCGGATAGTACGACAGATCCAGGGTATGCAGTCTATGATGTGTACGACCTTGGTGAATTTGATCAGAAAGGAGACGTCCGCACCAAATATGGTACGCGTGAACAACTCGAAGCGGCGATAGCAGCATGTAAGGAGGCCGATCTACTGGTCTATATCGATCTTGTGATGAACCATAAGGCTGCCGGAGATGAAACTGAAACATTCAAAGTCATCGAAGTGGATCAGGAAGATCGGGAAAAGGATATTTCTGAGCCTTTTGATATAGAAGGGTATACACGGTTCTTCTTCCCCGGAAGAGATGGAAAATACAGTGACTTCGTTTGGAATTTCAACCATTTCAGTGGAGTCGACTATGATGCACGAGAAGACCGGACAGGGATTTTCCGTATCTTGGGTGACTACAAGGATTGGAACAGTAATGTTGATGACGAATATGGTAATTTCGACTACCTCATGTTCTCAGACATCGATTACGATCATCCTGATGTCAAAGAAGAGATGATCGGTTGGGGCAGATGGCTCACTGATACTTTGAACGTCGATGGATTCAGGTTGGATGCCGTCAAGCATATCGACAGTACATTTATCGCAGAGTTTATAGAAGCGCTGGAAGCACATGCTGATCGTGACTTATATTTCTTCGGAGAGTTCTGGAATCCAGATGTAGAAGCAAAAGAAGGATTTTTGAAGGATGTGGAATTCGATATAGATCTTTTCGATGTCAAATTGCACTATAATCTTTTTGAAGCTGCAAATGAATATGAAGGCTATGATCTCACCCAGATATTCGACGGCACACTTGTGCAAGAAGATCCTTGGAACACCGTCACCTTCGTAGACAATCATGATACGCAGCCTGGAGAATCTCTTGAGTCATTTATTGATGACTGGTTTAAACAGTCCGCCTATGCACTCATTCTTCTGAGGGAGGATGGATTTCCTTGCGTATTCTACGGAGATTACTATGGAATGGATGGTGAAGAGGGGGTGGGAGAATTGATCGATCCTCTTCTATACGCCAGACATAACAAGGCGCTTGGAGAACAACAAGATTACTTCGACCACCCCAATACAATAGGCTGGGTGCGTTTTGGAGAAGATGAAGTCGAAAATTCCGGATGCGCCGTCCTCATTTCAAATGGTGTGGAAGAAGGGGTCAAAAAAATGTATGTGGGCGACAAGCATAGCGGTGAGGAATGGGTTGACGTTACAGAAAACAGGGAGGATGTCGTTAACATCGATGAAGAAGGCAATGGGGAATTCTTCGTCGATAGTCAGAGCATCAGTGTATACGCTCTTCCAGACGCATAATATATAATTAATCAAAGGGGATAAGCCATGGAGAAATTAATAGAATCAGTGACAGCCATTTCATCGTTCCTTTGGGGATACCCGATTATCATAATGTTGTTTTTCACTAGCGTCTACTTAACTTTCAGGTTGAAGTTCTTTCAGTTTGTCTATCCTTTCTATATTTTCAGGCAGACTTTTGGAAGCATCGGCAAAAAACCGCGGGGAAGAGGGACTGTCACACCTTTCCAGACACTTACCACAGCCCTATCTTCAACGATCGGCGCTGCGAATATCGTAGGTGTGCCGGTGGCAATAATGCTTGGCGGCCCGGGTGCCGTTTTCTGGATGTGGGTCATCGCCGTGTTCGGCATGGCATTAAAATTTGGAGAAACTGCACTCGGTGTACACTATAGGGAGAAAAATAAAGCAGGCGAATATGTTGGGGGCCCCACTTATTATATGAAAAATGGCATAAAATGGCCCATGATCGGTAAGTTTCTGGCAGCATGGTATGCCACCTTCCTATTAATTGAGTTGATACCAAGCATCATGGTGCAGAGTAATTCCGTCGCCAGTACGATAGCTGAGTCCTTCTCATTCAACCCACTGGCAACCGGCGTCATTATAGCCATTGCCGTCGGCGTCGTTGTCTTTGGTGGTGTGAAACGCATCGGCAAAGTGTCTTCTTACCTCGTCCCTTTCATGGCCTTGTTTTATATTCTGGCAGGGGTCATCATTCTTATTTTGAATGCCTCGGCCGTTCCTGCAGCCTTTAGATTGATTTTCACCGAAGCCTTCAATCCGACAGCGGCTCTTGGCGGCGGAGCTGGTGCGGTACTCGCTGAAACAATACGGTGGGGCTTCGCACGCGGCATCTACAGCAATGAAGCGGGGTTAGGTACTTCTCCAATTGCACATGCCGCTGCCCAGACAGATCATCCGATTCGTCAAGCTTTTTGGGCCGTGATCCAAATTCTGGTTGATACCCTGATTATTTGTACAGTTACAGCGTTGGTCGTCCTAACGACGGGTGTATGGCAACAGAGTGATGCACATAAGGAAAGTGTCAGGGAAGCTTTGACGACCCGGGCCTTCGAAGAATCTTTTGGACCGATCGGAAGTTATGTAGTATCGATAGCCTTGGTTATATTTGTCTTCTCGACCATAACGGTAGTCGTTTTTTATGGCGCACGGCAAGCAGAGTACCTCTTCGGCCTATGGGCCGGCACAGTCATGAAGAGTATCTACGTCATTTCGATCGTCGTTGGGGCGGTAGGGGGAGCAACTGCCTTATGGGCCTTCCTTGATCTCACTTTGTTCTTCGTAGTATTACCGAATATCATCGCCATAATACTACTTTCTCCAAAGATCATCGAATTGAAGAAAGAATTCTTCAACGATCCAAAGTACTATCAGAAAGATGTGGGAGATGGACGAGTTTGATTAAACGCAGTCCGTTCTGCACATATTAAAAAATACCCTTCAGTGGTTCTGTATTCTCAGAACCACTGAAGGGTATTTCATATTTTTGATTTTAGAATATGTTCGCCTAATAAGCTGGGGCTTAGTCCCGTGTATGATTATATTTCATGTCTTCATTCAATTGTGCCGGACTGCTATCCTCTATACCTAGCTTAGCCAAGGTCACACCCTCCTGGAAATAGTCACGTTCCAAAAGGACCCCTGCCAGCGTGATGACCGAGTCCATTACTGGTGTTTGAACCCCAACCATCTTTCCGATGCTTGCCCACAGTACTAACCCGTTGGATACATCTTCTGTGACATAACGATTGTCAAGTTCTATAGGCCCCTTTATATCTTTCAAAACCTTAGAATGGTTGTACTGTTCATCTAAGGTAAGCCCATCTTCAAAATACCCGCTTCTGAGGCTTCTTTCTGATTTCGAAAGTGCATCAAAACCAAGTGCTCTGCAGATCTCCTGACGCTCTTCATCGATTTTGTGTACCACATTCACAGTATGCTTGGTGATTCCTTCTTTGTAGAGATAGAAATCATCCCCAGCATAATCGATCCTCCCGGCATTCAGTATGGAGGGGCCTGGATGGCTCTCAGGGTTACCGTTGTTTAAGGTTGTTTCCAGTATATTTTCAGCGGGCTCGAGGTAGTCGTACATGCGATGGAATACCTCGAGCATTTCCTCGGTATGTCTCGCTGGATATGCGGCGAAGAGGTTATATTTGTTATAGGCAATGAGCTGCGCCTCATTTTTCTCAGATGAATAGCGTGAAGCGTAGGTCAACGACATCGTCTCGCCTACTTTCACATCCACGTCAGCCTTCATATTATGCAGCACACGCCTAAAACGAAGGCTGGACATTGCACTTGCGCCATTAATCAGTATATACTGCCCGTCCTCAATATAAGGTGCGATCGTTTCGCCAACCGGTTCAATTGCAACAGAAGGGACAGTAAGCATTATTACATCTTGACCCTTGACGGCTACTTCCGCTTCGCGTGTAAATTTATGGAGTGAGATTGGTTTTCCATTGAATGAAATTGCTCCACTCTCCTCAATTTGACTCAAATCCTTCTTTGATTGCGGCGACTGAAAAAGTGTCACCTGGTGACCCTTCTCAGTCATATCAGCGGCCGCAGTGATTCCACCATTGCCGGCACCAAAAATCCCTATTTTCAAACCCATCAAATCCCTCCTTCTATGGTTGTCCATCGTAGACGACTTCGCCGTCGACGATTGTTTTTATTACTTTTGTGGTCAATAATTCCTCAGGCGGCATCTGCATGACGTCACGCTCAAATATCGCAAAGTCAGCGTAATAGCCTGCATCGATCAACCCCGCCCTGTCACCTTTATAGATGATTGCAGCAGCATCATGCGTATACATTTTAAATGCTTCATACCGGCTGATGCATTCACTTTCATTGTAGACCTTGCTCTCCCCACGACGTGTTACAAGTGTATGGATCCCATGCATCGGATCGGCTGCTTCGATAGGGGCATCAGACGATCCCCCGAGTATCAAGCCATGATCGAGCATTGTCTTGAATGGATAAAGGTATTCAAGACGCGCTTTCCCAAGATATCTCTCGACCCAGGGCATGTCCGACGTCAGAAAGGTCGGTTGTACATCGCATATGATACTCAGTTTAGCCATCCTCTCAAGCAATGCTGGGTTCAGCAGGCTTGTGTGGATCAATCTGTCGTGTTTACCTTCAGGAGCCGGATGTTTTTCGATGGCGTCCACCACCATCTCACACGCTCTATCTCCTATGACATGCACTGCTACTGCATCTTTATTACATCGGGCCTTCAGAATGAGCGATTCCAGATCTTCCTGGGAGTGGATCTGCAGTCCATGCTCAGCCGTGCCTTCATAAGGGTCTTTAACAAGAGCGGTTTTACCACCAAAAGCGCCATCCATGAAAAGTTTCATGGCATCAGGTTCAATCCAGTCTTTTAGGTAATCCGGCTCATCTGTAACCATGTCATCGTAAACCTGTTCGTGCCGAAGCAGATTGACCCGGATCTTTTTACCCTCAGGCCCTACCGTCTTGAGATATGCCCCATGGGGCACTTGATAAGGACCGTGATAGGACATATCCTCTGTATGGACATTGGTGATGCCATACGAATGGAGATGATCGACTGCTGTTGATATGTCATCGCTTATTGAGTCGATATCATCTTCCACCGTCTCCGCTCTGACCTTCTCAAAAGCCTTATCATAGACCCACCCTGTCAATTCCCCGTCCGCATCCCTTTCGAAATATCCACCTTCCGGATCCTCTGTCGTACTATCAAGGCCGAGATGCGACATCACTTCCGTGTTGATCAATCCGGCGTGATGGCACACACGGGTGATCAGTGTTGGTTTATGGGTCAGCATATCCAACTCTTCGCGCTTCATTTTATATTGATCAGGAAAATTATTCTCATCATAGCCCAAAATGATATTCCATTTGTCCTTCGAATCAAATTCTGAGATCAATTTTTTCATCATATTCATATCATTGACTTCATTGAGTGTGAGTGATTTTAATTTTTTCCCCAACATGACAAGGTGCATGTGTGTGTCGGTCAATCCCGGCAGCATTGTAGCACCTTCCAGATCTACCAGGTTATCTGTTTCATGTTGGAATTCCGAGAAACTCCCTGTCCCTTGAATAGTCCCATCCTCTACAAGGACAGACTCCACCCTATCTTCCGGACGCTTCATCGTATATATATTCCCATTATAATATAATGTCTTCATTCATTACCTCCAGAAAAAATGCCTCATATATACATTATATATGAAGCATTCATCATTATCTTACAAAATGGTTGAATTAATCATCCTGGCTCAGTTCTTCACTGCGGTTAGCTGCCGCATTTAATGTTGTCATCAAGATGCTCTTAATTCCTTCACCATCTAAAGCGTCCAATCCCGCTTCAGTCGTTCCCCGCTTTGAAGTGATATTCTTCCTTAGTTGACTGAACGACAGATCGGAATCCTCCACCATTTTACCAGCGCCGATAACAAGGTTTGTCGTCAGGAACATGGCTTCGTTTTCATCGAATCCAAGCTCCATGAGACTCTCTGCATACTTCTCATAAATATAATATAGGAAGGCCGATCCCGAACCTGTTGCAGCAGTAATGTTATGCATTGCATCTTCTTCCACTACCACGGTCGTGCCAAAACTCTCCATCAATTCCACAAGCTCATCCTTATCCGGAAAGTTTTCGGAGTAGCTGATACCGCTGACGGAATGCTGAACCATCGCATTAGTGTTCGGCATCAACCTAGCTATTGGATTGTCACTTTTAAGTTCTCTTCTGATTGTTTTAATCTGGGTGCCTGCCATAACGGAAATAATCTTCGTCGCTTCTTCCAGGTATGGGCGCAGCCTCTTGGCTACATCAGGAAAACTTTGCGGCTTGCTCGCTAAGATGACATAATCTGCATTCTTCAACAGCTCTGAATCATCATAAGAGATATTGACTCCCAGTTTATCTTGAAAGAATTTTATTTTCTCTTTCTGACTTTTGCTCGTCAAATATATATCTTCTGGTTTTACCACTTTATTTTCAATCATCCCTATAAAGATGGCACTCGCCATATTACCCGCACCATAAAATACGATTTTCATAAGATCAGCTCCATTTTTGATTTTACGGACAGTAACAATCATAACAAACTGAAACGAATATTTAAAATGGCACTCTAATCAAGGTTGGATATAGAAAACAATGCCAACATAGTGTAGAAAACTCGCTATTATGATGAAGAAATGCCATATCATATGGAAATACCGACGTGTCTTCTGTGCGTAAAACCAAGCTCCCACCGTGTAGCTCACGCCTCCCAATGTAATCATAAATAAAAATACCCAATCTGTATTCGCTAATATTCTCGGGAAGAAGATGACTGCCATCCATCCCATGATGAGATAGACCGTCAGACTCACCCTGTTGCTCACTTTTGGACTCAGCACTTTATATAAAATGCCTAATACTGCCACCGTCCATTGGATAATCAGGGTCACTGTGCCCCAAGTGCCGCCGATCACTGACAGGGCAATGGGTGTATAAGTGCCTGCAATAGCAACAAATATAAAGCTATGATCAAGCAGACGCATGGTATATTTATGTTTCGTATTATGAGCCATGGCATGATAAAGAGTAGAAGTCAGGAACATGGAGAAGATGCTGATGACATAGATGGAGCCACCCACAGCATGCATCACGCCACCATTCTCATACATATAGACTGCCGTAAAGGGCAACAGCAATATAAATATGATGGCTGCTACACCGTGGCTGACGCTATTGCCGACTTCTTCTCCGAAAGACAGTGGGACCATGTGTTTCAATGAATCCACGACTCTGCCCCTCATATCGTGCTGTTTTCTGTATAAAGGGCCGCGTGTACCTGTATGCTTTAAAAACATTATATCAAGCCTTCATCCATCAAGTCCCGCCTAGCTGTTTCGACACTGTCTTTCCCCATCTTGTTTTTAAGTGGCGAAAATTCACCCTTCCGACCGACTTGTAGTGTCATATGAGTTTTTGCAAACTGGAACGCATCAAAATAAAATTTTTCGAATTTAAGGGCCTCCGCCTTAATGATCTTCAAATCATCATCGAGATGCTCCAATTTTTTCAATGCAAGATGATAGGGCATTTTTACGTCAGCTACCTTTTCAAGAAACTCGATATTGAAAACATGTATACCGATATTCCCATTCCTGAAGTTTTCCTCTTGACCCTCAGGCAATTCAGTATATTCAACTACGCTCTTCTGATCTTCCAGTAGGCACAAACGTCCAACACTTTCACCCGCCACCGGTTCTATCGACTTGGATGTCACTTCATTGTCATTTTGAATATGGAGTCCGACAAGTAGCGGATCCGCCACCTTGACCACTACATTATCAACGTTGTTCATGAATACATGCCTGATACCCAACTCTTTCATATGCTCCAACATACCTGAATCCTTCAGCGCATTGAATATCCCTCCATTGCCGTTTGGGGTCATCAATATATTCTTGTCAGCATCAAGCAGCAGTTCCCCATCTTTTGATAACGCCGGGAAATGTTCCTGTTTAAAGAAATGGATATTGTCTGCGTCCAAATCAAAATGATTGTGCGTGGAGAAGAACTGCTTAGTTTCTTCATGGTTGATGTCGCTCGTCATGATGAACCATGGTACAGACACATTCACTTCTTCCTGGAACGCTTTGAGTTGTTTTGCCTGCAATTCGAATAAGGAATGGCCATCAAATGAGAATGTACCTTTCGGTCCTTTGTGCTCAAGACGGGTCCCTTGACCGCCTGCCATCAGCAGTACACCCACCTGACCGTCCGCCATTGCATCAAGCGTCATTTCATGCAACATATGTTCATCCAGTTCTTCAGGTGTAGTATAAGGAATTTCAGCGATGCTTCTCATATCAACTAGTGTCGGATTTCGGTAGACATCATCAAACACTTCCTTGATTTCATTCATATCAAGTGTTTGGAATTGATGTTCCACTTCTTCCTGTTCATTTCTTTCCAGTTTGTCGTATTGGGGTATCATTGTCTTTATCATCATTATCCTCCACAAATCATTTTCTTAATTATAATGTATATCTATGGAACTGTAAAAATATAAAAAATGATGACGGTAGTCCGCATCCTTAAAATCTAATTCAGTCATCAGATTCAATATTCGTCAAAAGTCTCTTTGAGTATATAGTAGGACGATTTCAACCGTTCCTTCGAATCCGGCATATCCCAGGCCTTCCATTTATACATGGCCTGAAGGGAAAGCATCTTTTCCTGAAGTCGTGGTAGACCATCGATAATCCTATCATCTTCTATCGCCACTACTCCGACCTTTATCCCTTTAATTGTCTGCGAAGCATCAAGCCCTTCTTCTACAATGTTTCCGATGAACTTGTGCTGACTCGGGTCGCGTGCCCCGATCAGCTGCCAAGGCAGGCGTACTTCGACTATACCGTCGCTGCGGTTCCAGTTATAATCTGCCAAAGCATCGTAGGCTTCTGCTTCAGGATTGCCATTCCCTTCCCGCAACTTTCCAGTTTCATGTGATTCAAAAGGCAAAGTCTCCCCTCGATCGGGCAGATGATATTCCTTGTTGAGCGCGAGCTTGATTGTGTTGAATACTCCGGAGTCGACTGAAGGCTTTTCTCCGCCCTCAATCATGTTCAGTGTATGTCCATATTGGAAATTGAAGAAATCATAATAATCATCCACTACAACCCTAGAAGTCCCTTCATTCAGTTTGACGAGAAAATCCACACCCGAATCAGCTTTCAATCCTTGATTGAGGTCGGTGTTCCCTTGCCCCGGCACAACATCCAAAGCAACTTCAATCTGTCCCTTCATTTCTGGAGCGTGCTCAATTTTCAAGTAAAGATAGCGTTCGTCGTGGTCCATAGCCAACGACTGCAGCTGTCCGTCCCCCTTATAAAGAGAGTCGTTGGACCAATCCGAAGGTTTACCATCCACTTTGATCTTATGCGTATCAAAACTCAAGAGCCCAAATTGCTGTTCGTTAGTCTGAGCGTTGGACCAGAATGGACGTCGGTCCGGATCGTCATAATCCATGGTATTCCATGTCCTCTTAAACCATTCATCCTGCCATGTAAAGATCAAACCTCCCATCATATCCGCATGCATGATATCTTCAAAAAGTCGGGCAACGATCTCTCCTTGCTCTTTTTCGGAATGAAAACCCTGGTTCAGGCCGAATGGGTTACGGTGGGTCAGCCCCCTGGAAGCCGGCACACCAAATTCAGCGACAAGTATGAGCAATCGATGTCGCTCTTTCATTTCATCCAGGTAACCGGCGTAATTATTGTACTCACCCCGATGATCTTTAAAATTAACGTATTTCTCATCATAGTTAAGAAAGTCTGGATAATAAGGATAAATGTGGTAGGAGGCATACTGCCCCACATTCTCCATAAGCCCCTTGGTATAAATGACATTTGGATCGACACTGACTTTATCTTCCATATCAGAAGAGTCCGAAGGATGATCTAAAATGTCGGTCGTCACCCAGTTTGTAAAGCTCATTGGACGTGCTGTACCATAATTGCCATTTTCATAACTTGTAATGAAGTCCATCTTCTTAGCAAGCCAATGTTCGAACGGGGACGCCCCATCTGTAGAATAGAATTCACCATCATAGTCGCCAATATCCTGATGTTTTTCATTGGTTCCGATTACAAAAGGCGGGTACCATTCGACTCCCATTACCCAGCCGATCACATACGGTGAAATATCTTTTCTATAGTTCCCAGAGGCCTTGCCTGGTTCTTCTTCGATTTCACCGTTTCCATGGACTGCATCCACAACATTTTTGATGTCCTGATCAAACTCTTCGTTCAATTCGGTCTTATAGGCATCTTTCCCTTCATGCATCTTTTTTTCGTCTGCCCAGAGCCCATGCATGATATATAGTGGCCTATTCTCGTTCTTCTTATTATACCGATGTAACGCATTATAGAAAGCGGGAGGATGCAACGTATATACCCGTATTGTGTTTGCACCCATTTCACCAATCTGTTCAAACCAGCGGGCATACTCCTCTTCTTCAATTGCTGCTTCTCCTGGGAAGTAGCCAGGTTTGGCCATGCCCATATTAACTCCTTTTATGGTGATTTCCTCCCATCCTTCTGGAGTGTTGATTTCGAAACGATCATCTGAGACCCGCGCAGGTTGCATTTCATGCTCCTCCTTCTCCTTATTGAAACTTAAACTGTATGCAACAGTAACTCCAATCACAACCAGCAGAAGTATAACCAGGTATTTTTTCATTACCTTGAATCCCTCCCTAGTCCCTTTCTCTCCATCTGTCCCCACACTTGCTTCTTCCTTATGAAATTTAATAGTCCTTCCATCCTCCATATCAAGGTTAGTGGGCGATACCAAAATGTCTCTGTAAGGGCGAGTAGCACTAGAGAAAGCGTATACCGCGGCCTGGAATAACTATCGGTGCTCCATGCCTCGACGAGCAAAGAAAATATCGAGAATATTGAACCATACAGAATGAATGTCAACATCAGAAGCACTGCCATTTCCGTATATAAAGCATCACCGAATAACGCAATGACGATATATATGTATCCTGTGATTTCAACTATCGCTCCGAATGTTTCGAATAGCCAGAAATAAGGCAGAGCGATTAACCCTATCCGTCCATATTTTGGGTTCAAGGTCATATGTTTATGACGCCATAAACTTTCAATCAGCCCCTGACTCCATCTGCGCCGCTGCCGCCTCAGCACTTTAAATGTTGTCGGGGCCTCGGTCCAGCATACTGGTTCAGGAACAAACTCTATCCTCTCACCAGTTTTTTTCTCTCTCAGCAATTCATGGACCTTGATTACAAGTTCCATATCTTCTCCCATGACCCCAGAGGTGTAGCCGCCTGCTTCTACCACGCGTTGCTTCGAAAATACACTGAATGCACCGGAAATGATGAGCACCATATTGAATCTGCTCAGAAATATGCGCCCCAACATGAATGCTCTCAAGTATTCAATGATCTGCATCTGAATCAAAGGTCGTCTCATAAATTGGCGTTGGACAATTGAGCCTAAATGGATATCGTTGCCGTTTGCAATGCGGACATTCCCTCCTGCTGCGACCACCTCACCATCTGAAGTGATGATTGGCCGCATCACTTTGAGAAGTGAATTTTCATCCAGTATGGAATCACCATCAATGGAACAGAAGTAGGGATATCTAGATAAATTGATCCCCGCATTCAGGGCATCCGCTTTTCCGCCGTTGACTTTACAGATCATAGATATCTTCGGATGGACCCGTGATTGGAAGATGCTCTTGATTGGCTGCGTTTCAAGTGGTTTATCCTTCTCCTTATACACTTTCTGCATATCGAAGGCATCGATAACCACTTGGGCTGTTTCATCGAGCGAACCATCATCAATTATGATGATTTCAGACTCCGGATACCTCAAGTTAATTAAGGAATGGATTGATTCTATGATCCCGGAGGCTTCATTATACGCTGGGACCAGGATCGAGACCGGTTTAGTGAATATGTTCATATTGAATTCCTCTTCCAGAAATTCTGCATCCAGATTTTTCTGCCTGACTAAAGAGCGGTAGGCAGAGAAAATCATGATCATATAAGAGAAGATGAGTAGAGCCATATAAAGAATTATGGCCCACCCCAATACAATACCCGCTTCATTCAACTCCATCTTTATAACCCCCTCCATCAAGCGGTACGGACCAACTTTTCAACTGTGTCTTAAAATGGCCCAGTGATTCTTCAGATGCTTTTTTCACCCATTCATTCGCATCATCCATACCTTTGACTAAGAGAGGTATCATCTCTCTCCCGACAAGGGGTGAGAGTCTCATGATAAGCATGCGTTCCTCCCATGTACCGGAATCTTTAAAGTTCATGTATCTTTCCTTCTGATAGATCATGCCAATTGTTTTAATCGCTTTAAGGACCCTTATCCTTATCTCTGCTTCTTTAGAATCCAAAAGGGATTCGAGCCATATGATTGAATCTTTGGTAGGTATATATGAAGTTCTGGCTATCAAAGAATATCTGGCTGTATCAGACATCTTTCCGAAGTGCTGCCTAAGTATTCCTGTCTGTTCATCATCAAGTTTATTGAATATCTTTTTATATTCGTATTCTGAAAGATCTTTCCTCATGAAAAAGGTTTCTATAAATCTTGTCATGTCAAAAATGGAAAGGTATGTAAAATACAAAAAGTATTCAAAACGTGATAACCGCATGATCTTTCTACGGGTATACAATCCGCTGAAACCTGGCACCCTGAACTGGATGATTTTATTCAATGTATTCACACGTTTTGCCCATATGCCGTGTTTTAACAGACGATGATACTCTGTTGCAAAGTATACAGAGGCAAATGCTTGGATTCTTTTATCTATTTCCTCTGAATGTCCATTATTCAAAAAGATGAAAAATATTTTCTCAACTGCTTCAATCTCATACTTTTTTAAAGGCGTTATCTGTTTCAGTTCATCCCCGTAAAACAGATGATTGAACCAGTGATCGAGATTATTGGTAATATATAATGCCGTTTTTTTGAATCTTTTTTCGTTTTTGCCAACCACGGTATATAAGAAGTAGCGTCATTGAGATGACTAGTGACGAGAACAAACCTATAGTCACAAGCATAATCTGAATCTCTAGTTCCATATTTTCTCCCCTTTATCAAGCAGCCTATTTACTTTTGCTTGAAACACCTTAAGGTTGAAAGGTTTTATGAAATATCCATCTACTCCAGAATTCAGCGCATATACCATCTCTTCTTCGGTATTGGAGCGGGTCATGAAGTAGATGGTGCTTTTAGAATCATCTTTTCGAATCCTTTTGGCAATTTCTGTACCATTTTTTTTAGGGAGCACATCATTGATGATGAATATGCAATAGATGCCTTTATATTCATAGTGTTCGAGAAATTCATGACCATTTTCATAGCCATGTACCAATACGCTTTCGAATGCTTCATAATCTTCCAATGTACGTAAAAGTATTCTTAAGAAGACCGGGTCAGGTTCAACGATGTGAATCTCAACTGGATGTTCGGACATTTCTTCACTTCCTTATTATTATATTTTTAATCATACATTAAATTACAAATGTTATAAATTTTTTAATTCACGTGTCTATCGTTATCATTAATTAAAGATTATTTTACAAATACTATGATAGACTTATGTATATACTGAAAAATTGCATGTGGAGAACGATACTTCAATAGCTGGATTCAATCACTGTGGTCGAGCTTTGAGCTAGGGCGGAGGTATATAAAATGATCATGGATATGTTCATACTTTTTTGTATGTTGATTACTTTCATATACATTTATTTTCAGCTTAAATGGAGGCTATTAAGCTTTTTACGGAAAAAAAGTTCTAAAGCATTATACGGAGGATCTATGAGCGGCATGTTCGCCATTATCCTAAATTATTATGCAGTAGTAGCACATGGTGAAGTTTTTTTCAGCTTAAGCATGGTGGTTCTGGTACTTTCCTTCGTGTTTACGGGAAGAGGTGCATACGCCATCGGCAGCCTTATCTTTATGATATGGATTGGCTTCTCGCCGCTGGCCATACCCACAATCTCACTCCCTGATCTACTGCGTCTGTTCTCTGCCCTCTTCCTACTCGATTTTCTTCTGCAGAACAGACAGAGGTACTTCAAATTGTTTTTATTCACACTTGTGCTCAACCTTGAATATTTGTCTTCTCTTTTATGGACCGGACCGGCCTTCGACAGAACATTGATCAGTTCATTTTATTATCTGTGCCTCTCATTTCTCAGTATAACCGTAGGAGCGTCGGTCATCAATTACATGATCCGTTCTGAAAATCTTTTACAAAAATACGAAATGGAAGCTTCCACTGACGGACTTACCGGAGTCTACAACCGGCGGATCTTTGATGAACAAATGAATAGACTAAGTGGGACGAGAAATGCCGCAATGATCTTGATTGATATTGACCACTTTAAATCCTTCAATGATAATTATGGACACGCTGAAGGTGATAGAATCCTAAAAGCAGTGACTCATGAATTATCCTCCCTCGTCAGTGAAGGACTTATGGCACGTATAGGAGGAGAAGAATTTGCCGTAATACTTAATGATTACACAATGGCGCAAGCTGCACAACTCGCCGAAATCTTCAGATCAGCGATCGAAGATAGTACTTTCACTACACTCGACGGTACAGTAATCAAGGTGACCATATCTCTTGGAGTTGCTGTATATCCGGACCAGGTGGATAGTGTAGAGGAATTGTACCCAAAAGCCGACGAACATCTTTATAAGGCTAAAGCAATGGGACGCAATCAAGTCTGCTGCGACCTCCTTTAGCTGATAAACCCCAATGGCCTCTGATTGAGCAACGCAATCAAAAAAACTCCCTAGAAGGGAGTTTTATCCGGTGATGACTTGTCTTACAAGTTCAATATTCACTTTGTTACTGCCAATTTTATAATCCTTGAGAATTTTGGCTTCAACCTCTGACACATCTTCTGTATTGCTGTGGATGACAGCAAGTGTTTCGCCAACTTCTACAGGATCGCCAACCTTTTTCTTAAGCACAAGGCCTACAGCCAGATCAATAACATCTTCCTTGGTCTGGCGCCCAGCTCCAAGCATTGCCGATGCAATACCGATTTCTTCAGCCCTGATTTCTTCCACGAAGCCACTCTCTTTTGACTTAACCTCATATTGATAATCCGCTTTAGGCAGCCGCGATACATCGTCGACTACAGTCGGATCGCCACCTTGATTCTTCAAGAAGGTTTTAAATTTCTCAAGCGCCTGTCCATCATCAATGACCGCCTGGAGCTTTTCTTTTGCTTCAACCAAGCTTTCTGCAGCTCCCCCAAGGACTGCCATCTGTGCACCGAGTTCCAAGCATAGTCTGGTCAGGTCTTCAGGTCCTTCACCTTTAAGTGTTTCAATGGCCTCTTTGACTTCCAGGGCGTTGCCGATGGCATAACCAAGTGGCTCTGACATGCTTGATATGATCGCCATTGTATTACGGCCTACGTTATTGCCGATTGATACCATTGCTTCCGCAAGTGCGACGGCGTCTTCCTCATGCTTCATGAAGGCGCCATCCCCTGTTTTAACGTCAAGGACGATTGCGTCAGCGCCCGAAGCAATCTTCTTACTCATGATTGAGCTTGCAATCAGGGGAATCGAATTGACTGTCGCCGTGACATCACGTAATGCATAGATTTTTTTATCTGCTGGGGTCAAGTTGCCGGATTGGCCTATGACCGCCACTTTGTCACGATTGACGATGTCTGTGAATTCCTTGTCTGTAATCTCGACGTGGAATCCTTCTACCGCCTCAAGTTTGTCGATTGTTCCGCCTGTATGGCCAAGTCCACGCCCACTCATTTTGGCTACAGGCACATCTAGGGCCGCCACTAGCGGTGCCAGAACGAGTGTCGTGGTATCTCCCACTCCACCTGTCGAATGCTTATCCACTTTAACGCCACTGATTGCTGAAAGATCGATTTCATCTCCGGATTTGACCATTGCCATTGTAAGTTCTGCCCGTTCTGTTTGGGTCATGTCATTAAAGAATACAGCCATCAGTAGGGCGGATGCCTGATAGTCCGGGATATCCCCTTTCGTATAGCCGTCTATAAAGTACTGGATCTCTTCTTTGGTAAGTTCTCCATTATCACGCTTTTTAGCAATTATATCGACCATTCTCATACATATCTTCCTTCCACACTATATAGTTTTATTTCCAACAGAGTGTCGGTCACGCGCCTCCATATAAAAATCTATCAATCTTTGGGAAGTCTTATCCCATGCAAAGTCCAGCGCTTCTTTTCTGGCATTCCTGCGCATCAAGTCAAGATGTTCTGGATCTTCAAGGACAGAAACCGCCTCGAGCATACTTTCAAGATTTTCATTCTCAAACAGCATGCCATTGACACCATGTTCAACTTGTTCATTAGTTGGTCCACTTTCGGCGGCAATGACAGGTAGACCTGAAGCCATCGATTCCAAAATGACAAGCCCAAGGGTTTCAGAAACTGATGGGAAGATAAAAGCATCTCCAGAAGCAAATGCCTTCGACAATTCTTCTCCATGGATGAAGCCGGTAAATACCGTATTTGTACCCTTAAAACGCTTTTCAATCTCTGCCCGTGCTGGACCGTCGCCGACCATAGCTAAGCTTATATCGGTACGCTTCTCAAGTAACGGCACCAATTTATGCAGTTCCTTTTCTATCGCTATCCTGCCGATGAATACTAGCAACTTATTAGATGGCTTTCCTCCGGTCAGCCATTCCCTCATCTTATCATCGCGAAACCGTGGATGCCGATGGTCCACGTCCACTCCACGTGGAATGACATCCAGACGCTTGATGCCTTGGGCATCAAGTTCCCTACGGATGGCCTGTGAGGTGACAAGATTCAAATCCGCATTTTTATGGTTGCGTTTGATATACCACCATAGAAGCGGTTTCGCCGGCTTATACGCTTTATAGAAATCCAGATACTTTGGCAGATGAGTGTGATAGGAGGAGACAAGCGGAATATCAAGTTTCTGTGCAGCCTTCACTGCACTTGTTGCGAGAAGGATTGGATTGACCGCGTGTACTACGTCAGGCTGGAATTTTTTCAATTCATGGTACACTTTACGAGAAGGGACCCCCCATTTACGGTATCTATAAAAAGGGAAAGTGATCGGTTTGATACCGATCACTTTTGCACCTTTATAGTCGTACACACCAAGGTCCGGCGCAATGACCAGAACTTCGTGTCCTTCCCGTATAAAGTAATCTATCGCTTTCGTCAATCTCGTCACTATCCCATCAGTCGATGGTAGAAATGTCTCCGTGACAATTGCTATCTTCATACGGTCTTACCTCTTTCTATTTCCAAGTCACTTGAGGAAGAACATTATCTACAATGATACGGTCCTTATGTTCCATTGCTTCCTGGAGGATTTCTTTAAGGACATTCTGCGTCAGCAGATGTGGCTCAAGACCAAGGTCGATCAGGTTTGTGTTCACTGCATTGTAGTAGTGGTCTTCATTTTCAACACGTGGGTTTTCTATTGATTTTACTGTTGCTTCAACGTTCAACTCTTCTGCTGCTTTTTTAGTCTTCTCAGCAAGTTCTTGAACAGAGAATGACTCTGTGAATTGGTTGAAGACACGGAATTCACCTTGTTCAGCCGGATTTTCCGCAGCAATTTCAACACAACGGACAGTGTCTTGTATATTCAGGAAGGCGCGAGTCTGGCCTCCTGAACCGTAAACGGTGATGTCATGACCAATTGCAGCCTGTACCAAGAACCGGTTTAGGGCTGTACCGAAAACGGCATCGTAGTCAAGACGGTTAGCTAAAGCTGGGTCTTTTTTTGTTTCTTCAGTGTTCAAACCATAGACGATGCCCTGGTTGAGATCAGTTGCACGGATACCCCAGATTTTACAGGCGAACATGATATTATGAGTATCATGAACTTTTGTAAGGTGATAGAAAGACCCAGGTTGTTTAGGGAACGGCAGGGTATCTTTTCTACCTTTATGTTCGATCTCTATGTACCCTTCCTCGATGTCTATGTTCGGCTGTCCATATTCACCCATCGTTCCGAGCTTTATGAGATGGCAATCAGGTTCGAATTCTTTGATTGCATAAAGTACGTTGAGATTACCCAGTACGTTATTTTGCTGAGTATAGACCGCATGCTCACGATCGATCATGGAATACGGTGCTGACCGTTGCTCGGCAAAATGCACAAATGCTTCTGGGCGCTCATTTTTAAAGACCAGAGTCAAGAAATCATAATGGTTAAGATCCCCTTCATACACTTTGATCTCTTTGCCGGTGAGTTCTTTCCATTTATCCACGCGCTCCTGGAGCGAAGCAATTGGTGTTACAGAGTTGGAATGCAGTTCATTATCGATTTTGCGTCTCACCAGATTGTCTACAATCGTCACATCATGGCCCTTCTCAGAAAGGTACAATGCTGTAGGCCACCCGCAGAATCCGTCTCCTCCTGCTACAATAATTCTCATTTAAAAATCCCTCGCTTCAAGTGTTATTTACAATACTCACAGTATACCACTAGTATACAACACTATTATAAAGATGTTTATGGCTTCGGACAAACTTTTAATGACTATTTGATGAAATGCTAAAAAGAAACCAGATCCTGATGGACCCGGTTCCTGATTAAACCGCTTCAGGTGTACGTTGCTGCTTTTTCTTCTTATAATACTGGAAGGCCACGAGTAGGATGAACAGCCCGATTGCTACTCCGTCCGTCATCAGACTGCTCTGTATGAACAACAGTGCAGTAGCGACCGCAACCACTCTCTCTACGATATTGTAACGGGTGAGCATATAGTTTTGGATGAATGACGCAAATGTCGCCATTCCTATCGCAGCGGTTAGGACAGCCCATGCCATTTCAAGTACCGTGGCATCTGTAATCAGCAGTATAGTAGGATTTATCGCAAACATAAACGGCAGAAGAAGTGCCGCAGAATCGTATTTGAAGCCCTGCACGCCTGTACGGATCGGACCGGCGTTCGCAATACCAGCCGTTGCATAGGCAGGCAGGTTTATTGGTGGTGTGTCATCTGCAAGCACACCATAGTACAGGACAAAGAGATGGGCCACAATGATCGGCAAGCCCAAATTGGTGAGCACTGGCGCAATCACTGCCGCAAGTACCACATAAGTCGCTGTAGTCGGCAAACCAAGCCCGAGAAGCAGACATGCAAACACTGTTAATATCAACGCAATATAAATTTGAGTGTTATCGGTGATCATGAAGGTCGGTAGTGAAGATTCAATGGTGTCTGAAAACTCAATGACGATACGTGTGAATTTAGTAGACAAACCGCTTGTCGTGATGACCCCAATCAGAATCCCTGCAGTTGCACACGCTACTATGATGCTCAGCGCATTCCTAGAAGCGGTGTCGAAACCTTCCAACAATTCCTTGGTTCCGTATTCCGACTTCACCTTGTCATGTTTCATCGACCTTTGGAAAATGCCAAATAGAAATGCCACAAGGATTCCACCCAATACCATGGTGAATATCGAGTCTCTCCATCGTATCGTCTGAGTGTTGAAGACTCTTGTTCCAAAAACATCATTCAACGCGACCAGTCCCTGGTTGAGGTATCCAACCAGATACTGCATCGCAAACGTGAGTGCAAGCAATATCGCCGCATAAAGTATCGTTCTTCCCAGACGTTCCTTGAAGCGATAGGTGAAGAGTGCTATGACGATCATCGCTATGATCGTATAGAATGCCGAAGCATTGACCGATGCGCGTTCAATAACGAGATAGTACAGCAGAATCAATATCGGCACTAGCATATAGCCTTGTTTCATAAGTAGTTTCCGTGCTGAGGACATTTCAGAACGTTCCATCCCAGAGATATTATGTTTACCCGCTTCAAAATGGACCATGAACAAAATGCCGACGTAAGCCAATATCGCAGGAATGAATGCACTTTTAATGATTTCATAATAAGGGATCCCCGTGAATTCCACCATGATGAAGGCCGCAGCTCCCATAACAGGCGGCAGGAATTGCCCGCTTGAAGAAGCTGCTACTTCAACACCACCAGCCACATGAGAGGGGAATCCCACCTTCTTCATCAAAGGTATTGTGAATGTGCCTGTAGTAACTGCGTTCGCTGTAGAACTCCCGGAGATACTCCCCATCATGCCACTCGCCACCACGCTGGCTTTAGCAGGCCCCCCCTTATATTTCCCAAAGCCCCTGATAGCCAGATCAATGAACATCTTACCCGCTCCAGTCGATTCAAGTATGGCACCGAACAGGATAAAGATGAAAACAAATTGCGCTGAGGCATAGATTGGCGTGCCGAATATACCATTGCTGCGATACACAATTTCATAGACAAATCGGGAAAAATCCCCTCGGTTGTGATAGAAATCCCCCGGCATGAATTGTCCTAAAAAGAAATAACCCATAAAAATGGCTGCTATTATGACCAGAGGCAACCCGACTACACGACGTGTGGCTTCAATGACTATGAGTACAAAAAGCGCGCCTACCAATAAATCCACTTCAGTGGGGCGAGCTGACATTATAGCTTCAGCCGTCTGCCGGTTGATGAGATATACTCCTATGCCTAAAGTCAAAACCGCAAGGCACAAATCGTACCAAGGTATTGTTTTCTGATTTAACCCTTTTTTTATCGGGAAGATCAAAAACGCAAGGATGACCCCCAATATAAGGTGGATGACCAAGAAAGTTCTGGACCCGATACCAGGCAGTCCAAACCCAGCTACATAGAGGTGGAAGAATGCCAGGGATAGGGCCACGAAACTGACTAATCGGCCCATCTTCTTCCCAAGTTCCCTGTCACTCCCTTCCAGTTCCTGGATCAATTTCTTCTGTTCTTTATCTTCCATCGATTTCACCTCTCTTAAAGAAGGCACGGGTGACATTGACCTCCAGATTTCTACCTTTGAATGGCGGTTCAGAAATGAGTATGTCATCCTCTCCTATCATAATATGATGAGGAAATACAGAGGATGGGCGTATTCTCAAAGCCCCACCATGGACAGGCCTGTTGATTTCACTGATGATGAACTTGCCATCTTTGAGTTCCATCACGTCCCCCTCATAGGGCATTCCGGCTCCAAATGATTCCGTGTGGCTTTCCATCGTATATATATCCGTACCGCGCACTTCAAAAATTTCCTTTACAGGCGAGCGTTCGACTGAATGTATGTATTCAACAGAGAAACGTTCCCCGTCATCAATTCGGGTGCTGTATAGAACCTCACCTGTTTCCATGTCAGAGATTGAAATATGAAAAGGCGTTGTTATATAAAGAATGACGAGTAGTGCTACTGTTGAAATTACGATAAGGGTGAAAAAGACATTGCGGCGACGCAATGTCTTTTTATCATTACTACTTACCATTCAATTACTGCTCATCATAATATTTTTTAGCACCTGGATGAAGATCGATCGGCATACCATCCTGTGCAGTGTCGAGCGTCACTTCTTCACCACGGACATGGGCATTGCTCAGATCATCGAGATTTTCAAAAAGTGCCTTCGTCATTTCATACATCTGTTCTTCTGGAATATCATTGGAGGCAATTACCATGGCCTGTACGGCTACCGTAGTCGCTGTACTGTCGAAGTTTTCATAAGCATCTTCAGGAATATCCTGTTGTGTATAATAGGAATATTCTTCTGTCAATGAATCAATTGCATCCTGATCGAAACTGACCAATTTCACATCTGCGCTGGCACTCAACTCCTGAATCGCACCAGTTGGAGTTCCGGCTGTAACGAATGCTGCATCGACATTGCCGTCTTGAAGATTCGTCGAGGCATCAGCGAAATCAAGATACTGTGCATCCAGATCGGATTCGCTCAAGCCATGGGCTTCAAGGACCTGTTTTGCGTTGGCTTCAGTTCCTGATCCGACGTCCCCAATCGCTACACGTTTACCTTCCAAATCCGATACAGATTCAATGCCTGAGTCAGCAATTGTAACTAACTGAATCGTTTCAGGATAAAGCGTGAGTACCCCACTGTAATTTTCAAGAGGCTCTTCAAACATGTTCGTTCCCTCTACTCCGTAGTATGCAATATCATTCTGGACAAGTGCAAGCTGTGCTTCACCGTTATTCAACTGCTCCGTATTGGAAACGGAAGCACCTGATGAAACACCAGTAGCTGATACATCTTCCAATTGGGAATCAATGATATCAGCCATCGCTACACCGATCGGGAAGTATACCCCTGCTTCTCCCCCAGTCAACACAGTGACATTTTCAACCTGTCCATCTCCTGAAGAATCGCCTTCATCTGAGCTGGAGTCCCCGCCTTCTCCGCCACAGGCAGCTAAGGCAAAAGATAGGGAAATCATCAATACAAGCAACCATGAAAATTTCTTCATAATCCCAATCCCCTTTGTATTTTTTATCTTACTTACTATATATTGTAACATAATAGCGTTTACATTGGCTTTATTTTTTAGAATATTCTATTTTATCAGCATAAAAAAAAGACCCCTCAGGAGCCTTTTATTTCGGAGTCGTCGTCCATACCTTGCTGTTTTTATGCCGTTTGGTATGTGCATAAATATTTTCGCCTGCATAATCTTCATTAGTATAGACGGTAATATCAAAGTACTTTCCATCTTCCGAGAACGGTTCTTCCAGATAGACGTCCTTCAAGTGTTCATATAAATGCTTCATTCCTTCCATCTTAAGACCCGGATACTCCCGTAGGACACGTTTCTGCAATCGTGCACCCGACCCGGCCACTTCCTGCACAACGATCACAAACGTCTCATCTTCTTTTATCACATCATCAAATATATTGGTCTGCCCAAAATCACGCATTACATGCACTCCTTTCCTATAGTTCAGTCCGCAGTTCCCAAAGTTCTTCGAAGAAATAATCATCTATGACGCGTTTCAGATAGTTCACACCAGAACTCCCTCCGGTGCCTTTCTTGAACCCGATGATCCTCTCGACAGTCTTCATATGCCTAAACCGCCATTGACTGTACAGGTCTTCTACATCAACCAGTTTTTCGAGCATTTCATACAGCTCAAAATAATCTTCAGTATTGAGGTATATCTGCTTGAAGGCCTCTTTGACGGAAGGGTCAGGTACATATTTCTCCATTACATCACGTTCGAGGACTTTCTTGTCTATATTGAAGCCTGCTCTGTCCACAGCACGTATAGCCTCATCATAGATGCTCGGTGTCATGATCTGTTTTTTTAATTTCGCATGGATGATGGGATCTTTTTCATAAATTTTTAATGCATGTGTCGTCTTGTAGCCGAGACTGAATTCCATCATGCGGTTTTGATAGGACTGGAATCCGGAGGCATTACCAAGGGCATCCCTGAATTTCAAGTAGTCGCTCGGCGTCATTGTTGAAAGTACATCCCATGCAGCAATGATCTGACGTTGTATATTCGTCACCCGCGCAAGTTTTTTGAATGATTCCCTGAAATTATCCGCCATGATATCTTTAATGGCTGAATTCATTTCATGGATGATGAGTTTCATCCACAATTCGGTCACTTGGTGAATGATGATGAACAATGTCTCGTCGTGCTCTTCACTCATAGTATCCTGAGCAAACAATATCTGCTCCAGGTTGAGATATTCGCTGTAAGTCATATCTTTTGTAAAATCAGTCTTCACTTCTTCTCCGTCCAGTGTATGATCCTGATAATCAGTCATTTAAATCCCCCTTATACTGCAGCGCAGCACGCACCGGTGAACCATCCGCCCCTTTAATCTTCAATGGCAATGCAACGAATTCATAATAGCCTGGAGCGATATCGTCCAGCACTGCATTTTCAAGAATCATGATGTCCCTCTCATGGAGTAGATGATGAATATCAAGGGTTTTAGAGTCAATCGCATCTACTGAAGTGACATCTGTCCCGAACAGTTTGATTCCTTGAGCAGCCATATATTCCACTGCCCTTTTTTCAAGCACAGGTATACTTTCCGGAAAAACTGTAGTGTCGGATTTTCTTTTAGTTTTTATAAGCAGTATATCCCCTCGGATATCAAACTGCCTGATTGCCTCAAGACCCAGTTCTTTGGAGTTCTCTATTTCTATTACCGTCGCCTCTCCGATATACCGGTTGATATCCAGCTGATCGACGGTATCGCCGTCTTCCTTGAAATGGAAAGGCGCATCAATATGAGTACCGATATGGGTGCTTGTTGTGATTTTACCGATATTCACGGAACCACTCTCCGCCTTGGTAACAGTACGTTCATAGCTAAAAGGCGTGTCTTCGGGCCAATGTGCGATATCCGCTTCAAGCATCTGGGTAATATCCATCCACATCAGGCAATCACTCCCCGCTTATTCTCAAACTTCTTGTATAGCCGTCCATCCATAATTTCCTTTAGTATCTTTATCGTATTATAGACATCTTCAAATGAGTTATAGAGTGCAACAGGTGCAATCCTAACGTAGCTTGGGGCTCTGAAATCGGGGATGACTCCTTTAGATTTCAATGCTGCATTGATACCTGCTGCATCAGGATGGCCAATGAGGATATGTCCCCCTCTTGCATCATGGTCTTTTGGAGTGACGATTTCAATTTCACCTTCTTCGAACACATCTTCAATCATTGCAATCATGAAATCCGTCAATTCGAGGGATTTTTCGCGGACGGATGCAATTCCTGCCTCTTCGAATATTTCAAGCGAGCCAAGAAGCGGGGCCATGGAGAAGATGTGTGGGGTTCCGACTTGGTATTGGCTGATATCCAAGGCAGGATCAAACTTATGGGACATATCAAACTGGGTTTCTTTATTGTTGCCGAACCATCCCCTCAAAGAAACTTTATGGGGATGATGCTTCTCATTCACATACAGCCCTGCAACAGAGCCGGGGCCGCCGTTCAAATGTTTGTATGTGCACCATACAGCAAAATCAACTCCCCATTCTTTCAAATCATGGGGTATCGCACCGATGGAATGGCATAGATCAAATCCAACAATGATGCCATTTTTCCGAGCGTGTTCTGTTATTCGTTCCATTTCCAGAATTTGACCGCTTCTATATAATACAGACGGTAGGATAACAAGCGCGATACTCTCATCCATCATATTTATGATGGTATCTGTTGATAACGTATGGCCATTCTCCGATGGCACCTCAACCATCCCGTTGGGATAACCTGAATCGTCCAGAATTGCCTGCACTGCATAGATATCAGAAGGAAAGTTCAATTCATCCACCAGAATTTTATGCCTTTCCTCTGTTGGTTTATAAAGCGTCCTTACCGTCTGATGGATGTTCATTGTAGTTGAATTCGTCGCCAGCACTTCGTGATGTTCGGCTCCGATGAGATCAGCCATCATTTCCCCAATACGTTCGCTCATATAGAACCATGGCCGCTCCCCTTCGGTCCATCCATCGATGCCATGGCGTTTCCAATCTTCCATGACCGAGAGCAGGCTTTCCTCAGCTGCCTTGCTCATCAGCCCTAGGGAGTTGCCGTCCATATAATAACTGCCTGAGCCGATGTAGAATTGTGATCTGAATTTCGCCAATGAATCATTTGAATCTTTACTGTGTGCTACTTTCAACCATTCTTCCATAATATGCCTCCTTATTATAAATGTAAGCCTTTTCTCCATTATACAGCGAAATCTCCACAATTAAAGTCTCATCCATGTCTGTTCTCCCCCTCTTTGTTATAATGACGTTACAGTAACGAACAAGAAGGAGAATTGTATATGCAGGATATTACAGGTAAGTATGCAGTCATTACCGGCGGCACACGCGGCATTGGCTTGGCAACGGCCCATGCTTTGGCCGAAGAAGGTGTAAACGTAGCAATAATCGGAAGGAACGCCGATACTCTGGCAGATGCCGCCGATTCGCTCAGAAAACATGGTGTACAGATTGTGGCCTTGAACGGAGATGTTTCAAGCAATGAGGATGTAACACGCATGTTGAACGAAGTGAAAGACGCATTCGCACGAATTGATATACTCATCAATAATGCCGGAATCATGAATCACATGCCATTCCTCGAGAGCTCGCAGGATGATTTAAGTGAAATGATGGGCGTCAACGTATACGGCATCTACAATATGATGCATAGCATCCTTCCAATGATGCAAGAACAGGGAATTGGAGACGTCATCAATATCTCTTCCATGTCTGGCCTGAAGGCCTCGCCAAACAGTTCACTCTATTCTGCTACTAAATATGCAGTCATAGGTATGACTGAAGGAGTGATGCAGGAAATGCGCAGACATAATATACGCGTTTCCTATTTGACCCCCTCAGCTGTCCTGACTGATCTAATAGGTGAGTCTAATTTGGAAGAAGAATCTATGACTCATCCAGAAGATATTGCAGACATCATCGTCAGCCAACTCAAACTGAATCCGAGAACTTTCATCAAAACAAGTCAAATGTGGGCGACTAATCCCATCCAAAAATAATGAATGATAAGGAGTGACGACATGGCAGGACCTGCCCTGAAGCAATTGCATGCACATAGAGCCATCCACGATGCAAGTCTAGGAGGTGCAGAGGATCACGTAGCCGATATGAAAATTATGCTGAATAAAATGGAACATAAGGAACTTGCTGAAGAAATGCAATCGTTCATCGAATTTGTTGAACAGCGTATATTGACACATGCCGACAGCGAAGAGGAAGAATCAGGGCTATATGAAGAAACTGTACGCAATAATCCCGGTATGCATGACAAGATCCAACATCTTACCCGGGATCACGATCTGATGCGGATCATGATCGATAAGATGAAGGAAGAGCTTGCCAAAGATGAAGTCGATTTCCAAAAGCTTGTAGATTACTCTGTTTCAATCGTCATTGTAGATGAAATCCATTCACGCGATGAAGAAGCATTCCTACTGGCCGAATAGTAAAAAGAAATGCCCAGCCGATTACGGCTGGGCATTTCTTATGCAGTCATCCTTTATTGACGAGCCATATTTCTTTTGCGTACTCTTCAAGCGTCCGGTCGGATGAAAATTTACCAGCGTTCGCCATATTGATGAATCCTTTCCTGTAAAACATCTTCGGGTCTTTAAAATCACTTTCTATCTGATCCTGCGCCTCACGATAGCTCGCAAAATCTTCCAGCACGAAGTACTGATCTTCATGAATGAGGCTGTCATATAAATCTTGGAACATACCAGTGTTATTATCATTGAAAGTGCCATCAACAAGAGACTCGACAACGTCTTTCAATCCCTCTGTCTTCTTAAGAGCCTTTTGGGGGTCATATTTACCACGTTTTTCTACAACTTCTTCAACTTCCATTCCAAAGATGTAATTGTTCTCTCGACCCGCTTCTTCTACGATTTCCACGTTCGCACCATCCATCGTACCGACTGTCACCGCTCCATTCAGCATGAATTTCATATTACCTGTTCCAGAAGCTTCCTTCCCTGCCAGGGAAATCTGTTCTGAGACATCGGCTGCTGGGAACAGTTTCTCCGCATAGGAGACACCATAGTTTTCCACGAACACGACCTTGATGATATTGTTGACCTCCGGATCTTTATTCACCCTATTTGCAAGCTCATTGATGAATTTGATGATTGATTTTGCAGCATAATAGCCGGGAGCCGCCTTCGCTCCAAAGATGAAGCTCCTCTTGGTCCAATCGGCATCAGGGTCTGCTTTGATGCGGTTATACAAGTCTGCTATATAGAATGCCATCATAAGCTGACGCTTATATTCGTGCAGTCGTTTTATCTGGATGTCGAAGATGGAATCGGGGTCGATATCGACTTCCTCGTGGAAGCGTATATAATCGGCAAGTTCCACTTTCTTTTCTTTCTTGATATCTATGAAGCGCTCCAATACTTCCTCTTCTTCAAATCTTCCTTCAATACCCTTCAACTTCATCAAATCAGTGATCCAATCTTTTGAACCAATCAGATCGGTGATCATTTCACTTAGTTGAGGATTCGATTGCAATAGCCATCTCCTTTGAGTGATGCCGTTAGTCTTATTGAGTATGCGGTCAGGAAAAATATCATGCCACGCTTTGATGACATCCGTTTTCAACAGTTCGGTGTGGATGGCAGCTACACCGTTGACAGCACTAGTTGCATAGATGGACATAAAAGCCATATGAATCGAGTTGTTTTGGATGATCAGGTATTTATGCCAATCTGACTCATCTACATTCCACTCTTTTAGTTCGCCGATCAGACGTGCATTGATTTGTTCAATATAAGGGTAGAGATTCGGCACTGCCGAGATGAACAAATCCTTTTCCCAAACTTCCAGTGCTTCTGCCAGTAGCGTATGGTTCGTATACGCCATCGATTTTTGCGTGATATCGAAAGCTTTTTCGAACTCCACACCTTCATTTTCAAGCAGTCGAATTAACTCAGGTATCGCCATGGCTGGATGGGTGTCGTTCAACTGTATGGAATGCATCTTGGAGAAATCATCATAATTCTTATGACCTTCCGCCTTATACTTCTCCATAAGATCCTGTAAAGAGGCAGATGTGAAGAAATACTGCTGCCTCAATCTGAGACGTTTACCTTCATATGTCGAGTCATTGGGGTAGAGGATACGCGAAATCGTTTCTGCTTCGTTCTGGGCACGGACAGATTCGATATACTTGCCCTCGTCGAATGCATTAAAATCGAATTTATTGATGGCTTCCGCTTTCCATAGACGTAGCGTATTGATTGTCTCCCCACCATACCCTACAATCGGCATATCATAAGGGACCGCTTCTACTTTGTCCTCTTCACTGAATTCAACAACCCTCGTGTCATTGCTGTTCTTTATAAGCCACGGATTGTCATGTTCAAGCCACGGATCCGCTTCCTCCACTTGAAAACCATTAACAAAGTTTTGCTTGAATATGCCATATTGGTAAAGGATTCCATAACCCGATAAAGGATAGTCAAGGGTTGCCCCTGAGTCGAGGAAACAAGCAGCCAGACGACCCAATCCTCCGTTTCCAAGACCTGCATCATCCTCAGCTTCCTCGAGGGCATTATAGTCGACTCCCATCTCTGCAAGTGTACGTTTGACCTCATCTTCCATACCTAAATTGACAAGATTATTACTGAGTGCGCGCCCCATCAGGAACTCTGCAGACAGGTAGTAGGCCTGTTTCTTCTTTTTGAATTTATTTTTTGATTCTATCCACCTTGGCACAAGCTGTTCCATGACTGCATTGCCAACCACGATGAACTGTTCTTTTTCATTCAATTCATAGAAGGATTGTCCATGGCTCTCATACGCTTGCCCTTCGATTCTTTCTTTAAGTTTTAATGATGTCATAGCGACCTCCCGTATCGTTCGTTTATATTTTTTAGATAGTCTTTATGTGCTTTGGTGAGCGACCCCGGTGTCAGACGCCATTCCCAATTGCCTCCAATTGTGGATGGGACATTAAACCGCGCAGCATCGCCCAAACCCAGAAGATCCTGCACAGGTATTATTGCAAGATTCGAACTGGATGCAAAAACACCTCGGATGCATCCGTTTACGTGCCCCTCTGCCTCAGTCAGGTTCAAATATGCTTGGACTTTATTGAAAGTATCACTATCCGCGCTGGCGAGCCATCCCTTTGTGGTCTGTGTATCATGGTTACCTGTATAGGCAATTGTGTGCCTTGTATAGTTATGAGGAAGATATTCCGATTCTTTGCCTCCGAAACCAAATTGAAGCACTTTCATTCCTGGATAGCCGGTCGAGGCAATAAGTTCATAGACTTCCTCGGTAAGGAATCCAAGATCTTCGGCCAGTATATCCTTCTCACCTAATTTTTCACGTATGGCTTCAAAGAGAGGCAGTCCAGGACCTTTCACCCATCTCCCATTTTCAGCTGTTTCGTCCTGGGCCGGCACTTCCCAATATGCTTCAAACCCTCTGAAATGATCAATCCGCACAGTGTCATATAATTCGAAACTTTCTTCGACACGTCTGATCCACCAATGGTAACCTTCTTCCTTCATCTTCTTCCAGTCGTAGATAGGGTTCCCCCACAGCTGTCCGGTATCACTCATCATATCGGGTGGTACTCCTGCCACCACACTTGGATGCAAGTTTTCATCAAGCTTATAGAGGTCTGGTCGTGACCATACATCGACACTATCTGCAGCCACATAAATAGGTATGTCCCCAATGATCTTTATACCTTTCCCATTGGCATACTCCTTAAGGTCATGCCAATGTTCAAAGAAGAGATATTGGGTGAATACCCAAAACATTATTTCCGCTTCATGCCTCCCATAGAAGTGCTGTAGCGTCTTCTCATCCCGTAGGCGGTAGTGTTCAGGCCATTCCGTCCAAGCTGCATTATCATGGGTCCGTTTGATCGCCATAAACAGAGCGAAATCCGGCAGCCAATCTGAATGGCGCTCCATCATGGATTCCAATTCACTTTTCACATCCGGATACGCACGTTGAAATGCTGTATCCAACAACGCCATTTTACCCTTATATAATTTTGCGTAATCGACTGTGTCGTCATCTTCACCCAGATCCGTCTTCGTGATTTCAGATTTCCTCAGCCAACCGGATTCAACGATCCTATCCAAGTCGATAAAATAAGGGTTGCCGGCAAAGGCGGAAAAACTTTGATAGGGCGAGTCCCCATAACTTGTAATGCCAAGCGGCAGTATCTGCCAGTACTGGGTTCTCGAAGCGCTGAGAAAATCTACAAATTGGTATGCATTTTCCCCAAAATCACCAATTCCGTATTTCCCGGGTAATGCAGATATATGAAGCAATATTCCACTGGAGCGCTCTTCCATATGCATCCTCCTTTTGTGCAAACGTTTGCAATTTCACTTAAGTATACCATATGCATTTACATTAAAATAACTTTATAATTGATGATGTTACCACACATTATAAGGAGGCTAAAACTTGAAGGATTATAAAACACTACTATTCGATTTGGACGATACACTATTGGACTTTGGTCACGCTGAACATACCGCTCTGAAGAAGGTTCTTGAATATCATGGGGTCACGAGCACCCCACGGCACTTTAGCGTGTACAAGGAAATAAACAGAAAGCATTGGGAGATGCTTGAAAAAGATCTGATCTCAAAAGAAGATGTCTTGAAGTTGCGCCACGAGCGTTTCTTCTCCACCCTTGGCTTTGAAGTCGATGGTCATGAAGTCGATAATCTGTATCGCAGCAATATCACCGAGTACGGCACCCGGCTGTTCGACGGAACCCTGGATCTCCTTCATAGTTTGTCACGTTATCATGATCTGTATATCATCACTAATGGCGTCAAGGAGACTCAGGAGGTCCGACTTTTCAAATCAGGTTTGCAGCCTTATTTTTTAAATGTTTTCATCAGTGAGGTGATCTGAACCCTACCAAGTTGACAGATGAAATAATATAAATGTTTCCCGCCTGAGAATGGAGATTCTCAGGCGTTTTTCTATGCCGCCAATGCCCTGAATTCCAGCGGACTCAATCCCTTGAATTTGTGTTGCGGTCTGTGGTGGTTGTAAAACTCAATATAGCGTGTAATGTCTTCTATAATTGTTTGATAATCCGCATAGTACTTCTGCTTGCGTCTGATGTGGAACCGTTCCGATTTGATTTTTCCCCAGAATGCTTCAATCGGGCCATTATCGATGCATCTTCCGACGCGGGACATGCTTTGTTGAATCTGCTGGGCATCCAGAATCTTTTTAAAGCCGTAGGAGGTGTACTGGAAGCCACGGTCACTGTGCACAAGCGGCGTTGCCTGCGGGTGCTTTTGAATCGCAGAAGTGAATGTATCAAAAACAAGCTGATTATTGTTTGAACGGCCGAATTTGTAGGCCACAATACTGTTGTCGTACAGATCGATGATCGCGCTCAAGTAGGCTTTCTCTCCGTTCAGCGCTTTGAATTCAGTCACATCGGTGAGCCATTTCTCATTCACATGGGCTGCGTGGAAATCTCTGTTCAATACGTTCTCAGCGACCTGTTGCGGTGTGTGGGGGACGTATTGTTTCTTTTTGATCCGGGTCACCGATTTCAAGCCCATCCGTGTCATCAGCCGATAGATGCGTTTCCTGTTATACCCCGTCCTCAAGGCTTTGTTGACCGCATGGCACATCTGACGATAGCCATAGATGCCGTCCGTTTCAACATAGATTTCGGCAATCGCACTGGCCACTGTGTCATTCTCTGCTTCAGCGTGTGGCACGGGGCGTTTCTGATATTGATAATACGCTTGTCTTGAGATGCCTGCCGTATGGCATAATTCAGAGATGGCATAGCCTTCATTATGCAACGTAGTGATGGCAGTGTGGAGCGTGTGACTGGGAACCCGGCTGTATTTTAATCCCTCTCGAGTTCCTCCAACTTTTTTAGCAGGGCGTTCTCCACCTCAAGCTTTCGTTTATCTGCTTTGAGCATGGAAATTTCTCTGTTCAAGCGGTCCGTCTCAGTGAGCTGGTCTTCTGATTTTCCTTTTCCGCGTCTGTCCTCAAGGCCGATTTCACCATATTCCTTGTATTTCACAATGATATTCCGGGCCTGCTGGTAACTCACCTCAAATCTTTCGGCAAGTTCACGATAACTGATATCCCCCTGTGCATGATACTGCGCAATCTCAACCCGTTCTGCGTACGTTGTTTTCCGTCCCTTGGTCAATGGTGAAGCTCCCTCCCGCGTCGTTCTTATTTCTTCACCATTATTGTAACGTATAATCCAATTCCGAACAGTTGTTTTCGACGGTATGTCATATTTGTGTGCGAGTTCGTGAGTGGAGATCATTCCATTCATATATTCTTTTGCGACCATTTTTTTAAAGCCGCGGGTATATGTTCTATGCCTGTCCCGTTTCTTTAATCCCTCAGCACCATGCTTCTCATACTTTATCCGCCACTTTCTAAGTGTCTCAACAGACACCTGATGCTTTGTGGATATATGGCTTGGACTGATGCCTACCCTCAATTCCTGAATCATTTTCAGCTTTTCTTCAAATGAATAATATTTGTCAGTCATAAAAGAACCCCCTCCAGGTTTACAGATGTTTTATTTCATCTGTAAACCTGGAGGGGGTCAAATCAAACCTATGAAGGCTTTTTTTGATCATGTAGCTATGAATATTCCAGAATTTAGGCATGATGAAGCACTCATCATCGGCGATTCGTTGACATCAGATATCAAAGGAGGCATCAATAGCGGAATAGACACATGCTGGTTCAACCCTTACAACCATACGAACCCGCATTCTTATGCCCCTGATTATATAGTTAGACGGTTGGATGAACTTACAGAAATACTGAATTACTGAAGGGGATGTTTCCTGTGAAACAATATGATGCGCCCTAAAACTTGGCGAATTGAGCACAAAAAAGGACGACACATTCATGTCGCCCCCTTACTATGGATTTCATATCAGCCACTGGCGTTCTTACCTAACTTCTTCAGTAAATCAATCAACTGAGCCTTCTCTTCTGCATCCAGTCCCCCGGACACCTGCTCAAGACGCTTCGCATGCTCCGGAAAAGTGTGTTTCATCAATTCTTGACCATTTTCCGTCAGGCTGGCATAAGTGATGCGCCGATCGCCACTGTATTGCTCTTTCATAACGTATCCTTCTCGTACAAGATTATTCACGACATACGTAATTGAACTTGAGGAAATCAATACTTTTTCCCCAATATGCTGAATTTGTTGGGGACCTTTACTATACAACAGTTCAAGTACCGCAAAAGCTGTAGGTTTCAAACCATGCTTCCGCATATCCCTGAAAGCTTCAGTCTGCAAGGCATGGAAAGCGTGGTGGAGTATAACGTATAATTTCAAGGATAGTGCTTGGTCGTTGGATTCATCCATGATTCATTTCTCCATTCAAGTTTATATTATCTTCATAACGTTTATTGTACTACAAAACATTTTGGGGATTGAAAATATGTTACACTGCTTACATATGCATTACGCATGTATATAGTGTAACAATTTAATGACGAGGAGGAAAATAAAATGTCGAACAAACCAAAACTCACTGGATGGAGGGCGATCGATTGGAAAATATTTCTACCTTCCATTTTACTAATCATTGCAATAAGCATACCCTTCTCATTCTATGAGTCACAATCTTTAAAAATACTCAACGGTATTTTTAATCAGATTATAGCATCGTTCGGATGGGGCTACATCTGGTATGCCACCATTCTTTTCGGACTTGGCCTTTATCTCTCTTTTTCAAAATACGGAAAAGTCGTACTGGGGGACCCTGGTGAGAAGCCGCGGTTTTCATTATTATCCTACGCTTCAATACTGATTGCAATGGGACTCGGTTCCACCATAATGAGAACTGGTATGATACAGTGGGCCGAAGTTGCAAACAATCCCCCTTTCGGTATAGAAGCTGGTTCCAATGAAGCCCTATTATGGGGTAACGCCTATGCAATGTACATGTGGAGCTTCCAGATCTTCTCCATATTTGTCATGACTGCTCCTGCAGTCGCTTATATCATCCACGTAAAGAAACGACCGATGATGCGCATTTCAGAAGCGACACGCGTCATCTTTGGAGATAAATTCACTGATGGCATCGGCGGTATACTTATAGATATACTTTTCCTTGTCAGCATCCTTTCAGGTGCTGCCGTCACGCTAGGGTTGGGCACACCGATCATCACATCCAACCTGGCTGCCCTTCTTGATATGGAAGTGACATTCACCATGACCATGATTGTCACCATCATCTGGGTATCATTGTTCTCGCTCAGTGCATACCTCGGCATCGAGAAAGGCATCAAGCGGTTGAGCGTGGCGAACATGTACCTTGCAGGGTTGCTTGCAGTATTCATATTGATCATCGGTCCGGGCGTTTTCATCTTTGATTATTTTACAGACACGGTTGGCCATCTACTGAATAATTATTTCGCCTATTCCTTTTTTACAGATTCATTAGCCGTGGAACAATCTGCGCATATGCGTGACCACATGATATTCTGGATTGCATATAGCTCTACTTGGGCGATGCTCCACAGTATCTTTGCCGCCAAAATATCCAAGGGAAGAACGATAAAGGAAATGATCCTGACTTATCTTCTCGCACCGACATTACTTTCTTGGATCGCTACAGGAGTATTGGGAGGCATTGGAGTCTACAGCCAACTGAACGGAGAACTCGATGTATTGGCATTGGCAAGCGAACAGGAAGCGGTGCAAATAATACCTGATATCCTTCAGACATTGCCATTCTCAAGCATAGTGATGGTCGTCTATATCATCATCGCCATGATTTTCCTTACTACGACACTCGACTCTACAACGTTTACAATTGCTGCCTATACAAGCAAGAATGACATGAGTAAACAGGATCCGTCTAAATTCCTAAGGATATTCATTGCCATCGTCATTACAGGATTGGCCCTTGTGCTCATGCAAATCGGAGGCCTCGCTCCTCTTGAAATTGTTTCCGGTATGATGGGATTACCGATCATACTTCTACAGTTCCTGACCGTCTATGCTGTAATAAAGATGATCGACAAGGACGAAGCTTGGAAATACAATACAAAAGAAGCTGCGAAGAAGAAGAATGTCTCAAGTGATTCATACTAGTAATACTCGCCATGCTTTAATTTAATGATTCGGCGTGCCCTAATTTGGTCATTTCGTAAGACAGAAGCACCCTATGGATTGTTTGCACAATACCCATGGGGTGCTTCTTCATATTGATTATCCGATTTGTGGCTATTGCTTAACCTCTTTACCCAAGAATGATTTAAGCATCCAATTATTTTTTTCTATATCCGTAGTCATGCTAATGAAAGTATCCGCTGTACGGTCATCTCCCGCTTCTTCGGCTACTTTTCTGCCTTCATCAAGCTCCTGGATGATATTATCATAATCCTGGACAAGCTGTCTGACCATCGCATTAGCCTCTATATCATATTCTGCTTCTTTTACAGTTGCCTTCTCAATTGCTTCAGATTGTTTGCCGATAGGCTCCCCACCAATAGCAAGTAGACGCTCTGCAAGCTCATCCACATATTCTGCTGCAGTGTCATACAACTCTTCAAATTTGTCGTGTAATGAGAAGAAGTTGTTTCCTTTAACGTACCAATGATAATTGTGAAGCTTAGTCCATAACACTGTAAAATTGGCGACTTGCAGATTAAGTGCATTTCTTACTTCCTGTTTACGATCTGAATTAGCCATTAATAATCACCTTTCCTGATTGATATCATTATTAAATATACCCTGGTCCACCGTCTATAAACTTCTTACAGTATGCTGTAGTCCAACAGATTGTAGGTTTTATGGTCGACCCTTTCCAATACCTCGTCTTGTTCCAATTTCTTGAATAGCCGGGTCAGTGTCTCAGGCTGCATACTCAAGTAGGACGCCAGATCCTTTTTCGTCATCGATAGCTTCAAACGATCGTTCTCATCCACATCCGTCCGTATGAATTCAATCAACCGCTCTTCACTGCTAAGCAATGAAATATTGGTGGCCTGTTGTTCGACTTCACTCAAGCGTTCAGAAAATCGTTCTATTATTTTGATTCCGATCTCTGGATACTCCTTAAGAAGCGTGTACAATTCTTTCTTTTGAATCTCACATACTTTCGAATCTTCTGCTGCTTCAGCATAGGAGTCATGCATTGTCTCCCCCCCAAAAAGAGCCAGTTCACCGGTAAAGTCTCCCGGCATGAGGACGCGGATCAACTGTTCTTTGCCCTCTTCGTTCAGACGGTATATACGAATCTTTCCGCGATGAAGGACAAACAGAGCGTTTTCGGGGTCTCCTGCCATATAAAGATGCTCTTGCCTTTTGTAAGTTTTTGAATTGACCTGGTTGAATACTTCATCCATTTCCTTATCGGTAAGATGGTTGAAAATCGGGACTTTCCTGACACACATCTTATGATTGGCGTGTTGTTCCATTACATAATGCCTCCTAACCCATGCTCTCTTTCATTTGTGCAACTTTCGGGCTGCGCTCCCTCAATTTTCTCAGACGCATTGCATTCAGTATGACAAGCAGTATGCTGACTTCATGTATGAGCATACCAGAGGCGAGATGGATATATCCATAAAGTACTCCGCCAAGCAGCAACGCCACCGTCAGCAACGCAATCGCTGTGTTTTGAAGCATAACTCTATAAGTTGCTTTCGAGATCGTAAATCCATGAGCCAACTGTTCCATCCTTGACCCCATCAACACTACATCTGCTGTCTCCATTGCGATATCCGTACCGCCGTGACCCATGGCGATTCCAACATCTGCAAATGCCAACGCTGGGGCATCATTGATGCCATCACCAACCATCATCACCCGCCTGCCCGCTTCTTTTTCATTCTCTATATACCTCATTTTATCATCGGGCATCAATTCTGCATGATATTCATCCAAACCGAGTATACCGCTTACCTTTTCAGCAGAATATGCGTTGTCACCCGTCAACATGACCAACTTCCCTACCCCTTTATCACGCAAAGTTGTGATTGCTTCAAAAGCATCTCTTCTGATTTGGTCCATGATGGATATGATCCCGACGACTTCACCATTCCTTGCTGCAAATATCGCTGTATTACCCATCTTTTGTTGTTTGATGTAATTTTCTTTAGTTCTCAGCCCTACATTCACCCCATAATCCTCCATCAGTTTGAGGTTGCCGATGACAAAATCATCTCCCCGATATTTCCCGGTGACCCCTCTGCCCTTCCATGCTTCTGCATCAGTTACATCTTCCATGTCCACGCTCAGTGAACGTTTTTTCGCCTCTTTGACGATTGTCTGTCCAAGGTGATGCTCACTGACCATTTCAATATTCGCAACCTGTTCAAGGAGCTTGTCTCGATCCGTATCATCAAATACCATGATATCTGATACTGAAGGGCGTCCTTCAGTTAAAGTACCTGTTTTATCAAATATCACTGTGTCAATTCTTGCAAAGTTATCTATAATTTCGCCACCCTTGATGAGTGCACCATTTTTAGCACCGTTGCCTATACCTGCAACGTAGGCTACAGGAGCTCCGATAATCAATGCACCTGGACAGGCGATGACCAAAAAGGTGATGGCGAGATGCAGGTTTCGTGTAAGCATGAAAACCAACACCGCGAGCACTACGATTGCTGGCGTATAGTACTGGGCAAACTTATTCAGGAACTTTTCCGTGCCACTCTTACTTTCCTGCGCTTCCTCTACCAGCTCAATGATTTTAGAGAATGTTGTATCTTCTCCGACCTTAGTTGCCGTCAGTTCAATATAACCTTCGTCTAGCACACTCCCACTAAACACTTCAGCCGCTTCATTTTTGAACCTCAGATTCGATTCTCCGGTTATGGCAGACTCATTGATGTGTGCCTGGCCACTTGATATGATGCCGTCAACTGGTATTTTACCCCCGGGTCTGACGATTACTCTCTCCCCCTCCTCCACCTCATCGACATCAACTTCGTGCTCCTGTCCGTCCCTTGACACAGTTGCCGTTGCAGGCGCCATATCTACAAGTGCCTGAATTGAATCCCTTGTTTTGTTCAGAGTCCTTTTTTCCAAATATGCGCCAAACAGGAACAAGAATGTTACAATTGCCGCTTCAGTGTATTCCTGTATCAACATCGCCCCAATTACTGCAATGGTGATGAGGAGTTCTATGCTGAAACTTTTCATCCTGAGTGCCATCCATGCTTTGTTGACGATTGGACCGATTGCTGCAATCGTTGCAGCAATGAATGTCATATTCATTATTTCGGCATACCCCGCCACCCTGAATATTATTCCCACTATGATCAATGCTCCAGAAACATACATCATTTGGTTCAAATGCTTATTTAGCCACCTCGTCATAATTGCCACCTCTTCTGTTTTATTTTTAATTGCCGGCGCCTTGCTTAATTCTTATTATAGACGCTGCCGGCTGATTAAAAATTGATGGTCATCAATATTCGATACAAAAAAAGAACTGCAGGCAAAAGCCTGCAGTTCTTCTACTCTATAAGCCCTACCATTTTCAGGCCGTGGAGGAGACCATCCTCATCCACATCTTTAGTGACATACTTGGCATACGATTTAACTTCGTCGGCCGCATTGCCCATCGCTACACTATGATGGACGGCGCTCAACATTTCCAGATCATTCGGACCATCTCCGAATGCATACTGATTCTCATCAGAAATCCCCAATTGGGTAGTTATTTTTTCGATGCCGAGCGCTTTTGATCCGCCCTTCGGCAAGACATCAATGCTGACCGGATGCCATCTGATGAAGTCGAATGCAACATGCTTTTCTTCATACTGTGCATCCTCACCCTCCGGGCAGAAGAGCAGCGTCTGATAAAGTGTTCGTGTCTCATGATATGTGGGATCATGACCAGGCATCATGCCGAGCTTCAGTGTCGAAATGCCTTCTGTGATATATTCATGTTCAGGCACGTTCGACATCATATCTTCTTCATCCAGATAGACGACCGGATGGTCATTGCCGAGGGCGTCTTCCGTCAGAGCCTCCAACGCTTTTGAGTCGAGGGGGTTTCTATATATGGTCTGACCCTCGAGGACGACATATTGACCATTGAAACTGACATATGTATCGATGCCGAGTGTCTCCCTCAATTCTTTGAACATAAATGGAGCACGCCCTGTTGCGATTGCAACGATATGACCCGCTTTCTTCAATTCCGCGATTGCCTGCTTGGCTGAAGACGGCAGCTTTTTATCATGATCCAACAAAGTTCCGTCAATATCAAAGAAAATAATGCTTTTACCCTTCATCCCTTGCACCTCATCCATTATTTACATTCGAAAGCATAACCATCATACCTTATGAAAAGCCTTTCATGTCAAAGAAAGCCACTTATTGAAGGGGCTACGATAAGGTATCGCCTGTATGGCAACTTTAGATCGGGAGTATTCATTTGACGATCATTACAGGGATTTCTGCACGTTTAGCCACTTTGTGGCTGACACTGCCAAGCACCATCTCCTGGAATCTGCTCAACCCCCTGCTACCTATGACCACAAGCTCATAATCCTCCAATTCAGCTTCTTTAATGATTTCTTTAGCGGGCAGGCCGCGGCGCGTCAAATATTTATGTCCCACATTCTCCCTGTCGAAGAATGCAATGATGGAAGACACTTCATCCTTCTTTTTTTTATTCCATGCGCGTTCATTCGTCGACCTTACTATGTCCCCCTGGTTATCATCAGGGTCCATCACATGGAGGAGGGTGATCCGGGTTTTACCATCTGCAAGATGAAGTGCTTCTTCCGCCGCTCTGCGACTATTCTCGGAGCCATCTATTGCCAATAACACTTCCTTATACATCCACTCATCCTTTCTGGGCTAGAAATATTTGGTCACTGATTAGACAGTGCGACTGTTTACCAGTTTCATCATCACTTTTATCAAGGGCCATAAGCGCTTGATATATGGCGCGCGATTTACATGAAAAGATTTACAAAACCCTTCCCGTCGAAGATGTCGTGCAATTGCAGAAACCTAGATGATTTTACATTTTAATTTCCTTGATTCAATCCGCCCACGTATAATGGAGCAAAAGAGAGGAGTTGAAACCATGGTCACAATTCAAATGATTGACGATGCAGCAAAAAGAATACAAGAGCATATAACTGAAACGCCCCTCATCAGAGCGCGGGCACTTGATGAAGCTTTAGGATGCCGAGTCTATTTAAAGCTGGAAAATATGCAGATTACAGGGTCCTTCAAATTCCGTGGAGCCATGAACAAAATATTGAAGATGTCTTCTAGGGATAAGGAAAAAGGCATCATTACCGCATCATCCGGCAATCATGGGAAGGCGGTGGCATATGCTGCAAAATCACTAGGCATAAAAGCAACTGTGGTTGTTCCCGATACCGCATCGCCATTCAAGGTTCACTCTATCGAACAGTATGGTGCGGACATTATCAAATGCAATGTCTCAGAACGCTTCACCATCAGTGAGGAACTAGCTGAAAAACATGGTTATACACTGCTTCACCCTTATGACGATGCCGATATTATGGCAGGACAGGGAACTGTCGGTTCTGAAATTATAAACGCATCGCCGAACATCGACAAAATAATAGTGCCGACGAGCGGGGGCGGCTTGCTTGGAGGCATCCTTTCAGCTGTCAAACCTGTCATGGAAAACATTAAGGTGTATGGAGCCGAGCCTGCCTCCGTACCACGTTACACCGTAAGCCTGAAAGCAGGTGAGAGAAAAAAGGTCGAAGACCAGCATACCCTTGCAGATGCACTCGTCACTAATCAGCCAGGCATTGAAAATTTCCCGGTCATCCAGAAACATGCCGATGGCATGCTAAATGTCCAGGAGGAAATGCTGCTGTCGGCTACCAGATTGATGCTGATGGAGGGCAAGATCCTTGCAGAACCTTCGGGCTGTATCGGAATTGCCGCCATACTCTCAAAGCAGTTAAAAGTGAATGCTGATGATGATATATGCTTTGTCATCTCTGGTGGTAATGCTGGTGATGCATTGCTCAAACAACTGGAAAGTCTCTGAACCTAAAAAACAAATATAAAGTCAAAACAACTATCTATTTTTAACTTCCTTTGAAATGAGTTTATAGGATTTCCATTTATCTTCGGGCGAATGCGTAATTGTGATGATTATGAATTCATCGACTCCGGTGGATTCCTGAAGCCTTTCAAGCTCATCCACAACATCAGTCGGGTCACCGATAATCATCTTCTGCTTAGCCGCTTCAACTTTTGCGGGGTCTTCCATTGAATCCATATACGCACGTGCCGTTTCAGAAGACGGCACTTTTTCTGTTGCACCCTCCGACTGCATCAATTGCCATACAACCCAGCTGTCGGCGATTTCATGTGCTTCTTCCGAAGTATCCGCACAAACGATTGATATCCCCAACATTGCTTGAGGCCAGTCCTGACCATCCCGTGGTTGGAACTCCTTCTTATACTGTTTCACCACTTCTGATCCGTCTTCATCACTCATGAATTGACCAAAACAATAGGACAGCCCTTTTTCTGCTGCAAAAGTTGCACTCTTGGGGCTGGTGCCAAGCATCCACAAAGATGGTGGAACAGCTGGAAGCGGATTAGCAGGCGGATTAGCAGTGGCATTTTGATTGTGCTCGATCAATTCATCCACCAGCTCCGGCATTTTGAACACTTGGGGTAAAAAGGCGTCCGTCAAGGCTTCAGATGCTTCAGATGGTCCGCCTGGTGCCCGACCGATACCGAGATCTACTCGCCCTTCAAATAGCGTTGCCAGCATATTGAAATTTTCTGCCACTTTGTAAGGTTTATAGTATGGGAGCAATGTGGCTCCTGATCCGATTCTTATTTGTTTCGTGTGGGACCCTACATATCCCAAAAACACTTCCGGCGTACTGGAGGCCAGGCTAGGTAGAGCGTGGTGTTCAGCCACCCAAAATCGATTGAACCCATATTCATCTCCGACTTGGGCCAGTTGGCACGATGCTTCCAAGGCCTCTTTTGCAGATTGGCCTTCAGAAATTGGAGCCTGGTCCAAAATACTCAGTCTCATAACTTGTCTCCCCCTATGCAACCTCTTGTAGCGTGACACGGTATTCTGCAGTTTGTCCTGGCTCATATAGATTATCCAGTGAAGTCGAATAATTTACTATCGTTCCCTTGAAATCCAAAGATTCGGAAGGCAATTTGATATCGAAAGTCCGCTCGTATAACAGCACTGCAATATCATGATAATCTTTGCTGGTGACATTAAAGATTACCGTCAAGCGTCGTTGGCCACCTTCATTTTCCAGTTTATAATCCTTTATCGGTATTTGTGTGTCATTCAAGAACACTTGTTGTGACATGCTATCATCCTTTCCCGTCTAGAATATCATATTCATAGCTGCTGCTAAGATTGATTGCTCACTGTCCCATAATACGGACAGACTGCAATAGAAAGCACGTAATCAATACTTCTGACTACGTGCTTTCTGTTTAATATTAACTCGATGTTGGACTTGAGGCATATTTGGCATATCTCGAGTCCAGCATGTTCGCAAGCACCCTTGTCTCCAGTCCGAATGCCTTCATGACAAGCAGATGAACCTTTGCTTGTGTCAGCGTATAGACATACCATGGCAAGGTTGGCTCATATTCGTGGATGGCGATGAGCACTTCATTCGAGTCCAGAATTCTTCTGAATTCCAGGCGAGCACGCCCGTCCTGCCGCTCCTGAGAAAATTTTCCTCCCTTAATATAATAAAGGATGCGATCTTCATAAGAGCGTTCTTTGGAACGCTCAAGGACAAGGATTGGAGATTTGAAGAAAGGTAAGGTGATTGATGTTTCGGCATCTCTCACCCGGGTCGTAATGAATTTGCCACCGATTCTTGATAGCCAATTAATGTAATAGTCAGCAGCATCGTCAACCGACCACTTGGCGGGAATCCGAATGCGCTGTACGGATTTCACATCATTTTTCTCAAGATCCTGTTTTTTTATCACTTCCGGTCTTGATAATCCGGCAGTATCCATTTCGTCGTCAAGCGCAATACGCACGCTCTCCTTGAATGTCGTCTTGGCGTCTGAAATGCCTTCAACGCGATTTTCATCGTGCATCACCATGCTGTGGGATAGACTTTCCAACAGAGGATAGACCATTTCTTTAGGTTTCTGGGCAATGAGTCTTACCCATAGTTTCGACAAAGTTATAGGAATGATCGGCACATCAACCATCGGCAGTTTTTTTCCCATCACTTCAGCTGTCTCTTCAAATAGCTGCTTATATGTCTTCTCTTCAGGTCCGCCTATATCGATGGATTCATTGTTTTTTGGTTCCCGTCTGACGATTTTGCCTAATCCCTCGATGACCTCCTTCAATGCAACAGGATGCGTACGATTATATGCCCAAGAAGGCAATATCAACGTTGGCAGCCGTTTGACAAGATTATGCAAGATTGGGAAAGATGATCCTTTCGGACCTACTATAAGCCCCGCCCTCAATGTTGTTACAGGGATTCCGTAAGCCCCCAAAATCTCCTCGCACTCAAGGCGGCTCGATAGATGCTCCGATAAATGAGCATCTTCTGGTATGATTCCACTTAGGTAAATGATTCTCTTGACGCCCTTTTGTTTAGCAGCCCACGCAAAATTATCGGCTAGAATCGCATCCATATCCTTAAACTTTCCTTGAGACAACTTTGACGAAGGCTGCATCGAGTGTACGAGATACACCGCAATATCTATATCCTCCATCACTTCTTCAATATCTATCTGCGAATAAAGATCCGCTTCCTTCCAAGTTACATTCTCTTCATTCTTTTTGTTAGATGTGTTTCTCGACACTGCGACTATTTCATTATCTTCTTTAAGACTCTTTAATAGATTGCCGCCTATATATCCTGAAGCTCCGGTCAATAGAATCTTCATCTTAGCACCTCTCCCATATTTATTTTCTGTATCGTTGTCCATACCCTTTTTTTAAAAGTATAGTCTTCAAAAGTAAAGTGCTCATCTGCAAGAGGTTTTAATTTTTAATTATTTTAAATTTGACAACTTGATTGAATTTATAGATAATACTAAAAGCAAACGTTTTCAAATGAGGGTGCATTTGATAAGTTTGTCATATTACACAATTGTAGTGTTGTAATAGTCCTGTAATTAGCAGTATAATTAGAATAATAAAAAAGGAGTGAATTGTATGAAAAGTTTTAAGGCTTTATTGCTTTTCCTGACTTTGACACTCGTCCTTGCCGCATGTAACTTCGGTGGAGACGACAGCGGAAATGGTGGCGGCGAAGAAGGCAGTTCCAGCAGCGAAGGATCAGATGGTAAAACCATCAACCTTTCGATTGCTTCAGACCCACCTTCTTTCCACCCAGCACTCGCGACTGATACGACTTCTGGTGCAATCATGGCAAGTGTTTTTGAAGGCTTGACACGTCTCGATCCTGAAGGTAACCCTGAGCCTGCCATGGCTGAGAATATCGAGGTCAGTGAAGATGAAAAAACGTATACGTATACTTTAAGAGATGCTCAATGGTCCAATGGTGACCCTGTTACAGCAGATGATTTCGAATATGCCTGGAAATGGGCACTTGACCCTGAGAATGCTTCAGACTATGCATATCAACTGTACTACATAGAAGGTGCTGAAGCATACAACTCAGGCGAAGGCTCTGCAGAAGATGTAGCAGTTACAGCAGTTGATGAAAAGACACTTGAAGTAACACTGGTCAACCCGACACCTTACTTTGATGAATTGACGGCCTTCTACACTTACTACCCTGTCAACTCTAAGATGGCAGAAGAAAATCCAGATTGGCACACGGATCCAAATGGTGAGAACTATATTGGAAATGGACCATTCAATCTGGAAAGCTTCACAAGTTCAGATGAAATTGTCCTTCAAAAGAATGAGGATTACTGGGATTCTGAAAATGTAGCGCTTGAAACAGTTAACATCGACATGGTGGAAAGTGAATCCACTGCACTTAAAATGTACGAAGGCGGAGATCTTGACTATCTCGGCTCACCGTTCAACTCAATTGATTTGAATGCTCTTAATAAGTTTAAGGACAATGGTACGTTGAATGTCAGCGACCAAGCCGGTACTTATATGTATGTATTCAATACACAAGATGAAATCATGCAGAACAAAAATATCCGTGAGGCGCTCACAATCGCCATCGATCGTGAAGGGCTCATCAACAACGTCACTAAAGGTGAACAAGAACCTGCAACAGGTCTCGTACCTCTGACAATGGAAGGCTTTGAAGATCCTGAAGAATACTTTGAACCAGGTAACATGGACGATGCAAAAGCAGCTCTTGATGCTGGACTTGAAGAACTCGGTATGGAAGACCCTTCCGAACTCAGCATTGCACTCTCCTACAATACAAGTGAAGCGCACGCTGCTATTGCACAGTTCGTACAACAAGGTTGGAAAGAGAACCTGGGAATCGATGTCACACTCGATAACTCAGAGTGGCAAGTCTATCTTGAAGCACTTGACGCCGGTGAACACCAAGTTGGCCGTTACGGCTGGCTCGCCGACTTCAACGACCCTGTCAACTTCCTTGAAATCTTCAAAACAGAAGAAGGTAACAACAACACAGGCTGGACAGATGAAGAATACATCAACCTTCTAGACCAGGCATCAGAAGAAACAGACGAAGCAGCCCGTACAGAAATGCTACAGGAAGCTGAAAGTGTCTTCATGGAAGACTTCCCGATTGCACCGATATATTTCTACACGAACCTCTCGGTGCATGAAGATAAAGTTAAGAATATGACACCAGACCCACTTGGTAACGTACAATTGAAATACGTAGACATCGAAGAATAGACTTCATAAGATAAGAAATACACTGTCAGGTGAGTATAAATATACTCACCTGTCATTTTTGAGGAAGGAGCGCTAAAGATGGTCAAATATATTGGTCAGCGCCTTATATACATCATCATTGCTTTATTTATAATTATCACAGCAACATTTTTCTTGATGCGCTTGGCTCCAGGAAACCCCTTCGCTTCAGAAAGGACAGTGCCCCCAGCCATCCAGGAAAGTCTGAATGAAAAATATGGTCTCGATGATCCATGGTATGTTCAGTACGGAGAATATCTGGTAAATACAGTTAAAGGCGATTTTGGTACTTCAATGAAATATCGGTATCGTGAAACAAACGATATGATCGCAGAAGGCTTCCCAATTTCAATGACACTTGGACTTGAAGCCATGTTCATTGCAGTCGGTATGGGAGTATTGATCGGTACCATTGCTGCACTATTCCATAACAAGTGGCCAGATTACCTGATGAGCGTAATAGCCGTCATCGGTATATCAGTACCATCCTTTGTAATGGCCTCGATACTACAGTATTACCTTGCCCTAAAAGCCGGATGGTTCCCTATCGCAGGGTGGGAAGGTTTCCTATACAGCATATTGCCGGCCGTGGCTTTAGCTTCCACGCCTATGGCATTTATAGCCAAACTGACACGTTCCAGCATGCTTGAAGAAACGAATAGTGAATATGTCAAAATGGCTAAAGCAAAAGGCATATCAAAATGGGTGGTCGTCTTCAAACACGCCCTAAGAAATGCATTATTGCCTGTCGTTACATATTTGGCTCCGCTCACAGCAGGAATCATTACCGGCAGTTTCGTCATCGAAGAGATTTTTGCAATCCCTGGCATGGGTAAATATTTTGTTACGAGTATCACAAACCGTGACTATACAGTAATAATGGGTACGACGGTCTTCTACTCTATCATCCTGCTTCTTGCTGTATTATTAGTTGATATTCTTTACAGCTTTATCGACCCGCGCATCAAACTGAGAGGAGGAAAATCAGGTGGCAAATAAAGATATTCCGAAACTCAACGATTCAGATTTTGAAGTTGTCGGTACACGTTCCGACGAAACAGAAATACTTGCCAAGAAGTCGATTTCCTTCTGGGGAGAAGTATCCAGAAGATTCATAAGAAATAAGCTGGCGCTAGTAGGATTTGTCACACTTTTCCTCATTATTCTCGGTGCCATATTCGCACCCATGATTTCAGAATTCTCCTATAGACAGCAGAATGGAGATTACAATGTTTCTCCAAACGGCACATATTGGTTTGGAACTGACGATCTTGGACGTGACATATTCACACGTGTATGGATTGGGGCTCGAATCTCAATATTCATCGGTTTCGCAGCCGCGATCATCGACCTTATAATCGGTGTAGCCTGGGGAGCCATCGCTGGCTTGAAAGGCGGACGGACTGACGAAATTATGATGCGTATCGCTGATATCCTAACAGCTATTCCGTATCTTCTTGTTGTCATCATACTCCTTGTTGTCATGCAGCCTGGGCTGATTCCTATGATCATTGCATTGTCTCTGACAGGTTGGGTGAACATGGCTCGTATTACACGCTCGGAGATACTTAAACTGAAGAACCAGGAGTATGTACTTGCCGCCAGGACACTTGGTGCCAAAAATCTCCATTTGATCAGAAGGCACCTACTTCCCAACGCACTTGGCGCCATACTCGTTACGATGACACTTACAATACCGAATGCGATCTTCACAGAAGCATTCCTAAGTTATTTGGGGCTTGGTGTACCTGCGCCACTAGCCAGTTGGGGTACTATGGCCAACGATGGCTATCCGGCATTGGCGAACGCACCTTGGAGACTATTTTTCCCAGCGCTATTTATCAGTTTGACAATCTTTGCATTTAATTCGATTGGCGATGGACTGAGAGACGCTTTGGATCCTAAGTTAAGGAAGTGATATTGATGAATGAACCAGTTCTCCAAATGAAAGACCTGCATGTAGATTTCTCAACTTACGCAGGTACTGTAAATGCAGTTAGAGGAGTAAGCTTCGATGTATATAAGGGAGAGACGCTAGCGATTGTCGGTGAGTCGGGGTCAGGTAAAAGTGTCACAAACCAGGCCATAATGAAGTTGCTCCCACAACCTCCTGCCATCTATTCCAGTGGTGAAATACTTTTTGATGATAAGAATCTGCTTGATCTTTCTGAGAAACAGATGGAAAAAGTAAGAGGGAAAGATATAAGCATGATTTTCCAGGATCCCATGACTTCTTTAAATCCGACTATGAAAATAGGTAAGCAGATTACAGAAGTGATGCTGAAACACCAGAAAATCTCTAAGAACGATGCTAAAAAGCGTGCACTTGAACTGATGAAGATGGTAGGCATTCCAATGCCAGAGAGGCGTCTCAATCAGTATCCACATGAATTCTCGGGTGGTATGAGACAGCGTGTCGTCATTGCGATTGCACTTGCAGCCGATCCAAAACTACTTATCGCAGATGAGCCTACAACTGCTCTTGACGTAACTATCCAAGCTCAAATACTTGATGTGATGAAAGAAATTCAAAAAAATTCCCAGACATCAATCATATTCATCACACACGATCTTGGAGTTGTAGCCAATGTTGCTGATCGTGTAGCAGTAATGTATGCTGGCGAAATAGTTGAAGTGGGAACGGTAGAGGATATCTTCTATAACCCACAACACCCTTATACATGGGGTCTATTGGGATCTATGCCCGACTTGAACGAAGATAGGGAACAAAAATTACGTACTATAGAAGGTTCACCGCCAGACTTGACAGACCCTCCAAAGGGAGATGCGTTTGCACCGAGGAATCCACACGCCATGAAAATAGATTATGAACAAAACCCACCTATGTTCAAAGTAAATGATCAGCATTTCGCTAAAACATGGAGGCTGCATCCTGATGCACCGGAATCAGAAATACCAGACATCATTAAAAACAGATATCTTCAATACACAGGGGGTGACAACTGATGACAGCACCCATACTTGAAGTAAAGAACTTAAAAAAATACTTTGGTGCAAAAAACAATCCGCTTAAAGCTGTAAATGATATTACTTTCCATGTGATGCCGGGTGAGACCCTTGGCCTTGTTGGAGAATCTGGCTGTGGTAAATCGACTACAGGCAGAACAATCATCAAGCTCTATGAGAAGACCGGTGGCGAAGTCATATTCAATGGTAAGCATACAGATCAGTTGTCCACTAAGGAACAAAAGAAATTCAACCAGGAACTGCAAATGATATTCCAAGATCCATATGCTTCCCTCAACCCAAGGATGACTGTCTTTGAAATTCTTGCCGAAGGATATGAAATCCACGGCATATATAAGGACAAGAAAGAACGTCGCATAAAGATATATGAACTGCTCGAATCAGTAGGCTTGAACCGTGAACATGCCAATAGGTATCCTCACGAATTCTCAGGAGGCCAACGTCAAAGGATCGGTATTGCACGTGCCCTCAGCTTTGATCCTAAACTGATAATAGCTGATGAACCGATCTCCGCGCTTGATGTGTCCATTCAAGCTCAAGTCGTCAACATGATGAGAGAAATTCAGGAAGAACGCGGACTTGCTTATCTATTCATTGCCCATGATTTATCGATGGTCAAGTATATATCAGACCGCATCGCTGTAATGTATATGGGGCAACTCCTCGAAGTTGGAGAGGCGTCCGATCTTTATAATAACCCGATCCACCCTTATACGAAATCATTGCTCTCGGCAGTTCCCCAACCTGATCCTCGTACTGAGAAAAAGAGGAAAAGGGTGGACTATGATGCCAGCCAGCATAATTACAGTGAAGATGAAGAAGTGACACTCAGGGACTTCGGCAACGGACATTATGTATTCTGTTCCCAAAAAGAGTTTGATAACTGGAGCTGAAGAAACAGCTTTAGTCACAACAGGGATTTTGAAGATTGTTCGTCTTCTTTCCGAATGAATGGTGAAAATCAGTAACGTCAGGCCCCATGCTTAAATATAAGCATGGGGCCTGGCTTTTTTTACATTTTCCTGACATGAAGTCAGACGGTTACGACAAAAGATTACTTTCCTTACTTATGTTCATCTAGAAATTGCAATATCTGTTCATTGACGAAATCAGGGTACTCTTGATGGACCCAATGCGTAGCGCCATTCACCCATACCACTCTTTGACTATGGGTATACTTAAGGCTCTCCTCTGCTAGCCGCTGCGAAAGAAATTGATCTGAACTGCCCCAGATGATTTTTACAGGCACCTCCACTTTGGATTTCTTGTCGATGCTTTTTATACTATGGGGTATCGCCCGATACCAATTCAACATACTTTTCAACGCGTTATGCCTAGACCAGGCAATATTATAGGCGCCAAGCTCGTTATCGGAAAATGTACCTTTTTTACTCGTCACTTTCAACATTTGTTCCAGGTTACTATAGTCTCTAGAACTCATAATGAATTCTGGAAGACGTGGAAGCTGGAAAAAGAGCATGTAGGCACTCTTCAGTATTTGGGTGGGCTTAGCCATCATGACTTCTGGAAATACGCCTGGATGGGCCATATTGATTGCGGTAAAACACTTTACCCTCTCGGGATTGATACTTGCGAGATGCCATCCCACAGCACCACCCCAGTCGTGTCCGACAATCGCCGCCTCATCCCTGTTGAAGTGATCGATGAGCCCAATTATATCTTCTTTAAGGATATTTATGGCATATGCCCCGACTCCTGCAGGTTTATCACTTTTGTTATATCCGCGCTGGTCAGGGGCGATCACCCGGTAACCCGCCTGGGCCAATACACGTATCTGTCTCCTCCAGCTGTACCAGAACTCAGGGAAGCCATGGAGTAAGACTACCAGTTCACCTTCTTCTGGACCCGCCACAGCCATATGCAGGTCAATATTATTTGTGTGTATATATTGAAAATCGATATCCATTTCACCCCTCCTTACTTTATAATCAACTATTCCGGATTCACTTGGATAGTGCTATTTTGATGTGTGCAAGATGGTGCTCTTCATGCCAGGCAAGCTTTGCCATCTTTGTGGCTACTGTTATCTTCCCATTGGTATCATGTACAAAATAACGATCTAATTGAGTTTTGGTGAGGTCGCGTCCGATTGAAGCAATGCGCGCGTTCATGCCTTCCAACATTTTGATTGAACTTTCCACCGGAAGATTCATATCAGGCAGAGTTGCCCACTCCTCTTGAAGAAAAGCCGGTACTTTAGGCGCGTCATCCGTTAAGGCCAGTTTTAGACGCTGGTACATATTCAACTGGGAATCTGCTATATGGTGGACCAATTGGCGCACATTCCAGGCACCTTCACGATATGTCTTCTCCAGCTGTTCTTCCGTGAGTCCATCCACTTGTTCTCTCAGACGTTTGGTGTACGTTTCAATTTGAGCAACCCACTCGTCAACATTCTCTTTGTTCACGTTATCGGGCACACTCAATTTACCTATTGGAAATTTAACATCCATCTATATTCATCCTTCCTTGTTTTATCAGTTTTGATATTACTCATAAATTTTTTAAGTTAGTATAGTCATCTACTCTATAGCCAAATGTTCAATCTTTTGAAGAAACAGCTCGGAGAATGCCATACGGTCCTCTTTGGATAAAGGTTTAGGACCTTTCGTACGGCCGCCTCCTTTTCGTATCATAGCACCCATATAACGGGTCTCAAGAAGATGGTCGATATTATCATTGGTATACATAAACCCTTTGTGATGAATGACTGTACAACCTTTAGGCAGCAATAACGAAGCTAAGCCATAATCCTGGGTAACAATTATATCTTCACCCTCAGCCAATTTTACAATGCGAAAATCCGCCGCATCCGGCCCCGCTTCGACATAGATGCTCTCAACGTGGGACGGAAGGTCTTTTGGAGAATAGTGGGACAAGCTGGATACCAGCACGACCGGTATAGATTTGCGGGCGACTGATTCAATCACGATATCTTTTACGGGACATGCATCTGCATCAACGAGTACTTTCATGGCGTCACTCTCCTTGGCTCCATTATATCAGAGCGCGTATGCCCAACATGTCTTCTTGCGCTGCCTTCTTCATTGTGATCATCATCCATACTTTTTCTGGTGTTCTTTTTTAAGTGCAAGATATTCTTCATCTTCCCGAACCTTTATCCACTTCTTTTCGAAAATTGCAGCCGCTTCCGCCTTTTCAGAATCTATTTCTCTATCCTTTATATTGCCGTCTTCATCATATTTACGTCCACCCTTATAATTTGCATATCGACGCGCACGAGTATATCCCATCTGCAGAAATTTTCGCGACATATCCATCCCGACGAAATCACCTGACTTTTTATAATCCAGATACATAGCGTATATTTTTTCAGAAGAATCTTTTGCGATATCAGGCGTTTTAAAGCGCCAATGGGGCAATATCTCGCTCTTGTAAGGTTCAACCATCAGCACGCCCTGCTCTCCCCTGCCGACCCGATATAATTCAGGCTGTTCCCTGAAGTCGATAGAATCAAAATCCATATCGTAATCAAATGCCATACGTCCTCACCCTTTCTTTTCTACACTATCATCTTTCCCCCATTGATGAAGCTTCAGACATTTTCTGGCTATAAATCAAAAGACATCCTAGCAACTGAAGAAAATATTTCTCCCTCCAGTTGTTTCGGATGCCTTTGATATACTTGACATAGTGCGAATTATTTTAAGGTCGTACTGTTAAACGATATCGTCATTCATCGAATTACGGCTTGAATATGATCTTGATGCTGTCGTCGTCTTTCCTGTCGAAGATATCGTATGCTTTTCCTGCATAATCAAGGTCCATCTTGTGGGTGATGATGTCAGTCGGGTCGAATTCATTATTCTCAATCTTCTCATAAAGTTCAGGCATGAGGTGGATGACAGGAGCCTGACCCATCTTGAGCGATACGTTTCGTGTGAAGAAATCGCCAAGCGGGAAGCCATTGGCTTCTGATGCATAGACGCCAGTAAGTTGTACTGTGCCGAATTTCCTTACAGACTGCGAAGCGGTTACTATCGGGCTGATTGTACCGAACTGATTATCCAACTCTGATCCGAATTCTGTATTCGGTGGTACTGTGCCGTCCATACCGACACAATCGATGACAACATCCGCCCCGCCTTTTGTCTCTTCATGGAGAAGCTTGCCGATTTGTTCATTATCTTTGAAGTTGAATGTTTCAACATTGTTTGTTTTCTTAGCATGCTTGAGCCTGTAATCCACCTGGTCTATAGCTATGACACGTTCAGCACCTTTCATCCATGCAAACTTCTGCGCCATTAGTCCAATTGGCCCTGAACCCAATATGATGACAGTGTCGCCTTTCTTCATGCCGCTGTGCTCCACACTCCAGTAGGCCGTCGGCAGTACGTCAGAGAGCAGCATCACTTGCTCATCTTTCAATTCACTGGATTCGGGGACCTTGAATGAAGTGAAGTCGGCATATGGTACGCGTAAGTACTCTGCCTGGCCCCCCGGGAAATTCCCATTAGGCTCGGCAAAGCCAAATAGTCCTCCCACTTCTCCATGAGGATTCGATTCATCACATTGACTTTCCATCTGGTTCTTACAGAAGAAGCACTCTCCGCAACCGATATTGAACGGAATGACCACACGGTCGCCTTTTTTCAAGTTCTTGACTTCAGAACCCACTTCTTCCACGATACCCATCGGTTCATGTCCAATGACGTAATCTTCTTCTGGGACTACCCCCCCATGGTATAGATGAAGATCTGATCCGCAGATGCCACTTGCAGTGATACGGACGATTATATCTTTGTTATCTTGTATATCCGGTGTCGCCACGTCTTTTGTAACCATTGATTTCTTACCTTGGAATGTTACCGCCTTCATTGTATCCCTTCCTTACCTTTGTTTATATAATGTATGCTGTTATCATATATAGCAATAGCCTTTTTTATTCATCCTTAAACGTATATACAAAAATGGAGGGTTATTTTAACTGCTCGTAAAGAATAAAGAAGTAAATATAAAAATCCCTCCAACCTTAAATGGTTGAAGGGATTGTAAATTAATATTAACGTTTTGAGAACTGAGGGAGGCAGTAAAATCAAGGCTTGCAGGCACCTTTGTGTGCTACTTGTATGATACGTGTATTTATCCACAGGTTTTATAAAGCAGTTAAAAATAAATATGTATCAATAATAAAAGGGAACCGGACGCATCCGATTCCCTTAAGTGTAAGCCGAAGCTGTACACCGCGATTAACTATAGTTATATGATACCATATTCAAAAATATACGTAAAGGATTCTATTTTAAATAAACTTTTTTAGCTCCACGACCTTTTTCCGTAGATCGGATCCCATTATCGATGTGTATACAGGTATTGGAATATTTTCACGTAGCCTTTCTGAAACAAGTGTGAATGAACGCACCAATCGTTTTAATTCTGTCTTTTGAATACCTATTTTCTTCAATAAATACACATGAATAATCAAATAATCGATAATATGCTCAAAAGTAATGCCCGTTATATTTGTTTCATTTTGGATAAATTGAATCAATCTTGATGGAGGATTACTGTTTTTGTATCTGCAATCAAATATAACAGCATTATGTGCTACTGCATTTCTAAGATCCTTCACCAAAAAAATTATATCTTCTACAATTCTGCCGTTTTGATTATGTGATGTGCTATGTACATCTAATTCCTTTGCAACTTCAATCCTTACACCTTGATTAAGGCAATGAATAAAAAAGCCAAATTCCCCCAAATTAATTACTTCAAAAATCGCCCATAACGGAACAGAGTTGTTATTATGAAAATAATGTTGAATCACAGGCTTGTTGCTATTATAGTTATAGCTAATGGCATTATGTACCTTACTCTTAAGGTCTAATCTGCTCTTCATTTTCTTTTTATAATCTTTCCCGCCAACCGAATGTTTCTTATAATCATTTAATAAATTTGAGAATATATAGTCAAAGTCAGCAGAGCCGTAGTCAATAATTTTATTTAAAGTATAGTTTTTAAAAGCCGTCTCTATTTGCATTATATAGGGGTAAAAGAGAGATTTTAGTTTCATATCAAATTCATAAATTGCAATCACTTCATCAAAATGGGTATATGGAATTTTATTTGAAGATTTCTTTATAAACCTGTAGCCCTTATAGCCATGGAAGTACCCCATATTAAGTAATTCTTTTTTATGTTTGCTGCCGCCTACTTCAATATTGTGTTTATCCCTTAATGTACGCATTAGTCCATTTATCGTTTTGCCCTTAACCAAATCATCACCTCACTTCATTTTATGCTCTTTTCCAGCGGCATTTGTCAACAAGGTTGTTGCATTAAGCAGTTTGGCTTCTGTAAATTTTGCGCCATATGATCATAAAACCACAAGACATATTATTTCATTGGTAAATGTGAGAAATCATCATTTTCTCCACAATACACCAACCATATTTCATTTTCCAGCAGTTCATTAAAAAAGCCATCTATATTGTTTTGTTTCGGATTATTTCTTATATACTTCCAATTTAATTCGGTTTCATAACCTTTTTTACCAGATTTATATTTCATTTTTTTGCAATACGAATTAATATCTTTTTTAGCAATAATTCCTCTAACTTGTAAATAGTAAAAGAAATACCTAAATAGCCAAAACCTCTCAGCCATTCTGATATTACCTGCCGGATAATATTCATGTGTTTGAGTTAATAATCTATCTATGGATGCGATTAAGTCGTTCATGCTACAGTTCTTTTTCTTTAAATATATCATCGTAATCAATATTAATGAATAATCATCTATGTTTTCGCTTATTAGGCTTAATAAGTCTTTTTTTACCAATAGCCTTTTGACATCAAACTCGACTACATACAATAATATTTGATATAGCTCTTGATTAAAATGATTATCTGCATAATAGTTGATTTTATTTATGTATTTGTTTTTGTTATTTCTAAAATACTCCTTTACAATTTCAGAAGCATTAGAACTTAAGAATCCTAACTTATTAATACCTTCAAAAAAGTCTAAGAATCTATTTGTTAATTTTGAATCCATTAAGAGAGCGTAAAATATCTTGTGTAAATGAATAAATAGAAAAAGGAAGCCCTTTTCTTGTAGAATTAAGTCACCACAACCAATTCATAGAAAAGAGGCCTCCCCTATGACTCAGTTTACAACAGATATCATGCAGGCTCTAGTAAAAAAAGAAGACATCTCCGAAGTTTTCCGTACGCATCTGGAGACGGCGGTCAATACGCTCCTTCAGACAGAACTCTCTGCTTTCCTGGATTACGAAAAATATGACCGTATCGGTTTCAACTCCGGGAACTCACGGAACGGCACCTACACCCGGACCCTCCATACGGAATATGGGAACCTGGAGCTGTCGATGCCCCGGGATCGTAATGGAGAATTCAATCAGCAGACGGTCGCTCCGTATAAGCGTGCGAACGATACGCTGGAATCCTTTGTCATCCATATGTTTCAAAAAGGCGTCACGATGTCGGAGATTTCGGATCTGATTGAGAAGATGTATGGTCATCACTACACGCCTCAGACCGTTTCCAATATGACGAAAGCGATGAGTGAACAGGTGGATGCGTTCAAGCACCGTCCGCTGGCTGCACGCTATGCCTGTATCTATCTGGATGCGACCTACATCGCTCTCAAACGCGACACGGTCTCCAAAGAAGCCGTCTATATCGCCGTGGGCATCCGGGAGGATGGATCGAAAGAAGTGCTGGCCTATACCGTTGCCCCGACAGAATCTGCATTTGTCTGGGAGGAGGTCCTCCAGGATGTCAAAGCGCGTGGGGTCGAAGATGTCCTTCTATTCATCTCTGACGGTTTGAAAGGCATCACCGACCGGATCTTTGCGGTCTTTCCAGACGCCCGGTACCAAGCGTGCTGTGTACACCTGTCCCGTGGCATCTCCCATAAAGTGCGTGTCGCTGATCGGGCTGAAATCTGTGACGACTTCAAGTCAGTATACCGGGCAGAGAGCCGGGCATCGGGCGAGAAAGCGCTACAAGCTTTTGTCGACAAATGGAAAAAGACTTACCCGAAAGTGACACAATCACTGGCATCCAATCCCTATATCTTCACCTTCTATGACTTCCCAAAATCCATTTGGAGAAGCATCTATTCAACGAACCTCATCGAATCATTCAATAAGAAGGTGAAGAAATACAGTAAGCGCAAGGAGCAGTTCCCGAACGAAGATTCATTGGACCGTTTCCTGGTCTCACAGTTCGAAATCTATAATCAGAGCTTCTCCACCCGTTGTCATTTGGGATTCGACCAGGCACGGGCAGAACTGACGGCGATGTTCAAAGAATAGTCGCACGGTGATTACATACGAGAAAAGATTTTATCTATTTACACATAATTATTGACGGTCTCTCCATTAAAGATACATCCAAAATCCTTTCAAACAAATTAAATCTAGTTATTGGATTCCTCTGAGTAAATATTTCGTTAATAGTTCTTTTTTTGATCTTTTTATTTTTCAGAGCGTTTCTCATAACTGTAAAAAGGGCCTTAATTGCACCTTTATTACCAGATGATTCTTGATCAATACAGTAATCTATGAATCCATTTATCTCTCTAATCCACCTATTAACTGTAGTTTTGGAATTAAGATTTTCCAGATATGCAAATAAATCTGATTTATTAGCGCCATCTCTAAAAGGAAAGATATCAACACTAGTTTTAGTATCGTTAACTATTAAATTATGCTCTCGACAAATAGCATTAAATTCCTTTAAAAATTCCTCTTTTGTGGTTTCTAATGAGAACGGAAAAATGAAATCATCTACATATCGGGAATAAATAAAATTTTTCTTTTCCATACGTTTATCAAAGTAGCACATATAAAGTTCAGCAATAATTCTGGACAATAAATTACCTGTTGGAATACCATGAGTTTCATCATATTGGCATAACGTAGTAAATTTATCTAAATGATTGGCAAAACCAGATTTTCTGTTTTTCTTTGCTTGTTCTTTCCCGACTATCATCCACGGGATACTGTGTGTGTATAATGTATGATAAAAATTTGACAGGTCAAGGTTAAGCTTTTTAGTCCCTCCATACAAAAGAGTTTCCTTTATCTCTTGAGTAGTTCTATAATCAAAATTAAGTTGATTAAAAAATTTTGAAGTCGAGAATTTATTATTTGAAAAGATATCAACGAACTCTTGTTTATTATCACAAATGAAATAATTTAACGCCATATAGCTATACAAATTCGGCATTTTATATTGTCTTCTCGAATCTTGGTTTTTTGGAATACTGAAATAAACCGGTTCTGTTGATTTAATCGTCTTAGGATCACTTAAATTAAAATAACTTTTAAGATTGTTATCCTTTAGATAGTCAGCGAAACATTCCATATTAAATATCTTAAAATAAAAGGATTCAATTAGATGAAAGGTATTTTCGGGGTGGCTTCAAAACGGAAGCTGGGACGAATAGGGTCATACCAATTCATAAAAAAATCCATAAATTAATTGAAAATCGTATGGATCCTAATAATGAATATCTGATTACAAACTTTGAGGGTAGTAAGTTGAGTTATTATGTTTATTATCACGAGAAGTTTAAAAAGATTATGCAGCAACTAGAATTAAATCATAGACCACACGATTGCAGACATACCTTCGCAACCCTTATGGATAATGCTGATGCAAATAAACTATCAATCAAACGGATCATGGGTCACGCAGCTAAAGATATCACTGATAAAGTTTATACGCATAAAGATATCAAGCAGCTTCTTATGGCAATTGACAGGCTATAAGAAAGCTGCTTTTTGTAGCTTTGAAACAAAGTTTGATCAGAAAGGCATGACAAGCCTGGATAATACCCTAATCAAGACGAATCCATTTTGAAAAAAGGATTGTTGTCAAGGGCAACTTAAAATTGTAGGTTTTCGGCAATCTAAAAATGTAGGTTTTTGACAATGTAATTTGTGGAGGAAAGCCTAAGTGTGTTTCATCCGGTATGACTTACCTTTAATTTTATAAATCTTTACATGGTGGACCATGCGGTCCAGTATCGCTGCGGCCGTTTCCGGACTTTTGAATAGTTCACCCCATCCAGAGAGTGCGATATTGGTGGTGAATATCGTTGAATGGGTTTCATAGCGCATGTTCAATAACTGGAAGATCAAGTCGGCTTCATGCTTCTGAATGGGGAGGTAGCCGATTTCATCAATAATCAACAGCTCGTATCTGGCATACCGTCTGAGCACACGCTCAACGGTCCCTTTTTCATAAGCGGCCCGAAGTCGGATCAACAACTCATGGCAGTTGATGAACAGCGTGCGTTTCTCCTGACGGCAGGCTTCGACCCCCAGAGCAATCGCCAGGTGGGTTTTACCGACACCAGGGCTGCCGATGAAGACAATGTTCTCTTTAGATTCCATGAACCCCAGATGTTTCAATTCAAGGACGGCCGTGCGGTTCAGGCTGGGTTGAAAATCAAAATCGAACGTATCGAATGTCTTCACTTTAGGAAAGCGTGCGCGGTGAATCGCACGCGCCATCTTCTTTTCTTTTTGAAACTTCATTTCTTTGTCTGTGATTTCCAGAAACGCACTCGTCAGCGACATGTCTTCTGTATGAACCTTATCCAACAACACCGGATAATATTCACGCATATTATTTAAACCGAGGGCTTCAAAATTGGACAGAAGCGTTTGATAATCACTCATGGACACCATCTCCCACCGCATCATATAACTGCAGGGATTCATGGATATACGCATGGATATCATCGTCCGGCCGACCAGCCAGCAGATCCGACTTCAATATGTTGAACATATCTGCCTGATTATAATTGAATCTTTGGGTGGTTAACGGGTGTGAACGCACCGTTTCTCCGTTATAATAAATGTGTATGTTGTCCTCAGTATCCGACAGTTCAATCTCAACCGTCTTTCCAATATACTGGGGATCTACAGAGTACTTACATTTACGGAACTGAACCATCGCCTCTTTAGAGACCACTCTCGTCAATTGGTCTTCAAAGTACGGCTTCAACAGGTCTTCAGGGAGTGGATGTAGGTGCTCTTTTTCTTTATCCAGCCACAGTGCGTCGGGGATGGCGTCGGTCGCCTGGGAGACTTCCGTATTGAGTTCATGACACAAATCATGGACGATATGGATCAAATCCACACTGTCATCGAACTCATGGTTATAGACCCGCAACCGGTCCATCGTCCGTGCCAGTGCCTCGACCATCCCTTTGGTCTGGGGACGGTATGGCCGGCAGGCAATGGGCTGAAAGGCGGCATCCTTACTAAATGCGTAGAACCGTTGATTAAACACGACCTTATTATATTGGGTGCTGGATTGATCCACCACAGTCCGCATATTATCAAACCAGATCTCCCCCGGTACGCCGCCAGTGTGGTGAAAGGCATCGTCCAGACATTCAAACAAGGTGTCCTGATGGCGATCAAAGGTCAATGTGATGTATTTCTTGCGGGAAAACGACAGGACGTATAAGAATATGTTGAAACGGAAGATCTCGCCGTGCCGGCTGATTAAAGTCATGTCTTCTTTCCAGTCCACTTGCCCGGCTAAACCGGGGGTGTGGGTCACGCGCATGGTTGCCTGCTTCTGACGGGTTTTCCTCTCTTTTCGACAGTACTGCTTCACCAGACTGTAACTCCCGTCATATCCCTTTTTTTCAATGAATTTAAATATACTATACGCGCTGCACTGGATTTCCAGTTTGTCATGGATGATTGGTTTAAATTCATCCAGCTTACTTTTTCTCTTCACCCGTTTTTTCTTCTCTGGGTACTGTGTCTCTGCTTCATAGGCCGCTTTCACCGTCCGGTAATCGCAGCCATACTGCCGGGCCAATGCGGCAAAGTTGGGTTTGATACCATCGTTCATAAATTTCCTGACTCCTTCGCGTACGTCTTTTCTCATGAATATCCTCCTTCGATGTCATAAGAAAAGCATACAAAAAAATGTAGGTAAACCAACAATTTTCAATTGCCGATTTCCTACATTTTAATACTGCCATTTACAATTGTTCAAAATGGATTCTCTCTTTGTGAAATGATATACATTTTTTATAAAAAGGTTTGACCATTTTCCTCCTTTTGGTGTTAAACAAACGCGCCCGTTAATGGAATTATCCACTTCTACTATTAGCTGGTATTGCAGAATATCGTCAATATTCTTCTTAAAGAAGAGTTCAATATCACTTCGCTAATTTATCTACCTGGACCTAGCTGACAGTCATAACAAAACCCCAAGTAACAGCTGCTACTCAGGGTTAAATAATACATTTTATTTCTCACCACTTAATTCCACTAATATTTTTGCTTGTGATTTATCGTTTGTCAATGCTTCGAATCCATTTTCAACAATATCATCCAATTGAATTTGGTCTGTAATAATTCCCTGTGGTTTTAATTGTCCTGTTCCCATTAAATCTACAGTTTGTTGGAATGTAGTAGGTGTATATGCGATTGTTGATGTAACTTTTACACCTGTATTTGTAAGCTGTATTGGATTCCATTCAATCTCCCTAGCAAATATAGAAACAATAACCATTGTTCCACGTGCCCTTGTTGCATCAATTGCTTGTTTAAATGTTGGTGCTACTCCGGCAACTTCAAAGGAAACATCTACTCCATCTGGAACAATTTCCTTGATTGCTGTAACAGCATCTTGTTCGCTAGAGTTAACGACATGGGTTGCTCCTAATTCTTTTGCTTTTTCAATTCTAGTTTCCGACAAATCTAAAGCAATAATCTTGCTGGCACCAGCAGCTTTAGCTGCAATAATTGTCACTAAACCAATTGGACCTGCACCAAATACAGCTACCGTATCACCAAACTGCAGTTTCCCTTCTTTTACAGCTTGTACGGCAACCGCAGTTGGTTCTACTAAAGCTCCATCCTGTAGTGTTAAAGATTCTGGAAGTAGATAAACGTTATCTTCTGGTACATTTGCATATTTAGTAAAACCACCGTCACCGTGAAGGCCGATAAAGCTGAAACCATCATAAGGATCAAGGTCTTCCGACTTATTTCCATAAGTGATTGTTGGATTAATTACTACTCTATCGCCAACTTTATATTTTGTCACCTTTGGACCTACTTCTTCAATAACACCCGCAAATTCATGCCCCATGGTTAGCGGAGCGATTTCTCCAGTTAACGGATCCTCTTTTTCATTTGGTACAAACACCGGTCCCTCTTCATACTCATGTAAATCACTGCCACAAATACCTGCCCAAGCTACCCTTACTTTAACATCGGTATCTTTCGTTTGTTTTAGTTCTATTTCCTCTACCCGTAAGTCTTTTTTTCCATACCAGACTGCAGCTTTCATTGGATATTACCTCCTGCTTAATTAGTAGAAAATAGTTATAAGAATACTATATTGAAGGAATAATCAATATTAATTCCTATGATTTTATTATACTATTGATTTTTCCAACTTTCTATTAAATAGACTTTAATTTCTAACCAAATACACATATCTCATTAACAGTTTTGCGATTGTTTATTTTAATTCGGTTGCATGGTTTATTCTCGGGTCTTTGTTCATATAATTTTACCATTCCTCGATATTTACCTTTTTACTTATCCAGTTTATTCAGTGAACTTTTATTTAACCGTACAAATATTCATAAGAAGAATTCCCCCTCATCTGAATCTCTTTTTATTTTCATCGTATATGGATTATTTTATTCAATAAAATGACCCTTATATATGATGCTCACGCTAATCCTTATTCAAGAATGGCGCCCGTTTGTTTAAGTATATTTGTTCACAAACTTAAAGGTTTTAAGACCTGCCTCTTTTCTTTCTCTCAGTTATTTTTTAGAGTATAAGTTTAAATGCCTTTACAAATAATACCCCTATAACAAATTAGGGGGTTAATAAAATGGCAGAAGCACCCACAAGTAATAATGCTATGAGCACAAGTAATAATGGAATGAGTACATCTAATAAGATAAACCTTTCAGGTCTTGGTATTGGAGCAATTGTACTAACCACTGTTTATACGGCGGTTTTGGCTTCGCAGTTAATGGCTACCAAGCATAAAGTCAATTACCTTTATTACAAAGAATTAACACAAAATAAATAGCGAATTATAGACGGTGCTTTTTTCACCGTCTTTTATTTAAATAAAACAGAATCTGAACTAACCTGCCCGTTACTTTAAGTACATTTCTTCACAATCACCATTTATCCTAACATAAAAAATCCATTTGCTTTACGAGCGTTGCTAAACAAACTGGCTCCGTTTGTTGCACTATCCCAATCCATCTTATCAATGTAATTGTATCAAACCTAATTTCAAAACCACAGTTTCTTTTTCTCTAAATTATTTGTCTGCTACTTGTATGTTACGTGTATGCTACGTGTGAATTTCCCCCTGTTTTTAAAGCACCGCATATACAGTAAAATCCCCCAACCATAGGTGGTTGAGGGATTTGCAAGTGTTGATTTATTAACGTTTTGAGAACTGTGGTGAGCGACGGGCTTTCTTGAAGCCGTATTTGTAACGCTCTTTCATACGTGGGTCACGTGTAAGGAGACCTGCCCTCTTAAGTGGACCGCGGTTTTCCGGGTCTGCTTCTAGAAGTGCTCTGGCGATACCGTGACGGATTGCCTGTGCTTGTCCTGTGAAGCCGCCACCTTTAACGTTTACCAATACATCGTAGTTACCTTGTGTTTCAGTAACCGCGAATGGCTGGTTCAAGTCCAAGATGAGACTTTCGAACGGGAGATAATCCCTCATGTCACGACCGTTAACTGTGACATTGCCTTCACCTGGTACGAGACGTACACGCGCTACTGCATTTTTACGACGACCTGTTCCTGTATATTCTACTTTAGCCAATGAATTAACCTCCTATCCTTAACCGCGAAGTTCGTAGTTTTCTGGTTTTTGTGCTTCATGCTTGTGCTCGCTTCCAGCGTATACATGAAGTTTCTTGCCTTGTGCACGTCCAAGTCTGTTCTTAGGCAGCATACCTTTGATGGAATTTTCCAAAAGGCGTACCGGGTTCTTTTCCCTAAGTTCTCCTGCAGAGATGGATCTGATTCCACCTGGGTGACCTGTGTGTCTGTAGTACATTTTATCCTGGGCTTTATTACCCGTCATTTCGATTTTTTCTGCATTGATGATGATGACGTTGTCACCTGTATCAACGTGTGGTGTATATGTGGCTTTGTTCTTGCCGCGTAGTATTGCTGCCACTTCAGAAGAGAGACGGCCGAGCGTCTGTCCTTCTGCATCGACAACATACCATTTACGTTCAATGTTAGCTTCATTAGCCATGAATGTTTGACGCATTTCCAGTCCTCCTAAATATATCAGTAGTGCGCGTTATTTGCTCTTAAAATTTTAAAAAAGCTTCGTTTGCTTTATATCTGCATGCACAATAAGTTTCCGGGGCTTATCGTGGGTGATATAAAATTATACCGTTGTCTATGATAACCCTAATAGCTCATTTTGTCAATGTATCACCGGGGTATTTTTAAATTTTCCAATGCTTCATTACGTGTTTTTTCATCTAAAAATACCCTTTCCAGATACAATCCTTCTGCTGGAGCAGTCTTCGGCACCAGCGTGCGGTCTTTTGCCGCAATTATGGCTGGAGTTTTTTCAGCTTCCCATCTCCCCTGGCCGACTTCAAGCACATAGGCGACAAGGATGCGAACCATGTTATAGAGGAATCCGGAGCCGATTATAAGAAAATCGTAGCCATTATCGGTCTTTATCAATTCAAAACCGTAGATATGTCTGACTTTGTTTTCTATGGGTGACTTGGCGCTTGAGAAGCTTGTGAAATCATGTGTACCGACGAAATGCGACATCGCTTGTCTCATCTTACTTTCCGACACCGCATAAGGATAATACGTCTTCAATCCTTTTTCGAAAGGGTCACGTACTGCACCCTGGTAGATGCGGTAGCGATAAATCTTGCCGTGTGAGTGGTATCTTACATGATAAGCGGAATTGATCCCTTGCACTTCGTGAATCGCAATATCATCAGGCATGGCGCTATTCAATGCATGCTGCCACTTTGTTTCAGGGATTTTCAGATCTGAGTCGAAGTGGAAGAACTGTTCTCGTGCATGTACACCGCTATCTGTACGGCCGGCTGCATGAATCCTGACAGGCTTTTTATGCATGCGTCCAAGAATCTTCTCCACTTCTCCTTGTACCGTACGTCCTTCCAACTGGTATTGGAAACCATTGAACTGTGAGCCATTATAACTGATTTTTACCAAATATCGCATTCTTTACTCCTTACTGTCTGACCAGCCATAGTACGATGCCGAACAGAACGATGCATATGAGTGCTGCTGTGTCTTTGAACTGCCAATCGAGGATACGGTAGTGGGTGCGTCCTTCTTCCCCCTGGTACCCCCTTACTTCCATCGCTATGGCCATCTCTTCTGCACGTTTGAAGGCAGAGATGAACAAGGGTATGAAAATCGGGAGCAGAGCTTCTAGTCTTGACCTCAGCCCGCCTGTCATAAATGTAGACCCCCGGGCACTCTGGGCTTTGATTATCTTCTCCGTTTCATCCATTAGTGTCGGAATGAATCGGAGGCTGATTGACATCATCAATGCAATTTCATGTACAGGCACCCTAATCTTTTTTAAGGGCTTGCACAACCGCTCTATAGCATCTGTAAGCTCCAAAGGACGTGTGGTGAGGGTCAGTATCGTCGTGATCAGCACAAGAAGTGCTAGACGGATGGTGATATATATACCTCTGATGACGCCTTCTGACTCTACTGTAAAGAAGCCGCCATCTATCAGTACCACACCGCCTTTAGTCAGGAAAAGGTGCATCGAGAAGGTAAATAGAAGTATCAGGAATATGAGTTTCAATCCGTTGAAGAGAAAGCGGAAAGAAAGCCCGGCAAGTTTGGTTGTGAACGCTACAAAAGTGATTAGCAATGCATAGCCTGTCCAATGGTTGGCGAAGAACACAATGATCATGAACAGTACTACTGCCAATATTTTTGCCCGGGGGTCCATTTTGTGTATCATACTGGAGCCAGGGATATATCTTCCCAGCAGCATTTTACTCAGCATCCGCACTCCTCCGTTCTTTGTAGAGTGCAATGAATTCTTCTATATTACGTGGAATACTTCTGAAAGCACGACCCTTCCTTTCCAGATCTTTCATCAGTCTGACAATATCAGGTGGTTCAAGTGCATTATTCTCAAGCATCCTAGGGTCCATCAGCAGATCCTCTGTGCGTCCCTCGCGGACAAGGTTGCCACCGCTTAACAATTTAACTTGGTCGGTATACTCGAAGACGTCATTCATATCATGTGTGACGAGAATGATGGTAATACCCATATCCCTATGGATCTGCTGAAAAAGGCGCATCGTCTCACTATGGCTCTTTGGATCGAGCCCCGCCGTCGGCTCATCCAGGATAAGGATTTCAGGCTCCATTGCCAGTATACCGGCTATCGCGACCTTCCTCATCTGACCGCCGGAGAGTTCAAAAGGCGACTCCTTAAAAAGTGAATTGTCTACGTTCATCAATTCCAAATAATATTGCGCCTTTGATCTTGCATCTTCTTCGTCCAGCCCCATATTCTTAGGCCCGAACATCACGTCTTTCAAAACAGTCTCTTCAAACAGCTGGTGTTCGGGAAACTGGAAGACCATCCCTACGTGTTTTTTTACTTCATGCACATATTTATATTTCGTTTTTTTCCTTAACGCAAGGTCACCTGCATATACCGTGCCGCTACTCGGCAACAACAGACCGTTTAAAGTTTGGATAAGGGTCGACTTGCCACTCCCGGTATGCCCAACAACTCCATAATATATGCCTTCTTCAAATGTCGTTGTAATATTGTTCAACGCCAAATGTTCAAACGGAGTATTCTGATGGTAGACGACTGTCAAATCTTCTATATGAAGCTTCATAGGCGTGCCACCAACTCTTCATATGACATGAATGAGCCATCCAAAAGAGCATGGGATAACTTCATATTAAAAGGGAGTTCAAGTCGACTTGCCACCAATGTATCAATGTCTCGATATATTTCTTCTACGGTCCCCTCACTGACTACTTTGCCGTCACCCATAACTATGGCATGATCACTGTGCTCGATTTCTGCCAGATCATGAGTGATGAAGATAAGGGTCGTCTGGCGCTCCTCATGGATAGTCCTCAAGATCTTCATCACTTCCCGGCGCCCTTCAGGGTCGATCATCGAAGTTGCTTCATCCAGGATAAGGACATCCGGGGCCATGGCAAGCGCACTTGCTATGGCGACCCGCTGTTTTTGGCCCCCTGATAGACGACTGGGTTCATGGTTCCTGAAATCAAGCATATTGACTGCTTTCAAAGCTGCCTCAGTCCGGGTGATCATTTCTTCACGCGGCACCCCATCATTCTCGAGACCAAAGGCCACATCGTCCTCAACGGTCGCCCCCACAAATTGGTTGTCTGGGTTTTGAAAGACTATGGCAAAACGCTTACGGAGTACCGATGCATTCGTATCGTCAAGCACTGTGCCGTCAACTGTAATGGTCCCCTCATATTCATTTATAATGCCCATGAGGATTTTAACGAGCGTGCTCTTCCCTGAACCGTTGTGCCCTATGACGGATACCCAATCTCCTTGACGAAAGGATATGGAGACATAATCCAATGCCTTATGTTCACTTGTCTTGTAGCCGTAAGCTACATTTTCCAGCCTGATCATATCTCCACCGCCATATTTATGTAATAAAAAAGCGCGTACCCTGCATAGGAGTCGCGCATATCTTGTGTATTGCCTGCAGGGTACGTTGAGCTAGACAATATGATGCAAATCACATTATCGTAACACTCATTCTGCTTTTATAGTTTATGCTTCTTCAGCTTCAACCGCGCCTTGTACGAACTCGATAACTACCAGTTCTGCACCGTCACCACGACGTTCACCAAGTTTCTTGATGCTTGTGTATCCGCCTTGACGGTCTTCAAAACGTGGTGCGATATCTTCAAAAAGTTTTTGAAGCGCATGCTGGCTTGTGCCATCTTCTTTTGCAATCTCTACATTACGCACTGTTTGGCCTGCACGGCGTTTTGCCGCCAAGTCCCCACGTTTACCGAGAGTAACAAGTTTGTCCACGATTCTGCGGAGTTCTTTGGCTCTCTGCTCAGTAGTAGTGATGCGCTCGTTGACGATAAGAGATGTCGCCAAGTCACGAAGCATTGCTTTTCTCTGGTCAGACGTACGTCCTAATTTTCTGTAGCCCATTGAAATTTACCTCCTTTATCAGTCTTTTATCAGTCTTCGTCGCGGAGCCCTAAACCGAGATCCTCGAGTTTGAACTTGACTTCTTCAAGAGACTTTCGTCCCAAGTTTCTTACTTTCATCATATCAGCTTCACTCTTGTCGGTCAGTTCTTGGACAGAGTTGATGCCTGCACGTTTCAAACAGTTGTAGGAACGTACTGACAGATCCAGTTCTTCAATTGACATTTCCAGAACTTTCTCTTTCTGATCTTCTTCTTTTTCAATCATGATTTCTGCATTCTGAGCTTCATCAGTAAGTCCGACGAAGATGTTCAGATGTTCCGTCATGATTTTAGCTGCAAGGGACACAGCCTCCTGAGGTGTTATTGATCCATCAGTCCAGATATCGAGAGTCAGTTTGTCGAAGTTCGTCATTTGGCCTACGCGTGTATTTTCAACAGTGTAGTTGACACGTTCGACAGGTGTATAGATTGAGTCGATAGGGATGACGCCGATGGACATTTCGCTCTTGTTATTGACTTCAGCAAGAGTATAGCCTCTTCCACGATTCGCTATCATGCGGATCTTCAACTGGCCTCCGTTTGAGACTGTCGCGATTTTCATATCGCGGTTCAAAATCTCAACGTCACTATCATGTGTGATGTCACCTGCTGTAACAATGCCTTCACCACTAAAATCAATCTCAAGTGTTTTTTCTTCATCAGAATAGATTTTAAGTGCAAGCTTCTTGATGTTTGTGACGATGGTTGTAACATCTTCTACGACGTTATCTACAGTCGAGAATTCATGCAGCACATTTTCGATTTCTATCGTTTTGACTGCCGCACCAGGTAATGAAGATAACAGAATGCGACGTAAGGAGTTTCCAAGTGTTGTCCCATAGCCTCTTTCCAGAGGTTCGACAACAAACTTACCAAACTTAGAATCATCCGACATTTCAACTGTTTCAATTCTAGGTTTTTCGATTTCTATCATTTGTCTACTTATCCTCCCTTTAAACGTCGAAAATATTATGCAGCCACGTATATTACATTACACTCGGATTTTTCCTGTGACCAGTAATTATACACGGCGACGTTTAGGTGGACGGCAGCCATTGTGTGGTACAGGAGTGACATCTCTGATTGCTGTGATTTCAAGCCCTGCTGATTGCAGTGCACGGATTGCAGATTCACGGCCTGCACCAGGACCTTTTACTGTAACTTCAACAGTTTTGAGGCCATGCTCCATAGCAGCTTTAGAAGCTGTTTCAGAAGCCATTTGTGCAGCAAATGGTGTAGATTTCTTGGATCCTTTGAAGCCAAGTGCACCAGCTGAAGACCATGACAGTGCGTTACCGAAATCATCAGTAATCGTCACAATCGTATTGTTGAATGTTGAACGGATATGCGCTACGCCTGATTCAATATTCTTTTTCACTCTACGTTTACGTGTTTGTTGTCTACGAGCCATTTTTTCTCCTCCTTTTCCCTAATTATTTCTTCTTGTTAGCTACTGTTTTAACTGGACCTTTACGTGTACGGGCATTGTTTTTTGTATGCTGTCCGCGCACTGGCAGTCCGCGACGGTGTCTGATTCCCCTGTATGAGGCAATTTCCATCAAACGTTTTATGTTGAGGCTTTGCTCACGGCGAAGGTCACCTTCAATTTTGTACGTGTCGATGACTTCACGGACTTTATTCAGTTCGTCATCAGTCAAATCCCTTACACGCGTGTCTTCGGACACACCTGCTTTACCAAGGATTTCCTGCGCTGTTGATTTACCGATACCGTAAATATAAGTGAGTGAGATTACGATGCGTTTTTCACGCGGTACGTCTACTCCTGCAATACGAGCCATATGTTACACCTCCGTTATTATATATTAGCCTTGCTTCTGTTTATGCTTAGGGTTCTCACAGATTACCATAACTTTGCCATTTCTGCGAATGACTTTGCATTTCTCACAGATAGGTTTGACTGATGGTCTTACTTTCATGTGTTTTACCTCCTTAGAATGTGGAGTCCATTATTTAAAACGATAAGTGATCCTGCCACGTGTCAAGTCGTACGGTGACATTTCTACTGTTACTTTATCGCCAGGAAGGATACGTATATAGTTCATGCGGATTTTGCCGGAAACATGTGCGAGAATCTCATGCCCATTTTCCAGTTCCACTTTGAACATGGCGTTCGGCAGTGTATCCAACACTGTTCCTTCCAGTTCGATAACATCTTGTTTACTCATTGCAAATTCCCCCTTTACAGCTTCCTAAACTCTTTTAGAAATTCACTTCAGGTGAAGATTGATCTACACTTAACGCCAAAATATGAACTAGGATATTTTCCGTTATCATACAAGTAATATTCACCCAAAGCGTCTGTAGAGGTGAATATCCCTATATACTCTGCAGAATCTCATCGACATCATCAAAGACTTCATCGATATCTTGTGATCCATCCACTTTAACAAGAACACCTTGATTTTCATAGAAATCAAGCATCGGTGTTGTTTGGTTGATGTTCACTTCCAGACGATTCGCAACTGTTTCAGGATTATCGTCTTCTCTCTGATACAACTTACCACCGTCAAGATCGCATACGCCTTCTTGCTTAGGTGGATTGAACACCAGGTGATAAGTCGTGCCGCAAATCTCGCAGATGCGGCGCCCAGTCAAACGATTCATCAATTCTTCTTCGGTCACTTCCACAAAAATCGTCCTATCGATCTTTGTTCCAAGCTCCTCCATGATGCTGTTCAACGCTTCAGCCTGTTCAACGGTACGGGGGAAGCCATCCAGTAGGAAACCTTCCTTCGCATCGCTTTGGGCCAGACGTTCTTTTACAATGCCTATTGTAACTTCATCAGGCACCAGTTCACCCGCATCCATAAATGACTTTGCTTTTTTACCGAGTTCTGTTCCATTTTTGATAGCAAGACGGAACATATCCCCAGTCGAGATGTGAGGGATCGGGTATTTTTTTATAATTTTGGAAGCCTGAGTGCCTTTTCCGGCACCAGGTAATCCCATCAAAATGATATTCATACGATTTCCTCCTACCTGCGCTTTCTGAAGCCACGATATTCTCTTTGGTTCGCCTGTGCTTCCAGTTGCTTCATAGTCTCAAGTGCCACACCAATCACGATCAGCAAGCTCGTTCCGCCAATCTGGATTGCCTGAGGCAGGTCCATGAATTTGGTGATGAGCAGTGGAAGGATCGAAATTCCTGCAAGGAAGAGAGAACCTACGAATACGAGCCTGTAAAGAACCGAAGTGATGTACTCCTGAGTGTTTTTACCTGGGCGTATACCTGGGACATAGCTCCCTTGCTTCTTGAGATTATCGGCCATTTTTTCAGGGTTGACCTGAACGAATGAATAGAAGTAAGTGAATGCGATAATCAGTGCGACATAGAATATCATGCCTATCCAATCAGTGGGATCGGCGAGTCTTGCCACAGTCTGTGCCCAACCTGCATCAGGGAAGAACAGTGTCAAAGTCTGTGGCATCATGAAGAACGCCATAGCAAAGATAACTGGTATAACCCCTGCAGGGTTGACTTTGAGCGGCAGGAACGTTGATTGCGGCCCAAGTTGGGTCGAAGTCCTCTGACGCTTGGCATATTGTACTGGGATTTTACGCACAGCCTGCAGTATAAAGACTGCGAATGCTGTAATAAGAACCAACAGTATGAACAGACCGACCATCTGTAGTACAGCCACTGTGGTGTCATCTGCACCTACAAACTTCTGTTGGTACAGCTGTATGATTGAACTTGGCAGTATTCCGAGAATACCTGCAAATATGATGATTGAGATGCCATTGCCGACCCCATGGGTCGTAATCTGTTCCCCTAACCACATGAGGAACGCAGTTCCCGTAGTAAGGACGAGCGCAATCAGAAGATACGATGCAACGTTGTTGTTATCAAGAAGCATACCTTCAAACATCCGATTAAAGGCAAAGGACATTCCCAGTGATTGAATGAACGCAAGTATTATTGTGAAATAACGAGTAAACTGACTCAGTTTACGTCTTCCTACTTCACCTTGACTGGCCCACTCGGCAAATTTTGGGACTACATCCATCTGTAGAAGCTGGACGACGATCGATGCCGTAATATAAGGCATGATCCCCATTGCCAAGATCGAGAAGTTCATAAGCGCGCCCCCACCGAAGGTGTTCATTAGATCAAGCACGCCCTGTTGTCCTGCTCCGGCATCAAATACACTCGGATCCACACCTGGAACCGGTATATAAGTGCCGATTTTGAAGATTACGAGCATTGCCAAAGTAAAGAGGATCTTACTTCGGATTTCTTTAATCCTAAAGAAATTGGAGATCGTGCTGATCATTAGATCACCTCGTAGCTTCCGCCCTGTTCCTCTATTGCTTTAGCAGCTGAACCAGAAAACTTATGAGCTTTAATTGTTAACTTTTTCTCAAGAGTGCCATTGCCAAGCACTTTGATACCAGATTTAGCATCCTTAACAATACCATTTTCTTTCAGCATTTCAGGTGTTACTTCAGTACCATCATCAAAGCGATTCAAGTCGCTCAAATTAAGCACTGCATATTCCTTACGGTTGATATTCGTAAATCCACGTTTAGGTATACGACGGAAAAGTGGTAGCTGTCCACCTTCAAACGTCGGATTCACTCCACCGCCTGAACGGGAGTTCTGACCATCATGACCACGTCCAGCTGTTTGTCCATTACCTGAAGACATACCGCGACCGACGCGATGACGACTTTTGCGTGCGCCTTCAACCGGCTTCATTTCATGTAGTTTCATCTCCGCACCTCCTATATAATATAATTATTTCTCTTCAACTGAGACCAAATGATTAACCTTTGCGACTTGGCCCCTGAGTTGAGGTGTATCTTCCAACTCGACGGAATGATGCAGCTTTTTAAGTCCTAGTGAAGCAACTGTCTGCCTTTGTGTTTCAGTCTTTCCGATCAAGCTTTTTTTGAGGGTGATTTTAATTTTTGCCATGTCTGTAAATCCCTCCTTAATTTTGTAACTCTTCTACAGATTTACCACGCAATTTAGCAACTTCTTCTGCACTCTTAAGTTCAGAAAGCCCAGTCATAGTCGCGCGGACGACGTTAATTGGAGTATTCGCACCAAGCGATTTACTTAGTATATCAGTTACACCTGCAAGTTCCAATACGGCACGAACCGGACCACCGGCGATAACTCCTGTACCTGGCGCAGCTGGCTTCATCAATACATTACCTGAACTGAACCTGCCGATCACTTCATGAGGCAACGTACCATCTACGAGTGGTACTTCGATGAGATCTTTCTTCGCTGCTTCGATCGCTTTTTTGATAGCTTCAGGCACCTCTTGTGCTTTGCCTGTACCAAAGCCAACACGTCCCTTTTTGTCCCCTACAACAACAAGTGCAGAGAAACGGAAACGACGTCCACCTTTTACGACTTTAGCGATACGGTTGATTGTAACAACACGTTCTTCGAACTCTTGTACTTTTTCTTCTCTACGAGCCATAAGTGTGATTCCCTCCTTCGATTAGAATTGTAGACCATTTTCGCGGGCTGCTTCTGCTAGTGCTTGCACACGTCCGTGATACAGATAGCCTCCACGGTCAAATACTACGCTTTTAATATCTTTGTCTTTAGCACGGTTCGCAATCAATGCGCCCACTTCTGCTGCGGCATCCTTGTTGGATCCAACTTCACCTTTGAAATCTGGATCTTGTGTGGAAGCACTTGCAAGAGTAGTCTGCTGATTGTCGTCAATCAACTGAGCATAGATATGCTTGTTTGAGCGGTAGACGTTCAGACGCGGTCTTTCCGCAGTGCCGGAAAGTCTGCTACGCACGCGTTCGTGTCTTTTTTGACGGACTTTATTTTTATCGATCCTTGCGATCATTAATGTTCACTCCCCACTTAATTATTTACCAGTTTTTCCTTCTTTTTGACGAACCAGTTCGCCTTTATAACGGATACCTTTGCCTTTATACGGCTCCGGTGGACGTACAGCACGGATTTTAGAAGCAAGTGCCCCAACAGATTCTTTGTTGATGCCTTCAACTTTAACATTCGTGTTGCCTTCCACTATAATGGTAAGGTCCTCAGAAGGTTCGAATTCAACCGGGTGAGAAAGCCCAACACTCAGTACGAGTTTGCTACCTTGCATCTGCGCACGGTAACCAACACCTACAAGTTCGAGTTCCTTAGCAAATCCTTGCGATACGCCAACAATCATATTGTTGATAAGCGCACGCGTTGTACCATGATTCGTACGGTTTTCTTTAGAATCATTTGGTCTGACGACCTGAAGTGTATTATCTTCAAGTTCATAAGTCATTTTTTCATTGAAAGTATTGACAAGTTCCCCTTTAGGGCCCTTTACACTGACTGTATTGTCATTGATTTCGACTGTTACGTCGCTAGGAATTTCAATAATACGTTTACCTACACGGCTCATTTCTTTGCACCTCCTGTTAATTCATTACCAAACGTATGCGAGTACTTCCCCGCCGATATTTCTTTTGCGTGCTTCTTTATCAGTAAGTACGCCTTCTGAAGTAGAGATAAGCGCGATTCCAAGTCCATTAAGAACTTTCGGAAGCTCTTCTCTTCTTGCATATACTCTGAGTCCTGGTTTGGAAATACGTTTCAAACCAGTGATGACTTTTTCATTTTTGCTGCCGTACTTGAGGAATACACGGATGACGCCTTGTTTGTCATCTTCAATGTATTCAACATTTTTAACAAAACCTTCTGTTTTCAGAATCTCTGCAATTTCCTTTTTGATGTTGGATGCAGGGATTTCTAGTGAATCGTGTCTCACCATGTTCGCATTTCTGATGCGAGTTAGCATGTCTGCAATTGGATCTGAGAGTGTCATTACTAGTTGCCTCCTTTCAATTTATAACGCTTACCAACTTGCTTTTTTAACGCCAGGGATCTGACCTTTGTAAGCAAGTTCACGGAAACATATACGGCAGAGCTTGAACTTGCGGTAGACTGAGTGTGGACGTCCGCAACGCTCGCAGCGTGTATATTCGCGTACTTTAAATTTCTGTTCTTTTTTCTGTTTAGCTATCATTGATTTTTTAGCCACAATTTTGCCTCCTTATAGCTTACTTTTGAAATGGCATTCCGAACTGAGTGAGCAGCTCACGGGCTTCTTCGTCTGTGTTCGCTGTCGTAACAACAACAATATCCATACCTCTTACTTTGGAGACTTTGTCATAGTCGATTTCAGGGAAGATCAACTGTTCTTTTATACCGAGCGTATAGTTGCCACGGCCATCGAATGCTTTCTTGGAAATACCTCTGAAGTCCCTGACACGTGGTAGAGATACTGAAATCAGCTTGTCCAGGAAGTCGTACATCCTTTCGCCACGGAGAGTGACTTTGGCACCGATAGGCATACCTTCACGAAGCCTAAATGTTGCGATGGATTTTTTAGCTTTTGTAATTACTGGCTTCTGTCCTGTAATCGCCGTCAATTCTTCTACTGCCGTATCGAGTACTTTAGCGTTTTGAACAGCATCACCAACTCCCATGTTGACTACGATCTTTTCAATTCTCGGAGCTTGCATAACAGATGTGTAGTTGAATTTATTCACTAGTTCGTTTTTGATTTGATCATTGTATCTTTCTTTAAGGCGTATCATTAATATGGACCTCCTTCCACTACTTAGTTATTTTTTTCGTATGCTACTTTAGGGATTTCTTTACCTGATTTGATTGCTACTCTGACTTTAGAACCGTCCTCTTTTACTTCTTGACGGACACGAGTGCGTTCTCCTGATTCAGGGTCAACGTGCATGACGTTGGAAACATGGATGGCCGCCTCAGTTTCAAGGATGCCGCCTTCAGGGTTCATTTGGGAAGGCTTCTGATGTTTCTTCATCATATTGACACCTTCGACGATTACACGGTTTTTTGCAGGGATCGCTTTTAGGACCGTGCCTTCTTTACCTTTATCTTTACCGCTGATTACAACGACTTTATCTCCAGATCTTACGTGCATGGGGATCGCACCTCCTTAATTTAAATGTAGATTAAAGTACTTCTGGTGCCAGTGAGATTATCTTCATGAAGTTGCCTTCACGCAGTTCACGAGCAACGGGACCGAAGATACGCGTACCTCTTGGACCTTTATCATCACGGATGATTACGCATGCGTTCTCATCAAATTTGATATAGGAACCATCTTCACGACGTACACCGGATTTGGTTCTAACGATTACAGCCCTTACTACTTCACCTTTTTTAACAACGCCACCAGGTGTTGCATTTTTTACAGTTGCAACGATGACATCGCCAATGTTTGCTGTCTTACGGCCTGTTCCACCTAAGACTTTGATAGTCAGCACTTCACGTGCGCCTGAGTTATCTGCCACTTTCAAGCGGGATTCCTGTTGGATCATGCGAATAGACCTCCTTTATCTTCGATTGTTTAGACGATAACTGCTTCTTCTACGATTTCCACTAGACGGAAACGCTTAGTCGCAGACAATGGGCGAGTTTCTTCGATTCTTACGATATCGCCAGTCTTAGCAGTATTATTTTCATCATGAGCTTTATGTTTTTTGGAATATTTGACACGTTTACCAATGATCGGGTGTCTTTTCTGAGTTTCTACGACTACAGTGATGGTCTTATCCATTTTGTCGGATACGACGCGGCCCTGGTAAACTTTACGTTCTGTTTTACTTTCCACTATGTGAGCCTCCCTCTATTATTATTGGTTCGCTTTAGCTTCGCTGAGCTCTCTCTCGCGGATAGTTGTTTTCATTCTTGCGATAGCTTTTCTAACCTCTTTGATACGAGCAGTGTTCTCTAGCTGACCAGTAGCTAGTTGAAAGCGTAGGTTGAAGAGTTCTTCCTTAAGGTCTTTGACGTTATTTTCAATTTCTGAAGTTGTCAGTTCGCGGATTTCATTAGCTTTCATTCGTATCACCACCTAATTCTTCACGTTTAACGATTTTAGTCTTTACAGGAAGTTTGTGGCTTGCAAGGCGAAGTGCTTCTCTCGCTACTTCTTCTGGCACACCTGAAACTTCAAACATTACACGGCCAGGTTTAACGACTGCCATCCATCCTTCGACAGCACCTTTACCTGAACCCATACGTACTTCCAATGGCTTCTTTGTATATGGTGTATGCGGGAAAATATTGATCCATACTTTACCGCCACGTTTCATATAGCGTGTCATGGCGATACGGGAAGCTTCAATCTGTCTGGAAGTTACCCATGCTGTTGTTGTTGCCTGTAGGCCATATTCACCAAAACTTACTTCTGTTCCGCCTTTAGCACGTCCTTTTGTGTCCGGACGATGTTGACGACGGTATTTCACTTTTTTAGGTAATAGCATTGTTATTTTCCTCCCTTACTTTTTGTCATTCTTGACAGGAAGAACTTCTCCACGGTAGATCCATACTTTAACACCGAGTTTACCGTATGTTGTATCAGCCTCTTCATGTGCATAATCTATATCTGCACGGAGAGTGTGAAGTGGAACTGTTCCTTCGCTGTAGCCTTCCGAACGTGCAATATCAGCGCCACCAAGACGCCCTGAAACTTGCGTTTTAATACCTTTAGCTCCAGCTCTTATCGCTCTTTGAAGCACTTGTTTTTGTGCTCTACGGAAAGATACACGGTTTTCAAGCTGACGTGCGATGTTTTCTGCAACAAGTTTTGCATCCATATCAATTTTCTTGATTTCTACAACATTGATGTGGATTTTCTTGCCTGTGAGGTTTGTCAACGCTGTACGGAGCTTATCTATTTCACTACCGCCTTTACCGATGACCATACCTGGCTTGCCGGTATGCAGTGCGATGTTCACACGGTTAGCCGCTCGTTCGATTTCCACTTTGGAAATGGCTGCGTCTTTAAGGTTTTTTTCGATATATTCACGAATTTTAAGATCTTCATGCAAAAGGTCTGCGAAATCTTTCTCTGCGTACCACTTCGCTTCCCAATCACGGATGACTCCTGTACGAAGTCCAATAGGATTTATCTTCTGACCCAAATTAATTCCCTCCTTGTGGTTTTATGCGTTTTCTTCTGTTTCAGCTTCTTCAGTCGTTTCCTGTACTGCTTCTTCTGCAACTTCTGAAACAACTATAGTGATGTGGCTCGTGTGCTTGTTGATTTTAGTCGCACGGCCTTGTGCACGTGGACGGAATCGTTTCAATGTCGGCCCCTCATCGGCATAAGCTTCTGAGATGAACAGATTTTCGACGTCCATGTCATAGTTGTGCTCAGCATTGGCTACAGCTGAATGAACCAGTTTTTCAACTACCGGCGATGTTCTTTTGTTTGTGAGTTTAAGAATTGCGATGGCTTCTCCAACTTCCTTGCCGCGAATCAGGTCTAGGACCATTCTCGCCTTACGAGGAGCAATTCTTATAGTTTTAGCAACTGCTTTCGCTTGCATCTTTCGTTCCTCCTTTATTCCGTCTTATCACTTTTATCTTCTTGTTTTCTTATCGTCAGTTCCATGGCCTTTGAAAGTTCTTGTTGGAGCGAATTCTCCAAGTTTGTGACCGACCATATCCTCTGTGACATAAACCGGTACATGCTTACGGCCGTCGTATACAGCAATAGTATGTCCGATGAAGTTAGGGAATACCGTGGAACGGCGTGACCAAGTTTTAATTACGCTTTTTTTGTTGCTTTCGTTGAGTGTTTCCACCTTTTTCATGAGGTGATCATCAACAAAAGGTCCTTTTTTAAGACTACGTGCCATTTTGGCGCCTCCTTCCAATAATGCGTGCGGATATTTTATCCGCACACTATGGTTTCATTTATTTCTTCTTGCGTCCTCTTACGATTAGCTTGTCAGAACGGTTTTTACCTCTACGCGTCTTCTTGCCGAGGGTAGGTTTACCCCAAGGAGACATAGGTGACGGCATACCGATTGGGGCACGTCCTTCACCACCACCGTGTGGGTGATCGTTAGGGTTCATAACAGAACCACGAACTGTAGGGCGTTTCTTCTTCCATCTGGAACGACCTGCTTTACCGATATTGATCAATTCGTGCTGCTCGTTTCCGACAGCACCGATTGTTGCACGGCAAGTTGAAAGAATCATACGTACTTCACCAGAACGCAGTTTAACCAGTACATACTTACCTTCTTTACCAAGTACTTGAGCTCTTGCGCCTGCAGATCTGACCAACTGGCCGCCTCTGCCTGGTTTGAGTTCAATGTTATGGATTGTAGTACCAACTGGGATGTCTGTAAGCGCCATTGCGTTGCCTACTTTGATGTCGGCTTCTGGTCCGCTCATTACTTCTTGGCCAACTTGCACACCTTTAGGGGCCAGGATATAGCTTTTCACGCCATCAGCATAGATGACAAGCGCTATGTTGGCTGAACGGTTCGGGTCATACTCTATTTGAGTGATGCGGGCAGGTACGCCATCTTTGATGCGTTTGAAGTCGATCACTCTATATTGACGCTTGTGTCCGCCACCTCTGTGACGTACTGTGATCTTACCTTGGTTATTACGTCCCGCTTTTTTCGGAAGCGGCTGTAACAATGACCGTTCCGGTGTCGTTGATGTGATTTCTGCGAAGTCGGAACCAGTCATATTACGACGAGCATTAGTGGTCGGCTTATATTTTTTAATCGCCATCTCGTTTTACCTCCTTATTGGTAACAGCTCTTAGAATATATCAATAGAGCCTTCTTTTAGTGTTACGATCGCTTTTCTTCTTTTCTTAGTATAGCCACTGTAACGCCCCATGCGTTTCTTCTTCGGCTTATAGTTCATTATGTTGACTTTACTGACTTTTACATCAAAAATGTTTTCTACTGCATGTTTAACTTGTGTCTTGTTAGCTTTCACATCTACATCAAAAGTGTATTTGTCAAATGACATCAAGTCAGCAGAACGCTCAGTGATGACCGGGCGTTTAATGATATCGCGTGCATCCATTACAGAAGCACCTCCTCTGCTTTTTTGATAGCACCTTCTGTGAAGATGACACGATCTGCAGAAAGAATGTCAAGTACATTGAGTTCTTCCGGTGTCAACAGTGTGACGCCTTGCAGATTGCGGGTTGAAAGTTCGATGTTGGCATCTTCTGCTTCAAGAACGAGAAGTGCTTTCCTATCCGCTTTAAGATTGCCGAGGATTGCAAGGAAATCTTTTGTTTTAGGTGTATCAATAGTCAAATTATCGACTACTGTGACTGCCTCTTCATTCGCTTTTGCCGAGAGGGCAGAGCGCAATGCAAGACGACGCATCTTCTTCGGTATTTTGTAGGAATAGCTTCTTGGCGTCGGTCCGAAGACGACTCCGCCTCCACGATAGTGCGGCGCACGTATCGTACCTTGCCTGGCGTTACCAGTACCTTTTTGCCTGAATGGTTTCTTGCCGCCACCACGTACTGCTGCACGGTTCTTGACGGAATGCGTGCCACGTCTCAATGATGCACGTTGCAGGTTTACAGCTTCAAACAGCACATGCTGGTTCGGTTCTATGCCGAAGATGTCCTGGTTGAGTTCTATAGAGTTAACTTTCGTTCCTTCTTTAGTCAATACATCTATGTTTGCCATGTGTTAAATCCTCCCTTCCTGAATTACTATTTATTTAACACCTTTTTTGATTGCTGTTACGACTTTTACATAGCCTTTACGTGGACCAGGTACATTACCTTTTATCAATAGAACATTACGTTCTGCGTCCACTTTCACGATTTCAAGATTCTGTAGGGTGACAGTTTCGCCGCCCATGCGTCCAGGCAATTCTTTACCTTTAAATACGCGGGATGGGTCAGAGGCTTGTCCCATTGAACCAGAGCTTCTGTGGAAACGGGAACCGTGTGACATTGGTCCGCGGCTTTGGTTATGGCGTTTGATTGAGCCTTGGAAACCTTTACCTTTGGATGTTGCTGTCACGTCCACTACGTCTCCTGCTTCAAATGTATCTACAGTGACTTCTTGACCTACTTCGAATTCATCTGCTGCGAGATTTTTGAATTCGCGTACGAAGCGCTTAGGAGCTTTGCCGGATGCTTTAGCATGGCCGGTTTCTGCTTTGTTTGCATATTTTTTAGTTCTTGCACCTTCAAAATATTCACGCTTGTCGTCAAAACCGATTTGTACAGAGTTGTACCCATCAGTTTCTTCTGTTTTCTTCTGCAGTACTACGTTTCCTGCTGCTTCAACTACTGTTACAGGGATCAACTCTCCGTTTTCTCCGAAAACTTGAGTCATTCCCACTTTTTTACCTAAGATTCCTTTGGTCATCGAAAGTCGCACCTCCTACTATAATTTATAATTTAATTTCGATGTCTACACCTGATGGCAGATTCAGTCCCATGAGGGCATCTACTGTTTTTGGTGTAGGGTTGACGATGTCTATAAGACGCTTATGTGTACGCTGCTCGAATTGCTCACGGGAATCCTTGTACTTGTGCACCGCACGGATAACCGTGTAAACAGCCTTTTCTGTAGGGAGTGGGATAGGACCCGATACGTCCGCACCAGAACGTTTTGCTGTTTCTACAATCTTCTCTGCTGACTGATCCAATACTCTGTGATCGTAAGCTTTCAAACGAATACGAATTTTTTGCTTTGCCATTATTTAACCTCCTTTTGGTCGTCATCATTGTGTGATAGACTTCTCCACGAAAATTCTCTTACACGCAGCCATGGCAATGCGGCCTGGCGTGTCAGTAACCTCTCGCTTCATCGATTCAAAAAACGCGCGCCTACCATAATTGTGGCGTTTGTCTTTCAGCATGGGTTAATGTCACCCATTTCAGTCCAACGCTAGATATATTACACGAAAAAAGTGAAAAAATCAAGGGATAACTCGAGATTCTTCCACTTTTTTTACTTGATTATGATCAAGATGTATAATATTACATCATTATCCCATGGTTTTCAATGCCTATTCCGTCATGAATATGAAGTATAGAATGAACACCACAAACAAACCATACATTATAGGATGAATTTCTTTTCTTCGTCCCGCCATAATCATCGTGATCGGGTAGAATACAAAGCCGATTGCGATACCTGTTGCAATACTATAGGTCAATGGCATCATGAACATAGTCAGGAAAGCAGGTACCGCGACTTCAAACTGATCCCATCTCACCTTCGACAGGTTGGAGACCATGAGTGCTCCTACGATTATCAGGGCAGGAGCTGTCACTTCTGAAGTGAATGTCACTATAAGGGGCGATAGGAAAATCGCAGATAAGAAAAGAAAACCAGTTACGACACTCGCAAAGCCTGTTCTTGCACCTGCTGCCACCCCAGCTGTCGACTCGACGTATGAAGTCGTAGTAGAAGTACCGAAGATGGCACCTGCTATTGTAGCAATCGAATCGGAAAGCAGTGCACGTCCTCCACGCGGCAATTTATTGTCCTTGATCATATTCGCTTGACTTGCTACACCTACCAACGTGCCTGCCGTATCAAAAAAGTCTACAAATAGGAATGTCAGAACCACAATCAGAAACTGTACATTGAAAATATCCGCCGGGTTCGAAAATGCTTCAAATGCCGCACCGAATGTCGGGGCCATACTTGGCACAGGTCCAAAGAAACTTTCAGGTCTCGGTACAAGCCCAAGGACCAGTCCTGCCACGGCAGTCAGTATCATGCCGAAGAATATTGCACCCGGTACGCGTTTTGCCATGAGCACTGCTGTAAGTAGGAGGCCTCCTACCGCCAAAAGTACTTTAGGGTCATGCAATGCACCCAATCCTACAAGTGTCGCTTCATTCATTACTATAATACCCGCACCTTGAAGTCCCACAAAGGTAATGAAGAAGCCTATGCCTGCACTGACCGCCATCTTCATCTCCATAGGGATTGAGTTGATGACATATTCCCTCAGTCCGCTGATCGTCAGCAGGGCAAAAATCATACCTGAGAACAGGACACCTGTCAGTGCGGTCTGCCATGGTATCCCCATCGTCAAAACAACCGTAAATGCGAAGAATGCATTAAGCCCCATGCCGGGTGCTAATGCAATCGGATACCTTGCATATAATCCCATGATGAGACAGCCTATGAAAGCTGCAAGTGCAGTGGCCACAAATACTGCATTCATGTCCATGCCCATGGAATCAGGTATCCCCTCTATCCCCTGAAGTGACAATACAGATGGGTTGACGGCTAGTATGTATGCCATCGAAAGGAATGTGGTCAATCCTCCGATGATTTCGCTGCGGTAAGTCGTACCATGCCCTTCAAAGTCAAAAAACTTTTTCATAATCTACTCCATTCATTTGTCATATTATAAAAACTAGATCACTTTAATGATGTTCTTATCTTCAGCGCCCAAAAACAGCACCATTAGACGACGCGTTAAAGGTAGCCACGCTTCTATTAATTTACCAAGCCCAAATACAATCACAAGAGTGCCTATGAATACCGGGCCACCCAATAGATAACCCCCTACCGCTGCACTGAATTCCATAATATTTCGGGCAACAGAAATTTTTAAGCCAAATTTATCGACCATTAGAAGCATCAGTGAATCACGCGGCCCGGCACCGAGATTTGGAGTGATGTAGAATGCCACACCAAATGACATTACTAAAAGACCGATGGAAAAGACGATTGTATGCTGCGTCCAACCTTCAAAATTCGGCAGCAGCCAATTGAAGAAGTCGATGAAAATGCCGATGGAGAGCATATTGACGTAGACTCCGAGACGAGGCCATTCACGCGTCATCACCGCAGTGAATATGACAATTACTGCACCGACTATAATGGACCAACTTCCGATTGTGAGGCCGAATGTCTGCCACAACCCATAATGGAAAACATCCCATGATCCAAGCCCCAAGAGATGACCCTTGATTGTCAGCGTAACACCTAAGGCCAAAATGACAAGACCCATCATATAAAATATCCAGCGTTTCATTATATTGGTTTTCACAGGGCACCTCCATACCTATTATTATCTAAACTAGTGTACGCCCGGCCACAGAAAATTGCAATATGCTTTATAGCCGCCTTTTAATAGTTTCGACACCGACGGGTCCGGGAATATGATATTAAAATACTCTATTGGGAGGCGAAGTGATCTTATGAGCAGACGATACAAGCTAGCAAGTCTACTTCTCGCGACCTCACTTACAGTCGGTGCATGCAGTGATGACTCGGAAAGTGAGAATGCAGAAACCACAACCGAAGAAAGCACAGCAAACGAAACGACAGAAGATACTACGACAGAAGAAGCGACGGAGGAAAGTTCCAGCAGTAATAAAGCAACTACTGAAAGCAGTTCGGGGGGCGGAACTACAGACGAATCTTCCGGCACAACTAGCGAGACGATTTCTCCTGAGGAAATTAAGCATAATGCAGATGAAGCGGTACAGACAGCATCTGATAATTTTGAAGGGGAACTGAAAAGTTTAGAGTTCGAAAAAGAAAATGATTCATGGGTCTACAAAGTAGAACTTGAGAACGAAAGTGAAGAATACGAAGCGCACATTTCTGCCGATGATCTTTCAATCATTAATGAAGAAACAGAAAATAACGATGACTTCGACACGGACGAACACTTCAATTATCAAGATGCTGTTTCAGCAGAAGACGTCATCCAGACCGCAATGGACGAGAAAGATGGCAAGCTGGAAGGGTGGAGCCTAGATAAAGATGATGGTCAGCTGGAGTACGAGGTAGAACTGAAGCAAGACAGCAACAGCCATGATGTTAAGATTAATGCAGAAAATGGAGAAGTCCTGAAAACCGATGATTAATCAAAATAAAGATGTCTGGATTATACCAGGCATCTTTATTTTTTGGCTATTAGTTTTTCAAACTGTTCAAATTTGTCCTTTTCAACCTGATCCTTTATGCGGTATCCCTCGTAGAAACTTTCTACATAACCCTCACCTAGCTTTTCCTCTATATCCAGAGCCATCGACACAATGTCATAATAACGGTCACGTATACCAATACCGACCATATCAACGCTTCCGGTAATATAGTTCTCATTGACGATCACATTGGATAATGTAAAATCACCATGGCTGAAAACGGGGTCATCATCCAATTGTCCATTCCTATGGTCAAATGGGCACTCTTCAATCTTTTGCTTATGGAAAAAACTCAAATATCTTCCAATCTGCTTAAGGGTCTCAGCTGTCGTCTTCTCATCCTGCTGTTTTAGAAATGCCTGAGCATCTATGCCCGGTAGGGCCAGGTAAAACATATAAGCCCCTGCTTCCTCATATAAGGTAACCGGTTTTGGCACGCCATTAATATTGTTGATATCCATCCAAAGGAGTCTTTTGTATTCACGCCTTGTTTTTCTTATATCATTTACATATGATTTCGCTATCAACGGCTCTTGGGGCTGATACATATTGGGCGGATCTTCTCCTCCATAACTCAACAAGTGCACTTCTGCATCAGAATTGCCTTTTAGCTGTTCCCAGTCATAATATTCTTCGTATATTTCAAACGTATGCATCAATGTCCCTCCATTCCCTCCCATTTTACTTCAATCATCCTTCAGATGTCATCAGTGTTTCCCCTAATATGCGATATGTTATGATAAGATACAACTATAATTTCAAGGGGGTGAGCACAATGGATCTAGAATATAAATTGAGAGAATTGAAAAATGAATATGTGCGTATCCAGGGTGATTTGGAAAAACTCGAATCTACTGGAAACAGTACATCCAAAATGGACGAAAGGCTTGCTCAGATAGAAACAGAAATTGCTGAGACGAAAAAAGAAATCAGAGAACAAAGTAATAAATAGGAAGTGCAGACTATGAAAAAAATGATTCTGTTCATTATGATCATACAATTCCTGATCTACTTTGGTTTTAGTATGGTCATACCCGTCATACCTGAGTTGGTGGACACGCTTGAAGTCTCTACTCTCCATATGGGCGGACTGCTTGCTGTGTATTCAATAGCCAGTTTTATATCCGCCCCTTTTTTTGGGAGGCTCAGCGATAGGCATGGCCGACGTGCCATCTTGCTATATGGCCTTCTAGCCTTCAGTTTCAGCTTCCTTCTTTTCGGTATGTTCATCGACGTATTATGGATTCTATACATAAGCCGGGTAATAGGAGGGGCCGCTTCTGGTGCGCTCTACACTGCAACAACCAGTATGGTTGCAGACTTGACGACCAGGGAAGAACGCACCCGCTTCATGGGCTTGATAGGGATGTCAATCGGACTCGGATTCATCTTCGGTCCTGGTGTAGGTGGTCTTTTGGCGGAAATTAGCCTGAGTCTTGCCTATTACATGACTGCCGCTGTAATTATAGGTGCATTGCTCTTCAGTATGTTCAAAATCGAAGAGACCTATCAGCCGGGGTCATACTCAAGAGAGGAAATTACTGTTGCCAGTGAGTACTTTTTGAAACCTGTCGGCATTCTTCTGATCTCTACATTCTTCATCATGTTCACCATGAGCGGGATGGAGAGCACTTTCCAGTTATTGGGTATCGACCGCATAAATATCACACCTTCTGAGATGGGCCTTCTTTTTGTCATCGGTGGGATATTCAACGCAGGCATCCAAGGCGGTGTCATCAGCCGATTGAAAGATGGCCAGGAATACCCGATGATGTTACTTGGTCAAGTCATGACCATCATCGCTTTCGTATTGTTGCCGTTCATGTCGAGCCTGCTGTTTGCCGGATTCTGCATTGTGCTCCTCATGACAGGAAATGCCTTAGTCAAGACACTCCTGACTTCTCAGATCACCAAGGAGGCACGTCAAGCAGAAATGGGACGCATTACAGCGACCACATATTCGTTGGATAGTCTTGGAAGGATTTTTGGTCCTCTGGCCTTTAATATATTGTTCCTTATGACTCCTGGACTGCCCTTCTGGTTCGGCGCCATAACTACTGTATTATCGACATACTTTATATTCCAATACTTTAGAAAGAGGAGGAAAGTTGTATGATTTTAGCAGTCCTCATGCTCCTCATATACCTTGTGGTCGGTGCCATGACCATCCTATATCAAAGAAGCAGGCTATTCGATGTTTTCCGCATCATTGCAGGAGTGGCGTTCCTTCTACTGACCACCACTCTCGCCCTAGCAGTACCCAACCCAGATGGTTACTTGATTTTTGCGCTTGCGCTCAGCCTCTTCATCTCTGTGGAGATAACAAGCTACAAAGAATACAAGGGAGATCGTAACCGATTATTTCTCATTCACGCGTTCACACTCATGATTTCTGCAGTACTTATACTCATGTTGCTGACAGCGTAACAGGAAAGAGGTGTTTTGATGAGACGTGTCATCCTCATTCTTCTCATTCTCATGCAGGCAATGTTCTTCATAAATTATATCGTCAACAACGGTGTCATCTTTTTCAGCATCTATATTTGGGCACTGCTCAGTATAATTTCATTTATTTCATCTTGGCGGGCCGTCGTTGCCGAACCAAACTTATATGAGAACAGAAGCATACATCTTTCGTTGTCTCTCACACTTCTCATAATGTCCCTGATGTCGCTGATATTCGTTGCGCTTATTGCAGCGACTCGGCCATATTTCTTATAGAATATAAAAGCTGCCCTTTCAAGGGCAGCTTATTTTCTTTCTTTGAATGCTTTAATCTGCTGATTCAGTTTAACCTTCCCTTTCTGGAAGAGTGGAACACCTACTTCAGCCAACGTATAGAGCGGTTTATTGATCACATAATCGAATTCGCCGACTTTCTCACTTACCTCGGTACCCCATACTTTCTTGAACTGCCATAAACCAAAGTGTCCTGAATCTTGAGGTGGATCGACACTGACACCACCAAAATCATAAGTCAGTGCTCCGGCATTACGCGCGTACTTCATCATTTCGTACTGCATATGATGGTTTGGTAGGTATTCTCTGTACAAGTCAGAAGAGGCTCCGTAGAGATAGTACGATTTATGTCCCGACTGTGCTAAAAGCGCGCCGGATAAAGTAACGCCCTCTGGATAATCGTGAGCCATCTCTTCAATTTCCTGTTTCTGTTTCTCCAATTTCTCGGCTCTATTGGCAAGGTCTTTAAGCTGATTTTCCTTTTTGATGCTGTTTTTCCTCTTTTGGGCCTTCTCTAATTCTTTGGCCACCTTGCTGATATCGGACTCAAGTGATGCGGATACGTCTTCTGGCACAAGTTTAACGAGGAACAATTCCATATGGCCGTTTTCATGCAAGTTATCATATAAGGATTCGAAATAAGTGATATCCCGAGTCAAAAAGCCATCTCTTTTCCCTGTGACTTTCATCAGTTCCACAAAAATCGGAAGTTCCTCTCTCGTAGCCTTATATACCTTCGTCCCTTTTCTTATCGCATTGCGCACTCTCGTCCGGTTATTCCTTTCGAAGCTTCCAAGCAGATCTTCATCCGATTTATCGATTCGTGTTACCATCGTCTGTCTCGGCTGGATATTATCCTTACTCATGCCGTCCTTTAATCCACGATGCCTGAACCCGATCTTTTTTAAGAAATCTATAGTCCCTTTATGGGTTTCAAGCGGTATATCCGGGTCAATCTTCAATACGTAGGCTTGTTCTTCCTTTGCTATTTTCAAAGCTTCTTCGAGCATGAATTCCACAAGTCTCTCATCGTCATAATCACAGACGAAGCCTCTTGAGGCATAACACAGCGTCTGCTTCATTTTCGGCAGTCTTTTGAACATCAGTACCACAGCACCTACGGTCTGAGCACCATCACTGACCGCAAATCTTCTGGAGTACCATCCTGTCAGCCGCTTTGACTGTGCCCAGTCAGTCAGTTGAAGTAAATCGCCATTCGGGTGGTGTTCTATAAATTGGTTGTGTTCTTCTTCAGTCAGATTGATTAGTTTAAGCATAATAATCTCCATTCAATTAAAATCTGATATAATAATTGCAAGAAAGGTGGTCCTTTATAAATGAGACAAGTCATTTTAATCTTGCTTATCGTTCTCAACGCAATCAGCATGTTCCAATTGAATCAATATGGACATGGCGACCTCATCGCGCTAATGAGCATGAGGATAATACTTGGCGTTGTCACTGTTATGCTGAGCATTGCCTATATCCTTGTACGTGGTTCGAAGTCCCTGGTTATCCTGAGCGTGGTTACGGCGCTTTTAGCCTTGGGCCATCTGCTCATGATCCTTTATATAAATCTATAGTCCGCTCCTCTGTAGTGGCCTGAGGTGCCTTCCATTTCTATTTGTAGAGCAATTGAAGGTACTCCAGTTTCCTTAAGGGAGACTGTAGTCCGAGAATCCAACTCGCCCTCCCACACTCCAACCACATCATAGAATGCTTCCCATCTCTTCAAATCCACCACATTGTTATGGATGACGATTTCCGGGGAGATGATCTCTTTTTCCATCGCTTCTATACGCGACAGCCGCATGTCATCACTTTCTTCCCATTCTATAAATAACGGAAAGGTTTCAACATCATCCTCTATATAAAGTAATTTCCAACGGATGGTTTCTCCCGCGGTCTCCCGCTCCATATCAACCGGCCCGGATATGTTGAACCCTTTGGCACGGTATCGTTCTGCAAGCTGTTCAATTTTATCGGTGTTTATCGCATACCTGATAAACCCTTCTTTGTAACCCTTGTCCGCAATGGTTCTGGCAAAGGACTCTGTTCCGTCCTCAAGATGGGTATTGAACTGTTTTTCATCGCTTATAGTCAAATATTCTATATACCTCAAATCAAAGTAAGACAGTGCATTTTCAGTACCGAATGCAGGATGCTCACCACCTGAATGGATGGGCAGCACACCTTCAGATTTTACAGCATCCAAGTCGTCTACATAGTGTATGATATGATCAAATTTAATCATCTTCTTCACCTCACTCCAACTATATCATAATACCACGGCATCAGATCGAATGATCAAAAAAACAGTCCACCGAATATTCGGTGGACTGTTTTTATAACTCTACGCTTCCATTACATTCGAGGTCTGATTGTTGGATGCCAAAGCCTTTTTTTCTTTCGCCCGATCGTCTTTTGTGACGATGCGCTGCTTAGTTTCCCAATCAAAAAAATGACCCTTGTTCATATCAAAAGCAAATTTGACGACATCGCCCGGGGCCAGGTCGTTCCGCGCATCTACTCGAGAGATGAACTCCTGACCTTGTAGTTCTGAGTACAGCATGATTTCAGATCCGAGCAGTTCACTCACCTTCACTTCCGCATCAAAAGCAGTCGATAGACCAGATTCCACAAACACGGCCTCTTCCCTTACATCTTCAGGGCGGATGCCGAATTTAATCGGTTGATTGTCGTATCCACCATTAATGAGCATGCGACGCTTTGCTTCAGGGATTTCTATTGTGGTGTCTCCGATCATAAGCACACCATCCTTCATCTCTGCATCAAATACATTCATTGCCGGAGATCCGATGAATTGTGCTACGAAGACGTTCTCAGGATAATCGTACACCTCTTTCGGGGAGCCCACCTGCATGATGTCCCCTTCATTGAGTATGACGATTCTAGAAGCCATGGTAAGTGCTTCAGTCTGATCATGTGTCACATAGACGGTGGTAGTTTTGAGTCGTTTATGTAACTTGATGATTTCAGCGCGCATCTGCACCCTCAGTTTTGCATCAAGGTTGGATAATGGTTCATCCATCAGAAACACACTGGCTTCCCTGACTATCGCACGGCCAAGCGCCACACGCTGACGCTGCCCACCGGATAGCGCTTTCGGCTTACGGTCAAGATAATCTGTCAATCCTAGAATTGCCGCTGCTTCTTCCACCCGCTTCTTAATTTCCGCCTTCGGGGTTTTGCGCAATTTGAGGCCGAACGCCATATTGTCGTAGACGCTCATGTGGGGATATAGGGCATAGTTCTGGAAGACCATCGCAATATCCCTGTTCTTTGGCTCGACATCATTCATTCGTTTATCGTTGATATACAAATCTCCTCCGGAGATTTCCTCCAACCCTGCAATCATGCGCAGTGTCGTCGATTTACCGCATCCTGAAGGGCCGACTAGAACGATAAATTCCTCATCGTGTATATCTAGGTTGAAGTCATGGACGACTGTCGGGCCTTTGTCATATGTCTTTTGTATATTGCTGAGTTTTAGTTCTGCCATATTCCCACTCCTTTAAGCCCACCACATGTCAGTCGGCTTCTCTTTTATAATGACATTCTGCAGGTTCCTGACAGCTGTTCGGAACCCTTCCTCTATAGACATCAATCCATCTTCATGTTCAATGGAGACGACGTAATCATAATCATACATTCTGAGGGTGCTCATCATATCCGCCCATTCATCCATACTGTGGCCGAGGCCGACACTCCTGAATGTCCAACTCCTATCTTTGATGCTGCTGTATGGATTCATGTCCAGGTAGCCGTACATATTCAGGTTGTCCTGATCGATATAGGTATCTTTCGCATGGAAATGATGAATGGCACTCTCACGACCCAGAATTTTGATGGCGGCTACTGGGTCGATGCCTTGCCACCACATATGACTTGGATCAAGGTTCGCACCGATATATTCATTCGTTGCGCGCCTCAGTTCAAGCATGGTGTGGGGGGAGTGCACCAAGAAACCACCATGAAGCTCAAGCCCGATTTTGACACCTTTTGACTTTGCCAACTCTGCGATATCCTGCCAATAGGGAATCAATCTATTCTCCCATTGCCACTCCTTTATTGCAGAGTATTCCTCCGGCCACGGCGTCACCGGCCAATTGACTGCCGTATCTGTTTCATTGCCTGCAGGCGTCCCGCTGAAAGTGTTCACGACAGGCACACCCATAAGTTCTGCGAGTTGTATGCTTTTTCTCAGATTCTCATCAGATTGCTTGCGGAATGCTTCGTCTGGCGATATTGGATTGCCGTGGCAACTGAATGCACTGATGATTATATTGCGCGAAGTGAACTTCTCCATATACTCGGCCCGTAAATCTTCTGATCCAAGCAATGCGTCAACGTCGCAATGTGCATTTCCGGGGTAGCCGCCTGTTCCTATTTCAACCGCTTCAAGTCCTGATGCTTCGATGTAGTCCAACATTTCCTCAAGCTCCATGTTCTGGAACAGAGGATTGAATACTCCAAGTTTCATCCGTTAGCCTCCTAAAGTCTGATACTGCGCTGCTCTTTCGAGCTCAAGTAGATTGCTTCGATGATTTTCGATACTTCCTTCGCCTCTTCTGAAGTCACTGTCAAAGGAGTCTCATATTTTATGGCCGAAATGAAATCTTCAGCTTGAAGCCGGCTGAATGTTTCGTCGACTTTGATATAATCAATCCTCATGGTCGTCATAAGATCTTCATCAGCCTGATTGACCTGCATGTTGAATACATCAAGTCCTGCTTTTGTGCCGGAGATGCTTATGTGATTCTCATCTTCAGGAATATTTGCTGCCCAACTTGTTTCAAAGAGCATAGTGGCACCATTGTTGAAGCGGATGAATGCACTGACGTGGTCCTCCACTTCGAAAGTATCCCGATTGAAGTGCCCCCATTCATTGACAGTGTTTGTACGGCTTAGATGGTTATAGGTGGTGCTCGATACTTCCACTGGCTTGACGTCCCCCATAAGATACATGGCCATATCAAGCAGATGGCATCCATAGTCGATTAGAGCGCCCCCACCTTGCAGATCATAATTGGTGAAGACCCCCCATCCTGGTACCTTCCGACGTCTTAAACCGCGCACCCGCACCACCAGTGGATCCCCGATCATGCCGCGTTCAATTATTTTCTTGGATGCAATGGCTTCTTTCATGTAGCGGTAATGGTAAGCAATGTGAAGCCTTACACCATTGCGCTTTTCCGCTTCAATCATTGCATTGCATTCCTCAGTCGTCATGGCCATCGGTTTTTCGCACAGCACATGTTTACCATTATCCATCGCGTTTATGCTAAGCTCGGCGTGAAATTTATTCGGGGTGCAAATGACTATGGCATCAACGTGGGGATACATATCTTCAATGTCGGCGAAGACACCGGGGATCCCCAGTTCTTCTGCTACCTTCTCCGCCCGCTTTATATCCACATCATGAACAGCGGCAATCTCCACTTCATCAAATGTCCTGAAGGTTGGTATATGGCGCCCTGTCGCTATCCCACCTACCCCGATGAAACCCAATCTGATTTTATTCATGTTCAGCACCTATTTCTCCATCACAATCTTTTTGGTCCGGTCCGATTCAAAAGCCGACAAAATGATTTCTACGGATTTCTTTGCATCATCAGCAGTCACTGGTACCCTCTCGTCCGTTACGAGTGCTTTGATGAATGCATCCATCACAAATGATTTCTTTGCTTGCCCTTCCTCATCATTCGTCTGGATGCCTCCGTAGTTTTCTTGTACAACTGTGCCATCTCGTCCTGTGAATACAAAAGAATGTTTCTCGTCGCCAAGGAGATGCAATACCCCTTTTTCACCATATATTGTTGTGGAGTTATCCTCTGACCCATAAAAGGACCAGCTTGCTTGAAGCGTGCCGACGGCATTGGACGCTGTCCGTAGGATACATACTGCATTATCATCGACATCCGAAAAACTTTTCGCTTCCTTGGAGATCAATCCGCCTACTTCAACGATCTCTTCGTCTAGAATATAGCGGATCAGATCCGCCTTGTGCACCCCGAGGTCCCCCATAGCACCCATACCTGCTTCGTTCTCCTTGAAAAACCAACTTTCCTTTCCGTCGACACTCCACTCTTCAGGTCCTGGATGACCGAACGTTGTACGGAAGGCATAGACTTTCCCAAGTTTTCCTGAAGTCACATAATCCCGTGCCACCTGATGCTCTTTTATCAACCTTTGGTTATGGCCAATCATCAATTGTCTGCCTGACTCTTTTTCTGCTGCGATCATACGGTCCATCTCTCCAGTAGATAGTCCCATAGGTTTTTCGCATAGGACGTGCTTACCTGCTTTCAAGGCAGCAATGGAGATTTCGGCATGCAGATGATTAGGCACCGTGACACTTACAGCATCGACCGATTCATCTTCTAAAAGATCCTGATACTTTTCGTAGGCTTTTCCTCCATATATCTTTTGCTGCGCCTCCGCACGCGAGACTACACGGTCGCAAAAGGCTGTCAGCTTTACGTTATCGTTCTCTTCATATTCAGCGATATGCCGCTTTACACCGATACTGCCGCAACCGATTATGCCAACATTAATCATGTTCATTCTCCTTTATCTCTTCCAGTGGTTCGGAGTTTCCGTAATGATGTTTCCTGCCATGACCGCTTCCTGCCCAAACGACACCATTTTTGATGACTGTCTGAACGTTTTCATTGTAGTACGTCGGATGTGTTTCATGACCTGGGCGGAAGTAGAATATTTTGCCGTTCCCTCTTTTAAACGTGCATGCGCTTCTAAAGACTTCTCCACCTTCGAACCAGCTGAGCATTATCAATTCTTCGGGAGTTGGAATATCGAAGTGCTCACCGTACATCTCTTCTTCGGGCAGTTCGAAATACTCCCCCAGACCCTCCACAATCGGATGGGCCGGATCCACTACCCAAAGACGCTCCTTCTCTCCAGCTTCACGCCACTTCAAATCGCATGATGTCCCCATTAAAAGCTTGAAGGGTTTTGAGAAATGGGCAGAGTGAAGCACCACCAGACCCATGCCATCCCAGACGCGCTGGCGTACTTTATCAGCCACTTCGTCGGACACTTCGTCATGGGCTTTGTGCCCCCACCATATAAGGACATCAGTGTTGTCCAGCACTTCATCGGTCAATCCGTTTTCAGGCTCGTCCAGTGTAGCAGTCTTCACTTCGTGGTCTCCTAGAAAACTGGCTATCTGGTTATGGATCCCTTCCGGGTAGACACGTTCTACAACTTCCGACTCCCTTTCATGACGGTATTCATTCCAAACTGTTACCTTCATCCTCTTTCCTCCTTTTTCGTCGATTGGCGTTCTATGATACGTGTCGGTACAGTAATATTGCGCTTTAGTCTGTTGTCATCCTTTATCAGCATGATCACTTCATTACTTGCCTCTTTCCCCAATTCCTTGGGATATATGTCCACGACTGTCTGGGGAGGTGCTGCAAACTTGGTTAGAGGTGATTCACTGAAAGTCGCTGTCGCCACATCCTCTGGTATCCGAATTTGCATTTGATACAGCCGGGATATGATCCGTGCATTCAATACCCCATCGAGTGTAAGAAGTGCTTGCGGTGGTGTGTGGTCAAAGAGATCAACCAGCATCCTTTCAATGGAAGACTCATCCTTGTCGCATTGCACGACTTTGCATTTACTGCTTAGCCCGTTAGATGCCATCGCCTGTTCAAAACCGGCTATCCTATCTTGGGAAACAGCGAAAACCTCATTATCGACCACCATGACGATATCTTCATAACCTTCATCAATCAACAGGTCCGTCATCTCTTTTGCAGCCTGCACATTGTCATTGTCGACATGGATGGCATCACCGCTGTTCATTACATCTTTTCCGATGACTACGAACGGGAAAGCCATACTGGTCAAATATTTTGTCACTGGGTCATTTTCTTTTGAGTAAAGTAATATAAAACCATCCACTCTTTTTGAATTTATAAGATTTTTAACTTCAAGAAAAAGGCTGTCATCATCCTCTGCTGCAGTCATAATAGTCGAAAAGCCTTTAGTTCTGCACGCTTCTGACACTCCGAAATTAACTTCTGTAAAAAATGGATTTAATACAGCTTCATGCACTGCACTTTTTACTACAAGTCCAATAGTATATGATCTTTTTGTAACAAGATTCCTTGCTGCAACATGAGGTGTATACCCCATCTGCTCCATTATTTTGCGTATCTTCCTCTTGGTATCTGAACTAATTCCTGGATGATTTTTTACAACCCTTGAAACTGTCGAAGGAGATACTCCAGCAGCTTTTGCCACATCTTTAATTGTAACCATTAGACCACCTCATCTAGCCTTTAGTTGACCCGGACATCAAGCCGGAAATCAAATACCTTTGTAGGAAAAGAAACACGATTGCTATAGGTACTGCAATCAAAATGGATCCCGCGGCAAATCTTGTGAAAGTATTCGCAAATTGATCGTTGACCATATTGTAAAGCCCCAGTGCTAAAGTGAAGTTTTCTGGACTTCTCAAAACAATACGCGGCAATATAAAATCCATAAATGGCGCCATAAAATTGAATAATGCAACTACTGCAATAATCGGTTTAGCCAATGGAATCATTATTGTAAAGAATATACGGAAATGTCCGGCACCGTCCATTTTTGCAGACTCATCCAATTCTCTTGGGATAGTATCAAAATAACCTTTTACCAAGAACGCGTTCATCGGAATCGATCCACCTACATATACTAGAACAAGCCCCCAGAGAGAATCCAGCAATCCTATTGTATTAAGCAAGATATAAATGGCGACCATAGCCATTAATACTGGAAACATTTGTAGGATAAGAAAAGCATATAAGCCGTATTTTCGTCCAATAAACCGATACCTTGAGAACGCATATGCAGTTAAAGTCACGAAAACCACTGAAAAGAAAGAAGAAAGTGCCGCTACAATCAATGTGTTCTTGTACCATGTCAGATACATACTCTGAGAATCTGTAAACAGCCATTTATAATGGGTAAATGACCAATTTTCAGGAATCATATTGGCTCCATATAAGTTGTTCCCCGGATTTAATGAAATGCCAAAGGTCCAAAGAAGAGGGTAGAATATTACTATCGTCATAATAAACAATATTGTATACATGACAATCTGTTTCAAAAGATTTTTTCTTTTTTTAGTCATTATATCTCACCCTCCTCTTGAACTGCTCTAGTACGACTGAACTGGAATGCGGCAACCGATGCTACAATAAGACCAATAATGATGGAAATTGCAGCGGCCATGTTATAATTCTGGGTCTCAAAAGTTAGTTTGTAGACCCATGAAATCAGAATGTCTGTGCCACCAGCATTTTGTCCCCTTATAGCAGGCCCACCAGCGTTGAATAGGTAGATGATATTGAAGTTGTTAAAATTCCCTGCATATTGCATTATAAGTAACGGTGCCGTGGCAAACATGATATGCGGGAATGTTATTTCTGTGAACTTTTGCCATCCTGATGCACCATCCATATCAGCTGCTTCATACCAGTCATCGGATATACTTTGTAAGACACCCGTAAACAAAGCAAAGACAAATGGGAACCCTGACCATGTCTGAATCATTATCAGAGCCACTTTTGCCCAGAATGGATCTGAGAGCCATGGAATCGAAAGACCGAACAATGGCTGCAGAATATCATTGTTAATCGCTCCAAACTGATTATTGAATAATGCAGAAAAAATAAGAATCGTAACAAATGCTGGCACTGCCCATGGCAAGATAAGCATGGTACGGATTAACCTTTTGAACTTTATCAAAGGATGGTTAACAATGATTGCAAGAAGGAGCGCTAGGGCAATCTGTAATGTTGTTGCTACTAGTGTCCATACAATAGTCCATGTAAAGACACTAAAGAAAGTGTTTCTCCAGATGTCCACTTCAATCAAAGCTTTGAAGTTCTCAAAACCAACATAGTCTAGAACGTTCCTAGGAGGTGCATTGTAGAGATTATAGTTGGTGAATGCCAGGAAGAACATATATAGCAATGGAAATACGACTAGAAAAATGAGTAAAAAAAGCCCAGGGGCAACAATTGCATAAGGGAAGCTCTTATCCCATGCATCCCTGAATTGCTGTAGCATTGTTCTAAAGTCGCCGTTATTGATTAGTTTAGCATCCTTGTAGGCATCTATTATATTTGCAATATAGAAAGTAATTGCTATTACTACTACAAGAAGAGATATAATTCCTTGTGCCAGTAAAATTCGCGAATCATCCACACGAGGTATCTCACCAAGAGTAAAGAGTCCCCAGAATCCAATATTCAAGAAATTATAGAAAACCGCAAAGAATGATATAAAAAGGATAAAGAGGCCACCTGCTTTGGCGTACCTCTTATTGTATAATTGGCCCAGCCCAGGAAGGATAGACAAGGCTGCGGCTAATTTCGGATTTTGCTTCATAGTCTTTTCCTCCTAATCTTCGATACTACTCTTCAGAATCTTGCCCTCCTGAAGCTGAGTCTATGTCAGTTTGTATTTGGGATTTTGCTTCTTCCAATACTTCGCGAGGATCATCCCCATTCGATATGAAAATCAGCGCATCTCCCATAGGCTCCCAAACCTGTGCCATTTCAGGAATATTAGGCATTGGGTTTGCGTTCTCAGCCTGCTCATTAAACACCCTTAACAATTCATTCGAGTTTTCCACATCTGAGCGTGGCACAGTCTCCATAAGCCCTTCAGTAACCAGTTTACTGCTCTCAGCATTGGTCATAAACTTCAAAAGGTCTTTAGACCAATATTCATTCTCAGTGTATTCTGAGATCATCCATCCTTTGACTCCCATGAATGGTGTCATAGTTTCCCCATGAAGTTTGGGCAGTGTTGCTGTACCCAGCGAATCTCCAAGTGCCTCTGAATAATCCGAGAGCTTCCATGGACCTGTCATTGCAATTGGTGCCTTTCCATCTGTAAACAATCCATCAAGCACGTCGCCTGTTACGTTCTCACTAAGGTATCCGGCCTGGAACCACTCTTGCATACGCGTTGCTTGATCAATTACACCATCTGTAGCGACTCGGAGGTCTTCAGAATTGTAACTTCCATCCTCTTCTTGGCCAAATATCTGCTCATCTCCAGAGAACAACAATGGATATGAGAAATAGAAGTTTGTGGCTTCCATCAGTAATCCATATTCATTATTACTTTCATCTGTATACTCCTCCATGATTGATTCGAGTTCTTCAACTGTTTGAGGGGCTTCATCAATAAGATCCTTATTATAATAAAGAGCAGCTGCTTCAACAGCAAACGGCACTCCCATCAGCGACCCTTCATAAGTGAATGCTTCAAGTGCATTTTCGTTAAATGCATCCAACTCGAATTCAGATTGGTCGAGTTCCATCCCAAGGCCTTGGAGATAAGCACTCCCAATCATGTCATGTGGCTGTTGATAGAGATCTGGACCTTGTCCTGCCGGAGCATCTAATGATAATTGTTCCAATTGGTCAGTCATGCCTACTTCAGTGAATTCAACAGCAATACCTGTTTCTTCTTCATACTTTTCAAAAATTTCACCGTATACTTCTACCTGATTTTCTCCATCAAGCCAAACATTCAACACTTCAGGTTTTTCTGGTTCAGATCCTTCTTCACTTGAACCGGTAGACCCTTCTCCACTAGACTTTTCCCCACTCTCTGGCCTGTCCGGCCCACAGGCAGTCAGCACTAGCACCAACGCAAACATCATCAGTAGAAACCATTTGTTGCTCTTCATCATAATCCTCCTCCTAATATGTAAATCTTTTCATAATTTAATATTAAAGCGCTTTCATGTGATAAGTCAACACTTTTTGCAAACGATTGCATTAAAATTATGCGTTCACAGATAGTTTTTATGGAGGTGTAACCAAGTTTCTATGCAAACGATTGTCGTAACAAAAAATACACCGGCATTTGCCGGTGTATCTAGCGGTGGTATTTTATGACTTCACGCGCAAAATCATTCATGTCCCCCGCGTATCCGAAAGTCCCTTTTAGAACCGGATAGATATTTTTGATCCCCATTTCACCCAATGAAGATACAATGAACGTCACCACGTTTAATTTACGCATTTTGAATACTGCGCTGAATAATGACGTAAGGTGAGTGATGTAGTCTGCTGGGCTCTTCTTTTCAGTGTCTTCGGCTTTTGCGCGGTTGATGTAATCGACAGCTCTTGGCATTTCGTGGCCAATCACTTCTGCATCACCCTTGCTGATTTGATAATGATCTTCGGTCATCTCTTCAATCGACTTATATGACCGGTTCAGTATGATGTCTTTGAAGCTTGGCGAAAGGAGTTTCTTCGCCAGTGTATTCATCTTACGGGTCAGAAACTTCTCCAGATACCCTGCACTTTTAGCCCTCTTATCAAAAAGTGCATCCTTCTCTTCGAACACGGAGGAAATCGTCTGTTCCAGTTCACCAATGCCGACATCGTCCTTAACACTGACAAATTGGTAATGAAGCGGCTGGTCGAGATGCTTCTTGAAAGTGACATGCAGCTCGGTATCTTTATCATTCATCAGTGTTTTTTGAAGCCGCTCGCCGCTTACATCAATCAAGGTGTCGCTTTTATTGTAGACGAAGGTGATGCGCACTCCTTTTTTCGCCAAGTACCGGATTACCGCTTCATCCGCCTCCCTTATCTTGGAGGAGAAGACATACAGTACATGTTTTATCCCTGTTTTCGAAATTAGTTTTTTGTACTGTTTTGGGGAATACTCTCTAGTACCGACACCAGGAAAGTCCAATATCTCACCTTTTTCCCCAAAGGGGTAGGCACTTACCTCACGTGTGGCATCAGTCTGTGTAGAGACGGCTGAATCCATTCCTGTCAGGCGATTGACGAGTGCGCTTTTTCCAGCATCAACCTGGCCAATTATCGCAATACGATAGTCTAAAGTGCTTTTGATATATTCATGATAGGACTGCAGCAAAGGATGTTCTTTCTCCACGCCTATTCACCTCCTAAACGCCATCTTCATTTTTTGATCCCATGTACAGGCTGATGATGAATCCGATAAATGCTGTTATGATCGTTACAATCCATGTTCCAATAGTGTCAGGCAGTCCTGGATATATTGCAAATACAGAACCCGTTACAAGTCCTAAAATCATTGCATAAGTCAGATAGGTATAATGTCTGAGCATATACTGTATGATCCTGCTTGCTGCAAGCAGACCCAATACGATGCCGATACCCACAGCAATGACGACCGGCAGTACGCTGAAGTTCAGGTCCAGAAGTTCACTGATTGAAAATATGACGATCGAATAAGATCCGAGTATCAATAACACTAATGAACCTGAAATTCCAGGCAGCAACATAGTGGTGGACGCGAGTATACCGCTTGCGAACATTTTCAGGAGCAAGGGGCCTGTGATGACAATTTCCGTAACATGAGCACCCTCTCCCCTAGCCATACCCGTTATGAACAGCACTGCAACCGCAGCTAGGAAGATGAGATAATGAACCGCACGGAATTCAACTTTATAGTTTGAAATCCTCAGCAGCATCGGCACCACACCCAATACTAGACCGATGAAAAACCAGTGGGTAGGTACAGTATGTTCTTTTAATAAGTAATCAATTAGCGAAGACAGCGTTACAATGGCTATACCCATGCCGATCACAAGCGGAACCAGAAACAAGATTGCTTTTTTATAGTCCTTTGATACTATCCTTGAGATGGCTCCTAGAAACTGGTCATATATGCCGAGGAGCAAGGCCATGGTGCCACTGCTGACACCGGGTATGAGCTCACAAGTACCCATCAGGAAACCTTTAAATATATTCATCCATCTTATCATTTCATTATCCCTCTACCTTTTCATTTTGACATACTGATTGTAGCATAAATATTCTACATAAATGGGATTACGGCCGGCTGATGATTTGATAAACAAATTTTATACTGATATAACTGTTTTAACACTGAAACAGTTAGGAGCTTGTGCAATGAGAGATTTAGGCATCTATTTTGGTACTTTCGCCCCGTGTCACGTTGGCCACTTCGAACAGGTCATACGTGCAAAACGTGAAAACAGGCATGCGTTTGTAATCGTCAGCGGATATGAAGGGGATCGGGGCCAAGAACATGAAATGACGCTCGACAATCGTGTTAAAGCAATGCGTCAACTCCTTACTCCGGATGATAATGTAACCATCCTTAAGCTTGATGAGACGGACATACCAAGATATCCCCACGGATGGCGCTCTTGGCTCGATCGGTTGTCCGATATCATCACTCAGGAAGAGGCCACCCTTCCATTTAAAGTCGATAGTTTAACCTTTTACGCAGGTGAACAGGAGTATCTTGAACCATTGAAATCATTTTTTGAAGCCGAACGCCCGAACTCAGCCATCCATATCACTATGGTAGACCGTAAAATATTAGGTATCAGCGGCACCAGTATACGCGAGGAACCTATTTTGAATTGGGATTATGTGACACGGCCTTTCAGAAAGTTCTTTGTCCAGAATGTATTGATACTTGGTGCACCGGGCACAGGCAAAACCTCACTCGTCCAAGATCTGGCGCGCAGATACTCCACCAGCCATTCAACGGAATATGCTAAAAGTTACCTGATGGAGCAACGCCTTCAGAAAGATGAACTCGATGTTAAAGATTTTCATTCAATCGGCATCGGCCAATTTGAAAACAATAAACAGCATATTCACTCAACGGGAACGAGAAAAGTGTTCTTTGCTGATACCGATGTAATGTACACTAAAGTGAATATGAAGATGCATGCCGACGGCGAGGAATTCAATCGATTGAAATCCGTGTTCGACTATTATATCCATCTCCAACATTGGTCGCTCATCTTGTTGTTGCCGCCAGAAGATCCAAACGATACGACTAAAAACCGCATTCACTCAATGCTGTGGGATGAAATCAACGAAAATGAGCTCTCTTCAATCACTCATGTTTTGGATGGCGATTCCTACAGGGATAAATACCAAAAAGCACACTCTCTCGTAGATGGATTACTGCAGGACGGTAAAGATAATTGAGAAGACATTATCTTTTAGTGATAAAACCTATTTGAACCAAGAATATCTTCATAGTTTATGTAATATACTGAAAAATTTGATACTATAGATTCACTATATGCCATGGAGGCTGATAATGCATGGAACCAAAACTGCTTCTCACACCTGGACCTACACCTATTCCACCTGAAGTATCACAAGCCATGTCGCAAGGAATGATCGGACACCGCTCTTCGGATTTTACAGAGCTTATGCAACATGTACAATCCAATATTGGAGAAGTCTTCGGTTCCAAATATCCAGTCGCAGTACTTACTTCCAGCGGAACCAGTGCGCTTGAAACTGCCATGATCAACCTTGTCGGAAAAGATGAATCGATTATTATTATAGCCAGCGGTGCATTCGGTGATCGCTTCAAAAATATCGCAAAAGCCCACCCATTCCACGTATATGTCTATGAAGTGCCTTGGGGGGAGGGTGTCAACGTTCAAGAATTTGAAGCTTTTCTAAATGATAAGTCTGATATAAGAGCCGTGTTCAGCCAGGCATGTGAAACTTCGACTGCAGTTCTGCATCCGGTCAAGGAAATTGGCAGAGCAGTTAAAAATTATGATCCATCCACCCTCTTTATAGTGGATGGTGTGAGCGCTGTAGGCGGCACACCCTTCGATATCGAGGCACAATCCATAGACTGCCTAGTGACCGGCAGCCAGAAAGCTTTGATGCTTCCGCCGGGCATCGCCTTCGTCACCATGAACGAAGCAGCGAGAGTACGAGCGTCACAAAACAGGCTGCCAAAATTTTATCTGGATATCAATCAATACTTCTCTGCCTTGGAAAAGCACTCCACCCCCTTCACGCCGGCTGTATCTCTTATACAGGGGCTGGACAAGGTACTGTCCATCTATAAAGAAGAAGGCATCGATAATATCTTCGACCGTCATATGAAAATGAAGAACATGATTCGCGCCGGACTTACAGCCCTTGGGCTCGAACTTCTGGTCGAAGAAGCATATGCTTCTCCAACTGTTACAGCATTTAAAGGAGAAGAAGCAGAATTGTCCCATATAAAGGACACCCTTCAAAAAGAATTTGGCATCACTATAGCTGGTGGCCAGAAGCAATTAAAAGGGAAAATCCTCAGAATCGGCCATATGGGTTATATGTTCCCTAAAGATATGCTCGCCGTCCTTGCAGCCCTTGAATCTATATTGAGTCGATACCACAATAAGAACTACTACGGCACAGCATTGACTGCCGCACAGGAGGCCTACCATGAATAAATTTAAAGTGCTTGTACTAGACCCGGTAAATGAAGAAGGTATCAAAGAACTCGTCGACCACCCCAACTATGAAGTCGATATCCAGATTGGTCTCGATGAAAAAGAAATTTTGAATATCATCCACGATTACCAAGCCCTGATTGTCCGCAGCCAGACGCAGGTTACTGAAAAAATCATTCAATACGCACGCAATCTGAAAGTGATTGCCCGTGCCGGGGCTGGCGTTGATAATATTGATGTCGATGCCGCCACAAAACATGGGGTCATCGTCATCAACGCCCCTGATGGCAATACGATATCTGCGACAGAGCATACGATGGCCATGATGCTTGCGCTGACACGCCAGATTCCAGCTGCGCACAAAGCGCTTTCTGAAGGCAAGTGGGACCGTAAGAAGTACAAGGGCACCGAAATGTATGGTAAAGTGCTCGGAATAATCGGCGTAGGGAAAATTGGTTTCGGTGTCGCTAAAAGAGCGCAGAGCTTTGGCATGCGGGTCATTGCATTCGATCCTTACCTTTCTGATGAGAAGGCGCAAGAAGCGGAGATAGAGAAAATGGAAGTTGAAGAAATCGCTTCAAACGCCGACTTTTTGACTGTACACACCCCCCTTACTCCTCAAACAACCGGTATAGTTGGGGAATCTTTTTTTGCCCGTGCAAAACCAGGTCTTAAAATCGTAAACGTGGCACGTGGAGGCATCATCGATGAAACGGCATTGATGGCTGCCTTGGATGAGGGTAAAATCGAAGGGGCGGCTCTCGATGTCTTCGAAGAAGAACCACCCTCTAATAAAAAACTTCTTGGACATCCACGCATCGTAGTCACCCCTCATTTGGGTGCGTCGACTATAGAAGCCCAAGAAAAAGTCGCAATAAGCGTTTCCCGGGAAATAATTGATATTCTAGAGAACAATACAGTCATTCATGCTGTGAACGCACCGAGGATGGGAGATACCATCAATGATGAGCTTAAACCTTACATCAATATTGCCACCCATATGGGCGGCGTTGCCATTCAACTGATGAACCGCCCTCCATCAGAAGTGAAGCTGAAGTACCATGGGGAATTGGCATTGGATGACACCAGCCTCTTGACGCGTTCATTTGTCGCGAACATGTTAAAACCTCATTTGGGGGAGACCGTCAACATCATCAATGCACTCTACCTCCTTCAAGAACAAGACGTCACCTACAAGGTCGAGAAGCGGGGCAAGGCACATGGGTACAGTAATTACCTTGAAGTAGAACTCCTTAATGGAGAAGAGTCGCTCATCCTTGGGGCCAGCGTGCTCAACGGTTATGGTGAGCGCATCGTCAAAATAAATGATTTCCAAGTTGATATAAAACCCACTAATCATCTCCTATTCATAAACCATCTGGATCGTCCGGGAATCATTGGTGAAATGGGGATCACTTTAGGCAGATACAGCGTAAATATCGCCTCAATGCAACTTGGCCGGACTGATGCCGGAGGGTCTGCACTCCTCTCCCTTTCACTTGACCAGAGTGTCAATCAAGAGGCTATGGATGAACTCAGGCAGATTGAAGGGTTCCATAACCTGAAGCAAGTGGATTTGTCATAGCAAGAGAAAGGGGCTGGGACATAAGTCCCGATCCAAGCAGAATCCCCCGGGTTAAAATGAAAATTTTAACCCGGGGGATTCCTATGTATATAAATGAAAGACAAAACAAAAGGCACCCTTTATAATGTAAGTAACCACACAAACAGAAAAAGAGGTGCCTTATGTATAAAGATTATACCATGAACCAGCTGACACTGCCACTCGATTTGGCAGTCATCATACCCGAAGATGACATCGCCCTTGCCGTCAATGCATTGGTGGAAAGCATCCCAGAGACTGAATTTGCGCCCTTTGACCATGCCTTCGGTGCGACGTCGTACCATCCAAGAATGATGATGAAGATCATCCTCTGCAGCTACACACAATCGGTGACGTCCGGGCGCAAAATTGAAGCGCTGTTGACAGACAGCGTCCGGATGATGTGGCTGGCTCAAAACCAGACGCCCTCCTACCGGACCATCAACCGGTTCCGGGTGCATCCCCACATGGATGCGCTGATCCAGGAAGCGTTCATCCAGTTCAGGATGCAGCTGGAAGCCCAGGCGCTGATTGATACGGATGCGATTTTCATCGATGGTACGAAGCTCGAGGCCAATGCCAACAAATATACATTCGTCTTCCGGAGAAGTGTCGAGAAACACCAGGAGAAACTCCGCGCCCAATCGAAGCTGATGTATGAAACGCTGTATGAAGAGCAGATCGTGACGGCCCTCCTTGAAGAATCGGAAGCCATCGTGACGGCCGATCACCTGCACACGATGCACCAGGCGCTAGAGACGGTGGAAACGGATTTGACGGAGACCATCGAGGCGACGGAAACCGTGGAAAAAAGAAAAGCCCGCCGGTCTGAACGGTCCGTCATCCGAAAGACTAAAAAGAAATGTGCAGACCTGCGGGACCGGGAATTGAAATATACCCAACAATTGGAGATCCTCGGTGCCCGCAACAGCTACTCGAAGACCGACCCCGATGCGACATTCATGCGCATGAAGGAGGACCATATGCAGAATGGTCAGCTGAAAGCCGGCTACAACCTGCAGATTGCGACCAACAATCAATTCGTTTTAGGCTTTGACCTCTATCCCAACCCGACAGATACCCGGACCCTGCCGCCATTTCTCCATACGATGCTGGAACATTTCCAGCATCTGCCTGAAAAGATTGTGGCCGATGCCGGCTATGGCAGTGAATCCAATTATGAGATAATCATGGACGACTACGGCCGCACCGCGCTCATCCCCTATAATACATACCATAAGGAACAGAAGCAGAGGCACCAACCCGATGAAATGCATCCGGACAACTGGGTGTATGATGATGAGAATGATATGTACATCTGCCCGGACGGACGGCCCCTCCAGTTTGAACGCTATGCCGATCGGACCGACAAATATGGCTACACCCGGGCGTTTAAAATGTATGCATCAGCAGACTGTACCGGATGTCCCCTCCATGACATATGCATCAAAAGCGACAAGCAGACCACCAAGCGCATCCAAAAGAATATGAACCTGGACTACTTCAGAGCCCAGGTGAAAAAGCAGCTTTCAGTTGAAGGGCACCGCAACATCTATCAGCAGCGCAAGGTGGATGTTGAGACGGTTTTCGGCAATTTGAAGGCCAATTTGGCGTTCAGGCGATTTTCACTCCGCGGGAGACGCAAAGTGAAAATCGAAATCGGCCTCGCATTATTGGCCGGGAACCTCGGGAAGTTCAACCGAATGATGCGCACTGCTTTGGAAGCAGACACAAAAAATGGCGATCCATCCGCTTTATCGGGATGGATCGCCATTTTTCTTAGTGTTCAGGGGCCTTTATGTCCCAGCCCCTTTTTAAAATGATTTCTTCAACATCAAGCACTGTCTCGGCCATTTGGGCCTCATCTACATTCAAGGCCTCAAAAGTCGGAATCACTTCACGCCCCGTCAGACCTGTTAAAGTCGCAATGAATTCAGCTCCAATTGCTTCGGCGCAATAATAGTCCGCAACAGAATCTCCCACAATAATCACGGTATCATCGACATTATTCTTTTTGTTCACTGCATCAAAAAAATGATTTTCATCATGACCATACAGTGTCCATAAGTAACTGTATGGATGCGGTTTTGCCAAGGATATCCCTACACCTTCAACTGTCTCTGCTGCCAAAACCTCAGATGCTGTAGAAATTTTGTTGCTTCTGAAAATATCCATCAAGCGCTCCTGATTGAAAGGGATCAGTGTCTCCTGACGTGGCCTTCCTGTAGCCACTCCAATCTCAACACCCGCCTCCAGGAGCCTGTTCAGCATACCCCGAAGGTCTTCCGGTGGTACAATCCATTCTTCATCATGAATAAATCCAGTTTTATCCATTTCCTCCGCTTCAATTCCAGTTGAAGTTTTGACGTCCCTGCTCCCCAAATACCACTCTTGGTATTTATATTGGCCTGTTCTCCAAATAGACCCGGACATACCAAATGCCGACACGTCTTCAACACCCAAATGTTCTTTTGCATATTCCTGCAAAGCATCAAAGATAGTTTCTTTTTTGAACCCTTCTTTTTGTAGAAATGCCAGTACTTTGGAATAATCAGGTCGCTCGGAACCTAGCATCTCACCCATACCCTGGAGGTCTGCAAGGTCTATATTCGATGGGTTGATGCCGGCTTTTTCAATCAGATCTATATATACAATAGAGAAAGTGATGAACAGCATATCCCAGTTGGAATTCAACCCCATCTGTTTAAAGCGGCTCAAAACTGCATCGTCGATAAATATTTCATTACGTATCTGTTTAATCTGATGATCATTATAATCTGTTTTGAACTCCTGTTGGTCAAGGTTTAGGTACCTTGGACTATAAAGCATTTCATGGACCGCAAGTGCCGATACATCAAAACACCTTTCTTCACTTAAAAATACCCCGTCTACATCAAACAATACAACAGTCACAATTTATCCTCCCCGTCTCTAGTCATATGATATAAGATTAAGTTTCTCATATCACCAAGTAGTTGTCGACGATACTTCAGATGATCTGAATAGTCTCCATCATTATAGCTTTACCTTTAGTAAAAGTATAATTTAAGATACCATATACACAACAGTATTTTATCTTTTGTGAATATTTAATATTTTTGATTTTAATCGTATGAACGCGCGCTTCCCTTCAAATACAAGATTTTAACTCAGATTAATTTTTTTATCCTAATGCATTTTAATATCTTTCATTTTATAATGTAAGGCGTAACCACAAATGGATCAGCACTCTTAAAAGTAAAAACTTTGTAAGGTACTATGTACCTGGTTGGAGGAATAATTATGGAACTCAGTCCGATGGAAGTCATCTTCCTATTCGCAGGCGGACTTGGTATTTTTCTTTACGGCATCAAACAGATGGGCGACGGCTTACAAGCTTCAGCCGGAGACAGGTTGCGAGAGATACTCAACCGCATGACTTCAAATCCTATAAAAGGTATACTCGCTGGTATAATAGTTACAATCTTGATTCAAACCAGTACAGGAACCACAGTTCTGACTATTGGTCTGGTATCAGCAGGTTTCATGACATTGCGTCAGTCCATTGGTGTCATAATGGGAGCTAACATAGGGACGACAGTTACAGCATTTATAATCGGGTTGAAGATTGGTGATTACGCCTTGCCTATTCTTGCAGTGGGTGCTTTCCTTATCTTCTTCCTGAAAAACAACCCTAAAGCACATAATATCGGACGGATACTTTTCGGGTTTGGTGCTTTATTCTATGGTCTTGACCTGATGGGGCAGGGAATGAAGCCATTGGCAGAATACCCATGGTTTACAAACCTCATGATTGACATGTCATCCAATTCGCTGCTCGGTATAACAGTAGGAACAGTATTGACGGTCATCGTACAGAGTTCGAGTGCCACTATTGGTATTTTACAAAGTTTATTCAGCAATGATCTGATTGATCTAAGTGCAGCATTGCCGGTACTGCTCGGAGATAACTTAGGGACAACCATTACAGCTGTGCTTGCCGCACTCGTCGGTTCTATTGCAGCAAAAAGAGCTGCAGCTGTGCATGTTATATTCAACTTGATTGGTGGCACAATATTTCTGATCGCCATGCCGCTCTTTATCGGCTTGATATCTTACTTGCAGTCAGTGCTCCAACTGAATCCGGAAATGACGATTGCATTTGCCCACGGCTTCTTCAACGTCACCAATACGCTTATCCAACTACCATTCATTGCACTCCTTGCCTGGATTGTAACCCGCATCGTACCGGGACGGGACTTTTCCGAGGATTACAAACCGAACCATCTTGATCCACTATTATTGAAGCGGTCTCCAGGTCTCGCTTTGCAAGGTGCCCAAAAGGAAGTTCAAAACCTTGGAAACCTTACGATAAGCATACTGGATGATGCAAAAAAATTCAGTGAAAATAATGATCCTAAGATGTATAAGCAGATCAAAGAAAAAGTAAATGTAGTCGATACACTTCAAGATGCACTCAGAAAGTATCTGATAGATGCATCCAAGTACGACATTTCCCCTGAAGATGCAGAGAGGCAATCAACGTTGCTCGAAGTAACCCGCATCTTCTACAAGGCGACAGATCAGATCAATGACTATACAGACCTTTACAACAAAAAATTCCGTGAAAAGATCGTTCTGACCGAGCCAGCACAAGAGGGCTTGGAAGACCTATTCAAACATGTCTATAAATCTTACAGCAAGGCAGTCCAATCGCTCGATATTTACAGCCCACAAGATTTGGAGGAAGTCATCAGACTCAGCCAAAAATCCTATAAGATCGAGAACAAACTTAGAAAACAGCACGTCAAGCGTCTGAACAAAGGACTATGTTCAACCGATGGTGGCCTATTATACGTAGACTTAATCAGTACTTTGGAACGCATAGGGTACAATGCACGCAATATTTCTGAGACAAATCTCAATGATGATGTCGAAGATCTGGCGGAAGATTTTACAATCTTTGAATAGAATAAACGCACATCGGCTCTTGCCGATGTGCGTTTTTATTTTATAACGCCGATTGTAAAATTAAGCTAGACACCTAAAAAGGGTCACGCGTGATACACTCAAAATGAGTTTTCCGACCAAAGAAAATCATAGGAGTGATCACGCATGACCTACACCCATATTACCACGGACGAGCTAGTAATCATAGAAGCCTATTTCCATCAAGAGACCCCGACTTCACAGATTGCGAAACGGATTGGGCGTGCCCGTCAGACGGTCCATAATGTCATCGCATATCTCAAGGACGGGCACACTGCGCTGGAGTATTATCGGCGCTATAAGGAAAACAAAAGCCGGTGTGGTAGAAAACGGATTGTTCTACCGACCGATCAGCAGAAACATGTTGAAAAGCAGGTGGCGCAAGGCTGGACACCGGATGTGATTGTCGGTCGGCAGGAGATGCCAATTGACTGCTCGGGCCGTACACTGTATCGAATGTTCAAACGAAAAACCTTTGATGTAGCCACACTGCCGATGCAAGGCAAGCGAAAACCAAATGGCCATCAGGAACGCCGGGGCAGACAGGCCTTCAGGCGAAACATCTCTGAAAGAACAACTGACTACCCGGCGTTCAATGAAGAATTCGGCCATCTCGAGGGAGATACCATCGTCGGTGTCCGCCACAAGAGTGCCGTCATCACGCTGGTTGAACGCCTGTCTAAGGTCATTATCACCTTGAAGCCTGAAGGCCGGACGGCACAGGCAATCGAGTCTGCCATCAATACGTGGTGTCAAGAGATGCCCAGAAACCTGTTCAAGTCCATCACTTTCGACTGTGGTAAGGAATTCTCCAACTGGCAATCGATGAGCAACCAGAACGATCTGTCCATCTACTTTGCCGACCCAGGGACACCGTCTCAACGGGGATTGAATGAACATTCCAATGGCCTGCTCAGAAAGGATGGACTGCCCAAAGACATGGATTTCAACACGGTCGATCAGATATTTGTCTCGTCTGTCGCTTCAAGAAGAAACCACATACCGAGAAAATCATTGAACTACCGGACACCATTGGAAGTCTTTTTGAGTTACATGGGTGAAAAGGAACTGTCTAGCTTATTTTGACAAACGAAATAATATCCCTCTTATCCCAAAATTGATCATAAGATAAAAATTTCCTCTTCCGCGATAGCATTCCGCATTGTCACACAGATAACTGGGTACACCTCAATAGGTTCGTAACCCCACTCTAGAGGCTGAGCAATTTTAAAGATTTATATCAAATCATCTTTTTGATGTTAATCTTTTTAATATATCCACCTGATTATAACGCCACCATATTTGTCGCTCTTGATATCGCATTACGTTACCGATAAAAACCACGTATTATGGAGAAACAAAAAAATATTTATGCCCGTTATTATGCCGGTCGTTATAACGACTGCCATTATTAAATGAAAAATACGGGGCTCCCGCCCCGTATTTTTAGTATTGTTTTAAATAATGCTTCAATTCCCATGACGTTACTTGTGAACGGTACATTTCCCATTCCAAACTTTTGTTTTTATCGAAATGCTTATGAATATGGTTTCCAAGTGCCTCTTTCACAATCTCGTCTTCATTAAGTGCCTTCAAAGCTGTATAAAGCGTAGAAGGCAAGTCTTCAACTCCTACAGCTTCCCTCTCAGCACGAGACATCTCATAGAGGTTTACATTGACCGGCTCGGGAAGTTCCACTTCATTTTTGATTCCTTCCAACCCAGCTTTTAGTATGACCGCCAATGCCAAATATGGATTAGCTGCTGGATCTACGGATCTGATTTCTGCACGCGTTGAAAGCCCTCGGGAAGATGGAATCCTCAATAATGGTGACCTGTTTTTACCGCTCCAAGCCACGTAGCTTGGCGCTTCATAGCCTGGCACCAATCTTTTATAGGAGTTTACGATGGGATTGCAGATGGCTGTGAATCCTCGTGCATGCTCTAGAATTCCTGCCATGAAGTAGGACATATCCTGACTAAGGCCCGAAGCCTCACTCTCATCATAGAAAGCATTATCCTTCCCTTTAAATAGCGATACATTGAAATGCATCCCATTACCATTTACACCAAATATCGGCTTCGGCATAAACGTTGCATGAAGGTCATGCTTTCTCGCAACAGTTTTGACTATGAGCTTGAAAGTCTGTATGTTGTCGCATGCAGTAATGGCATCCGCATACTTAAAGTCGATTTCATGTTGTCCTGGAGCACCCTCATGGTGTGACGCTTCTATTTCAAAACCCATATCTTCCAATTCCAGTACGATGTCCCTTCTGCAATTCTCCCCCAAGTCCGTCGGGGCTAAGTCAAAATAGCCTCCCTGATCATTAAGTTCAGTAGTCGGTTGACCCTTATCATCTAGTTTGAACAAGAAGAATTCAGGCTCAGGCCCTAAGTTGAACGCACTATAGCCCAGCTCTTCCATTTCTTTCAGCACACGTTTTAAATTAGATCTTGGGTCTCCTTCAAAGGGTTGGCCTTCTATCGTATAAATATCACAAATGAGTCTTGCGACCTTACCTTTTCCAGCGGTCCATGGAAAAACACTCCAAGTATCCAAGTCTGGAACAAGATACATGTCAGACTCTTCAATTCGAACGAAGCCTTCTATTGAAGAGCCATCAAACATCATCTCTCCATCGAGCGCTTTACCCAGTTGGCTTGTCGGCACTTCAACGTTCTTGACGGTTCCGAGAATGTCTGTAAACTGTAGACGGATATACCTGACGTTTTCTTTTTGCGCCATGTTGATGATGTCCTGCTTTTTTCTCTGACTCATTATTCACTCTCCCATAAATTATAAGACTTTATCTGCATTGAAATTTGATCATATACGTCATTACAGCAGTTGATGTTCCACCAAAATGTCCGCTTCCCAAATCATATTAATATACTAGCACATGATTTTTCAGAAATCTAACATAAATTCAATCTAAAACTGATGACGTCATAAGACAAAGACCGTTGATTGTTCTTCAATCAACGGTCTTTAGATTATTTATCCTACTATACTTACTACAAAGACTATCAATATTATGACAGGTAATACAAACCTGAGCATAACCATCCACAATTTGTAGAAACCATACATACCACTAGTTTTATCGACATTGAGCTGGTGCATGGTGACACGGCGGTCAATTACAAATCCGACGAACAGAGTGGAGACAAGCGCTCCGATTGGCAACATGATGTTTGAGACCAGGAAATCCACGCTATCGAATATCGACTTGCCGAATATCAATACATCACTCAAAACTCCGTAGGAGAGGGCAGAAGGTATACCGGCTAAAAATACAAAGAAACCGAATATATAAGCCATACTGCGGCGTTTCCTCTCATTGCCCTTTATCGCATTCGCCACATTTATCTCAATCATGGAAATTGAAGAAGTCAAAGTCGCAAACAGGAATGCTCCAAGGAACAGAATATAGAATAGAAATCCAAGAGGAATCTCGGCAAATACTTGAGGTAGCACTATAAACACGAGCCCTGGACCTTCTGCTGCTTCCATGCCAAGAGATGCAATTGCTGGAAATATTGCCAACCCTGCCATTATGGATATTGTTACATTCATAAGAACAATGGAAAGCGCTGATTTAGTCAGATTATGCTCTTCTCCAAGATAGGAAGAATAAGTGATCATAGTCGTTGCACCTATACTCAAAGCAAAGAATGATTGACCCAATGCATATAATATTGCGGTCGAATCAATTTCACTCAAATCTGGCGTCAGGAAAAATGAGATTCCTTCCACAGCTCCCGGTAAAGTTACGGAACGGATGATTACAATCAAAAATAGAATGAACAAGAGGGGCATCATCACTTTAGATGCGCGCTCAAGCCCTTCTTGTACACCCTTTGCCACTATAAAGGCTGTCAGGAAGATAAAAACACCTTGCCCGATCACAGCATAGAGCGGGTTGGATATTATGCCTTCGAAAGCCGCCCCATAATTGTCAATCTGAATCATATTGATGCTCTCTCCGAGTGCTATGACCAGATATATCAGAATCCAACCTCCGATGACACTATAGAAAGACAAAAGCAGGAAGACACCAATATTACCAAGCCAACCGAATATACGGTAATATTTTTTCCCTCCGAGGTATTCGAATCCTTCAATGGGATTACGCTGACTGGCTCTACCTATGACGAATTCTGATAGAAGAAGCGGCATGCCGATAAAAAGTGTCATTAGAAGAAAGACAAGAAGGAAAGCGCCACCCCCGTGCTCAGCTGTCATGTACGGAAAACGCCAAAGCGCGCCCAAGCCAATTGCTGAACCTGCTGCAGCGAGCACAAAACCTAATTTAGATCCCCATCTGGAACTATTCATACACTAACCTCACTTTATAGGTATATTCAATATGATTTTACACATACAGTTCCTAATATATTAGCACATATTCCAGATGTTTGAATACTCTGCATCATAAATCGACTGTTATAGTCCAATGAATATTCTATTGCCTGTATCATTTTTAAATCATCATATCGAACATTATCCGCCCTATTTCCTAGAATATGAATTATAAATTTATCAGTATCAGGATACTCTTGCCACCAGCAAATAATTTTAGGTATGCTGATGATTGAAATTCATTTATGATTATATTAGGTCATGACTATTCTAAATGAAGTCAAGCAATAGTGACAGATCTGCCATGTTTTGCATGGTGATAAAAGAGCAGTTTAGTTACTAATAAGTCCATTTGTGCTTTAAACTAGTCATAGATATACTGACTTTCATTCCAGAAAAAAGCAGTGTTAGATAATAGGTGAAAATGTGAAATGGCAAAGTTGTTGGTGCAGGAACGAATTCGTTTTTAACACGAAGATGAGGAGGGAAACTGCCTTGAAAATTACGACCAAGCGATCCATTACCCGCTACGACAGTGCAGGGATTACAAACATCGAGGATACACTCGTTGAAGAATTCCCTCTCACAATATATATAAATGATATCGAATTTGCTACACTGGTGTGCTCTCCTGAGCACCTCGAAGAACTGGTGGTTGGATTTCTTGCCTCCGAAGGTGTCATTAGGCATTTTAATGAAATTGAATCAATAAACTTGGATGACAGAGGTGGCTTCTGTCATGTCCGACTGTTTCATGAAGTCGTGACCGATCACTTCACCTATTCAAAGAGAGTGCTCGGCTCATGCTGTGGTAAAAGCCGGCAATTCTATTTCCAGAATGATGCGGAAACCACTAAAATCTCAATGTCCCGAACCACACTTACCCCTTCTGCATGCATCAGTTTAATGCAAGAAATGCAATCTAGCAGTATGATCTTCAAGAAGACCGGTGGTATCCACAACGCAAGCCTTGGCACTAAAGATGGCGCCTTTCTCCATCGGGGAGATATCGGCAGGCATAATGCACTGGATAAACTATACGGTCATTGCCTCACGAACCGTATTTCCGTAAAAGATAAGGTACTCATATTCAGCGGCCGGATCTCATCGGAAGTGTTGACAAAAGCTGCTAAAATTGGTGTCGGTATTGTTTTAAGCAAGTCCGCTCCTACGAATCTAGCCATAAAGATGGCTGAAGATTTGAATATTACTGCAGTTGGATTTATAAGGGGAGATTCTTTCAATATTTACAGCCACCCTTGGCGAATAAGAAAAGAGTCCAGCTACTAGGCTGGACTCTTTTCTTATTCATCATAATAATCTTGGATGAAGTTGTGACCTTCCAGATCCAACTGTCTATAATGCCCCTTCATGATATTGCCGATTTTACTCGCCCACTCGATATCGGAAGCATAAAGATGATCGCCTGGAGATTCAGGATTCCACCGCATTGCATAGAGGGTCTTTTGACCCTTATCCAAGTAGTTGTTTTTGATGAAATCAGCCCCTCCTAAAATCGCTTTTTCCGGTTCATTCCATCCTGCACGTACTGCATAGCTCGTTCCTGCCTCTACAGCTTCAAAATCAAATGCCCCAATACCAAAGAAATTGTAATAGCGCTCCCCTTCCAGTTCCTGGCCTTGAGAAAGCTGTGAACGTCCATTTCCTGTTTCCAATTGTGCATGGCTGATGAGATATAATGCGTTCACTCCGTACCTGGACTGGGCTTCCATGAAAGCCCCGCCCTGTCCTTCCAATATCCCTTTACCTTCTAGAATTTCATCCAGTTCCTCTGTTGATGTCTCCACAGATTCTGTCAGCACCAAAAATTGGTAATGAAGGCCATCTCCAGGTAATTCCATCGCCATTTCGATTTCTTCCGGTGTTGCTTTTCGAGTGGCCCCTTCCTGTAATTTTAAATGCAGCGCATCGCTTGAAAGCTGTCTATCCAAAGCATCTTCGAATGAATTTGAATCTTTATTTTTTTTGATAAAGTTCGTCTCCGAATCCACAAAAGACAAGAAAAATATCGCTATGATACCCATCAGTATCAAAATAGGTATATTCTCTCTTTGTTTTTTGTTCATTTATTTTTCTCCATACATCCAGTTTATCCATCTAAAAAAGCATCTGAAGATCAGATGCTCACCCTCTCTGAATTAGATTGTTTAATCAATCCATCAACCATCACGCTCAAGCGTTCTCTGAGTGCTTCATTCTTAAGTGTATACCCTGTTTCAGTCTTTTCAAAATCTTCGTTGCATGTACAGACTTGAGTTGGGATCACCATCGCATGAACCCCTCTCATGACCATTCTGAGTTGCGTAAGGGGATCGGAATTCCGCATGCCACCGCTGTTGCAGTATAGTGCCACGAACTTCATCTCGAACTCATCAATCGATAAATGATCCAATGCGTTCTTCAATATTCCGGAAAATGAAGTGTGATAATTTGGTGTGCCGATAATGACCGCATCCGCATCTTCCACAAGGCGCTTCAAATACTCTGTATCATCCGTCTTACCTTGCCCGAAGATCGGGATGTCTAACTCCCGCAAATCTATATGCGTGACTTCATGTTCTGGTTGTCCTACGAGACTTTCAATAGTTTCTGCAACTGAACGTGTATGAGAACCAGGAAAAGCACTCCCTGAAAGAATCAATAAGTTCATCTCGAAAGACTCCTTTGCCCATTATTTTGCATTTATACATCATGATAGCATCATAGGCAGTTAAATTATACCCGTCAAAGGTTGTATTAAATAAACTGAGATTGGCAGCAGCCGACCTCAGTTCATCAATTTATCGTTTAAATTTTTTAGTTTTGCCACTGTTTCTTCATCTAATTCATGAATCTTTACATCGCCATCTATTATTGATTGAGCCTGATCAACAGAAATGTCGACCGCCCTACCTATTTGATAAGCCGTCAATTTTTCGGTCATCAGATCGAAGTTTACACCAATATCCATACATTCACCTTCCTCAATCAATTTCGTAAGATTAGAATTAATTATACCACAAGTCCATCTTTATAGGGTAATTTAAAGAAGATACATCTGTTAGGAATCCACAAGATAAGGTCACATGCATCTATAAAGTATACATGTCTCCGTAAAACAATGCCTTCAATAAGAAAAATTAAGTAAATGTAGTAGATTTCCAATTGAACATACGTATTCTATATAGATTGTTACCTTAATGAAAAATGACTGACTAAAGGTACAAACGGGTAGGGTTTAAATATATGAAGAAGGAGTGATTGAATGATTGAATCATTGTTCGCAAGACAAAAGCAATTTTTCCAAACCGGAAAAACGCTTCCTATACCTTTCAGAATAGAAGCGCTCAAGCAGTTAAAACGCAGCATCAAGTACCATGAAGAAATGCTCCTTGAAGCTATGAAAGCAGATTTCAACAAGGGCGAATCTGAAGCATATCTGACTGAAATCGGCTATGTCTACAACGATATCAATTTCACCATTAAAAATCTCAAAGAATGGGCTGAAACGGAGAAAGTTAAGACACCTCCAACACATATTGGCTCAACTTCTAAAATCCACAAAGAGCCTTTCGGAGTAACGCTGATTATCGCACCGTGGAACTATCCATTCAATCTCACCGTATCACCACTTATTGGTGCTCTTGGAGCCGGTAACACAGCAATTCTGAAACCTTCAGAACATACACCTCATGTGAGCCGAGTCATCACCCATATTATGGCACTGGCTTTTCCAGAAAAACATGTCACTTCTGTTGAAGGCGGAATAGAGACCAATCAGGAACTCCTTGATCTCCCTTTCAATTATATCTTCTATACCGGTAGCTCACATGTCGGGAAAATTGTAATGGAGAAAGCGTCACAACATTTGACGCCGGTCACTTTAGAACTGGGGGGGAAATCTCCTGCCATAGTAACGCGGCATGCCAACATCAAATTAGCCGCTAAGCGCATTGTTTGGGGTAAATTTCTAAATGCCAGCCAAACTTGTGTGGCACCAGACTTTGTCTATGTCGATTCGAAAGTAAAAGAGCAACTAATCACCCACATGAAGTATTACACAAGGAAATTCTATGACAAAGACTTCAATAAAGGGCGTTACATGAGCATTGTAAACAAAAACCACTTCGACAGAATAAAAGGTCTTATACAAGGAGATATCATTTACGGCGGGCGCTCCTTCAGCAATGATCTTGCCATCGAGCCTACCATTATAGACAATGCTGATTTTGATCACCCAGCGATGCAGGAGGAGATATTCGGCCCAGTACTCCCTGTCCTTGAATTCGATTCACTGAATAAAGCATTATTAGATGTAAGAGACCTCCCCGACCCATTGGCATTTTATATATTCACTGATAAAAAGTCTGAAGCCAAGCGTGTAGTGCGCGCTGTTCCTTTCGGCGGTGGTGCAATAAACGATACCGTCTTTCATCTGGCCAATCCACATCTCCCATTTGGTGGACGCGGTAACAGCGGTATGGGAAATTACCATGGCAAATATTCATTCGATACCTTTACACATAAAAAGAGTGTGCTTGACCAGACAACCTGTTTTGATTTCCCATTCAGATATCCCAGTTCAAAAATCTTCTCAAAAGTCATCAAGTATATATGGAAATAAATAAAGGCGGATGCCAAAGCATCCGCCTTTATTTTCTTATACTCAATTTCAATTGAATACCTATAATCCCTCTTGTAGATGCTCTTGTAATTTCTTCTTCTCAATAAGCCTGAGACGTAAATAAAATCCAATGGCTGCACAAGTCAACCCTGCTATGATTCCAATCCAGAGTCCGTAGAATTCGAACGCTGAATAGGCAGCAAGAATATATCCTGTAGTCATTCCTATAAACCAATAGGATACGATTGCAATGATGGAAGGCCAGACTACATCCTTATAACCTCTCAATATACCTTGGAAAGCTGCCTGCAAAGCATCAGAAAACTGGTAGACAATGGCAAACAGGAATAGCGGCATCGTTATCATAACCACATCAGGATCTCTGGTGTACAGATATGAAATGGGTTCCCTGAATAAGTACAGTATGATGGAAGCCACACCTACCAACCCAAGACTCGAAGCAACTCCCATCGTCCTATATAGTTTTGCTTCTTCAAATCGTCCCCCGCCTGCACTAAAGCCAACAACAATAGTCATGCTCATCGAGATGCTGAGTGGCAGCATGAAGAGCATCGTTGTAAAATTCAAGACAATCTGGTTCGCAGCAATGATTTCCGTCGTGAACATGATACCAATCAGCAGTGTCATCATTGAGAAGATACTCGTTTCTACAAATATAAGTATGCCAATCGGTATGCCGACTGCAAGATGATGGCCTATGACGCTGAAGTCAGGCAGAGTGAACCGCTTTAGTACTTGAAAGTCTTTCAACTTCTCGACTTTCAAGACCATGCCGGCTGCGATGAATAATATCAGCCAATAAGTAATCGCTGTGGCAACACCTGCCCCTACACCACCAAGTGCCGGCAGTCCAAATTTACCGAATATGAATGCATAGTTGAAGAGTACGTTCAACGGTAATGATGTCGCTATAACGTATAGCGATATACGCGTTAAACCTTGTGCATCAATGAAATTGCGCAATACACTGAATAAGAATAACGGCAGTATACCTGTAGAAAGGGCTGCAAGGTATTTGTACGCAATATCATGAACTGAAGCATCTAATGACATCAGAACCAACAAGTCATCGAGGAAAAAGAAACCTAATACAGCCACGGAAACAGTTAAAGCAGCGGCAATATACATCGCTTGGTTCACTGTGTGATTCACTTCATCTTTCAGGCCAGCACCTAACAGTTGTGCAACAATCGCTGTAACGGCTAAAAGAACGCCATTGATCCCAGTGGAAACAGGGGCCCAAAAGCTAGAACCAATTGCCACCCCTGCCAAGTCAGCCACCCCTGCCCTTCCCGACATCATCGTATCGACCAAGTTCATGGAATATAGCAGCACCTGTGTTATCAGTATCGGCCATAATATCGTGATGAATTGCTGCCACATTTCTCTTTTAGATTCTGTATGATACATTCCGTCACTCCTCAACTCTCCATTAATCCACTATTTGTACAGCAGACGCTTTCCACCAACCTATAGAACCATTCCTGCAACAAATCCGGCAATGAGGACTGGGATATTAAGGAAAACGAAGGTGGGTACACAAGTGTCCCATATATGATTGTGCTGGCCATCTGCACTTAACCCTGCCGTCGGGCCAAGTGTCGAATCGGAAGCAGGTGAGCCTGCGTCTCCAAGAGCACCAGCGGTGCCAATGATTGCAATAATGGCAGTAATCGATAGTCCAAGTTCCATCCCCATCGGAATAAAAATGCTTGAGATGATCGGTATTGTAGCAAATGATGATCCTATCCCCATAGTGACGACAAGTCCAACGAGAAGCATCGAAATGACTATCAGGACTTTTTGGTCTTCCAATGCACCTGCGATGCCATCAACCAATGAATTGACATGTCCGGTTTCTGATATGACAGACGCAAATCCATTTGCTGCAAGCATTACAATGCCGATATACGCCATCATTTTAATGCCGGACACCAATTCATCATCAAGCTGTTGCCATTTGAACTGGAAAGATAAGAAGAAGACCATTATTCCAGCCAACGCCCCAAATATCATGGAATCGGTCATTATTTGAACACTGAATGTTATAATGATTGCGATTATCGCAATGGTTATGGTCTTGCTGTTGATTTGTTTAGGTGTGTCGTCACCAATTTCAATCGTTTTATAATAACGGCGTTTCCTATAGAAGAACAGTGCCACTGCCAGCCCTGCTACAAAGCCAGCCGCCGGTATAATAAGCGCAGGAGCGACTTCGCTAAAAGCAATGTCCACCCCTGCTGATTGGAACCCGGTCACGATGGTATTCTGGAATATTTGTCCAAACCCGATCGGCAGTACAACATAGGGAAAAGTCAATCCGAAAGTCAAAACGACTGCGATGAGACGACGGTCAAATCCAAGTTCATTCATCAGACTCAACAAAGGTGGGATTAATATGGGGATAAAGGCAATATGTACCGGAATCAAGTTCTGACTCATTATGGAGATTGCCAACAAAGCAAAAACAATCGACACTTTGGCGACAATCCGTGCTTTCTTGGATTGCTCTTTTTTCAAGGTTCTGATGATGAAACCCACCAGCACTTCAGTGATGCCGCTATAGGCGATTAAAGCTGCAAATCCGCCAAGCAATGCATAGCTCAATGCTATTTCTGCACCACCAACGATTCCTTCCGTAAAAATGCTGATAACCTCTCCATACCCCATACCGGCCACAAGTCCACCAGCAAGCGCGCCTATGAAAAGGGCCAATACTACGTTCAATCTGAAGAGGCTCAATAATATCATTACCAGTACTGCTATAAGGACTGCGTTCACAATCAGACACCTTCCGTTCTTTGGGATTTATAATATTGTAATACTAAAGAGTGGCCAAAGTTTTGTCAATGTTTGTATATAGCCACACTTTTGTAAATGTAGCTTAAAATTATGGTGGGAGTTCTTATGTTTAGGTGGATTGTCTACCGGGAACTTAATAGGAATTATGTAAATGGATCGGAGGAAATTTCATGAAACCATTCATTAGACTCTATAAAGATCAGGATGTCTTCCAACAGGCCGTAGACACGCTTATCAATAACGATGTAAATCGCAGTGATATCTATATCCTTTCATATGATTATGATTATACCAAGGAAATTGTCAGCAAGATGGGCATCAACACAGCCGGTGTCATTGAAATGGGAGTCAAAGAAAGTATAAAAGCTACTTTAGAAGACAAGGATACAACCATGAGAAAACAGTTCCAGGATTTCGGTTTCAGCGAAGATGAAGCCGAGCGTTATGCAACTAGTTCCAATGAGGGGGAGACAGTTTTAATCGTGACAAATAATACCGATCTGGAAAAGTATCTAGACTGATGTGTAGAGGCCGCCTTTATTGAAAGCGGCCTCTACTTCTACATCCCTCGTCTTTGAACAGCTTAACTAAAGCTCCCGCTGATCCTAGACGGTTCCTAGGAAATAAGTTTCAGTCCTACAACGGCAGAAATAATCAATAGTATAAACAATATGCGACGCCAATCCCTAGATTCTCCGAAGAAGAACATTCCAAGAAGTGCCCCTCCTGAAGCTCCTATCCCTGTCCACACTGCATATGTCATTCCCATCGGCAATGTTTCCAGTGCGACTGCCAGAAAGAAGAAAGACAGGCCAAAGCATAGGAGAAGGAGCAACAAGGCAGGAAGCGATTTGTCCTTATGCAATTTATTGATAGATAGCACACCACATACTTCAAACATTCCGGCAACTATAAGTGATATCCACGCCATACTAATCCCCCTGCCTTTCCTTGTCATCTGTAACTATCTTCAAACCTATTACACCCACCAATATTAATGAAATCAAAGTGATCTTCAATGGTATAAAGGGCGCCCCAAATAAGATGATTTCAGAGAGCACAGTCCCAAATGCACCCAGTCCTACAAAAACCGCATAGACTGTACCTACAGGTAGATATTCCCCCGCATTAATCATCAAGTAGAAACTGACAAAAATTGCAATGCCTGTAAACAGCCAATGATACCATGAAGTTGAATGGGTCAAACCAATCACCCAACCCACTTCAAAAACACTCGCAATAAATACTTTTATCCATTGTATATTCATCATTCTCCTCCTAGTCCGTAAAAAAAGCCTGGGAGAAAATAGATTTCTCTCCCAGGCTTTTATCCCTCCGTGTCATGATCCGCTCATGCGCCATCTCTTGGACCAGTCCCATTTAGATGGCGGAACCCTAGACGGCTTCATATGAATTTAATGTAAAGTTTAACTGGTTTCCTAGAGATTTTCAAGCGCACGAGCTTTGGAGTCATTCACTTTGCAGCTATATCGTCGATATTTTTAGCGCTTCCACGGGAGACCATCCATAAATCTGGTAATGTCTTCAAAGAGTGTTTCCTGTTCCCGGCTACGAGTCATGAGATGGCTTGTATCTGAATATCCTTTGATATGTTTCTCATCGATCTGCAGTTCATCATAAATCTGCTGCGCACTATGTCTATAGGATTCAGCGTCCTTCTCACCGTATTTTATCGATACGGGCACATCGATTTCCGTTAACCGTCCATGTACTTCATCCATCATTATTTTGAAATCTTTTAGACCTTCCATAGGCGCTTCTTCAATTTCCTTAACCTTTTCTTCTATCTCTTCATCCGAATGCCCAACGAACTTCATGAAATTCCGCGTGTAATCTATCAATCTTCTGTTGATGCCATCACTATCCTTATCCATAGGCACCGACATCGCCACTATTCCTTTTATGTCTTCAAGCTCTTCGCCCGCTTTCAAGGAAAGGAGTCCCCCAAGAGAGACACCAGCAACCGCAATTTCGTCATGGCCATCTTTCTTGAGGTTATCATAAGCTTTTTCTACATCTTGCCACCAATCTCGAGGACCAACTTCCGCCATTGCATCGGGACCCGTGCCATGTCCTGCCAGACTGGGCGCCAATACCGTATAGCCTTCATTCTTCAAATGTTCTGCTAAGGTTTTCACATCTCTTACTGTACCCGTAAAAGAATGCAATAGGATGATCGCTCTATAACCACCTTCATGATATATAGGAGCAGGTTTGACAATCTTCATGCTCATTCCCCTTTTCGTTATTTTATTTCGTTTTCCTTATTAGGAACTCTACCAAACATTTTTAAAGTTTTTTAAAATATTTGACAATTAAATACTGACTATAGTATTATAGCTTTTAATTCAATATTCACTTATCAAGAGCGGTGGAGGGATTGGCCCTATGAAACCCGGCAACCTTTTAAGTAAGGTGCTAAATCCAACAGGCATGTCCTGAAAGATGAGCGACTCGAGAGTCTCCCTTTATCTTTGGGCAGACTCTTTTTTAATTTTAATATATTATCTGGAGGTATGGAAATGTCGGAACACTATCGTTTTGAAACAAAGCAATTGCATGCAGGCCAAGAAGTCGATACGGACACCAAATCACGCGCGCTCCCAATCTATCAAACCACTTCTTATGTATTCGATGATACTAAGCACGCGGCCGATCTATTCGGTCTTCAGGATGCCGGCAACATATATACGCGCATCATGAACCCTACGACTGCAGCCCTTGAAACACGGGTTTCCGATCTTGAAGGCGGGGTTGCAGGCTTGGCTGTCGCGTCAGGCATGGCTGCCATCACCTATGCCATCCAAGGTGTTGCTGGTAACGGAGACCATATCATTTCAACGACTAGCCTATATGGAGGCACACACACCCTATTCAGCCATACCTTCACGAAATTCGGCATCGAGACAAGTTTTGTCGACACAAAGAATCTTGACAATGTTTCACGTGAAATTAAAGATAATACAAAAGCGATATTCATTGAAACAATCGGCAATCCTGAGGGCAATATAGAGGATATTGAAGCATTGGCTCAGATTGCTTCAACTCATGGCCTCCCTCTCATCGTCGATAATACATTTGCCACACCTTACCTTTGCCGTCCACTTGAGCACGGAGCCAATGTTGTTGTCCATTCTGCAACTAAATTCCTCGGCGGACATGGCACCTCTATAGGCGGGGTGATTGTGGACGGCGGGAATTTCAATTGGAACAACGGCAAATTCCCGGGGCTTACTGAACCTGACGACTCATACCACGGGCTTGTTTTTACCGAAGCATTCGGCCCGGCCGCTTACGTGTTCAAACTTCGAACTACGTTATTACGTGATACAGGCGCTGCGATATCCCCCTTCAATGCATTTCTACTGATACAGGGCATCGAAACATTATCCTTGAGGATGGAGAGACATGTTGAAAATGCAGTAGTGGTAGCAGAATACCTCGAAGCTCATGAAAAAGTACAATGGGTGGACTATGCGGGGCTTAAATCCAGTAAATATAACGCTCTGCAGAAAAAATATCTTCCAAAGGGCGCCTCCGCCATATTCACTTTCGGTGTGACGGGAGGGTATGAAGCTGGAAAACGTTTCATTGAATCTTTGGAGCTCTTCTCCTTACTCGCTAACGTCGGCGATGCAAAATCTCTGGTGATCCATCCCGCTTCAACGACACACTCGCAACTCGACGAATCTGAACAGTTGAAAGGCGGCGTCAGACCTGAAGCCATCCGAGTATCTATAGGGTTGGAACACATCGATGATATCATCGGTGACCTCGAAAAAGCTCTGGATGCGATTTAAATGCCTATAAAAATAATCGAAGGTCTACCTGTCAGGGAACACTTGCACAATGAAAATGTCTATACTATAGAAGAGCATCGTGCACATACTCAAGATATTCGCCCACTACGCATTCTCATTCTGAATCTGATGCCTAAAAAAGAAGAGACGGAGTTACAGCTTCTCCGTCTCTTAGGCAATACGCCACTGCAGATCGATGTGGATTTCATGCATATGAACAGCCATATCAGTAAGAACACACACACCAGCCACCTTCAAAAGTATTATCACACATTCAGGGAAATAACTGACAGGCGGTATGACGGTATGATTGTGACCGGCGCGCCAGTCGAAAAACTAGATTTTCACGAAGTGGATTATATAGACGAACTGCGCGATATGATGAAGTGGTCCGAAACTCATGTATTTTCAAGATTCTTCATCTGTTGGGGAGCTCAATTCGCATTGAACCATTATTTTGGCATTCAGAAGTTTTTGCTTTCAGACAAACTGTTCGGTGTATTCGACTATGATAACCTCAAACCTGGTCACCCCTTACTGAGAGGGTTTGATGATGTCTACCGGGTCCCTCAATCCAGGCATGCTCAAATAGATTATAAAGCGGTTCAGCATACAAAGGGGCTTGAGATATTGACTAGTAACGACCGCTTTGGCCCAGACATAATGAGTACTGGTGATCAGCGTGACCTCTTCGTCCTCGGTCACCTGGAATATGGGCGAAACACTTTAGGGGAGGAGTATGAAAGAGATTTGCGCACGGGCGGAAAAATTCTGCCACCCTGCAATTATTTCATCCAGGATGACCCTACTTCCAGACCTCTGTTCTCCTGGAAGAGCCACGCCCATCTCCTTTTCAGTAATTGGATCAATGAAACATATCAAAATACTTATTACGACCTCACACACCTTGAGGAATAATAACGGAAAAGCCTCTGAAACTGGATCCAGTTTCAGAGGCTTTATACGTAACGGTTTTTATATTTCATGGGAGATCTTGCTTGTTTCAAAATTTTCCTGCTGTTTTTTTCTGGAGAGCGCCATGAGATGTTTGAAAAATGAGCTGGCGTATTCTTTCAAGGCATCATCCTGAAGTTTATTTACATTCCTGCATATCACTTCTTCTTCCCGTGTGCCATCAAACACTGGTATGCCTTGTGCAATTTTATATTCTGCTATTTCCTCAGCAATTTCCATGCGTGCTTCAAACAGAGCGATCATCTCTGTATCTATCTCATCAATTTTCCCTCTCAACTTTCCATGGGTGTTCATGGCGTTCCCCTCCTTTATCCTATTGTTGGATAACTTGTTGATTATTGGCGGTTTTCTTTTCGATGTCGAGTAACATGTTTATCGATTGCATCAAGTCACCGAGTTCATCAGGCGTCAAACACTGCTGGCCATCACTCCACGCATTCTCAGGTTCTTCATGAACTTCTATCTGCAACCCGTTGGCACCTGCCATGACAGCTGCCTTCGCCATTGAAGGGATGACATGTCTGACTCCCGCTGCATGACTCGGGTCAACAATGATTGGTAGATGGGATTCTTTCTGCATGACTGGCACTGCCTGAATATCCAAAGTATTTCGTGTGGCCGTTTCAAAAGTTCTTATACCACGCTCACAGAAAATGACGTTATCATTGCCCCCAGCCATGACGTATTCTGCAGACATCAACCACTCCTTCATCGTTGCTGACATCCCTCTCTTCAGCAATATAGGTTTATCGGTCTCACCTACTGCTTTGAGAAGATCGAAATTCTGCATATTCCGCGCACCTATCTGGATGACGTCCACTGTATCTACGAATTCATCGATGTATTCTGTAGACATGAGTTCAGATACGATTGGCAAGCCAGTTTCTTTCTTTACAACATCGAGGATCCTCAATCCTTCGAGACCAAGCCCCTGGAATGCATATGGGGAGGTTCTTGGCTTGAACGCTCCGCCTCGGAATGTGTTTGCACCCGTTGCTTTAAGCTTTTGGGCGAGTGCCACCATATCATCTTCATGTTCAACGGAGCATGGGCCGGCACAGACCATGAAATTCTCTGCACCTACCTTCACACCATCTATATCAATGACACTGTCATCTTCGTGAAACAATCTATTGGCTTTTTTGTATGGAGCTTGTATACGATGGACACCATCCACAATCCTATATTTCGCGAAATCATTTTCTGTAACATTAGATGTATCTCCTATCAGTCCGATAACAGTCCGGTTTCTCCCGTCAGATCGATTCACCCCGAATCCTGCACCTTCTATATTACGTATAAGTTCCTGTATTTCACTTTCTTCTGCACCTTGTCCAACATGAATGATCATATTGAAAACCTCCCATTAGATAAAATTTTGATAAAAAAACCGCCACCTATTTATATAAATAAGTGGCGATTCAAGTTGAATAAGATTATATTGCCGAATTCTAGCCACTTATTTTATATAAATGGCTAGACATCTCAAAATACTTTAGCCATCATTGATACAAACAGAATATGTTTTACGTTTGTACGCAATGATGAGTACAAACGGCATCAAAAATAGCTAAAATAAAATCGATTATGTTGTTGGTGTTTTATGTGTCCCATTATAATCGTCTCTTTTGAGATGTGTTGAGAGCAATTATAACCACCCATCATTTATTTGTCAATACAGAATTGTCAGAATTATATGGATTGATTTAGATTTTTTTTATGCTTATACTACTTTAAGACATTAAAATGGAGGTATTCAATGAAAATAGTCATCGTCGGCCTTGGTAACATCGGAGGGTCATTCGCACTCAACCTAGCTAAACATTTACCTGAACATGAGGTGTTCGGCATTGATGTCGATAAGGAGGCACTCCTTTATGCAGAACAGCAGAATATAATTTCTAAAGGCTATCAGAACCCTGAAAATATTATTCCAGCAGCCGATATCATCATATTCTCAGTCTACCCTGGAATTCTAAAATCGCTGATCGAGAAATACACTCCTTACATGAAAGAGAATACCATCATTACCGATGTAACAGGCGTCAAAAGGGCATTGATCAACCAAATCGAACCACTTTTGCCGGCCACAGTGGATTTCATCTTCGGTCATCCCATGGCTGGCCGTGAGAATCGGGGCCTGCATTTTTCAAGTGCTGAAGTTTTTGAAGGTGCAAACTACCTCCTAACCCCTACAGAACGGAATGACAGCAGGAACATCAACACCATTAAAGAACTGGTTCAACAGATGGGATTTAAGGAAGTTTCCTTGATTACGCCTGAATTCCATGACGAAGTCATCGGCTTCACAAGTCAACTTGCACACGTCATAGCACTCTCGCTCATCAACAGCGACGACCCAAAAAGAGAAACTAAAAGATATACAGGTGACAGCTACCGGGACTTGACACGCATCACCAATATCAATGAAGCGCTTTGGCCTGAACTTTTTGTGATGAATAAAGATTACCTGAGGGAGCATATAGGACGCTTTAAAGATCAGCTAAACCACCTATCAGAGGCCATTGAGAATGAGGATTTCAATGCAATGAAAGAAATGATGATTGAAGCACGAAACAGGTATCATGATCTGCACAACTAAATCACATCACTGAATAAAAATATTGAGTGCCATGCATTGTATGCATGGTTTTTTCATTAGTCACTCCAAGCAGGCGTATGGAACAACATAAATATATTTCATCACCAAACAGTCCATAAACTAATTATTATACAATATATTAAATATTTATTTGATTAATCGGCATTTTTATGTATAATTACTTTAATAACTTTAATTAGGGGATGATTATTTGGGACGGCAAAACAATTAGAACTCATACAGTTCCACAATAGAAATTTTTTAAAGGAGCACGACTTCTCAAGGGAACAACTGGAATTACTCATCGACTTCGCTGAACATTTGAAGCTTAAAGAAAAGCACGGTATTCCACAACGCTTCATGAGTGGCAAACACCTCGCAATGATTTTCGAAAAGCAGTCGACGCGTACACGCTCAGCTTTCACAGTAGCTGCCGGTAAACTTGGTGCGCAAGTAGAGTACTTAAATAAGGATGATATTCAGCTTGGGGCTAAAGAATCTGTAGAAGACACTGCAAAAGTACTGGGTTCGATGTTTGACGGCATAGTGTATCGAGGATTTGATCAGGCAACGGTCGAATCACTTGGAGAACATGCAGGAGTGCCTATATGGAATGCACTCACCGATGAATGGCACCCTACGCAGATGCTTGCCGATTTTCTGACCATCAAAGAGCATCTAGGGGACTTTCATGGGAAGACCGTAACTTTTGTCGGAGACGGCCGAAACAACATCTCACATTCCCTTCTTATTACAGGCGCGATACTCGGGGTAAATATCAATATAGTAGCGCCGAAAGCACTGCAGCCGAGCACCAGTATTCAGAAACTAGCCAATGGAATCAAGGAAGACTCTGGAAGCAGCACATTGGTCACTGAAAATATTGAAGAGGGTGTATATGGCAGTGATGTCATCTATACAGATGTCTGGTGTTCCATGGGGGAAGAAGATGCTCTTGAGGAACGACACGCCCTTCTCCGCCCTTATCAGGTAAATCAGTCATTGATGGATATGACAGGTAAAGCTCACACCATATTTCTTCATTGCCTCCCTGCCATACACGATACAAAAACGGAAATGGGTCGCACCGTTTTCAACAAATTCGGGATGGATGGTTTTGAAGTTACTGATGAAGTTTTCAGGAGCCCTTATTCAAAAGTATTTCAGCAGGCAGAGAATCGGATGCACACGATTAAAGCACTGCTTGCAGCGACATGCGGCGACGTATACTGAAGAAGCGGTTATTTCACCGCTTCTTTACTTTGTCCAATTTTCCTACTTGATGAGTACACCTGACCTGGCGAACAGACCCCCTTTTATACCTATAGGGGTATTTGACAAATTAAATTACAACTTCTATAATATATATAACTAATTTAAGAAGGTGATGGTTTGACTTCAATCCAAGAGAAGACAGTTTACGATAAAGCTGTCATGAATCGCATAAATCGTTTACAGGGCCAGATTAACGGTGCCTTAAAGATGATGGAAGAAGGCAAAGACTGTAAGGATGTAGTCACACAATTGAGTGCCGCAAAAAGCGCTTTAAACCGTACTATGAATGTCATTGTCAGTGATAATCTCGTTCAATGCGTAAAAGAAACGATGAATGATCCAGATGAAAATACAGATGATCTTGTGAAGGAAGCAGTAGAGCTCTGAATAAGAGCAGATGATTTCATCTGTTTTTATTTTTTTACAGTATACCCCATTGGGTATTTGACAAGTTTTATTGTGCCTGCTATTATACCCTTATAGGTATTTAAAAATGAAAGGACGATTAACAATTATGAGCGACACAGTTACAAAGCATCACATTAATGATGCAGATCAATTAGTTGAAAAAAACGAATATCTACTCGATGTAAGGGAGCCTTTCGAGTATGAGATGGGACATATCGCCAACGCTGATAATATCTCAGTAAATGAATTGGAGTCGCGCTTAGACGAACTTCCTAAAAATCAGAGAATCCACGTATATTGCCAAAGAGGCAAACGCGGTGCTGATGCAACAGATATCTTGAAGCGCAACGGTTTTGATGCGATAAACCTTGAAGAAGGTTATAGCCAGTACAACGGAAAGTATGATAGCGCTGATGAAACGACTGCTGGGAATCAGTCTTTAGAGAAGAATCTCGCCATCGATCCTGATAGGGTCAAAATAGAAGCAAGTGGTCTACAATGTCCAGGTCCCCTTCTTAAGGTAAATGAAGTTATGGATGGATTAAAAGATGGTCAACAGATGGAAATGACCGTGACCGATTTTGGTTTCTGTACCGACGTTGAAGCCTGGGCCCGTAAAAAGGGACACTTTATTCTTAAAAATGAAAAGGTCGGCGATAAGGTGGTAGTGGTACTTCAAAAGAATGACTCTGAAGGGAAAACTGCATCTGAAGGCCATCAGATGGTTGAAACCAAAGATGGGGCCACTATGGTCGTATTCAGTGGAGACCTGGATAAAGCATTGGCATCTTTCATCATCGCCACAGGTGCTAAAAGCATGGGTAAAGATGTTACGATGTTCTTCACTTTCTGGGGACTAAATGTCATCAAGGACCCGAATGCCCCAAGAAAGAAAAAGACAGGGCTCGATAAAGCCTTCAGCATGATGATGCCGAAATCAGCCTCTAAACTTCCAATATCCAACATGAATCTATTTGGACTCGGTTCCAAAATGATCCAGCACGTCATGAAGAAGAAACGTGTGGATGCACTCACGGAAATGATAGACAAAGCGGATAAACTCGGCGTCAAAATGGTAGCATGTACAATGAGTATGGATATAATGGCAGTAGAAGAAGACGAACTGCTTCCTAATGTTAATTTCGGTGGAGTAGGTACCTATCTTGGCGATGCCGAGAATGGGAACTTGAACCTGTTCATCTAATTAGGAGTATACGATGCATTTAAAATCAATCAATTCAAGGAGTGTATATTAATGTTCTTTAAACAATTCTTCGACAAGAAACTTGCACAGACATCCTATATGGTAGCTTGCCAGAAAACAAAAGAAGCTATGATCATCGATCCAAAACGCGTTGTTGATGAATATGAAGAAGTTGCAAACGCAGAGGGATTCAACATTACACATGTAGCTGAAACCCATATCCATGCTGACTTTGCTTCTGGTCTACGTGACGCTGCGAAAAAATTCAATGCCACTGCATATGTATCTGACGAAGGCGGTGAAGATTGGAAGTACGAGGATATGCCTACCGATACTGTATATGTAAAAGATGGGGATATCATCAATGTAGGTAATGTAGAACTGAAAGTAATGCATACCCCTGGGCATACACCAGAAAGTATTTCATTTGTACTGACGGACCGTGGTGCCGGCAGTGAAGAACCAATGGGCATATTTACTGGCGACTTCCTATTCGTTGGTGACATCGGTCGTCCTGACCTACTGGAAGAAGCAGCAGACATGGAAGGCACTACTGAAGAGGGTGCCAACGCAATGTTCGATTCCCTTAAGAAAATGAATGACTTCCCAGATTTCATGCAAGTATGGCCTGGACATGGTGCAGGCAGTGCATGTGGTAAATCATTGGGCGCAGTTCCTTTGTCCACCCTCGGATATGAGCGGAAGAATAACTGGGTGTTTGACTATAAGGACAAAGACGATTTCATCAAAGAATTGACGAGTGACCAGCCCGAACCACCTAGCTATTTTGGGCAGATGAAGAAAGTCAATAAAGAAGGACTTCCAGAGTTTAAAGTGAAAGATGTAGAGATAGACACACCTGATGAATTACCTGGCCAAGTGTTTGACCTAAGAAGTAAGGAAGCATTTAAAAAAGGCTTTAAAAAAGGTGCTATAAATATTCCCTACAACGATAAATTCCTACAGTTCGCAGGGTGGTATATCGATTTTGATCAGCCAATGACCGTTATCGCGAATCCTGAAGACAGCAAGACATTACAGGAAGATCTAGCAGCCATTGGTTTTGATGATTTGAAACTGATTGTGCCTGAAGATAAAGCCGATAAATATTTCGATGACTCCTATGATAATATATCTCCTGAAGAGTTTGTCGAAAACTACAAGGATAAAAACATCCTCGATGTCCGTTCGACTTCAGAATTTGAAGGAGGCCATCTGGAGAATGCACACCATGTTCACTTTGGCCACCTCGATGAAAAAGAAGTGCCGTTCGACACTGACGAGGCAATCTATGTGCATTGCCAATCAGGTGTACGTTCAGCAATCGCTATGAGCGCGTTGAAAGCACGCGGTTTTGAAAACGTCGTCAATATTGAAAAAGGCTATGGCGGCATCAAAGAAGCGATGAAGTGATGGATATATCTTTCATTATCGTGATATTTCTGATCGGTTTCGTCGGTTCCTTCATATCAGGTATGGTTGGAATCGGAGGATCCATCATCAAATATCCTATGCTGCTGTATATCCCCCCTTTGCTGGGGGTGGCAACCTTCACTTCCCATGAAGTTGCAGGGATAAGTGCCGTTCAGGTATTCTTTGCAACAATAGCGGGAGTGTGGGCTTATAAAAGCAGTGGCTACCTCAACATGAGGTTAATCGCATATATGGGGGGCGCAATCCTGATTGGTAGCCTGATAGGTGGATATGGTTCTGAGTTCCTTACAGAAACCCAGATTGATATCGTCTACGCTATCTTAGCGACTATAGCCGTCGTCATGATGTTCCTTCCAAAGAAAGAGATTCCTTTTAGTCCAGGAGATGATCTTCAGTTTAATGGTCCACTGGCCGCTGGCCTGGCTTTGATTACCGGTGCAGCGGCTGGCATTGTAGGTGCAGCTGGAGCATTTATACTAGTACCTATAATGTTGGTTGTCCTTAAAATACCCACACGGGTCACTATAGCCACCAGTCTTGCAGTGACATTCATCTCCTCGATTGGTGCTACCATAGGTAAAGTCGTTACCGACCAGGTGCTTTACGGTCCTGCAGTCATAATGATTGTTGCAAGTCTTCTTGCAGCACCGCTAGGGGCAAAAGCCGGACAGAATATGAATACAAAAGTCCTACAATGGATTCTGGCCCTGATCATTCTCGGTACAGCAATCAAGATTTGGACAGAAGTGGTTATGTAAAAGGTCTGCCTAATTAGGCAGACCTTTTACTTTTTCTCATTTTCAGTAGTGTTATATCGTCGTTATATCAGCATTCAAGCAGTTATACGTTCTATTGGTGCCTGGATAGTTCAGGACCCAATGTAATTAATGACAAGCAAGCTGCTTGTTGAATAATATATTTGGCGTTATATTGTGGACAGATAAGTGCAATAAGAGACGTCTGTTGTATGAATCATCCTGAATTACGATCAGGACGAATATGAAGGAGGACCTTGAAATTGGATATCACCCGGTATTTGCAACGCATCGGCTTAAAGGAGATAGAGGATGCAAATTATGATACTCTCCTGCAACTGCAATTACAGCACATGCTGCATGTTCCTTTTGAGAACTTAAATGTCATGTATAATATCCCAATCCCGCTGGATGTGGAGAATTATTATAAAAAGATTGTATTGGAACAGCGTGGTGGCTTTTGTTATGAGTTGAATGGTCTATTTAACTCTTTGTTGAAGAATCTTGATTTTAATACTTACTTCATATCAGCTACTGTTAAACGTCCCGATGGAACGTGGGCAAAACCAGGACTTCATGCTTCTCTGATTGTCGAGCTTGATCAACCCTATCTGGTCGATGTTGGTTTTGGTGATTCTACCAGAATGCCATTGCCTTTAACAGGTGAAATCAGGGAAGATGTAAGCGGGGTCTATCGTGTAGCCAAAGTGAAAGAGAAGATCTTTGACTTGCAGAGAAAAGAAAGTGATCATAGATGGAGAACGTTATTCCGCGCTGACATCACACCGCGAGAATTGACTGATTTTAAAGAAGCATGTCATTTTAACCAAAACTCACCAGAATCTCATTTTACACAAAAAGAAATTGTATCTTTAGCTACTTTGAATGGGCGTATCACACTTTCAGGAGATACTTTAATTACCACCGAAGAAGGAGAAGTACAAAAGATTGCTGTTGATGAGGACGATCAATCGTCCATACTTGATGAATGTTTTGGCATCAAATTAGAGCAACTGCTTTAATTCAGGTATAATGTTCTTTAAAGATAAGACGAACGGCCTGGAAATCTTGAGTTAAGATTTCCAGGCCGTTTTTAGTTGAATCCGAATCAGACATTTTCATCAATTTTATGCAATTTCAATACTGATGAAAAATTTATATATTATCTCAGATAAAAATATGGTAGCTGATTATTTAATTCGTTTAAACGTTTCTGAGATAGATGTTTCTGTCATAGGTCCCGTGTACTTAGATACTATGATTCCTTCCGAATCTATGAAATACGACGTCGGAATCGACACAACCTGATAAGTGGTGCTCACCATCCCATCTTCATCAATTGGTACAGGAAAGTTTAATCCATATTCTTTATAAAACTTCTCCATATCTTGATCACTACTTTCCTGATGCATCATGTTCACAGCTACGATTTCAACTTCATCCTTGTTCTTCTCATAGAAATTCCTCATATGAGGCATTTCCGCTTTACAAGGTGGGCACCAGGAAGCCCAAAAATTAAGCATTACAGGCTTATCTATCGCACCAAGCGAAATCGTCTCGCCATCGTAACCCTGCAATGTGAAATCAGGGGCTTCAGACCCTATATCAAGCCCTGCTTCAGGGTTGGATTCCAACGACTGGTTTACCTGTGCATCTTCTGCAACAGTTTGATAGATGGTGAAAAAGAGCGCACTCAAGATTATTATACCGATGAAATAATGTCTATATTTCTTCATCTTCTCCTCCTCTATTTACAGTCACAGAAAGATAGATGATGCTTAAGACGATGAGCCATTGCAGTAGGCTTAGATTGAATATTTCGGCACCGTTATAGATAAAGAAACGCACGATCAGCTGCAGTACGAGTAACGTTACAGCGGTACCCAATATAACTCTTATGCGCTTCCATTTGAAGTATATGAAGATAAGCGCAGCAAGTGACAGCACGGTCAGGAAGATGTAATGCCATTGGCCGAAAGCCCTTAGTTCAAGAAGGCCATAGAAGGTGTAGAAAGCAACGATGAATATAGCGTACGCTTCTGCGTGAAACAGTGTTTTCATCCTATAGAACATATATATGAAAGCAACCACCATAGCTATAAGGAGACCGATAGGACCGCCATCAAAATAAAAGACACCTAGCGGATTATTGAGAAATTCACTCCAACTGAATAATATGTATGTTCCTTTGTGGATTAAAAAGACCATTATAAGCGCGTTTGTCCATTCATTAAACAGTTCTTTCTTATACTCAGCTTCCCAAAGCATCAGATAGCTGACCAACAAGCTCAATAGAAGTACAATATATATCCCCGGTATTGATATAGTTCCAATATTAAATGATTCGATCATGCCATCAACCCAATTCTTTATGATTTATCAAGACGATTTCAATCATCCCACGAAATAACCGGTGAATAAAGTATATTGCTTCATTTCAATTTCTTGACCCCAAATCCCACCATATTATCGTAAATATTTGTAGAGAGCAGTTTGCTGGCTAAATTAAGGGCAAGTGATCCTCGTGTTGTCCTATAAACAGACTTAACGCGATTGTTTAATAAAGCATCATACATTATATCCCGCGTTTTCGTCATCTCAGGCGCACGGTTGAAAGCCCTCATCATAAATGCCTTCATGTTCTCCATCTGTTCACTATAGTCGGCCCCTCCATCTTCCATATAATTCTGGTTAAAGGCAGTTTCTCCAAACGATGTTTTCACAACTCCAGGTTCTACCATCACAACCTCAACACCCAAATTTTTCACTTCCTGTCTAAGCGCAGTGCCTATTGCTTTGATACTATGCTTCGTCGCAGCGTAGTATCCCATGCCAGCACTCGAAACATGCGCTGCAGACGAACTGGTTATGACGATTCTGCCTTCTCTGCGCCGACGCATCGAAGGTAAGACTGCTCGAATGGTTTCTACAGCACCAAACACATTCACTTCAAACTGTCTCCTCATTTCACTCCCAGGCACAGCCTCTATCGGCCCATAGACGCCGTATCCAGCATTTACTAGAACTGCATCCACGATACCAATCTTCTTTTCTATCATCTGATGGGTCTCTTTAATTTCTTCAGCATTGACGACGTCCATAGGAAAGGCAATCGCGCCTTCTTTGACAAGAATGTCCAGTAGATGAATACGGCGGGCGCTTACACAGATTATATGCTCCGTCTCTTTTAATAGCTTCAAGGCAGTTGCCATTCCAAAACCACTTGAAGCGCCTGTAATCCAAATTATCTTCTTCACAGCCTGCCTCCTAACCCTATTCAACTTTATTTCCCTTTGAACATATTAAATAATTTATTCAAATACCCACCTTTTTCTTCTCTCTGTTCAACTTCAGAGCGGTCTTCTGCTGCTTCTTCCTGTACTTCATAGTTGCTGTACTGGTTCATATCTATGTTCGAAGAAGCATCGGAAGCTGGCGCTTGAGTATCATTGCCAACTGCTACAGGCGTATCAGAAGATTCCTCTTCCGTTTTTTCAAATTTCTCATCCACTTCAACATCCTCATAATTTTGGTGCTCCTCAATTGCTGTAGCAGCACCTTGACTTTCGTATGCACTATTTTCATCATTATAGTTCAATGAAAGCGTTTGTGCTTGTGTGCCGTACTCATCTAACCGCTCTACCAATCTATGTACATTGTTTTTAAGTTCCCTGTTTTCCTGCTGCATGGTTTCCAACTTTTCCATGACAATTCCCAGCATATGATTGATGTCATTATTAGTGACGTTCGCAGGCATGTTGTTCTCTTTTTCATTGACGATATCCGATACTTGGGAAATTATTTCATCAGCAGCTGTTTCAAGTGTATATCCTGGTTTTTTAGCTGTTTTAATGAACTCTTGCAGGACAGCAATATCATTCTGCGAAAATAATCTTCTATTATGCTCGTCTTTGGCAACTTCATAGTTCCTGTCTTCCAGTAATCTTACATACTTACGGACGTTCTGATCCGAAAGTTCAACTTTATCCTTAACTTGTGCAGTCGTATAAAATATCGCCTGGTTTAATTCTTTCATGATATCTTCTCCTTAACATAATGTCATTATAGCTGAAAAAAGTAATTTTCTTTTCTTATGTAAATAACAATAGCACATTTCATCGTATCGTTGCAATAACGATGGTGCTACATACGTTATATTTTATTTAAATACCCTTTATAATTGAGTTTATAAGACATTATAATATCGTTATAACTAAATGATTTCATCGTTTTTAATAACGCTATATGATCATTGCCACTTGAACATTTTTAATATCATTCAATTCAGATTTTTCTTTTAGTAATACATTAATTCCGTTTATAATGGATATATGTTCGATGATTTTAATTTTTAATCGAGAAAGTGCATTAGAATTAAAAATATTATTTATAAAGGAGTTCTACATGGGTTACAAAAAAGAAACTGAAATGATCGTAGATAATAAACGAGGATTGGATTACAGCACCGCAAACCAACCTTTGTATTATTCAACTGCCTTTCTCAGACCTGACCTCAACGCAGAGGAAGGCTACCTTTATGTACGGCATGGCAATCCCAATAGGGATAAGCTCGAAGAAAAACTTGCCAGCCTGGAAAATGGGAGACACGCCTATGCATTCAACTCTGGGATGTCAGCAATAAGTGCCGCTTTGATGACATTTTCACCGGGTGATCATATTATAATGCCTGCCGATATGTATGGTGGCACCTACCAGCTGGTGAAAACTATTTTAAAACGGTTTGGGCTGAGCTTCACTGAAGTAGATCAGACAAATATAGATAATGTAACTGATGCGGTCAATACAAACACTAAAGCAATTTATATTGAAACCCCGTCAAATCCGACGCTTAAAGTGACAAATATAAAAGCGATTACCCAATTCACTTCTGCCAATAATATTAAAACACTGGTCGATAACACTTTTATGACACCTTTGGGACAAAACCCTCTGGATTTGGGTGCTGATATAGTGATTCATAGTGCAACCAAGTTTTTAAGTGGGCATAGTGACTTGATTGCCGGAGCAGTCATTGTAAACGATGATGACATAAGTACCCTTCTTAAAGAACTTCAGGTCGTCATGGGACTTGCACTTGGCACGTACGATTGTTGGACATTGAACCAACACTTGAAAACATTGGGTATAAGATGGAAACAATCTATTAGCAACACTGAAAAGATCCACCAATTCCTTATCTCCCATGCAAAGGTTGAAAAGGTGTATTACCCAATAGACAGTTCGGTGCATATGAGTCAGGCCAACCATGCAGGGGCCGTAATCAGCTTTAAATTGAAGAACGAAGGTCAGGCACAAAAATTCGCAGATCACCTCAAAATTCCATTGATTTCGGTAAGTCTTGGGGGAGTAGAAACTATTTTGTCCCATCCTAAAACTTCTAGCCATAAAGATTTGTCCGAAGCAGAACAGAGAGAAAAGGAAATCACCGATGGCTTGTTCAGATTATCTGTAGGCATTGAAAATTCGGATGATCTGATATCTGACCTTCAAGCTGCTCTTGAAACAATCTAAAAATAGCTCTCCTTAACAATAAAAACACCTTTAGTGTTGAATTTCAAAATTCAGCCATAGAGGTGTTTTTGTGTGTGAGCATCCTTCACCATTTTTTCATCTATCGTATTCTATTTACTGTTGGCTTTATTTATTTCTTCCATTGATTGAATGATGCTGTTCCTGAAACCGAGACTCTCCAATTTCATGACACCCTGTATCGTTGAACCACCAGATGTCGTAATCTGATCTTTCAGCATACCCGGGTGCAATTCAGTATCTATCACCATCTTCCCTGCACCTCTGATCGCCTGCGCTGCAAGCCTATAGGCTTGGTTTCTCGGAAAACCAACACTCACTGCCTTATCGGCCATCGCTTCTATCATCATAAATACATAAGCCGGGGAAGAACCTGTCAGGGAAGGTGCGTACTTGATTAGTGACTCATCTACCCACTCCACCAGAGCTATCGTAGAGAACAACTCAGTAAGAATACTTCGTTCTTCCTCTGTAACATGCTTATTCCCTGTCATAATCATGACCCCTTCTTGTGACGACACAGCAATATTGGGCATGTTCCTGACGACTTTATAGCCTGGTAGTGTAGTTCCCAGTTCTTCTAAAGAAACATCAGCAGCAATTGATACGTATAATGCATCTGCTTTGGTATAGTGCTGAATTTGCTTAAAAGAATCCAGCACTTGGCTTGAGCTTACGCCGTTTATAATGATGTCGCATGCATGCAGTCTACTGTAATCAGTATCTATCTCAATCCCTTTTCCTTTATTGAACAGTTCAAGTTTTTTCAGGTTGCGACCGACCACAATAATGGAATCTTTCATCTCCGGGTAAATTAGTAACCCCCTTACTATGTGATCGACCATTTTTCCAGCTCCGATAAATCCAATTTTTTTATTCATATATACTCCTTTCAGCCTTTAAAAGGCTACAATTGTCAGTTCTATTAAGTTACGGCATTACAATATATCGCCATGCATTATAACGATATATCGCTATGCAATATAAATAGGCAGACCGCTAACATATCGGTCTGCCTATCGGACTCCATCAACTTAAGAGGGCTCCATCTTCTTGCGACTTAAGATTTAACCTCTCAGAGACTGCATCATGTATTTCTTTATATTTATCTGGGTGCTCAGTAAGTTTCATACCATAGGAAGGTATCATACTTTTGATCTTGTCTTCCCAATTGGGATATTCCTCGGGGAAACACCTTTTCATAATATCCAACATCACATCTACAGATACTGACGCGCCTGGGGATGCTCCAAGAAGGGCTGCGATGGAACCATCTTCAGCAGTTATGACTTCTGTACCGAATTGAAGTGTCCCCTTGCCACCTTTTTCTGTATCTTTTATAACTTGAACACGTTGTCCTGCCACTACGATATCCCAATCTTCGCTCTTGGCTGTAGGTATAAACTCCCTCAAATCCTTCATCCGTTCTTCACTTGACTGCAACACTTGTTCAACAAGGTATTTGGTCAAGCCCATCTCCTTCGCACCTGCCGACAGCATGGTCAGCACATTGTTGGGTTTGACAGAACTAATGAGGTCAAAATAAGAACCAGTTTTCAGGAATTTAGGCGAAAAACCTGCGAAAGGCCCGAACAATAATGACCTTTTGCCATGTATATGCCTCGTATCAAGATGTGGCACTGACATTGGTGGAGCACCGACTTTCGCTTTACCATATACTTTCGCTTCGTGCTTCTCCACAATCTCAGAATCTTGACATACCATGAAGATGCCACTCACCGGGAAGCCGCCTATGCTTTTCGACTCCGGGATGCCAGTCTTCTGAAGAAGTGGCAAGCTGCCTCCGCCTGCTCCAATAAAGACAAATTTTGATGTATGATATTCTACTTTATCAGTATCAAGGTTCTTTACTTTAACTTGCCACTCTCCGCCTTTTGTCCTGCGGATATCCATGACCTCATGTCTGGTATGCATAGATACATTTTTCTTTTCAAGATTTTCAAACAACTTTTTAGTCAAATTGCCAAAATTAACATCTGTACCTGATTTGATTCTTGTAGCCGCAACAGGTTTATCAAAATTACGGCCTTCCATCATCAATGGTAGCCACTCTTTCAGCGTTTCGCTGTCGTCAGCAATTTCCATGCCTTCAAAAAGTGGATTCTCAGAAAGCGCTTCGACCCGTTTTTTTAGAAATTCAACGTTTTTTTCACCTTCGACAAAACTGAGATGGGGCACCGGCATTATAAAATCTTGAGGACGCTCCATGTCTCCTTTTTCTACAAGATGAGCCCAGAACTGTTTGGAAATCTGAAACTGTTCGTTGATATGTACTGCCTTTGATATATCAAGAGATCCGTCCGCCTGCTCAGGAGTATAGTTGAGTTCACAAAGCGCTGAGTGTCCTGTGCCAGCATTATTCCAAGGATCGGAACTTTCTTGCGCAAGAGCATCTAGTTTTTCGAAAACCTTCATGTTCCATTCAGGATTCACTTCTTTCAGAAGTGTGCCCAAAGTCGCACTCATGATGCCGCCGCCAATCATAATGATGTCACTCTTGTTCATTACACTGTTCATAATATCTCTAAGCTCCTTATCAATATCAATAATATTGTTGTTGAAACGATAACATCATTTCAATCATCCATCTCCGGTGTTTAGGGTTGCCCACTTAAGCATAGATGATATACTAAAATGCAATTGTAAATTCACTATTCATCATATATTGATTATACTCCTTTTATAAGTCATATAAAAGGGGGCTTATATATGACATACAATTTATATTTATGACATACTTTTGGAGCTGTTATCATGACCTTTAAATTCATATATATTTTTCTGCCTCTTCTCCTTTTTGCTTTCCTCATTCTGATTACAGATATACAAAATGCTGCAGGGGGTATTTTCATTTACTTTCTTATCATGGCAGCACGTTTCGTTTATGACAAGATAAAGGAAAAGGATAAAAATAAGGGCACCTAGGAGGTCATTCTCCAAGGCGCCCTTATTTAGTCAGGATACTTTTTCGTTGACGTATTCTACAAATGCGTCTATGTCACCTTCTACGACATCTACCATGGCTATTTTGCCCATTCCTTCAGGGAACTCTATAATCAGAGTGTCGTTTTCAGAAGCAGCCCTTACGATATCATTATAGCTGAAGACCCTTCTATAGCTTTCTCCACCCATGTCCACATTCATGATCATCCGTTCGTTAGTCGTTATATAAGCACCTTTGAACTGGGTTTGTTCGCCCACTTTATAAATGAGCGTGCCCTCGATATGAGGTCCAAACTTCTCCGTAGGATACAATTCATCCTCGTTTATTTCTGTCAGTTTCATTGGTTTTCACTCCTTGAAAGAATATATGATAATATAGCCTCTTTTTTTCGGCATTCGAATAATTCAAGTCAATCTTGATGGATTTTCCAACCTTTACGCGTTGCTACTGCAAGTAATCTCGGGTCGGGCTTTACGGCTACTGGATTCCCCACCAATTCGAGCATCTGCAAGTCTGCATAACTATCGCTATATGCTTCGCTATTCTGCCAATCCACTTTTTTATCTGCGAAGTGTTTTTTGATGATATCAATTTTACGTTCAGCATAGACACGTTCAAACTTGGACTTCGAATCCAGATGTTCGCCACTATAATTAACTTGAGAGCCTATTACACAATCTATATCGAAATCCTTGAATACAGATTCCAGCAAAGGTTTGAAGGCTCCTGATATAAGCATGATATAATAATTATCCTGTTTCAGCTGCCGCATCTTGGCCAAAAGTGGCACTCTCAAATCTTCGATCATATCATTCGCCACATCTCTAAAGAAAGATTCAATCTCTTTTCTCGAATTCCTCTTAAAAGACCTCAGATAGTATTCCATGGCTTTATGCTGCATTGTATGTTTTTTGACGAGTTTCAGTTTATAGCCGATATATACAGGCGCGAATGCACTGATGAAACGCCTATGGTTTTTTTTGAATTGGGGATGATTTTTCAAGCGTTCCATAAGTATATTAAATGTTTCGTATGGATATAAAGTTCCATCAAAATCAAAAAGGGCAACTTTCATCTGAAATTTCCTTTCTTATGGAGTCATTACCTATAATGTATTTTAACATATGAGGCACTTTTCCTGTGCTCCTATGTTTCGTGTGAAACACTCATAATTCTCCATACTTTTAAGCTTATGATATATTATCTGACACATACTATGTTGACGAATGATCAATTCTACTATTCACCTGGTTCAAATGCCGGTTCCAAATGCCCTTCCTCACTCAAATCATCCAAAAAGTCATACACTTCCTGTGAGGTGAATGCTTCCTTCGCTGCCTGAATTGCTTCTGTATCCTTATTATCTTCCCTTGCTACAAACTGAATTGCAAACGTATCATTCTCATCTTCCTCAAGCAATATTGCATCTTCTGTAGTCAAATCGATACTCGCTATATAAGTTGGATAATTGAAGACCAATTCCACGCCATCTTCATATGCTCCTGTAAGATTGAGCAGATCTATATGGGTAAATTCTAGATTTTTTGGGTTCTCTTCAATATCATCGACAGTGGCGGTATGTTCTGCCCCATCTGCCAGGCCAATGATATCATGCTGATCGAGGATCATCAGGGCACGCGCTTCGTTCGTACCATCAGAAGGAATTGCAACTTCTGCACCTTCTTCAAGTTCATCAATGGAGTCATAGGTCGGTGAATAGAATCCTACAATGGCGTTATATATGGGTTGTAACGCCACTAGATCGCCACCCCTCTCCTCATTGAAATTTTCCATGAATGGCGTATGCTGGGCAAAATTGGCATCAACTTCTTCATTCAGGAGCGCCTCATTATATTGGATGTTATCAGACACCTCAACCAACTCTATTTTATATGGTTCTTCAATCGCTTCTCCAGCAATCTCGACTACATCCGTCATTGGAGGCAGGTGTGAGGCGACCTTCACTACCTTCTCTTCTTCCGATTTCCCACCGTCTGCCGAGTCTTCAGTACCGCTTCCCCCATCACTGCATCCAGCTAGAAGCAAAGCTAAGCTACCCAATAAAATACTTTTTTTAAACACGATATATCTCTCCTTTTATATGACTCATCTCTTATCCAATCTTTTTGCGGTATACATACCAAGCCATTGTACCATGATGACGAAAATAACTATGATTACTATGGACGTATACATAATATCGGTCTCATATCGCTGATACCCATATCTTATGGCAAAGTCACCAATACCGCCACCCCCTACGACTCCCATAATCGTGGAGTAGGAGATAAAGCTGACAAATGCCGTAGTAAAGCCGATTAGCAATGAACTCCTTGCCTCTACATAGAGGAATTTCCATACGAGCTGTAAAGTGGATGCACCCATCGATTCCGCTGTTTCCATAACACCTTTTGGCACATCATGCAGAGACTGTTCGACGAAACGTGCATATAATGCTATAGCAATCAGCATCATTGGAAATGATGCTGCAATCGGATCTCCAGTAGCTCTTCCGTATACTGCACGGATCAAAGGCTGCATGACAACTACGAGCAATAGGAAAGGAAATGAACGTATGATATTTATAAACACATTGGACAGTTGTTGTATGTACCTGTTCTCCAGTGGATTCCCTTTAGCCGAGAGAAATAGCAGCGTCCCAAGCGGTAAGCCCAATAGTATGGCTGCAGCCATGGCAAAACCCATCATGATGCCGGTTTCATACAGACTGACAGCTAGCTTTGGTGCATACTCAATAAGCCTCTCGATATATCGGTTGAATTCAGTCATCCCTCAACACTTCCAATATCCGTTCATGGTATGATTTGATGCTTCTTTCATGCGGTTTGTTCACTACTTCTACCGTATCGATTAGTTTTCCTTTTTCCAAGACTGCTGCCCTATGGCATAACGCTTTAATAACATGCAATTCATGAGTCACCACGATAATCGTCATATCATACTCCCTCTGGGCTTTTCTCAACACATCAACTATTTCATATGTAGTATTTTCATCCAGCGCAGAAGTAGGTTCATCACAGAGAAGTACTTTGGGGCGGGTGATCAGGGCACGAGCGATGCCAACACGTTGTTTCTCACCTCCTGAGAGCTCCGCTGGATAATTTTTACGTTTATCAGCCAAACCTACAAAATCAAGCACCTCTTCGAGCGATAGAGACTGCTCATAATTATGGAGCATCAAGGGCAACCGTACATTTTCTTCAACCGTCTTGTTGCCTAATAGATTGAAATGTTGAAAGATCATACCGATATCTTTTTGATGATCTCTCAGCGCCTTTCCTTTCAAGCGACCTACATCGACCCCTTCCATCTTGACTGACCCCTCGTCTGGTATTTCCAGGGCATTGATGAAGCGCATCAATGTCGACTTTCCAGCGCCACTCTCTCCGATTATGCCAAACACTTCGCGCGCTGCAATCTTCAAAGTCACGGCATCGACCGCCTTGAATGTACCCTCTCTCCCTGTAAAGGATTTTGAAACAGTTTCGATCTCGATCATTTCTCAAGCCTCCTGATTGATCCTCCTAAACATCGCCGATATAACGTTGTCTTCATGATCTAATGCGTCTATATCTCCGTCACAGAAAATATTTCAGACAAGCTCCAGTCTTTCCTTATAACATTTTCTGCAGACGGGCACATATTCTTCGTCACCGATTAAAATGCTCTCCCCTACATTTACGGGACGGTCATCCAACAGGCGCATGTTCAAAGTTGCCTTTTTATTACAGTATTGGCAAATCGTCTTCAACTCATCCACTGCATCCGACAGTTCCAACAGCGTACGGCTTCCTTCAAAGAGCTGATTGCGGAAATCAGTCTTAAGTCCAAAACAGATTACCGGTATGTCCAGGTAATCCGCGATATCACTGAGGCGCATGACATCATTCTTGGACAGGAATTGAGCTTCATCCACTACAATCGCGTGGACTTCTTCTTCCATATGGGTCTTATGCACTTCATCGTAGATATTATCAGTTATATACTCACACATCAGTTCCAATCCGATGCGCGACTTGATCATTTTATATCCGCTTCTCGTATCTACTCTTGATGAGTACGCCAAGCAACGTTTCCCCTGAGTTGTATATTGGTGATGAGTGGTGATGATCTGATTGCTCTTATTGCTTTGCATCGTGCCGTAACGATAATATAATTTTGCCACTGTGCACCCTCGACTTTCTTCCATTGATTTCCGTATACCCCGGCGCACATTATAATACCACATTTGTGTGTACTTCAATAACCTCTTTGTCATTGTAGGAATCATTATCTTGACTTATTTACTATGATATATTAAAGTGATTTAAATTCCTACTTAAATGATATGAAAAGAGGCGTATTTTATGAACACCATCGCTCATCCTGTAAATAAGATGAAAAGTTCTATAGCCACACAGTCATCCGCCATGAATCCAGTTCAAAAATCACTTGTTGGCGGAGGCATAGCAGCAAGTCTTCTGCTCTTCATATATCTCGCTGCTACACAATCGATGATGCAGCCGGTATTGCTGCTCATCGGATTAGCACTCGGTTTTACATTGTTCCACGCGCGTTTTGGGTTTACGTCTGCTTTCAGAAGAATGATGTCAGTCGGCAATGGCCAGGCCATGAGAGCCCATATGTTGATGCTAGCCGCTGCGGTTACACTGTTCGCCCCCATCCTGGCGTTCGGCATATCGTTCTTCGGCGCTGATATAGCAGGTTATGTTTCGCCGGTCGGAGTGAGCTTGATAGTCGGTTCCTTCCTGTTCGGCATCGGCATGCAGCTTGGTGGCGGGTGTGCCTCCGGGACACTCTATTCCATAGGTGGTGGCCGTACCGTAATGTTCATCACATTACTGTTCTTTATCGTTGGTGCTACAGTCGGTGCGTATCACCTGCCGTTTTGGACAGAGGAACTTCCAGCATTCGAACCCATTTCCCTCGCTACATCCACAGGCCTCGGATATGGCGGGTCATGGGCTCTTTCCATCGCCCTCTTTGGTTTGATCGCATGGATTACGTTGATTGTAGAAAAAAGGAAAAATGCACCTAAAATGGCTCCGTTGCCGACAGAGAGCGGATGGAAACGCATATTTAGAGGCTCATGGCCCCTGTTTACAGCAGCCATCATTCTCGCTGTATTGAATGCCTTGACCTTGATGACCCGCGGCACACCTTGGGGAATTACTTCTGCATTTGCATTATGGGGTTCAAAAGTTGCTGATTTCCTTGGGTTCGATGTAGCCCAGTGGGGATATTGGCAAGGTGCAAATGCGACTGCACTTGAATCTTCTATATTTGCAGACAGCACCACTATACTGAATTTTGGTGTGATTCTAGGTGCATTCATCGCTTCAGCCCTAGGTGGATTATTCAAATTCACCAAAATAACTCTAGGGAACTTCTCAGCATCAGTCATCGGTGGATTGTTGATGGGATATGGTGCCCGTCTTGCGTTTGGCTGTAATATCGGAGCGTACTTTGGAGGAATCGCCTCCTTCAGCATGCACGGATATATCTGGGGCATAATGGCGCTCGGCGGAACGTTTCTTGCTTTATACCTAAGGCCTCTATTTGGACTATCCGTCCCTAAATCCAATGATTCAGTATGTTAAATCAACAGCAAGGCATCGCTTAATGATGTCTTGCTGTTTTTATTTGATTTTTACTCACATAATGGAAATTGAACATCAAAAATAAGGGTAAAGAACAATATCACTTTACAGAAGGAGCATCCACTAATGAGAAACCAAATAAAGCAATTCATCAATGGAGAATGGGTCGATAGTGCCAGCGGAGAAACCCTGGACGTCATCAATCCAGCTACTGGAGAAGCTTTCGGAAAGATTGCGAAAGGAAACGAAGAAGATGTCAATCGTGCTGTTGAAGCAGCCTATGCTGTGTATCTGGAATTCCGGCACACTCCTGTTGAGGAACGGCGCGCCATGCTGGACCGCATCGTTGAGGAATATACGAAACGTAAAGATGAACTGATAGAAACGATGACGGATGAGTTGGGGGCACCACTCGGTTTATCAGAGAAGACCCACTACCAGGCCGGTTTAAACCATTTCACTGCAGCTCGTGATGCTCTTGATACATTCGAGTTTGAAGAACGCCGCGGGGACGACCTCATCATGAAGGAAGCTGTTGGAGTTTCCGGGCTCATTACACCATGGAACTTCCCGACCAATCAGACTTCATTGAAACTCGCTGCTGCTTTTGCTGCGGGAAGTCCAGTCGTATTGAAGCCGTCAGAAGAAACACCATTCGCCGCAATTATCCTGGCTGAAATATTTGAAGCGGCCGGCGTCCCAAAAGGCGTCTTCAACCTTGTAAATGGAGACGGTGAAGGTGTAGGCGAGCCACTCAGTTCGCATCCTAAAGTACGCATGATGTCATTCACAGGTTCCGGTCCGACTGGCGCCAAGATCATGAGGAACGCAAGTGAAGATTTCAAAAAAGTATCCCTTGAACTCGGCGGCAAGTCCCCACTCATCATTCTTGATGATGTCGACGTAGACGAAGCTGCTGAAGTCGCTGTCCAAAAAGTGGTCCGCAACTCCGGTCAAGTCTGTACAGCAGGTACCCGCACATTGATACCCACTTCCATGAAAACAGAGTTTTTGGAAGCTGCGAAGAAAAAAATGGAAGCAGTTAAAGTCGGAGAACCGCGCACAGAAGGCGTTGAAGTTGGACCATTGGTAAGCAGCAAACAATTTGATACGGTTCAATCCTATATTGAAAAAGGACGCGAGGAAGGTGCAACCCTTTATCATGGCGGTACTGGTCATCCAGATGGCCTGGACAAAGGGTTCTATGTCAAACCGACCATATTCTCTGATGTTCAAAATGACATGGTCATCGCCCAAGAAGAAATATTCGGGCCGGTCATGTCCGTAATCACCTATAATGACATCGACGAAGCACTTGAAATCGCAAACGATACAAAATATGGATTGGCTGGGTATGTATACGGCAATGATCAGGACACACTACAGTATGTGGCAAGGCGCATCGAAGCCGGCACAATTGAGATCAATGTGGCTAAAGGACGTACCGATCTGCCATTCGGCGGATATAAACAGTCAGGTCTCGGTCGGGAATGGGGAGACTACGGAATAGAAGAGTTCCTTGAAGTCAAATCGATCAAAGGGTACTTTAAATAGGATTAAAGCATATTGCTTAAAAGAAGGGGATATAATCATGAAAAAATTGATTAATGACAAGTCACATTTCCTGGCAGATATGATGGATGGCCTCAAATATCGTGATGAGAAGATAGAAGTCATCGAAGAGACCGTAGTCGTCAGGCGCAATAAGAAGACAAGCGGCGTCGCGCTCATCTCGGGTGGAGGAAGCGGCCACGAACCGGCTCATGCTGGATATGTTGCCGAGGGTATGCTCGATGCTGCAGTCTGTGGAGAAGTATTCACTTCCCCTACACCTGATAAGGTGCTGGCCGCAATAGAGGCTGCAGATAATGGCGACGGTGTACTACTCATCATCAAAAACTATGCGGGCGATGTCATGAATTTTGAAATAGCACAGGAAATGGCTGAAGCGAATGGACATGAGGTGAAAGCCGTAGTAGTGCGTGATGATATCGCAATTGAAAACGAGGAACAAAGAAGAGGGGTAGCCGGCACAGTACTTGTGCATAAATATGCAGGATTCCTGGCAAGTAGCGGCCATAGCCTGAATACCATTAAAGAAAAGGTGGAAGAGATGATGACTTCACTCCACTCCATAGGCATGGCGATCCATCCCTGCATGGTTCCGACTACTGGAGAGTATGGCTTCGATCTACAAGATGATGAAATGGAAATCGGTATCGGCATCCATGGGGAGAAAGGTATATATCGTGAAAAGGCAGAACCTGTCGATAAAATCATTGAAAGATTGTTGGATGAACTTTCTAAATACAATGAACATGACGATCTTGTCGTGATGGTCAATGGCATGGGCGGAACGCCCCAAAGCGAACTCTCCATTGTTGCAAAATATACTGTGGAAAGCTTCAAAAGAAGAAATATGAAAATGGCAAAGCTGCTTGTCGGGGATTATATGACCTCCCTTGATATGCAAGGGTTCTCTCTGACGATAGTCGATGCATCCGATGAGCTGATGAAAGCATTAGAAGCAGAAACAAATTCGGATTATTTCAATTAGGAGGCTAAAGATGATGGATTCTGAGAAATTAATTTCACAACTCCACGGTCTGAAAGCAGTATTTGATGACAAAGAAAGTGAATTGACTGCGCTAGATCGTGAGATTGGTGATGGTGACCACGGCGTCAATATGAAACGCGGATTTTCTGCCGTGGCAGAAAAAGTCACTGAAGGTTCCACTCAGGAGATCTTAAAGCAAACTGGCATGACACTCATGAGCTCAATAGGAGGCGCAAGTGGCCCACTATATGGTTTCAGCTTCGTTAAAATGAGTGAAGTGGCGGAAGATACTATAGACTCAGAGAACTTGGCTACCATACTTGAGGTGTTTGCAAAAACAGTAGGTGAGAAGGGGAAAGTTTCGGGCGGTGAAAAAACAATGTTCGATGTTATCTCAAAAACTGCAGACCTACTCCGGGAGAAAGGATCACTCGACTTGAAATCGCTACAAGCTTTAGCAGATGATACAGAAGATATGGTTGCAACTAAAGGGCGTGCCGCCTATTTCAAGGAGAATTCCAAAGGTACGATTGATCCTGGTGCCCAAAGTGCAGTATACGTCATCCAAGCTTTGGGAGAAGGTGTGCAGAATGGCTGAAATACTTATCATCAGCCATAGTGCTGAAATAGCGGAAGGTACTAAAGCACTCATTTCACAGATGGCTGAGAATACCGTCATTCATGCTTCAGGCGGAGTGGATGGAGGAATCGGCACTAATATCGATCAGATCACTGAAATGCTGGATGAAGTCAGTGACGACACTCTTTGCTTCTATGATATCGGTTCAAGCAGGATGAACCTTGAGATGGCGATTGAAATGTATACTGGTCCCCATTCGATTTACCTGACTGAAGCCCCTATAGTCGAAGGGAGCTTTTTGGCCGCTGTAGAAAGTAGCATAGGTTCTACAGCAGATCAGATTCGTAAAAAACTCCAATCCATGAAAAAATAATTTTTAGCTATATGTGAACAAGCCCGTACTGCCTCTGTACGGGCTTGTTCACTATTCTTTAATCATCCGGTAGATTTTTTCAAAGTCTGCTCGGCCGAATATGACCGGCACAGGATAAAGTGGGTTGGCCTCGCGGTGAGCATTATCGATCATATGTGGAATGTCAGCGTCTTTTATGCCGGAAATCTTTTCGGGGATACCCATTGAAGCATTAAGTTCTCTGATGGCAATAATAAACTTGCGCGCCTTCTCTTTATCACCGTCGTCAGATTGCGTTATATTGACGATATCCGCCAATTCAGCGAGTTGGTAAGTGGCCACACCAAGTTTGCTATAATATTCAAGTACATATGGCATTATAACGGCGTTAGCTAATCCATGAGGCACATTATAGAACCCTCCCAGCGTGTGGGCTATGGCATGGACATTACCGACAAAGGCACGTGTGAATGCAAAGCCTGCTTTATATGCCGCTTCCTGCATGTTGCTCCTTGCCTCTATATCACCCCCATCATTAAAGGAATGGTATAGATTATTGAAAACGAGTTGTGCCGCTTCTTTGGCATTCTTATCCGTCTCCGCAGTACCGCCGTATCCGATGTATGCTTCAACAGCATGGGTCAAGGCATCCATCCCCGTCATTGCTGTAACTTTTTCTGGAAGTCCTATTGTAAGTAATGGATCGAGTATTGCTACATGAGGAATCAGTGATAGGTCCATCAAAGCATATTTTTCATCCGTACCATCATTGGTGATGACAGCCGCTAATGTGGTTTCGCTGCCAGTCCCAGCCGTGGTCGGAACGACAAAAAAAGGAGGCATGTTCTTTCTGACCTTAAATATCCCACGCATCTTGCTTATCGATTGATTCGGTTTTGTTACGCGTACTGCCGCAACTTTAGCGCAATCTATCGGGGAACCCCCACCGAATGCCACGACACCCTGGCAATTCATATCCTTATAGAGGCTTGCTGCGGACTCTGCATCCTTGATGGTAGGATTTGAGTGAACATCATCATATATATGCGCCCTTATCCCCATCGTCTCCAATTGATGAAGAAATTCGTCAAGTAGGCCCGATTTCGAAATTCCTTCATCAGTGACGACGAGAACGCTCTTCAAATGGGCCGCTGCAATCATCCGAGACAACTCCATAAGGCTGCCCTTGCCTTTGACGACTAATGGTTCACGCCAAGGGAGCCGGGTCATTATCCGCTTTACAACAAATTGATACGCTCTATAATATAGTTCCGTCATCCAATCACTTCCTCTATATCCAACATTATTATTGCTATTACATCAACTTAAATATAGCATATACTTATCATCAAATTCCGAAAAGAGGATGTCTCATGAAATCAATCATTCAGTTTATTTTTCATCTTGTCACTCCGCTCATACTAGGTAAAACAGTCGGTAAATTATCTACTAGATCCGCTCCAAGACAATACAAGAAGCTGAAACAACCGCCGTTTGCCCCACCGCGTAAAATCTTCGCGCCCATGTGGACTTTCCTATATCTGACGATGGGACTGGCCCATGCTCTCGTCAATAGGAAAGGGAATCGTCAAGCAAGTAAACTGTTCAAGATTCACCTTATGATCAACTATACTTGGTCGTTCCTATTTTTCCGACTCAGAAAGCGTCAATTGGCCTTGGTCAACAGTGTTATGATCTGGGTTACGATGTACGCCGTATTAACGAAATTCTTTAAGGTAAATCGGCTCTCCGGCATCATATTGCTGCCGTATACATTATGGACGACATTTGCAGCTTATCTGACACTGGGCAGTTGGTACCTAAACCGTGCAAAATGACAGGAACTGGCCTCGAAGCGATTGCTCCGAGGCCAGTTCTTATATTTTCAGACCATAATCATTTCAATGTTTCATCCATTCTGATGTAAGCGGCGATACCCGATAGCAACGGCAATATTGCAACGATGCCTATCGCCGCGCCAACACCAAGTAAATCTGCAGCGATACCCGCGAATAATGCTCCAAATGCATAGCCGCTATCTCTCCAGAACCGATAGACTCCCATAGAGGAGGCACGCCAAGCTGGCGCCGCAACATCACTAATCGCAGCCTGTAATGTCGGATATACCATCGCTGTACCCAATCCCAAAATGATGGCTCCAGTGATCCATAATCCATATCCTTGTGTAAAAATAATGAACCACAGAGCTGCAGCTTGCACTAGCATACCCGATACAATAAATGGCTTACGCCCCAATCTATCGCTTAAAGTTCCAGTAAAGAGTTGGAACACACCCCAAGCTGCAGGGTAGATGGCCACAATCATACCCACTTGCGGCACTGTCAGTCCTGCAGCCACAAAGTAAATCGGGAAGAGACCCCAGGCCATGCCATCCTTTAAATTGGTCGATAGTCCTGCAAGGCTTGCTGAAGAAAGGTTCCGGTCCTGCAGTGTCGTCCGTTTAAAAATCTGCTTTGCAGTTAGATGATTACTCTCTGTACCTGAATTTCGTTCCTCGAGTTCTAGATGCTGTTCAGTATCCTTAATGGTGATTGAGAGCAGCAGCCCCACCAGAGCAATTCCTATACCAATATAAAACGGTTCCGGACGCATTCCGTAATTTGAAGAGATAGAGGCTGATACCGCCGCGAGCACCGCCACCCCCGTGTAACCAGCAAATTCATTCAATCCCACTGCAGTGCCCCTCTGGTCGCTCCTTGCCAAATCAATCTTCATGTTAACCGTCATGGACCATGTCAGTCCTTGGTTTATGCCGAGCATCATGTTTGCAAGGACTATGATCCACCAGGACCCTGCCGTGATGATGAGGATCGGGACAAAAAGACCTATGATCCAGCCTACTATAAGAACACGTCTCCGTCCGTACCGGTCTGCAATACCACCTGCAAAATAATTGATTACCGCCTTGGAGAAACCAAATGTAATGATGAAACTGAGTGCTGCACTTGTAGAAATCAAGCCGAACTCCTCTTCACCGAGTAGAGGTAATACAGTTCGTTCGATTCCTACCATAGAACCGACAAAAAAGCTCATTACAACCAAGAAAGTGAACTGCATCAGATTTTCCTTTATACCTATTTTTACTTTATCCATAATCCCGGTCCTCCCGAACAAAATTACATATCATATTTGGGTATAATACCACCTGGGGTATATGTTTGAAAACCGATAGACTCAGTATAATGAAATCAACCACGCATATCTGATTCAAGTGGTTGCCAAACGATAAATCCTTTGTTACTATTTATAAGTTGTTGAACTAATATTACACTTATAGAGGCGCTGCGGACAATTTAATAAGTATATATAAAGGAGCTTAACTAATGGCAAAGACCAAAAAAGGTGAAAAGAAAGTATCCAATGTCTTTATTTATGCATCAATCATCATTGGCATCATGGTTGCCATAGGTGCCGTATTACCTGAGGAATTTGGGGCATTCACTGCAAGTGCCGGAGCATGGGTTACGGATTACTTTGGCTGGTATTATCTGATCATTACCGCAGGGATTGTATTCTTCTGTATCTTCCTCATTTTTAGTCCTATCGGTAAATTGAAACTCGGCAAACCGTATCATGAAAAAGAATTTAGAACGCTCCCATGGCTCGCTATGCTATTTAGTGCCGGTATGGGTATCGGTTTGGTATTCTACGGAGCGGCAGAACCGATCCAGCACTATCTCGCACCTCCTACTGCGGATCCAGAGACAGATGCTGCTATGATCGAAGCAATGCGCTCAACGTTTTTCCACTACAGCTTCCACACATGGTCAATGTACAGCGTCATTGCATTAGCCCTTGCTTATTTCCAGTTCAGAAAAGACGAAGTTGGATTGCTCTCCAAAACACTCCGCCCCCTACTTGGAGATCGCGTAGATGGGCCGATTGGTACCGCTGTGGACGTTTTAGCAGTATTCGCAACAGTTATCGGAGTAGCAGTTTCGCTTGGACTTGGTACATTACAAATCAATGGTGGTTTGAACTATCTGTTTGGAATTCCAATCAACATCGGCGTTCAAGGTGCAATTATAGCTGTCGTAACCTTCTTATTCCTAATGAGTGCCTGGAGTGGCCTGAATAAAGGCATCCAGTATTTAAGTAATCTAAACTTAGGCCTTGCGACCATTCTATTTATTGTCATACTCATCATCGGCCCGACAATGCTGATTTTGAATATGATGAGTACATCGACAGGCGCACTGCTTGATACTTTCCTTTTCAACAGTCTGGATGTTGCACCATTGAATGAACAGAAAAGCGTGTGGCTCGATTCATGGACAATCTATTATTGGGCTTGGTGGATGAGCTGGAGTCCATTTGTAGGGACCTTCATTGCACGGGTATCACGTGGCCGCTCAGTCCGTGAATTCGTCATGGCCGTCCTGCTTGTTCCTACTGCCGTAGCCATTGTATGGTTCAGTGCGTTTGGTACTACAGGCATCGAGATTGCTAAAGAGACGCCGCAAATTTTTGAAATGCCTGCAGAGACAATGCTATTCGGAATATTCAATGAATTGCCGATGAGCATGATTTTATCGATCATTGCATTGATGCTCGTTGCTTCATTTTTCGTAACATCTGCTGACTCAGCCACTTACGTCCTAGGCATTCAGACTTCAAATGGTTCTCTGCAACCTTCGAATAAAATTAAAATAATCTGGGGGGTTGCGCTTTCTGCAATTGCCTTCATCCTTCTTCTTTCAGGAGGAGAAACTGGGTTGTCAGCATTACAATCAGCTGCCATCGTTTCAGCATTCCCATTCAGTTTCGTCATCCTCTCCGTACTGGTATCCTTCTATAAGGATGCCAATGAAGAACGTAAACATCTGGGGCTTTCCATTACTCCAAATAAACATCGCATGCAAGAATATGTGGAGCAATCTGAAAAAGAACGTGATGAGGAGCTCGAAGAGGAACAAAAATTAAATTAGATTCCACTGACGAAAAGACATCAGAACCTTCTGATGTCTTTTTTCATTTACTTCCAATCAGTTTGCAAAATGCCTCCTAATCATTGATAATCGTACTAATACACATTAAAGATGAACCATCTTTACAAGTTTTGGTCAATATCCCCATAAAAGGGGTAAGTATGAAGAAACAGCTCCACTGCTTACTCTTTTTATGGTGCTTTACAAGATATAAAAAACTGTAAATATCTCAACCCTATCTAAAAACCGTTCATACACCCGGAAGTAAAACGACAGGATGGAAGGAATGAATCTCTTGAGCAAACCGATTGATAAACGTAGCCAAAGAAAAAACGAACATGTTCAGCATGCCTTAAACCAATCTCTGCAATCTGCACCATCCGACTTTGACGGTGTTTATTTCATCCACCAGTCACTTCCTTCCTTCAACCTGGATGATGTGAACCTCTCAACAGACCTCGGTCCTTTTCGTCTTGAGTTGCCACTCTATATCAATGCAATGACCGGGGGCAGCGAATGGACACGCTCCATCAATGGAAAGCTTGCTGCTGTCGCTGAAGCTACAGGCATTCCCATGGCAGTCGGTTCGATGCATGCTGCAATAAAGCAACCAGAGCTGTCGGACTCTTTCACTATTGCAAGAGAAAATAACCCAAATGGCCTTCTCTTTGCCAACGTAGGGGCGGATGTTTCAATGGAAGGGGCAAAAAAAGCTGTAGATCTTCTCAAAGCAGATGCACTACAAATCCATATCAATGCGCCTCAAGAATTGATCATGCCTGAAGGGGACCGTAATTTTAAAACTTGGCGTGACAACATCCAGCAGATTGCAGAAAAAATTGATATGCCTGTAATCATTAAAGAAGTAGGCTTTGGTATGAGCAAAGAAACACTTCAGATTTTAAAAAATATCGGCATCAAGTATGCAGACATCAGTGGTAAAGGGGGAACCAACTTCGCAACCATTGAAAATTCAAGACGCAAAAATCAAGAGATGTCCTACATGGATAACTGGGGCATTTCTACAGTCACATCGCTTCTTGAAACAAAACCCTTCCAACAAGATATGCATATACTGGCTAGCGGAGGGGTGCGTACACCTCTTGATGCTATGAAATGCTTGGCACTTGGTGCCCGCGCTGTAGGAATGTCAAAAATGATGCTGGAACAAGTCGAACACTCTGGTGTCGAAGCCGCTATCGAGTTCGTGGATCAGTTCCACCATCAGATGAAGAAAATTGCTATAATAACCAACGCTAAAAACATTGAAGAGCTGAGAAACCGGCCGATTGTCCTAAGTCCTGAATTGATTTCATGGCAGCAGCAACGGTCTATGGAACAGCAAGGGAGATTTTGATATGAAAAAGACGATTACTGTTATAGGTGCTGGTGTCGCAGGGCTTGCAAGTGCCATCCGATTACAGAACGAAGGGTTCCAAGTCACTATATTGGAGAAAGAGTCGACGCCTGGTGGCAAAATGAACCGGATTGACCTTGAAGGATATGCATTCGATCTTGGCCCCACCATTGTGATGATGCCTGAACTGTATAGGGAAGTATTCGAGATTACAGGCCGTAATCCTGATGACTATATCCCGATGATGCGCCTTGACCCCATGTACAGTGGATACTTTGACAATGGAACTAAAGAATATCAGGTGACAAACGACCTTGTTAAAAATATAGAGATGTTTGAAGAAATCAGCGATGAAGATGCTGAAGGATTTCTACGCTATCTGACAGATCTATACCAACGCTTCAATATTGCGAAAAAACATTTTCTGCAACGTCCGTTCAGAAACAAGAAAGATTTCTACAACCCATTCATGATCGGTCAAGGCATGAAGTTGAAAACTCTCAACAATGCTGAAAACTTAATGAAAAAATACATCAAAGACAAACGCATGCGCCAGATGATCAGCTTCCAGACCCTATATATCGGTATATCGCCATTTAAAGGCCCTTCGCTGTACACCATCATTCCCATGATCGAGTTTCTATACGGTATCTGGTTCATCAAAGGCGGGATGCGCACCATGGCGTCTGCCATGGAACGCCTATTTTTGGAAATGGGCGGGAAAATCACATATAACACCAGCGTAGAACAAATTGTCATAGAAGATAAAAAAGCAACAGGTGTCATGGTCAACGGTTCATTGCTTGCTTCTGATTATGTGATGTGTAATGCAGACTTTCCATATGCCATGAAAAATCTGGTCAAAGAGCCGGAGCATAAAGGAAAGTATCAGGACAAAAAAATTGATAAGATGGATTATTCATGTTCCTGCTTCGTTCTGTATCTGGGCATGGACCGTAAATACCCTGAACTTGATAACGTCCATAACTTTGTTTTCTCTGAAGATCTTGATACTAACATCAATCAAATTTTTGAGGGTGATGTCATCGAAAACCCATCACTCTATATGTATATCGCTTCAAAGATTGATCCTTCGCTCGCCCCTGAAGGCAAGGATGGTATATATGTATTAATGCCTGTATCAGACACACATACATTGAAATATAAGTGGACTGAGGAAACCTCCAATATGTACCGGGACAAAATCATGTCGAAAATCAGTAAACTACCTGGTATGGAGAACTTTGAAGAACAGATCGTAGTCGAAACCACTATGACACCAGCGGAATTCGAGGGGCGTTTCAACGCCTACAATGGTGCTACATTCGGACTTAGACCGACACTCACCCAAAGCAATCATATGCGCCCCCAGAGTAAAGCGACGCATTGCGACAATCTGTATTTTACCGGAAGCAGTACTCATCCGGGAGCCGGCGTACCGATTGTATTGCTCTCATCAAAAATAGCAGTCGAAGAACTGCTGAAAGATGAAAATCACCAATAGGAGACGTGAAGCATGATGGCTCATTCCAAACCTTCATTAAAAAATGATTACAACCATTGCCAAAATATAATCAAGCATCACTCGAAGAGCTTCTATTATGCTTTTTCTACCCTTCCCGAAAAAGATGCCGATGCAGTGTATGCAATCTATGCATTTTGCCGCACAGCTGACGATGCAATCGACCATGCCAAGAACATGGAAACTCGCATCGTAAATTTGGAAAGGCTGGAGAAGGAACTGGATAACTTCTTAAGCGGAAACGTCCCCAAAGCTCCCATGTGGCGTGCGTTGGCCGATGTGATGGGTCGGTATGATATCGATCCATCAATGCTCTACACTCAACTGGACGGCCAAAGAATGGATATCCGCTTTAAACAGCCTGAAGACATCGATGACCTGATCAATTACAGTAATCATGTTGCAGGGTCTGTCGGGAGGCTTCTTCTGCCTATACTATCCAATGACCTTACAGGTCCGCGCAGGCAAAATGCAGAAAAGCTTGGTGTTGCTATGCAAATCACCAATATTTTGAGGGATATAGGTGAAGACAACAGGGATCATGGTCGTATCTATATTCCAAAGTCGGTGTTGAAAAAGCATGGTTACACTGAAGAACAGCTTGCCTCAGGCGAAATCAACAAAAATTTCAGGGCTATGTGGGAGGATCTTGCTGGAACCGCTGAACAGTTATATGACACTGCCCGTGAAGAAATTACATACTATAAACCGGAAGCCAGGCTGCCGCTTCTCCTCTCACTCTCCATATACCGTGAGATCTTGAATGAAGTTCGCCACAATGAATATGACTGCTTCTCCAAGCGAAACTCAGTCTCTTTAGCCAAAAAGATAAAGATAAGGGAAGCGGAAAAAATATATATCAAGACACTTGAAGACAAATGATTGGGGGAGCATCATGGAAGAATCTCAAACAGTGGTTGTAATAGGTGGCGGCCTCGGAGGCCTCTCTGCAGCAATTTCCCTGAGACAAAGGGGATTCGATGTAACACTATACGAAAAGAATACACACTTTGGAGGAAAGCTGAACCGTCATGAACAAGACGGATTCGGTTTTGACCTCGGGCCATCACTGCTGACGATGCCCCACGTGTTCGAACGGCTTTTCACTGGCAGTGGAAAAGCTATGGATGACTATGTCCAAATTGAGGAAATACCCCTCCAATGGCGCGCCTTCTTCCCTGATGACTCCCATATCGACCTATATGGAAACCTTCAGAAGATGGCTGAAGAAAATCCTCAGTTCGGAAAAGAAGACATGAGCGATTATAGGAACTTCCTTGAGTATGCCAAAAAAATAGATAGAACCACGGTCCCTGGATATTTCGAAAAAGGACTTGATGATTTAAAAGATGTGCTGCGTTTCCATGGCCCAATCGAAGCATTTAAAGGGTTCGACTACCCATCCACGATGCAGCACGGCATAAACAAGAGGGTTAAAAATCCGCATATGCGAGATATGTTAGGTTATTTCATAAAATATGTCGGCTCAAGCTCATACCGAGCCCCGGCTGTGTTGAATATGATGGCCCATATGCAACATGAGCAAGGAGTATGGTATGTAAAGGGCGGACTTCATCGTCTAGCTGAAGGAATCACCCAGTTGGCACGAGACATAGGGATCAAGTTATATACGGGTGTATCTGTGGAGACAGCACTGACTGATGGACAAAACAACATAGAAACTCTGTTGCTTAATGACGGAAGCCGTATAGAAGCAGATTATTATGTTTCCAATATGGAAGTGTTGCCCTTTTATAGGCATGTACTCGACCGAATGCCGAAAAAGTTCGAGAAGCTGGAAAAACAATTTGAACCAGCCAGTTCAGGGCTGGTCCTACATCTCGGAGTCAATCGCAAGTATCCACAATTGAGACATCATAATTTCTTCTTCTCAAACGATTCAAAACGCAATTATGAAGAAGTATTCGAAAAGAAAATCATACCGGGTGATCCTACAATCTATGTAGTGAACACCAATAAGACTGATCCTTCACAAGCACCTGAAGGATATGAAAACCTAAAAATATTGCCACATATCCCACCTCTTCAGCAGGAACAATATACAAAAGAAGATTATATGAACTTCCGAAGTACAGTCCTTGAAAAACTTGAATCGATGGGACTTGAGAATTTAAGAAATCATATTGTTACAGAGTACATGTTGACACCTCATGATATCGAAAAAATGTACAATTCCGATCATGGTGCGATATACGGCACTGTATCGGATAAAAAGAAAAACAAGGGATTCAAACATCCAAAAAAAGATCGCGAGATCGGAAATCTATATTTTGTCGGTGGGACTGTAAACCCCGGTGGAGGCATGCCGATGGTCACATTGAGCGGTCAGCAGGTGGGCCGTATGATTTCTGAAAGTGCAGATCGTGAATAGTATCCTCCCCCGCAATCAAAGCATTTTTCATCTTCTTTCAATATTTCAACTGCGAGATAATCTAAATCAACTTTAGATCCCTCAGAAATCGAACTTAAAATGGGAAAGGATATTTCCCGGGCAATAAAAACATACTAAGATTAGTACCACAGGACCCGGCCAGGTCCTGTGGTACTATTTTCATATAGTAGGAGTGGAGATCAGGTCGACGAGGTTTTAGGATTTAGAATCCGGAATAAAAACGGGCCAGCTCCACTATCCTTATCTGAATCAGGTTCAGTATGTGGGATCTTCGAGATCGAGTATGAGAAAAGGGAATCGATGAGGATACGTGGTCACTTCTGCTTAAAACAAAGGAGGAGAACCAAATGAAAAGTGTCATCGCATTTGATGTCAGTATGGGACACAGCTACATGGTCGTCTATGATGCTTGGCAGCACTGTATATTTGAAGGGGATATCACGCATACCAGATCGGCTTTTGATAATGTCCGGATCCAGATTGAGACGCAACGGAAACAGGATGGCGTCCTGCCTGATATTGTATTTGAAGCCACAGGGGTCTACTCAAAGGCATTGGAACGCTTCATGCAGGCATGCGGGTTCGAGTATGCGCTGCTCAATCCACTGGCGGCCAAGATGCAGAGCCTGTCCATGCGGATGCACAAGACGGACCGGAGTGATGCCCATAAACTCGCCCAGGCCTGTTTTACCCATCCGCCCCGCAACAAGCAGGTTCAAGAAGGGTATTACGAAGAAATGCGCAGCCTCTCCCGCCACTACGCTGAATTGGAGCAGGAGATTGTCCGACTGAGAACCCGGATCCATGCCCTGGTTCAGATGACCTTCCCGGAACTGGAGCAGCTCTTTACCCGAACTTCCGACCTGTATCTTTCCATCCTCCAACTGTTTCCGCATCCGGATCGGGTGACTGTGCTGTCCAGAACGAAAGTGAAGAATATGATCCTCGGCAGCACCGGGAAGCGCCAGTCCCGAAAACGCGCAGAAGAGAAAGCCGATCAGCTGATGTCGGCGGCCGCAGATGCCTATCCGGCACTGTCTACAGATGACGTCCGAATTGAACAGCTCAGAAACTATGCTGCACGCTGTCAGACCCTGCTGGAGCTGAAGCACCGGCTCATCCAGCAAATGGTCGCCATGTCTCAGGAACAGGCGGAATACCATATCCTGAAGAGCTTTCCAGGGATTGCAGACATTACAGCGGTCCGTATCATCGCTGAAGCCGGAGACATCCGCCGGTTCGACACGGCCAATCAGCTGAATGCCTATACCGGCATCGACATCCGCCGCCATCAATCCGGCACCCTTCTGTACAAGGATAAGATCAATCGGCGCGGCAATAAGCATCTAAGGAAAATCCTGTACTACATGATCGAGAATATGATCCGGAACCAGAGGCACGCGGATAACCATCTGGTGGACTACTATCGGAAACTAAAAAAGCAACCCCATGGTAAACACCATAAGGTTGCCTGCATCGCCTGTGTGAACAAGTTTTTGAAGTGCCTCTTCCATCTTGTCACCGTTGGACAGCGATATGATTACGCTGTGGCCACCCACCACTGCGTCAATTCGTAACTCAAGTATACCACAGCCCCTGCTCCGAAAAAACTGAAAAAGCAGGGCCTATTTGGCATGCCGACATCCCTATCCAGCGGGGCGCCCCGCTGGATAGGGATGAAAAATATGGAATATATGCTTGTAATCTATTGACTAATCGTAAGAAAAGAACAGAGGACTAGACTGACCTAGCAGTATGAGACACATATAAAACACCTTCATTAGGCTACCTTCCTCCAAAATGAATTGGAGGAAGGTAGCCTAATTTTTCTTGTATTCTTTCTTCGTTATAGTACTTTAAGTATTGATTCACACGTGAAATCGTCTCAACATTACTGAGTGAATTGAATCTGGTGTATATAAACGCTTCAGACTTCAGGTTAGAATGGAACGATTCGATGACCGCATTATCCCAACAGTTCCCGCGTCTGGACATGCTGCTCACCAGATTATTTTCCATTACATATGACTGATAGGCATATGATGTATACACACTCCCTTGGTCCGAATGAATGATCACGCCTTTAGGATGTGCCCGTTTCTCCAAAGCTTCTTTCAGTGTATCCAGCACTAATGGCGTCTGCTGATGATTATACAATTTGGCTGCGACAATCTCATTGTTGTAAAGATCTATAATCGTTGACAGGTACTGCACAGTGCGCCCGTATTGGATGTAAGTAATGTCCGTGACCCATTTTTGGTTGGGCGCGGCAGCCTGAAAGTCACGCTTGATTCGATCGGGTGCGATAATAATGGTTTCCCCTTGTGACTGCCATTTCTTTTTCGGCTTAATCCGGCATTGTAGATGATATTTCTGCATGATGCGCTGCACAGTGTTCCGATTCCTTTTGATATTGTAGTCTCGCTGCAACAACGCTCTCACCTTGCGATGGCCGTATCGATACTTCGTCGACTCACATATATCAATGATTGTCCGCTCGACATCGGTCAACGATGAATCAGTGGCTTCCGATCGCCATCGGTAGTAGGTTGAACGCGGCACAAGCAATGCACTTAAAATGGCAGTAATCGTGTATTTGGTCTGCATTCTTTCAACAAGTGTCAGAACTATTTCTTTTTCAACTCCTTTTCGATCGCCATATACTTTTTTAAAATATCGTTCTCCATCTTCAAATGTTCAATCTGACGATCTTTTCGTTCATCAGCTGAGCGCTCTTCAGGACCATGTCCATAGGTATACTGCTTTCCAATCGGTTGATCAAATCGATAAAGTTCCCCTTGCTTATACCATCTGACCCATGTGGAAATTTGAGATTTATTCTTGATGCCGTATTTCTCCATAATTTCATTTGTAGTCAATTCACCCGCCATTTTCGCTTTGACCACTGCCCACTTGGTCTCACTTGAATATACGTTTTTGCCCATGCAAAAACACCTCCGATTCAGTACTTGATGAACATTGTACCATTTCGAAGGTGTTTTATATTGTCTCAAATAATTAGGTTAGTCTAGACTTATCCTCCGTTCTTTTTTTCTTCCTTAAAAGTATGAGCACCTTTCAATACGCCTACTACACCTTCGTCTCCATAGGACAAATCTTCAGTAATCGTCTTGAATGTCACATTTTTTGCAGAATCGATATAATACAGGATGATGTCATCTTCAGCAATTGTTTCCACTTCTGAAGGGTCCAATTCTGTAATCTCATATTCGTCTATGAATTGATTGAACCAATAATACGTAAAATATTCATCAAATAGAATATGATGTCTGATAACTTGCTCGACCCGATTCCGCATCTCTTCATGATCGATCGGATAAGGGAACATCTTAACATTCTTCAAGCCAAACTCCTGGGACAGCTCATTAAATGCCAAATGGTTGAATGTATAGGAGCGTGTCATCAATAGACACTGTTCATAAGGGGTAAGGTCGGCCTGTATGCGTTCATCTTCAGACAGCAGGTTACCGTCAAAAGTTTCCAAGCCTAGTTCTTTAGCACGTTTTGCGTCCGAATTCAAAAGATCGGATACCATTACTGGAATCTCATGTTCCTGTAATTTTGAAGCAAGTTTAAGGGAGAAACGGTTCTCACCGATAATTATGATACCCGGTGGTTCTATGCTCGACAGCTTTAATAATTTACTCAGCGGCTTAAAACTGAAGCCATAGAAGACGACCGTCACAAAAACGAAGCCAAATGTAACAGGCGCGATATATTCCGCCATTGGTACATTCTGATCGTTGAATAGCCCTGAGAAGAATTCGGCAACTGCCAGTGCAACGATACCTCTTGGTGCCACAAATGATATGAATGCACTTTCCTTAAATGATATCTCAGTGTTTATTGTAGATAATAAAATATAGGCAGGTCTTACAATTATAATCATGACGAGACAGAACAGCACCAACTCCCAGCTCAGCACCTCACTTAAAACTTCACGTGTCAAAGAAGAAGTAATTAGAATGAAGACCGTAGAAACAAGAATCAGCGTCATCTCATCGATAAAATGATTCGATTGCTTATAAATAAGACTGTAGTTTTTGAGTCGCGCCATCACCAGCCCAAATATCGTCACTGATAATAACCCTGATTCATGCAGTACAGCATCACTCAGGCTGAATAGCAGCAGGATAAATACAAACTGGATGGGTGCCATCAAATTTTGTGGTATGAAATCGCCTTGAATCATCCATATAAACAGATAGGATGCTCCAAAACCAAGAGCAAATGCTACGCTGAACCCAATAATATATTCGAGAAAATACTCAAGACCGAAGTCCTGTCCTAAAATCTGAAAGACATAGAATGCAAATAGCGCCAACATCGGTCCTACAGGGTCGAGGATGATACTCTCCCACTTAAGTATGGAGTTCACCGAGTCTTTAACCTTAGCCTGCTTAAGCAACGGCTGGATGACCGTAGGGCCGGTCACAATGAAGAGGCCTGCAAGTACAAATGATATCGATAATGGGAAGTTCAATATAAAGTACATGGCCATCGCACCGAGTAGCCATGCGAGCACAGCACCAACTGTGATGATCCTTGCTATAGCTTTGGATACTCCTCTCAATTCACGGTAATCCAGATTGCTGCTGCCCTCGAAAAGGATTATTGCAACCGCTAGAGAAACAATTGTTCCAAAAAGCTCGCTGCCCATCATTTCCTGAGGGTTTACTATCTGAAATATCGGACCTACAAGGAGACCTACTATGGACATTACTACTATTGCCGGCCATTTGATCATTGCTGCAATCCATTGACTCGCAATGCCAAGTGTGATGAATAGGGCGACAATGAGCATGAGTGGTATCTCTATATTCATTCTGCTCACCCTTCCTGTTTCCTTAAGACTATATCATTAAGCGTAAAAATTCAGTATTAAAATGTAAATAAAAGCGCAGAATCCTATTTTGATTCTGCGCTTTTATACATCTTCCCTACTTAACGATGATGACAGGAATCTGTGCGCGTTTGGCCACTTTGTGGCTGACACTGCCGAGCATCATTTCTTGAAGACTATTGAGTCCCCGGGTTCCGAGGACAACTACGTCATAATCCCCTGAATTTGCCACTTTCACCACAGTCTCTTTAGGTTCGCCATGCTCGAATAGTACTTCATAGGCGATATTTTCCGCTTCGAAGTACTCTGTGATATTTGATATCTTTGCCAGGCGCTCACGTTCCAGACTCCTATTATTGGACCCATGGAGCACATCTGTTTTTGAGTCGCTATAGGCTATGACATTAAGAATGGTAACCACTGTACCTTCGAAATGGAATTTACTGATTTCCTTAGCAGCCCGGTAGCTATTATCTGAGCCATCAGCTGCCAACAGAATGGATTTATACATGTTTTATCCCCCCATATTAAGCTCTTCTTTATTTATCATACTTAGTTCATTAATGATTTTCCGGCTGTCTTTGTTCAAGTTTTTGATGCGCACTTGATTATTTCTTCGTTTAAGCCTTGTTATCATCGTATCTACAGCATCTACACCAGAGTCGTCCCATATGTGTGCTGAAGTGAAATCAAGTTCTATTATTTTATCATGGTCATCCAAATCGAGTTGGTTCATCATTGTATCAACTGAAGCAAAGAATATCTGCCCATTGAAACGATAGTTTACTTGGTTCCCTGATTCTGAACGATCTACGGTGATGTTGGAGATCTTAGTTGCAAAGAACAATGCACTCAATACCACTCCTGCAACCACACCCATTGCCAAGTTACTGGTGAAAAGGACAATCACGACTGTCACAATCATCACAAGGGCGTCAGTCCGTGGCGCTTTTACGACATACTGGAAAGAGCCCCAATCGAACGTACCTATTGCCACCATCACCATTATCCCTGCCAAAATCGGCATAGGTATCTGAACGACCAGATCTCCAAGGACGATTATAAGGAAGATGAGCACCATTCCCGCTGTAAAAGTCGAGAGGCGGGTAGTTGCACCTGATTTCACATTAATTATTGACTGTCCTATCATGGCACAACCACCCATGCCTCCAAAGAAACCTGCAATGATATTTGATATACCCTGTCCGCGGGATTCCCTATTCTTACTGCTGTAGGAATCTGTAGCATCATCGACAATTTTTGCAGTCAGCAGGCTTTCAACCAATCCGACGATAGCCATTGATATGGAAAATGGTAGAATGATCCTTAACGTTTCCATCGTGTAAGGCACGTCAGGTATGATGAAATTTGGTAGAGAACGTTCTATAGCTCCCAAGTCTCCAACAGTCCTCAAGTCAGCCCCCATAAAGAGGTAGACGGCGGTCAGCACAATGATGGCGATAAGTGGTGCTGGTATCGCCTTGAAAAACCTGGGCACACCATAGATGATCAGCAGGGTGACACCAACATAGACATATGTCGATATTGAGATACCAAAAATATGTTCAATCTGAGACATGAAGATCATAATGGCAAGCGCATTGACAAACCCGAGCATAACGGATTTCGGAATGAACTTCATCAGCTTACCAATCTTCAGGATGCCAAGTACCAGTTGGATCACTCCCATCAGCAGTGTTGCAGCCAATAGATACTCTACGCCATACTCACTCACAAGCGGCACAACAAGTAACGCTACTGCACCGGTGGCGGCAGAGATCATCGCGGGACGACCGCCTAATATTGATATTGATACTGCTATTATGAATGAAGCATATAACCCAACCATCGGATCGACTCCGGCAATGATGGAAAATGCGATCGCTTCAGGAATAAGAGCAAGCGCCACCAGTATCCCCGCCAGAATGTTGGTTTTGGGGTCGGTCAGCCATTCTTTCTTTAATGCCTCTATCATTTTCTACGCTCCTATTTTATAATTCTATAGAGCTTATTATAATCATCAAAGTTTCATAAGTATACCCCTTTTTGGAATTATGACCGCTTTATAGAGATAAGGAGGGTCGGGCATGATCTATGGTTATATCAGAGATGTTGGACTTAACGACTCGAAGATTGAACAGAAAAGAAAGTTAGAAAAGCATGCAGATGAAATATTCGAGGAGCAGCACGCCAAAAACAAAAAACGCACACAGTTAGATCATTTGTTTTCCAGACTTCAAAGTGGAGATTATGTATATACCACTGATTTATTCATACTTGCCGATTCCACAAAACAGCTGGTGGACCTTGTAGATATCATCGAAGAGAAAAAAGCATCCATCATCATCCTTAATAAATCATTGGAGATTAACGGGCACTCCACGTATAACTTTCGGGATACACTCCACCTTTTATCTGAATTTCAAAGTGATGTCGTCAAGTTCAGGACACGTATCGGGGTGTCAGCGGCAGCGTCCAAAGGCAAACCTTCGGGAAGACCCAAAAGAAATGATGACAATATGAAAAGGGCTTTGGAAATGTATATGTCGAAAAAATATACCTTGAACGAAATAAAGAGCGAAACAAATATCAGTAGGGCGACACTATATCGCCATCTCGATCTTTAGGTAAGGGTTCGCTAAGCCACCCCTTCATTTTTTCTTAAGATAGCCTTGGATAACAGCGCTTCTACCCCGATGCATGGTCCCTTCGTGACGTTCCACGATCTTTTCGTCGAGAGAAATGATCTCTATGTCGTAATATGAAAACTCTTTTTCCAATTCCTTAAGGTCATAAAGCATATCACTTCTCTTCGGTCCACCGGTCTGGAACTCCAATTGTCGCTTCGAATAGAATTCGAATATGACTTTCCCACCTGGTTTCACACAGTCTATAAGGTTTTTAAGCATATTCTCCTTTCCTTCTGAGGGCACATGTCCAAATATATTGACTGCGAGGTCATAGAAATTTTTAGGAAGGGCATCCGCCACTGTGAGGACCTGCAGATGGGTCTCTAGGTCGACACCTTCTGACTCTGCCAACCGGACAGTTTTAGCTAATCCGACTTTGGAGTAGTCATATGTTGCGGTCTTGTGGCCTAATTTCGCCAAATACACCGCATTGCGTCCTTCTCCTTCAGCAAGTAAGGCAACCTCCAGATTCCCCTTCTTCCAGATTCCCCTTCTCATAAATGTTTTCTTTTAACCATTCGTTCGGCTCTATGCCATAGATATAGTGTTCTTCATCAAACTTCTTATCCCAATTGTTCAAACCATTCCCCTCCAATATCTGAATATACATACGAGCATATCATTCCAAATCAATTTCTTGAAATTGAACTCTTCGCATTAGTTGACGCTCGTCAATTTTTATTTTGTGCTCTACCTATATACTATAGATAGAAGATAAGAATACAAACTTAACAGGAGGAGAGATCAAGTGAAAACCAATCTGAAGACAGAAACGTTCACCTGTCCAAGCTGCATTAAAAAAATTGAAGGCAACCTATCCAAAAGAGATGGAGTTGAAGTCGCAAAAGTACTGTTCAATTCAAGTAAAGTCAAAGTTGAACATGACGAAAGTAAAATTACTCCCGATGAGATAAGAAATGTTGTAGAAAGGTTGGGCTACGAAGTTCATAATGTTAAATCAAGCTAGATTAAATCTCCCTAACGGGGGATTTTCTTATTCAATCAGATTCTTTGCCGTCTCAGTATCCGCCAGTTAAAATGAATATGTAATTCATTTTGAACGGAGGCAATTATAGTGAAAAATGAGCAATTTGTACTTGCAAACCGCCCAAAGGGCACGCCAGACGATAATACTTTCCGGTTGGAAGAGATATCTAAAAAAGACCCATCAGATAATGAGGTCATGATCAAACCACTTTATATATCTGTCGACCCTTATATGAGGGGACGCATGTCTGATGCAGAATCCTATGTCGCACCGTTTGAGGTCGATCAACCTTTGCATGGCCATGTAGTCGGTGAAGTCCTTGCTTCGAAAGCAGAAGGTTTTGCTGAAGGCGACTACGTAGTCGGCATAATGCCTTGGCAGCGTTATATCACCATTACAACGGATAATATCCAAAAAGTGCAGGATGCTAATGTTCCCCTACACCTTTATCTAAGCACGCTGGGGATGACAGGACAGACTGCTTATCATGGTCTTCTGAAGATCGGACAGCCGCAATCCGGTGAAACAGTCGTAGTCTCTGCGGCTTCAGGTGCAGTAGGTTCCGTAGTCGGCCAGATCGCTAAAATAAAAGGTGCCAAAGTCGTTGGTATTGCTGGCGGTAAAGAAAAAGTGGCTTATTTGAAGGATACACTCGGTTTCGATGCTGCGGTCGATTATAAATCGGATGACTTCGAAAAATCCCTCGAAGAAGCTGTACCTAATGGAGTCGATGTCTATTTCGAAAATGTCGGTGGCAAAATCTCAGATGCTGTGTTCAAGCACCTGAATACTTTCTCACGTATCCCGGTGTGCGGCACAATTTCAAACTATAATGACGTTGAACAGGATGTCGGTCCACGTATCCAGCCTATACTCATTAAAAACCAAGCTTTGATGCAGGGCTTTGTAGTCGGTAACTATTCCAATGATTTCCAAGAAGCCGGACAAACACTTGCTGAGTGGGTAAAGGACGGCAAGATCCACACAGAAGTAAGCGTTGAAGAAGGATTCGAAAATCTGCCAAAAGCGTTCAATAACCTTTTTGAAGGTAAGAACCTAGGTAAGCAGGTAGTTAAGATATAATGCATTGCGATACAAAAAAACGTCCATTTTATGGGCGTTTTTTTGTATCGTCATTGTCATTTCGATAATGATTTTATTATAAGGTTTAAAGCTATTCCGGCCGATGCTGTACATAAACTTCATAGATTGAAAGCTCTGCCCCTAGAATCGGATTATTTTCCTCTTTCGATTTGGAATCACTCGATTCATGCGCTTTTCTTGTGGCGCGATCCTGCCTCCACACTTCGAAGCTTTCATGATCTTCCCAAGTTGTACACACCTCAATTACATCATAGTCTTCCGTGTCTTCTTTGATTAGAACTTCCATCAGTACAAAACCATCAAAAGTATGGACAGACTTTGCCGTGGAAAAACGTTTGGCTACCTCTTCAACTCTTCCTTTTTCAATACGTATCTCGTTGACTACTTTAATCATTTAATCGAATAAGCCTCCTTAAAGATAATATATTGTATACTTAATATATCATGAATGGAATGATGCGTGACAGGATAAGCCTTCCACAGAAATGATACGCTTTCTAGAAATGATGCAGATTAATCTACTATTCTCAATATGGAACAGTCATATCTGTGTCTAACTAATCAAACGAAGAGGTGACAATATGATTCTCACAGATGTAGAGAATAACTATCAGGTTTCAGTAGGAGAAGAAAAGGCGACAATACGAAATAATTCTGAAGAAAAAAGCTACTCAATAATTGAAAGTAAAGGGTCTTTGGAAACAAAAGGATTTTGCGTCTTGAATAATGTCTATATCAATACTGGTATGGAAAAAGCTTTTGAAGCACGCTTTTTGAATCGTCAATCGAACCTTGCTACTGTGACAGGCTTTAAAGCACTCCGTGTTATGAAAGGTGAGTCTGGCCCTTATTATGTCATTCTGACATTATGGGATAGCGCTCAGGATTTTCATAATTGGCAGGAATCGAGCCAGTATCAGAAAACCCATAAAAAAAGAGGCACTTCTTCTGGACTCGATCGTGAAGTGGTGGCACGGAAGCACTCTTTCAATATACGTTTCCATATACAAAATTAGAAATTGGACTCTACGCTCTTTATATTTGAGCAAAATTTTCAGATTGATAATCATCGGTCGATTAGTTACAATATATCATTGTGTTCATTTACACTGCGCCTCATCATTAAATTAGAAAAGAAGTGCCATGATATGAAACATTTCCTTACCCAAATCCCCGTCTCCATAAGTGGATTGATACTTGGCTTAGTATCGCTCGGCCATCTTTTTTTCTCAATACACTATGACAGGATTGGATGGACTTTCACCGTAATTGGGATACTGATGATGTTTTTATTTTTCCTAAAGATCACCATTACAGGTAAAGAAACTTTAAAAACATTGAATAACCCGATCGTTGCAGCCATTTCTCCAACCTTCCCCATGTCCATGATGATGCTCTGTCATACACTAAGCCGCTTTACCGTGCATGATTCGATTATATTGCTCATATGGTGGATTGCTATAATACTTCACTTCAGCCTTATGGGGTTCTTCACTTTATACTTCCTTGCACCCAGAAACATAAGGTCGGAATACATTAATCCAGGGTGGTTTGTTACGTTTGTAGGTATCGGGGTCATTCCAGCCACATCAAGCAATTTCGGTCCAGAATTTGGACGAATCATCATTTGGTTTGCGCTTGCCTTCTATCTTGTACTTTTGCCGATCGTCATAAGCCAATTGGTTAAAAGAGAGGCTACAAAATCGACTTTGCCGCTAATCGCCATTATTGCTGCCCCGGGATCATTATGTTTGACCGGTTATCTATCTGTTATAGACCAACCATCGGAGAGTATCGTCTATATACTGCTCGCTCTATCGCAACTACTATATTTTTTCATTATTTTCATGTTGCCTAAAATCATGCAGTATAAATTTCATCCAAGCTATGCTGCCCTCACGTTCCCTGTAGTCATCTCAGCCACCTCGATCATCAAAGTCTTTCAACTGGTTGATGATAAGGAGCTAGCTAATGAAGTACTGAAATTCGCTTCGATCTTCGAATTGGCTTTAGCTGTAGTCATCGTAAATTATGTGTTGGTGCGCTATTCGATTTTTATCTTCCAATGCTATGGTAACGATAGAAATTCCTATAATTAATGAACGGGTTATTCGTATACTTACCATAAAAAGAGGCCTATATAGGCCTTTTTTCATTTCTTTTTTAATTATAAATGGCTGAAGGATCAATTTTGATTAACCCCCTTTTGAACATATATAGATATATCGACGTTATTATAGCGTTATACACTCCCGTAATGTTTTGGTATTTTAAAAACAATGTCTATAACACCATTGCTCATATGAGTTGAATCCACTTTTGGACAGACTCTCCATGGAAATGATCTGTATATAATTATTTAAATTCGATTTATGAAAATGGTCATTTAAAGTATAATGGGGATATAACGTACAAATGGGAGTGTATTTAATGGCGAATTCTATTGGTAACGGTTTCAATGAGGGGGCAGGTAAGGGAAGAGACATGACTTCCCGATACTTGGACCTTCTCTCCGACAAGTTCGATAGCGAAGAAAAAGTAGTGACCGAAATCATCAATCTTGAATCAATACTGGATCTTCCAAAAGGAACTGAGCACTTTGTCAGCGACCTCCATGGTGAATTTCAAGCATTTCAGCATGTATTAAGGAATGGGTCAGGTAACGTACGCGTTAAGATCCACGATGTCTTCAAACACCGCATGACTGAAAATGAAATAAGTGATTTTGCAGCCCTCGTCTACTATCCTGAAGAAAAATTAAAGCTGGTCAAGGATCAGATGGCTTCAAAACAAGCATTAAATGAATGGCATAGAACCAAAATACATCATATGATTGAATTGATTTCATATGCCTCTTCGAAATATACACGTTCTAAACTTAGAAAAGCTCTCCCAAAACAGTTTGTCTATATCATTGAAGAGCTACTTTACAAAAGTGATGAAGATACAAACAAAAAATCTTATTATGAAACCATCGTAGATAAAATCATTGCGCTTGGACAAGCAGAGAAACTCATAACCGGTCTCTCCTATACTACTCAACGCCTAGTCGTAGACCACCTCCACGTTGTAGGCGATATATATGATCGTGGTCCGGAGCCCGATAAGATAATGGATACGCTCATTGATTACCATTCACTCGATATCCAGTGGGGCAACCACGACGTATTGTGGATTGGTGCCTACGCAGGTTCTAAAGTGTGCCTTGCCAACATCATCCGCATCTGTGCCCGCTATGATAACCTGGATATCATTGAAGATGCCTACGGTATAAACTTACGGCCTCTTTTGAATTTGGCTGAGAAATATTATGATGATAATCCCCAGTTCCATCCAAAACAGCACTCCGACATTGCCCTTCCGGAACAGGAAAAGCTACAGATTACTAAAATCCATCAAGCCATCGCGATGATACAATTCAAACTGGAGGCCCCCATAATAAAACGTCGTCCGTATTTTGATATGGACGAGCGCCTGGTACTTGAAAAAGTGGATTACGACAATCAAAAAATAACAGTTTATGGGAAAACTTATTCTCTGCAGCATACCTGCTTCTCTACAGTCGACCCTGATGATCCGACCCGACTTCTTGAAGAAGAGGCGGAAGTCATTGATAAACTGCTACTATCCTTACAACAATCTGAAAAGTTAAAACGGCATATGAATTTTCTTATGAAAAAAGGGAACCTCTACCTTAAGTACAATGGCAATTTGCTTATACATGGATGTATTCCGGTTGATGAAAACGGCGATATGGAAGCCATGGAAATAGATGGATCTGTCTATAAAGGACGGGAGCTACTTGATAAATTTGAATACTATCTACGCAAATCATTCTCCAATATCGAACAGACGGATGATCTTGCCACCGACCTTGTTTGGTATCTATGGACAGGAAAATATTCTTCCTTGTTCGGAAAACGTGCAATGACAACGTTTGAACGGTATTTCATCGCTGACAAAAGCTCCCATAAAGAAGAGAAGAACCCCTATTATCACTTGAGGGAAGATGTGGAGATGTGCCAAAAAATGCTTGAAGAATTTGATTTGGACCCTGTTAGCGGACATATCATCAATGGGCACACACCTATTAAAGAAAGAGATGGAGAAAATCCAATTAAGGCCAATGGGAAAATGATCGTCATCGATGGAGGTTTTTCGAAAGCTTACCAGAAAACGACCGGCATAGCTGGCTATACCCTCCTATTCAACTCATATGGCATGCAGCTAGTGGCTCATCAGCACTTCAATTCCAAAGAAAATGTGCTGAAGCATGGAGCAGATGCACTTTCCGTCAGGCGAGTCGTTGATGAGGAAGTTGAGAGAAAAAAAATAAAGGATACAAATATCGGCATACGACTGCAGGAAGAGATTGATATGTTACAAAAGCTGATGTCGTATCGGTATATCCGTTAGTACTTACATTAAGTAAGCACATTTAGTGACATTATTCATCCAGTCTGAGAAACTATAGATTATGAAAGGAGATGTTGTTAATGATACAGTATTTATTAAATGCCTACATAGGCAAAAATGTCATTGAAGGCGGCCTGGCAAAAATAGAAAATGAAGGTCAAATGGGCGAGGATTTCGAAAAAGAATTTAATGTTACCCCAGACCAGATGAAGGTTGCGGGTTATCTCGAAGCAATCGGTTCACTATTCCTGTTTGCGTCATTCCTTGGCAAATCATTTAATCGTATCGGTTCGCTGATGATCAGTGGCGTCTTAGTTGTTGCGGTATTTAAGCACCTTAAAGCAGGACATGGATTCGAAGGTAGCAAGAATGCTCTTAAATGGGCATCGCTCAGCTTATTGAGTCTAATTGAAACATTCAGTAAAAAGTGAATGAATAGATAGGAAAGCAGCTGCCATCAGCTGCTTTTTTAAAATAACTGCACTTCTAAGTACTTGATTTAGACCACCAAACACCATTAATTATAGGGAGATGTTCCACGTGAAAAAATGGTTTACAGCCATCGCCATAACCTCGCTCGCAATTGGTCTTTATTATGTAGACAAACAGATGGAAGATGGATTGTGGGCTAATATAGAATACATAATCCTTCCTGATCCTATGGCGTACAACGCTTACGAGAAAGGAGAATGCACCTTTTATGTATTTGAAGAAATTAAAAAAGACGGCAATATGATAGGGGTGGACTGGCATGATGCTGAGTTGTGGGCTTCGAATGCAACCGATGATGATTATAATGTAGACCAAAAACCCGCTCCTGGGGCCGTGCTACAAACGGAACGTGGGGAACTGGGACATGTCGCTTATATAGAATCGGTAAAAGAAGATGGTTCACTCGTCATTTTTGAAATGAACTACAATACCCCTTATGAAATAACAGAAAGACTTATACCTTCCGAAAAAGTCGACCAGTATTCCTATATCCATCCCAAAGAAAATCCTCGTCCGAAAAGTATTGGAACATAGGAATTTTATTTCTCTGGCAACAGGCAGCAAAATATTTAGCAATATATCTCATTTCCTGTATTTATAACGCCATGCATTACTTAAATTTATAATGCATGACATTATTTATTATTTGAGAACGTTTATTTAATAGTGTTTTAAGCATTTCTGTCCCGTTACCTTATTGCTATTCAATAGATGGCGTTATAAATTTGACTCCTTTATTTAAACCCGCTTCAACTTTTCCGCATCATCTCCCTTGATTCCCAGATCACCGAACTCCGACACTTCCTTATCATTAAGTATCCTGGCTGGTCTGCTCCCCTTAATTTCGTTGTCAATTTCGAACTTTCTATTTATTTACATTAATAGTAGAATGATAAGCAACTCTTATGCTATTCACATCCTGAAAAGTCTTTTTCTATATAAAGGCTTGTAAAAATGTTTGGATTCGTTTTCATAAGGGAAATACTCTATAAATCTGTCTAATAAGGGGGAATCTTATCATGCAGCCATTCGATGTTTCTTTAAACGGCAGTACACAATCGATCGAAGAAAATACTACAGCATTGGATCATTTGAAAAATACTAACCTGGAACCACCTAACCTCTGTTACCATCCAAGCCTTGGTGCGATTGAAACATGTGATACATGCATCATAAAAGTCAATGGAGAGTTTGTACGGTCGTGTTCCACAGAATTACAGCCTGGAGATGTAGTGGAAACACTTGGCGATGATGTTCATGAAGCGCAACTTATCGCGATGGACCGCATACTCGGTAATCACGAGCTCTATTGTACAGTGTGTGATTTCAACAACGGGAACTGTGAGATACATAATACAGTAAAAGAGATGAGAATCGAACACCAGGATACTCCCCATGAAACAAAAGGGGCGGAAATCAATCGAAATGCATTCTATCGCTATGATCCTGACCAGTGTATTCTATGTGGACGCTGTGTGGAGGCGTGCCAAGACCTCCAGGTCAACGAAACACTCCTGATTGACTGGACTCTCGAAAAACCAAGAGTCATATGGGACAATGATACGACGATAGATGAATCATCGTGTGTAAACTGCGGACATTGTGCGACGGTATGTCCTTGTAACGCTATGATGGAGACTGGTATGGAAGGAGAGGCCGGCTTCCTGACCGGAATGGCTCAAGAATCATTCAGACCAATGGTCAACATCACTAAAGATGTAGAAACTGGTTATGGCTCTTTGATGACCCTTTCAGATATGGAAGCCCAGATGCGCGAAGAAAGAATCGAAAAGACAAAAACCGTATGTACCTACTGCGGAGTCGGCTGTTCTTTCGATGTCTGGACGAAAGGCCGCGAGATATTAAAAATAGAACCTCAGGAAGAGGCCCCTGCTAACGGTATCTCCACGTGTGTTAAAGGGAAGTTTGGATGGGATTACGTCAATAGTGAAGAACGTCTGAAAAAACCACTGATAAGAGAAGGCGATGCCTTCCGCGAAGCAGAATGGGAAGAGGCGCTTGACCTTATAGAAAGTAAATTCAAAGAAACAATGAGTAAGAAGGGACCAGATGCGTTGGCATTCATCTCTTCCTCAAAATGTACGAATGAAGAATCCTATTTAATGCAGAAATTAGGACGAGGTGTCATCGGTACAAATAATATCGACAATTGTTCCAGATATTGCCAATCTCCGGCTACTATGGGTCTATGGCGTACGGTCGGATACGGTGGGGACTCCGGTAGCATAACGGACATCGGTCAAGCTGAACTTGTCATTACAATCGGGTCCAACACGGCAGAATCACATCCTGTACTCGCAACACGTGTCAAGCGTGCCCAGAAACTCTATGGCCAAAAAGTGATTGTCGCAGACTTGCGCAAACATGAAATGGCAGATCGCGCGGATTTGTTTGTCAGACCCGCACCTGGCAGTGACTTAGTATGGCTATCTGCTGTCACGAAATATATCATCGATCAGGGGTGGCATGACGAAACCTTCTTGAGTGAGCATGTCAACGATGTCGAAGAGTACATCAGGAGTCTAGATAAATACACACTGGATTATGCTTCCGAAACCACAGGAATGTCGAAAGATGAACTGATTGAGATAGCCACCTCCATCCACCAGGCCAAAACCACTTCCATACTTTGGGCCATGGGTGTCACACAACATGGTGGGGGCAGTGATACAAGTACAGCGATATCGAACCTATTGCTCGTTACAGGCAACTATATGAAACCAGGTGCCGGAGCATATCCTCTGCGTGGACACAATAATGTTCAGGGAGCAAGTGACTTCGGCAGCATGCCGGACCGTTTCCCAGGGTACCAGTTTGTTAGTGATGATGAAGTAAGAGGCCGCTTTGAGAAGAGCTGGGGTACTGACATACCTAAGGAACCTGGCTTGAACAACCATGAAATGGTTGATGCCATGCATGATGGCAGATTAGATGTTTTGTATCTGAAAGGGGAAGATATGGGCATCGTTGATTCTAATATCAACTATGTACATTCAGCTTTTGAAAAACTCGATTTCTTCGTAGTTCAGGATATATTCTTCTCAAAAACATGTGAATACGCCGATGTCGTTCTCCCTGCCAGTCCGAGCCTTGAGAAGGATGGAACTTTTGTCAATACAGAGAGACGTTTCCAGCGCCTCTATAAAGTTTTGGATCCACTCGGAGATTCTAAACCAGATTGGCAGATCATCGTCGAAATCGCCAACCGTATGGGAGCTGATTGGGATTATGGCCATCCTTCAGAAATCATGGATGAGGCAGCTTCATTAACACCGATGTTTGCAGGTGTCAGTTATGACCGACTTGAAGGATATGATAGTCTGCAGTGGCCTGTAGATGCAGATGGTACTGATACTCCTCTTCTATTCGAAGACAAGTTCCCATTCCCTGACGGCAAAGCCCGCCTGTGGCCGGTCGATTGGACAAAGCCAGTGGAATTTGGTGAAGATTATGATCTACATGTCAACAATGGCCGTATACTCGAGCACTTCCACGAAGGGAATATGACCTATAAATCTGAAGGCATCACCAGAAAAACTCCGAAAGTATTCTTGGAAGTTTCACATGAACTTGCCAGGGAACGTAATCTGGAAGATGGTACAGTAGTCAGATTGACCTCGCCTTACGGTAGCGTCAAAGTAAGCTGCATCGTTACAGACCGGGTGTTCGGCAATCAACTTTACCTGCCGATGAACACCAATGGTGAAGGAGCGATAAACTACTTGACCAGTTCCCATTCCGATAAAGATACGGATACCCCTGCCTATAAGGAAGTCTCCGTTAAAATGGAAGTTCTCGAACCGAAAGGGGAAAGCCCAATGCCTAGAATCAACCACCGTAATGGGAATCCTCAGCCTCAGATAGGGGTACGCGTCGAGGAGAAGTGGGCACGGGATGACTATATCTTCCCAGGTGATATCGTAAAGGAAAGAAGGTCGAATAAATAATGGCTAAAGCGACAAAAGTCATCCATAAAATGAAAGTCGACCCGGAAGTTGAGCATGATAAGGCATTGCACGAAATCGAAGAGTTGTTTATAGAACATAAAGACTCATTGAACGATGTTCTTGAGATGATGGAAAAAATGCGTGAGCGTGAATTTTTCAATATCGCAAATGCCTCGCTTGGTCAAAGCAGTAAAATCGTCACTCGGCTTGTTACGGCCTTGGACGGTTCCAGGGCGCCTCATTCAATCCATAACCTGCTGTTACTTTTTGAACTTCTCAGTAGCCTCGATATGGATAGTCTGGAGCCCGTTGCCCATAAATTGAATAATGGCATTGCCCAGGCTGCCAAATATGACAAAAGTAATCGATCTTCCGGCTACAGGGAGCTCTTCGCCGCATTGAAAGATCCGGAAGTCGTGGCAGGACTCAATATGGCACTGCAGATATTAAAAGGACTGGGGCAGGAGGAAACTACGAAAAAAGAGAATTCTGTCACCGATTCCAGCAAAAGAAGCACGCGCACAAGCAGATCAAATTCATCCATGAAATGGTACCCACTAGTATTAGGTGCCGCTGCTGTAAGTGTGCCATTGCTTTTAAAATTTAAAAATTAACAAAGTCCCCTGCTTATTGCCAGGGGACTTCTAATGAATCAAGAATGTTAAACTGGAGGAGTGGCTGTTATGGACGTTTATACAGTGGGGCATTCCACAAATAGCCAAACCGAATTCCTAAAACTGCTCGCTTATGAAAAGATTGATTATATTGCTGATATACGAGCATTTCCTCATAGCCGTAAACACCCTCATTTTGATATAGAACAAATGAGCGAATGGCTTGAAGACTCACATATAACCTATCGTCATCACCCGCTTCTCGGTGGTAGAAAAAGCACATCCTCCGTAGTAGGGAGTAACCTGAACGATGGATGGCACAATCAATCGTTCCATAATTACGCCGATTACACTTTGACGGATGAATTTATGGAGGGAATGCAGGAAATCAAAGCCATAGCTGATGACTATAAAGTAGCCTGCATGTGTTCTGAAAGGCACCCTGCACGCTGTCATCGTCTTATAATCAGCAATTGGATGGCAGCAAACGGTTGGGATGTGCACCATCTGATCTATGACAAGGACGCCCCCCAGGTTGTTGAACACGAGCTCGGGAAGTGGGGCGCCATGCCCATTATTGAAGAAGATGGTACAGTCGTCTATCCTGCCGAGACCTGACCTTCCTATCCATTCACATACCTAATAAGTCATTTAACTAGGAGAGACTCTATGATCAAATTTGAAAATGTTACCAAGCGGTACGGCGACAAGTTAGCGGTCGACGATGTAAGTTTCAATATTGAAGAAGGCGAGACCTTTGTGCTGATTGGTCCCTCAGGTTGTGGCAAAACCACCACCTTGAAGATGATCAACCGGCTTATTTCCTTATCAAATGGATATATCTATTTCAAGGATAATCCAATCAGTGAATATCCGATCTATGAAATGCGGTGGGATATCGGTTATGTCCTACAGCAGATTGCATTGTTCCCGCACATGACCATCAAAGAAAATATAGCTCAGGTACCACAGATGAAGAAGTGGTCCACCAAGGAGATTGACGCCCGGATAGACGAGCTGATGAATATGGTCGGACTTGAACCCAAACAGTTTAAAAATCGCTATCCGGGTGAACTATCCGGGGGTCAGCAGCAGCGGGTGGGGGTCGTCCGGGCTCTTGCAGCAGATCCGCCTGTCATCCTCATGGATGAACCATTCAGCGCACTTGATCCGATCAGTCGGGAAAAACTCCAGGATGATCTTGTAGACCTTCAGAAAAAGATTAAAAAAACCATTGTGTTTGTCACACACGATATTCAGGAAGCTTTGAAACTTGGTGACAGAATCTGTTTGCTGCGGGAAGGTAGAGTTGAACAAATCGGCACTCCTGACGAATTCATGTCACAACCTGCCAATGATTTCGTCAGGGAATTCATTGGCGACCTGGATAATTATCGTATGCAACAAGTGGCTTTAGGCGAATTGGCTAAAGAAATACCCCCATTAGATGGGGAGGAAAATATCGGTGTTCCTGAACTTTCAGGCAATGCTTCTCTTCGTGATGCATTTGATCGCTTGTCGGAAAATGACAGTGTAATCGTCCTTACTGACCAGGGCAGGAAGCGGATCCGTCCCAAAGATGTTTTCAGGTACATGTCTAGCAGCAAGGAGGAGCGCTAATGAGTACTTTTTTCGAAACTTTCAGCAATAGAAAAGGCGAACTCCTCACCACTTTGATAGAACATATCCAGATTTCATTCATCGCTTTACTTATTGCAGTCCTTATAGGAGTACCACTTGGCATCGCACTTACGAAAACAAAAAAGCTATCGGAAGCAGTCATCAATACTGCAGCTGTCTTGCAGACGATACCTTCTCTCGCACTGCTCGGCTTGATGATACCTTTGTTTGGCATTGGTAAAGTGCCGGCAGTGATTGCCCTCGTCATATACGCATTGCTGCCAATACTCAGAAACACATTTACGGGCATCGATGAAGTGGATGATTCCTTGGTTGAAGCAGCGAGCGGGATAGGCATGAAGCCAATGAGACGTCTGACAAAGGTTGAACTTCCCATTGCAATGCCTGTCATAATGGCTGGTATACGTACAGCCATGGTACTTATCATTGGAACAGCGACACTCGCGGCGTTAATCGGGGCTGGCGGTCTCGGGGACTTGATATTACTCGGGATCGACCGCAACAACACTTCCCTGATTATACTCGGTGCTATTCCTGCAGCATTGCTTGCGATATTCTTTGATGTTGCGCTTCGGATAATCCAGAATCTATCCTATAAGAAAATAACCATTACGCTCGGTGCAATACTTCTGGCCATGTTGCTGATCTCAGTAGGGCCGCTCTTCTCCCAAAAGGAAGAAACAGTGACCATCGCCGGAAAACTTGGAACAGAGCCTTCCATCATCACAAATATGTATAAAATACTTATTGAAGAAGAAACAGACTATGCAGTTAAAGTCGAAGATGGACTCGGTAAGACTTCTTTCCTATTCAGTGCCTTGAAATCCGATGACATTGACGGCTATCTTGAGTTTACAGGGACAGTCCTTGGCGAGTTGACTAAGGAAGAGCTTGACTCCAAAGAAGAAGAAGCTGTCTATGAACAGGCCAAATCCAGCCTGGAGGATGAATTTGATATGACGCTTCTTAAACCGATGGAATACAATAATACCTATACACTTGCCGTAAAGGAAGAGTTTGCAGAAGAGAATGATCTTGAAACGATAGGGGACCTAAGAAGTATAGAAGATGAGATAAAACCTGGTTTCACACTTGAATTCAGCGACAGGACAGATGGCTATCCAGCCATAAAAGAAACGTATGACCTCGACTTCAACAATGTACGCACAATGGAACCGAGCCTGAGGTACCAGGCGGTGGAGAGTGGTGACATCAATCTTGTCGATGCATATTCAACTGATGCTGAACTCAGACAATTCGGGATGGTAATCCTGGAGGATGACCAGAATGTATTCCCCCCTTACCAAGGTGCACCTCTTTTCAAGGAGGCCTATTTGGAGGAGCATCCCGAAATAGTAGAACCATTGAACAAGTTGGCAGGTAAAATATCGAACGAAGAAATGCAGGAGATGAACTATAGAGTTGCGGTTGAAAATGAAGACCCTTACCGCGTTGCAAAAGATTATCTTGTTAAAGCCAACTTGGTAGAATAGCCATGTGATTGGAATGCCTGCTGATAGATCAGCAGGCATTCCAACCTCCATGGGCATTTCCCGGGAAACATCATATTCTTTCATATATAGGAGTGGTTGAATTGAATGATAAAAAATCAATTAGTTCAGTATTTTGGTGGGCTTTAGCCATCTGTATCCTCTTCGTGGCAGTGGGAGCAGCCGTACCTAAGAGACTGGAGTCATCTACGCAGTATGTAACATCACTCATATCCACAAATTTCAGCTGGTACTATCTGCTGTTGGTATTGGCCATACTTTTTGTCTGTATCTATCTTCTTTTTTCCAGATTCAGCAACATCACCCTTGGTAAGGAAGGAGAAGAACCTGAATTTTCCCTCCATTCATGGTTTGCGATGCTCTTCAGTGCCGGAATGGGCATAGGGCTAGTTTTCTGGACCACAGCCGAACCAATCAGCCATGCTTTTTCTTCATCACCTATTGCATCCCCCGGGTCGCAGCAAGCCATTGATCAGGCTATGCAGTTCTCCTTCTTCCACTGGGGCATACACGCATGGGCGGTGTATGGCATAGTGGCACTTGTGTTTGCCTACTTTAATTTTCACAAAGGCTATAAAGGCCTCGTAAGCGCCACGTTAACGCCTTTGTTTGGGAAAAAATTGATGCAGGGTGCCCTAGGCACCTTCCTGGATGTGCTTGCTGTAATCGCTACAGTGACGGGAGTAGCTGCAACCCTCGGTTTTGGCGCCTTACAGATCAATCAGGGATTCAACTTCCTGTTTGGGATTCCCGCTAATTTTCTTGTCCAATTCCTCATCATAGCCGTAGCGACTCTGCTCTTCACATGGTCGACCTGGTCTGGGATCGATAAGGGGATTAAAATGTTGAGCAATTTCAATATGGTCATTGCAGTGGTAGTACTGATCGGCCTTTTCCTTGTTGGCCCTACACTTTATGTCCTTAATATGTTTACCAATTCTCTTGGGAATTATATTTCCGGATTCTTCGATATGAGCTTGAGACTGCCCATGAATGACAGTGATGCATTTGCATGGCTTGAAAATTGGACCGTTTTCTACTGGGCATGGTGGATTTCCTGGGCTCCATTTGTCGGTATCTTCATCGCCCGTGTGTCGAAAGGGCGGACCATCAAAGAATTCATATTGGGCGTTTTATTTGCTCCGACACTCGTATGCTTCATATTCTTTGCGGTATTTGGAGGTTCGGCAATCAATCTGCAGGAGAATGGCATAGCGGATATTTCAGGATTCGCAACGGAAACTGCGACGTTTGCAATGTTTGAGAATTATCCTTTAGGTTTCCTGTTGAGTCTGCTTACCCTTATCGTCATCGCGGTATTCTTTATCACATCTGCCGACTCGGCGACATACGTGATCGGGATGTTGACGACAAATGGAAATAATTTTCCAAGTGGCATAGTCAAGATCATCTGGGGCATCACCTTATCCGCCTTCGCCCTCATCATGATCTACACGGGCGGCACACAAGGTATACAAAACCTACTGATTATCGCGGCACTACCATTTTCACTTGTCATCATCTTTATGATGTGGTCACTGTTCCGGTCATTAAAGGAAGATCATCCCCGTTATCCGGCTAGGACTAAAGTATTTGAAGCCAAAGATTTGAAGGTTGGATCAAAAGAAGAAGATTAATTATAAATGCCGCCATCAACCCAAACACAAAAACCACACAGAATTTATCATAAAACCCCCTCCTAAGTCAGTTTCTTGACATAGGAAGGGGTTTTATATGGACTGGGTTTCTTCATTACTTACATATAATAGGACCAGGGATATGTTTCCGGTGGCGGGCATTCGACAACGACCATTTCGTCTTTAGTAGGATGCTTCACACTCAGTTTAGAGGCCCAAAGTGCTATCTGCTGACCCGGCTTATTTATACTTCGGCCGTACTTCTGATCACCATAAAGAGGGGTCCCCTGATTGGCCAGCTGGACCCTTATCTGGTGGGAACGTCCTGTCTTCAATTCGATTTCAATCAGGCTGCCTTCTTCATTGCTTTTTAGAACTTTGTAATCCATCACTGCCTGTTTAGCATCTTTTTTATCTGATTTGACTACACTTACAATATTTTTGCTGCGGTCCTTCCGCAGATAATCAGTCAATCTTCCATGATTTTCAGACAAATGTCCACGCGTTACGGCAACATATTTACGGTAGATCTGATGCGTTCTTAATGCCTCGGATAATCTTGAAGCGGCTTTTGAAGTCCTAGCAAACACAATCGCCCCTCCCACAGGCCGATCAAGCCTGTGTACAAGCCCCAGATAGACATCCCCCGGCTTGTTGTACTTTTCCTTAATGTATTCTTTTAGTATATCCAATAGATTTTCATCTTTCGAATCATCTCCTTGAACCAATAGATTCACTGGCTTTTCAACAATAAGAAGATGATTATCTTCATACAGAACCTTAATATCCATATCCGTACTCCCTTTATTTTTATATGGCCATTGATGCCGAAACATACTTTTACACCGAGTAAACCATTACTTTCCAATGTACCACGCATTACTCAAATTACAATCCTGACTATTGTGGAATCATTCACTCTTTTATAGTCACTCGAGTATTAATTTATGTGCCAATGCCAGTTTCTTCTTATTTCCCAGTCACTTTCTTACCCCGCCACTGGTTCATTCCCCCGCGTACATTTATTGCTTCTATACCTTTTTTCCTGAGAACTTTCGTCGCTTTCTTACTCCTCATGCCGGATTGGCAGATGATGTAGACTGGTTTTGAGTCATCTTTGTAATCAGATACTTTATTTAATGGCAGATTGATGGATTTTCTGATATGACCGGAACGGTATTCCCCAGGAGTTCTTACATCGAGCAGCTTACTATTCCTTTGCAATACTTCAGCTAACTCTTCTATGGAAACAGATTTTACTGGATTAAAGATTGAAAACATCTGTATCCCCCTTTCTATTAAATATCATTATACCCTACCCGGTATTATTTTTACAACTGGCATCATTTTAAAAAACTGCTCTGGCAACTCAATTTTATGAACCATAGTTGTCTTAACATAAGTCTATCTATATTAACTGTGTCCCTACACTTAATCATTTCCTAATAGCCCATCAATATATTGTTTTTTACTTTATTATGTTCATTGACATCATCAATTTTAAAGTTAGACTTAGAGTATGGATATGTCCAATTTATGTCTAAATAACCTTATGGAAGGAGAATGACAATGAGCGGCAATGATAATGAAAAGCAATTTTCAAGACGTGACTTTTTGAAGACTACCGGGGTATTTACCGGTGGAATCATTGGAGGTTCTTTACTCGGTGGTGTCGTCATGGATCAAACCAATCTACTTGATGATGAAGAAACAGCAACTTCCAATGAAACAACTGGATCAGATTCTGGTGCCGAAGACGGCAATATGGCTGCGCGTACCTTCTTCAGCCGAAGTGAAGATTTCGAAACGCTGGCTGCAGCTACTGAACGCATCTATCCTGAAGATGATAATGGCCCTGGGGCTATTGCGCTCGGCGTGCCTTACTTCATAGATCGACAGATGAGTGGATTCTACGGGCAGAACAGCCAAGATTACACAATGGGACCTTTTAAACCGATGGCTTCAGACACACATGGACTTCAGGCAAAACTGATACGTGGGGACATATTCCTTTTCGGTTTGAGACGTCTGGATGAAGTGAGCAATGAAAAACATGATAAGGCGTTCCCGGATCTTGACGGAGCGGCACAAGATGATATCCTGAAAAGTTTCGAAGCAGGGGATGTTGACATTAAAGGTGTAACTTCTGAATTCTTCTTTAACTTGCTCAGAAATATGACGATAGAAGGAGTCTATTCTGATCCTGCCTATGGTGGCAATAAGGATATGCAAGGATGGAAAATGATCGAATATCCTGGACCCCGTATGGGTTGGATTAATGAAATAGAATCAAAAGAGTTCCAATCATTGGAGCCGGAAGCATTGAGGCAATATCAGGGAGGTGGCATATAGATGGCCGAAAAGTTAGATAAGGTGGACGTCGTTGTAGTAGGTATGGGATGGGCCGGAGGCATCGTAAGCGCCGAGATGGCTAAAGCCGGGAAAAAGGTCGTAGCACTGGAAAAAGGTGCCGACAAAACCAGAGAAGATTATATTGGCGTCAAAGATGAACTGAGGTTTGATAACCGCTATCAAATCATGCAGGAACTCTCTGGCGACACCATCACTTCAAGAAATGAAATCGATGAAACCGCTCTGCCGGTACGCACGATGGAAGATATGCAGCTTGGAACTGGTGTCGGCGGAGCTAGTGTACACTGGGCTGGTGCCTCATACCGCTATTGGCCATATGAATTCGAAATACGGAGCCAGACGATTGACCGTTACGGTGAAGATAAAATTCCTGAAGATATGAATCTTCAGGATTGGGGCATTACTTATGATGAGATGGAGAAATACTACGAGAAGTGGGAATATACTGCCGGCATTTCAGGAGAGCAGGACCCAATGGCACCAGAGAGGAAAAAACCATGGCCAAATCCACCTCTAAAAGAAACACCTTCGCTGAAGCTTTTTAAGGATGCGGCAAAGAATCTCGGCTTACATCCTTTCCAGATTGCAGCAGGCAACCTCTCACAAAATTATGAGAATCCAGACGGTGAAAAGCTCAACGCCTGCATGTACTGTTCATTCTGTACACGTGCTGGGTGTGATTTCTCGGCTAAATCAGATCCTATCGCAACCGTAGTAAAAACCGCTTCAAAACAAGATAACTTCGAACTGAGGACACGCGCGAATGTACGTCGTGTACTGTACGATGATGATTCCAAGAAAGCGACTGGCGTCATGTATGTCGATGAAGCAACTGGTGACGAATATGAACAACCTGCAGATGTAGTCGTATTGGCAGCATTCGCATTTTCAAATAATCGTCTGCTGATGCTCTCGGATATTGGTGAACAATACGACCCCGAGACGAAAAAAGGGACTATCGGTCGTAATTTCAATGGCCAGTATAACTCTGCTTTCCATGGCGCACGTGGTTATTTCGAAAATGAGAAATTCAACCTTTATATGGGGGCCGGGGCACTCGGGGCTGCTGTAAACGATTATGCTGCAGATAACTTCGACCACTCGGACCTTGATTTCATCGGCGGCGGTGCCATTGAATTGAGGCAATATGGGTTCGGGGCTATTTCAAGCAGTGGCCATGTACCGGGAGATACACCAAGCTGGGGAAAAGAGTACAAAGACAAATCACTCCATTATGCCTACCGCTCATTGGTAATATGGTATACAGCGATTACCATGTCCTACTGGCATAACTATCTCGATCTTGATCCAACATATAAAGATGAGTACGGTGACCCTCTCTTACGCGCTACTTACAAATTTGGCGATCAGGAAAGGAACATCGGTAAATTCGGTATCGAAAAATGTCACGAAATCATGGAAGAAATGGGTGCTGACATCATTGAAGATGGGGAAGTGCCAGATGAATTCGACCATGTATATTCCGGTGGACACTATACCGGCGGTGTCGTCATGGGCGATGACCCTGAAACATCTGCAGTAAATAACTATCTTCAGATGTGGGATGTAGATAACTTGTTCGTCGTGGGCGGATCTGCCTTCCCGCAGTTCGGCGGCCACCACCCGACACCTACCATTGGTGCATTGGCATATCGGGCAGCCGAAGGCATCGAAAAATATATGGAAGAAGGAGAACAACTTGCGACTGCAAGAGGCCGCAAGTATATCTAACCCTCCACGCCTTGAACTTTAGAGGGCACCCTCAAACTGAATACAGATCATGTTATAATCCACATCCCTATGATGTGGATTATTTTTAATTTCAGACCAACTATCATCCAATTTTTCTATTTTCGGCTATAAATTCCATTAAAAAGGGCAATATCGTATATTTCGCATGATAATATTCAGAAATAATACAGTAAGATGTCAATATTACACTAACAGCCCTAAATTGTAATCTCCTTATTATTGGACTGTAACCCACTATCCTCTAATCCATGATATATTATTCATTGTCTTAGAAATAAACACCTTAATCTTGATGAACGCAACGGTAAGACTACGTTTAATATATACCTTTTTGGAGGATGAAATTTAATGAAGAAAACAATATTGACTACTACTATGGCACTTGGACTTGGAATCACTTCACTCGCTACTGGCCAATCTGCAGAAGCTTCTGCTCAGGACATCAACAAAGAAGAACTTGCGGCAATGGCTCAGAACGGCGCTGCTGAATTGAACAACTCTCCAATCCATGAAGGCGCATATGAGTATAACTTCACTCTTAACGGTGTGGACTACAACTTCGAGTCCAACGGTACACAGTACACTTGGTCTTATGGCAACTACGATAACAGCGTAAGCGTAGCACCTCAGCCAAAAGCACAGACTCAAGAGCCTGCACCAAAAGTAACTGAATCCTACGATACACAGGAAACAGTTCAAAACAATACTCAAGAGCAAGCACCTCAACAAACAGAAACTGTTGAAACTTCTACACCTGAACCTGTCCAAGAAACAGTTCAGACTCAAAAACAATCTGCTCCAAGCCCACAAGCATCTTCTAACGGTTCAGTAAAAGAGCAATTCCTTGCTGCCGGTGGTACGCAAGCAATGTGGAGTAATATCGTTATGCCAGAATCAAGCGGTAACCCGAGTGCAGTCAATCACCTCGGCTACAGAGGCCTAGGTCAAACAAAAGAACACTGGGGTACTGGATCTGTTGAAACACAGACAAAAGGCATGATCAACTACGCTCAAGAGCGTTACGGTTCTGTAGAAGCAGCTATGGCTTTCCGTCAGCAAAATAACTGGTGGTAGGATGTAAGCTAGCATATATCAACCCTTATCGTATGGATGATTTCCATGTGGTAAGGGTTTTTTCTTTCTTACGTTCCAATCTTGCGCTGTACATATAAACTTTGTCCTCACGCCATTTATAAACTATAATAATGGTCAGATGTTGTCATAAGACAAATACCAATATGCCTATTCCCAGCCCGGAATATAAGGAGAGTCGAGATGAGTCCTAAAAAAGAAGATTATATTAAAGCACTTTTTGATTTGGGTGGCCAGGTGACAAAAGTGTCTAACAAGGAAATAGCAGAGCGTTTGGGTACATCCCCGCCTACAGTCACGGAAATGATGGTCAGTCTTGAAAAAATAGGGTGGACCGAATATTTTCCTTATAAAGGCAGTCTATTGACTCCCGAAGGGGCTGAGCGTGCAAAACACCTTATCCATAAACATCGTCTATGGGAAGTGTTTCTTGTCGATAATCTGGGGTTTGAAATTGATGAAGTCCATGATGAAGCTGAAGTTTTGGAGCATGCCACCAGCAATATTCTAGCTGATCGTCTGGAGAGGTACCTTGGACACCCTGAATATTGCCCTCATGGAGGTGCCATTCCATTGAATTTGATAGACAATCAGGAACATCATATCTACCGTCTGTCAGAAGCTGGGGATGAAGAAACATTGTTTATTTCCAGAATAGTCAATGAAAGTGATCTCGTATCCTATTTTAAAAATAAAAAGCTGAATGTCGGAGATAAGTTGACAGTCATCAGCCGTGACTTAGCCAATGATTCACTGTTGGTCAAGAATCTAACCCAAGGGATTGATATAGAGCTAAGCAGTTCCGCTTCGCAGTATCTATTCGTAGAACAATCTGATAGCTGATCATTCTTTTCCATTAATGAATAATAGATAGATTAAAACCCCGCCGATATCAATTTATGATATCGGCGGGGTAATTTATTAGTCCAATTCTGAAACAGTTACAAATTCATATCCTTCAGAAGACAAATATTCCAAAATATCAGGCAGTGCTTGAGCCGTTGTTCCATGAATATCATGCATCAAAATAATAGCGTCATCATGCATGTTAACCCTTATTCTCTTCTCAATTATATTAGGGTCCTTATTTTTCCAGTCTTCCGTGTCTATCGTCCAAAGCACTGGCTCCATGTCGATGAAATTATTGATTTCCTCATTCGTACTTCCATACGGTGGTCTAAAGACCGTAGGCTTCAACCCTGTCGCCTGCATTATCAATTGATTGGTCCGGGATACTTCAATATCGATCTGTTCAAAGGAAAGTGTGGTGAAATCTGGATGGTTCATCGAATGGTTGCCGATCTCATGACCTCTCTCCGCTACCTCTTTCGCAACATCCATGTAATACTCTATCCTTTTACCTTGCATAAAGAATGTTGCTTTTGCATCATACTGGTCAAGTGTGTTCAATATATTCAAAGTATGCTCTGGATGGGGGCCATCGTCAAAAGTAAGTGCCACTTTCTTTGCTTGTTTATCAATGGATCGTTCAGTATATACTTTCGCTTCTGCATCCTCTTCCTTCTCTGTGTCATCCTCCTCGTCAGACACAGTCAGGAATTGAGTGTATTCTTCTTTTACAAGATTGCGTGCTTTATCGGAAGGTATCTCAACCTCAATGCTCCCTGCAGCACCCGCTGCTATTTCATATTGATTGAATGACAGACTCAATCCAACATTGGTTATATAAACATTATTAAAGTCATTATCCGGTGCTTCAATCCATTCCTTCAATTCATCTTCAAATAGATAGCGGCTCAAGTCTTCATCTTCTTCTGCATATTCAAGAATATAATCATAGAGTAATCCCCTATTTTCTGCAGTATCATCGAATATTTCCTGACCTTCTATCACTTCTCCTTCTTTTACATCAGCCATTATTATATTCTTTCTCGTCTCGCCATTGGCCCCATATGTAAACATATACGTAGTAAAGTCGAATGTATAAAGGTTGTCATTTACGCGCTCGGTCTCATAGCTGAGGTTGAAAATTGCCTCTTGGCCTGAAGGCGGCGCTTCAAAATCTTCAAGTTGCTTATTGAAATAGCCCCTCTCAGCCTCAATATATTGCTTGATTGCACCATCAATGGAATCAACAGCGGTTTCAGGATATTGCGTGCTGGCATTCAATGTTTCAGTGTCTTCAATTTCAGTAATGATATCTATCCCTGGATAATTCGATTCTTCGATAGACTTAGATTCTTTTTGTTCTGTCTCTTCCGGATTGTTTTCTTCGCCTTGGGAGCCTTTTACAGAACTTGTATTCTGCTCTGCCTTTTCGGGGGATTGGCATGCCGCCAATATAATGATAATGGTAAATAGATACAGTAGTTTCTTCAATTCAGTCACCTTCCGCCCACTCTTCAGTCTGGGTTTACATATTTATCTTGCTATTGCTCGGACAAACCCTTATTCAGCTTATCAGCAGCGGTTCATATATCAACTGCCTTAAACACGCCATTTATGGTGAATGTTTCAATTAGACCCGCCATCTCTTCGGTTGATTCCTGACAGTCATTTTTGAGCCATTTCAAAAATATGCCCATATGTGCATTCGTCACATATGTTATCAAGTAATCCGTAAACCCTTCCGAGTTCAAATCCACACCGAACTCCTCACTCTTCACTTTATAGAAATCATACATATGACGGGAAAAATACTTTGCAAACTCTGTGGTACCCACACTGTTGGCTACCGTCAACACGCGTATTCGGTTTTCCTTAAGGTACTCAAAAACTTTCAGGATAGTCTCTTTAATCTGGCTTTCTGCAATTTCACTGTAGCTTTCACCCACAATGTTACCGTACAACAATGCCTCGATGTCAGAAACAAGCGCGACTTGAAAACTCTCGATCAACTCATATTTGTCGCTGTAATGGCTATAGAAAGTTCCTCTGTTGATCATCGCTTCATCACTTATATCTTTTATCGTAATATTTTCAAATGACTTCTCTTTCAATAGCTTGATGATTGCATCATCTATGCTTTGTAATGTTTTCTGTACCCTTAGATCTTTCTTCAAAAATACTCAACCTTTCTTAGTATTATGTTGGTTATCCTACACAATGGATTATATTAACCATTGAACAATAAGTAAAACGACATATAATATTTTATTGTACACAGTGTTCATTAATTATATTTTAGCACAAATAATGGAAAGGTGATTCAATGTTCCAAGATTTTAAATTTATCTTCAAAAAACCAATGCTTCTAACTTCCCTTCTCGTCATTTCTTTATTACCAGTCATATATGCATCCATCTTTCTCGGTGCCATGTGGAATCCCTATGATCGTACTGATGATATGGCTTTCCATGTCGTGAACGAAGATAAGGGTAACGAAGATATTGATCTAGGCGCAGAAATAGAAGAGGAACTTAAGCGGAATGATCAGCTTGATTGGCAGTTCACCGACTTGAATGAGGCCAAAAAAGCGCTGCAAAAAGGGGATTCGTACGGTTATCTGCGGATTCCTGAAGATGCCTCCGACAATGCAATGACTTTTTTGAGTGATGATCCGAAACCAGTAGATATGGTGTTGAAAACGAACCCAGGGCATAATTTCATCGGCTCGATAATGTCTGAACAGGCAGGTTCCATGCTGACGGATACTGTAAAAACGAGCGTCACTGAAACTTATACATCTACACTCATCGGCCAACTGAATGACCTCTCGGAACAAAGTGATGAAGCCAAGCAGGCATTGGCTGATTTAAAAAATGGCGCCCATGATCTCAATGATGGATTGATCGAAGCTGAAGAAAGCACTGCCCAATTGAATCAGGGCTCTGCTGAGGTTAATGAGGGGGCCGCTCAGCTCAGTCAGTCGTCAAAAGCACTTCATGATGGTGAAACGCAGTTCACAGGACAATTGGAACAATTTTCACCAATTCTCGGCAACAATGCCCAGGCGGTCCTGGGTGCACAAAGAGAACTGGAAGACGGTGCAGGGCAAATTGAAGCGGGCAGTTCCCAGTTGGCTCAAGGAGCTAGCGAATTGAATTCCGGTTTATCACAGCTTGAGTCTGGCACAGGGAATTTGGTAGAAGGTTCGGGAGAACTTGCTGGTGCACTCGATGAAATTGATACAAGGTTCAACGAAGTTTTATCCCAGTTGGACGAAAACGATATTGCATTTACAGAAGATGGTGCAAAAGCCATTGCCACACCCGTCAATCTGGATATTGAAAGTATTGTAGATACTCAGAATTATGCCCAGAGCTTTGCGCCGCTCATCATTGCAGTAAGCTTGTTCATCGGCAGCATCACCTTCAATGTCGTCTATCCGATGAATAAGATTTTTGAAGACAGACAATCTGTACTACGCCAGTGGGTGAGCAGAATCTCACTGTTCCTTAGCCATGCCTTATTGATGTCGACACTGTTATATATTGTAATTGTCTGGATTATGCAGATTGAAATCGCCAGTCACGGGAAATTTTTCTTGGCCATGCTAGTGTGGTCGACTGCCTCCATTGCAATGATTGGACTGCTTGTCATGATTTTTGGGAATTTCGGGAAGTTTTTAGGCATTGTACTGCTCATCATTCAATTATCATCAAGTGCCGGTACTTTCCCGATCGAGACCTCAAGCGATTTCTACCAAGGACTCTATCAAGTGGTGCCGATGGCCTTTGTAGTAACCGGTTTCAGGGATGCAGTGTTCAATCAAGGATTCGATTATAATTTCAGTACGGTGATCTATGTATTGCTCGTGACGATACTGGCAGCTTTCATCCTCATATCATTAGTGCTGCTATTGAAGAATAAAATGCCGAAGTATGAAGAAAAAGTCAATAAACTAAGCAAATTTGAAAGTTGATTCTAGCAGGGGCCTACTAAACAAAGTAGGCCCCTTTTTGATGTAATTTACTTAAATGACTGTAAATTTGCATATCTTTAGTAATTTTATTTGTAAAAACCAATTACTTTTGTTATAGTGAATTAAGTTTAGGGAGCCCTAACTTAGGGATCCCTAATATTCACTATCCCAGAGGGATGTATAGTAATAGGGGGATCACGTTTTGGAGCAGTCACTCGACGTTAAAGATTTAACCGTTTCATATTCTAATAAAATTGCCATAAAAAACTTTGATGTTTCAGTGGATTCGGGCAAACTGATCGGCATTATCGGACCGAACGGTTCCGGAAAATCAACATTTGTAAAATCAGTCCTTGATCTGGTGCCAAAAGATTCGGGGGAAGTACAGATATTTGGAAAATCCATCGATAAAATCCGTAAGAATATCGCCTATATTCCTCAAAGATCACATATAGATTGGAATTTCCCCATCCTGGTCAAAGACACGGTGATACAAGGCACCTATCCTAAATTGGGCCTATTCAGCCGCCCTAAAGAGAAAGAAAAGAAAATAGCCATGGAAGCATTAAAAAAAGTCGGAATGGAAGAATTCGCCGATAAACAGATAGGTGAACTTTCAGGTGGACAGCAGCAAAGGGTGTTCGTAGCGAGAAGTCTCTCTCAAAATGCCGATATCTTATTCATGGATGAACCATTTGTTGGAATCGACATCCACAGTGAGGAAGTCATCATCAAAATTCTGAAGGAATTGAGGGATCAGGGAAAAACGCTATTCGTCATCCACCATGACCTGACCAAAGTAGAAGATTATTTTGATGACTTGATCTTAGTGAATGGCGGTCTGGTTGCTGCAGGGCCGGTTGCTGAAGTGTTCACCCCAGATCTGATGGAGAAAACTTTTAATGCGCCATTAGCTGTTTTAGAGAACATGGGAGGTAAACTATCATGAGTTTTTTGAATGACCTATTGTTCTATGATTACCTCCAGAAAGCCTTGATCACTTCAATAATGGTCGGCATCATATCCGGTGTAATCGGCAGTTTCATCGTACTGCGCGGAATGTCGTTGATGGGGGATGCCATTTCGCATGCAGTACTGCCTGGCATCGCCATTTCTTACATGTTGGGTATTTCGTATTTCTATGGTGCTGTAGTAGCAGGAGTGATCGCTGCTGTGGGTATAGGTGGCATCAGCCAAAACAGTAGAATCAAGACAGACGCTTCAATCGGAATAGTGTTCTCAACTGCTTTGGCTCTAGGGATCATACTGATTACAAAAGCGCAGAGTGCAACAGATTTGACGCAGATACTGTTCGGTAACGTCCTCCACGTCAGGACTTCTGATATGTGGATCACTGCAGGGGTCAGCCTTCTGGTCATCATCATTATCGTGGTCTTCTATAAAGAACTTCTCATTGCAACATTCGATGAGACGATGGCACGGGTTTATGGCTTGAACACCCGTTTCATCCACTATGGTCTGATGGTACTGCTGACACTTGTTGCAGTCGCCTCCCTGCAGACAGTCGGGGTGATACTGGTAGTCTCCCTGCTGATTACGCCGGCCTCGACCGCCTATCTGCTGACGAACCGCCTATCCATCATGATCGTATTATCTTCAATTTTTGGAGCCAGCGCTGCAGTGGTCGGCATCTATTACAGCTACATGCATGATCTGCCGTCCGGCCCTATCATAGCGATTGCTTCTGCCATCCTCTTTGTATTGGTGCTGATTTTTTCTCCAAGGCAAGGCGTACTGTGGCCAAAGCTTCGCAAGATGAAAAAATCATAATTGATGAGCCATTATAAATTTTTAGGAGAGATTAAACATGAAGAATAAGATTACTTATCTGATCGGCCTGTTGATGGTCGTACTAGTGTTGAATGCTTGTTCAAATGAAAGCAGTGCTGCGGGTGAAGCGAATGAGGATGATAAATTGAAAGTGGTCACATCCTTTACGATTCTAGAGGATCTCGCCCGTGAGATTGGAGGCGAGGATGTCGACATTCATAACCTCGTACCGACCGGCACGGATCCCCATGAATACGAACCACTTCCTAAAGACATGAAAAAGGCCACTGACGCGGATATTCTTTTCTATAATGGCTTGAACCTTGAGGGTGGTGGAAATGGTTGGTTCTTTAAAATGATCGATTCCGTCAATCAGGACCTAGACGATGTCTACTCCCTATCAGACCGCATCGAACCGATGTACATCACTGATGAAGAGACCCAAGCAGAAGAAATCAACCCGCATGCTTTCATCAGTCCTAAAGTGGGGATAAAGATGGCAGAGGATATGCGTGACGCTTTCATTGAAAAAGACCCGGAAAGAAAAGAAAACTACGAGAAGCGGGCTGACGAATATCTTAAACGATTGAAAGATGTAGAAGGGGAGTACCAACAGAAGATAGATGACATTCCGAAAGAAGGTCGGGTACTTGTTACAAGTGAACGCGCCTTCCAATATCTTGCCAGTGATTACGGTTTGAAGGAAGGGTATATATGGGCAATTGATACTGAAGATACCGGTTCACCCAACCAGATAAATTCACTTGTTTCATTCATTGAAGAAAATGACGTGCCTGTACTCTTCATCGAATCGAACGTCGATCCGCGTCCGATGGAGACCGTCTCCGATCAGACGGGCGTTCCTTTTTCCAAAAAACCCATCTATTCCGATGAAATTGGAAAACCGGGAGAAGAAGTGGACACCTATATCAAGTATCTGAATTACAACATCAATCTGATCCATGACGAGTTGAGCGCCGAGTAAAAGATATGGCCGTGTGGCCATATCTTTTTTTAATGGTTGATGACCCTCGATGTTCTATCTATCATTGATGTCGTCAAATTTCCCGGGAAATCATTGAAACACATTGACAGTCTGATGACTCATATCCATATTTGACTTTGAGGAATGAGTCGGCTAACATGATAATCAACTGAATACGCAACACCACTAGGGGTGCTTTTTAGCTGAGACGGTCACAGACCGATCCCTTTGACTTGATCTGGATAATGCCAGCGTAAGGAATGTGGGATGGTCGGACATATCCTGTCTTCATACTAAACCCATTTCCTACGCTGGAAATGGGTTTTTATCATTCTAAATAGGAGGATTATGATGTTAAGTACACAATTGAAGCAGGATGCAGAGCAGTTTATTGACGAAATATACGGGGATGATTTCATCCAGGGGCTCATAAATGAAGATATTGATCACGCTTCACTCATCCACTATCTTCAGGCAGATGCATTATATCTTGAAGAATTCGCAAATATTTATGCCATGCTGATCTCGAAGACCACTTCCAAGGACATGATGGAATATCTTCTCGAAGAGATGCGTTTCATACTTGGGGGAGAGGTCGAGGCACATGAAGTTTTGGCAAGAGCTGTAGGAAAGCCATATGCAGAAATCATAAAGGATGGAGAATGGTATCCTTCTGCCGATCATTATATTAAACATATGTACTATAACGCCTATGCTAAGGAAAATATCGCATTCACATTAAGTGCCATGGCACCGTGCCCCTACATCTATCAAAAGTTGGCGGAAAAGGCGATGGCGCAAAACGTATTCCAGGAAAACCACCAATACCGGGGATGGTTCGAATTCTACAGTAGCAATATCGATGAGACGGCTGATGTGATGTTCAACGCCATCGACAAAGAAGCGGAGAATATGAATGATGATGAAATAGGCCTGCTGCGCAAAAATTTCAGAGAGAGTGCAGAGCATGAAAGGCGGTTCTTCAATATGGCGATGACAAGAGAACACTGGGCGGGGGTGGATATGAATGTCTAGAATGCCCATTGCGTTGACTGTTGCAGGGACCGATCCGACTGGCGGCGCTGGTGTTTTGGCTGATATCAAAACCTTCCATTCACAAGAGGTGTTTGGAATGGCTGCAATCACCGCCCTGACCGCACAAAATACCATAGGCGTCCAAGATGTCCATAATATCCCGGGACAGTTTCTACAGGAGCAATTGGACAGCATCTTTTCCGACGAAGTACCAGACGCCATGAAAAGCGGCATGATTGCCAACGAAGAGATGATGGCAGTCATAAAAGAGTGTGTTGAACGCCACCAAGTCCCCTATATCATCGATCCGGTCATGATTGCCACAAGCGGTGATCCACTCATAGATGGAGATGCTGCTGAATTTCTCAGAACACAGCTTTTACCCCTTGCTTTGACCGTTACACCAAACATACATGAAGCAGAGAAGATCAGTGGCCAACAAATCAGTAGTGAGGGGGATATCAAGAAAGCTGCCGATATTTTCCTGAATGACATCGGGGTGCAGAGCGTTGTAATAACAGGCGGACATCTGGATTCAGGCCCCACAGACTATTTATTTACTGCAGACAACGCAATAGAACTCAGTGAAACGCGTATCGATACAACCAACACACATGGCACAGGATGCACATTTTCAGCAGTGATGACAGCAGAGGTGGCCAAGGGGAAATCAATCGAAGAAAGTTTCCGTACCGCTAAGCGCTATATCACTTCGGCAATCAGACATAACCCAAATATCGGAAAAGGTAATGGACCGGTCAGCCATTTCAGCTATAAAGGAGAGTAATTCATGGATAATGTAAATAGACTCAGAGAGATGAACCCGCTTGTTGTCTGCATCACAAATGATGTCGTCAAAAACTTCACGGCTAATGGGCTCCTTGCGATTGGCGCTTCGCCACTTGTAGGCGGGGAAGTCGCAGAAGCTTCAGATCTGATGAAATCCGCTTCTGCACTCCTCATCAACATCGGTACTGCAGATCAATCCAAACTACAGGTCATGGATGAGATGATGAAGGAAGCAAACAGGAATGATGTGCCGATTGTATTTGATCCAGTCGGATTTGGTGCTTCACGCTTCAGAGTCGAGATTACAGAACAATTATTGTCACGCCATAAAGTTTCACTCATAAAGGGGAATCCCGGAGAGATGCATGCACTATCAGGAGCTGAAAGCAATATGAAGGGGGTCGACTCTAAAGAAGAGACTCCTGCCGAAGAAATTGCAGGCAAGGCCTATGATCGGTACAGGACCCCTGTACTTGTTACAGGTGAGCAAGACGCCCTTATGACTGACAGCGGACTTTCGATAATGGGTAACGGCCATGCCCTACAGGGGAGAGTGACAGGCTCAGGATGCCTTCTTGGTGCAATCATCTGTGCATTCCTTGGAACCTCAGACCGGTTTGATGACCAGTCCATCATCGATGCGGTCAGCTATTATAACCTGTGCGCTGAGAAGGCGGCTTTGGCCCAAGAACATCCAACCCCAGGTACATTCGCCACAAGGCTGATCGATGAGCTGTATTTGAATGATGACAACTTGCTCAAAGAACGGAATGTAACGACCAGATGATGGATAAAAACGCACTTGAATTATACTTTATCTGTGGAAGTTCCGATACGGATGAGCACCTCCCCGCCGTGGTTGAGAAAGCTTTGGATGCTGGCATCACACTGTTCCAACTCAGGGAAAAGGGCAGCAGATCCTTGACAGGCGATGAACTGGTGGAGACAGCTTCTGAAATAAAAAAATTATGCGATAGCTATGAAGTGCCTTTCATCATTAACGATGACTACGAACTGGCCGAACAGATTGAAGCCGACGGGGTACACCTCGGTCAGGATGATATCAGGGTCCAAGATCTCCCTCCCTATTTTAACGACAAGATCGTCGGTCTATCTGTAGGTAATGCAAAAGAATTGGCATCAAGCAATCTCAAAAAAGTCAGTTATATAGGCACGGGGCCTGTCTATGCCACACCCTCAAAGGCGGATGCCGGCAAGGCCATTACGCCAAAAGGTCTGGCTGATATGAGACGCCTAATTGGCGACAAGCCAATGGTGGCAATAGGTGGCATCACCCCGGACAACTACATGGCCTGCCTGGAAAACGGAGCTGATGGCATCTGCGTGATTTCCGCCATTGCAAACGCACCGGATATAAGGGATGCCGTACATCGCTTCCTATGATGTTGAAAAATAATAGGTGAAGGTCCGTGCGGACCTTCACCTATTTGATATCATCATTGAATTGTACTGCAGGCTTCCGTTTCTTCCCATTGGCCGCCCTACCTTTATATCTATCTATGCCATAGCCCGCTGCCCCCGCAATAAAGGCCGGAACCATCCAGCCCAGACCTTGTTCGAAGAATGGTGTCTGTCCAAGGAGGAGACTAACAGTTTCTGATTCAATGCCGATGCTGATCAACACCTCATATAATGCATAGACGGCAGTCACGAATACCGCAGCCTGATACATCTTCCTGCTTTCCCCCGTTACACGCTCAACTAAAGAGAGGACTATCAGGACAATCGCGATTGGATAGATGAATACCAATAGGGGAAGCGCAAGCTCTAAAATCAGATCCAACCCCAAATTCGATACCAACAAACCAATTAGAACGAAGATGCCCGCATAGGTAGAATATGCAATATTAGGGTAGATTTCGTTGAAGAATCTTGAACAGGCACTGATCAGTCCCACACAGGTCGTAAGACATGCCAGGAGCACAATGATGCCAAAGAGCAATCCGCCCGCCGCCGGGAATAGAAGATTCGCTGAATGTGTTAATATCTCTGCACCGTCTTCAAGCCCACTTCCCCCTGGTATGACACGCCCGATCCAACCCAGCGAGAAGTATACGGCTACCAGACCCAGTCCTGCTATCAGCACTGCACCGAAAGTTCCTTTTACCAATTCTCCTTTTGTTTCTGCACCCTTATCCTTCAGGGCATTGATGATCACGATTCCGAATGCCAATGCTGCGACCGCATCCATGGTGAAATAGCCTTCCAATATTCCGGTGACCAATGGCGAACCAGTGTACTTTTCTGCAGCAGGGGCTCCGGGATTCTCAAAAGTAAAGAAAGCCCTTACGACGAGCACCGACAATACCAACAACAGAAGCGGCGTAAGATACTGTCCGATGCGGTCCACTATCTTTTTAGGATTGAGGCTTATCAGGTATGTAATTCCAAAGAATACGATGGAAAAAATCGCAAGTACAAGGCTGCTTTCCACATTAAAGATCTGTTTGAACCCAAGTTCATAGGCAACACTGGATGCACGCGGTATGCCATAAAACGCCCCGATGGACATATAGATGATGACTGCAAAAGCCACACCAAATACAGGATGCACCCGTTGCCCCATGGACACCAGGCCATCCTCGGACAAAGCCACTGCTACGATCGCCATGATAGGAAGCAGTACGCCAGTAATCAGAAAGCCAATTATTGCAGGGCCGAAGCCGTCACCTGCTTCCATTCCAAGAAGCGGTGGGAAGATAAGGTTACCCGCACCGAAAAATAAGGAAAAAAGCATAAATCCCGCAAATATTATATTAGATCTTTTCATTATTATAGCTCCTTGATTCAATTTGATTCCTAGAGGATTTTTGGATTGCTGCCAATTATTTGGAATCGAATCATTCCCCGTTAAAAAACGCCCCTGCTCAGGGACGATACGATAGCGACTCTACCATGCTATTCCGTAGAGTCATATTGATGAACCTCACTCAACCGACATGATGTTTCAGGGACAGGCAACTTTTCCCATCCTTTATCTTCATATACAACGTCCATGTAATCCAACTTATATAATCTAGCAGAACTTTGTCAGAAAAGTCAATATTATTGAAACATATATACTTATTCTAATATATTCAGACAATTCTAACCAATGTGCTTTACAATGATAAATATTTGTAATAATGTGATGTTGATACTTAAATAATTTAATGGGATAGGAGCTTACATATGTTCAAATTGACCGGTACTTTGATTGCAGTAATCGCCATCATACTAATTGCCATCATCGCTGCCGTTGGATGGTACATCTTCATGAAAGCCAGATACCGTACTGTACCTTCCAACGAAGCGCTCATCGTTACAGGGCCAAACCTTGGGGATGAGGCAAAAGAAACCAACATCTATAAGGATGACCAAGGGCGCTACATGAAAGTCATCCGGGGGGGCGGGCACAGGCTCAAGATGTTCCAGACGGGCACAAAGGTCTCCCTTAAATCATTCCAGCTGCAAATATCTACGCCAAAAGTCTACACTCTAGAAGGCGTCGGAATATACGGTCAGGCGGTTGCGACTGTAAAAGTGGCTGATGACCTGGACGGCATCGTCAAATACGCCGAGCAGTTCCTTGGAAAGGAACAAGAAGAAATCGAACATGAAATCTCTGAAGTGCTGAACTCCAACCTCCGCGCCATCCTATCGAAGATGACTGTCGAACAGATCAATAAGGACCGTGAGAGCTTCAATGAACAGGTCCGTGAGATTGCGCAGGATCAGTTGAACCGGATGGGCTTCAAAATCACTTCGCTTGGTCTATCCGACCTGAGGGATGATGAGAATTATCTTGAAAACCTTGGACGTCCTCAAATCGCCCGGATCAGAAAAGAAGCTGAGATTGCAGAATCCGAAAACAGGCGTGAAACTGAAATACAACAAGCAAAAGATAATGAAACCATTTCAAATGAACAATATAAAAGAGAAATGAACATAGCAGATAGCCGTAAAGAGAAAGATCTGAAGGAAGCAAGGAACTTGGCTGAAACGGAAAAGGCGAATGCTTCTGCTAAAGCTTCCGGGCAATTGGAAGAAGAAGAAAGACGTCTCGAAGTGGAACAACAACGGTTGGAAATCCGGGAACAGGAAAAACAGAATGAATTAAAACTGTTGAAACTGGAACGGGAAAATGACGTTGAAATCGAAAAGCAACAAGTCGAAGTGAGGAGGCAGCAGGCTGAGGCGGATTACTATACACGAACTAAAGAAGCTGAGGCCAGAGCCGAAGCCCGCATTGCAGAAGGTAACGCCGAAGCACAAGTCATAAGAGAAAAGAGCCTCGCGGAAGCCGAAGCAATCGAGCGCCGTGCAGAGGCGATGTCTGAACATAAAGATGTCATCATCCTGGAGCAGTTCATCAAAATAATGCCTGAATTCGCCAGAGCTGTCAGTGAATCCATGAGCAACGTAGAATCCATACGCATAATGGACAGCGGAGGTGGTGAACAGCTGAAATCACTGCCGAATACCGTCACTGGTACGATGGCCAAACTTCAGGAGAGCATGGGGCAGATGACCGGATTCGATCTGGATCATTTCCTGAATAATCTATCTGACGGGAAATCACAGATCTTAGATGGCAATGATGAAGGGGACGAAGAGCCGAAATCAGAAGACACGGACGACGCCCAATAGACTTTAATAAAAATAATCCTTCCATGACATTTGTATATACCATTTCAGATAGAAGGGTCAGAAATCTTAATTAAAGGGGGTTCTGACCCTTTTTATTAATCTGTTAGAAATTATGATCGATACTCGATATATGGTTACTCTATGCAACCTGCTATTGCTTGTTATAGCCATATTCTATGGTAAGCGCATTTGATTTAGCTGAATCTCTATGGTACGTTTAAGAACGTACTAGTTTTAAAGTGTTGAAATAACGTCAAGTGTAAGGACTGAGTTTTTTGAGCGTAATTGAAATCAAGAACGTCACTAAAGTATTTGGTACATATGACGAGGAAGTACAAGAATTATTGCATAATAATGCATCCAAAGATGAAATCATTAAAAAAACTGGTGCTACGGTTGCGGTCAAATCAGCGAATCTAAGCATCGAATCAGGGGAAGTCTTTGTTGTCATGGGACTTTCCGGCAGTGGTAAATCCACTTTGATCAGACTAATCAATCGGCTGATTGACCCAACCGAGGGCGATCTTCTGATCAAAGACAAAAACGTTGCACAGCTGAGCCCTAGTGAATTAAGGGAATTCAGAAGATCGAACCTTAGTATGGTTTTCCAGAATTTTGCCCTCTTCCCCTTTAAAAACATCCTGGAGAATGCGGCATTTGGACTGGAAGTCCGGAAGTTTCCAAAAAAGCAGAGGAGGGAGAAGGCTGAAGAAGCTTTGGACCTGGTAGGTCTGGGAAATTATAAAAAACAGTTGCCGAATCAACTTTCCGGCGGCATGCAGCAGCGTGTCGGATTGGCTAGAGCACTGGCCAATGATACGGATATCCTACTCATGGACGAAGCATTCTCGGCACTAGACCCCCTGATCAGAAAAGAGATGCAGCAGGAGCTGTTACAACTTCAGCAGAAAATGCAGAAAACAATAGTATTCATCACCCATGACCTCGATGAAGCACTGAGCATAGGTGACCGCATCGCCTTAATGAAAGATGGGGAAATCGCACAGGTCGGGAAACCTGAAGAAATCGTCACAAACCCGGCGAATGACTATGTCAAGTCTTTCGTTAAGGATATTGACCGTTCGAAAGTCCTTAAAGTAAAGCATGTCATGAAGCGTGTTGATGGGGAAAGTATTTCTACTGATCTTCCTTCCATAAATTCTGAGGCTTTACTTTATGAAACATATCCATTGTTCAAAGATGGGGTGCATGAGCTGACAGTAGAAGCGAATGGACAAAACATCGGTATTTTAGAGTTCAATAAAGTGTTTGAAGTGTTGGCTCAAGGAAACGAGGTGGAAAACAATGTTGGATAATCTGCCTCGCCTCCCGGTAGCCCAGTGGGCATCAGATTTTGTCGATTGGCTCACCAGTTCCTTCAGCTTCATATTCGACCCGATCAAAGAAGTTTTAGAAGGACTGATGGATTGGATCATTCAAATACTGGAATTCATTCCGCCCACATTGTTTATAGTCATAGTAATGGCGCTTGCATTTATATTTATGAAGAATAAGGTACTTTCTCCTATTCTGATCGGAGTTGGTCTTCTATTCATATATAACCAAGGGCTATGGGCAAACTTGATTGATACTATGACCTTGGTCATCATCAGTGGTCTGATATCGGTAGTTTTCGGTATTCCTTTAGGCATACTGATGTCCAAAAGCACTGGCTTCGAAACTGTCATGAAACCAATTTTAGATTTTATGCAGACGATGCCCGCTTTCGTATATTTGATTCCCGCAGTTGCGTTTTTCGGAATTGGCATGGTGCCGGGAGTGTTCGCTTCCGTCATTTTCTCAGCACCCCCTACAATTCGTCTGACGAACTTGGGAATCAGGCAGATATCTGCTGAGCTCATTGAAGCAAGTGATTCATTCGGCACCACCCCGATGCAGAAACTGGTCAAAGTGCAATTGCCTTTGGCAAGATCCTCCATCATGGCTGGGGTGAACCAGACGATCATGTTAGCCCTTTCAATGGTGGTCATTGCCTCCATGATTGGTGCGCCGGGGTTAGGTACAGAAGTGTTGAGTTCCCTCCAAAGGGCTCAAGTAGGTACTGGATTTGTTGCTGGATTGGGAATCGTTATATTAGCGATTATTATAGATAGATTTACTCAATCAAAAAAATAATTATTATAGGAGGATATATTCATGAAGAAATGGAATCTTTTAGTATTGACGCTTGTACTATCAATAGTACTTGCTGCTTGTGGCGGTTCAGGCGAAGAGGAATCTGCGGATGAAGAAGGCTCAAGCGACAATGGCAATCTGGGTGAAGAAGAACTTACTTTATCTTATGTAGAGTGGGATTCTGAAATTGCTTCTACCCATGTAATGCAGAAAGTATTGCAGGATGAAGGCTATAACGTAGAAATCACGCCTCTGGATAACGCTGTAATGTGGCAGTCAGTCGCTACCGATGAAGCAGATGCTTCCGTAAGTGCATGGCTACCGCTTACACATGGCGATCTGTATGACGAGTATGAAGACCAGATTGAGGATTTAGGTGCTAACCTTGAAGGTGCGGCCATCGGTCTGGTAGTACCTAAAGACTTCCCAGCTGAGTCCATTGCAGACCTGGGTGATCAGGCCGATCAGACGATTACTGGCATCGAACCGGGTGCAGGTGTCGTGCAAGCATCCGAGAGAGCTTTGGAAGATTACGATAACTTGAGTGATTGGGAAGTTCAGACATCTTCTTCAGGTGCAATGGCTACCGAACTTGGCCAAGCAGTCGAAAATGACGAAGAAATCGTAGTGACAGGGTGGTCACCACACTGGAAATTCCAGAAATACGACCTTAAATACCTCGAAGACCCTGAAGGCACATTCGGCGAAGCGGAAGACATCGTTACCATCGCAAGCCAAGAGCTCGAAGATAAAAGCCCACATGCCTATGAAGTCCTTGATAACTTCAATTGGACAACAGAAGACATGGAATCAGTAATGCTTGATATAGAAGAGGGCACTTCTCCTGAAGACGCTGCGGCGAATTGGGTAGAAGATAACGCTGATAAAGTCTCCGAGTGGACTGAATAGTTTGACCCAGACAATAAGGCATCCAAAATTGGATGCCTATTTTTTATATTTTTGATATTTTGATATCGAGGAAAAATTGCTGGATCAACTGGCAGCCATTCTTCAAAATACACAGTCAATTAGTCATCAACCTCTTTTTTCGAGTAGAAAAACAGAACTGTCATTACAACTGCACTGACTACAAATAATACAATAGCCGATACGATGATATAATTTTTATCTGTAGGATCCCCGCCCACAAAAATCTTTGCTGATAGTGCCGGAAGGCTCAAAGCAATAATCAGAAATGCATAGAACCATCGGCCCATCACCACTGTTCCGAAGACGAATATACCAAGCAAGAATAACCCTGCTATCATATTGCTTTTTGATGAAAGCGTCATAAATTCATATATCGGATAACGGTCTGCCAAGTAGAGTCCACCAACTAGAAGTGCCATGTAGATTACCCCATACAATCCGCATAGGACAATTCCTACTGTACTTATTTTTTCCGTTTCTAAATCAGTAAAATGGATGAATATGAACTTAATCACCAGATAGAACAGAAACGGACCGAATAAGGTCAAGGAAACATAATAGATGAACATGGAAAGAGTATAATCAAAATCTCCTCCGATTAGACTCGGTATAGTGAACATCCCTACTAAAAAAATAAAGATCAGAAGTATTTTCCTTCTCAAGTGATTAGTCTCTGGTAATTCAATCGAAAGTGTCTTCATATAATTTTTTACAGAACCACCGGTCACGCTTTCCAGATCTTCTCCATTTTGTTCTGCCAACATCAGATGATCTCTTAACTCCTCTTCCAGATTGTCCCTATATTCATCGTCTTTACCCCGCGCCATCATTTCAATGCGGAATTTCTTTAGGAACTTCTCCGATTTTTCACTTAACATTTTCATCTCCCCCAAATAAATTAGACATCCCCTGGTTCAACTTGAACCATTTATCCTTAAAATTTCTCAATTCTTCTTTACCGCTGGTGCTGATGCTGTAGTATTTACGTTTCGGACCACCACTGTCCGATTTCACCATGCGTGTTTCAACATAACCCTTTTTGCTTAACCTCAAGAGCACAGGGTATATACTTCCCTCACTGATATCAGGAAATGCCTTTTCTTTAAGTTTCTCAGCTATTTGATACCCGTAAGTTTCATCTTCAGCAATTAAAGCAAGAATTGCACCATCCAGCAGCCCTTTCATAATCTGATCTGAAACTGACATCTTTTTCTCCCTTCAACTATCTTATAATATAATATAGTTCTATAAAAGATAGTTGTCAAATGTTAAAATATAATTGGATTTTTAAGCTTATGTCATGCATAATAATTCATTATTTTGAAAATTTTATGGTTCAGGGATATAATTATAGAATTAACAGTTTCAGACTTTAAAACCATAACTAACATATTCTAAAAATTTATATAGATGAGGACGTTTAACATGAGTGTAATTTCATTGGAAAATATTCAACCGGATGACAAGATCATAAGCGGAAAAATAAAATTGAAGGACCATCAGTTATCTTTTATAGAAACAATCGATGAGTGCCTTGAAGAAGCGAGGGAATGTAGTGCATGGCGGCCTGTCGCCATCTATGCAGACGATGTACTGGTCGGGTTTGCCATGTACGGTTTTGTGGGGGACCCAAAGGAAGCTTGGATAGACAGGATCATGATAGATTCAGCCCAACAAGGTAAAGGGTTGGGACAAAAGGCCATGATGCATTTAATCGACGTTGTTACAAAAACATATGATGTCGGGGAAATTTATCTCAGTTTTGTCGAAGGCAACGATGTCGCCAAAGAACTATATGAAAAACTCGGGTTTAAATTTACTGGCAAGCGTGACCCGCAAGGAGAGCTGATTTATAGATACGAAGTGGGTCAGCCATACAGCCAGTAAGCGCAACTCACCAGGATTGTGATTGTGAAGAAGTATGGAAGGAAGTGAATATACATGGAACAATCCAGAGTCGATTTCTTGTATTTGAATGAACAGGATATGATTGATGCGGGTGTACTCAACATGCACGAATGCATCAAGGAGATGGAGGCGGTCTTTCGTCTATTGAGTAGTGGAGACTATGTCATGGGTGGCGCCAATGATAACTCCCACGGCATGTTGATTGACTTTCCGACCAATCCAGTACATGAGAGCATGCCAAAAGACGGTCCAGATAGGAGATTCATGGCAATGCCAGCATATTTGGGTGGGGACTACAAAGTAACCGGCTGTAAGTGGTACGGTTCGAACATCGCCAATGTAGATAAAGGACTCCCACGTTCCATATTGATGATGACCTTGAATGATGCTGATACAGGGGCGCCCCTGGCCTACCAATCCGCCAATCTGCTAAGCGCCTGGAGGACCGGAGCAATTCCCGGAGTAGGTGCGAAGTATTTGGCAAATCCTGATTCTGAAATTTTCGGGGTGGTCGGGGCAGGATCAATCGGCACTTCTAGTGCAGAAGCCATATTGGATGTATGTGAGAACATAAAAACAGTCAAAATATTTGATGCCCGTGAATCTACTGCACAAACATTGAAGGATAGGCTGAGCAAAGAGTTTACCAGTCTTGATATCCAGATTATAAATACTCTTGAAGATGCCATCAAAGAAAGTGATGTCATAAATTTAGCGACAGCCGGGGATGCAAATCCCACAATTGAAAAAGAATGGATCAAGCCGGGTGCATTATTCACCGTCTCATCAAGCGGCGACTTCGATCCCGAATTTGCGATTGAGAAGATGAAACTGATCGTCGATAATTGGGCCATGTATGAAGCGACAATAGACGAAGACCATTATCCTTACTATAATCCTACAATGGGTGTAATCGGCAGACAGCTTCTGGATTGGATTGAGGAAGAAAAAATGGATTCTAGCATCATCACCAACATTGGAGATATAATCACCGGAAAAGTCGAAGGTCGGACATCTAAGGACGATATCATCCTATACGGCTTAGGCGGGCAGCCAGTCTATGATGTGGCATGGGGTTATAGAGTCTATCAGAATGCTTTGGAAAAAGGCATAGGAACAAAGTTGAACCTTTGGGATAAAGCTTATCAGGCAAGGTAACCGTATAGTATTTCCGATACTCAAATATAAAAGTCGTATCCATCATGGATACGACTTTTATTTGCTCCTTAGATATTTAAATGTTTTTCCAGTCTGCTTTTAGGCAGTCACCTGACCTTTCTTCCCTGAAGCAGTTCCTACAATCAATATGATGACCGCCAAAGCGATCAGGAGGGTGAGGGGCAGTGTCCAACCACCTGTTATATCATGCAAGGCACCAACCAGCACCGGGCCGACCGCAGCAAGTAGATAACCGAATGATTGAGCCATTCCTGACAATGTTGCAGCCTCTTTACCATCTTTCGTCCTCAGAGTGAAGAACATCATGGATAAGCTGAAGGCACTCCCTGCTGCCACTCCGATCAGGATTGCCCATAGCGGCACAAGCAATGCACTGCCTTGGAGCAATCCGGCTAAGCCGGTAATGAACAGAGCGCCCGTCATGAAACTCAACGCAACCTGATTCTTCATCTTCTCCGCTACTACTGGCACAACAAAAGTAACAGGGATGATGGCAAACTGCATCAGGAAGACCATCCAGCCGGCTGCATTGGAATCATAGCCATTCTGCTGCAGAATATCCGGCAACCAAGTGACCAATGTATAGAAAATCAACGATTGACTCCCCATGAATATCGTAATCTTCCATGCTAGCGGAGAGCGCAGTAAACTACTATCCTTATCTTTCTTGACGCCCGCTTGCCTATCTTCTTTTTCTTTAAGTTGGGGCAACCAGACCAGTAGTGATACTGCAGCCAGTATGAGCCACATGCCCAAGGAACCTTGCCACCCGAAATTTCCCATTGAGGCAAGTGGGGCACTGACTCCTGAGCCAAGCGCTCCGAACACATTCATGAAGATGGCATAGATACCCATCATCAAACCGATTTTATATGGAAACTTCACTTTTATGATGCCAGGTATCAGTACATTTCCTACTGATATTGCCAGGCCTATGAAGAAAGTGCCCAAGAAAAGAAAATTGATTCCTGAAATCGAGCGGACTGCAATTCCTGCAATAAGTATAACTAGCGATAAGGCGACAGTCCGCTCCATACCAATCCGATTGGCGATTTTAGGGGCGATCGGGGAGAGGAGGGCGAATGCCAACAGCGGTAATGTGGTGATGGCGCCGGCGACCGCATTGCTGATTGCAAGATCTTCCCTGATGAATGGGATCAGAACTCCCACCGAGGTCAGAGGCCCCCTTAAATTGGCTCCCACCAGAATAATTCCTATGACCAGCAGCCAATTACGCTTTGAACCAAATTTTGATCCATATGATCTTCCGTTCCTATCCATGCAATTATTCCTCCATCATTTCAGCGGCGTCTTTTTTCAGTGCGCCGATGTACTCTTCGACATACACTGAAGCTGCCCTTTTGTCTTTATTCTGTATTGCTGCAAATAAATCAAGATGCAGTTCTTCTTCATATTTTAATGGTGTCTTTAAATCCATCAGTGCTTCTATCGATTCCGAAATGTTTTCTAGGAGCGGTTCATATAGATCAATCAACAATTGATTATCAGAGGCCTGGACTACAGTCTGATGAAAGCGTGTATCCATTGCGACGAACTTTTTACGATCTTTATCCCGTACCGCTTGTCGGCAAGCCTCAATACATTGTTCAAGTGTTGCCAAATCTGTCTCATTCCTATGCCTGGCTGCCAATTGTGCAGCCTGCTGCTCCAGAGCCAAACGAACATCAAGCGTATCCAGTAAAGCTGATTTTTTGATGTAGCGCTTTAAAGTCGCGCTGAGCGCATTTGCAGAACGGACGACGGTGCCGCTGCCTTGCCTGGATTCAAGTAACCCTGCATGGACTAAAGCACGTATCGCTTCACGCAATGTGTTTCGACTGACATCAAACTCTTTCATCAACTCCATCTCCGGCGGTATTTTTTCATCTACTGGCCACACGCCAGACACTATCAGATCTTCCATCTGTATGGCCACTTGTTCTACCAGATGAACACGGTTCGTTTTATGTATCATATTTTTCTCCTTAAATTTGTAGGATGATTGGTATAGTGGTCATATTATCATGCCTCATAATTACTCGCAATGCGATTTATATAGCCATAATATTCAGTCAAAAAAATACCCGACATGCCTAATGAGACATGCCAGGATAAAGATTTTTCATCAATTTATTTTTTTCGTGAATGACTTAGGTATCTCCGACTCAAATCGCATGGTTTCTTTAGTTGTCGGATGGATGAAAGTCATCGCATGCGCATGCAATCCAATCCTGCCGATTGGATTGATTCTTGAACCGTATTTCTTATCCCCCACGATAGGGTGCCCAATGTCTTGCATATGCACGCGGATCTGGTTTTTACGCCCAGTCTCCAGATTCACCTGCAGCAATGTAAAATTGCGATTGGACTTCACTATTTTATAATGAGTGACTGCCTTTTTTCCTTCATTCGGATTTTTACTCGAGCGCATGATCAATGCCTTATTCTCAGTCAGCCATGATGTGATCGTGCCGTTCTCCTTCACTTTTCCTTCGACCAGCGCAATGTACATCCGTTCCGGCACAGCCTCTTTCCATGCATTCTGCAGCTTCTGCTGAATGTATTTGCTTTTCGCAAATATCATGATGCCGGAGGTCTCACGATCCAAACGATGAACAACAAATATCCGATTCTTGGGATTGACCTCCTTCAGGTAACTTGCCAATTGACGATACGCGGTCATCTGATTCTCTTTATCTGATGCAATAGAAAGAATCCCTGCCTCCTTTTCGATTACGACAATGTCATCATCTTCATGCAGAATCTTGATGCCTTTGATCTTTACATTCTTCGACGCTATCTTGGGAAGAATTTTAACATGATCGCCTGGCTTCAGTGCCTCGTTGAACTGCGTTGTACCTTCTCCATTGACGAAGACCTGACCATGACTCAAATGATCCTTCACTGATTTCCTGCTGCGGGAGGGCATAGCTGCAAACAAAAACTTCAGAAGCTCTGATGGTTCTTCAACAATCCATTCCAGATCTCCTTGCTTCCGATTATCTCTCCGTTTCATTATAAATCTCCTTTATTTCACCATAATTTTAAGCTATTCTCGTTTATTTCATGATTCTTCCGGGCAGAAGCCTAAAATATTTTACATCTCATACTACTATACTATCAATTTTGCATGATGTATTGTGCTTCTATCATATGATAATCATTTTTAACTTAAATTTACATTATACTTGTATATAGTCATTTATCTCTATTGAACTAAATAATTATTGTAATAATCCATAATTCATACTTTTTCGACCAATTTTAGTTTGAAAATTATAATATCCAATGTTTAAATTTATAATATTGAGGAGGATAACAATGGCAAATCAAAATACTAACGTTCCAGATAAAGGTTTCTTTGGTCATCCAAAAGGCCTATCTACACTATTCTTTACAGAGTTCTGGGAAAGATTCAGCTACTATGGCATGAAGGCCATACTGGCCTACTATATTTATTATTCTGTCACTAAAGGCGGCTTTGGACTCGATCAGAGCACAGCACTGCAGATCGTTTCCATATATGGTGCTTTAATATATATGACCGGCACCATCGGCGGCTGGGTGGCTGACAGGATCACCGGTACGCGAAACGCCTTATTCTATGGCGGGGTCCTGATTATGATCGGACATATTCTAATGGCAATACCAGGCAACTTCACGCTTCTGATGGTTGCCCTGCTGTTCATTATAATCGGGTCAGGGTTATTGAAGCCAAACATAAGTACAACAGTAGGCATGCTATATGAAAAGAATGATTCCCGCATCGATTCAGGGTTCACACTCTTCTATATGTCCATCAACATGGGCGCGCTCATCTCTCCATTGATTATAGGGTGGTTGCAGGTGAACGTTGGGTTCCATGCAGGGTTTGCTGCAGCAGCAATCGGTATGTTCATAGGGCTCGTCATCTATGTTCTCACCGGCAATAAATTCCTTGGAGACTTGGGTAAAGACGTGCCTGATCCATTGAGTAAAAGCGATAAACTCAATGCACTGAAGTATTTGACCATAGCTGCGGTAATCATTGCAGCGCTCGTCATCATTGCGTATTTGACTGATGAACTTAAAATAAGCAATTTTTCCAATGTAATCACTCTGATCGGTGTCCTATTGCCGACTATATACATTATTGTAATCTTAAAAAGTAAAAAGGTTGAAAAAAGTGAAAAGCGTAATGTATTTGCGTACATACCTCTCTTCATTGCTTCGGTCGCCTTTTGGATGATCCAGGAACAAGGTTCAACGATTCTGGCCCAATTCTCCGATAAGAAGACGGAGTTGAGCATGGCCAACTTGACTAACGGATTGATAGATTTTCATATTCCAGCTGCTTGGTTCCAATCACTGAACCCAATGTTCATCCTTATATTTGCACCGATCTTTTCATTGCTTTGGGTTAAATTGGGCAGATTCAACCCTTCAACCGTAATCAAGTTCGCCTTAGGCGTCATATTGGCGGCAGCAGCGTACCTTCTGATGATAATACCGTTGACGGGCGGACAGGAACTGATCAACCCGATATGGCTCGTCTTGAGCTTTATGCTCATCACACTCGGGGAATTGTGCATCTCACCTATCGGGCTCTCTACAACGACCAGACTTGCTCCTAAGGCATTCACTTCACAGATGATGAGCGTATGGTTCCTATCGAACGCCATGGCTCAGGGGCTCAACGCGCAGATGGTGAAAATCTACAGCATCATCAGTACAGAAGATTACTTCCTATATTCTGGCCTTACTGCTCTAGGTATCGGGGTGCTCCTAATACTTGTAAGTCCAAAACTTAAGAACTTGATGAGTGAAACTTAAATAATTCATATCAAAACAACCTATGAATATCGGACTTCTATACGGAGTCCTACTCAAAATACCCGCATGTAAAGGATGCGGGTATTTCCTTATATATAACGGCGGTCGCACTAGCGTTATGCACACTTTAATACCATTTTTAGATATCAATTAACACTGCTATTAAAGCGTTTTAAAGGGATTGGCCATAAGTAACAGCGTTATCAAATACAGTTCCATAATATGCAGATAACGCCCTTGTATCGCACAGTTTCCACTGTTGTAACCAACCCCATTCCTGTTTCAGATCGCCTAGTAACGGGTAAAATCATAGAGAGTAGAAACATCATCCAAGGAGTTGGTTTAACGATGATGAAGATTGAAGACAGTCGTTACCCGAATATTGTATATATCGAAATGGATGGCGAACTGACGCAAAATGACGTAGAAAATGCGGAAGCATTTATGGATGGTAAGTATGGGGATGATAAAAGACTCAGTGGCCTCATCTATATAAAGGATGTGGAAGGAACAGACGCAGATGCCTTCCTGAGTGGGGGTGCTGTAGACCTTAAACATTGGAAGCAATATGAAAAGTTTGCCTTCGTATCCAACCAGTCGTGGGTGGATATGGGAGCAAGCGTGGTCGATTGGCTTCCCGGCATAGAAGTTCAGCACTTCGATAAGGCTGAAATCAATAAGGCCTGGGAATGGCTACAAAAATAAAATATTAAAATCATTACTGCGTGTAATCTTGCGGATTAAGCAGATGGGAAGAGTGCCTAAATCTTCCCATCTGCTTTTTTGTTCGGGCAGAGTAGATCTGCCGACTAGATGGCAGTTACTTTATACAAGCAATATTAATGTATTTTCCCATAAAATATGTATACTGATATGAAGAATATTTAGAGGCGGAGATATAATGAAACAATTCTACAGCGATGTCTTCCAATATAGAGGCACGCATTATGATTTTGGCTACTATCAGGGCGTACAGCTCAGAGACTCCCTGATACTTCCAAATCGTGAAAAACAGTGGGGGCCTAAAAAAGATCGGCATTTCCTCATCAACCCGGAAAAATTCATATCCATCATCTCACAATTCTCGCCGGCCATCCTTGATGAAATCTATGGTCTCGCAGATGCCCTCGACACGGAGATGGAAGAAGCATTCCGGTTATTTGGCGGCTATTATCTGGAATACGTCAGGAGTGGATGCTCGATATTCACTGATAGCGACTTCATGGTCCGCAACTACGACAGCCACCCGCGTGGGTATGAAGGCCGTTATCTATTCTATGCCCCAACAGATCATGGATACGCTACAATCGGCCCATCCATGCAGATTACTGGACGTATAGATGGTATGAATGAGAAGGGGCTTGTGATGGGATACAACTTCACCCACAGTAAAAATTCAGATGATGGCTTCCTATGTAATATGATCGGCCGTCTGATATTGGAAACATGCGCAAATGTGGATGAGGCTGTCGCACTATTGAAAGAGATACCCCACCGGCAGTCGTTCAGTTATGTAGTTCTGGATCCGGAGGGCGTTTCCTATGTCATTGAAGCCTCTCCGAGAAAAGTCGTGGCCAGAAGGTCAAATGTATGTACAAACCATTTCCATCTCCTTGATGAAGAGAACCGCTACCGCCAGGAAGAAACACGCCAGCGCGAGCAGACGATACAGGAACAGCAGCAATATTCCACGAATCCCTACGAAGCTTTCAAGGTTATGAACAATCCCGAACATGGCGTATTTTCAAATAAATATGACGCCTCTGCAGGCACTATCCACACATCGGTTTATTTCCCTAAAGCATCAAAAGCATGGTTCGTCATCGGACCGGACAAAAAACCTGTCATCTTTGATTTTAAGAAATGGCTCGAAGGTACAGATGTCAACGTGAAACAGATTAAAGGTACTCTTGACTATCATCGTCCGTTCGTCAATATGGGGTTATAGAACTGTTAATTTTAAATATCGGTTTTAAAAAGCTGGAGATATGCTTGTCTCCAGCTTTTTTATGTACAATGAAAACCATCTCATAAGCTAAGGTATCAACCTGCTTAAGAGATGGTTTTTCTATTGCATATTCATATTTTCAGCTGAACTACGCCTTCAGCGCCTCAGCCACTTTGCAGTCAGTGTGTCAGCAGTAGCCATTTTCTGTGGCGTTCCTTCAAAAATCACTTCACCGCCATTCTTGCCTCCACCCGGACCAAGTTCGATTATCCAATCACTTGCCGCTATGAAATCGACATTATGCTCAATGATGATGACTGAATTCCCTTGATCCACAAGACGTTGGAAGACATCAAGCAGTTTATCGTTGTCTTGCGCATGCAGACCTAGGGAAGGTTCATCCAGAATATAGATCTGTCCTTCTCTTTTCAGATGGCTCGCCAGCTTCAGCCGCTGCACTTCTCCTCCGCTCAGGGAACTTGTGGTCTGTCCGAGGGTTAGATATTCCAAGCCGACATCCATTAAAGTACTGATGCGTTTTATCACTTTCGGCAGTTCAAAAAAGGCTTTCGCTTCCTCGATTGTAAGGTCGAGAACTTCCACGATATTCTTCCCCTTGTACGAATGTGACAATGCCTCGTCGGAATACCTTGTGCCCCCACAAGCCTCACAAGTCACCGTGACAGGGTCGGCAAACGCGACATCCGGCTTAGTGATTCCCTTGCCGTCGCAGACTGGACAGGCGCCCAGTGAATTAAAGCTGAACAATCCGGCAGGCTCGCCTGTTTCCCGCGCGAATATCGCCCGTATATCGTCCATGATCCCCATATATGTGGCCAGTGTCGAACGGCTCGAGATGCCGATCGGTGCTTGACCGACCATAATTGCTTCTGGATATTTCCCAGGAAATGCTTCCAGCATAAATGAACTCTTGCCGGAACCGGATACCCCACAGACAGAAACGAGGATATTTTTCGGGATATCGACTGTTATATCCTTCAAGTTATTCATTGATGCATGTTTGATGGAAAACGATTCTTCAGCCTGACGCGGTTGTTCATTGATTTCAACTGTACGCTGGAGCGTTGTCGCAGCGGGGGACTGCTCCAAGCCTTGTTGATCTCCCTGATAGATGACTTCTCCGCCATGCGTCCCGGCATCTGGGCCCATTTCAACAATTTCATCAGCAACCTTGATGACAGAGGTGTCATGCTCAATGACGACGACAGTATTATGTTGCGCCTTAATCTGCTCCAGCATCTGTATGAGCAATGCCACTTCCTCCGGGTGTAGACCCGCAGTAGGCTCATCAAATATATATGTGATGTTGTTCAGGCTGCTGCCTAGGTGACGCGCTATTTTTACACGTTGGGCCTCTCCACCGGAGAGCGTCTCCATCTTCCGGGAGAGACTCAGATAGCCAAGCCCCAAGTCTATAAGTTGTCTGATGGAGGGGATTGTTTGGAGGGCGATTGCAGAACCAATAGGGTCGTCGATCCTTTCAAGCTCCGTCAATAATTCCATCAGCTCGAATCCATCATAATCTGCGATGTTAGAACCATTGATCTTGCATGCCAATACTTCCGGATTCAATCCGGAGCCTTGACATGTCGGACAAGGTTGCCGGCTGGTCATCTCCAACACGTCATCCAGTGAAGTCTGGGCGAGTTTTGATACATCCCGATTGATGTACAGGCGCGTGAAGCGTGGCAGCAAGCCATCCCATTCATGAGGATGCGGTCCGTCTTTAGTGTGGAAGGGGGCGAAAACACGCTCCCCTTCAGGTGGTCCATAGATGAAGAGTTGATAGTCTTCTTCTGAAAATTCTTTGATTGGAATATCGGGATTGAACAATTCTCCTGTAATCATCCATCTACCTTGCCAGCCAGATGGCGACAGTGGCTTGAACCGTACCGCATATTCCTTCAGCGATTTATCGACGTCGACCAATTTATGGAGGTCGGGAGCGACAATTTCACCGAAACCGTTGCACGATGGGCATTTTCCGAAAGAACTTTGATTGGAGAAATCCGTTGCAGATTCAATCGGGGGATCGCCGATGCGTGAGAACAAAAGTCTGATGAGTGGGTCGACATCCATATACGTACCGACTGTCGAGCGGGAATTTCCGCTGATCGGCCGCTGTTCGACGACGACCACGGAGCTGAGTTGCTTCATCAGGTCCGCTTTCGGACGTTCGTATCGAGGCATCTGATTTCTTACATACATCGGATAATTCATTGTCATCTGCCGTCTGCTTTCCGTTGCGAGTGTATCGAAGACGACAGAACTTTTCCCTGAACCCGAAATGCCTGTGAAAACCGTAATCTTTTCCTTTTGGATGTTGAGGTCGATATTCTTCAGGTTATTCGCTCTAAGACCACGCAAAATGATTTCGTCTTTTTCATTCGACATATTACCGCCCCTTCTGCTGTTTTGCCAATAGTTGTTGCTTGCATGTATTCTAGCATATATCACTTCGGCAGCATATCGAATGAAATGGTTAGGATTCTATGGGTGATGGGATGACATCTCGTCTTCAAGTTTTACTAAATTAAGAGCAGGGTAGAGAAAAAGCAATGGAGGGATGAAGATGGATTATAGACTACTAGGAGATTCTGGTCTGAACGTGTCCAAATATGCACTCGGAACCATTCCGTTCAGCGGAACGAAAGGTTTTGAAGCCGCAGGAGACATGGATCAGAGTACCGCAGATGCGTTGGTCGACTATGCCCTGGAGCATGGCATCAACCACTTCGATACTGCGAACCTTTACGCCAAGGGTGATGCTGAAATTGTGCTCGGCAAAGCAATTCGGGATAAGCGCAAAGATATGGTGATCGCCAGCAAGACAGGTTTCCAGCTGACCGATAATCCGAATGATGTCGGCGCGACCCGCATCAATATCGAGGCATCCATCGATGAGACACTCAATAGGCTCGGCACCGACTACCTGGACCTTTATTACGTCCATGTATGGGATGGCCAGGTTTCAGTTGAAGAAACCGTTCTGGCGATGAATGACCTCATCAGAAGAGGCAAGATCAGATACTGGGGTGTGTCCAACTACAGTGGATGGGCCTTGGCCAAAACCCACACATTCGCCGTTGAAAATAATTTGATGCCACCAATTGCCCATCAGATCTATTACACGCCTGAATCCCGGGAAGCGGAGTATGAACTGCTGCCCGCAGCAAAAGAACTGGGCATCGGCAATACGATATGGTCACCGCTTGGTGAAGGTCTGTTGACCGGCAAGATTTCAAGAGATAAAAAAGCAGAACCAGGTACCCGCCAAGGTGAAGGTTGGGGGGAACCTTATGTCAAAGATGAAAAACTATTCTTTGATCTCGTCGAAATGCTTCAGGACGTGGCTTCCGGCCATAACGCCACTGTTCCGCAAGTCGTCTTGGCCTGGCTGCGGGACAGACCGAATGTCGATTCTGTAATTCTTGGTACGAGGAACAAGGCTCAGCTTGAGGAAAATATTGCGTCGTACGATTTGCAGCTGACGGATAATGAAATCGTCCAGATAAATGATCTGACGCAACCAGAGCCGATCTATCCACTATGGCACAGAGCCATGAATGCGATGGATCGGGCTTCCGATTCAGAAAAAACGTATCTTGAAGCATACAATAAGCTTATGGATCAGAAAGATAAAGAGTTATAAGATAAGATAATGGTGATGCATTCCTTTGTCGGATTGGATCGCCATTTTTCTTGCATGTCATTTTATTTTCTCCAAATCCAAAGTTAGGATAATATAATGATGTAAAACCATTTAAGGAAGGGATGTTCCCATGACAGGACTTATGAAGGATAAAGCCGGGCTCGTCACAGCAGCTGGTTCAGGCATCGGGCGTGCAAGCGCTGTTGCTTTGGCAGAAGCGGGTGCGAAAGTGATGGTATCCGATATCAGTGAAGAAGGCGGCCAGGAAACCGTCAAAATCATAAAAGACAACGGAGGCGAGGCACAATTCTTCAAATGTGATGTGAGTGATGAAACACAGGTTGAAGCACTGGTGAATGAAACCGTCTCCGCTTTCGGCAAGTTGGATTTTGCCCATAACAATGCCGGCATCAATGCAGGCCAGGTCAAAATAGGAGATATGGACGCGAAAGACTGGGATAAGACCATAAAAATAAACTTATATGGCGTCTTCTACTGCGTTAAGCACCAAGTCAATGCGATGCTGAAGACAGGTGGCGGCGCCATCGTCAATTCCGCTTCAGGAGCCGGCCTGGAAGGGTCTCCAAATATGGTTCCATACACCGCCTCTAAACACGGTGTAGTTGGACTGACGAAATCAGTCGCACTCGAATACGGCAAACAGAATATAAGGATAAACGCAATTGCTCCGGGTGCCACAATCACTCCAGCGATTGAAGGATGGGCGGAGAGTCATCCTGAACAGTATAATGGCGTGCTCGAATCCCTGCCTAGAGGTGAGATGGCGACCCCTCAGGACCAGGGCAACGCTGTTATGTTTCTATGCTCGGATTTGGCCAGACAGATCAGTGGGGTTACGATACCTGTCGATGGCGGATACACGGCCGGAAAACTGCAGCAATAGAATATGTGAAACCAAAAAAGAAGGATAGATTCGTTGATCGAATCTATCCTTCTTTAATATTGGTTTGTGTACTTTTCATAAAAGTCCTTATAGGTCATCCTTTGATTTTGAAACCGCGATAACGGTTGAGTGCACCGATGAATTCCTGCTTCCTCGGCCGCGCCAAGTTACCAGGATGACCGGAGTAGGGCGAGAGCGCATCCAGTCCATTACGTTCCATATGCTTGTAGACCTGGTCGAAGGCCTCGGATAATGTCAGAGTGTCATCCAGTACGTTGTGTCTGAGATAATCAATCATGACTGCAATACAGTTCGTCTGGCTGTCATCTACAAGCTGTTCCAGCCCTGCCAACTCAATCGGCTCCTTGCCATACATTATCGTAGTGCGCCCCTTTGCTTTCAGCCGATCATCTTTTCCGGATTTCGAGAACCCTGACTTCAGTGGAATCCTCTGGCTGATCTCGCCGAATTTCTCGTCTGACATATTTCCTTTTTTATCTGCATCTGACGCAGCAATTTCCTTTGCGGCATCCGTCACGTCTTTCAACCTGTATTCATCCATCATCAGCACCTGGTCCGCGACATCGAAATAGTCGCCGGAGCCGCCTACTATCAGTATGGTTGAGACATTTTCATCATCGTACAATGGTTTCACCTTTTCGGAAAAAGGTGTGATGGGTTCTTTATCAGGGGCAATGAGCTTCTGCATCCGGGCGTCCCGAATCATGAAGTTGGTCGCTGAAGTATCTTCATCGATCAATAGGAGGCTGGCATCTGATTCCAGTGCCTCCATCACATTCGCAGCCTGGGATGTACTGCCGCTCGCATTCTCCGTTGAAAAGGCGCGTGTATCCTTTTTCGCAGGCAGATTATTGATGAATGTACTGATGTTCACCTTCTCGATATTACGGCCATCTTCCGCTCGGATCTTCGCTGCATCACTCCGTGTAATGACCATCTCGCGGCCGTCCCCCGGAACATGATTGTAGACACCGCGTTCCAACGCTTGGAGCAGGGTGGACTTGCCGTGATAGCCACCCCCGACGATCAGGGTGATGCCTTCAGCAATCCCCATCCCTGTAACTGCATTTCCGCTCGGGAGATCGATTGTAACCTTAAGATTGTCTGGGCTTGAAAAAGGCACCGCCCCCTCTAAAGGCTTATCCGATACACCGCTATTGCGGGGCAGGATGGCACCGTTCGCCACAAATGCCACTAGATTCTTTTGATTAAGCACTTGTCGAATATGCATCTGATCGAGCACCAGACTCACCTGCTTCTCAAGTCCTTTCTGGTCAAGGTTCTGATACAGCAGGGAGTCATCTGCAATTTTAGGCAGTATACCAGTAATTATATCCGCTGCTGCCTTGCCCAGAATCCTCCGGCCTGCAGCCGGCAGACCGACTTCGAAGCGTACTTCGAGCTCATGTTCACCGATGACGACAGAAGTCCGCTCCAAAATTTCTTCACCGGGGCGGTCAATCAGGATCTTGATGTTTTTACTGTTCATTTTAGCGCCGTTTTTATGTTTTTTAATACTCTCACCAAATGCACGTGTCAGAAAATCCGCTACTGCTATGATTTTGTCCTTTGAATCGAGCAATTCGGCTGGAATTCCTGCTGTATCACGATTCATTATAATCCGCATTTTGGATGGCGGGGCGTAAGGGTCGACCTGTACGTGATCGATTGCCAACTTGAAGCGGTCGAACTGATAAGTCCCTTTCAACTGTTTATAGGTGCCGTACTTCTGTCCGTCCAGTTTGTTCAGTGCAGATTTAAGTTGTTCAGCGTTTTTCATACATATGCGCCTCCTGGAAAATATATGTCTATTGTCTATTTAATATTTTAAATAGACCTGTCGTCTGATTAGGGTTGTGCCGTTAGACGCAAGGGATATTAATACGCCAGTCCTACGCGGCTCCTTATATATCTCTCATCCTCTATCTGGCTGTATGCAAATTCCGCCGTGTCAGGAACAGAAATCATTTTACCACCTTCAGGAAGATAGTCACGTTCTGCCCGATATTGACCCGTATATTCACCATCCGGCAAGTAGGTAGGGCAGACGATCGTCCAATCAAGTTGTGAGTCTTCAAGGAGGTTGTAGACTTTATGGTGTTCCTCTGCCGCCCGTGTCGTTTTTCTTTTCGATTCGTTCGATTGATAACGCAACAACCCGGGCTCTGTCCTGCTGTTCAATATCCCACCAGTCCCGATGGTGATGAGACGTTTTAAGCCTCTTTCTTCCATCCCTTCTATAACTGAAGGGAGGCCTTCTGAGAGCGTAGTAGTGCCATCCGTACCAAGTGCACTGATCACCATGTCTTTACCGTTCATCGCATTCAGTACATCTGACCTGTTCATTACATTACCCTCGACAACTGTTAAATTCGCGCTTTCACTTTGTAATTTCTCTGCATCACGCACAAGGACTGTGACGTGGTGCGCTTCATCAAGTGCATGTTTCAATATATGGCTGCCGACCCGTCCGGTCGCACCTAATAGTAAAATGTTCATTCCAAATCTCCACCTTTTTAATGATTTGCATCAGTTTAAATTAGAACTAATCATATATCTCTTTTTCGTCTCTTCCCTAAATATACCCACTTACATTCTCTTTGATGCCTCTACCCATTTCAATTATTCATCGTTTTTTTAGTATATTATTCACTTCGATTGACCGGTTGCGTATGATTTATGACCGCTTGTACAAAAATGCCCGACAATAGTATTTTTCATTATATACTTGTATTAACAACTCAAGAACTTCACTTATCACTTTTTAATCCAGGTAAGTGCTTGGCTCAATTATAAATGCACTATGTAGTAAGGAGGACTTCCATGAAAACTGAATTGATAATCGATGCGCAATTAAATGATGATTTCGTTTGTCAAAATAAGCTAGACAGTTCTTTCTCACCCATGTAACCCAAAAAAACTTCCAATGGTGTACGATAGTTCAATGATTTTCTTGGGATATGATTCCTTCTGGCGGCAACCGATGAGATAAAAGCTTGGTCGACCGTGTTGAAATCCATATCTTTAGGCAGGCCACCCCTTCTGAGCAAGCCGTTGGAATGTTCGTTTAATCCCCGCTGTGATGGTGTGCCCGGATCGGCAAAGTAGATGGATAGATCATTTCGATTGCTCATCGACTGCCAGTTGGAGAACTCCTTGCCACAATCGAAGGTGATGGATTTGAATAGGTTTCTAGGCATCTTTTGACACCATGTATTAATGGCAGACTCAATATCCAGTGCGGTTCTGCCTTTGGGTTTTAATGTGATGATGGCTTTTGACAGACGCTCAACCAGCGTGATGACCGCACTCTTGTGACGGACACCGACAATGGTGTCGCCTTCAAGGTGGCCGAACTCTTCATTGAAAGTGGGATAGTCATCCACTCTTTCAGAGATATTACGCCTGAAGGCTTGTCTGCCCCGGCGTTCCTGATGGCCATTCGGTTTTCGCTTGCCCTGCATTGGCAGCTTGGCCGCATCAAAGGTTTCCCGTTTGAACATGCGATACAGCGTGCGACCCGAGCAGTCAATTGGCATCTCCTGCCGGCCGACGATCACATCCGGTGTCCAGCCCTGAGCGACCTTCTCTTCGATGTACTTCCGTTGACTGGTCGGCAAGACACTTTGTTTTCTACCACATCGCTTCTTATTTTCTTTATAGCGCTGATAGTAGTCGATGGCGGTGTGCCCGGCCTTGAAATGCGTGATGACATTGTGGATAGTCTGCCGGGCACGTCCGAGCCGTTTCGCAATCTGAGCCACGGTAGTTCCGTGTTGGAAATAGGCTTCTATGAATACTAATTCATCCATGGTAATATGGGTGTAGGTCATGCATGATCACTCCTATGATTTCTTTTGTCGGAAAACCATTTTGAGTGTATCATGTGTGACCGTTTTATGTGTCTAGCTTAATTTTACAATCGGCGTGATGAAATTAAAATCCACACTAGTACAGCTAATGTAGGCGCACGCATCATATCCTACATAGATTATTTTACAACCGATAAGGAGAACCTCGTCATCCGCTCGGAAGAGGAGTATTTGATGGTTCAGAAATCGGCCATCATCTGCGCAGAGGTGCAGGGTAGAACATTGACCATATATACAAATGATAAACAAATCGCGACGACAAACAAAAGTTTGAGTGCGTTGATGGAAGAAATGAAATCCAAGACATTTTTAAAAGTGTCAAAATCAGGGATGTTGAATATTCAAATGATTGACCGTGTCGAACCTTCATTTTCCGGAAACTTGATTGCACGCATGAAGAACGATAAAAAAATCAGTATTTCAAGACGCTATGTTGGAGCATTAAAAGAAAGGTTGGGAATATGATGTTAACGAACATAATAAAAAATGTCTCAGTTGCCGTCGGCCTTGGGAGCTTCATATATCTTTTGAATGGGATTTCAGGTTCAGTAGAAGTGCTTCATCCTCAAGAAATCATCTCCGTATGGATTGCCTCTATGATGATAGGCTTTGCCTCTATGCTACACTATACAAATTTATCGCAGTTATTCGTTACACTAATCCAACTAGCGGTAGGAATTACTTCATTCACGATAATTGCATTGTTTAACGGGCGGATAGCACTCACGTCAGTGGATATTCTATCCTTTGCAAGCTTGACATTAATCATTATGCTTATCATCTACACGGTCTCCTATATTATCGTGTTGATAGAAAGCAAAAAAATTAATAACAAGTTAGGTAATAAATAGGGGAGGCTGCCTCATAATCCCTCTAATGTTTATTTAGACCAGATAAGATAAATAGAAATTCATACAATAAAGCTCAGTTTTCTCGCTTCAAATGAGAGAATTGAGCTTATATATATATCTAATTATGTAATCTCCAAGCCACTACATGACTGGACTATTCCATGAAGCTATTCTATTTAAGATTTTGCATATCCAATACATTAATAATAACGCTATACGTTATAAAATTGAGCACCAATTATAAAAATAAAATTGTCCTTCTTATTTAAGTTTGTTAACATTGATAGGTCTTTCATGTTATCAGGTAGTAAAAAATAAGTGGATTATATAATATTCCACAAACAATAAGGAGCGCGTCAATGAAGAATTCTTCAGATCCCGAAAGTAAAAAGTCGTCCAGTGTATTCAAGTATTCGGTTTTAATAATTGCTTTGCTGGTAATTATCGGTGCAATCAACCCAGAATCATTTGGAGCTGTTGCCGGAGCCATATCAAATTGGGTAGGTGACTACTTTGGATGGTACTATATGATCATTACCTCCATCACATTGTTCTTCTGTATTTTCCTTGTCTTTAGCCCCATCGGAAAACTAAAGTTGGGCAAACCGCACCATGAGCCAGAGTTCAGCACCCGTTCATGGTTGACCATGCTATTTAGTGCAGGTATGGGAATTGGTGTCATATTCTATGGTACATCCGAACCCATTGCACACTTCGTCGCACCAGCCACAGCTAGTCCAGAAACAGAAGAGGCCTTGCATGAGTCCATCCGTGCAACTATATTCCACTGGGGAGCACACGCATGGGGCATGTACGGTGCAGTTGCCTTGGCACTCGCCTATTCCCAGTTCAGAAAAGGTGAACCTGGACTGCTTTCTAAGACTTTGCGCCCAATATTAGGTGATAAAGTCGACGGACCCATCGGAGTCTTCATCGATGTGCTCACTGTCTTTGCTACAGTGATCGGAGTGGCTGTCTCACTTGGTGTCGGCACTACACAGATCAACGGTGGCCTGAATCAGTTGTTCGGCCTTCCAATCAATCTGACCGCCCAAGGCGCAATTATTGCTGGTGTCACAGTCCTCTTCCTCATCAGTGCATGGAGCGGATTGTCAAAAGGAATCAAATATTTGAGCAATCTCAATATGATTTTGGCAGGAATACTACTCATAACCGTCCTTATACTAGGCCCGACCATGCTCATATTAAATATGCTGCCAACTGCTACTGGAGAATACCTCAATACATTTTTGGCGAAGACCCTTGACGCAGCCCCGACTAACACTCATAAAAATGAATGGCTTCAATCATGGACAATCTACTACTGGGCCTGGTGGTTAAGTTGGAGCCCATTCGTAGGTATCTTCATCGCACGTGTATCAAGAGGCCGTACTGTTCGTGAATTTGTTATTGCCCTTATTTCCGTACCGACCACTATCGGCATTATCTGGTTTACGGTATTTGGTGTTACTGGCGTTGAAATTGCTAAAGAAGTACCATCGATAGTTGAACTCGGTCCAGAAACACAGTTATTTGCCATACTGAATGAGTTACCACTTAGCCTGCCGCTTTCGATCATAGCGATTATATTGATATTTTCATTCTTTATCACGTCTGCAGATTCTGCTACATTTGTGATAGGTATGCAGACATCAAATGGTTCATTGCGTCCTTCATCGAAATTGAAGATCATCTGGGGCGTCAGCTTGTCCTCGATTGCTTATGTGCTGCTCCTATCAGGTGGGGAAACGGGTCTAGAAGCCCTCCAATCTGCAGCCATCATAGCAGCCTTACCGTTTAGCTTCGTAATCATCATGATGATGATTTCATTCTATAAGGATGCCAACGAAGAGAGGAAATATCTGGGTCTCACTATTACCCCGAACAAGCATCGGATGAAAGAGTACCTCAGTAAAGAACAAAAAGAATATCAGGCACAAAAAGATGCAGGTATAGATGAAAGCGAGCTATAATCTGATATAAAAAGAAGAATAGCCTAAATGATTAACCTAAGCTTACATGACATCTTTATTAGGCTACCGTTCTCCAACTGCTTTTGGAGAACGGTAGCCCAATTTTTCTTGTATACTTTCTTAGTTATCTACTTTGATGATTTATTAATACATGAATATTTTTCATGTAGATTTTTTAAAATTAATGGGATTTTATTCCTTAATATTACTCTAGAATAAAGAAATGCCTTTCTGTCTTATAAATAAAAATAATACTTGCTTTAACTAGAAAAGGCTGACAGAAGGACTGATTTGACCCCCTCCAGGTTTACAGATGAAATAAAACATCTGTAAACCTGGAGGGGGTTCTTTTATGACTGACAAATATTATTCATTTGAAGAAAAGCTGAAAATGATTCAGGAATTGAGGGTAGGCATCAGTCCAAGCCATATATCCACAAAGCATCAGGTGTCTGTTGAGACACTTAGAAAGTGGCGGATAAAGTATGAGAAGCATGGTGCTGAGGGATTAAAGAAACGGGACAGGCATAGAACATATACCCGCGGCTTTAAAAAAATGGTCGCAAAAGAATATATGAATGGAATGATCTCCACTCACGAACTCGCACACAAATATGACATACCGTCGAAAACAACTGTTCGGAATTGGATTATACGTTACAATAATGGTGAAGAAATAAGAACGACGCGGGAGGGAGCTTCACCATTGACCAAGGGACGGAAAACAACGTACGCAGAACGGGTTGAGATTGCGCAGTATCATGCACAGGGGGATATCAGTTATCGTGAACTTGCCGAAAGATTTGAGGTGAGTTACCAGCAGGCCCGGAATATCATTGTGAAATACAAGGAATATGGTGAAATCGGCCTTGAGGACAGACGCGGAAAAGGAAAATCAGAAGACCAGCTCACTGAGACGGACCGCTTGAACAGAGAAATTTCCATGCTCAAAGCAGATAAACGAAAGCTTGAGGTGGAGAACGCCCTGCTAAAAAAGTTGGAGGAACTCGAGAGGGATTAAAATACAGCCGGGTTCCCAGTCACACGCTCCACACTGCCATCACTATGGTATGTCAACAGTATTCTAGACAGTTTATATAGAGTTCTTTCTTATACTCCTTCGGTGTCATATAACCTAGCGCACCATGTGGTCTAATATTGTTATACCAATTTACATAATCAAATAGTTCAATTTTCAACTGTTGTAGAGATTTAAAATTATATTGTCTGATGAATTCAGTTTTCATCGCTTTAAATGTCGTTTCAGCAACAGCATTGTCATAAGGACAGCCTTTCATACTCAGTGATCTTTGTATGCCAAATGTATCAAGCACGTCATCAATCAGATAATTATCAAACTCTTTTCCACGGTCTGTATGGAACATTTGAACTTGTCTTAAATCATGCTTAATGGCACTCAGCGCTGCTGACACGAGATGGCTATCTTTTTTCGGACCTGTACTATGTCCGACAATCTCACGATTAAATAGATCAATAAATACACATATGTAATGCCACTTTCCAGATACTTTTACATAGGTCAAATCACTGACGAGCACCTCCATTGGTGCCTTTCTAATGAAATTTCTACCGAGATTATTCATGATATTCCGCTCATTTGATGGTGATGGATAAGTTCTATATTTCAATGAAGTATAAGACGATACCAATCTTTCTGATTTCATAATACGACCGATACGTCTTCGAGAGACTTTGAGTCCAAGTTTGTTTAACTCATATTTAATTCTACGGGTTCCAAAACACTGACGATTCATATTAAATATTTCAACTACTTTATGACTGATGATATCGTCTGAATCATCAACAGTCTGTTTGCTCAGCTCATAATAATAGGTGCTTCTTGGGATTTTTAGGACTTTACACATTGCTGATACTGAATATTTCTTGGCATTCTCACGAATGACATCTATTTTCGTCCCATGATCAGCGCTGCTTGCTTTAAAATGTCATTTTCCATCTTAAGTTGCTGGTTTTCTTTCCGAAGCATTCTCATTTCTCTTTCCTCATCTGATAAGTTATCTAAATGATTGAAAGAGCCTGTCGCCTGATGATTTTTGACCCACTTATCCAATGATGAAGGGGTTAGATCATATTCCCGTACAATTTCGGACTTTGGTTTACCATTTTCAAATAATCGCACGATCTGTAGTTTAAACTCTGGGGTAAAGGTTCTTCTTGTTCTTGTCATAAAAAAATCGCCTACTTTTTTGATTTAACAATAGCCTCCCTCATAGGAGTTGTCCAATCAAGTGTAGACGATCCACTACGTTGCATAATGAAGGCTATGCCATCTCTGAATTATGCCATACGGCAGGCATCTCAAGACAAGCGTATTATCAATATCAGAAACGCCCCGTGCCCCACGCTGAAGCAGAGAATGACACAGTGGCCAGTGCGATTGCCGAAATCTATGTTGAAACGGACGGCATCTATGGCGATCGTCAGATGTGCCATGCGGTCAACAAATCCTTGAGGACGGGGTATAACAGGAAACGCATCTATCGGCTGATGACACGGATGGGCTTGAAATCGGTGACCCGGATCAAAAGGAAACAATACGTCCCCCACACACCGCAACAGGTCGCTGAGAACGTATTGAACAGAGCGTTCCACGCAGCCCATGTGAATGAGAAATGGCTCACCGATGTGACTGAATTCAAAGCGCTGAACGGAGAGAAAGCCTACTTGAGCGCGATCATCGATCTGTACGACAACAGTATTGTGGCCTACAAATTCGGCCGTTCAAACAATAATCAGCTTGTTTTTGATACATTCACTTCTGCGATTCAAAAGCACCCGCAGGCAACGCCGCTTGTGCACAGTGACCGTGGCTTCCAGTACACCTCATACGGCTTTAAAAAGATTCTGGATGCCCAGCAGATTCAACAAAGCATGTCCCGTGTCGGAAAATGCATCGATAATGGCCCGATTGAAGCATTCTGGGGAAAAATCAAATCGGAACGGTTCCATATCAGACGCAAGCAGAAGTACTATGCGGATTATCAAACAATTATAGAAGACATTACACGCTATATTGAGTTTTACAACCACCACAGACCGCAACACAAATTCAAGGGATTGAGTCCGCTGGAATTCAGGGCATTGGCGGCATAGAAAAACGCCTGAGAATCTCCATTCTCAGGCGGGAAACATTTATATTATTTCATCTGTCAACTTGGCAGGGTTCAGATCAGACTCTGCCAGCCTTTTCTAATTTTATTCATTACTTCGGTACTTCCAGTATATCATCGGTCGTGATAACTTCAGTTAATTTAAATTAACCTTTTTAACATATTCAACTGAATCCTCTAGTTTTCAAAGCGATCAACAACTCAATTACTTGATTGTTCCGCTGATGACTTCTTCCTTATGTGCTGTGAATGCATCAAGCACTTCATTCTTTTCTTTTTCAGGGACGTCGAAGTGATCAAGCGTTTCAGCTAATACTTTGCCTGCTGCATCGAATTCTTCTTCAGTAAGCTTCATGTCATAATGTGTAGGTTCCAAATCGAGTGATCCGTCATTAGGCACTGTGCTGACATAATGATGAGGCCCACCAGCTTTCTCCGAAACCCATAATGTCGTCAAAACTTTGAAGCCCGCCGCACGCCAACTTTCATTTGCATACCACTCTTTCAGATAAGGGTTGTCGGAAGACTCACCAGCAACTGGATCTTTAGCTAATGCATCAGCAAAATGGTCAACGACAGCTGCGATACTGTAAATACCACCTAAACGTTCGTATAAAGATTTCTCAGCCATAATAATCCCCTTTCAACATGTTAATAATTCCGATTTACACGCACAAAACTGCCTGTAAATATAGAATAATTAAGCAACAAATACTACGCTGTTTGAAAGTAATGAATTAATGAAGCGTTATATTTTAGAAATCATGGTGTTATTAGCATATCATGCTTAATGTAAACGCTATCATTAAATGTCTTTTCTGACAATTAATTTGCTTACCTCACATTTCAAATACCATCAGTTCAATTTTAAGTAAAAAGGATATTATAATTTAGGATAAAAAATTATAATATTGATAAGCTAATCATTCTTGTAGCTTAATCTTCTAGTCTCTCTTTATTTTTATAATAATTTATTATTCCTTCTGCGCACCGATAAGCGAGGGCACCTACCGTTCCAGTCGGGTTATTACCGGAATTATGCACAAAAGTGCTGGATCCTGCCACAAATAGATTATCACGATCCCAGTGCTGCAACCATGTGTTCACCACACTATTATCAGGATCTGTACCCATTGGAGTACCACCTGAAATATTTGTTGATTGATAAGGTACAATATCATAATCACCAAGGTCATCATTTTCTACTTCTATATGTTTTGCACCCATTTTTTCTACAATTTCTTTGCATTTTTCTGTTAGATATTTGTTCCTTGCATTATCTTGTTCTGTCCAATTATAAGTAAGCATTACTTGTGAGTTACCGAATGCATCCTTATAAGTATCATCTAAATCTAAATAGTGATTTTTGTGTGGCCCAGTATGAGCCATTGTATAAACCGTCAAAGTTCTGGCAAAATTATTAATTGATTCCTCTTTAAATTCTTCGCCCCATTGAGGAGTATCTTTGGGAATTGTATTCGTTAGAATAGGACGGACACCTGTTTGAGTGAAATGGATTGAGCCCCCGTGAATAAAATCAAGATCATCATGGTCAAAGTTATCTCCATTAAAATCATCTAAAAGCATGCCGAGAGCGCCTGCTCCCATGAATGTATTAAACTTTTCTTCAAAGAAACCAGTAGCACCCAAACCCGTTTGATAACAATAATTACTGCCAAGTGTACCCTCTTCTGTTTCAGGATCATATTGTTTTCCAATATCAGAAACTCTAAGTAACTTATAGTTATTGAATAAGAAACTCGTTAATACAACTATATCTGCTGGTTGGAAAAACTCTTCACGTGTTTCAGTATCTATAAATTTAACACCGGTCACTTTTTCATTGTCCTCTTTGTCAGTAACTATTTCAGTCACATTGGAGTTATATCGGACTTCATGATTGCCAGTTTTTTCTGCAGTTCTCAAAACAGTAACATCTGGTGTTGCTTTTGCATCATATTCACATGCAAAACGTTCACAGAATCCACAATATTGGCATTGGTTTAAAGTTTCACCATCAGGATTCTCATAATTCTGTGACATGTTAGCAGAAGGCATCATAATAGGGTTTAATTTTAATTCATTAGCAGCTTTTTCAAACTTCTCTAAAATTGGAGTCTTAACCATTGGAGGATTCGGATAAGGATTAGAACGTTTCTCACCCAGCGGATTCTTCTCACCGCTTATCCCAGTTGTTTTCTCAAATTTATCATAATACTTCTCCATCTCATCAAATGTAATGCCCCAGTCTCTGTAACGCAATCCAGAGTCTATACCAAGTTTGCTTTCACCATATTTTTCTTCTGTCATAGTTTTTATTTTAAAATCATAAGCCATATATCGATCAGTTTGACCATTCCAATGTGTACCGGCTCCGCCTCGTCCATTACCAGGTAAAAATGAACCTAGACGACGTACAGGTAGTGCGCGTTCATCAGGATTATTTCTAAACGTCAATGTTTCTATTGAAGTATCTTGCATCAACTCATAGCGTTGAGCATATTTTAGTTCATCATGCACATGCTGGTAATCATCTGTGTCACGATAGGGGCCTCTCTCTAAACTTTTTACCTTTAAACCTTCTTTTGAAGTTTCCGCTGCTATAATACCGCCTGTCCATCCTGCGCCTATGGTCACAACATCAACTTTGTCCAATTCTTTTACCATTTTGTAAACCTCCTAAATAATTAAATACTTAGCTAAAATTAGGTTTAGGTTCGATATCTTCAAATCCATCACTATCGATGACATCTAAATAGGAATGTTGATGACCAGGGAACTGCTTCATTTTCCATCCAGCCATACCTCTATTTCCTCTATAAATAGGATCGGAATATACGCCTTCTAATGTAGCTTCACGTAATAATTTAAAGAAGAATCCCGAAGTAGCTGTACTCCTAGGGACACCGAAATCTACTTCATCTTTTTCAAAATCTTTTAAGATATCATCTTGTTGTTTTCCATCTAATTTACTGAAAGAATCATCATGACGTTGTTTTGCCTCGTCTTGAAGTTTTTCAATCCCGAGTCGGAAATATGATGCTCTGTTCAAACTGGATTGATAACCCTGTGTGGGTTTTCCTTCATAGAATGGACCCTGCATATATTCTCTAGAATTTAAACCGTACGCCCCTGCAAGTTGTCCATCTAAATAATATGCTGCTCCAAGTTCTTTGGCCCCTGGGCCAATATCAGACTTTGGAAATATCCTTTCCATTGCTGCTTCAATAGTTTCAAACTCTTCGTCATTACTGAAAAAAATACGTCCTTGATCTGGGATATTTAACTTGTCTTCAGATTCTGTTGAGCCTCCCGTGTCACTATCTTTAACACCTTCATTAACATCCACATCGCTGTCGATATTAAAACCGACTAAACCACCTAATAAACTTCCACCCACAATACCACCAGTAGCAATTCCTGTTGTTTTCAAGAAATCTCTTCTTGAGAATTGTTTTTCATCAGACATAATTTTACCCCCCACATCTTTTCATAAATTACAGTAATTGTATCATCCTTTTGATTTTTTTGAAAATTTATCAATGACGGCATTAAAGATGATTCATTTTCAATTCTTTAAATGACATCTTTGCATTGAATAAGGGTTCAAATAGTAATCTGATAAACTAAAAAAGCTTATTCTTAATGCTAATAGCGCATATCTTGAATAAGCTCAGTAAAAATATCGCCTTGATAAATGCATGGTAATAATAAATATACATACCTTTAAGAATTTCTTATCGAATATTGTATTGTTATCATTTTTTATAGTGTACAACGACTATAATTTTCTACTTAAATATTATTTTCCTCGCTACTTAGATGCAAGATTGGGTTTTTTTCCAACCATATAGGCTGCGTAAACCCCCATAATTGCCATTGCTGCCCAGATCCAGGCATGCAGACTAAAAGAAGCAATTCCACTGAAATAAGCACCTATGTTTGCACCAAAAGATATGGTGGCCCCGTATCCCATAAGCAAACCTCCTACAAATGCCAAAATAGCAAGATGAATTGCGATTTTAGAAAAACGAATCATTCCACCAAGTGTTAAGGAAAGAAATGTGCCAAGCACAACACCGAAATTAAGTACACTCATTGAATCCATCATGACAGGTTCTATTAGAGCGGGAATTCTTTCCTCTGCAACCCAATACTCCCATTGCGTTACATCGATGCCAAGATTCATCAATAGCTTGGATCCCCATAGTGTAAAGGCAGCCGTAAGTTTCCAAGGCTCTCCCTGAAGTATAAAAACAGCAGCATTGAGAACAGCAAGAACGAGCGCACCCACCCAAAGCGGCCAAGACCCAAAAATAATTCTCTTCCATCCGACAGCAGTTGGGAGTGCAGGCAGTAAGCGCGGTTTTTTCCTCTTCTTATATAAATATGAGAGTATAATAATCATCGCGAAAATCGCAACCTGCATCCCCCAAGCACCGACATAGCCAAGACCTGTATCGATAGCCAAGGAAAATTTAGGAATAGAAGGAAGAGTTTTATTCCAGAAACCAAAATGATAGGCACCAATTACAGCTCCTGACAGAAAACCGGACAAGGTGCAAAGTAAGGCTGTCCGTCCTCCTTTTGCCGTATAAAAAGAAGCCGGCGCAAGCCCACTTCCCATCTCCATCCCAAAGCCGAAAATAAAGGCGCCGATTACTAATCCAATGCTGATAGGTGAAAGGGCTCCTTCAGTCATATTTGGGGATGCGCTGATATCAAACATTAAGATAAAACCGAATAATGTAGTTGCGATTCCTAACATAAACATATGTGCCCGCAACAGCTCTGTATTTCCAGTCTCAACTATTTGACGGTAAACAGCTGCAAAACCAAAACGGGCATGAAATAAGGCAAACCCAATTAGGACACCCACCCAAAACAAAAGCACGGATTCGAAACCGGAGGCTTGATAGGCAAGATAAGTGACCAATAGCACAACCAGAATCCCTAAAATGATTAGTACATTTTGAGGATCCCTAAGCGTGGGACTTGATGAATTTGATTTGGATGAATGAACCTTATTTTGTGTCATAGAGACTCCTTTAGTTTCGATGAATTTATCTTTTCCATAGTAAGTGCTCATTCTGCCACAATAAAAATTATTTAAGCATACGATAGTGTTGCGAAGCCCTCAGTTCGATAATCTTTTTATCTAACTAACAGAAGTTTGTAGTGAATTTGGTAGAGGCACGAATAAATTAGATAATGAAATATTATACCTTGATATAGTCTCCAACCTCACCACTCTATGCTGAAATTATTTATGATAACTTTCAGCGTATCAGTTTATGATGCGATTTTTTATTAATTTATTCTATGAATGAGTGCAGTGATTCTTTATACATAGTCATAACTGTTACTACGTTTCCATATTGCAAAATATTTTGACAAAGATATATAATTTACATAGTATTAGTGAAATGAAAAAACATGAGGTGAAAAAATGATAAAATTATCAGATTTTATTAAAACTCCAAATGATACACGTACGAAAATAAAATTCAATATGAATCCCGCTGATCCAACCTTAAAGGCCTGGGATCTACTATTAGAGGATGATCCGGAATGGCTCATTATGAATAGTTGGAAGACGAAACAGTCCAACAATAATCTTAATCATGCTGAATATTTGATTACTATGGCTCAATATTATCCTTATGGACCAGAGTATTTTGCATTTGGTGGACTTTATAAAGTTGAAAAGAAACTCCCTGAAGTTTTTAATGATATAGGTTATGAATTGACTTTAATGAAAGATTATCAAGAATATATAAAAAGATTAATTATTAAGATTGAAAAGCCTATTGGTAGAGATGTTTATAATCGTCGTTATCATACTATTCAAGATCAATTGAACCCTGAAGTATACGAAATTGCGCCTAATATTAAACTAGGACATTTTCCTGGTTATCAAAATGTCCGTATGAACCATAAAGAAATGCAACAAGTTCTTTTAAGAGAAGACCCTAGTTGGAAATCCGCTCTTAGCTATGTTAAAGGGATATATGTAATTACGGACAAAAGTAATGGTAAACTATATATTGGTTCTGCTTCCGGAAACACTGATGGCATATGGCAACGATGGTCAGGCTATGCACATTTGGAGAACTTGACAGGAGGCAATAAAGAATTCAATAATATTCTTTTAAATAAAGGCAAGGAGCATATTCAAAAATACTTTCAGTATTCTATTCTAGAGATTTTTGATACAAGAACCAAAAGTGAAATTATTCTTGAAAGAGAAAATTATTGGAAAAATGTATTTGATACAAAGGTAAATGGGATGAATCATAACTGATTACTAAATGGTTGTCTCTTATGGCTCTATAATAGTAAAGTCATAAGAGTTTACATTTATCCCCTTTATCTAAATTAAACACATCTAAAAGCAGTCTAAATAAATGTGAGTACATCTCCTCACCGCCACAATGTTCAAGAGAAAATGCTACTGTTACAATGCTTCATTATATTTCTAATTTAATTGAGATCTTACAATTTAACTAATGCTTTTAAATTACATAGTTGGTAGGGTATTGTATATTTTATTTTGACAAACCGAGTTATAAAATCCATTATTAATACTTTCCCTCTCTACTCAGTTTCTTTCTGCAATTCAACTTTCACCATAAGACACTTATCATTACTGATTTTAATTATCCCTCCTTCCTCAAGTTGATTGATAAACTCACTTTTACTTTCTAAATTGTGTTCAATTTCTTCTATCAAAGCCTTCCGTTGACGAAATTTTTTTCGCCGTTTCCTATTATATTCATTCCAACGCCGATTGTAAAATTAAGCTAGACACCTAAAAAGGGTCACGCGTGATACACTCAAAATGAGTTTTCCGACCAAAGAAAATCATAGGAGTGATCACGCATGACCTACACCCATATTACCACGGACGAGCTAGTAATCATAGAAGCCTATTTCCATCAAGAGACCCCGACTTCACAGATTGCGAAACGGATTGGGCGTGCCCGTCAGACGGTCCATAATGTCATCGCATATCTCAAGGACGGGCACACTGCGCTGGAGTATTATCGGCGCTATAAGGAAAACAAAAGCCGGTGTGGTAGAAAACGGATTGTTCTACCGACCGATCAGCAGAAACATGTTGAAAAGCAGGTGGCGCAAGGCTGGACACCGGATGTGATTGTCGGTCGGCAGGAGATGCCAATTGACTGCTCGGGCCGTACACTGTATCGAATGTTCAAACGAAAAACCTTTGATGTAGCCACACTGCCGATGCAAGGCAAGCGAAAACCAAATGGCCATCAGGAACGCCGGGGCAGACAGGCCTTCAGGCGAAACATCTCTGAAAGAACAACTGACTACCCGGCGTTCAATGAAGAATTCGGCCATCTCGAGGGAGATACCATCGTCGGTGTCCGCCACAAGAGTGCCGTCATCACGCTGGTTGAACGCCTGTCTAAGGTCATTATCACCTTGAAGCCTGAAGGCCGGACGGCACAGGCAATCGAGTCTGCCATCAATACGTGGTGTCAAGAGATGCCCAGAAACCTGTTCAAGTCCATCACTTTCGACTGTGGTAAGGAATTCTCCAACTGGCAATCGATGAGCAACCAGAACGATCTGTCCATCTACTTTGCCGACCCAGGGACACCGTCTCAACGGGGATTGAATGAACATTCCAATGGCCTGCTCAGAAAGGATGGACTGCCCAAAGACATGGATTTCAACACGGTCGATCAGATATTTGTCTCGTCTGTCGCTTCAAGAAGAAACCACATACCGAGAAAATCATTGAACTACCGGACACCATTGGAAGTCTTTTTGAGTTACATGGGTGAAAAGGAACTGTCTAGCTTATTTTGACAAACGAAACAATTAAAACTTTTAAGTTTTTTTGTAGCATTTTTCAAATCCTTTTTCTTCATATTTTTTTCTATAAAGAAACTACTGCTATCAAGAATTTTAAAATCACCGTTTCTATCTTTATCGACTATTGTTATCCAATGAGCAACATTATCTCTTTGCTTTACACAATTAAAAGGGACTTCATTTAGGGGCAAGAGAAATAAAAAGAATCCATTCTTAAAATCAAATTCATCTAAGCAATCTAGCGTACTTAATGAGACTCCCTTTATATTTTTGCTATTCAAGTATTCTATTCCTTCAACTCCTTGTAGAAAAGCATGTAATTTTGCGATATCAAAAAATTCACCAATATAAGTTAATGGTACTTTTTGCTCTTTACTTTTTTTTCCTAAATTATATTCATCTTTGCTATTCTTATTAGGTGAAAATTTATATTTTCGCCGATTGTAAAATTAAGCTAGACACCTAAAAAGGGTCACGCGTGATACACTCAAAATGAGTTTTCCGACCAAAGAAAATCATAGGAGTGATCACGCATGACCTACACCCATATTACCACGGACGAGCTAGTAATCATAGAAGCCTATTTCCATCAAGAGACCCCGACTTCACAGATTGCGAAACGGATTGGGCGTGCCCGTCAGACGGTCCATAATGTCATCGCATATCTCAAGGACGGGCACACTGCGCTGGAGTATTATCGGCGCTATAAGGAAAACAAAAGCCGGTGTGGTAGAAAACGGATTGTTCTACCGACCGATCAGCAGAAACATGTTGAAAAGCAGGTGGCGCAAGGCTGGACACCGGATGTGATTGTCGGTCGGCAGGAGATGCCAATTGACTGTGAAGCCTGAAGGCCGGACGGCACAGGCAATCGAGTCTGCCATCAATACGTGGTGTCAAGAGATGCCCAGAAACCTGTTCAAGTCCATCACTTTCGACTGTGGTAAGGAATTCTCCAACTGGCAATCGATGAGCAACCAGAACGATCTGTCCATCTACTTTGCCGACCCAGGGACACCGTCTCAACGGGGATTGAATGAACATTCCAATGGCCTGCTCAGAAAGGATGGACTGCCCAAAGACATGGATTTCAACACGGTCGATCAGATATTTGTCTCGTCTGTCGCTTCAAGAAGAAACCACATACCGAGAAAATCATTGAACTACCGGACACCATTGGAAGTCTTTTTGAGTTACATGGGTGAAAAGGAACTGTCTAGCTTATTTTGACAAACGAAATTTTTATAAATTTCATATGCAACATCATTAATTTTTTTTCCATCTAATCTTGTATTATAAGAAAGACCATTTAAAAAAGCGTATATTCCACAAGTTGGTCCTATCTGTTTTCGTAATCGACTTCTTCTCATCTCACTTCATTCTCCTTATAAATTGTTAAGACATCGGATATACATTTGGTATCGATAGCGTAATAGCAAAATAATATACCAAACCTAAGGGATACAATCTTCTTTATAGAGACCGTCAATAATTATGTGTAAATAGATAAAATCTTTTCTCGTATGTAATCACCGTGCGACTATTCTTTGAACATCGCCGTCAGTTCTGCCCGTGCCTGGTCGAATCCCAAATGACAACGGGTGGAGAAGCTCTGATTATAGATTTCGAACTGTGAGACCAGGAAACGGTCCAATGAATCTTCGTTCGGGAACTGCTCCTTGCGCTTACTGTATTTCTTCACCTTCTTATTGAATGATTCGATGAGGTTCGTTGAATAGATGCTTCTCCAAATGGATTTTGGGAAGTCATAGAAGGTGAAGATATAGGGATTGGATGCCAGTGATTGTGTCACTTTCGGGTAAGTCTTTTTCCATTTGTCGACAAAAGCTTGTAGCGCTTTCTCGCCCGATGCCCGGCTCTCTGCCCGGTATACTGACTTGAAGTCGTCACAGATTTCAGCCCGATCAGCGACACGCACTTTATGGGAGATGCCACGGGACAGGTGTACACAGCACGCTTGGTACCGGGCGTCTGGAAAGACCGCAAAGATCCGGTCGGTGATGCCTTTCAAACCGTCAGAGATGAATAGAAGGACATCTTCGACCCCACGCGCTTTGACATCCTGGAGGACCTCCTCCCAGACAAATGCAGATTCTGTCGGGGCAACGGTATAGGCCAGCACTTCTTTCGATCCATCCTCCCGGATGCCCACGGCGATATAGACGGCTTCTTTGGAGACCGTGTCGCGTTTGAGAGCGATGTAGGTCGCATCCAGATAGATACAGGCATAGCGTGCAGCCAGCGGACGGTGCTTGAACGCATCCACCTGTTCACTCATCGCTTTCGTCATATTGGAAACGGTCTGAGGCGTGTAGTGATGACCATACATCTTCTCAATCAGATCCGAAATCTCCGACATCGTGACGCCTTTTTGAAACATATGGATGACAAAGGATTCCAGCGTATCGTTCGCACGCTTATACGGAGCGACCGTCTGCTGATTGAATTCTCCATTACGATCCCGGGGCATCGACAGCTCCAGGTTCCCATATTCCGTATGGAGGGTCCGGGTGTAGGTGCCGTTCCGTGAGTTCCCGGAGTTGAAACCGATACGGTCATATTTTTCGTAATCCAGGAAAGCAGAGAGTTCTGTCTGAAGGAGCGTATTGACCGCCGTCTCCAGATGCGTACGGAAAACTTCGGAGATGTCTTCTTTTTTTACTAGAGCCTGCATGATATCTGTTGTAAACTGAGTCATAGGGGAGGCCTCTTTTCTATGAATTGGTTGTGGTGACTTAATTCTACAAGAAAAGGGCTTCCTTTTTCTATTTATTCATTTACACAAGATATTTTACGCTCTCTCTTTATAAATCGCTTTACCTTCTAGTTTTATTAACCTTTATATATTACTGAAAATTCTATATATTATTTACTGATTGGTTATTTAAAGCACCTAAAATTAGATTGAAGTAGAAAACTACTCTAAATCTACTACTTTATAATTGTAGTTTACAAAATAGACTAGATAGTTGCTTATCACCCATGTAACTAATTGATGGGTTGCCAATAGCAACCTTTCTATCTTAATAGCTATGAATATAAAGAATGAGTCAAGTCACATAGAAACTACCCATTAGTTCATTTAATACTTCATATCAATGAATGAGTGAAGCATTAAAGTAAGTTTCTTTTCTACTTAATACTTATTCAGTATTCTCCTCCATTCATTTTGTGCATCCTGATCTTTCGATACTATAAATTGAACGGTCGGGTTGAGAGACCCAACAGTCCCATCATCATCATATTCACCAAAACCTGTAGATGATCCTACATTTTCTTTTTTTCCAATCAGTTCATATACAACACCATTATCTGCCAGCATGTACTTATGTATGTTCGTGTTTTCTACAGCTAATCTGTTGTATCCCTCTGCAATTCCAGGTGTGGGAGCCGTTTCATCTCTTCCATAGTCACCACTTAAAGGTGTATAGAATACGACACCCCCGATAGCATGTATATCAAAACTCTCAAATCCGGGATTATCAAGATTTTGGACTTGAACTTGTCCATCTGGTGTTAGGGCGTACCAATCACCCCTTCCGGCTGCACCATGTTGAAAGTATAAAGTTGTTACGGCTAGGTTGCCTATTTTTGCACGATCTACCGCCCAATTAAAAAATTCTTCCGTCATCATTTGTTTTTCTTCCGATGTGTACTCTTTTACTGACATTTCTATGTCGTCATGTACCTCAACACTTTCTTCATCTGTGCTCGCCTCATTTAGTGTTGATTCCTTTTTTGAGCTTTGATCTGTAGAGACTGTATTCTCCTCTTTTTCTATCTGACTTGCCTTTTCAACACTACATCCATTAAGAATGAAGAGGCCAATTATAATAGATATTGCTTTCTTCACATTATCTCTCCCTATTTACTGACGTTTATATTATCACCCTAGTTCTAAAGTACCACATCTATTATTCATATATTGATATTCTTCTATTTTCTTCCAACCTTTGTGCATTCAAAGCAAGATTTAGTTCATGTATTTTGCGATGACATGATGAATTCTTAATATATGAGCATTTTCATACCCGCGATCGTGTGTCCCTGTGGCTTGAAGATCAATTCATGTAACAGTATTATCTTTTACATTATTCGATAACATATTTCTTATTATTTTGGATACACACTGCGCCTTTTTATTCGCAAGTTTATTATTTCTTTTGTATTTTTCATTAAATAAACTTCAAAATTGGTTCAAACTCAACTACATACTTTTATATGGAGATAAAATGCTTTCACCTACTAGTATGGTAAAATGTAGAGAGGGAAGGCGGATGTGCAATGACTTGTCAAGGGATAATAGAGATTGGGAACAGTATCTTTAGTAGCAGTTTGGTAGCTTCTCTTCTAGGGGTAGTTGTAGGTGGATTCATTACATATAAAGTTCAAAAACAAAGCATGGAAAAACAACAACAATTTGAACGTAAAAAAATGAAATATGAAGAAAACAAAAAGAATCAGGAAACTAAAATAAAGGCATACAGCAAGATTCTTCATTTGAACAGCACTCATATGGTAAGCGAGTGGGACCATCATACTAGTAGAACAGAATTATATGGAGATAAGTATATGAAGTATATCCAACCAATTTTGTATGAAATTTATCATTTACTTGATGATGATATAGCTAAAGAAATTGATTATATAGAAATATCGTTTGAAAGAATCTATATATTGGGATCAGAAAATGATGATAAATGGTCATTAGGGCATTCTTATTCAAAAATATTAACTGAAATAAGAAAAGAATTTGAAGACATAAGAAAGAGCCGTTCATCTGCATGATGAGCGACTATACTTTTTGGTATGCAATTTTTAAAGTAGATACATCTTCTGCTTCACGAATTGTCTTGTAAAACATTAAACACCTATGTGTAAGAAAGAGCGCGGTAATTTCAACGCACTCAATCCAACCCTTCATATGATGCTTTTAATGTTTGATTAAATAGTTGATATAGAATTTTCTTTTCATGATTGTATATTGATAATATCAATTGAAACAAGTCGATGCTAGAATGACATAGGCGTTGACTTTGTATATTTGAAGTACTTATATTATTGATCAATCTATCAAGTAAGAAAGATAACGCAATACAATTAATTATTATTAAGATAATACATAATTTCAGTGATATCAGCAGCAGTGAAAATCCCAATTAGATCTTTTTTTGTTCTAAAAGTTTCACTTCCTGATTTACTGATGAGTACATACTTATTCAAAGCTTCTATATTTACAAAAGCATCTATGACGCGGTAGAGTTCATCTTCAACATACAATATCGTATACGAATCCTTATTCTCTTCAAAACCAGCATCATCTTTTATTAAGTCAGCAACAGTTTCATCCTCAAAAATAATGCCTCCCTCATCATTTTTATTTGCAATAAAATTTGTAATGCCGGTATCTGTGATCATTCCTCTCAGCGTATCTTTATCAAAAACTGGAAACTGCGAGTACTTATACTTTGATATTAATTTTAATACTTTACTTAGGTCTGTTTCGGAGCTAAGAGTAATCGGTTCCCCATATTTTTTATCATTAATATACTTTTTAATTGCAGTCGGTTTAACAAAATAATTATAAACTTTCCGTATGATCTCCATGGTGTGATCAGAGGGATCAGCAATATCATAAAATTCTTTTGTATAGTCATGGACAATTGTATTACGAAAATTATTGATGAGATGTAATTGATCCACATATTGTCCTAACGACGTATTTTTATATCTTTCATTAATCGTGTGTATACACTCTGAAAATGTGATCTCATGATCGGACTCCTTACTTCTGCCTCTTTTACTTTTAAAGAATTCCACTGCTAGCTCATTTTGTAAAAATTTATGTAATTCATTAAATGACAGTAAAAATTCTTCTTGTCTTTTTGTACGTGAAGTACTCATTTTATATATCATCCCCGCAATTAAATTATTAAGTAAATACTTGAGAATAATCGAATCTTAAACGACTGTCTCCTATATTAATACTACTTTATTTACTAGATGTCTATAAATATGTACTTCTATGCAAGGAGAAAAACTCTCATTTCTACTATACCTGATATATTTCACTAAATAAGTAGATAATAGTGGATGTAATATGGAAATTTGACTACGTTATATAATTCCAAAAGGAAGTAGTAAATACATTTTCAAGCGACATTCTATATCATGATTGTATTTCTGATCAATGCAGCAGGTTATAGCATCAATTTTAGTTAGCATCTTTTTCGAATTCTTTAAATTTATCCTCGAGTTCTCTAATGAGGTAGTTGTATTAATTACATCTATAATACCATTTTCATCTTTGTAACCACTTAAACTTATAAGCCTATAGCAATGATAGTTATACGAAATAAATCGTGTCCATCACTTACTTATCTAATATGTTAATCAGTATTCGTATACGAGCCCTGTATATTTTTGGTATATTAAGAGTAACTATACGGTACAGGAAGAGGAGTAGTGACATGACGAAATTAACTTTACCACAGCTAGAATCTCATCTATGGCAATCAGCTAACATTTTAAGAGGCTCAATTGATTCTTCAGATTATAAAAATTACATATTTGGATTACTATTTTTAAAACGTTTAAGTGATGTCTTTGTCGAACACGCGAAAGAAGTAGAGAAAAATGAAGATGACGATTACGCATGGTATGACCGTGATGAACATCAATTTTTTGTTCCGGAACGTGCACGTTGGAATCATATTCAAATTCAAACACACGATATCGGTAATACTATCAACAAAGCATTTGAAGCACTTGAAGAAGAAAATAGCTCTCTTGTTGGAGTGCTTGCGAATATAGACTTTAACGACAAAGAGAAATTACCGGACTCATTATTATTACAATTGATTCAGCATTTCTCTGCCATTGATTTAAGCAATGCGAATTTATCAGAGCCAGATATGTTAGGTCGGGCATATGAGTATTTAATAAAGCAATTTGCCGATGATGCCGGTAAAAAGGGTGGAGAATTCTATACACCATCTAAAGTCGTTAAACTCATCGTTGATTTAATTCAACCTGAAGAAGGGATGCGTGTCTGTGATCCGACAGTGGGTTCAGGCGGAATGTTAATCCAGTCGGTCGACTATATTAAATCCCAAGGAGGCAATCCAAGAAACCTCTCACTCCATGGACAAGAGCGTAACTTAAATACATGGGCCATTTGTAAAATGAACCTGTTGCTACATGGATTAAGTGACCATCGTATTGAACGTGGAGACACAATTCGTGAGCCTAAGTTATTAGGTGACAGTAAAGAGTTACTCTTATATGACCGTGTAATTGCCAATCCGCCATTCTCCTTAAAAAACTGGGGACGTGAAGAGGCAGAATCAGATGAATACGGACGCTTTAGATTTGGTATCCCACCAAAGAACGCAGGTGACTTTGGATTTGTACAGCATATGGTTGCAACGCTTAATCATGAAGGGAAAGCTGGCGTTGTTATGCCGCATGGTGTGTTATTCCGAGGCGCAGCAGAAGGTAGAATTCGTCAAGGTTTATTAGAAGAAGACTTGATCGAAACAATTATTGGATTGCCTGCTAGTCTATTCTATGGTACTGGCATACCAGCATGTATCCTCATTATTAATCGTAATAAAGTTCCGGAACATAAAGGAAAGACATTTATATTAGATGGTTCGAAGGATTACCGTGAGGGGAAAAATCAAAACATACTGCGTGATGAAGATATACAAAAGATCGTAAGAGCTTATGAAGACTGGGAAGATAAAGAAAAATATTGTCGTGTTGTCGATATCGAAGAGATTAAAGAGAACGACTACAACTTAAATATCGCTCGTTACATTGACACAACTGAAGAGGAAGAGGAAGTTGATGTTCAAGCAGTGTTGAATGACTTGAAACAACTTGAAGCTGAACGTGATGAGATCGAAAAAGTGATGTACGGGTACTTGAAGGAGTTGGGATATAGTGGATAAGTTTTTAACAACCCCTCCAGGATGGAAAAAGAAAAAACTAAGTGAGCTAGGGAGAATAGTAACTGGTTCTACACCTAAAACTGAAGAGGAGAAAAATTGGCTAGGGACACTGCCTTTTGTATCTCCAACTGATATAAATAGAACTAAGTACATTTACTCAACCAAAAGATACGTAAATAAGAGTGTTATTAATGATAATAGAATAATACCAAAAGATAGCGTGATGTACACTAGCATAGCTTCAATTGGTAAAATAGCTATTTCAAGTATGGAATGTACGACAAATCAACAAATTAATTCAATACTCCCAAATAAAGGTTATAACCCCAACTTTTTATATTATTCATTATTATATAAATCTGACTATATAAAGACGCTAGCCGGTACAACCGCAGTACCTATAATTAATAAAAGTTTATTTTCAAAAATCGAGCTTATTATTCCTGTATTAAAAGAACAGCAAAAAATTGCAGCCATCCTCTCCTCTGTCGATGAAGCGATTGAAAAAACAGAGCGAATCATTGAGAAAACCAAAATTGTTAAGCGTGGGCTGATGCAAGAATTGCTCACTAAAGGGATTGGGCATACTGAGTTTAAAGATAGTCCAGTTAGTCAAATACCTAAGTCTTGGAATATAGTTAAAATAAAAGATATTTTCAATACTATAGATGGAGATCGTGGTAAAAATTATCCTGGTCAATCCGATTTTAAAGAAAATGGATATTGCCTTTTTTTGAATACAAAAAATGTGACAAGTAATGGCTTTTGTTTTTCTAATATAAAATTTATAAATAAAACTAAAGATGATGAATTAAAGAATGGAAAATTGATTAGAAATGACATTGTAATGACTTCACGAGGAACTTTAGGGAATATTGCATATTATTCAGATGAAATACCTTTTGATAATGTTCGTATTAATTCAGCAATGCTAATTTTAAGATCAAAGAATAATATTATCCATAATTTTTGGATATATTTATTAAAAGGAAAAATCATTTCACAGTACATTGCAAAATATAAAGTTGGGAGTGCACAACCTCACATAACAAAAAAAAGTTTTAATAATTTACTTATACCATTTCCTTCTTTAGAGGAACAAGAAAAAATCGCAGATATCCTAAACAATGTAGATGAAAAAATAAACAAAGAACAGTCTAGGCTAGATTCTTTAAATGCTTTAAAAAAAGGCCTCATGCAACAACTGTTAACAGGGAAAACACGTGTTACTATAGACAATTAAGAGAGGAGGACACTCTATGTCAGAACACTGGAATGAGGATATGCTAGTAGAACAGAGAATGATCGAACACCTTCAATCATTGGGATACTCTTATATTCATGGTCAGGAACTCCAATCAGAACGGACATCTCAATCTGAAGTTATGTTAATGGATCGATTAAGAGATGCCATTATACGACTCAATCCATGGTTGGATGACAATAACTTAAATAAAGTGATTCGTCGCATCACACACTTGGAAGCAACAAGTCTTATGGAAGCCAATCAATCCTTTCATGACATCCTTATTAATAAAATGTCCATCATGCAAGATCTCGGTGGCGGTAGAAAAAATTATACGGTCCAAGTCATCGATTTCGACAACTTGGACAATAATGAGTTTATAGTCACGAATCAGATGAGTTACACGCATGCTAATATCACGAATCGACCCGATTTAATAATCTATATCAATGGCCTACCACTCGTTATTATTGAATGTAAAAGTCCACGTTTACCACCTGACGAACAAATTGGACAAGGGGTTACGCAATTACTGCGCTATCAAAAAGAAAATGAGCCACTCTTTTACTATAATCAATTCTTAGTATCGACAAGTAATGACCGAGCGAAAGTAGGTACCATTGGTGCGAGAGTTCAACATTATTCTACATGGAAAGAGCCTTATCCCTTAACAGTAGACGCAGTTGGAGAAAATGCATCTGCGCAAGATATTCTATCTGTAGGAATTCTTGAAAAATCACGATTATTCGATATTATTCTGAACTTTATCGTCTATGAACCGGAAGATGGCCGTGTCATTAAGAAAATGGCACGCTATCAGCAGTACCGTGCGGTCAATAAAGCGGTCGAACGTATACTCGTAGGCGAACACCCGCAAGCACGTGGGGGGATCGTATGGGCCACACAAGGGTCTGGAAAATCGCTTGCCATGGTATTTTTATCCATGAAGTTACGCCGTGTATCTGCCCTTAAAAACCCAGTGATCGTCGTCGTGACCGATCGCCAAGATTTAGATCGACAAATTACGGCAACATTCCAGCGTTGCGGCTTTCCAAATCCCGCACAAGCAGAAACAGTTGAAGAACTGAAGACATTGCTTAAACAAGGACCTGGATCGACGGTCATGACACTCGTTCAAAAGTTCCAGACACAAGACGGGGTAGAATATCCATTGCTTTCAGAGGATGAAAATATCATTGTACTAGTAGATGAATCCCATCGTTCACAGTACAGTTCACTCGCAATGAATATGCGTATCGGACTATCGAATGCGACCTATATTGGATTCACAGGGACCCCAATTGATAAAGAAGACAAAAGCACAGTAAGAACATTTGGTACATATATCGATAAATATCCGATTGAACAAGCAGTCTTAGACGAAGCGACAGTGCCTATTTACTATGAAGCACGATTAGTCGATTTACATGTACAAGGCGAAACAATTGATACCTTATTCGATCGACACTTCCGGGAATACTCCGATGAAGATAAAGAGCGTATTAAACAAAAATATGTGACAGAAGAAGCCATTACAGCATCACGCAAACGAATCAAAACAGTCGTTTTAGACATCATTGAACATTACGAACGACATATCTTCCCCAATGGTTTCAAAGCACAGATTGTCACTGTTTCACGTGAAGCTGCCGCAATTTATAAAGAATTTCTAGATGAGCTAAGTGACTATGAATCCAAAGTGATTATTTCAAGTGGACATAATGACCCTGAATTTTTACATCGATATACGTTGTCCAAATCAGAAGAAAAAGAAGCCATTAATCGATTTAAACAACCGATGGAAGAGAATTCATTATCCTTTCTAATTGTATGTGACAAACTACTCACGGGATTTGACGCACCGATTGAACAAGTAATGTATTTAGATAAGCCATTGAAAGAGCACAATTTACTTCAGGCAATCGCACGGACAAACCGTAAATATAACAAGAAGACGCATGGACTTATTGTCGATTACTATGGTATATCTCGTTTCTTAGAAGAGGCACTTGGAATTTTCCATGAATCAGATATTAAGGGCGCAATGCATCATGTAGATGAAGAGATCCCACGCTTACAGTCCCGCCATAGACGTGCAATGCAGTTTTTTGATCATATTCCTAAGGATAATCTTGAAGCGAACTTAAAAGTTTTAGAACCATTAGATGTCAGACACTCTTTTGATACGGCGTTTAAGAAGTTTTCAGAAAGTATGGATATGGTCATGCCGAGTCCAAAAGTTAAAAAATATGTCGATGACTTAAAGTGGCTGGGTAAGATACGCCAACTATCACAATCACGATACTATATCGATGATGGTACCATGGATATTTCAGATTGTGGGGGGAAAGTAAGAGAACTGATTGAGGAATATTTATATGCAACGACCCCACAAATCTTGTTCGAACCCATCAATATTTTGAACCCACAATTTGAAGATAAGTTAGATGAATTGAAAGAACCAGAGGCAAAAGCCGCTGAAATGGAACATGCGATCAAGCATGAGATCCGGATCAAAATGGATGAGAATCCAATTATGTATACATCTATTAAAGAGCGGTTGGAAGAACTCATTGAGCTCCGTAAAGAAAGACAATTGACCATTGAGGAACTGTTGGATGAGTATTATAAAATGCGCGAAGACTTGATGAACATGGAAAATGAAAGTGATAATGTCGGATTAAAAGAAGCCAGACATCTTCCATTTTATCAACTGATAGATGCTTTCACGCCTGAAAGCATGGAACAAGAAGGGATAAAAGATTTAACAGAACTCATCACAGAAATTATAGAAACAGAAGCTGTTGTAGATTGGGTCGATAAAGAGGATATTAAGCGAGAAATCCGTAAAAAAATCAAAAGACAACTCCGTGCGAGTGCGGTCCCAAGCAAAGACATCGAAAATGTAACCCGCCAAATCATTGAATTAGGTGAAATACACTACAGATAAATAAAGACATAACGTCCGTTAAATTTGATATGGATGTTATGTCTTTTCTTGTCCCACACAGTACAGTTCCATACCGTGCACGCGTAACCATTCTTTTGATACTTCATAATCAGGAAGAATCGAACGCACAAGCTTCCAAAAAGCGTCACTATGTTCTGGTATACGTAGATGAGCCAGTTCATGAACCACTATATAGTCAATGATCTTGATAGGCGCCATAGCAATACGCCAATTGATATAAATATTACCTTCCGGCGTGCATGTCCCCCAACGCTTATGTTGCGTCTTCATTTGAATCGATTGAGCTCGAACACCTAATATATTTTCATAATAAGCAACACGCTCTTGTATTTTCTTCAACCCATGCTTACGGTACCATTCGATCAAATGTGCTTCTAATCGATCTTGGACTTTTTCTTGCGCCCAGTTTGAAGGAACAACCGCAAAGAACCGACTTTGTCTAAAAGTAAATGATGTCTTGTCTACTGCTTCTCGGTATACTTTCAATCGATATTGTCTTCCTAGATACGTTAGTTTTTCTCCACTCACAAACTCTTTAGGAGAGACATTAGATTGTATCTCATTTAATTCTTGAACCTTTGTATATATCCATTGGGCCTTATTAGATAATGTCTGATGAATCTTATCCTCTGACATTGTTTCGGGTACAAAAGCAACAATCTTATTTATTAAATCTATAACCACTCTAATGTCTTTACGATTTTGTCTATAGAATGAATAATACATTTTTGTATTGCCATAGTTGATGTAAGACATGTTTCCCTCCCGTTAAATCTCTCATGATCCACATTAGGAACTCAGGTCACAGATAATTATTTAATCATCACCTTTTCTCTTATTTAACATCTTAGAATCAAATAAGAATTGTGAATAAATTAAACTGTCAGCAGCTTGCCTCATCCTTTTAGATCGATTATATAAAGATAATAAAAAACAAATGGCAACTGCTACCAGAATAATCGATTTTATTAAATTAACTAAGTCGAAATTAAAATTTTGAAATTGAGTCGATACAAATTCTAGAAATAAAAAAATTATAAGTAAAGCAAATAGAAATGCAATACTTCTTAAGAAATCAGCTAATCCAACAAACATATCATGTTTTGCTTCTTTTCTCTCTACCATTGCATAGCAATAATTTTTTAAACCGAATTTTTCACCTGATATCTTGTTCTCTTTATACTCATTATGAAGTTCCTCTAGTTCTCCTTTAGTCTCAGAACCATATATATAACCTATCGCTTCTATTATCTGTTTTTGCTTTTCTTCTGAATAACTCAAAAATTTATCTTTATTTTTAAAGTATTCAAATGGCAAATGATCAAATGTTAATTTAGAAATGGAGTAAGATATGTGGCCGCTTATAAAAGATCCAATAATTAAAATAGAGATTAGTAAAATACTAGAAAACGTGTTTAACTGAACTAAATAATCGCTTAGTTCAGGATAAAAATATCTATCCAATGTGTATAAAATATAAGCTAATAATATACTACCTGGAAATAAACATGCCACATGACTATAAAAATTAAAAGGTATACTATTAGTTCTCATGAGTCCTCCTGAACGTGGGGCATAAAATTTTCGAAATGCTAACTATCTAAACTATTATATCATTTATCTTATTCTCAAACATTAGTCTAAAAACCGCATCAACGATGATATGCTTCATTCCTGATAATCTTATTAACCCGGAATATCTGCTCAAGTAACATCACTTTCATCATTTGATGCGGGTAGGTGAGGGAACCGAAACTGATTTCCTGGTCGGAACGTTTCTGAACTTCTCTACCGAGGCCGTTGCTGCCGCCTATGATGAATACTACGTCGCTTTTACCGATGTTCATCCACCTTTGGTATTCTTTCGCCAAATTTTCACTGGTATAGGTCTTACCTTTGATTTCCAGCGTGACGACATGCTGGTTTTCTTTGATTTTACTCAGGATCTTTTGCCCTTCTTTGTCTTTTATGATTTCTATATCTTTATCACTTGCATTGTTTGGTTCTTTTTCATCTTGTATCTCAATCAGTTCGAGTTTAGCATAGCCACTTATGCGTTTACTGTATTCCTCGACCGCTTGCCGCCAGTATTTCTCCTTTAACTTCCCTACGGTAATCAGTGTAATCTTCATTTTATGTCTCCTTCCGTATCTTTCAACTACTAGTATACCTGCGGAATTTAACTATCCACATGTGCATATCTATTAGCAAGTTTTAACGTTTTTTAGATAATACACATGCTTATACACAACTTTCCCACATATCCACATGATTTAATTAATTATTATACATAAAAGGGGGTTATAATCATTAAATTTCTATAAATATAAATAAAACAGCCAGTTTTACACAACTGACTGTTTACTTATCCACAATTATTATAAAGTATCCACAATAATCATAGGTTATGCACATCTTTTTTCATAATTGTGTGTATAACTTTATATTTGGTAGATCTTTGTCGGTATTGCTTTATCGGTATTGCTTATCGTTATATCATTATCCGTATCGATGTCATAATGGTTCAATATCTGTTCGACACTCATTTTAGCAAGTTCTTTCATGTTATTATCAAGACTCAGATGACTCAGATATATGCGCTTTGTACGGTCCGTTATAACGTCGTTCATCGCATGCGCTGCATCTTCATTGGAGACGTGTCCGACATCGGAAAGTATGCGTTGCTTGGTCATCCATGGATATCTGCACATCCGGAGCATATCTACGTCGTGGTTGCTTTCAAAGACGAAGCAGTCGCTATCTTTTATAATGCCTTTCATCTGATCCGAGACATAACCTGTATCGGTGATGATTGAAAGTTTTTTGTCATTCTGCATAAATGTATAGAACTGTGGATCGATTGCATCATGGGATACATTGAACGACTGGACGTCCATCCCGAGGAGTTCCTTTTCCTCCAGTGGATTAAAGTGGAACTTCTTATCACTCGCTACCAGAATATCCTTCGATTCGATGCGTTGCCATGTTTTCTCATTCGCATAGACCGGAATGCCATACTTTTTGGAAATGACTTTCAGACCTTTGATATGGTCGCTGTGCTCGTGCGTAATGAGTATCGCATCAACATTCTTAAGGGAGGTGCCCAGTGAATTTAACGCTTCCTCCGTCCGCTTGCATGAAAGTCCCACATCTATGAGCAGGCTGCCTTGTTCTGTTTCGAGATACGTGCTGTTTCCCGTGGAGCCGCTGGCTAACACGCTCATCTTCATTCTGTTCACTCTCTTTCAATAATATCTTCTGTCTCGCTGATGGCATCTACATATACCGTCTTATCGACGCCCTGGTCACTTATGCTGAATCTCCATTTCGGCCTGAGGAGCACTTGATCACCGTCATTTAAGATGATGTAGTATCCAAGGCGGGCATCCTCTATATCCGCTTCTCCAGAGATTCGTTCGTCAGTATAAAGGCTCGCGACGACTTTTTCAGGATCACGGACAGCCACTGGTGAAGTATATTCATTCTCGCTGATGTTTTTCAGATAGCCTTGCTCGTATTCCATGGCCTGTTTGCCTTCACCTCTGTAAAGCAGTCTAGCCGCTTCACTATTGAAGACGGGTAGGTCTTCATAATACTGGTTGAACAGCATATAACCTTCGTCACTCATTACATCATCATACTCGTATTCCGAACCTCTGTAAACTTCTTCGGCTTTGTGGTTTTTCAATTCATCAGGCGTCATATCAGGGGCATTCTCTCCGGCTTCAAAACTGTTTTTCAAAACATACCCTTCATTTGTCGTTTCGACCGTTTCAGCTTCTATCTCCTCAGAATCTGTAAAAGTCGCCCTGACTGCGGACAGTATATTCAACTTGCGCGGCTCGTGCTCAGGCACTTGTGATAGATCTATGTTCGTTTCTTCAAGAATATTGGGTCGGTTTTCTATCTTATGGATATCTTCCTGCTGCTTATTGTAGTACATCATGATGAGGCCGATGTTGATCAGTAGGAAGACCAGGATATAGAGGGATTTCGTCAGCTTCCAATCCATCAGTGGAGGCCTCCTTCGTTGAACCGCATCCATTCGTCATTATACTTTACATACCATTGTGGCGTGAAGTGCAGCAGATTGAGCTCAGTCTGCACATCTGAAAATTGCATATCGTAACCAATCGTGATCTTCGATACTTTCTGAAGATCCAAATCCTCATTCAATGCAATCTGATAACGGACATCTTCCAATCTTGCGAGAGACTTCATTTCATCATTCGGTACTTCTGCACTGATATTGAGTAGGGGACGTTGATATTCAAAAAGCGCATTATTACCGTATTTGGTCGTAACGACACTTGATATTTCATCACTGAACACTGCATATCCATTTAAGGTATAACGATAGGTCGACTCATTACCATCCGCTTCATAATCGAAAAGCATATGTTCATTTTCAAGACCACCATGCGAGTTAAGGAAATCGAAGCTTCTTTGGATGGTCTGATGCGAGTTACGATTCGATGACAGCGACTCATCGAGGTTTGTATAGACGAAGTTATAGGTGTTGGGGTTATATGTCGATAAGTTATGGGTCCCTTCATAGACATACACATCATCGTTTTTATTAACTTCGATTTCATCTCCCATGAAGAGGATATCGTTCATCGTATCGATGCCGATCTGTGTCATCAGAAAATGCTCAATGGATACAGCACCCGGAGCTTCCGGCCCATAGATGGCAGTCTTATTGTTCGAGGTTTTCTGATTAGTGATGATGCCAACGTAATCTTCAAAGGAATCTTCATATTCCTCCACGATCGACAACAGGTAGCTGCTGTCGATGTCCGTCTCGGCGACGGCTACTTGTTCCAATGCTTCATTCAACATATAGAAAGTGACTTTTGGAGAAGCAATGTCTACTATAATCCGATCAAAACTGTAGTCGGGTAGGGCACCTTCGTAGGAGAACCCAAGCACTTGGAACAGTGATTTGGACGGCATCTCGGATGGGTAGTCCACAATCAGGAATTCTTCACCCCCGTCTTCCTTAACATCGGGTGTCAGACGGTTCATATTATTGTATATATCAATGTTCTCAATTTCTGTATCTTTCAGGAATTCCCGTACACCGACTACCGCATCCTCCTTGATTGTTCCCTTCACTGAATTGCCGTCTACCCATATCAATTGATAGGCACGCATGACACTGCCGAATTCGAGTGATTCTCCTTGGCCGATGTTGGAAGTCGACTCGATCGATGTATCGACTTGCGAAAATTCCGGCTGATAGCTCCATACCATATATGTCAGGATGGCACTGCTGATGACGAGAAGAAAGAGAATTGTAGATTTGAGTCTTTCCCTATTCATCCCAATCCGCCTCCTCCAGCGTTTCACACGGCAGGTTGATGAAAATTGTTGTACCATGATTCTCCACGCTGTTTGCCCATATTCTACCGTCATGCGCTTCGACGATTTCTTTTGATATGGCCAACCCAAGTCCCGTTCCGCCCATTTTACGTGCACGGCCTTTGTCGACCCGGTAAAACCTTTCGAATATGCGATCTACCTTGCTTGCGGGTATACCCAGTCCGTTATCCTTTATCCGCACGGTCAGACGATTGTATAGACGGTTCTGTTTCACATGAAACTCGACCTTCTTGTTTTCCTTGCTCGAATACTTGATGGCATTCGATATGACGTTATCGAGTACCTGGCCCATCTTATCCACCGCAATCTCTGTAAAGACAGCGGTATCCGGGATGTCGCGCACGAATTCGACTTCATCCTTATGGGTCATTTCGAAGCGGTCGATGATACGGTTTAGGAACAGATTGAAATCTACAATTTCCTTGGACAGTTCTTCCGCTTCATTATCCATTCTGGAAAGCTGCAGCAGATCTTCAACCAGACGGATCATACGGTCTGTCTCTTCACGGGTCACACCAAGGAATTTGGGGGCGAGCGTTTCATTTTGCCAAGCGCCGTCCTGCAGGGCTTCTATATAGCTCCGCATGGATGTAAGTGGCGTCCTGAGCTCGTGAGAGACATTGGCTACAAATTCACGCCGCTCAGTATCCACACGCTCCTGCTCCGTAACGTCATGGAGCACAGCGATGTAACCGTTGATGAAACCCGTATCCTTGACAATGGTCGAGAAATTTACACGGATGGTCGTCTCTTCATCATCATGATTGAAGAAGAGGAGCTGACTCTCATCCATCTCCTGGATTTCTTCGAGCATCATTTCATCGTCCAGTTTCAATACGGCAAGCATATCTTCTCCGCGCGTATTTTCTGCTGTCGCCCCAATCATATCGAGCGCCATCTCATTGACGACGCGTATGCGGCCCCGCCGGTCCGTAGCGATGATGCCGTCGGACATATGGGTGATGACAGAGTCCAGACGCTTCTTCTCACTCTCTGTATTGGCCTGGGCTTCTTGAACGCGTTTAGACAGCATGTTGAATGAGCCTGCCAATTCACCAATTTCATCACTGCTGTATATCTTCACACGCGACGTATAGTCCCCTTCCGACATGAGGAGCGCCTGGTTGCGCATATCCGTAATCGGGCGGGTGATCGTGCGCGAGATGAAGATGCCAAGGATGCTCGTGATGATGAGTGAAATCATTGTGGCGATGATGAATGTATTGTTGATGGCCTGCAGCTGTTTATATACTTCTTCTATATTGGAAGAGGTATATATCGCCCCGAGTATCTGGCCTTCCTGGATGACTGGCTGATTCAACAGCCACACGCGCTGGTTGTCCTGATCCACGTTCACATAGATTTCCTCGTTGCGTGTACCGGTGGAAATGGATTCCTCAGTCAGGGGCGCATCAATCCTTGTACCGACACTCAGTTCATTTGAAATCCGGCTTGTTGCGATAAGGACATTATCCGAATTGACATATCTGATTTCTTCTATTTCTGAGCGGTTGCCGTAATCGGCAAGCAAGGTCTGGACCTCTTCCTGGAACTGGGCACTGTCATCCCCATATTCCCTATGCAGCTCGTTGATCCTCGTGTCAATGAGGCTCACTTGCGTCTCGATATTTTCCTGGAAATTGCCGATCAGTTCCTTCTCAAGCGTATTGGTGAAGTACAGTCCGATGATCTGCATGCCGATGATAATCAAAAGCACATAGATGATGACAAGTTTGATATGGAGGGACTGCAGATTTTTGAAAAACTGCTTCATTAAGCGTTAACTCCTTTATTCATCACCTTGGATATAGTAACCGACACCGCGTCGTGTCATGAGATACTCGGGGTGTGACGGATCATCCTCCACTTTTTCCCTGAGTCGCCTGACGGTCACGTCGACTGTACGTACATCTCCAAAATAATCATAACCCCATACCGTCTCAAGCAAGTGCTCCCGTGTCATGACTTGGGACAGATGCTGGGCAAGATAATTAAACAGTTCGAATTCCCTGTGGGTCAAGTCGATATCTTTATCGTATTTCTTTATTGCGAAGGCTTCCGGTATGACTGTAATGTCCCTGATCTGGATGTTATTGGATTCCGGTTCCTTTTCTTTTGATGCCGTTTCGACGTTACGCCTCAAGTTCGCCTTCACCCGGGCGATGAGTTCACGGGTAGAGAAGGGTTTCGTCACATAATCATCCGCACCGAGTTCCAATCCGAGCACTTTATCGATTTCGGAATCTTTTGCGGTCAACATGATGATCGGCATATCGTGCTTCTTGCGCACTTCCCTGCACACTTCCATGCCATCCATGCCTGGGAGCATGATGTCCAAAAGTACTATATCCGGCACCACGTCCAAAATCAATTCCAAAGCATCGTTGCCATCATAGGCACAATGCACTTCATATCCTTCTTTTTCAAGGTTGAATTCCAGAATATCCGCAATCGGTCTTTCGTCATCTACTACAACAATCTTCTTGGGCATTTCTTTCCCTCGCTTTCATTACAAGGTTTATAAACACACTCGTATCCAAACTAAATGTATCACTTTTTCGAACGCATTTCCATCAACCATAGCAAAAAAGCCATCAGCAAGAAGCGCTGACAGCTCAGATGGACGGTCCCGACGGGAATCGAACCCGCGATCTCCTGCGTGACAGGCAGGCATGTTAACCGCTACACCACGGGACCAAGACTATGTGAAATATAATATAAGTGACCCGTACGGGACTCGAACCCGTGTTACCGCCGTGAAAGGGCGGTGTCTTAACCGCTTGACCAACGGGCCATATGTTTTAACACAAACATTATTATACCATGAGGCAAATTTACTTTTCAACTCAAATTTTCATATTTTCAAAAGAATATCCCGCGGTCATGCCGCGGGATTAGTCCTACTGCCAGAAATTCTTGAGGAGGTTAGTCTGGTTGCGGTCTGGTCCTACAGAGAAGATTGAGATATTCACTCCTGTAAGGCGTGAAATCTCCTCCAGATAGTGTCTGGCGTTATCCGGCAGATCTTCCAGGCGTTTGATGCCTGTAATGTCTTCTTTCCATCCTGGCAGTGTTTTGAAGATTGGTTTTGCATGTTCCAATTCCTTCAGTGTAGCCGGATACTCAGTCATTTCCACTCCGTCTATTTCGTAGGCTGTACATATCTTGACTGATTCCAGGCCACTCAGCACATCTATGGAATTGAGCGACAGGTCGGTGATGCCACTGACACGACGTGCATGGCGGACAACGACGCTGTCGAACCATCCGACACGTCTCGGGCGACCTGTGGTAGTGCCGTATTCCCGTCCTATTTCGCGGATATGCTCTGCATTGTTATCAAATAGTTCGGTAGGGAAGGGGCCGTCTCCAACGCGTGAAGTATAGGCTTTACACACGCCTACTATGTTCTTCAGTGAAGTCGGGCCGACACCACAGCCAACTGTTACATTACCTGCAACGGGATTGCTTGAAGTGACGAAGGGATACGTGCCGTGATCGATATCGAGCATGACACCTTGCGCACCTTCAAATAAGACGTTTTGACCATTCTGGAATGCATCATCGAGAATTTTGGCTGTATCTGTGACGTAAGGCGCGAGACGTTCTGCCGCTTTACGGTAGGGTTCGAATATTTCATCGAATGTATAGCCTTCACGTCCATAGAGTGCTGTGAACATATGGTTCTTAATCTCGAGGTTCTCTTTCAACCTTCTGCTGAAAGTTTCTTCATCTATCAGATCGGCCATACGTATGCCGATGCGCTGCGCCTTATCTACATAACACGGACCAATACCCCTTTTAGTGGTGCCGATCTTATTCGCTCCACGTGCTTCTTCTTCAAGCTCATCTTGAAGAAGGTGATAGGGCAGGATGACTTGGGCACGGTTTGAAATCCTGAGGTTGTCCACTGAAATGCCGCGTTCTATCAGGCCATCAAGCTCCTTGATTATGGAAAGGGGATCGATGACGACACCATTGCCGATTAATGAGATTTTGTCTTTATAGAATATTCCGGAAGGCACAAGGTGGAGCTTATACGTTTCGCCACCGAATTGAATCGTGTGGCCTGCGTTATTTCCTCCGGAGAAACGTGCGATGATATGCGCGTCTTCAGATAGGAAATCTGTAATTTTACCTTTTCCTTCGTCGCCCCATTGGGTTCCGACTACTACTGTTCCAGACATAAGTTTGCCTCCAATTTATCATTGAAATACCGTACTTATTCTAACAATAAGCTGAGCATAATGCAATTAAAAATACGAACGTTTTTATAGGGACCCTATAAAAACATTCGTAATTAGTTCGGCGGGATATACCCGTCATCATAACCTCTATTGTCCTGGTCAAAGAAACTGCTGTAGGATTTATTGAAGATCAGCTTGACGGTACCTGTTGGTCCGTTACGGTGCTTGGCCAGGATGATTTCAATTTCGTCCTGTTCCTTCTGCGCACCTTCAGCCTCCTCTTCACCATCGCCCCGCGTATAGTAATCTTCTCTGTATAGGAAGGCGACGATGTCGGCATCCTGCTCAATTGAACCGGATTCACGCAAGTCACTCATCATCGGCCGCTTGTCCTGCCGCGTCTCCACACTACGGGAGAGCTGGCTCAGTGCTATGACCGGACATTCCATTTCGCGTGCCAATGCCTTCAGCATACGTGAAATCTCCGATACTTCCTGCTGACGGTTGTCGCTGCGCTTACTGCTCGACCCCTGGATCAGCTGGAGGTAATCGATGATCACCATATCCAGACCATGCTCCTGCTTCAGGCGCATGCATTTCGAGCGGATATCGTTGACACGGATCCCCGGTGAATCATCTATGAAGATTTTCGATTCCGCCAGACTGCTTATCGCAGTCGTGAAATTATCCCAGTCATCATGTCCGAGATTCCCTTGACGCAGCTTTGTCGCATCAATCATGCCCTGGCTTGAGATCATCCGTGAAACAAGCTGATCGGCTCCCATTTCGAGCGAAAATATCGCCACAGTATGGTTCTCGGCTGAAGTGCCGGCATGGCCTGCGATATTCAAGGCGAAGGCCGTCTTACCCATGGAAGGGCGGGCGGCGAGGATGATCAGATCATTGCGGTTGAATCCCGATGTCATGAAGTCAAGGTCCCGGTAGCCGGTCGGGATACCGGTTGTAGTGTCCGTCTGGCCGGCCCTGGCTTCAACTTGTTCGTAGACTTCGTGGACGACGGACTTCATGGACTTGAAGCCTTCATTCCGCCGGCTTTCAGATATCGACATGATCCTTGACTCGGCTTCAGTCAGTAGATCTTCTATTTCTGCATCCTCCGAAAACCCTTCATTGGCGATTTCTTCAGCTGTCTGGATCAATTTTCTTTTAAGGGCATATTTCGCAACGATATCAACATAGAACGCCGCATTGCGGCTTGTTGGCACAACATTGGATAATTCCGCAAGATAGCGCGGTCCACCGACGGAATTGAGTACTTCCATACTTTTCAATTGATCGATCAGGGTGACGACATCGATATTCTGATGGTTTTCACTCAATATGCCCATAGCCTGATAAATATGCCGGTGTTCCGAACGGTAAAAATCTTCAGGATCCAGTGTCTCCGCAGTAGAAATGAAGATTTCCGGATTGATCAATATCGCACCGAGGACAGATTGTTCCGCCTCCATGTTATGGGGCATCTGCTGATGTATATCCAATATCAATGCCTCCCCGGCTGATTATTCTTCGACGACATGCACTTTGATTTCAGCAGAGACTTCCTGGTGGAGTTTTACATTCATCTTGTGGTAGCCAAGACTCTTCAATGGCTGTGACATATCGAGTTTCCTTTTATCCAATTTTATGCCGTGCTGCTTCTCATAGGCTTCCTTCACCTGTTTTGAACTGATTGAACCGAACAGGCGGCCGTCTTCGCCGGCCTTCGTCTTGACTTCGACTTCTTTTTCTTCCAGTTCTTCCTTCAGTGCTTTCGCATCTTCCAATTCCTGCTTGGCTTTTTCGGCTTTGGCTTCTTTTTCTGCTTCTAGTTTTGCCAAGTTGCCAGGTGTGGCTTCTTCAGCCAATCCTTTTTTAAGAAGGTAGTTTTGGGCATAGCCTGTCGCCACTTCCTTCACTTCACCTTTTTTACCTTTATTTTTTACATCGCTCAGAAAGATCACTTTCATTCTTCTTCACTCCCGTTATAAAGTATATCGTCTATTGTTTCTATCAGTTCTTCGTAAAGTTCATCCATCGTTTTATCTGTGACGCGTGTTGCGGCGTTGGACAAGTGTCCACCTCCGCCCAAGGCCTCCATGACCAGCTGGACGTTGACTTCCCCGAACGAGCGCGCAGATATGCCAATCGACTCATCTTCCCTTATCGCCATGACGAATGAAGCCTGGACGCCTTCGATCTGCAGAAGCTGATCGGCAGCCTGGGCGACTGTGACAGGGTGATAGGTCATTGACGGATCGGCTTTGACTATGGCGATGCCATTGTCCCTGATTTCAGCGGACTTGATGAGGTCGCTCCGCGCAATATAGGTGTCTATATCATCCTTCAGGAAGGTCTGCGCCAATACCGGGTCTGCGCCTTGGCTCCTCAGGAAGCTTGCCGCATCGAATGTCCGAGAACCGGTACGCAGCGTATAGTTCCTTGTATCTACAATGATGCCGGTCAGCATGACCGTCGCTTCCAGACGAGACAGCTTCTGTTCCTTATTCTGGTACTCCAGCATCTCCGCCACCAGTTCACTCGCACTCGATGCATAAGGTTCCATATACACAAGGAGCGGATTTGAGATGAAATCATCGGAACGCCGGTGGTGGTCGATGATTACTTTCCGTGTGGCCTTGTTGAGGAGAACCTCATCGAGCACCATGCTTGGACGGTGGGTATCGACGACGACGACCGTCGTCTTCGAATTCATCTTTTCCCATGCCTCTTCAGAGGTCACGAATATTTCCATCAGATCTTCGCGCTTCTCGAGTTCATTCATCATCCTCTGAAGCGTTTCGTCGATATCTTCATCATTGAGCACGATATTCGCTTCTATGCCATTCATGGAAGCCAATTTGGCTACGCCGATTGCGGAGCCGAGCGAATCCATGTCCGGGTGCTTATGCCCCATGATGAGCACGTTGTCACCTTCGAGGAGAAGGTCACGCAAGGCATGCGATATGACGCGCGCCTTGACCCGTGTCCGCTTCTCCATCGGATCCGTCTTGCCGCCGTAGAACCTGGCGTTGCCGTTCATCGTCTTGATGGCGACCTGGTCCCCACCACGCCCCAATGCGAGGTCGAGGCTGGACTGGGCGAGTTCGCCGACTTCGATATAATCATCGGAACCTTCACCGATGCCGATGCTCAATGTGATCTGTGCACCCAGTTCCTGCGTACGGTCACGCACTTCATCCAATAGGTTGAAGCGCGTATCTTCCATTTCGTTCAGACTTTTTGAATTCAGCAGCACGATGAAACGATCCTGTGAAAATCGTCTGATGTAGATATGGTGATGATTGGCCCAATCGTTGATTATGTTCGTGATGTTGTTGTTCAATTCACTCTTTAGGGCCTCACTCATGTTCTGGGTGACCTCATCGTAGTTGTCGAGGAAAAGTATACCGATAACAGGCTGCTTCTCCTCAAGCTCCATCTCCTTACGACGCTGATTGGTGATGTCGATCAGATGGAGGGCCTGAAACTTTTCGTCCCAATAGATCTTGTAGTGCTTGTCATTGTAGGTCGATTCCGTCGTCTGTATATTATTTGCCTTCAATGTGGTCATGACGTTCGGAAATAGGCGGTTGATCGGTACATTCAAGTTCTCTTTCGAGATTTCCTTGTACATGTAGTCATTCATCCACTCGATTTCATCTTCATCATTCAGTATGATCAGCCCCATCGGCAATTCATCGATCGCATACTGCTTGCTGCCTGCGATATCCACCACCATCTGTCGGAAGCGGGTTTCGTTGAGGATGACCGATCGGTAGAGGTACAGGCTGAGAAGTGTCAGGAGAATGGCGCTTACGATCAGAAAGAGCAGACCGGTCCTGAAATGGTTGGTCAGGACAAATATATTCATGACCAGTATATGGAACGCTGCTATGGCGAATGGTATGAATACCATTCTCTTGTCCAGCACATTATACATTCTCATCACTTCCTTTTTGTCAGTAATAGTTTCCTGAACCTGAAGATCATTTCAAATATGCCGATAAGCAGCGTAATTGGCCTGAGTAGGGCAAACGGCACCAGCAGTGCAATCGATAGAGCCTTGTTAAGCTTCTTTTCCATGAAAAAGAAATAGAGGAAGCTTAGGCCATGGAGAAACAGGGCCCATTCCATGACAACCATTATATTTCCAATGGTCGACTGAGCTGCACCTTCAGTTGTAAAGAATGATACTATAAACAGAATCAAAAATAAATGCAGCACGAACCTTGGGAATATCCATTCCTTGAAGGAACGGTATTTCCACAGCTTCACATCTGTTGAAGCAAAGAGGACCCGTTGCATCAGAACCGTGTAGAGCGCAATCAGAAACGACAGTACGGTGATATGCGCCGGCAGGTTGATGAACAGCTGGTCCATCGTACTTTGGATGAGGCCGCTATCAAGCGTAGATGACGCGATGGAACCATACATCTCAACTTGTTCAATATACCAGTTGCGGATATTCAGGTAGGTTTCTGACAGCGGCTGGATATACCCAAGCCCCTGAAGCAAGTTCAATCCCCCGATCGTACTGATCATAAGCGCAGCCGTCAAATAGAAGAGTGTGAGTTCCTGCGAGTCTTCATTTTTCAAAGTCCTATGAAGGACTGTTGCCACTATATATAATACCACAAACCACAGCCAAGAATCTGGCGAAAGCAGTAGGATGGCAGGTATCAGGAAACTGATGAAAGTCAGCCAAAAGTGGTAATTGGACTGATGTTTCAACCTGACTAGGAAAAAAGCTGCGAATGGCAGCAGGACTGCTCCAAAAAGCAGGCTGATGTCTGTGAGGGTGATGAACACAAAGACAGTGAACAGCACCAGCATAAGTTGAAGCATCGATACTTGTCTATTCAAATTTCTGCGCCTCCAAAAATAAAATAAAGCCCCTAAACGAATAGGAGCATCCATTAGTACTATTATAACGCTTCAAGTTTCTCCTGACCATTCATATACGGTCTGAGTATTTCTGGGATCGTGACCGAACCATCTTCATTCTGATAATTTTCCAACAGTGCAGCCATCGTCCGTCCGACCGCTAGTCCACTGCCATTCAATGTGTGTAGGAACTCGGCTTTCGCCCCTTTTTCGCGCTTAAACTTGATGTTGCCACGGCGCGCCTGGAAATCGGCCATGTTGGAGACTGAACTGATTTCTTTGTAGTCCTCATAACTCGGCAGCCATACCTCGACATCGTAGGTTTTCGAAGAACCGAATCCGATGTCTCCTGTACAGAGCAGCACAGTGCGGTGCGGAATCTCCAACAGATTCAATATATTCTCTGCATGCTCGGTCATTTCTTCAAGTGCATTCCAGGAATCTTCAGGGCGTTCTATGCGCACCATTTCAACCTTATTGAACTGATGCAGACGGATGAGACCGCGGGTGTCCCTCCCGGCAGATCCTGCTTCACTTCTGAAACAAGCTGTCTGGGCAGTGAATTTAGTAGGCAATTGTCCCTCAGACAACGTTTCATCCTTGTAGAAATTCGTCAAAGTGACTTCTGAAGTCGGGATTGTATACATTTCCATGTCTTCTATCTTGAACAGGTCATCCCCGAATTTTGGCAGCTGGCCTGTAGCGTACATGGCTTCTGCACGCACGATCTGCGGCGTCATCATTTCCCGGTAGCCATTTTTATTATGCACATCCAGCATGAAATTCATCAACGCACGTTCCAGCCTTGCACCGTCTCCCGTATGGTAGACGAAGCGCGCCCCGGAAACCTTTGCGGCACGCTCGAAGTCCGCCAGTTCCAGGTCAGTCAGCAGATCCCAGTGCGCTTTTGGTTCAAAATCAAATTTACGGGGCGCGCCCGTCTTGCGGATTTCCACGTTTTCCGTGTCATCCTGCCCTTCAGGCACATCATCGTGGATGAGGTTCGGCACTCGGCTCATCTTATCATTGAAGCTTGCTTTGACGGCCTTAAGCTGCTCATCGATGTCTTTGATCTCCTCACCGACATCGCGCATGGCTTGGATGGCATCATCTGCGTTTTCTTTGTTCCGCTTCTTCAGCGCAATTTCTTCAGATGCTTTATTGCGCTTGCCCTTCAACTCTTCGGTCTTCTGGATAAGTGTCCTGCGGGAGTCATCCAACTCCAATATCTCATCTATGATTGCAGGATCTTCGCCACGCTTCCTTGTCTTTTCCTTCACACGTTCCGTTTCATTACGGATTAATTTGATATCAAGCATAAGTTTGACCTCCATCTATTTTGAAATAAAAGAAACCACGCCCCGGAAAGGGACGTGGTATACGCGTTGCCACCCTAATTTGATGCTGTGCATCATCTTGAACATTTAACGGTACAGGATACCGGCCACTCTTTTACCCAAGGACGGAAATTCATGTTCGCCTGCAGTCATTTTCACCACCCATGACTTCTCTGTAAACAAGCTGTACACTACTGCTTCCTTGCGAGTGACTGCTATTCAACTTTTCTTCATTCTATTATGAACAGCATGTAAATGCAAGTCCATCAATTCGTAAGGAGTCCTGGCTGCCTGTAGACCACCTGGCCTTTAGCGAGGACGGTATGGGCATGGTTGACCCCGTAGTGGTAGGGGATATATTCATGGTTCGGTGCATCCCATAGGACGATATCAGCATCGTCTCCCACTTCAAGCGTCCCTTTGTCCGCATCGATCGCGTGGGCCGCATTGACAGTTACCGCATTCCATATTTCATTAGGTGTCATCTTCAGTTTGAGGCTTGCGATCGCCATGATCATCTGCAGGTTGTCGGTTACGCAGCTTCCCGGGTTATAATCGGTGGCCAGGCTTACGGCACCGCCGTTTGCTATCATGCCGCGCGCATCTGCATATTCCTCCTTGCCAAGGTAGAATGTCGTACCCGGCAGCAGCACTGCTACTGTGTCACTGTCACCAAGCTGTCTTTTGCCTTCATCACTCGCTGCGACCAGATGGTCTGCGCTGATCGCATTCTGCTCGATGGCGAGTTCCAGTCCGCCAAGCGGGTCGATTTCATCAGCATGTATTTTGACCCTCATGCCTTTTTCATTTGCCGCTTCCATATACTTCCTCGACTGCTCGATGGTGAAGACACCCGTTTCACAGAAGATATCTGCAAAATCCGCGTAGTCTTTCACCTCATCCAACAGATCGATCATTTCATCCAGGAAAGCTTCGCTGTCGGCCCCTTTAGGGATGGCGTGCGGCCCGAGGAATGTGTGGCGCATCGTCAACGGGAATTTTTCAGCTATTTCCCGGGAAACTTCCAGCTGCTTTAATTCATTTTCCCGGTCAAGGCCGTATCCGCTCTTACTTTCTACAGTCAACACCCCGTACTGGATCATACGGATGATATTCTTTGAGGCTTTATCGAACAATTCCTGATGCGTTGCCTTTTTCGTCTGTTCGACCGTATTGAGGATGCCGCCGCCTTGTTCCAGAATGGTCAGGTAATCCACTCCTTGGCGTTTTAGGGCCATCTCATGTTCTCGGGAACCGCCATGCACCACATGGGTGTGGGGATCGACTAGGGCAGGGGAGGCGATCATACCTGCCGCATCGATTGTTTCAGATGCTTGATAGTCATCCGTTTCTGCACCACGGTAGACCACCTTATCATCTTTGATGACAATCATTGCCTGATCATCGATGATTTCAAGTTCATCCATCTCTTTGCCTTTTAATGGTCCATCGCTCTTCTTCGGCAGCAACAGTGATTTTATATTTTTTATGATGATATCATTCATTATTCATTCTCCTTTAGCATCGGTATTTGTACACCTTTCTCTTGCGCAGTATCCACCGCAATGTCATACCCTGCATCAACATGACGTGCGACACCCATGCCGGGATCGCTCGTCAACACGCGTTCCAGCCGTCTTTTTGCATTGTCGGTGCCATCTGCAACAACCACCATCCCAGCATGGAGCGAGTAGCCCATGCCTACGCCGCCGCCGTGATGGACGCTGATCCATGATCCACCTGCTGCTGTATTTACCAGGGCATTCAGTATCGCCCAGTCACCGACGGCGTCACTGCCATCCTTCATGCTCTCCGTTTCCCGGTTGGGGCTCGCCACGGATCCGCTGTCCAGATGATCCCGTCCAATGACTACGGGTGCTGATATCTCACCATTTGCGACCATTTCATTCAACGCGAGACCCATTTTCGCCCGCTCCCCATATCCTAGCCAGGCAATTCTGGAAGGCAGACCCTGGAAGGCGATCTTCTCCTGGGCCATATCCAGCCACCTCAACAGTTTTTCGTTATCCGGGAACAGTTCGCGCATCTTGTCGTCCGCGGCTTTGATATCTTCCGGATCGCCGCTCAACGCCGCAAAGCGGAAAGGCCCTTTGCCTTCACAGAACAGGGGCCGGATGTAGGCTGGGACGAACCCCGGGAAGTCGAATGCATCTTCAACGCCTGCATCATGCGCCACTTGGCGGATATTGTTGCCGTAATCGAAGACGATGGCATCTTTTTTCTGGAATTCCAGCATGGCCTGGACATGATTCGCCATTGAAGCGGATGAAAGCTTCACATATTCCTTAGGGTCTCCATGCCTCAATTCAGCTGCCGCTTCCAGGCTGTAACCTTCCGGCACATAGCCGTTTAGAGGGTCATGGGCAGAAGTCTGGTCGGTCACTATATCTATTTTGAAGCCCCGCCTTAAAATTTCATGATGGACTTCAGCAGCATTGCCAAGCAGGCCGATTGATAACGCCTCCCCCTTATTCTTCGCCGCTTCAGCCATCTCCAGCGCCTCATCGAGAGAAGCGGTCTTTTTATCGAGATAACGGGTATCCAGTCGCTTATCAATACGCGTCTCATCCACTTCCACACAAATGGCCACCCCTTCATTCATCGTGACAGCAAGCGGTTGGGCACCTCCCATGCCACCAAGGCCTGCCGTCAGAGTGATCGTGCCACGCATCGTACCGCCATAGTTCTGATTCGCCAGTTCGGCAAACGTTTCATATGTACCTTGGACGATGCCTTGGGAGCCGATGTATATCCAGCTTCCCGCCGTCATTTGGCCGTACATCATAAGGCCTTTTTTATCGAGCTCATGGAAATGGTCCCATGTCGCCCATTTCGGCACCAGTACGGAATTTGACATGAGGACGCGCGGCGCTTCTTCATGTGTCTTGAATACGGCCACTGGCTTACCTGACTGGACCAGCATCGTTTCATCCTTCTCGAGATTGCGCAACGTGCGTTCAATCGCTTCAAAGGCTTCCCAGTTTCGCGCCGCCTTACCGATGCCGCCATAGACGACCAGATCTTCAGGACGTTCCGCCACTTCAGGATCGAGGTTGTTGTACAACATGCGTAAAGCTGCCTCCTGCTCCCATCCCTTACATTCGATTTCCAGACCTTTTTTTGCAGTTATTTTTCTAGACATATTCTGCTACCCCTTTGATTTTTTTAAGTTCTTCAGACAATACTTTAATATCCTTACTGAAATTGCGGTCCTGATTGATGAATGCGGCATGGCTGCGGTATTCATCAAATTTTTCGCGTGTTTTCGGCGACAGTTTATCGTGCCCTTTAATTTCAACGGCCGTCAATGCGATGAACAGTTCGATTGCGATGACGTTCCGTACGTTATCGATGATATCTCTGGCATGCCGGGCGCCTATCGTACCCATCGACACATGATCTTCCTGATTGGCCGAGGAGGGGATGGAGTCGACGCTTGCCGGGTGGGCAAGTGTCTTGTTTTCGGATACTAGGCTTGCCGCTGCATACTGAAGAATCATCGCCCCCGACTGCAACCCTTCTTCTGGACTCAAAAAGGCAGGAAGATCTCCATTCAATGCAGGATTGACAAGCCGTTCAATGCGCCTTTCAGAAATATTGGCAATTTCACTGACGCCGATTTTAAGCAAGTCCATCGCAATCGCAATCGGCTGACCATGGAAATTCCCGCCAGAGATGACTTCCTCTTCTCCAAAAATCAACGGATTGTCATTCGCCGCATTCATTTCGATCTCAATCTTTTCTTTCACATATGCCAAGGTCTGCAGAGAAGCACCGTGCACTTGCGGGATGCACCGCAGCGAATAGCCATCCTGTACACGCATTTCGCCCTGACGCGTCGTCAAGTGGGAACCTTCGAGCAAGTCCCGCATACGTGATGCGACATCGGTTTGTTCCTTGTAGCCCCGTGACTGGTGCACCTTCTCATTGAATGCATCCGTGATGCCATTCAACGCCTGAAGAGTGAGGGCAGATATCCATAGGCTATCGTCCATGATCTTTTCCGCTTCGATGTAATTGATGAGCCCTTGGGCAGTCATCGGCTGTGTGCCGTTGATAAGTGCCAACCCTTCCTTTGCCTGCAAGGTGAGGGGAGTGAGGCCAGTTTCCGCGAGTATTTCTGATGATGGTCTGAGGGTACCCTGGTAGAAAGCTTCGCCTTCCCCAATCAGGGCAAGAGCGAGATGGGAAAGGGGGGCAAGGTCTCCAGAAGCACCAAGGGAGCCCTGCTCAGGCACTTCCGGAATGATGCGCTGATTGATGAAAGCTTTTAATTGGTCCACCAACTCAACGGTAACGCCGGAGTATCCTTTGAGGAGAGTATTCAACCTGAGGACCATCATTGCAAGCACTGTCTTCTCAGCAAATGAATTTCCCATGCCGCAGGCATGGGAGCGGATCAGATTGACTTGAAGATCAGTCGTTTTATCCTTTGAAACCCTGACGTCGCAAAACAGGCCAAAACCCGTTGTGATGCCGTAGATGGTCTTCTCGTCCTCGATAATGCGCTCCACGGTCTTCCTGGATGCTCTGACATTCTGATACGCTTCCTCCGAAATTTCGACTGTGCTGTGGTCATCCTTCAGAAATGTCTTCATCTTTTCGATGGTCAATCCATTTCCGTTCAATGTTAAAACTGTCATAATGCTGCCTCCTTTTAGCAATAAAAAAAGACACAATCATCCCACTTGGATGGTTAGTGTCTCTAATGTCTATTGTCTGTGACAAATATTCGATTCTATATATGGTTGATGCCAAGTCCGAGAGTCTCATGCTCCTTGCCTTTGATCGGCGCACCGATTGTGCCATAGAAGCATACGGCAATCCACTCGCCTTCAGCGTCCTCAGTATAGGGACGGCCCCTCACTATCGAGAAGGTCAACCCGACTGTGCGCATGATTTCACCGACGCTCAATTTTCCGCGCGTCACGCCTTCCGCCGCTTCAATGATGGCGTGATAGAGCGCATGGGTCTCACGATAGACTTCTCCATTGATGATGCCATTGCGTTTCGCTGCAGTTTCAACGGAAGAGATGACTTTCTTGAGATCCATTGAGCCGACTTTCCCGGTAGTCACCTGAAAAGATGCATATTCCGGCATCAGCTGCTGGGCTGTTTCCTGACCCACTAAAGCAGTGAGTGTAGCGTATTTACCGAATGACTGTTGCATTTTATACCTCTTCATTTCATTTATGGCGGTTCACTAAATTCTCTGATAACTAGTTTCATTATAGCGCTTTCATCATCATAGTGCAATTCTCCATATAAAAATCCCTCCTGCCATATGGCAGGAGGGATGGGGTGGACCTATTGTCCATCATCTGTTTCTGTTGATTCTGTGTCATCTGAGCTTTCATCTTGCGCTTCAAGCGCTTCATCTTCTATTTCTTCCTTCACTTTGGCGACGGTCGCCACTTTCTGGTCTTCGGCCATCCGAATCAATCTGACGCCTTGGGTATTGCGCCCTGTGGTCGATACTTGCTCCATCAACAGGCGGATCAATACACCGTGATCCGTGACGATCATCAAGTCTTCATCGCCATCGACTGCAGCAATGTAGACCAATTCGCCGATACGTTCCGTCAGATTGGACGTTTTGACGCCCATGCCGCCGCGCCGCGTCACACGATACTCGGCTTCCGGAGTCAATTTACCGTAACCGTTATCCGTTACGACAAGGATTGACTGATCTTCTGCCAATACGTCCAGTCCCACAAGGTAATCACCCTCGCGTAGATTAATCCCTTTCACACCGGCTGCAGTGCGGCCCATGGAACGGATCTGATCTTCAGGGAAACGAATCAAATTGGCCTGGCGCGTACCAAGGATGATTTCTTTGGAACCATCTGTCAGGCGTACCGCAAGCAACTCATCATCTCCACGGAATGTAATGGCGATTTTACCATTTCTGTTGATCCGCTCGAAATTATCGAGTGGAGAACGCTTCACGAGGCCATTGCGGGTTGCAAAGACAAGATATTTATCCGCAGTATCTTCGTCTTTTACGCTGATCATGGTGCTGATGGCTTCATCCTTATCAATCTCAAGCATGTTGACGATCGGTATCCCTTTGGATTGACGGGACATCTCAGGTATCTCATAGCCTTTCAGGCGATAGACCCGCCCTTTGTTTGTGAAGAACAGGATGTAGTCATGCGTACTCATCGTCACAATCTGGCTGACGAAATCATCTTCAACCGTATTCATGCCCTGGACCCCACGTCCGCCGCGGTGCTGAGCGCGATAGGTGGAGGAGGGGAGTTGTTTGATGTAGTTGCTGTTGCTGAGCGTGACTACAATCTGTTCTTCCGGTATGAGGTCTTCATCCTCGATGTCGGATAGATTACCGAGGGTGATTTCAGTCTTACGTTCATCCCCGTATTTATCCCTTATTTCAATCAATTCTTCCCGAATGATATCCAGCAGCTTCTCATCATCTGCAAGAATCGTCTTCAAGTATTCAATAGTCTTCTGGACTTCATTATACTCATTTTCGATCTTGCTCCTCTCGAGGCCGGTGAGGCGTCTTAGACGCATGTCCAAGATGGCCTGTGACTGCCTCTCAGAGAGGTTGAAACGTTCCATCAGACCGGTCTTGGCCGCTTCGTCGTTCGCAGCTTCCCGGATCAGGGTGATGATCTCATCGATATTATCGAGCGCAATCTGAAGTCCTTCCAAAATATGCGCACGGTCTTCAGCACGTTTCAGATCGAACTTCGTGCGTCTGGTGACGATGACTTTCTGGTGCTCCAGATAGTGTGCAAGCACTTCTTTAAGACCGAGTATTTTCGGCTGACCATTAACTAGGGCAAGTGTATTGATCCCAAAACTGGTCTGGAGTGGTGTTTGCTTGTAGAGGTTGTTCAAGATAACATTGGCATTTCTGTCCTTGCGGATTTCGATGATGATCTTGACGCCTTCTTTCAAGCTCGTCTCGTCACGCAAGTCGGTAATGCCTTCAATCTTCTTATCCCGTGCCAGTTCTGCAATCTTTTCCACAAGACGCGACTTGTTCACCTGGTAGGGAATCTCTGAAACCACGATGCGCTCCTTGCCGTTTTTCATCATTTCTATTTCACAGCGCGCACGCATAATGACCGATCCACGGCCGGTCTCATATGCCCGCCTGATGCCGCTTTTTCCGACAATCAGTCCAGCTGTTGGAAAATCGGGCCCTTTAACATATTCCATCAATTCAGGTAGTGTAATGTCCCCATCCCTTGAATAGGCGAGGACAGCATCGATGACTTCCGTCAAGTTATGCGGAGGGATGTTGGTCGCCATGCCGACAGCTATACCACTCGTTCCGTTGACGAGCATATTCGGAAACCGTGACGGCAGCACGACAGGTTCGCGTTCGTTACCGTCATAGTTATCCTGGAAATCGACCGTGTCCTTATTGATGTCACGCATCATCTCCATGGAAATCTTGCTCATCCTGGCCTCGGTGTAACGCATCGCCGCCGCGCCGTCTCCGTCCATCGAACCGAAGTTGCCCTGGCCATCGACCAACGGGTAGCGGTAGCTGAAGTCCTGCGCCATGCGCACCATCGCTTCATAGATTGAGGAGTCGCCGTGGGGGTGGTATTTACCCATGACGTCCCCGACGATCCTGGCCGATTTCTTGTATGGTTTTTCAGAAGTCATACCGTTGTCATGCATGCCGTACATTATTCTGCGGTGCACTGGCTTCATGCCGTCCCGGACGTCCGGCAATGCCCTCGATACTATGACACTCATGGCATAGTCAAGGAATGAGGTACGCATTTCTTTGCTTATATTGATTTCTGTCACTCTGCTCATTCAAAAATACCCTCCACTGTTTAGACGTCTAGATTCTGTACGTACAATGCATTATCCTCGATGAAATTGCGGCGGTTTTCGACAATGTCGCCCATCAGCATCTCAAATGTCTGATCGGCCAATACCGCATCATCCAAGGTCACCTGCAACATGGTCCTGAAGTCCGGATCCATCGTGGTCTCCCACAACTGATCTGCATTCATTTCACCCAGACCTTTATATCTTGAAAGTGAGATTTTAGGGGTTTCCTTCAACTCTTTCCTGAGTTCCACAAGTTCCCTGTCGTCAAAGACATAGTGTTTGTTCTTGCCCTGTTCCACTTTGTAGAGTGGTGGCTGCGCAATATACACATATCCCGCTTCGATCAAAGGCTGCATGAACCGGTAGAAGAATGTGAGGAGCAGCGTACGGATGTGTGCCCCGTCGACGTCCGCATCGGTCATGATCACGATTTTATGGTAGCGGGCCTTCGACAAGTCGAATTCCTCTCCGATGCCTGTACCGAGTGCAGTGATCATGGCACGGATTTCGTTGTTGTTCAGAATCCTGTCGAGGCGGGCCTTTTCCACGTTCAATATTTTACCGCGGAGAGGCAGAATCGCCTGCGTGGTTGAGTTCCGGCCAGATTTGGCGGAACCACCAGCCGAGTCCCCCTCCACGATGAACAGTTCGCTCTCTGAAGGGTCCTTGCTTGAACAGTCGGCGAGCTTACCGGGCAGACTGGATACTTCAAGCGCTGATTTCCTACGTGTCATCTCACGTGCTTTTTTAGCAGCCACACGGGCACGCTGGGCTGTCAGACCTTTTTCGACGATGATTTTGGCAGGAGCGGGATTCTCGAGTAGGAAGCGCTCAAATCCTTCGCTGAACAGCTGGTCGGTGATCAGCCTAGCTTCCGAGTTGCCGAACTTGGTCTTTGTCTGACCCTCAAACTGCGGATCCGTATGCTTGATGGAGACGACAGCAGTCAAGCCTTCGCGGACGTCTTCACCGCTCAAACGATCTTCGCCTTCTTTGATGATGCGGTTTTTGACGCCGTAATTATTGATCACTTTCGTCAAGGCACGTTTGAAGCCATCTTCATGCGTACCGCCTTCGTATGTGTGGATGTTGTTGGCGTAGGATAGAAGTGTGGTGTTATACCCATTGTTGTACTGGAGGGCAATCTCCACTTCCACTTCGTCCCTTTCGCTGTGCATATATATCACTTCATCATGGAGCACATCGCGCGTTTCATTCATCTGTTCCACATAAGACATGATGCCGCCTTCAAAGTAATACTGATAGGAGATATCCTCTTCGCCGCGCTCATCCGTCAAGTTGATCTCAAGTCCCTTGTTCAGGAATGCCAGTTCCTTAGTCCGCTTCTGCAGAACCTCTAGGTCATAATCCAATGTTTCCGTAAAGATCTGGCTATCCGCCTTGAACCGGATTTCCGTACCTGTCTTGTCGGTATCTCCAATGACTTTGAGGTCGAAATCAGGAACACCCCTTGTATAGCTCTGGTGATGGATCTTGCCGTCACGGTGCACATACACTTCAAGCGTTTCACTCAACGCATTGACCACGGATGAACCGACGCCGTGCAAGCCACCTGAAACCTTGTATCCACCGCCGCCGAACTTACCGCCGGCATGAAGGACGGTCAGTATGACCTCTACTGCTGGTCTGCCCATCTTCTCCTGAATATCCACCGGGATTCCACGGCCGTTATCGGTTACCCGCACCCAGTTATCTTCTTCAACCGTAATATTGACGCGATTGGCGTGTCCTGCCATCGCCTCATCGATACTGTTATCCACTATTTCCCATACTAGATGGTGGAGCCCTTTTGCAGCTGTAGATCCAATATACATCCCTGGACGCTTGCGGACTGCTTCCAATCCTTCCAATACCTGTATCTGACTGGCACCATATGTGTCCATGTTCTTCTCAGCCATATTATCATCCTCCATTAAACTTTCACCTTGCCATCTTCTATTCCGAACGCTTCCATGTCGTCCATGATTTCATGGTTGATATCACTGATTGATGTTGTAGTGACAAATGTCTGGACCTTATCCCGTATCGAAGTCAGCAGATGGGATTGCCTCGTTTCATCCAGCTCACTAAGCACATCATCGAGCAGAAGAATCGGATACTCGCCGATTTCTTCCCTGATGAGTTCAAGCTCCGCTAATTTCACCGATAGGGCTGTCGTTCTCTGCTGGCCCTGGGAGCCGTAGGTCTGAACATCAAAGTCATTGATGTAGAAAGCGATATCGTCACGGTGGGGACCAACCAGGGACTGTCCCCGTTCGATTTCCCGTTCAAGCATATCCGTGAATATCTGCTTCAATTCCGCTTCGAGTGCTTCCCTTTCCGTCTCCTGATACTTGACGTTCGGTTTATATTCCACAGAGAGCACTTCCCGGCCGTTCGATATATCTCCATGAATCCTCCGGGCATGCTTCTCGATCGTCTCCACGAATTGTTGCCTTTTTAAAATAATTAAACTTGCATAATATGCAAGTTGTTCATTCAATACGTCGACCATGACCCGGTCGGCATCCCTCTTCTTCAAATAATTGTTCTTTTGGAGGAGTACCTTCTGGTAACCGCTCAACATGCTGATGTAGACCTTTGATATCTGGCCGCATTCCATGTTGATGAACTTCCGTCTGATCTGCGGGGAACCTTTGACGATATTCAGATCTTCCGGGGCAAAGAGGACCACATTCAAATGTCCGATATAGTCGCTCAATTTGGAGACTTCCATATGATTCACCTTAGCGCGTTTGCCCTTTTTGCTGACGCTCAACGAAAGCGGGAATGTGCTGTAGGAAGTCGTGATATGTCCATTGAGATACGCTTCTTCCTCTCCGAAACGGATGAGCTCCCTATCTTTTGAAGTACGATGGCTCTTGGCCAACGCCAAAAAATGGATCGCTTCCAGCAGATTCGTCTTCCCTTGGGCGTTTTGTCCTATAAATACATTCAATTTCGAATGGAAGACAAGATCCAATTTTTCATAATTTCTGTAGTCCCCGAGATTGATGCGATTTAGAATCATTTGGTGTATTCGATCCTGAACTGGCCGTGTTCGCCTAGATCCAGTGTATCGCCATCATGGAGCTTTTTGCCTCTGCGGTTTTCAGGTTCTCCATTCAACAGCACTTCATTCTCTTGCAGGAACCACTTAGCTTCTCCGCCCGTGCCTATGATCCCTTCATGCTTGAGAAATTTTCCCAATGTTATCAGTTCATCGAACCGGATGCTTTTCATACACTCATCCTCCTTAATCTCACCTCTATATTATACTACATTTTAACTTTAATTTCACTCCAGAAGCGCAAATAAAGCGATTTGAGGGTTTTAACATGCAATTAGGGTTTTCCTACATCAAAACAAAAAGGCGACTGAGAAGCCCGTTTTTTTAAATTCTGGGCCTCAGTCGCAAATTTCAAACTACAATTCATTAAGCTAATAAGTCCTGATCGGTAAGATCAGCTGCACAACTTCATCTGATTCAGCCGCTTCCAGTGTAAATGGACGCATCGTGCCGAAGAATTCGATTGAGACTTCGTCATCGTTGATGGCTTTCAGCGCATCCATCATATATTTCGAGTTGAAGGATATCTTTAAATCTTCCCCTTCAACTTTACCGGTATTGATGGCTTCGTGCACTGTACCAACTTCCGGCGAATTGGAGGAGAGTGCGACACTGCCGTTTTCAACCGTCATGCGTATGACATTATTGCCGCCTTCCCTTGCAAGTAGGGAGACACGGTCGATGGCATGATAGAACTCACTGTTCTTCACAGTCACCTTCGTTTCATAGTTCTCCGGGAAGAGCCTGGAAGTATCTGGATAGTTGCCTTCTAACAATCTGGAGATGAAACGCATATTGCCGTAGCTGAACAGTACCTGGTTTTGGGAGAAATGTATTTCCACTTCCTCATCAGAGTCGGTGATGATCTTGTTGAGTTCCGTCAACGATTTGCCGGGAATGATTGCATTCATATTCTCCATATTGAACTGCTCGCCCTGGAGTTTCCTTAAAGCCAGCCTGTGCGAGTCAGTAGCTGTGAATTTTATGCCATCTTCACTGAATTGCCAGTTGATGCCTGTCAGTACAGGGCGTGTTTCAGATAATGACACTGCGAAATTGGTCTGGGTGATGATCGTCTTCAATACTGCAGAAGGCAGTACGACACTTTCCTCGTCATTCACTTCAGGGAGCAGTGGA